>CAWFLW010000010.1:0-224821 GCA_963816655.1 uncultured Alphaproteobacteria bacterium | reverse complement strand
AACGCTGATGCTGTTCCGCGCCGGCATGGCACGAACCGCGCTGATCTACATTGTCGTCTCGGTCATTGGCTGGCTTCTCGCGGTGTGGCTCGGCCACTTTCTTGCGGTCAGGTTCAACCGCTTGAAGAAGAGCTGATCGGGGACAGCATCTTTCCAGATATGTCAGCGTTGCTGCCTCTGATATTGCGATGCAATATCTTAAATGCTGCTATGCAAACAAATCGATTGTCCGTTGGCATCTGGTATACATAAATTGTCCCCAGATCAGGACGCGGCCACGGGCCGCTCACCAGGAAAGGGGACATCAATGTCCAAGACTGCCGCCATCGCCATCACCCCCATGGGCTCGCTTTTTGCCCGCCTCGTGGCCACGATTGACAGCCTCCTGACCTCCAGCGCGCGGATCGCAGTGCGCAATGGCGACCTCCCCCGATTTGGCCTCTAAGTCTCCGGCCTGCCGGAACTTTGACGCCCCGGTGTTGGGCCATATTTCAAACTCCTCCCTGAACTTTGGCCCCGGATCTTCCGGGGCTTTTTTTTGGTCGAGCTTTGGCCCTCAGCCTAAAGTCGGCTGCGGCAAATCCGCCGCAGCGACAGAATGAAGCGATCTAACGATTGCTCTCTGGCATGACAAATACCAATATCGCCGCTAGGTTTCAGCGCGCGATATGTAGGCCCGCGTCATCCGAAAGACGCGGATGCCGTGGAGATCGACTACCCCTACAATTCCGCGCATGCAGCGATGCCATACGGCGCGTGCAGCCAGTCTCCAAATCAATTGGAGATTGTCGGGCGCATAAAGTGATGAAAAGCCGGCAAAGAACGGCACTGGGACAACTTTAAGGGAGGAACTGCCAAATAAGTCGCCATGCTTTCAAGGTCGCGTTCGCCGCGACAGCAATTTTGGGTGCGAGCAGCCTGGCCGCTTCTGCCGCCTGGGAGCCGGTGCGACCGGTGGAATTCATCGTGCCAGCGGGCACCGGCGGCGGCGCCGACCAGATGGCGCGCACCATTCAGGGCATCGTCACCAAGCACAATCTGATGAAGCAGCCGTTGGTAGTGATCAACAAGTCCGGCGGCGCCGGCGGCGAAGGTTTTCTCGACCTCAAGGGAGCGGCAAACAATCCGCACAAGATCATCATCACGCTGTCGAACCTCTTCACCACGCCGCTGGCGACCGGCATTCCCTTCAGCTGGAAGGACCTGACGCCGGTCGCGATGCTTGCGCTCGACGAGTTCGTGCTCTGGGTCAACGCCGAGAAGCCGTACAAGAACGTCAAGGAATTCGTCGATGCCCTGAAGGCGGCCTCCCCCGGCTCTGTGAAGATGGGCGGCACCGGATCGAAGCAGGAAGACCAGATCATCACGGTCGGCATCGAGAAGGCGACCAGCGCCAAGTTCACCTACATTCCCTACAAGGGCGGCGGCGAAGTCGCCGTCCAGCTCGTCGGCAACCACGTCGATTCCACCGTCAACAATCCGATCGAGGCGGTCGCGCAATGGCGCGGCGGCAAACTTCGCCCGCTTTGCGTGTTCGATGCCAAGCCGATGGCCTATGACGAGCAAGTCGCCGACGACAAGGCCTGGAAGGACATTCCGACCTGCAAGTCGCAAGGTCTCGACATGGAATATCTGATGCTGCGCGGCATCTTCATGTCGCCGAAGGCCACCAAGGATCAGGTCGCCTACTATATCGACCTCTTCAACAAGGTGCGCGCGACGCCCGACTGGCAGGAGTTCATGAAGAACGGCGCCTTCAACACCACCTTCATGACCGGGGACGACTACGCCAAATGGGTCGACACCGAAGAAAAGCGCCATCAGGCGCTGATGAAAGAGGCGGGCTTCCTAGAGCCCTCGAACTGAGCGTATCAGTAAGCAATCGTTGAACTGCCAACACAGGCGATCACGACAGACGTGATCGCGGATGGGGATCGCATGACCACGAACGGCCCGGGCGCCGGCCCGATGCACAAGACTGTGGAAGCCGGCGTTACGCTCTTGATCGCGCTGTTCGGTGTGATCGTCATTGCCGGCAGCGTGAAAGCCGGCATCAACTGGGGCGCGGAAGGCCCGCGCGCCGGGTTCTTCCCCTTCTACGTCGGAATTATCATCGTCGCCGCCAGCGCCGTCAATCTCTGGAACGGGCTGCGCGAGGATGACACCGAGCCTGTTCGCCGAATGGGGACAACTGCGCCAGGTGCTGAGCGTCGTCATTCCGACCGCGATCTATGTTGGCGCGATGCCGTTCACCGGCCTCTACGTCGCCTCCATCGTCTTCATCGGCTGGTTCATGCGCTGGCTCGGCAAATACAGCTGGTTGACGGTGGCGGCGGTCGCGATCGGCATGCCGGTCATCGCCTATCTCATCTTCGAGCGCTGGTTCCTGGTCCCGTTGCCGAAGGGGCCGCTCGAGGAATGGCTCGGGCTCTGAAACAACAATTCATCGTGTCGCAAGCTTAAGGGTTGCAGGATCCAAGATGGAAGAACTCGCCAATCTCTTTCACGGCTTTGCCGTGGCGCTGCAGCCCTTCAACATCATGGTGATGATCCTCGGCATCGTGCTCGGTGTCATCATCGGCGTGTTGCCGGGACTCGGCGGCGCCAACGGCGTCGCGATCCTCCTGCCCCTGACGTTCAGCATGTCGCCGACATCGGCGATCATCATGCTGTCGTGCATCTATTGGGGCGCGCTGTTCGGCGGCGCCATCACCTCGATCCTGTTCAACATACCCGGCGAGCCATGGTCGGTGGCAACCACCTTCGACGGCTATCCGATGGCGCAACAGGGCAAGGCCGGTGAAGCGCTCACCGCGGCCTTCACCTCCTCCTTTGTCGGCGCGCTGTTTGCGGTCATCATGATCACGCTGGTCGCGCCGCTGGTCGCAAGCTTTGCGTTGCAGTTCGGGCCTGCGGAAAAATTCGCGGTCTATTTCCTCGCCTTCTGCAGTTTCGTCGGCCTGAGCAAGGAGCCGCCCTTCAAGACCATCGCTGCGATGATGATGGGGTTTGCGCTCGCCGCCGTCGGCCTCGATTCCATCACCGGTCAACTGCGCCTGACATTCGGCGTCACTGAACTGCTCAACGGCTTCGACTTCCTGATCGCCGTGATCGGGCTGTTCGGCATCGGCGAGATCCTGCTGACCATGGAAGAAGGTCTCGCCTTCCGCGGCGGCAACGGCAAGATCGATCTGCACGTGGTGCTGCAGACCTGGAAGGAGTTGCCGACCTACTGGATGACGTCGCTGCGCTCCTGCCTCATCGGCTGCTGGATGGGCATCACGCCGGCCGGCGCCACGCCGGCGTCGTTCATGAGCTACGGCATCGCCAAGCGGGTCGTCCAAGAACGGCCAGCAATTTCGGCAAGGGCGAGATCGAAGGCGTGGTCGCGCCGGAAACAGCGGCGCATGCCGCCGGCACTTCCGCATTGCTGCCGATGCTGTCGCTTGGCGTGCCCGGGTTCGCCGACGGCGGCTGTGCTGCTCGGCGGCCTCCTGATCTGGGGCCTGCAACCCGGACCGATGCTGTTCGTCGAGCAGAAGGAATTCGTCTGGGGCCTGATCGCCTCGATGTATCTCGGCAATCTCGTCGGCCTGATCGTCGTGCTGACCTGCGTGCCGGTGTTCGCCGCGATCCTGCGCGTGCCCTTCAGCATCATTGCGCCGCTCATTCTCGTGCTGTGCGCGATCGGCGCCTACTCCGTGCACAGCAGCACCTTCGACGTGATGCTGATGCTGGTGTTCGGCGTGCTCGGCTACCTCCTGAAGAAGTGCAACTATCCCCTCGCGCCGCTCGTGCTCGCCATCGTGCTCGGCGACAAAGCCGAGGAAGCGTTCCGGCAATCGCTGCTGGGGTCGCAGGGCTCGCTCGGGGTGTTCTTCTCCAACCCCCTGGTCACCACGATCATGGTTTTCGGGCTGATCGCCCTGTTCTGGTCGTTGATCCAGGAAGGCTATACCCGCCTTCGCGCGGTAACCGCCTGACGCGATCCGCGCTATCCCACTGATTGGGCTCGCATAGCCGCCGCACCTATGGGTGCGGCGGTATGACGCAGCATGTTGTTTTTTCAACACTTTCCGGGAACTGAAGGTTGACCCTCCGCCTTTAGCCTGTGACAAATTGTCAAGATTTCGCTTGTCGACTGGCATAACATATACCAAACTGCCTCTCATCAGCTGTCGATGTCATAGAACAGCGCTCGGAGGAAAAATGGCGGACACGGTTCACATGGCGGCCCCCACTCGGCGGCCCGCGTCAGCGACGCTTATCGCTGGACCCAATTGGCGATCGGCGTCGCCGCGATGGTGATGATCGCCAACTATCAATACGGCTGGACGTTCTTCGTCCCCGACATCCAGAAAACATTCGGGTGGGATCGCGCCTCGATCCAGTGGGCCTTCACCCTGTTCGTGCTGTTCGAGACCTGGCTGGTGCCGGTCGAGGGCTGGTTCGTCGACAAGTATGGTCCGCGCATCGTGGTGCTGCTCGGCGGCATCCTATGCGCCATCGGCTGGGTGATCAACGCCTACGCCACCACGCTCATCGCGGCTACTATCTCGGCATGATCATCGCCGGCATCGGCGCCGGCGGCGTCTACGGCACCTGCGTCGGCAACGCGCTGAAAGTGGTTTCCCGACAAGCGCGGCCTTGCCGCCGGCATCACCGCGGCCGGCTTCGGCGCCGGCTCCGCGCTCACGGTCGCGCCGATCCAGGCGATGATCAAGGACTCCGGTTTCCAGACCACCTTCCTCTATTTCGGTCTCGGCCAAGGCATCATCATCGTGATCCTCGCCTTCTTCCTGTTCGCGCCGAAGCCGGGCCAAGTCCCCGCCGTCACCAGCCAACGCCAACGTCATCCAGAGCCGTCGTAACTACGCGCCCACCGAGGTGCATTCGTCAGCCGATCTTCTGGCTGATGTACTTCATGTTCGTGATCGTCGGCGCCGGCGGCCTGATGGTCACCGCCAACCTCAAGCCGATCGCCGTGGACTGGAAGGTCGACGCGGTGCCGGTGACGCTGCTCGGCCTGACCATGACCGCCGTGACGTTCGCGGCCACCATCGACCGCATCCTCAACGGCCTGACCCGCCCGTTCTTCGGCTGGATCTCCGACATGATCGGCCGCGAGAACACCATGTTCATCGCGTTCGGCATGGAAGGCATCGGCATCTGGGGCCTCTACATGCTCGGCCACGATCCGGTGTGGTTCGTGCTGCTGTCCGGCTTCGTGTTCTTCGCCTGGGGCGAGATCTACTCGCTCTTCCCGTCGACCTGCACGGACACCTTCGGCTCGAAGTTCGCGACCACCAATGCCGGCCTGCTCTACACGGCCAAGGGCACCGCGGCACTGCTGGTGCCGATCGCCAACACCATGCAGCAGACGCAGTGGCAGCTGGGACACGCGTCTTCATGGTCGCGGCCGGCGCCAACATCCTCGCCTCGCTGCTGGCGATCGCGGTGCTGAAGCCATGGCGCAAAAAGGTGATCGCGGCTCAGGTAGCCGGCGCTGACCGCAAGGCCTCTGACGACTTCGATCCAACGCGTCCGCCTCCGGCGGGCGCGTTTTTCTTTTCGGCGCCGACTGGCATGCCTGAAGCAAGCCGGATCTGTTGGCCAAGCCCCTATGACCTGCGGGTGCGACGAGGACCAAAGCAAATAATTGTCAGTATTACTGACACTTAAATGGTGGGCTGCCGTTCAAAACCCAAGCGGTCGCGTCTTGACAATTGGTATAACGTATACCAAGATGATCGCAGCTTCAGCCATGGAGGTTGCAATGCAAGTCGGAGATGTCCTGCGCAAGAAAACCGCCCGTGTTGCAACGGTCCGCATGAACGAGACCGTTGCCATCGCCGCGCAGTTGATGCGCTCCAGCAATATCAGCGCGCTGGTGGTCAAGGACGTCGTCCGCACCGAGGGCAACACCGCGGTCGGCATGTTCACCGAGCGCGACGTGGTGCGCGCCATCGCCGAGCACGGCGCAGCCGGCGTCAATCTGAAGGTCTCGCAGCTCATCTCGGTGCAGCAGCTCGTGTCCTGCAGCTCCGACCGACACGCTCGAACATGCGCGGCACCTGATGAACCGCCATCACATCCGCCACCTGCCCGTGATCGACAATTACAGCCTGATCGGCGTCATCAGCATGCGCGACATTTCGACGCGCGTTCGATGAAGAGGCGATGAGCGAAAGCGGCGCCCGCGGCGGCCTGACGTCCGCGCGAACCCACGGCGGCAACACTGCCGGTCTCCGTCGCCACTCGGCGGCGCGCGCTCGTGCGCCGCAACCCGAAACTCCGTCCTCGAAGGCTGCCATGAAAATCTGCATCTACGGCGCCGGCGCGATCGGCGGTTATCTCGGTGTGCAGCTGGCGCGCGTCGGGCGTTGACGTCAGCCTGGTGGCGCGCGGCGCGCATCTGGCCGCCATGAAGGCAAACGGCCTGAAACTCCTGATCGGCGACGAGGAGCACGTGGTGCATCCGCGCTGCACCGACAATCCCGCCGAGCTCGGCGTGCAGGATTTCGTCATCATCTGCCTGAAGGCGCATTCCATCACCGGCGTGCTCGAGCAGATGCAGCCGCTGCTCGGTCCGCACACCCGCATCGTCACCGCCGTCAACGGCATCCCCTACTGGTACTTCTACAAGCACGGCGGCGCCCATGAGGGCTCGACGCTGGAGAGCATCGATCCCGGCGGCCGGCAGTGGCGCGAGCTCGGCCCGCGAGCGCGCCATCGGCTGCATCGTCTACCCCGCGACCGAGATCGAGGCGCCCGGCGTGATCCGCCATGTCTATGGCGACCGCTTCCCGATCGGCGAGCCGTCCGGCGAGATCACCGCCGACGTGCAGCGGCTCTCCGAAGTCTTCACCAAGGCCGGCATGCAGGCGCCGATGCTCGACCGCATCCGCGACGAGATCTGGCTCAAGCTGTGGGGCAACGTCTGCTTCAATCCGATCAGCGCGCTGACCCATGCGACGCTCGACGTGATCTGCACCGATCCCGCCACGCGCGCGCTGTCGAAGGCGATCATGCTGGAGAGCCAGGCGATCGCCGAGACGCTTCGGCGTCAGGTTCCGCGTCGATGTCGAGCGGCGCATCGAAGGCGCGCGCAAGGTCGGCGCGCACAAGACCTCGATGCTGCAGGACCTCGAGCGCAGCCGCCCGATGGAGATCGATCCGCTGGTCACCGTGGTCCAGGAGATGGGCCGCCTGACCAAGATACCGACGCCGGCGCTCGACAGCGTGCTGGCGCTGGTTGCGCAGCGCGCCGCAGATCGCGGGCCTCTACGACGGCAATGTCCGTCCCGCGGAAACCAATCACCCCCGCTTTTGCATGATGGCGATGCCCTGACGACCCGCCGCCCCCGTGGACATTTGCGGGGGGTGGCGGCATCCTGCCCCGCGAAATCCAACAAAAACAGCGGTAGCGGGAAACAGAGGGCAGCGATGTTCAAGACGCAGATTCACCGAACTCGTCGGCGTCGAACACCCGATCGTGCAGGGCGGCATGCAGTGGGTCGGGCGCGCCGAGCTGGTCGCCGCCGTCGCCAACGCCGGCGCGCTCGGCATCATCACCGCGCTGACGCAGCCGACGCCGGAAGACCTCACCAAGGAAATCGCGCGCTGCCGCGACATGACCGACAAGCCGTTCGGCGTGAACCTCACCATCCTGCCCTCGATCAAGCCGCCGCCCTACGCCGAGTACCGCCAGGCCATCATCGAGACCGGCATCAAGATCGTCGAGACCGCCGGCAACAAGCCGCAGGAGCACGTCACCGAGTTCAAGAAGCACGGCATCAAGGTGCGTGCACAAATGCACCAGCGTGCGCCACGCGCTGTCGGCCGAGCGCATGGGCGTCGACGCCATCTCGATCGACGGCTTCGAATGCGCCGGCCACCCCGGCGAGGACGACACGCCCGGCCTGATCCTGATCCCCGCCGCCGCCGACAAGGTCAAGATTCCGATGATCGCCTCCGGCGGTTTCGGCGACGGCCGCGGCCTCGTCGCCGCGCTGGCGCTCGGCGCCGACGGCATCAACATGGGCACGCGCTTCATGTGCACCAAGGAGAGCCCGATCCATCAGCAGGTCAAGGAGCGCATCGTCGCCAACGACGAGCGCGAGACCGAGCTGATCTTCCGCACCATGCGCAACACCTCGCGCGTCGCCAAGAACGCGATCTCGACCAAGGTCGTGGCGATGGAAAAGGAAGGCGCGAAGTTCGAGGACATCCGCGACCTCGTCGCCGGCGCCCGCGGCAAGATGGTCTACGCCACCGGCGATTCCGACGAGGGCATCTGGTCGGCCGGCCAGGTGCAGGGCCTGATCCACGACATCCCGACCTGCGCCGAACTGGTCTCGCGCATCATGCGCGATGCCGAAGCGATCGTGCGCAGCCGTTTTGAGGGCATGCTGTCCGGCGCGCAGCGCCAGGCCGCCGAATAACGGCCTCGCGCGCCAACAAGAAGAGGCGTTCCATGAAAGCCTATGTGTACGGGGCCAACGGCCCCGAGATATCCGACGTCGCCAAAGCCCTCGCCCAAGGGCACGCAGGTGCTGGTCAAGGTGCACGCCTGCGGGCTGAACCGCGCCGACCTCGGCATGACCAAGGGCCACGTCCATGGCGCGGCCGGCGGCGTCGGCACCGTGCTCGGCATGGAATGGGCCGGCGAAGTCGCCGAGCTCGGACCCGATGCGAAAGGCGTCAAGGTCGGCGACAAGATCATGGGCTCGGGCGCTGCCGGCGTTTGCCGAATACACGCTGGCCGATCACGGCCGGCTGTTCCGCGCGCCCTCCAACATGAATTTCCAGGAGGCGGCGACGCTCCCCGTCGCGCTCGCCACCATGCACAACGCCGTCGTCACCAACGGGGCGCTGCAGCCGGGCCAGAGCGGTGCTGATCCAGGGCGCCAGCTCCGGCGTCGGCCTGATGGCGATGCAGATCGCGAAACTCAAGGGCGCGAAACTCGTGGTCGGCTCCTCCACCGACGCGATGCGCCGCGGGCGCTTGAAGGAATTCGGCGCCGACCTTGCCGTCGACTCCTCCGATCCCGGCTGGGTCGATCAGGTGCTGAAAGCGACCAATGGCGAAGGCGTCGACCTCATCGTCGACCAGGTCTCCGGCCCCGTCGCCAACCAGAATCTGAAGGCCACCAAAATCAAGGGCCGCATCGTCAATGTCGGCCGCCTCGGCGGCACCCATGGCGATTTCAATTTCGACCTGCATGCCGCGCGCCGCATCAATTATATCGGCGTCACCTTCCGCACCCGCAGCATCGAGGAGATCCGCGAGATCTTCGACGAAGTCCGCAAGGACATCTGGGGCGCGGTGGAAAGCCGCAAGCTGCAGCTGCCGATCGACAAGGTCTTTGACTTCGCCGACATCGGCGCAGGCGTTCGCGCACATGGAAGCCAACAAGCACCTCGGCAAGATCGTGGTGACGCTGTAGCGCGCAGATTTCCGGCCGCTCTTAACTCATAACAATTCGCAACAAACCTGCTCCTGCGAGTGAGTTGCGATTGCTTCTGTGGATGGCCGCTTGATGTTAACTGATGGGCTGCTAAACCGCCGCCTCATGACCGCCACCTCGACCCACCCCACCGCCAGCAAAACCTCCGTCGCCGCGATCTCGATCCTGGCGAGCGGCAGCATGGCCGCGGCCAAGCTCGTGGTCGGCATCGCCATCGGCTCGCTGGCGCTGATTTCGGAAGCCCTGCACTCCTCGGTCGACCTGGTCGCCACCATCATCACCTGGGCGGTCGTGCGCGTATCCGATCAACCGGCCGACGAAGAGCATCACTACGGCCATGGCAAGTTCGAGAGCCTCTCGGCGCTCGGCGTCACCGGCGCTACTCTATCTGCTGGCCGGCGGCATCCTGGTCGAGGCCTATGGCCGCCTGCGCGAAGGCACGTCGCCGCCGATCATTTCCGCCGTCCCCTTCGTCGTGCTGGTCATCGACATCATCGTGAATTTCTGGCGGGCACGGGCGCTGCATCGAGCCGCTCGCGAGACACGCAGCCAGGCGCTCGCCGCCGACGCGCTACATTTCGCCTCCGACGTGCTCGGCTCGCTTCGCCGTCATCGCCGGGCTGATCCTGGCCGGCCTCGGCTTCTGGTGGGGCGATGCGGCAGCCGCCATCGCGGTTGCCGTCATGATCGGCTTCCTCGGTCTGAAGATGACGCGCGCCACCGTCGAGACCCTGCTCGACCGCGCGCCGCAGGGCATTGCTGAGAAGGCCGACGCCGCGATCCGCGCGGTGGCAGGCGTGGTCGACATCGCGCGCCTGCGGGTGCGCATGGTCGGCCCGACCTACTTCATCGAGGCCACCGTCAAGGTGCCGCGCACCTATCCGATCGACCGCGTCGAGGAGATCAAGCGCCGCGCGCAAGGCGCCGTCAGCGAAGCGCTTGGAGATGCCGACCTCACCTTCACCGCGGTGCCGGTCGCCCGCGATAATGAGAGCGTGCGCGAACGCATCATGGTGATCGCGCGCAATTCCGGCCTTGCCGTGCATCATGTGACGGTTCATGACCTCGGCGGAAAGCTGATCGTCAGCATCGACCTCGAGGTCGACGGTGGGATGGAGCTGGTGGCCGCGCACGACATTGCCCACGGCCTCGAGCGCAGCATCCGCGACGAGTTCGGCGAGGACGTCGAGGTCGACACCCATATCGAGCCGCTCGAACCGGAGCTTCCGCACGGCACCGACGCCTCAGGCGAGCGGGTCGCCGTCATCAGGGCGGCGCTTACCGATATCGCCGCCAGCGGCGTCATGCACGACATCCATAATGTGCGGGTGCGCAACACCGACGCCGGCGAGATCGTCAACTTCCACTGCCGCGCAGCTCCCTCGATGAGCGTGATCAAGGTGCACGAGAGCGTCGACGAGATCGAGCGCGCATTGCGTCGGGCCTTCCCGACCATCAAGCGCGTCATCAGCCACGCCGAGCCATCGCGAACATAGCGTTTTCAACTCGAGCGGTGGATTTGCGGAAGCGTTCCTGTTTCGGACTCACTTTGTGGCGATTTCGGAGTCCCGGATTCGCGTTGGACAAGATTTATTTTGCATTAAGGAATCGTTGACTCTCGACAGTCCGGAAAAACTGGATTCAAATCACTGTGATTCGGAAGCAACGTGGGGTTCCTTCCGGAAGGGCGTGAAAACAACAATCCGGCGGGGGTCTAAGGCATGGCGCGTGCGCATGCGGCGAACGCGTGCGTCCAATCCGATTCGATCAAGGGATTGGCGCAATCTGATCGCGAAACCGGCCTACCACAGGCTGCTTACCGCTGAGCCTGCACTGCGCAGGGCCGTGCCCACGCTGATCATCGCCTTCCTCATCACCATCTGCCTTGGCGCTTTTGTCCAGGTGATCGACCAGACCCGGCAGAAGCGCTCGGCGATGAAGCGCGACATCGCAGCGCTCGCCGACATCATGGCCGAGCGCATCGACCGCCTCACCGCTGTGCGGGCCGGAGCGCGCATCGACCATCGAGCGCATGCAGCACATCCTGCCCGGCCTGATTCCGGCCTGGGGCAACGCCGCGGGCCGCCATGTCGTCGTCGTCAGCGCCGACCAGCGCATCCTCTCCCGCGTGCCGGTCGAAACCGGCCTCGGCGAGCCGGATCGCGATCCTCGACATCATCTCCACCGCGCAGTTGCTGGGCAGCCCCGGCGGCGCGCAGGGGACCGTCACCGACATGATCCTGCCCGACGGGGCCGGCGCGCTCGCCACCCAGCGCGTGATCAAATCGATGCCGGGCCAGGTCATCGTCATCCAGGAGAAGAACGAACCGATCTGGGGCTCGGATGCCGCGCTCTCGGTGACGCTGTCGGCAACAACGGGATTCGTCGTGTTGATCCTCGGCTTCGCCTTCCATTGGCAGTCGACCCGGGCTCGCGAAGGCGATGCGATCAACGACGCCGTGCGCGGCCGCATCGACACCGCGCTGAACCGCGGCCGCTGCGGCCTCTGGGACTGGGATCTGTCGCGCGGCCGCATCTTCTGGTCGCAGTCGATGTTCACCATGCTCGGCCTCGACACCCGCAGCGACCTCCTCACCTTCGGCGAGGTCAACGCGCTGGTAAAATCCGACGACATCGACCTGTTCGAGATCGCCGACCAGCTGATCGCCAGCAAGCTCGACCACATCGACCAGTCCTTTCGCATGCAGCACGCCGACGGCCACTGGATCTGGCTGCGCGTGCGCTGCGAGCTCTCCAGCGGCGCCGCCAATTCCGGCCTGCATCTGATCGGCATCGCGGTCGACATCACCGAACAGAAGAGCCTCGCCGAAAAGACCGTCGAAGCCGATCTCCGTCTTCGTGACGCGATCGAGACCATCCCGGAAGCCTTCGTGCTGTGGGATGCCGAAGATCGCCTGGTGCTGTGCAACTCGCACTTCCAGCGCCTGCACAAGCTGCCGGATTCCGCCGTGACGCCCGGCACCTCCTACGAGACCGTGATCGAGGTCGGCAGCATGCCCGAGGTGCGCACCCGCCTGCAGGGCGCCGCCAACCAGGCGCCGGGCGCCCGCACCTTCGAGGCGCAGCTCGATGACGGCAGCTGGCTGCATATCAGCGAGCGCCGCACCAAGGACGGCGGCTACGTCTCGGTCGGCACCGACATCACCCGCATCAAGGAACATGAGCAGAAGCTGGTCGACAACGACCTTCGCCTGCGCGCCACCGTCGTCGACCTGCAGCGCTCGCAGTCGGCGCTGGAGCGGCAGGCCATCGAGCTCGCCGACCTCGCCCAGAAATACGCCGACGAAAAGAACCGCGCCGAGGACGCCAACCAGGCCAAGTCGAAATTCCTCGCCAATATGAGCCATGAGCTGCGCACGCCGCTCAACGCCATCATCGGCTTCTCCGAGATCATGGGCAGCGGCATGTTCGGCGCGCTCGGCTCCGACAAGTACCAGGAGTACTGTCACGACATCCTGACCTCGGGGACATACCTGCTCGAAGTCATCAACGACATCCTCGACATGTCGAAGATCGAGGCCGGCCGAATGAGAACTCGACATCGAGCCGCTCGACCTCTCCACGACGCTGCGCGGAGTCGCTCCGCGTGGTGTCCGGCCGCGCCGAGGACAAGCACCTGACGCTCGATGCCGACATCGAGAACACCATCTCGATGGTCGCCGATCGCCGCGCGGTCAAGCAGATCATCGTCAACCTGCTGTCGAACGCGGTGAAATTCACGCCTGACGACGGCAAGGTGGTGGTGCGCGGCCAGGTGCTCAACGACTCCATCGTGCTGATGATCGCCGACACCGGCATCGGCATCGCGCCGGAATCGCTGCGCCGGCTCGGCAAGCCGTTCGAGCAGGTGGAAAGCCAGCTCACCAAGACCTACCAGGGCTCCGGCCTCGGCCTTGCGATCGCCCGCTCGCTCACCGGGCTGCATGGCGGCACCATGAAGCTGCGCTCGAAGCTCGGTGCCGGCACCGTCGTTCGCGTCACCCTGCCCCGCGACGCCAGCAAGGGGAAGAAAGCGGCTTAGGTTGCCGCAAGCCTCACGGCCGCCCGAACGCGGCAGGATTGATCGAACCCGCGGCCTTGCGTAACTTGCATCAAGTGCGCAGCAAACCGTCACCGTCTTCGCCCTTGCGCGGCGCACGAGCACGACCAGCCCCGGGGGAATCCGTTGCGTCCAAATCCATTGAAAGGCCGGCTCGCGGCCGGCGGCTGCGCGTTCGGAACCATGACGTTCGAGTTCTTCACAGCGGGCTATCCCGCGATTTGCCGCGAAGCAGGCGCTGAATTCATCCTCTATGACATGGAGCATTCAGGCGTCGGCTTCGAGACCATGAAGACACAATTCGCATGCTGCCGCGGCCTCGACCTGGTCGCCTTTCGTGCGCGTGCCCGCGGGCGACTATCATTTCATCGCACGCGCGCTCGACATTGGCGCCATGGGCATCATGGTGCCGATGGTCGAAACGCCTGAGCAGGCCAAAGCCATCGTCGACTGCACGCGGTATCCGCCGGCGGGACGACGCGGCGCCGCGTTCAATGTCGCCGCACATGATGACTATTCAGGCGGCGCGGAGACCGACAAGATCGCAAAGGCCAACGCGCGCACGATGGTGATCGCGCTGGTGGAGACTGCCAAGGGCATCGCCAACGTCGATGCAATCGCGGCGGTCGACGGCGTCGACGTGGTCTGGCTCGGCCATTATGACCTGACAAACTTCCTGGGTATTCCCGGCGAATTCGACAATCCAAAATTCCATGCGGCCGTCGACAGCCTGGTCAATGCGTGCAGCAAGCACGGCAAGACGCCGGGCTTTCTCGCCGGCAACGAGAAGTGGGCGCGTGATTTTCGCGCCAAGGGCTTTCGCATGATCGCCTACGGCGTCGACACGCTGCTGATGCAAACCGCGCTTGCGGATGGCATCAAGCTGCTGCGGGGGACGGTGACGAAATAGAGGGCGCGTGCGCGACCAGGCCATTGCCGCTCGCTCGTTAGACATTGAAACGGGTGTATCCGATACGCGTCTACTTTCCACGTAGCGAAATATTCGATGTTGACTGAACCCGTAGCGAGGACCGCTCCAACTCGCGTAGCGACGCGGCCCTTCCACCTCCTCACAAGACCGGTGTAGTCTGCTCCCGCAGCGCGTCCAGTCGGGCGAAGATCCGGCACATCGCGCAGATTGTGGAGGGAGCGCGATGAAATTTCCCCGCCGCACGTTTTTGCATCTGGCAGTGGGAGCTGCTGCGTTGCCGGCCTTGCCCCGCATGGCGCGGTCGCAAGTCTATCCGTCGCGGCCGGTGCGCATCATCGTCGGCTTTCCCGCCGGCGGGGCCACCGACATCCAGGCGCGCCTGATGGGGCAATGGCTGTCGGACCGCCTCGGCCAGCAATTCATCGTCGAGAACCGCTCCGGCGCCAGCGGCAATATCGGCACCGAGGCCGTCGCGAGGTCAGCCCCGGATGGCTACACGCTCCTGCAGATCGTCACCCCGCATGCGATCAATGCCGCGCTCTACAGCAATCTCAGTTTCGACTTCATGCGGGACATCGCGCCGGTGGTCTGCTCCGCGCGGTTGGGCTACGTCGTCGTGGTGCATCCCTCGGTCCCCGTAAAGACGATCCCCGAGTTCATCGCCTATGCAAAGGCTAACCCGGGCAAGATCAACTACGGCTCGGCCGGCCCCGGCACCCCGCAAAACATTGCTTGCGAACTCTTCAAGATGATGGCTGGGGTGGATCTGGTTCACGTGCCGTATCGCGGCGGTGCGCCTGCGATCACCGACCTGATCGGCGGCCAGATACAGGCGATTTTTGCTCCGCTGTCGGAATCGATCCAGCAGGTCAAGGCCGGCCAGCTGCGCGCTCTGGCGGTCACGACGGCAACCCGGTTGAACGTGTTGCCGGACGTTCCGACAGTGGCAGATTTCGTGCCCGGTTATGAGGCCAGCGGCTTTGCGGGCATTGGCGTGCCCAAAGACACCCCGGCCGACATCGTCAGCCTGCTGAACAGGGAACTCAATGCCGGCCTCGCCGATTCCAGGATCAGGACGCGCATCGAGGAGCTCGGAGGCACTGTGCAGGGCGGCACGCCCGCGGAATTCGGCAAGATCCTCTCGGAGGCAATCGACAAGTGGACAAAGGTGATCAAGTTCGCAGGCATCAAGGTTGAATAGGGCGGCGCTGGCCTGCCTTGCGCCTGACAAGCCGACAAGCGGCCGTCCCTTCACGACTGCAGTGTCGGCGCAACCTCGCGCGCGATCTGCACCAGCGCGGCCAGCAACGGCGTCATCGGATCACGCTGCGGGACCACGAGACCGATCGAGTATTTGACGTCGGGATCGATGATCGGAATGCTGCGCACCGCATCGGCAAGCCCCAGCGTCTCCGCAAGCTTCGCCGGCATCACGCTCGCCCAGCGCCCGGTCTTGACATGCGTGTAGAGCACGAGCAGCGAGTTCGACGTCAGTGTCGGCGTCGCCTCCGCGCCGACCGAGCGCAGCGCGCGATCGATGATGCGGCGGTTCTGCATGTCGGGGGTCAGCAGGCACAGCGGCACCTGGCCGACTTCCTTCCACGTCACCTGCTTGCGATCGCCGAACATGCCATCGGGCGCGGTCAGCAGCCGGTAGGTCTCTTCATAGAGCGGAATGGTGCGCACGTTTCCGATCGGCTCGTTCTCGATGTAGGTCAGCCCCGCATCGACCTCGAGATTTTCAAGAAGCCCGAGCACGTCGGACGATGTGCATGACTGGATGCGGAAGCGCACGTCGGGATGCCGCGCGCGGAACGGCGTCGTCAACTGCGCCACCATGCCGAGCACGGTCGGGATCGCCGCGATCCTGATCTCGCCGGAGAGCGAGTGCTTGAGACTGTTGATCTCCTGCCGCATCGCGCGGGTATCGCCGACGATGCGGCGCGCCCAGTCCAGCGTGCGCTCGCCCTCCGGCGTAAAGCCCTGGAAGCGCGAGCCGCGCTGCACCAGCATCACGCCGAGGATTTCCTCGAGCTGCTTCAGGCTGGTCGACATCGTCGGCTGGGTGACGCCGCAGGCCTCCGCGGCGCGGCCGAAATGACGCTCCTTGGCAAGCGCCAGCAGAAGTTCGAGCTTGTCGATCAAGAAAGGGCCCCGAATTGGTCTGTCAGATCAGACAAGTATCACGGCAAGCCATCGGTCAAAATGCCCAATCCGGCCAACGCCAGGCCCGGCTCGTTTCATTTCGCCTATCGGCCGATATCCCATAGCAATCAACTGGCGCCGGCCTCGCCGCCGACAACCGCGTAAAACACCCGCCGCACCTCGGCCTGGGTCTCGCGCAGCCGCGCCTGCAAGCGACGAGAAATCCGGCGTATCCCCTGCCCGCGCCATCACGCGCAGCAGGTCCACGCCTGCGGTTGCCGGATTGAACTTGCCGCTGACGCAAAGCCGGATGATCTGGGTCAGGTCGTGATAGAGCCGCACCGCCGCGCGCAGCACCTCGGCGTCCGACTGCGCGAGCACGCCGAGCCGCGCGGCATTGTCGAGCACGGTCGTGGTCGTAACGCTGAGGATCTCCGGCTTGTCGGCGGCATGCACCAGCTGCAGGTGTTGCGCGATGAAGTCGATATCGACGGTGCCGCCGGCGGCGTATTTGAGGTCCCAGAAATCGTCCTCGCCCTTCTCCTGCGCAATCGCACGGCGCATGTCGGCGACATCGGCGGCGGTCGCGGCCGCATCGCGCGGCCGGATCAGCACGGCGCGGATGACGTCCTCGATCTGCTTGCGGAACTTCGGGCGAGGCCGAGATCACCCGCGCCCGGGTCAGCGCCATGTGCTCCCAGGTCCAGGCCTCGCGATCCTGGTAGTCGGCAAAGGAATCGAGCCGCGAGGCCAGCGGGCCGGCGCGCCCCGAGGGGCGCAGCCGCATGTCGATGTCATACAGTACGCCGTAATTGGTGCGGGTGGTGAAAGCGCTGATCAGGCGCTGCGTGAAACGGGCAAAATATTGCGCGCCGTGCAGCGAGCGCTCGCCGTCGGAATCCGGATTTTCGTGGTCGTAATCGTAGAGCAGGATCAGATCGAGGTCGGACGACGCCGTCATCTCGCGGCTGCCGAGCCGGCCCATGGCGACGATCGCGGTCTCCTGCTCCTTGATGCGGCCGTACTGGCCGGCGAACTGGTCGGTGACGAGGCCGTGCACGGTGTGGACGATGCCCTCGGCGACATCGGCAAAGGCCACGCTCGCCTGCTGTGCCGACACCGTGCCGGAGAGAATGCGCGTGCCGATCAGGAACAGGCTCTCCTGCCCGAACAGGCGCAGGCGATCGAGGAAATCTTCGTAGGAATCCGCATCCTGCAATGTCGCGGCGAGCCGCGCGGACAAGTTCCTTCTGGTCGGGCATCGCGCCGAAGAAGCGCGGGTCGATCAGGCCATCCATGATCTGCGGCTGGCGCGCCAGCATGTCGCCGAGCCGTGGCGCCGCGCCCAGGACCAGCGCCACCAGCGCCACGAGGTCGGGGTTCTGGCTGAGCAGCGAAATCAACCGCCCGCCGCGCTGCAGGGCCTGCAGGAAGCGGTCGAATGCGGCGACCGCATTGTCGGGCTCCTCGGCATGGGCAAGGCCGTCGATCAGGCCGGGGACGAATTCGACAAAGGCGTTGCGTGTCGCTTCCACCCGCAGCGTGCGATAATCGCCGTCAAGCCATTGCTGCACGGTGGTTGCCACCATCGCCGGCTTCTTGAAACCGAGCGAGACCAGATGATCGAGCAGGCGCTGGTCCTCCGGTCCCGCGGCGTAATTGACATCAGGCAGCTTTTCCGTGCCGGTCGGATCGCCCTCGAACAGGCGGCTGTAATGGCCCTGCACGATGTCGAGCTGGGTGACGAGGTCTTTGGCAAAGGCGTCGCGGCTCTCATAGCCGAAGAAGTGCGCAAAGCGCTCGACGGCCTCGCGCTCTTCGGGCAGCGCGTGGGTCTGCTCGTCAGCAATCATCTGCAGGCGATGCTCGACCCGGCGCAGGAATTCGTAGGCCTTGGTGAGCTCGTCGCGCGCCTCGTAGGTGATCCAGTTGCTGTTGGCGAGCACGTTGAGCGCCAGCAGCGTCGGCCGCACCCGCAATTCCGGATGGCGGCCGCCGGCGATCAGTTGCTGGGTCTGGGCGAAGAACTCGATTTCGCGGATGCCGCCGCGGCCGACCTTGACGTTGTGGCCCTCGACCGAGATTTCGCTCTGGCCGCGAAACGTCTGCATCTGCCGCTTCATGTCGTGCACGTCGGCGAGTGCTGCGAAATCGAGATGCTTGCGCCAGACGAACGGCGCGATTTCCGACACCATCGCCTCGCCCGCCCTGATGTCGCCGGCGCAGGGCCGCGACTTGATCATGGCGGCGCGCTCCCAGGTGCGCCCTTCCCGCTCGTAGTAGTGAAGTGCGGCTTCCGTCGAGATCGCCACCTGCGTCGAGGCTGGATCGGGGCGCAGCCGCAGGTCGACGCGGAACACGTAGCCTTCGCCGGAGCGCTGCTGCAGCAGTCGTGACATCCCCTGCGTCAGGCGCACGAAGAACGGCTGCGGCTCGATATCGGGGTCGAGCGACGTCGCATTGCGGTCGAAGAACACGATAAGGTCGATGTCGCTGGAATAGTTCAGTTCGCCCGCGCCCATCTTGCCCATCGCGAGCACGATCAGGCCGCAGCCCTCCTCGGGGCTTTCAGGATCGGCTGGCTTGATGCGGCCGCGCGCAGCCTCTTGGCGCAGCAGGAAGCGCAGCGCCATCTGCACCGAGGCCGTCGCAAGATCGGTCAGCGCCGCGGTGACCCGCATCACCGGCCAGACCCCGCCGATATCGCACAGCGCGATCAGGAGTGCCGCCTCCGCCTTCATGCGGCGAAGCAGATGCATGGCGTCGGTCTCGCCTGCCGCCGACCACACCGCGCCCGAGGTCTGTTCGATCAAGGCGGCGAGGTGCGACTCCGGGTCGCACGAAAGAATACGTATGAGCCGTGCGGCGTCGGCGCGGATCAGCTCGAACAGATAGGGCGAGAACTCGGCGATGCCGAGCAGGATGCGCTTGGCGTTGGCGTGGTCGAGCAGCGCATCGATCGCAGCCGATTGCGCAGGCTCAACCGAGGTGAGCCAGTCGCCAAGTCGCTGTTCGGCTTGATCGGGAGCGGAGACATGCGGCCCTTCCACGAACCGCGCGGCCAGTTGCCGATGTCGTTCCGCGATTCCCGGCGCGGATGCATTCATGCCACCTTCTGTGGCACATCCTGCGTTTGCGCTGCAAGCCTGTCGCCGCCGGCGCGCGCGGGGATCGCGAGCGTCGCCACAAGGCCCGGATGCGCATCAGCCAGGCGAAGCTCGCCGCCATGCAGGGTCGCAACCGCGCTTGCAAGGCTGAGGCCCAGGCCGGAACCCGGCAGCGTCCGGCTCGCCTCCAGCCGCACGAAACGCTCGACGGCGTGTTTGCGGTCGACTTCGGGGATGCCGGGGCCATGATCGGTGACGCTGAGCAGCACCTGGATCGCCCTCGCGGGTGGCCTCGATCAGGATTTCCCGCGACGCCGTCACGGCATCGGCGCCGAGCGGCTGCGCGGCCGGTTCCGGCTTGCCGTATTTGATGGCGTTCTCGACAAGATTGGCCAGCGCCTGGCTGATCAATTCGCGGTTGCCGTGAATGGTCGCCGGCGCCGCCTTGACCTTGAGCGTCATGCCGTCGTCTTCGGCCAGCGGTTCATAGAGTTCGAAAATACCGTTGGCGACATCGGCGGCGTCGAAATCATCCATGTTGCCGCGCGCCTGCCCGGATTCGGCGCGCGCGATCATCAGCAGCGCATTGAAAGTGCGAATCAGCCCGTCGGATTCCTCGATGGTCCGCTCCAACGCCGCGCGGTAGTCGGCCTCGCTGCCGCTGCGCGCCAGCGCCTCCTCGGCGCGGTTGCGCAGCCGCGTCAGCGGCGTCTTGAGGTCGTGGGCGATGTTGTCGGACACCTCCTTCAACCCGTTCATCAGCGCCTCGATGCGCTCCAGCATGGCGTTGAGGTTTTCCGCAAGGCGGTCGAGTTCGTCGCCGCTGCGCCCGACCGGCAGGCGGCCCGAGAGATCGCCCGCCATGATCCGCTGCGTGGTGCCGGTCATGGCGTCGATCCGCCGCAACACGCGCCGCGCCACGAAGATGCCGCCGCCGATACCGAGCACGATGACGACGAGCAGCGACCATTGCGCGGCCTTGGCGACGATGCCGAACAGCCGCCGGCGTTCCTCCAGGTCGCGCCCGATCAGCAGACGAAAACCGTTGGAGCAGTTCGGTGACCTTCACCAGCGCGCGGTGTTCGGCATTGTCGCTCTCGTCGAGCCGACGGTAGGCGGTTTCCGACCAGCCGGTGGTCGCCATCACGCCGGGCGCGAGCGAGCCGATATTGCCGCCGAGCGCCACCCCCGTCGGGGTGGTGATGAGATAAAGATTGGCGCCCGGCCGCAACGCGCGATTGCCGACGGTGAAGGCGAGCCCGCGCAAGCCGCGGCGCAGGTAGATCTCGTTGATCTCGGAAGCTTCGGCGTTGACCGTGGTGGTGATCTGCTCGGTGATCAGCCGGCGGGTGTTCCAGGCAAAGTAGGCAAGCAGCGACGCCGCGAACAGCGCAAACAGCAACAGATAGACCAGCGTCAGGCGAAACGCCGTGGTGCGGATCAGTTTGCCGAACGCCGTCACGAGCTACCGGATGCCGTCGCGGATCATGTAACCGGCGCCGCGGATGGTGTGCAGCAGCGGACGGTCGAATCCCTTGTCGATCTTCGAGCGCAGGCGCGAGATGTGCACGTCGATCACGTTGGTCTGCGGATCGAAGTGATAGTCCCAGACGTTTTCCAGCAGCATGGTGCGCGTCACCACCTGGCCGGCGTGCTTCATCAGATATTCGAGCAGCCGGAACTCGCGCGGCTGCAGCGTCAGCTCTTCCTTGCCGCGCGCGACGCGATGGGAGAGCCGGTCGAGCTCGAGATCGCCGACCTTGTAGACGGTCTCTTCGGCCGGGCCGCCATGGCGGCGCGACAGCACCTCGACGCGGGCGAGAAGCTCGGCGAAGGAATACGGCTTCGGCAGATAATCATCGCCGCCGGCGCGCAGGCCCTTGATGCGGTCGTCGACCTGGCCGAGCGCGGAGAGGATCAGCGCCGGCGTGCGGTTGCCCTTCTCGCGCAGCGTGCCGATCAGCGACAGCCCGTCGCGCTTGGGCAGCATGCGGTCGACCACCAGCACGTCGTATTCGCCGCTGTCGGCGAGCGCGAGGCCTTCCTCGCCGTCGCTGGCGAGATCGGCGACATGACCGACTTCGCGAAACGCCTTGACCAGATAGTCGGCGGATTCGCGGTCGTCCTCGATGATCAGAAGGCGCATGCTGGGATTGGGACTGGAATTGGCTGACGATGTCACCGGATTGATCTCTGTCACCATGGCGCGGCTGACCTTCTCATGCAAGGCGGGGAAGCGCCCTCTCGACGAAGTGAAAAAAGGTGGGCGGTGAAGCTGGGGGACTTCACCGCCCTAGGCCCTTCCGACGGAGGGGGGCGTATTCCACCGGAAGGTAGCCAGAGGGAGCGAGCTTTGGACCCGCTCCCCGGAAAGCGCCGCGGCGGGGGCGACTAATGCCGTCGACGCTCTCCATCTCGTCGGTTCTGATCCGATCGAACCGGATCAGAACCTGATCTCTCTTCGGCATGCTCTCTGCGCAAACGCGTTCCGCGTTGGTCGCGAGGGAAAAGCGGTTCCCACTTTTCCGGATCATGCTCGGACTCCTTACCTAACCCTTGGCGAGCGGCACTGCCACAAACCGCGACGAAGCGCCGCTCTTCACGCGCATCAGCACGCTGTTCTTGTTGTCGGTGCGCGCGGCCGTGATGGCGTCGCGCACATCGTCGACGCTGGCAACGCTCTTGCCGCCGACTTCGAGGATGACGTCGCCTTCCTTGAAGCCGCGTTCGGCCGCAGCGCTCTTCGGATCGACTTCGGTCACCACGACGCCATCCTTGCCGGCGCCGGCCACGGTGTTGGCAGGCGCAACGGTCATGCCGAGCTTCGGCACGTCGGTGCCCTTGGTTGCCTTGCCCTTGTCCTTGTCGAGATCGGCCTTGGCCTCAACCGTGTTCGGCAACTGGCCGAGCGTCAGGTTGATGACCTTGTCCTGGCCCTTGTGCAGCACGTTGAGCTTGACCGCAGTTGCCGGGCGCAAGCCCGCCGATGGTGCGGGCGAGTTCCTTGGCATCCTTGACCGGCTCGCCATTGACGGCGGTGATCACGTCACCCGAACTCGATGCCGGCCTTGGCCGCCGGACCGTTGGCCTGCGGTTCGGCAACCAGCGCGCCTTCCGCCTTCTTCATGCCGAGGCTGTCGGCGATGTCGGATGTGACCGGCTGGATCTGGACGCCGATCCAGCCGCGGCTGACGGTGCCCTTGTCCTTGAGCTGCGCGATCACGCTCTTCACCGTTGAGGCGGGGATCGAGAACGCGATGCCGACGCTGCCGCCGGAGGGCGAATAGATCGCGGTGTTGACGCCCATCACTTCACCCGACACGTCGAACGCGGGGCCACCGGAGTTGCCCTTGTTCACGGGCGCGTCGATCTGGATGAAGTCGTCATACGGACCGCTGCCGATGTCGCGGCCGGAAGCCGAGACGATGCCGGCGGTCACGGTGCCGCCGAGGCCGAAGGGATTGCCGACCGCGAGCACCCAGTCGCCGATCCGCGGCTTGCTGTCGGACAGCTTGGCGAACGGGAAGTCGGTGCGGCCGGCAGGCCTTGATCAGCGCGAGATCGGTGCGCGGATCGGTGCCGATCACCTTGGCCGAGTAGGTCTTGCCGTCATCGGTCGTGACCTCGACCTTGTCGGCGCCGTCGACCACGTGGTTGTTGGTCACGGCAAAGCCGTCAGCCGAGATGAAGAAGCCGGAGCCCTGCCCGGTGACCGGGCCACGTCCGCCGCGCGGACCGCCCTTCATGCCGGGCGGCAGGCCATCGGGTCCGCCGAAGCGGCGGAAGAAGCGCTCCATCGGCGAGCCCGGCTGGAACGGCGAATCGTCCTTGTCCGCACTGTCGTCCTTCGCATTCGCATTCTTGTCGGCCATCGCGACCTTCACCGAAATCACCGAGGGCTTCACGCGCTCGACGATGTCGGCAAAGCCGACCGGCTGCGCGACCTTGCGGACCTCGTTGTTGACCTGCGCATGCGCGCTCGAGGTGAAGACATCGACGGGGCCCTGCGAGGGGCCAAGGCCGTAGGCGGCGGCGCCAAGGCCGGCGACGACGGAAGCCATCAGCGCGAATTTGCGCAGCGAGAACACCGAGACGCTTCGGTGCCTGATAGGACGGGAGGGAGGAAAGATCGATGGGGCGTTCGGTCATCTATTAAATCTCCAGGGCGAGAATTCAGGGCGAGAATTCGAATTCGACGGTGCGGGCACAGGCACCTGACAACGGGGAACATGGGGATTTCCGCCTTACGGCGCGCTGGCGGTGGAGTTAAATTTTTGTAATGAGACGCGGTTCTGCATGCGGCAGAATAGCGCAGCCGTTTCAATGATTTACGGGCGCGGCTCACTGCGCTGCACCGAGGGGTCGGAAGCCAGCAACCGCTCCAGGCGCGCCTCCTCCTCGGGCGAAAGCTTCAGAGCGCCGCATCGCCGGCGAATCGCGCCCTTTCCGCGCCTGCGGCCGGAAAGCCCAAAGCGCGATCCCGCCGCCGGCGAGCACCAGCGGCGGCAGCAGCCACAGCAGCAGCGTGTGCGGGTTGAAGCGCGGTTTCAGCAGCACGAACTCGCCGTAGCGCGCCACCAGGAAATCGATCACCTGGCCATTGCTGTCGCCGGCTGTGATCCGCTCGCGCACCAAGAGCCGCAGATCGCGCGCCAGCGGCGCATCGGAATCGTCGATCGACTGGTTCTGACACACCATGCAACGCAGTTCGCGCGACAGCTCGCGTGCGCGCGCCTCCTTGGCCGGATCGGGCATGATCTCGTCGGGCTGCACGGCATGCGCCGGCACGCCGGCGAGCGCAGCCGCGATCAACACAAGGATGATGGCCGCCCGCCTCATTCGGCCGCCTGCAGTCCGACGCGCGGCGCGCGCCGGTTTTGGCGCGCCGACCCGCAGGCGTCGATCGGACAGCGAGAGCATGCCGCCGAACGCCATCAGCACCGGCCCCCACCAGATCAGCAGCACCAGCGGCTTGTGATAGATGCGCACCGCAATGCCGCCGTCGGCGGTCGCATCGCCGAGCGAAACGTAGAGCTGGCTGGCGCCGCGGGTCAAAAGCGCGGCCTCCGTGGTCGACATGCCGCGCGTCGTAAAGCTGCGCTTCGACGGCGTCATCGCCGGCAGCGGTCGCGCCATCGAGGCTGACTGAAAACTGCGAGATCACCTCGCGGTAGTTCGGGCCTTGCCGCGGCGTCAGTCCATCGAGTTTCAATTCATAGCCCGCGACCTTGGCAACGTCGCCAGGCCTCATGGTCGCGATGTATTCGCTGTTCCAGGTGGTTTCGCAGACGATGCCGATCAACGCGACGCCAAGGCCGGCATGGGCACAGGCAGAACCCCAGGCCGCGCGCGGCAGTCCCCTCGCCCGCGACAGCGAACGCACGAGCGGGATACGAAACAGCCCCGTGCGCTCGGCAAGATCGCAGAGCGCACCCGCAATCACGAACACCGCAAGCCCGATTGCAAGCGGCGCCAGCACTGCGCCGCCGCGCAGCCACGCCCATAGCAGCGCGACCGCGAGCAGTGCGGCGATGCCGGCCGCGGTCAGGCGCTGCGCGGCACCGAGGAGATCGCCGCGTTTCCATGCGAGCAGAGGTCCGAAGGGCACGGCGATCAACAAGCGGCACGAACAGCGGCCCGAAGGTGAGATTGAAGAACGGCGCGCCGACCGAAATCTTGTCGCCGGTCAGAACCTCCAGCGCCAGCGGATAGAGCGTGCCGACGAACACGGTCGCGCAGGCCGTGGTGAGGAACAGATTGTTCAGCACCAGCGCGCCCTCGCGCGAGATCGGCGCGAACAGGCCGCCCTGCTTGAGTTGCGGCGCGCGCAGGGCATAAAGCGCAAAGCTGCCGCCGATGAAGATGCAGAGGATCAGCAGGATGAACACGCCGCGCGCCGGATCGGTCGCGAAGGCATGCACCGAGGTCAGCACGCCCGAGCGCACCAGGAAGGTGCCGAGCAGCGACAGCGAGAAGGTCAGGATCGACAGCAGGATGGTCCAGACCTTCAGCGCGTTGCGCTTCTCCATCACCAGCGCCGAATGCAACAGCGCCGTGCCGGCAATCCATGGCATCAACGACGCGTTCTCGACCGGATCCCAGAACCACCAGCCGCCCCAGCCGAGCTCGTAATAGGCCCAGTACGAGCCCATCGCGATGCCGAGCGTGAGGAATATCCAGGCCACCAAAGTCCACGGCCGCACCCAGCGCGCCCAGGCGGCGTCGATCCTGCCCTCGAGCAGGGCTGCGACCGCGAAGGAGAACGAGATCGAGAAGCCGACATAGCCGAGGTAGAGCATCGGCGGATGCACGGCGAGGCCAATGTCCTGCAGCACCGGATTGAGGTCGCGCCCCTCGATCGGAGGCTGCGCGATGCGCGCGAACGGATTGGAGGTGACGCAGAATGAAAAGATAGAACGCGCCGGCGACCCAGCCCTGCACCGCCAGCACATGCGCGCGCAACGACAGCGGCAGATTGCTGCCGAAGGCGGCGACGAGGCCGCCGAACAGCGCCAGGATCGACACCCACAGCAGCATCGAGCCTTCGTGGTTACCCCACACGCCGGTGATCTTGTAGATCAGCGGTTTTGCGAATGCGAATTCTCGAACACGTTGGCGACGGAAAAATCCGAGACGACGTGCAGCGCCACCAGCAGCATGAACGATGCCGCCACGAACAGAAGCTGCGCCAGCGCCGTCGAACGCGCCACTTCCATCAGCGCGACGTCGCCGCGCCGCGCGCCGATGATCGGCACCACCGACTGGATCAGCGCCAGCGCCAGCGCCAGCACCAGTGCGTAATGTCCTGCCTCGGCGATCATTTCGCAGTCTCCTGCGAAGACTTCGCAGCCCCCTGCGCCGGCTTCGCGCCATAGTCGTCCTTCCAGTGGCCCTGCTTCTTCAGGGCATCGGCGACGTCCTTGGGCATGTAGGTTTCGTCATGCTTGGCAAGCACCGTGTCGGCCTGGAACATGCCGGCCGCATCGAGCGCGCCTTCGGTGACCACGCCCTGCCCTTCGCGGAACAGATCGGGCAGGATGCCCTTGTAGGTCACCGGCAGGGTGGCGGCTCCGTCAGCCACACTGAAACGAACCGCGAGATTGTCGCCGCGCACCAGCGAGCCCGGCTGCACCAGGCCGCCAAGACGGAAGCGCTTGCCGGCCGGAATTTGCTTCTCGGCGGCCATCGTCGGCGTGGAGAAAAACACGATGGAGTCGCGCATCGCGTTCAGCACCAGTCCGGCGGCGAGCGCCAGCACCGCGAGCGAACCGCCGATCATGGTCAATCGCCGCTGCTTGCGCGTCATGCCAAGTCCCTTTGTCCTCGCCCTGCCCCTGCAGGTGATCATTCCGCTCATCCGTCGAGCCCGAGAATTCTTGAGGCCTTCGTTGAGTTGACGCAAGCGCTCGGCATCGTTGGCAACCGCCTGGCGCGCGTCGGCCCGCGCGCTCGCCGCCTTTTCGCGCTCGCCCATCACCATGTAGGCGCGCACCAGCCGCAACCAACCCTCGACGTCGTCGCCGTTCTGCTTCAGCCGGCTCGCCAACCGATCGACCATGCCGCGGATCATGGCGCCGCGATCGGCGTCGTTCATGTCCTTTGCGGCCGCCATCGTGTCATCGGTCAGCGCCGGCGCGGCCACGCCGCCGACTCGCGAGAGTGCCGCCTGCACCAGCGAACGCCACGGCGCATCCGGCGGCGCCTTGGCGAGCATCGCCTTCCAGATCGAAGCAGCATCCGCGTTGCGACCGTCCTGCTCCGCGGCGACGCCGAGGAAATAGCTCGCCTTCACCTCATCCGCATTCATCGCGCGCGCGCGCTCGAACTCGGATTTTGCTTCCGCCGTGACGACGCCGCCGGCGGCAGCCATCAAGGCTTCGCCGAGATCGGCGCGGCGTTCTGAACTGTCGCCCGCGTGGGCGATCGCATTGCGCCAGGCGCGGGCCGCATCGTCATAGCGGCCGAGACGCGAGAGCACCGGTGCAAGCACGGTCCAGCCGCGACCGTCGGTCGGATTATTCTCCAGATGCGCTTCCACCTGCGCCACCAGATTGGTGAGCGGCTGTTTGCCGTCGGGCGCAGCGAGCGCGCGCGGCAAGCGGGAAGTCGCCAAGCTGCGGCGATCCCAGCGGCAGATAGAGCGCGAGCGCTGCGATCGGCACTCCGATCAACGCGATCAACGCCACCGCGCGACGCATCCCTGTGCTCGAACGCGCAACGGCCGGCACGGGGTTATCGGCAACAGCCAGCAGCCGGCGGCTGATTTCGATCCGCGCAGCTTCCGCTTCGGAAACCCCGATCAAGCCGCCGGCAAGGTCACGATCGACCTCCACCAGTTGATCGCGGTAGACGTTGGCCTCGCTGCCGCCGCCATCGGATGCATGACGGCGGCCAAGCGGCCACAGCACGGCGAAAATCGCCGCGACCGTCATCAGCGCGAACACGAACCACAAAGTCATCAAGCAGGGTTCCGGGTAAAGCGGCGCCCGATCATGCGCCGCTGCGCCGCTTTATACTACCGACGGCAACCCCGGCAATTGAGATTTCTCAGGTTTTTGGCCGCGCCAAAAACCTCGGAAAATCCGGCAAATCCGGGCTTCAGCCGACGTGGAAACGCCGCGCTCTGCGCGACATCGGCGCCATGCGCATTCAGCGCGCGCAGGAAATAGGTGCCCGGCTTGAGGGAAGCCGGAATCCTGATCCTCAGCGAACCATTCGGTGCGGGCGACGCGATCCTGGTCACGGGATCGGACAACTGGTCCCCGCTGGTGTTGTCCACCAGCACGACGGTCGCCCCGATCATGAGATTGCGATATTTCGCCGAGATTACCTGGTTCTCAAATTCAACGAAAGTTATGACTGAATTCATGCGGCACTCGTAAGTCGCGCGCAGAATAGCGTCAACTAAAAATTGTGCAATTCACATTTTGTCACTTCTGAACGGTCCGGCCGGGCTTGCGTTCGCCCACCTGGGCGTTCTCGGCCGCCCGGCTCATCAGCGACGCGTAGTCCGAGCCGAACAGCACCTCGCAGAAGCGGATCGCCGCCTTCGCCTGCTGCTGCCGATAGGCGCGTGCCTTGCCGTCGGCACCGCGCAACGACTGCACCAGCGATTCCGTGGACTGCTCGACATAGTGCTGCAGGTCGGAATAGGTGCGCAGCGTCACTTCGTTGATGGCAAGCTCACTTGCATAGGTGCGGCACACCGCGACGAAGTCGATCAGGTAGGCGGTTTCCTCCACCTCCGACATGTCGACCTTGGCGGTTGCGGAAATGTCCTTGTCGGAGCGCTGGCGCAGAATGCGGCGCACCCGCCCCGGAACGCTTTCGATTTCCGACTGCAGCGAGTTGGAGATGTCGGCCCGGATCGAGGCGAGTTGTTTGCCCCAGTTGGAGTCGTTGCGCAGATCAAGCTCCGTGCGCAGGCCGCGCACGCCGTCGTGCAGTGTCTTGAGCTGCTCGGCAATCTGTTCGAAATGTCCGCGCCTGATGTCGGTGCGCAGGCAGGCGGCCACGAAGTAGAGGTCATGCAGCGCGATCGTCACCGCCACGCCGTAGGGTGTTGCCGCCACGCGGATTTCGTCGTCGGATGCCGCCATCTTGGTGGCGAGACGGATAACCTGCCAGGGCGCGCTCAGCCGCTGCATGACGAGCGACAGCGCGAACGGCAGAAGTTGCGACGTCTGCAGCGAGGGTACGTTCAGCGCTGCGACCGTCGAGGCGATCTGGGACTCGCCGAACACCCGCAAATAGCTCGGCAGCTTGCCGTCGAACGTCTCCAGCGCTTCCCGCGCCTGCAGGACCGAACCGACCGGCAGCAGGTCCTCCACGACGTTGGGCGCGCCCGACGCGGGAGAGCGCGCGCTGCTTGTCGTCGCCGGGCGCGGGCGTTGCGAGCTTGAAGATGGCCTGGGCGGCCGCGAGCTGAAGGCGCCGCGCGGCAGGTTCGATGTTGGCGGTTGCGCCGGTCTCGCGGGCCATGGACAACGCGGCCTCGAACTCTTTCACGGCGTCGGCGGCGCCGTCGCGGGCCAGCCATTGCCAGATCGGGGCCAGCGAGGCGCGGCGAACCTGGCCGGGCCGGATCGGGAAATTGCCGTCGACCAGGAACGGTTCGAGCGGACGGAACAACAACCGCGCCGGATCGTCGGTGCGCGGACGCACCTCCTCGCCCTCGTCTTCGGCGCCGCGCACGATCTTGCGCAACTGCTCGAGCACGAAGTTCGCAACCACCGTGTCTTCGCCGCGCTCCAGCGCGCGTTCGAACTCCCGCATCAGCAACGCCTGCGATTGCGGCGGCAGCTGTGCGAGATACTCCCTCAGACGCTCGGTCGATGTCTGGCTCATGCGCCCGGTTGCGGAAAAGTGTCGGTGGACGGCAAAGGCGTCCACCGAGCATCATACACGCTTGCGCGTTAAGAAGTCGTTTAGGAATGATGTCCGGACGGGCATTTGGCGGCCAGAAATGTGCACGTTTGCAGTCGCTTAGACGCCCGGGAGCACCAACTCCGCCCGCAGTCCTCCTGATGGCGCGTCGCCGAGCACGAGATTGCCGCCGTAGAGGGCTGCAAGATCGACCACGATCGACAGGCCGAGGCCCGAGCCCGGCTTCGATTCGTCGAGCCGCTGGCCGCGGCGCGAGACCTGGGCGCGTTCGGTCTCGGACAGCCCGCGCCCGTCATCGTCGACGACAATGCGGAGCCGGTGGTCGTCGCCAGGTTCGAGCGGCGGCTCGACCAGCACCTCGACCGACACCTGCGAGGCCGCCCATTTGCAGGCGTTGTCGACGAGGTTGCCCGCCATTTCGTCGAGGTCCTGCCGCTCGCCGCGAAATTTCGCGCGTGGATCGGCGGTAACCTCGATCGCAATGCCGCGGTCGCGGTGGATCTTCTCCATGGTCCGCCGCAACGCCTCGAGCGCCGGTGCCACGTCGGTCACCGTGCCGACGATGGTGACCCGCGCGGCGATGCGGGCCCGCTCCAGATGATGAGCGACCTGGTCGCGCATCACATCGGCCTGTTCCAGCACCTTGCCGGCAAAGGGATCGGCGCGATGGGCTGAGGCCTCGTTGACGATGACCGACAGCGGCGTCTTGATGGCGTGCGCGAGATTGCCGACATGGGTGCGCGCGCGCTCGACGATTTCGCGGTTGGCGTCGATCAGCGCGTTGGTCTCGCGCGCCAGCGGCGCAATCTCGACGGGGAAATCGCCCACCAGCCGCTCGGCGCGGCCGGAGCGGATGTCGGCGATGGATTCGGAAATGCGTTTCAGCGGCGCGAGGCCAAAGCGCACCTGGAAAATCGTAGTCAGCAGCAGCACGACGCCGAGCGCTGCGAAGGTGCCGCCGAGATAATAGTCGAAGCTGCGTGTTTCATCGAAAATCTCGCTGGCATCGCCGGCGACGCTGACCAGGAATTTGCCGTCGATCCCGAGATCGACGGGCCGCTCGACCGAGCGCAAGGTCTGACCCTCGGGGCCGTCGACATAGCCGATCCGCACGCCGGCGGCGGTGAGTTCGGCGCCGCTCTCCTCGAGCTTGGGCAGCTTCTTGTCCCACAGCGAGCGTGACGCGCGGGTCTCCGGCTTTTCGCCGTCGGTACGGGTGATCTGCCAGTACCAGCCCGACAGCGGCAACTCGAACAGCGGCTCGCCGAGCGACTGGAACTGGCGGTCCGGCGGTTCGTCGGGGATGGCAACTTCGGCAATCAGGGTGCGCAGATAAAGGTTGAGCCGGCGGTCAAAGGCGCGCTCGGTCGCGTCGCGATACACCGAGGCCAGAACGAAGCCGGTGACCAAGAGAATGACCACCACCCATGCGGTTGCCGACAGGAACAGGCGGGTGGCAAGCGAACTGCCGCGCATCAGGGCATGGTCCCGAAAAATGACACCGGTAGTCCGGATAAGATCATGCTCGGGTCAAAAGAAAAGCCCCCGCGATCGCGCCGGGAGCCTCACGCACCCGTTGTCGGCGGCGTCAGGAGATAGCCGAGCCCGCGCACGGTCTGGATGATGTCGACCTCGAGCTTCTTGCGGATGCGTCCGACGAACACCTCGATGGTGTTGGAGTCGCGGTCAAAATCCTGGTCGTAGAGATGCTCGACGAGTTCGGTGCGCGATACCACGCGGCCGATGTGATGCATCAGATATTCGAGCAGGTTGTACTCGTGCGAGGTAAGCTTGATCGGGTTGCCGCTGACGCTGACGCGCTTGGTGCGGGTGTTCAGCGTCACCGGCCCGCAGGTCAGCTCGACCTGGGCGTGGCCGGTGGAGCGGCGCAGCAGCGCGCGGATGCGGGCGAGGATCTCCTCGAGGTGAAACGGCTTTGCGACATAGTCATCGGCGCCGGCATCGAAGCCCTGCACCTTGTCGCTCCAGCGGTCGCGGGCGGTGAGGATCAGAACCGGCATCACGCGCTTGTTGCGCCGCCAGGCCTCCAGCACCGAGATGCCGTCCATCTTCGGCAGGCCGATATCCAGCACGACGGCGTCATAGGGTTCGCTGTCGCCGAGATAGTGTCCCTCTTCGCCGTCGAAGGCACGGTCGACGACGTAGCCGGCGTCGGTCAGCGCCGTGGTGAGTTGGCGGTTGAGATCCGGGTCGTCCTCAACGACGAGCAAGCGCAAGCTGGCCTCCGATGGTGAGCCTTATGATATCAATCAGAAAAGGCTCTCGGGCGTGAACCGGCAATGAACGGGAACCCGGCGCAAGATTACTTTTTGTCCATGACGGCTTCGATGCGATGCCTAACACGTCGAATCGGCAGGCCCAAGCGGCCGGCCGAAAATGTTCTGAGCGTCTATGTGCGGAAGAACACGAACCAGATCACACCCAGGATCAGGATCGCCAGCCCGGTCGACGCGGTCAGGAGCGCCAGCACCGAGGGGCCGGGCTCGCCCTGGCGCGCCTCGGTTGGGGTTTCGACGATCCGTCCGTCTCGTCGTACTGCCATCGTACCTCACTTCCCGAACTCGCTGCTGCGCCGACCCAGGCGTTGGCGCAGCCAGTCGAGGGAGCAACGCCGGGCCGGGATCGATGTTCCGCCTCCCCGGGCCGCGACAGACGGCCGCTATCGGGCCTGATTGCGCATAAGAATCAGCCGAACCGAGCGGCCGTCAGGACGGTTAACGTCGTTGGGAGATTCCGCCTCGCCCCGAGTTCAAATCCGGAGCCCGGGGTGGTATCCTTAACGGTCGTCTGTTGCGTCTTTCGGAGTATTTCATGGCACCCCGCGCCAATTGGAAGGGCTTTTTGCGCCTTTCGCTTGTGACCTGCCCGGTCGCCCTCTATCCGGCCACCTCGGATACCGAAAAGGTCTCGTTCAACCAGATCAACCGCAAGACCGGTCACCGGATCAAATACGCCAAGGTCGATGCGGATACCGGCGAGGAAGTCGCCAACGAAGACATCATCAAGGGCTACAAGGTCGACACCGACACCTACATCGAGGTCACCAAGGACGAACTCGATGAGGTGGCGCTGGAGTCGACGCGCACCATCGAAATCGACGAATTCGTGCCGCGCACCGACATCGACAGCCGCTACGTGATCCGCCCCTACTATCTCGTCCCCGACGGCAAGGTCGGCCATGACGCCTTTGCCGTCATCCGCGAGACCATCCGCAACATGGACAAGGTCGCGATCGGCCGCGTGGTGCTGACCAACCGCGAGCACATCATTGCGCTGGAGCCGCTCGATACCGGGCTGATGGGCACGCTGCTGCGCTACCCCTACGAGGTGCGCGACGAAAAGGAATATTTTGACGACATCCAGGACGTGAAGATCACCAAGGACATGCTCGATCTGGCAAAGCATATCGTCGACCAGAAATCGGCGCCGTTCGAGCCGGAGAAGTTCGAGGATCGCTACGAGTCGGCGCTGGTCGACCTGATCGACCGCAAGCGCAACGGCAAGCTGACCGGCGCCAAGCCCGCGCCGAAATCGACCGGCAACGTCATCAATCTGATGGACGCGCTCAAGCGCAGCCTTTCCGGCGCCGGCGACAAGAAGGCTCCGGCCGCCAAGGCCGCGCCAGCGGCCAAGGCTCCTGTTGTCGAAGGCCGCCAAGGGCAAGAAGAAGCGCGCCGAGGGTCAGCGCGAAATGCTGCTGCCGATCAGTGGCAGCGGCAAGCGCGCCGCCAAGGAAACCGTCAAGGAAGCGCCGAAGAAGGCTGAAAAGCCCGCGCGTGCGCAAGGGCGGGCACGCAAGGCCGGATAATCACGCGCGACGGTGCGGCTCAGTCGCCGCCACCGTCGTCGCCGAGCATGCCGAGATCGATGTCGGCGCCGGTCGACGACCGGTTTCTTCGCAACAGATCGATCACGATCAGGCTTGCGACCAATACCCCGGCGAATATTGGCCACGGATAGCGCGAGACCAGCGCGACGGCCTTGGTGCCGAGCGTGCCGAGCAGCAGGTCCTGCATGCCGGCGTCGTTACTTGATCGACGCGTTGATCGAGACGAACCTGTCGTTCAGCGTGGTGCCGATCCCGTTCACGGCAGCAAGGATCACGATGCTGATGCCGACCGCGATCAGGCAATATTCGATCGCCGTGGCGCCGGATTCATCTGCAAAAAAATCAACAATCAAACGACGCATCTGCAAACTCCTGTCGACGCCCACGAGGTTCGCCCCGCATCAATACAGGTAGCAAATGTAAATTTGAGTGGTTGCCGGCGGGTTGCGGAACACGGTCAACGCCCGGTTAAGGCATTTGCCACAATTCGCGCGACGGTATTCATACGGTATGTGAAATTTACCTTCGGTTGTGCACGGCGCCTGCATTGTCACGCCATCGACGCGCCTTGCGGAGTGAGCGACATGCCAGCGCAGAAGCGGGAAGCAAAAAGAAACTACATCGACCTCGTCAGCGACGAGAACGAGCCGCACCGGCTCGTCCCGAGCCAACCGGTGCCGCCCCATCCGCTGAGGGACTATCTGCGTGAACTGGTCGCGGGCATGCTGAAGGCGCGTGACGGCGCCGGCTAGGTCGCCCTCGCCTCCCGGCCGCTCCCCGTCGCGGGGCGGAGCGCCCGAGCCTGGTTGCCCCGAGCCCCCTCTCCGGCCTCCTCCGCAAGCGGTCAAACGCATATCAGCACTTCCGCGGCAAGCAGCCGCCGCAGCTTTACCCACGCACAAAATCCTGTTCCAACTGAGGGCAAATCCGCCGGCGCGAACCGGCGCGGAACAGGGGGAGAAGCGTCATGAAGCTCGGTGCGGCAATCGCGGAAATCATGAAGCGGGAGGGCATCGAGATCCTCTGCGGCTATCCGGTCAACCATCTCATCGAATTTGCCGCCAATGCCGACATCCGCCCGGTGATGGTGCGCCAGGAGCGGATCGGCATCCACATGGCGGATGCGATCTCCCGCGTCACCTCCGGCCGCAGCATCGGCGCGTTCTGCATGCAGCACGGCCCGGGCGCCGAGAACGCCATGGGCGGCGTCGCGCAATGCTACGGTGAGTCCGTTCCCGTGCTGGTGCTGCCGATGGGCTATGCGCGACGGCTCGCCAATATCGACCCCAACTTCAATTCCAGCCAGGCGATGAAGGCGTTTTCGAAATCGTCCGAGCCGATCATCCTTGCCAACGAAGTCTGCAACATCTTTCGGCGCGCCTTCACCAAGCTGAAGAATGGCCGCGGCGGGCCCGTCATCGTCGAAATCCCCGCCGACATGTGGAACGAGGAAGTCGACGAGCCCTTGAACTACACTCCCGTGCTGCGCACGCGCTATGCCGCCGACCCGCTGCATGTGAAGGAAGCTGCCGCATTGCTGGTCGCCGCCAAGCGTCCGGTGATCTATGCCGGCCAGGGCGTGCACTACGCCAAGGCCTGGCCGCAACTGCGCCGGCTCGCCGAGCGGCTCGCCATCCCCGTCACCACCAGCCTCGGCGGCAAGTCGTCTTTCCCCGAGACGCATCCGCTGTCGCTCGGCTCGGGCGGCCTCGCCGTGCCGCGCGCCGTGCCGAAATTCCTGGGCGAGGCCGACGTCATCTTCGGCATCGGCTGTTCACTTCACCGAAACCTCCTTCGGCATCGCGATGCCCAAGGGCAAGACCATCATCCATTCCACGCTCGACCCCAACCATCTCAACAAGGATGTCGAGGTGAAAATCGGTCTGGTCGGCGATGCCGGGCTTGTGCTCGATGCGCTGCTGGAGGAAATCGGCAAGAGCGTCACCGCCGATCGCGATGCCACAGCGGTTGCCGCCGAGATCGCCGCTTCCCACAAGGAGTGGCTCGCCAAGTGGATGCCGAAACTCACGCATAACGACGCGCCGCTCAATCCCTATCGCGTGCTGTGGGACCTGCAGCACACGGTCGACATCTCAAACACCATCATCACCCATGATGCCGGCAGCCCGCGCGACCAACTCTCGCCGTTCTGGAAGGCGGTCGAGCCGCTCTCCTATATCGGCTGGGGCAAGACCACCCAGCTCGGCTACGGCCTTGGCCTTGCGATGGGCGCAAAACTCGCAAAGCCCGACAAGCTCTGCATCAACGTCTGGGGCGATGCCGCGATCGGTTTCACCGGCATGGATTTCGAGACCGCGGTGCGCGAGCGCATCCCGATCATGTCGATCCTGCTCAACAATTTCTCGATGGCGATCGAATTGAAGGTGATGCCGATTTCGACGGAAAAATACCGCTCGACCGACATCTCCGGCGACTACGCCGCGATGGCGCGCGCCTTCGGCGGCTATGGCGAGCGGGTGACCAAACCCGAAGACATCATCCCGGCGATCAAGCGCGGCATCCAGAAGACCAAAGAGGGCATCCCCGTGCTGCTGGAGTTCATCACCAGCAAGGAGACCGAGGTGTCGCGGCCGGGCACTTGATGGCCCGAAAAACCTCGAATTTCGTTCCCTGACGGGGGCAAAAGCCAATCAGACCGCTGGTTCCAAGGCGGCCGGGATGAAATAATCCGTTACCGCCGGGATTGGCCGAGGCCGATCCCCGGGCAAATGGATTGGTGGAATGACGACGCTTCCCGAGGACGTGTCGGACGATATGAGGCTTGCGATCGATGAGCTGGAATCAGCCGTCGTCGACATGGAGTCGCGCCTCGAATCCACCCGCGCCGAGCGCGACGAGGCAAAAGCGCGCCAGGTCGAGCTCGAGATCGAGAATGCGAAATCTGCGCCGCGAGCTTGGCCTTGCCCGGGAACGTCAGAAGGCAAGCACCGATATCCTCGACGCGATTTCCGAGTCCGCAGGCGATGCCGATCGTGCGCTGCAGCGGATCGCCGAGATCACCGCAAAGCTGTTCGGCGCTCCCAGCGTGTCCATCCGCATCGCCAAAGGTGAGGAATGGGGCAAGTCAATCGTCTACGGCGCCAGCGCGCAGCGCATCCGCGCCGAGGTGCCTGCCGCGCAGCGCGCGCTTTCCGCCGACAACTTGCCCGGAAGCGTCTACCGCGAGAACCGGCAAATCCACATCCCCGATCTCGACAATGTCGACCCTGCCATGGCGCGCTGGCCCATGATGGCAGCCCGCGCCGAGGGTACACGCACCGTCGCCGGCACGCCGCTGCGCCGGGAGGGTAAGGCGATCGGCGCACTAATCGTCTTCCGCGATCGCCTTGCGCCATTCACCGACGAAGAGCTGACGCTGCAGCAGAGCTTTGCCGACCAGGCCGTGATCGCGATCGAGAATGCGCGGCTGTTCAACGAGACCAGGGAAGCGCTGGAGCAACAGAAGGCCTCATCCGACATCCTGCGCGTGATCAGCAGCTCAGTGGCCGACACGCAACCGGTGTTCGACAAGATCCTCGAACTCTTGCAGCCACCTGTTCGGCAGCGACGAGACCGCCGTGCTGCTGGTCGATGACGAAAACATGGTCACGCTCGGCGCCTATGTCGGAAGGCAGCATGACGCGGTGGCAGCGACCTTTCCGGCACCGCTGGAAAAATCCCCCGCGGGTCGTGCCATTCGCGAGCGCGGACGTCGTGCATTACGCCGACGCCGCCAACGATCCCCTGCTCACGCGCGCGGTGCGGCAAGTGGCGCAGCTGGCCGGATACGAGGCGATGGCCTACGCGCCGATGCTGTGGAACGAGCGTGGCATCGGCGCGATCGGCGTCTCCCGGCGCAAAGGCGGGTTCAGCGACAAGGAACTTTCGCTGCTGCAAACCTTCGCCGACCAGGCGGTGATCGCGATCCAGAACGCGCGATTGTTCAACGAGACGAGGGAAGCACTGGAGCGGCAGACCGCAACGGCTGACATCCTGAACGTCATCGCCTCCTCGCCTTCCGACGTGAAGCCGGTGTTCGAGGCGATCGTCGGGAGTGCCAAACGGTTGCTCAGCGGCCATGGTTGCGGGCTATACCGCATCGTCGACGGCATGCTCCATCTCGTGGCTTTCGCACCCTTAATCCCGAGGCCGACGAAATCCTGAGGAATTCCTTTCCGGTGCCGAGCTCGGAATATCCCCAGCTCGCATTGGTCGAGAGGGCGAGTCGTTCCAGTTTGCCGACACCGAAAAAGACGCACCCGAAATCCAGACCAGGGTCGCCCGCGCACGTGGTTTCCGCAGCGTTCTCCTGACACCGCTAATACACAACGGAACAACGACCGGGCTGGTGGTGGTAACGCGCGCGGAGACCGGCTCTTTCGCCGATCACCACGTCCGCCTCATGAAGGCCTTCGCCGATCAAGCCGTCATCGCCATCGAGAACACGCGGCTGTTCAACGAGACGCAGGAAGCGCTGGAACGGCAGACCGCAACGGCCGACATCCTCAAGGTGATCGCCAGTTCGCCGTCCGACACGCGCCGGTGTTCGACGCGATTGCGACCAGCGCCAACCGGCTGCTCGCCGGATTCTCCACTGCGGTGTTCCGCTTCGTCGATGGCATCGTCCATATCGCCGCGTTCACGCCAACCGATCCGGCTGCCGACGAAGCGCTCAGGGCGAATTTCCCGGTGCCGGTCGAGGAGTTCGAGGCATTCCGGCTGGCCCAGCACGGCAAACCATTTCCCATCCCGGACACCGAAGAAATGTCGCATGCACCGGTCAGGGAAATCGCACGGCTGCATGGCTTCCGCAGCATGCTGTTGTGCCCCTGATGAGCGGTGGCGTCCCGATTGGCATCATCGCCGTCACCCGCGTCGAGCCCGGCACGTTTGCGCCGCATCACGTCCAACTACTGCAGACCTTCGCCGATCAGGCCGTCATCGCGATCGAGAACACGCGGCTGTTCAACGAGACGAAGGAGGCGCTCGAGCGGCAGACCGCCACCGCCGACATCCTCAAGGTCATCGCCAGTTCGCCGTCGGATGCACAGCCGGTGTTCGACGCCATCGCAACCAGCGCCAAGCGTCTGATCGGCGGGTTCTCCGCCGCGGTCTTCCGGTTTGTCGACGGCCTCACCCACCTCACGGCCTTCACACCTACGACTCCGGCCGCCGACGAGGTGTTCCGCGCCACGTTTCCCCGTCCGGTCGAGGAGTTCGACCCGTTCCAACTCGCAAAGTTCGGCCGGCCGGTTCCGATCCCCGACATTGAAGACATCACGAACGCGTACATCAAGGAAGTCGCCCGCGCGCGTGGCTTCCGCAGCATGCTGTTCGTACCCCTGATGAGATGCCGGCCTTCCGATCGGCCTCATCAGCGTCACCCGCATCGAGACCGGGCCCTTTGCGCCCAACCACATCGAACTGCTGCAGACCTTCGCCGACCAGGCCGTGATCGCGATCGAGAATACGCGGCTGTTCAACGAGGTGCAGGAGCGTACGGATGAGCTCAGCGAAGCGCTGCAGCAGCAGACGGCCACTGCCGACGTGCTCAAGGTCATCAGCCGTTCCGCGTTCGATCTGCAGACCGTGCTGGATACGCTCACGAAGTCAGCTGCGCATCTGTGCAATGCGGACATGGCGGCGATAGCGCGCAAGGACGAACGCGGATTCTACCACGCGACCAACTACAACTTCGCAGTCGATTGGGTTAAGATCTTCCCGACACCTTCCGCCTGCAGCCCGGACGCGAAAGCGTCATCGGGCGAGCCTTGCTTGATCGAATGCGCCGTCCAGATCCCGGACGTGCTTGCCGATCCGGAGTATGCCTTTCCGGACATGCAGAAGGCCGCCGGATACCGGACCCTGCTCGGCGTTCCCATGCTGCGCGGCACGGACCTGTCGGCGTCCTGTTCGCTCGGCCGCAATACGTCGAGCCTTTCACGGCAGCGCCAGATCGAACTGGTGCAGACCTTCGCCGACCAGGCCGTGATCGCCATCGAAAATGTCCGCCTGTTCGACGAAGTGCAGGCCAAGACGCGCGATCTCGAGGAAGCCCTCACCTACCAGACCGGCAGCAGCAACATCCTGCGCGTAATTGCTTCGTCGCCAACCGACATTAAGCCTGTCCTCCAGGCCATCGTCGAAAGCGCCTGCGAGCTTTGCGGAGCCTATGACGCGGTCTTGCGATTGAGAAATGGCGACATGCTCGAAATCGGTGCCCATCACGGCACGGTACCGGCGGACTGGAATTTGGCGCAGATAAATCCGCACTGGACGGCGGGGCGCGCCGCTCTCGAACGAAGGCCGATGCATGTGCACGACATGAGTTCGTCCGAGGGCGACGAGTTTCCCCAGGCACAGGCGCGAGCGCTGGACCAGGGTCACCGCACCATCCTGAGCGTCCCACTGCTGCAGGAAGCCAGCAGCATCGGCACGCTTACCCTTCGCAGGTTCGAAGTGAACCCGTTCAGCGACAAGCAGATCGCCCTGCTGCAGACCTTCGCCGACCAGGCGGTGATCGCCATCGGCAACGTTCGGCTGTTCGAGGAGGTGCAGGCCAAGACGCGCGATCTGACCGAAGCCCTCACATACCAGACCGGCAGCGCCAATATTCTCCGGGTGATCGCCTCCTCGCCGACCGACGTCGCACCTGTTCTCGACGCGGTCGTGAAAAGCGCTTGCGAGCTTTGCGACGCCTATGACGCCATCGTTCGTTTGAAGGACGGAGACTATATCCGCTTCGGTGCGCATCACGGCCCAATCCCGCCCGTGCTGGACGAGCGTCTTGCCATCGAGCGGAGCTTCGTCACCGGACGCGCGATTGTCGACAGGCAGACGATCCATCTGCACGACCTTTCTTCGGCCGAAGGCGATGAATTTCCCGGAGCGCGCGAGATGTCGCTGCGTTACGGGATCCGAACCATCCTGTGCGCGCCGTTGCTGCGCGAGAGCGAGAGCGTCGGCGTAATCCTGCTGCGGCGCACGGAAGTGAACCCGTTCACAGACAAGCAGATCGCTTTGCTGCAGACTTTCGCCGACCAGGCGGCGATCGCCATCGGCAACGTTCGGCTGTTCGAGGAGGTGCAGGCCAAGACGCGCGACCTGCAGGAAGCTCTCACCTACCAGACCGGTAGCGCCAACATCCTGCGCGTGATCGCTTCCTCGCCGACCGACGTCAAGCCCGTCCTGCAGTCGATCGTCGAAAGCGCCTGCGAGCTTTGCGGCGCCAATGACGCCATGGTGCGGCTCAGGAACGGAGATATGCTGGAGTTCAGCGCACATCATGGCCCGATCCCGGTCACCCAGTTGAGCCTGCCGATCGACAGGGATGGGCCGGCAGGTCTCGCGGTGCTCGACCAGAAGCCGGTTCACGTCCATGACGTGCTGTCCGCTGAAGGCGACAGGTTTCCCGACTGGCAGGAGCGCGCGCGCCGTTTCGGCCATCGCACGGTTCTGAACGTGCCCTTGCTTCGCGAGGGAAAAGCATCGGCGTCCTCATCATCCGCCGCACCGAAGTCAATCCGTTCACCGACAAGCAGATTGCCCTGCTTCAGACGTTCTCCGATCAGGCCGTGATCGCCATCGGCAATGTCCGCCTGTTCGAGGAAGTGCAGGCCAAGACGCGCGATCTTTCCGAGGCGCTGAGATACCAGACCGGCAGCGCCAATATCTTGAACGTGATCGCCTCCTCGCCCACCGATGTTCAGCCGGTCCTGAAAGCTATCGTCGAAAGCGCTTGCGAGTTGTGCGACGCTCACGATGCCGTCGTGCTGCTGCGTGATGGCGATCATCTTTGCTTCAGCGAGCATCACGGCCCGATTTCCATCAACGTCGACAAATGGCCGATCAGCCGCGGCTGGGCGGCAGGCCGCGCCTTTATCGACCAAACGACGGTGCATGTCCCCGATGTCCGCGCCGAAGAGGCGAGCGATTTCACCGACAGCCGGGAATTGACGCGGCGCGCCGGTTCGAAGGGGGTTCGCAGCATTCTGGCGGTGCCGCTGCTTCGCGAGAGCGAAAGCGTCGGTGCCATTCTGTTGCGGCGGGAAGAGGTGCGGCCCTTCAACGACAAGCAGATCGGCCTGCTGCAGACCTTCGCCGACCAGGCGGTGATCGCCATCGGCAATGTCCGCCTGTTCGAGGAAGTGCAGGCCAAGACGCGAGACCTTTCCGAGGCGCTCGAATTCCAGACCGCTACCGGCGATGTGCTGAACGTCATCAGCCGCTCGCCGAACAACCTGCAGCCGGTCATGGACACCATTGTTCAGACGGCACAGCGGCTTTGCAATTCAGAATACGCCCTGATCCTGCATAGGCGCGATGATGGTTTCTACGGGATCGTTGGTCATGCCAATGCCAGTCCGGAATTGTTGAGCTGGATGCACGATAACCCGGTTGCCGCCGGAGACGGCTCAGCGGTCGGCATCGTCGCGGTCGAGAAGAAAACACTGCACCTGCACGACTCCCTGGCCGATCCCCGCTTCACCGATCTGCGCCGACAGCAGGTTTCCAGGGCCCGGACCATGCTCGCGGTCCCCCTGTTGCAGGAGGACGAGGTCATCGGCGTCGTGTTCCTGGCCCGCACTGAAGTCCAGCCATTCACCGAGCGGCAGGTAGACCTCATCACGAGTTTTGCCGACCAGGCGGTGATCGCCATTTCCAACGTCAACCTGTTCGAGGAAGTACAGGCCAGGACGCGCGACCTGACCGAATCGCTGCAGCAGCAAACCGCAACTGCCGAGGTGCTCAAGGTCATCAGCCGTTCGGCGTTTGATCTGCAAACCGTTCTCGAAACCTTGATCAAGTCGGCCGTCGAGTTGAGTGGTGCCTACCGGGGTTCGATCTTCCTTCGCGAGGGCGATGTCTTTCCGCTCAAGGCGGCATCCAGCACCACCCCGGAATTCCTGCGAGTACTGGGCGGCCAATCCCCCGCGCGCCGGCCGCGGCTCGGCCACGTCGCGGGTCATCCTGTCGGGGAAGGTCGAAATCATTCCCGATATTCAGGAAGACGCAGAAATACAGATGCCCGCGAGCTCGCTCGCCAGGATTCGCGGCACGCTGGGCGTGCCGATGCTCAGGGACAACAAGGTCGAAGGCGTGCTGGTGCTGACACGGCCCGAGCCCGGCCCGTTCACCGCAAGCCAGATCGCGCTGGTGCAGACCTTCGCCGACCAGGCGGTCATCGCCGTCGAAAATGTGCGGCTGTTCGACGAAGTGAAGCAGCGTACCGAGGATCTCAGCGAATCGCTGCAACAGCAAACCGCGACCGCCGACGTGCTCAAGGTGATCAGCCGCTCGGCGTTCGATCTGCAGACCGTGCTCGATACGCTCGTCGAGTCGGCGGCGCGGCTGTGCGATGCGGATCGCGCCTGCGTCTTCAAGAAGAGCGGCGAGCTGTTTTACTGGGTGTCGAACTATGGATTCTCCGAGGAACTCATTGCCTATGCGAACACGCATCCGTTTGCCGCAGGCACTCATAGCACAACCGCGCGCGTGGCGCTCGAAGGCAAGGCCGTTCACAATCCCGATGTGCTTGCGGACCCCAACTACAAGGCGTCAGAATACCAGCGCCTCGGCAATTACCGCACCATGCTGGGCATTCCGCTGTTGCGCGAAGGCGCGCCGATCGGCGTGTTCATCCTGGCGCGGGAGCAAGTCCGGCCGTTCTCCAACCGCCAGATCGATCTTGTTACCAGTTTCGCCGACCAGGCCGTGATTGCGATCGAAAACGTGCGACTGTTCGACGAGGTGCAGGCGCGCACCAAGGAGCTGGCCGCTTCGCTCGACGACCTCCGCACCGCGCAGGATCGCCTGGTGCAGACCGAGAAACTCGCTTCGCTCGGCCAGCTCACCGCAGGCATCGCGCACGAGATCAAGAACCCGCTCAACTTCGTCAACAATTTCGCGAGCCTTTCGGCGGAGTTGACCGGAGAGTTGAACGATGTGCTGAAGCAGGTCGAAATCGGCGACAAGCTCCGCGCCGAAGTCGATGAACTGACCGGCGCTGTTGAAGGATAACCTCGAGAAGGTGGTGCAGCACGGCAAGCGCGCCGACTCCATCGTCAAGAACATGCTGTTGCATTCGCGCGAAGGAGGCGGCGAGCACCGGCCGTCCGATATCAACGCGCTGATCGACGAAAGCCTCAACCTCGCCTATCACGGCGCGCGCGCCGAGAAGCCGGACTTCAACGTCACATTGCAACGCGACTTCGATCAGGACGCAGGCCAGGTCGACCTGTTTCCCCAGGAAATCACCCGGGTGCTGCTCAACCTGGTGTCCAACGGCTTCTATGCTGTGACCAAGCGCCGCAAGGAAGGTGGCGAGACCGGCTTCGAGCCGACGCTGCGCGCCAGCACGAAAAGTCTCGGCGAAAGCGTCGAAATCCGTATTCGCGACAACGGGATCGGCATTCCGGCCGAGGTGAAGGAAAAGATGTTCAATCCGTTCTTCACCACCAAGCCGGCCGGCGAAGGTACCGGACTGGGCCTATCCATGAGCCACGACATCATCGTGAAACAACATGGCGGCACAATTGACGTCGATACTTCGCCAGGTCATTTCACCGAATTCCGTATCGTGCTCCCGCGAACAAGCAATTTAACAGACAAATCCAGAGGTTAGCCGTGAGCATTTTAGTTCTCGTTGTGGATGACGAACCCGACGTCGAGGCGTTGTTTCGCCAGCAATTCCGTCGCGATCTGCGCGCGGAGCGTTTCCTGATGGATTTCGCCAATTCGGCGCCTGCTGCGCTGACGCGGATCGGCGAGACCATCGAGCACTCGCTGATCCTCATCCTGTCCGACATCAACATGCCCGGCATGACCGGGCTCGAAATGCTGCCCAAGGTCAAGGAAATCAGGCCGGACGTGCCGGTGATCATGATCACCGCCTATGGCGATCCCGACACCAAGCGCAAGGCGCTGGAAGGCGGCGCCAGCGGGCTTCTGACCAAGCCGATCGACTTTTCGCTGCTGCGCGAGGAGATCGACAACCGGCTGGCCGCAGCGCATGCCGGCGACTGACGCCGGCCGTTCGCCCTACTCCGCCAGCTCCGCCGGCGGCGTGGCGGGTCCGGCCAGTGGCCGCTCTTCCATGATGAGCAGACAGACCGCCGCACAGGCCATCATCAAGGCGGCCGCGCCGAACACGAAGCGGAACGCCACGACCATGTCGGCGGAGGCGATCGAGCTCACCGGCCCGCGATGCTCGCCGGCGAGCGAGATGTCGGCGCCCAGCGCCATCAAAAGGATGGCCGTGAAGGCCGCGACCGTGAACGAAGCCATCAGCGCGCGGAAGAAGTTCATCGCTCCCGTCAGCGTGCCGATCTGTGCCCGCGCCACTGCGTTCTGCAGCGATACCACGCTGATCGGGAACGCAGTGCCGAGCCCGAGCGCGAACACCGACAGCAGGACAAGCAGTCCCCACAGCGGCAGCGTGGTCGAGCGCCAGCACAATGCCGCAGACCGTCGCAACACAAGTGCCCATGATCGCCACGCGCTTGTAGCGTCGTGAGCGGGCCATGGTGCGGCCCGCGATCGCCGCACCGCAGGTCGAGATCGCGGCAAGCGGAATCAGCGCAAGCCCGGCCTGGCTCGCGGTGAGGTGATAGACCACCTCGTAATAGAGCGGCAGGTGCACCGTCAGCCCCATGATGGCGCCGAGCGCGCAGCCACCGGCCGCTATCGCGTAAGGCACGACCGTGCCACCGAGCAGCGGCAGCGGCAGGAACGGCTCCTCTGCCCTGCCCGCTTGCCACACGAAGCACAGCGCAAGCGCAATTGCGGCGCCGACCATCGACAGGATGGTCGGCGACAGCCAGAGGAATCGGTTACCGCCCCAGGTCAGGACCAGCATGATCACGACGGCGGACGCCATCAGCAGGAAGCCGCCGAGCCAATCGACCTTGCGGCGGCGGTGGAATACCGGAAGCTTGGCCATGTTCGGCAGCAGCAGCACCAGCGCAGCGACGCCGAGCGGAACGTTGATCCAGAAGATCATCGACCAGTGCAGATGTTCGGCGAAGAAGCCGCCGAGCACCGGCCCCAATATGCCGCCGGCCACCCACACGCCGCTGAAATAGGCCTGGTACTGGCCGCGCTCGCGCGGGCTCACCACGTCGGAGATCACGGTCTGCACCACCGGCATGATGCCGCCGCCGCCGAGCCCTTGCAGGCCACGGGCCAGGATCAGGATCGGCAGGCTCGGCGCGACCGCACACAGCACCGAGCCCGGCCATGAACAGCGCGAGCGAGATGATGACCATGACGCGGCGGCCGTAGATGTCGCTCAGCGTGCCGAACACCGGCGCCACCGCGGTGGCAGCCAGCAGATACGCCGTGATCACCCAGGAGAGATTGGAGACGTCGCCGAACTGGCGGCCGAGCGTGGGCAGTGCGGTTGCGACGATGGTCTGCTCGAGCGCAGCCAAGAACATCGTCAGCAACAGGCTCATCAGGATGGTGCGCACCTCGCTCGCCGTGAGCGGCGCCGGCGGCGCCAGGGGCGGCGCATCCGCGATGTCGATCACCTCGGTCGGGATGTGCGAGATCTCTTCGGCGATCTCGTCGGATAAAATTTCCTGCTCGGCAGCTCGGCGGCTCTGCCGTTCGAAATCGTTCATATTGCGCAAATTAGTTTCGCTTGCTGCGGGCAACCCGCGGGATGAATCATTCTGTTCGGGCAGCACTCTAGTGGACAATCCCGCATTGCGGCACCCGCCCAGCGCATAGGTGCATCCCGCGGAGCGTCAGCACAAGCGGGATTTTCCGGGCGGCCGCGATGCCCGGTGTTTCCGCACTAGGAATACATCAGCGTCGTCTGGCCGGTCGGCCCCGGATGCACCAGGCGGAGCCGCACGATGTACTGACGGCCCTTGAAGAGCTTGTGGCTGATGGCGGCATTGCGCTCTTCACCGCTGTCGTCGTCGGCGGAAACGTAGCGTGGCGTTCCCTTGATGACTTCGAACAGCGCAAGTTTGGTATCCGATGCGCCCCTGGTCTCGATCCTGTACTTTCGCGAAGAAATCGGCTCGACGAGGAAATTGGCCTGCTGGCCAGATGCCAGTTCGATGACTGCAGGTGTGGAGGCGTGAAGTTTTGCCGGCGAAGCCTTTATCCGCGGATACCATTTGCGGGCCCATTTCTTGTCCGCCGCCGAAAGCGTTCCCGGCGGCAAGAGGCCTTCGGCGTCGTAGCGCTCGGGCTTGGCAATCAGGCCCTTCTCGAAATCATATTCCATGATCGACTTCGGATCCCATTTGGATCCCTGCACCTGCTCCGGCGACAGTTTCGACAGGATATTGTCGAACGTCTCCCGGCGGCTCCATTGGTTGGGCTTGGCCGCGAGGTTCTTGTAGACCGCCTCCTCGTGCCATTCGATACCGGCGTAAGGATTCTGGTGCTCATGTTCCATGCCGAGAACATGGCCGATCTCGTGAAGCGCGGTCGACCGCCCATCCTTGTCGGTCAAGTTCCAGCCGTAAACCGTGGTCGGCCTCGTGCGCGGATCTTTCAAGACCTCGGTGCCAACGCTCGAATAGGATCCGCCGTCCTTTACTGAGTAACCGATCCTCACCTCGGCTTCCCGGAGATCCTTCACCTCTTGAAAATCCAGGCCGATGCCGACCGCCTTCCATGTGGCAAAGGCCCTGCGAACCGCGGCGGCCTGCTTCTTCGGAACCCTGAAATGGCCAGAGGTGAAGAAGCAATAATGCAGGACCGTTCCGTTCAACCATTTCAATCCCGTCTCGAGGATCGCGCGGGCACGAATTGGATTGGCCGTGACGGGGGGACTGAGCTGCGGCGGTGTCCTCGGCGGAAGTGCGCAGAGCCGCTTTGCGGTTCGGCTCGGAGCGCCGGACCTCTTTACGGCTTTCTTCTTGCGGGCCTTCTTCGCTGACCGGGCTGTCTTCCCGGCACTGGCACCCCGTGTACCGGCCATGCTGGCCTCCCGAATTTGTTATTGAAAATCACTCGTCAAAAAACAATCCAAGGTAGCGAGGCGGCAAAAGCAGATCAAGGCATTCGGACGCAAGCATCACAACTGCGGCCTCCATGCGGAGGGTTTATCCGCGCGGCGGCCGCTTCAGCCGCGCCCGCTTCGGCAGCAATGCCGGCCACTGCACGATGTGGTCTTCGAGCTGCTCGGCCGGAATTTCTTCCTCGGTGCCGTGCACCCGGCCGCGCACGGAAACGCCGGCCTCATGCACGGTATCGGGATCGCCCGAAATCAGCGGGTGCCACCAATAGAGGTCGCGGCCCTCGGCGACGAGGCGATAACCGCAGCTCGGCGGCAGCCAGCTCAGCGTGCGGACGTTGTCCGGCGTCAGGCGCACGCAATCGGGAACCCGGTCCGAACGGTTCGCATAGTCCTTGCAGGAACAGGCGCCGGCATCGAGCAGCTTGCAGCCGACATGGGTGAAGTAGATCTTGCCGGTATCCTCGTCCTCAAGCTTCTCCAGGCAGCAACGCGCGCAGCCGTCGCACAGGCTCTCCCATTCGGCGTTGGACATTTCCTCCAACGTCTTGGTTTTCCAGAAGAATTCCTCCTGGCCTGAGCTTCGTTTGGGGGGTGCGGTCATAAGCCTCTGATTCTTGCGGGAAATTGCTTCAGCGCGCGTCCCTTCTAGGGGCGGTTATGGCTGTGGTGCAAGCAAACTCGGCCTGGTCGGAACGAGAGGTGAGCGCGCATTAGGCCTATCGATCAAAATCGCAGCAACACCATTGGTTTATGGGCCCCGCTCGGTTAGAACAATCGGTGAGTCCCCAAATGCGCTTTTGCGCCTTGGGTTTGCCGCAACAATCCCGCAAGACGTTCCGACAGCGCCCGGACGGGGTGCTGCGAAGCGCTTTCGAACCGATGAAGTGAACCGGTGCGCAGGATCATACCGCCGCAGTGGAAGAAGAAGTTCCAGAACTTGATGCTGGACGTCGATGCGCGCATCGATTCCACGCTGTTCTCTTCCGCCAAGGGCCTGCGCGAGCTGTATGAGCGCTACTCGACCTTCATGGACCGCTTCTATGTCGGCCGCTGGAAGCGCTGGGTGTTCATCGAGCCGTTCTCGGAGGCCGCCACGCTCGGCCTCGGCGGCGCCGTGCTGATGCTGGCGCTCGCGGTCCCCGCCTTTCGCGAGACCGCCGACGACGACTGGCTGAAGAAATCCGACCTCGCCGTCTCCTTCCTCGACCGCTACGGCAATCCGATCGGCAACCGCGGCATCAAGCACAACGACTCGATCCCGCTGGAGGATTTTCCCGACGTCCTGATCAAGGCGACGCTCGCCACCGAAGACCGCCGCTTCTACGACCATTTCGGCATCGACTTCCCCGGCACCGCGCGCGCGCTCGTCACCAACGCGCAGGCCGGCGGCGTGCGCCAGGGCGGCTCCTCGATCACCCAGCAGCTCGCGAAAAACCTGTTCCTCAACAACGAGCGCACCATCGAGCGCAAGGTCAAGGAAGCCTTCCTCGCGGTCTGGCTCGAGACGCGCCTGACCAAGAACGAGATCCTGAAGCTCTATCTCGACCGCGCCTATATGGGCGGCGGCACTTTCGGCGTCGATGGGGCAGCGCATTTCTACTTCAACAAGTCGGCGCGCGACGTCAACCTTTCGGAGGCCGCGATGCTCGCCGGCCTGTTCAAGGCGCCGACCAAATACGCCCCGCACATCAACCTGCCCGCGGCGCGCGCCCGCGCCAACGTCGTGCTCGACAACCTCGTCGACGCCAGCTTCATGACCGAGGGCCAGGTGTTCGGCGCCCGCCGCAATCCCGCCTTCGCGGTCGATCGCCGCGACGAGAACTCGCCGAACTACTATCTCGACTACGCCTTCGAGGAGATGCGCAAGCTCGTCGACACCTTCCCGAAGTCCTACAGCGAGCGCGTCTTCGTGGTCCGCACCGCGATCGACATGACCGTGCAGCGCGCCGCGGAAAACGCGGTGGAAAACCAGCTGCGCCAGTTCGGCCGCGACTATCATGCGACGCAGGCAGCGCTTGCCGTCGCCGATCTCGAGGGCGGCGTGCGGGCCATGGTCGGCGGTCGCGACTATGGCGCCAGTCAGTTCAACCGCGCCACCGACGCCTATCGCCAGCCCGGCTCCTCGTTCAAGCCGTATGTCTATGCCACCGCGCTGTTGAATGGCTACAAGCCCACCTCCATCGTGGTCGACGGCCCGGTCTGCATCGGCAACTGGTGTCCGCAGAACTATGGCCACTCCTATTCCGGTTCGGTCACGCTGACCCAGGCGATCACCCGCTCGATCAACGTCGTGCCGGTGAAACTGTCGATCGCGCTCGGCGGCAAGTCGCCGAACCCGGCCAAGGTCGGCCGCCAGAAGATCACCGAAGTGGCGCGCCGCTTCGGCATCAAGGCGCCGTTGCCCGACACGCCGTCGATGCCGATCGGCTCCGACGAAGTCACCGTGCTCGAACATGCCGTGGCCTATGCGACCTTCCCGAACCGCGGCAGGGCTGCCACGCCGCATGCCGTGCTGGAGGTGCGCACCGGCGCCGGCGATCTGGTCTGGCGCTTCGACCGCGACGGCAAGAAGCCGACCCAGGCGATCCCGGCCTCCGTCGCCGCCGACATGGCGGAAATGATGAGCCACGTGGTGAGCGAAGGCACGGCGCGCCGCGCGATCATGGATGGCATCCCGACCGCGGGCAAAACCGGCACCACCAACGCCTATCGCGACGCCTGGTTCGTCGGCTACACCGGCAACTTCACCTGCGCGGTGTGGTACGGCAACGACGACTACTCGCCGACCAACCGCATGACCGGCGGATCGCTGCCGGCGCAGACCTGGCGCGACGTCATGGTGGTTGCCCATCAGGGCGTCGAGATCAGGGAAATCCCCGGCGTCGGCATGGGGCAGAAACAACCGCCGACGCCGCAGACTGCCGCCGCGATGGCCGCCGGCGCGCCGAAGATCATCGATACCAAGCCGGGCCCGCCGCCCGTGCTGACCAAGCGCGGCGCCGATATCCTGGTGCGGGTGGAGAAAGCGCTCGACGACGCCGGCAAGTCGGCGAAGACCTCGGCCGGCGAGCCGCCGAAGCCCACGCGGCCGCTGTCGTCGAGTTCGATCGCATCGCCTGAGAGTTTTGCGGCAGCGACGCCCGACAACAAGGCCGCGCCCGCCGCCGCGCGCAAGAACTGACACGACCGTGCGGCTGCTCCTCATCACTCTGCTGGCGCTGATCATCGCTTCGGGCATCGGCCTCGGATCGACCTACATGACCGCGACCAAAGGCACCGATCTCGGCACGCTGAAGATCGGCGCCTGGACGGCGCGGCCGAAGACCGGCACCGCCGACGTCGACCCCTATTCGCGCGCCTCGATCGCACGCAGCGGCGAGCTGCCGGTCGGCACCGGCGACGGCGTGGCCTTCGCCGCCAACGTCGACGACAAGAACAAGCCGCTCGACGGCCGCTGCGACGTCGTGGTCTCGGGCGTGACGCCGGCCGCGCGCTTCTGGACGCTGACGCTGTACGACACCAAGGGCTACCTCGTCGCCAACAGCCTGCAGCGCTACGGCTTCACCAGCCAGGAAGTGATCCGCGGCGCCGATGGCACCTTCGAGATCCGCGTCACCGCGCGCGCACGCGCCGGCAACTGGCTGCCGACCGGCGGCATCGAGCGCTATGCGCTGATGCTGCGGCTCTACGACACCCCGGTCGGGGTCGCGACACGAACCCAGCGCGACGCCCCTATGCCGCAGGTAGCAACGGTGGGCTGCCCGTCATGATCCGGCTGCTGTTCACCATCATCGCCGGCGTGCTGCTCGGCGGCATCGTGCACCTCGTCGCGGTGCTGGCGTTGCCGCGCATCGCGACGCAGGACGCCTATTCGCGCCTGACGCCGATGACCAAGCTCAACGCCGTGACGCAGCTTCCGGCGGCCGAGCCCGGCAATGCGCCGATGCCGTTCATGGATCCGGCCTTTGCGGTCGCGATCTGCCGCTACGACCTCTCGGGCGGCTCGATCAAGCTCACGGTGCCGGTCAGCCAGGCCTATACGTCGGTGTCGTTCTACACCCGCAACGAGGTCGCCTATTACGCGATCAACGACCGCTCTGCCGGCCGCAGGGTGATCGAACTCGACCTGATGACCGAAGCCCAGCACGCCGAGCTTCCGGAAGAAGAGGACGTCACCTCGGCCGACCGCCTCATCATTGATTCCCCGACCTCGACCGGCCTGATCGTGATGAAGGCGCTCGCCGCCGAGCCCGGCCTGATGCTGCAGGCGCAGGCGACGCTCGCCGCTTCCAGCTGCAAGCTGCAGACCGAACCGACACCGGCCAAACAGGCGGAAGCCCCGCCGCCCCCGCCGCCCTGCAAGGCGCTGAGCCGTTCTATTAAACGATGTCGCCTGCCGGCACGCTGATGCAATCATGATCCGGCAGCGGAGATCTTCTGCGACCGAAGGAATGTCGGCTTTGCCGCGCGCAGTCAGTCGGCTTATTCGCCAACCATCTGCCCAATCACACGATGCGCGCGGAACCATAGGCTGCCGGGCCCGTTCCACTCGATGGCCGACATTTGTCGGTGCATGGAATTCAGATGTGAATTGGAAAAAGCAGATGAGAAAATCATTCATGGTATCCGTCGCTGTTGCGGCCTTATTTGCCGCGACCGGGCTTGCGACGGCGCAAGGTGTTAATCAGAGCGGAGCGAAGGAATCTCCGCCTGCCGCTTCCCCCAAGGCTGATACTGCGGCGCCGATGAATGCGCCCGCACCAAAGGGAGCCGAGACCGCAACACCCCGCGCCGGATCAAAAGATGCGGTGCCTCAACATGCGCAGGGCAAGCCGGATGCGAAAACAACCGGCGACATGAAGGATGATGGGAGCTCAAAGGCCTCAGATTCCAAAACCTGGCAAGATATGAAGACCCCGACCGCCGAAACGAAGTCGCCATCGGACAGCAAGGCGACGACCGGCGAGATGAAGCCGGAAGGCAAAGCGAAAGCGCCTGATGCGGCCACCACCTCGAAAGACTTGAAGTCCCCGACTGCCGAAACCAAGCCAGCGACCCCCGACAGCAAGACGGTCGGCAATGCCGCAACCTCGGCGACGGCGGCGCCACCTGCCGAAAAGCGCACCCAGATCACTTCGGCGTTCAAGCAGGAGAAGGTCGAGGAAGTTACAAACGTGAACTTCAATCTCTCGATCGGAACGGCAGTCCCGGCTGGCGTCCGCTATCATCCGCTGCCGTCTCGTATCGTGGAAATCTATCCGGAATGGCGTGGATACGATTTCATCCTTGTGCGCGGCAAGTACTTCGTTCTTCGCCCGCACTCCCACGAGATCGTTTACATCATCGAAGGTTAAGCGACCTTGTCAGGCAAGCTGCAGGTAAACCAGAAGGGGCGGCTCACGAGCCGTCCTCATTCCCCAATGAGCATGCAACCGGTGGAGCACAGCTCGATCGCGCTAAATCAACGGCCGCCTGTGGTCTCAATGACCAGCGAACACAAAAAGAAGCCGCTGCCAAAAAAGCAGCAAGCCAGGATGGAAGCCGTACGCGTCGCGAAAGCGAGAATCACGCGGCGCAATTCCCTGCGGAAACAGCGACAAGCCCAAGAGCGTTAACGAGAGGGCGCTTAATCCCGGCCACCAATGCCTGTTCAATTACTGGAATCCATAGCCCGGTGGAGATCGCGAAGGTATGACAGACCATGCACCGTCAGGCGGTGTTCGTCTTTTTCGCCCGATGTGTACAATTCCATCAGATGCCTGGAAAGCCGCTCACGCGTTCCCTTGGTCTCGGAACGATCGGCGAGCGCGCCATAGATGTTTAGCGCGCGATCAACGGGCAGAATGTTCATAGGTCTGACTCACAGATAATTTCGATGCCCCAACACGTAAGGGCTGCTGCTCGTTAGCAGCAGCCCGTCTCGTGAGGTAATTTCAGGTGGCACATCAGCGATCGATGCGACGTCACAGGTTCGGAAAGTTGATGAGCGTGATTTTCACCAGTGGCCGCGCCGGCGTCCCCAAAGTCCACCGCCACCGAACAACAGCAACACGACAACAATAATGAGGATCAATTCCATTGGAATTCTCCGCTGACGCCCACGAATTCTCGCCGCGCCAAAGTATTCAATGACGTCTTCAGGTTATTGTTCCCGCCAGACGCCTCGCTCAATCGGCACGCCGGGATGTGAGCAATTTTGCTCAGCTGGGTCGCGGCGCGCGTTCAAGGTCTTTGCGGCCTCACGCTCGATCGCGGTGACTCGAGTCGGTGGTGGAGAACGCGCATGCCGCGCTCTGCTTGAGAATTCGACGGTCTGGTGGACGATCGCCCTCGGAACCAAACGCCTGGGGGTCACTTGGTGATGTACTGCCGGATGCCTCTTCCCCAGGGTCATCCGATGAATGCGGCCCCAGCTCACGCCCCCGTGCTGGGGTCGTTTCATTTGAGCGATAGGGTGTTAGGTGCCGATCTCCTGTCCGGGGCCCGGCGCCAAACAATCTAATTCTCCCGGTGCGCCAGCCACGCCACCGTCACGTCGCTCTCGATGACATAGCGCTGGAATCTCTTGCACTTCGGACACTTGAACGTCCGACAGATCATAGCCCGTTTCGCCGGGCTCGATTTCCGCAAGGATCATTGGTGAACCGCATCCCGTGCAGTCAGGATGATCACTGAGAGTCGGTCACGAGTTTCCACCTCTTTGACGGGAGACGGCGAAGGATCAGTGAGCAGCGCGGCCCCTTCCCACGTATGGGCGTCCAGCCAAGCCTTGTTCCTGAACAAGCCTCGAAGCGACAAGGCTATCTGGCGGCGCTGATTGCGCTCAGCGCCCGGCGGGAATGTGCGGGCATAGCGCAACATTTCGCGTCTCAGCTGAATGAATTCCTCGATGCTGCGACGCGGCTCGAAGACCGGCAGCGGCTGGACAGAAGCCATGATGCTGTCCCCGAAATTACGTCGAGAGCGCCCCACCGACCTCTCGATTCACCGAAGTTGCCGCGAACCAGCGGCGATAGGCCACTTTGCACCCTCGCGGTAGCGGTCACTGATCAATATTGCTCACTTTCGAATTTATTTGTCTGGTCATGCCCCGCACGCGTCAATTCGGAGCGCGCCCGGATCGATAAATGGGAGTATGGTCAGCACCATGCCCGCCACGCCGGACGACACCTATCAGGCTTCTTTTGACCCCAAGGAATTTCTCGCCAAAGTCGGCGAGGGAAAAACCATTGTTGAATTTGGCAAGGACCAGGTCGTCTTCGCCCAAGGCGACGCGGCAAGCACGGTCTTTTATATTCAGCAAGGCCGGGTCAAGATTGTTGTCATATCCGAGCAGGGCAAGGAAGCGGTCGTCGGCATTTTGGGACCTGGCCAGTTCTTTGGCGAGGGCTGCATGAACGGCCATTCGCTGCGCATCGCGACGGCCACCGCGATGGAAGAATGTCTGGTCACCACGATCACGAAGGCAGCCATGCTGACGACGCTTCACAGCCAGCCAAAATTTTCCGAATTGTTCATGGCCTATCTGCTGACCCGGAACAGCCGGATTGAAGAGGATCTGATCGACCAACTCTTCAACTCCAGTGAAAAACGATTGGCGCGGCTGCTGCTTCTGCTGGCGAATTTTGGCAAGGAGGGAAGCCCTCAACCGATCAGTCCCAATATCAGCCAGGAGACATTGGCTGAAATGATCGGCACCACCCGATCCCGCGTCAGCTTCTTCATGAACAAGTTCCGCAAGCTTGGCTTCATCAGCTACAACGGAAAGATCGAGGTCAATAGTTCATTGCTGACCGCGGTCTTGTACGACAAGCCCGAAATCAAGAGCGAGCCTTGAGCCCGATATCGCGCCGGGGCAATTGATCGCCACTTTGTCGCCAAACCAGGCGCTGCCTGGGCGTGCGGCGTGGGTATCTATCGACGCCACCAGCTTCTCTGCCACCCCCCACCGCCGCGAACGAGGCGCACGACGAGCAGAAGCAGTACGGCACCTATGGTGGCATTGACGATGGCGCTGACCAAGCCGGTCCCGAGATGGATCCCAAGTTGCGGCAGCAACCAGCTCCCGATCAAGGCACCCAGGAGTCCGACGACAAGGTCGCCGACGAGCCCGAAGCCGGTTCCTTGCACGAATTGACCCGCCAGCCAGCCTGCGACGAGACCAACAAACAAAACCACCAACAAGCTCTCGCTCGACATGTGCATGCCGCCACCTCTGGTTTGACGTAACGGCAGCATCACAGGCCCGCACAGAGCCCGTCTGTATAATTTTGACCAGTTTGCCACGCGGCTTGGTCTTTATCTGCGTGGAAGTGGGAGCTTTCGTACGAAGTCTCTTGGCTAGTGTCGTGCTTGAAAGGTCGATGCGACGGAACTTTGCAGGTTGACAGACATTCATAGCCCATGTCTGTCTTCAAAGTATTGTTTGCTCTCCTGTTGCTGTCACTCACGAGCTGTGCATCTCAAGCTGAAAATGGGATGGCTTCGTTCTATAGCGTCGGACGCACCGCAAGCGGTGAAGTGAGTGGGCCCACGGAGTTGACCGCGGCGCATCGCACTTTGCCTTTTGGCACAAGCGTGCTGGTTACAAATGCCCGCAACGGCAGGACGGTGATTGTGCGGATAACCGACCGTGGCCCATTTGGTCGCGGACGGATCATTGATCTGAGCCGTGCCGCGGCAGTCAGACTGGATATGATCGACAGCGGCACCGCAATGGTCAGCGTGGTGCGTCAATAGACCGGTAACAATCGACGCGCTCAATGGAACATGTGGTCCGGATAGCCGTTGACCATCGACGAACCGAGTTGCCCCGCGATTTGGACCTCATAGCTTTTGCGGCGAAATCATCGAGTGACTCCAAGATCAGGGAAGAATGAGCCATTGCGTGTCTTCATTCTCGCACTTTCAGTCCTGGTAGCTCTCGTCGGTGCTGGTGTTGCCAAAGCCGGTCCGAGTACAACCATCCGCGATCAGCTGGCATCCGTCGACCCGGCGACCTTCGCCGACACGACCCAGGAAACCGAAGATCGGATCGGGCTCAACAAGGCAAAACGTCGCGACGTTCAGCGCGGCCTGACGCGCCTCGGCTTCGATACCAAGCCGAACGGAAAATTCGACGAGCCGACCCGCGCCGTTATCTCGCGCTGGCAGGCGGCGCGCGGCTATTCCGAAACTGGCTTCCTCAACATGACGCAGCATACCGCACTGCAGGCCGAAATCGTCTCCGCGGCGCACGCCAGCGGCACCGACAAACCCGATGACGGCACGCGTCATCGCGGCGGGGGCAGTGCTCGCCATCACCGCAACAGTGGCGGTCCCACCGGCCTGATCGGCGGCGTGGTAGGCGGAATTTTTCGATAACCGATCGATTGCCGGATTGAAGAGGCAAAGCCCAGGCCGGCTCGCGACAGCGGCCTTGAGATAGCTCGCCCTTCTTCCTTCCCAGAAGCGAAGGTTCCTGGTTATGATGCGTTCCACTTCCGGAACGGAGGATCGCGCATGCAATCCAATTTTGGACATCCGCTCGATTGCAATTGTTTGGGCCGGCGGAATTTTCTGAAGCGAGCGGCCGGCGCGGCCGTAGCCGGGATTGCGGGTAGCAGCCTGTTCCTGGCAGATCAGGTGCGAGCAGACGCTCTGTCGAAGGAAATGCGCGAAAAACTCACACCCGAACAGATCATCCAAGCAATGAAGAACGGAAACAAGCGTTTTCGTGCCGGGGAAAGGAAGGACCGCAATTACCTTCGCGAACAGAAAGCAAGCGCCAAGGGACAATATCCCGCAGCCGTCTTGCTGACATGCATCGATTCGCGCGCGCCGGCCGAGGTTATTATGGATCTGGGAATTGGCGACATTTTTAACTGCCGGGTTGCCGGCAACATCAGGAATGCAGACATCCTGGGAAGCATGGAATTTGCCTGCAAATTGGCTGGGGCGAAAGTGGTGCTCGTGATGGGGCACACCGCGTGCGGTGCAATCAAGGGCGCGATCGACAATGCCGAGCTGGGCAATCTGACTGGACTGCTGGCCAAGATCAAACCCGCGATAGAAGCGACAGCCTTTACAGGCGAGCGCTCGGCGAAGAACTATCCCTTCGTAGACGCGGTCGCGCGAAAGAACGTACAGATGACGGTTGCCGATATCCGCAAGGACAGCCCGGTGCTTGCTGAAATGGAATCGAAGGGCGCGATCAAGATGGCCGGCGCGATGTACAATCTGGAGACCGGCGCGGTCGATTTCCTCGACTGAAGCCGACGGCGGGTTTTTGCCGCCCTTCTATCTCTTGCTGTGGTGCGGTGAACCATCGCCTCGCCTTCGACACCGCTCATGAAATCCGAAACGCCCGCAGCGAAATCCGCGGGGAACCGGCGGAAAATGCCGCCACGGGGGTTTAATTCCCCTACCGGCATCGCCACATACCATTAATGACACAATGGCAAAAATCCTTGAAGCGCGAACCGCCAAAGAGCAAGGCTGAGCTGCGCGAGATGCTGGCAGAGGCCGTCCGCAATACGCGGCCCGAAACGAAGCCGCTGTCGAAATCCACCAAAGATCGCAGCTGACGCGAGCGCAACGCGGTCGGGCAGCCCGATATCCGCGAAGTGCTGTTCGCGGAAGGGGGGATTGCCGGGCACCAGCATGATGTCTCTGACCCCCGGCCCGGCTCATTCCTTCACCATCACGGCGCAGCCGAAGCGGCCTAGCAGAATGCAGCTCTGCGTGATTTGATGGGTTGGGGAAAATCAGGGGCAGCAGATGCGATACCTCGTTCTGGGCGCGGGCGCGCTGGGGGGATACTTTGGCGGAATGCTGATCAAGGGTGGGGCCGACGTTACTTTTCTGGTCCGCCCGGCGCGCGCAGCTCAGCTTCGAAACGATGGGCTGATCGTAAAGACACAAGACGGCGGCGAATTTCGCGCCCAGGTCAAGACTGTTCAGCAGGGCCAACTGGACGGGACCTACGACGTCATTTTGCTCTCCTGCAAGGCCTATGACCTTGACGGGGCCATGGACGCCATCGCCCCCGCGATGAGTGGGCAGAGCGTGATCGTGCCCGTGCTGAACGGCGTGCGACACATCGACGTCCTGAAGGAGAGGTTTGGCCCGGACCGGGTGCTGGGCGGCCTCACGGTCATCAATGCCGCACTGATGCCCGACGGAACGATCCAGCAGAGCCAGGTGCGGATCAACATCACCGCGATTGGTGAACTCGACGGCCGCTTGTCCTCGCGCTGCAATGCCATCAAGGCATCGCTCGAAGCGGGCGGCATCCCGGTCCAGGTCACCGACAACATCCTGGTGATGATGTGGGAGAAGTTCTTCGGCTTTACCTGTACCGCAACAATTGCCTCGCTGAGCCGTTCACGCGCCGGCGTGGTCGCACGTGCCGCTGGCGGCGCATCCTTTGTCGCCGCCGTCATCGACGAATGCACGAGGGTGGTAACGGCGTTGGGTCATCCGCCGTTGCCTGCATTCAATGCCGCCGGCCAGCTCGCCGCGCTGTTTTCTCAACCGGACTCGACTTACGGGCCTTCCCTGCTGATCGACATGGAAGAAGGCCGATCTACCGAGGGCGAACACACGATCGGCGACCTTGCCGAGCGCGCCGCGCAGGCGGGCATCAATGCGCCGCTTCTTGTTGCCGCCCGATGCGCGCTTCAGGCCTACGACCTGAAGCGAAGCAATTCGAAACTATGATCTAACCCGCCATGCACGGCGCAATGGCTATTGCCACGCCGCAGGTCAGGTTTGTAGGATGACGTATCGGGGACCCCGCAGCCTCCCCGTCAAGTGGTGACCCCATGCAAGCGCTGCTCGCTTTCCTATGGGAGCGAGCACCATGGATGGATACCTTCTACTTCCCTTTGTTCTGGCAACTTTTGTTGGTGGCTTTGTCAGCGGCTTCTCCGGCTTCGCGATGGGTATCGTCGTGGCCGGAATATGGCTGCATATCATCACGCCAGTTCAGACAGCAGCGCTGATCGCCGGTTACGGTCTCCTGACGCAAGGCTACGGCATCGCGAAGCTGTGGCATGAATTGAACTGGCGAAACATCTGGCCGCTGGTGCTCGGTACGGCCATCGGCATCCCGATCGGCGTGATGCTGTTGACCCAGACCAATCCATCTTACTTGCGGTTGGGCGTCGGCATATTGCTGGTTGCCTATGCGACGTACGGCCTGACACGACCACCGCTCGGACCCTTCAAGATCACTGCTCCCGCCGATATTGCGATCGGTTTTTCCAACGGACTGCTCGGCGGCCTCACCGGCCTCGGCGGCATCATTTCGACCATCTCGTGTCAATTGCGAGGGTGGTCCAAGGACAAGCAACGCGCCGTCTTTCAACCGGTGTTGTTTGCGGCGTTTGTGATCATCTCGATCTCTCAACTCGTCGCGGGATCGTACTCTGCCGAGACCCTCAAATTGTATGGAATTGGCCTGCCGTTCATGATCGCCGGCATATGGAGCGGGTTCAAACTCTATGGATCGATCAATGATGAGACGTTTCGCAAGACGGTGTTGATACTCGTACTGCTTGCCGGCGTTTCGCTGCTCGTTTCGGCGTCGGGAGTTTTACCCGCCGTCCAAACGCGCACCTGAGGGGATCGCCGATGAGCCAACGAAGCAATACGCGCGCGCCTTGCATCCCTTGCGAGAAGGACGCGGGGATCGATGCGAAGCCTGTTCCAGCAGATACCAGCGGCGCTGCAACCAGCGTCGTCTTCTGCGGCGACCCGGCCCAGGTCAGGGCAGGTTTTGCGATCGCGCTGCAACTGATGGGCATCGACGCGCCGATGCTTGAGGTTTGCGAGCGTGATCCGCACGCTGGAGGCAAATAACTCCGGCGCTGGCAGCCCCGATCGCCGCGATGCCTGGATAATATGCCTAGCTGCCGCCCGCGGCCGCCTTTTCGACAGCTCTTTCGATCGCGAGCTTCATCGCCCACGCCACACGAAAGGTGGCCCAGTCGCTCTGATGGAATCTGTCGTTATCTGCCTCGTCGACCAGCCGGTCGATGGAGACCTGCTCAACCTCGATCAAGCCTTTCATGAAGGCGAAGCGGCGGAACACGTTGACGCCGGCGTCCAGCGCCAATCGGCTGATCGCCTCGACCATTTGAATCGACCTGGCCTTCTTGGCGGGCGTCAGCATGCCCGGCAGATACTGCAGGTCCATCAGGATGGCGTCGGCCTGCGTTTCCTTACGCAGCCTGACAAGCCCGTCGTGGATGGCCTTGGTGGTGTCCTTGAAGGAAGGAGGTGGCGGTGTAGCGGTCGGACTTTGCCAAACAGCATTGGTTCCGACTTGCCAGATCACCAGATCGGGCTGCTCCGCGATGACGTCCCTGTCGAACCGATTGAGCTCGTCAGGCGCTTCCTCGCCGCCCTTTCCCTTATTGGCGACGGTGATCCATGCGTTCGGATATTTCTCCTCAAGGAACGACTTCAGCCGCGGCGGATAGGGCTTGATATTGCCCTCGCCGGCCGTCGTCGACGACCCGATCGCGACGATCCTGACCCGCTTTCTGGCAATGCCTTGCGCGACGCGAACGAGGCCATACCCGAAGGGGACCGGCTCGACCGGAATCTGTGAGGGATCGACGTCCATGGATCACTCGCCTGTTGAAGCCGAAACAATCTGAGGTTGGGAGAAGCATAGCGCGCCACGAGTTTGGGCGGTAGTGCCGTCGATGCGTGGAGGACCGATGAAAGCGGGATGACGCAGCTTCCCGGGCGGCGGCCTCTCGCCTCCGCCTCTATTGGCCTAACAATTCGCCAGGCCGATCCGCTACAATGAGCTCCTGAAATTGGAGTTGACGCGATCACCTCGCCAGCGAGCAACAGTATCGATGTCGGGACGACAATCCCAAGTGCTTTCGCAGTTTTCAGGTTGACCAAGGCCGGACCCACGCACTCATGAGCGATGATCACAATCAGGCATCGACCGATGACAGACGCTTCCGGGGTGCCATTGACGATGTGATCATTATCCCGCTTGTTTCTGTTGCCCTCGTCGTAAACAAGATCCTGCGCTTCATTTTCTCGATGGTGATGCGGCTGCTCGACTACGCCTTCCCTTTCGCAATGCAGGTTGTCTGGCTTCCGCTGCTTGCGATCAGGGTCATGGGCGATGTCATCGTCAGCATGACCGGCGGCGCGCTGCGCCTCCTTCCATTGTCCGAAACGAGACGTCAGCAGTGGCGTATGTCAGCCCGCCGGAACTGGTCGCGGTTGCGGCAGAGGATCAGCTATCGCGCGTTCGAGCGGGTCGTGCATGATGCCTTTGAAGGCGGGATGGCTTGGGTCTTCAGGGAATGCCGGCATCTTTCACCGAACACCGCATTGCTCGTGATCCTGGGCGCGGTGCTTTGGCTGCCGATTTCCTTCGGGGTGGCAACGGCGATGCATGCCGTATTGTTCGCCAAGATCGCGTCCTGGCCGACCTGGACGCAGCTCCTGCATCCGCTCGCAACGATTGTTGCCAAGAGTAAGCTTCTGGTGTTGCCGGTGTATCCGGCCGCGTGGCCCCAGGCCAGGAAGCACGCGTTCGTTCAGTTGGTATTCAGGGGATATGAAGCCATTGCGCGCGTGTATTTGGTCAAGAAGATAGGCTTCCGTTATCGGCAGGCGGACATCGCTGCCGTCGCAGCTGTTGAGAGGCTGGAGCGCGTTGCTGGTTTCGCATCGACGATGATGTGGCTGCGCAAGGCGTATGCCGCAGAATACTCCTACGTTGAAAAGTATGGCGGCGATCTGGATTCGTTCTTCTCGCGATGGTCGATGAAGTTCTCGGCCGAATATTACGAAGAAAAGGAACGGCAGGCTGCGGAGGCCCGGTCATCGAGCGACGGCAGCAAGAGCTGAACGCCTCTCATCCCTTCACCGTGATCGCGCACCCGTTCATCGGCGGCAGCACCGGCGGATTGGCGGAGTGCACGGCGAGTTCCTTGACCAGGCGATCGGCATCGGCGGCTATCCCGTCCGGCGCCTGAATCACCAAGCGCTCCAGCGCCCAGCGGTAGGACGAGATGCGGCGTTCCAGACTCTGCTGCACCCATTGCACAATGCACGCGTTCTCCGCCATGCGCGCGACCGCGTCGGCCTGCTCGCGCGGCGACAATTCGGAGACCATCTTCAGGCTGGTGTTGCGCTTGCGGTCGAGCTCGAGTACGCGCGCGGCCGCCGTGTAGAACGGGTCGAAGCGGGTGATGTCGCTGCGCACGTCGTCGATCAACACACTGTAGCGCGACATATGCGAGCGGTGCGGCTCGTCGATCAGGTTGCGGCCATACATGGTGCGGTCGAACGCGACGACCTGGCGCCAGGGCGAGGGCAACGGCTTGTAGTCGCCCCACACGCTCTTCCAGGCCGGGCGCGACAGCGGCGCCTCGATCAGGGGATAGGCGAGGTCGCGGAGCAGGCGTTCGTTGTCGGTGAGCTGGAACTGCGAGGCATTCATGCCGACGCTGCCGGTGACCTCGGCGCCGAGCCATTTGTGCATGTCGTCGCTGCGCATGTCCTGGCGGGTACGGAAGAAGTCGCCACCGCTGCAGCCGCCAAGCGCTGCGCCGGCCAGGACGAGGGCAATAAGCGGAAATGAGCGCCGGGCCCCGGGAATCCGGATCGGAAGCGTTGCCGGCATATTAATTCCCTGTCTGTCAGGTGCGCCGACGACGACGGCGTCCAGGGGCTGCACCCTCCTCCGGTCCGCCGCCACCGCTTGTCTCGTCGGTGTCGCGGTCGATCCGGACAACAGGAAGGATCAGGATGGTCCCCATGCCATCGCGCGGAGCCCCATCCAGGCCGTGATCCAGGCGCCGCGAAGCCGCATCCGCCGGGAATTCGATGATGGTGCCCATTTGCCGTTCTCTCTGGTCGCCACCCGCACACGAAATTGCCGGCGGCATGACATTATTAAGATCAGCACGTGGTTAACGGGTTCTTAACCGCCCACGTCCGCAACACTGCGGAGGCTCGAACGCGACCGCAAAAGCACACCGATAAAATGCCAGCGATCGGCTTCACGGGTTGTTTTCCTTAACCAGCTCTTAAAGCGCCGCGACTTAGGCTGGCAGGCACACGAATTTCCAGCAGTCGCGTATATCGAGATGACCGCAGCACCCCTGTTTCCCGGTTTCGACGGGCTGATGACGCTCTCGCGCCGCGAGGGCGTCGACATCCGTCCGACCCTGCTGCGCGTGCTGACCGATCTCTATGTGCAGGCCCGCTCGCATACGGCCGACGAAGAGCGGCAGTTCGTCGAACTGACCTCGCGCCTGATCGAGCAGGTCGACGACGCGACGCGCGCGGCAGTACGGGCGCGGCTGGCGATCTATCCCGGCACGCCGCTGAAGACCATGATCCAGCTCAACCTGAAGCCGGCGCATCCGAACCAGCGCGTGCCGCTTGCGGAAGAAATTCCGCCAGCGCCCGCGCCGGAACGTCCGGCGCGCGCGCCAACCGAAGCGGAGCAGCGGATGTCGTCGAGCCTTTCGATGCAGCCCAAGGACGCCGCCGAAATCAGCGAATTGTTTTTTGCGGCGAATGCCCGCGAGCGCGCGCTGATTCTTGACAATCTCAACGACACACCGCTGAAGGCCTCGGCGCAAATTCCAGCGCATCGCGCCAACCGCGCCATACACATCCTCGAAATGGCGGCGTTTGCGTCGGATGTTGAGAATTTTGCGCTCGAACTCGGCGAGGCGCTGATCCTTCCCGCGCGCATCGCCATTCAAGTTACCCGCGATCCCGGCGGCGAACCGCTGGCCTGCGCGATGAAGGCGCTCGAGATGCCGAGCGAGGTATTCCAGCGGATCCTGCTGTTCCTCAACCCGGAATTCGGCACGTCGGTGGACAAGGTCTACCGGATTTCCCGGATGTACGACCGGCTGACCGAACGCTCCGCGCTCGTGATGATCGCGGCCTGGCGCGGCTCGACCCTGGCAATGACGCGCGCCAAGTACCGCCCCGCCCTCTATGACGACGAGCGCCATCGTGCCCGCTCGGCTCCGGGGCAAACGCGGACCGCCGTGCAGCCCGGCTCGGCGCCATCGGTGCGTACGGCGACCGAGGGTTCAGGGCGCTAGGCCGTCTGCGCAAAAGGCGGCGGCTCCTCTGTCTGAAAACCTACTCCGACTTTGGCATGACCACGCGCAGGGGGCTTTCCAGCGTTTCTTCGACTATGCGCCATCCCGAGGGCGTCTTCCGCGCATCGATCGCCCAGGTACCTAGCCCAAGAACAGTCGTTCCATCCTTGCGGACATGCCAGGCTTGCAGATGCGCGTTGACGCGCGCCCGATCCGGCCGCCGAAGCAGCACGGTGTGTGCCGAGAGCAAATATCGCTGCAATGGACAACAAGCCGAGATTTCGTGAGAGCAACATGGGGGCTTCCAGTTCTTATTTGGCGCCTGAAAAAGCATCCGCTGCGTAGACGACCTTGCCGCCCACCACCGTCAGCAGAGACGCTGTCGCGCCAATTTGCTCGACGGGGACGGACATGAAATCCCGATCGAGAATGACGAAGTCGGCGAGCTTGCCGTTTTCGAGCGTGCCGCGCCGCGTCTCATCGAAAGAGAACCACGCGCTGCCGACCGTATACAGGCGCAAGGCATCCTCGCGACTGGGCGTTTCGTCCAGGCCACGCGTCGATAGTCCGCCAACGGTCTTGCCGTCGAGCATCCATTGCAGCGCAACGAACGGATTGTAGGATGCGACCCGATGCGCATCCGTGCCGGCCCCGACATGGACGCCTGTGCGCAACGCCGTCCCGATCGGCGGCATGCGGCGCGCAGCTTCGCCGACCTGCGCCACGATACGGTCGCCTGCGAGGTACATGGCGTCCTGCATGGTCCAGCCGAGACCAAGGGCCTTCATCCGCATCAGCGTTTCGGATGAGGCGTTGTCGAGATGGGCGATGGACCAGCGCAGCGGCGCGATCGGCGTCTCCTTGCTGACCTCTTCATAGAGATCGAGGAGCTGATAGACGGATTTATCATCCTGCCAGTGGATGGTGACGGTAAGCCCTTGTTTTGCAGCCCAGCGAATAATCTCGAGGAACTTGTCCTTGGCGGTCGCATCGGGCGCGTTGTTGTTGTACATGGCGCCGGTTATCCGCTCGCCTATTCCGTTGAATCGCAGCATGTCGTCGCCGAATCCCATCGGCAGGAATTGCGTGAGATTCTTGTACTCTTCGAATTCCGCGCCGACATTCTGGGCGAACAGGCTGTAGGCGACCCGAACCGAAAGCGATTTTTCACGCCAAAGCTTCAGCAAAGCAGCGTAGTGGCTCGGATAGATGCTGAAACCGCCGGGATCCACCACACCGGTAATTCCCAAGCGGTTCAACTCGGTGAAGAACTGTCGGGTCCCGGCGACGTTGTCCTCGAAATTCGGCCGCGGAAGGCGATCGAACAATGCCGAGATGCTGACGATGGAGCCGCCGAACCAGCCGGTGGCCTCGCCTGAAGCTGCGCGTTCGACTGTCATACCGGCAGGCAACTGTTCTGCCGAAATTCCAAGCGTTTGTTGCGCCTTCGGCGTCATCAGCACGGCCGAATAAAACAGCTGGATGTAAGCCGGATTGTCAGGAACGGCTGATACCACCTCGGCGAGGGTCGGCCGTCGTTTCTCCGCAAATTGCAATTCACTCCAGCCGCCCGCCACGATGATCCAGGATGCCGGGCGCGCCTTGGCCGCCTGGCGCAACCGTTCCATCGCCTCAGTGATGGTTTTTGCACCGATCCAGTTGACCTCGGTTGCGTAGGTGAGGCCGGCGCGCACTGCGTGAATATGTGAATTGATCAATCCCGGAATGATCGTGCGTCCGCCGGCGTCGACGCGGCGTGTCGCTGACCCGATCAGGCCTTCCATCGCATCGTTGCCGCCAACTGCAACGATCTTGCCTTCGCGGACTGCGAGAGCCTGCGCGATCGTCGATGCAGTATCCAGCGTCACGATCTTTGCGTTCGTGACAATAAGGTCGGCCTTTTGTGCGTAAGCCAAAGTGGCCCAGGACGAGATCGCCAAAACCGCCAGAAGTTTGCGCATATTCGGTCCCGAAACGAGTTTGACCCTGACCACAATAGATCAGCCCCATTTTGAAGAAACATCGAGTTTGGGACAACCCAGATGTTGTCGATGTCGCCAACCGTTACGCTGGTCGCCCGCGCCTGACCAAATAGTCTAGTGAGGTCTGCTTTTGGACCTTCCTGGCCCTTCCGCAATGTCAGCTCCTCGCCGTTATTGGGCGGGACGCAGACATAGCGGATTCACGAGTACCCGCCCCAATTCGCGCTCACTGCGGTTTGGCCAGATCGAGAAAATGCCGCCCTGCCCGATCCTCGGTCTCGACAATCCACACATCGGGATCGAAGCGGATTTCCTTGGCGAGGCGCTCTTCCACCGATGGCTCCGGCACCGGCTCCTTTGACGTCGGCGCGAACACGCGCTCCGACGGACGGCTCTCGTCATAGGCGGTCTGCGGCGCCGGCGCATAGAGCATCGCATTGCCGTCGAGCAGTGCGATCTTGACGAACACAGCGCCAGCCTCCTCGGCGCCGCGCCGACGCACCGCGCCGAAAATGCCCTCGCCCTGGCAGCGGCGCAGATAGGCCGCCACCCAAATCGCAGATTTCAATCGCATGCGGGGAACGATAGGCCAGCGCTTCAGGTAAGGCTAGTCGAGCGGCCGGCCTGTCATCGTCTTGAGCTCGTGCACCAGGCGATCCGACATCTGGCCCGTAACCGGCAGCTTGCGGTCGCGCTCGAATTTGGTGATCGCGGCCTGGGTGTCGGCGCCGATCATGCCCGTCGGCTTCAACTGGCCGTAGCCGTATTCGGTGAGCGTGCGCTGGACGGCGGCGATCCTGCGTCCGGCGGCCGTGTGCGGTGTCGCGACCGGCACGGATGCCGGCGGGCGCATGACGGCGGCGGACGGTGCGGCAACCGGTGCCGCGGCCGCAGGAGGTGCGGGCGGTGCGGTTGTTTTCGCAACAAGGCTCGACATGGCGTCGGCCGGCCTCGGCTCCACCGTCCTGGGTTCGGCCGCCTTCTCGGCTGTTCGCACTTCGGCGGCAGTCGGCTCAACGCTGCGCGTTGCCGCCTCGACCGGGCGGGGCCGCGGCAGCGGATTGGCAAGCGGCTGCGCCGGCGAAGCCGCGCCGAACATTGGTGAGGGGTGACGGCCGGCCTGCAGGAACAGCGCATTGGTGACGATCGCGCTGACGGCGGCCGCGGCAAGCACGCCCGCAATCATGTCCTTTGGACTGTGCAGGAATAGCCGCAACAGAAAGCCGTGCTCCTGTGCGGCCTCGAGCGCAGCAGCCCTGGCGCCACGGCGGCGGCGCGGCATCTCGTCGTCCATTGCGGTCTTTCTAGGCACGTTTCTTCACCTGATGCGGTTGCTCGATGGAAGCGATGCGCGGCGCCGGGGGCAGCGTCGCAATGTTGCTGGCGGGCTCGCGAACCGCCAGCGGCATGTAGGACAGCGGCAGCGCGACGGTGACCGTGGTGCCCTCACCCACCCTGCTCTGCAGATGGATCTCGCCGCCATGCAGGGCGACCAGGCTCTTGACGATCGACAGGCCAAGCCCGGTGCCTTCGTGGCGGCGCTGATAGGTCTTGCCGGCCTGGAAGAAGGGATCGCCGATCCGCTTGAGATCTTCGGCTGCGATGCCGACGCCGGTATCGCAGATGCGCAGCACCAGCCGCGCACCCTCGACGGATGCAGCGGCGGTCACCGTGCCGCCGCGCTCAGTGAACTTGATGGCGTTCGACACGAGATTCAGCACGATCTGCTTGAACGCGCGCGGATCGCCGGTCATGCCGGGCAGGTCGTCCGGCGCGCGGGTGACGAGGTCGATGCCACCCTCGCGCGCCTTGAGCGCCAGAAGGCTGCAGCAATTGACCAGCGCCGCGCGCGGCAAAAATGGCTCCGGCGCAAGCTCGAAGGTACCGGATTCCATCTTCGACATGTCGAGGATGCCGTTGACGACCGACAACAGATGCTGGCCTGAATCGTTGATCAGCTGCGCATACTCCTTGCGGCGCGCCGCATCCAGCATCAGCAGGTCTTCCTGGATGATCATCTCGGAGAAACCGATGACGGCGTTGAGCGGCGTCCGCAGTTCGTGGCTCATGGTGGCGAGGAAGCGCGTCTTGGCGGCATCGGCCTGCTCGGCGGCGGCCCGCACCTCCTCCAGCGCCTGCTGCTGCAGCTTGCGCTCGGTGACGTCGCGCATCACCGCAACCACCTCGGCGTCCGGCGACGGCACGCGATCGAGCGGACGGCAACGCATTTCAACCCAGATGAAATCGACGGCATTGCCGCGTCCGTCGCGGCGCAGGCGGAATTCGACGCTGTGGCCGTCGCCGCCGCGCGCCGCATCCGACAGCGCCGTGAGATAGGCCGGGCGGTCGGCGACATGCACGCGGTCGAACAGGCCGTGGCCGACGAGGCTTGCTGCCGGCGTGCCCAGCACGGCTTCCGCGGCCGGCGAAATGAACTGCACCGCGCCATTGCGGCGATGGCGCGAGATCACGTCGCTCATGTGGCGCGCCAGCAGTCGATAGCGGTCTTCCTCGACATTGAGCAGCGACGCGCTGGTGCGCGCCAGCGATTCCGCGCCGAAAGCAAGACCCGCGGCATAGAGCATGGCTGATGCGACGCCAAAGGCCATCATGACGCCTCGCAGCGCCGGATCGGCGCTCGCGACCGGCAATCCGCCGAAGTGGCCGAGCACGATCAGGAGGCTCGCGCAGGCCAGCGCAAGCCCGGCTGCGAACGCGACAACGCGGCGCGAGGCGGAGAGCGCGGCCTCCAGCGGCACGACGACGAGCCAGACCGCGGCAAAGGATTCGACGCCGCCGGTGAACAGCGCCACCATCATGACGGGACCGGCCAGCGCGAGCGACGACAGCACATGCGCGCCTTCAAAGCGGCCGGTGCGCGACAGGAACCAGGAGAGGAGAATTGGCGCGATCAGCCAGGCGAAGGCCGCGACCTCCAGCGCGCTCGGCGCGCCGCGCATCGCGAGGTAGACCGGAAAGGCTGCAAACGCCGCCAGGCTGCCGATCAGCCGCGGCGCGATGAACGCGCGATGGCGCGCAGCCGTCAGCGCATCGTATCGCGCCGATGGATGCAGCAACGTATCGAGACAGTCACGGATGATACTCAGAACGCTCACGGTACTCGCGCTTCGGCTTTGATCGTCAATAAAGACGCGCCGGAACGCCCCCTTTATCTTTCGCCCACCGTGTCAGAGCGAAATTAAATGAACGCTAAGGCGTGCAAAGCGGCACGGAAAACCTCAGCCTTTGCCGGCGTTTTCGCGTGCCCCCGCAGCTCCATTCCGCGCGAATGGTGAACGCGGGGTTTAGAAAGCTTGAGCCCTATGGTTTCGAAATCGTGCATGGGCCAGCCGCGGCGACTTTTCAGCCACGAATCGGCATCAATCGAAAATTTACAGCGAATCCATTCAGTCGGATTTTTCACAAATTTTCGCCCGGTTAATCTCAATGCAAACACTTGCAATTTATCCAAGGCCGTTAGTCGTGAACGTGTGCGTCGTGAGGGCGTAAACGCGACGAGAAACGGACGACCGGGTCGCAAGATGTGGTTCCTGCTGCGTTTGACGTTCTGGCTTGGGCTCGTGCTGGTGCTCCTGCCCAGGGACAAGACGCCTGATTCGGACAAGCTGCCGCAGATCGGCGCTTCCGAAGCGGTGCAGGCTGCGACCGCGGCCGTCTCGGACGTGAGCCAGTTCTGCAAGCGTCAGCCCACGGCCTGCGAAGTCGGCGGCCAGGCGGCGAGCGTGATCGGCCAGCGCGCGGCCGAAGGCGCGCGCAAGGTCTACGGCATCATCACCGACAAGACGGACAAGGTCGAGAAGCCGGAGAAGGCCGACAAGCCAGAACCCGACAAACCCGAGAAGCCCGAGAAAAAGGGCCACGGCGCCGAGAAGAAGTCGCCCGATCACACCGGCTCGATCGGCTATGTCGCGGAGGCGGCACCGGCCGTCGAGGCCGAAGCCCTGCGCGAGACGCTGACATCGGATGATCTCGCCGTGGAATGGCGTCCACTGATGCCGTGAGCCCGATTTGGGCTCGGAACCGGTTCCATTTTCATCGCTTTTGACCGGCTGCGACCCTATATAGTCGCGTCAAAGCACGACCGGACGCGGGCCATCATGACGATCGACGAAATCAGGGACAATTTTGCGCTGCTGGAGGAGTGGGACGACCGCTACCGCTACGTCATCGAGCTCGGCCGCATGCTCGACCCGCTACCCGAGGCAGAGCATTCGCCTGACAACAAGGTGCAGGGCTGCGTCAGCCAGGTGTGGCTGTCGAAACGGATCGATCGCAGCAAAAGCGAGCCGCGGCTCAATTATCTCGGCGACAGCGATGCGCATATCGTGCGCGGCCTGATCGCGATTCTTTCTGACGCTGTATTCAGGCCATACGCCAAAGGAAATTCTCGCAACCGACGCTCTCAAGGTATTCGACGAGTTCGGCTTCCGCGATCACCTGACGCCGCAGCGTTCCAACGGCCTGCGTGCGATGGTCGAGCGCATCCGCACCGATGCGCGCGAGGCGCTGGCGGCAGCGTCCTGAAACTTCTTGGCTCGCGTTATTTGACGCGCCGGCGGCGCTGCTGGCCCAATCCCATTTCCTTGGCGAGCTGCGAGCGCGCCACCGCATAGTTCGGCGCCACCATCGGATAGTCGGGCGGCAAGCCCCATTTGTCGCGATATTGCTCCGGCGTCATGTTGTACTGGGTGCGCAGATGACGCTTCAGCGACTTGAAGCGTTTGCCGTCCTCCAGACACACGAGATAGTCGGGCGAGATCGACTTCTTGATCGAAACCGCAGGCTTTGCCGGCTCGAGCGGCGCCTCGGTGCGGCCGATGGAAACCCGCACCAGGGCTGCATGGATCTGGCTGATCAGCGCCGGAATTTCCGCTGCCGGCGTCGGGTTGTTGGACAGATAGGCCGACACGATGTTTGCGGTCAGGTCGATGAAATTCTTGGCCGTGGCATCCGTCATGACCAGCGCCTTCTCCAGGTCGAAAAACAGCCTGTTGATACCAAAGTATCGCGCGCGGCAATACGCTCGCGCTCGGGTGAACTACTTGTCGAATATGAGCGGATTAGCGACGCCATGACAAGAACGGCGCCGCTCTATTCTGGGGAGCAAGATCAGTACTTAGAGCGGAGACGTCACGTCGATCGTCATCTCGTTCTAACTTTTTGTTTGAGCATGATCTTTTCGGAAAACCGCTTCACACTTTTCCGGATCATGCTCTACGGCCGCTGGTCGAGATGCGAGCGCAGTTCGTCGATCGAGGCAAAGCGCATCATGCCTTCCGGCATCTGCGCTTCGATCGAGCCGTCGGAGTAGAGCGAATAGGCCATGCCGTCGACCACGCCGGACTTCAGCACCGTGACTTGCGGCGTTTCCTCGCGCGGGCCCGCTTGTGCTGCCGGCCTCGTTGAAGGTCGACGGCGCGCGGGGGCTGCGCCGGGGCGGCGCTTCGCCAGGCCTTGCGCGATCTGCCTTTGGCCAGGCGTCGTCGAAATTGGGCGGCTGCGGTGCGGCCGGTTCTGCAACCGCGGCGCTTCCGTCGGATTGGGACGGAGATCGGCCGACAACAGATCCGGCGCCAGCGGCTCGCTGGCGCGTGAGGCCGCACGTTCGCGCTCCTTGCGCGAGCTCGACGAGAACAGCAGGTTGCGCTTCGACTTGGCCGGCGGAGCGGCTTCGACCGGCGGCGGCACGGGCGGAGCGTCTGCAGGCCGCGATCCTCGACCCAGGGCGGCGGCGCATCGGGATCGGCGGCGGCAGCCATGTCCGCCGCGGGCTGATTGCGCGGCGGTGGTGGCGCCAGAGCCGGCGCAAGCGTCGGCTCCATGGGAAGCGGAGGCTGCAGCGTGGCAGCGGCGCCGGCACCGAGCCGTTGCACCAGCGCCTTCAATTCGCGCGTTAAGGCCCAAAGGCCAACCATGAGCAGGCCCGAGCTGGCCGCAACGGTGCCGGCAAGGATCAGCGTATTGCCTAAGCCGAATTCCTTGATCGAAATTCCATAACCAAGCGCGGCAATGCCCGCCACCAGCAAGCCTATTCCAGCGCCTAACAGCACCATCAACATCGAACCTACCCCCGCGCCACAGGAAAACCGGGCGCAACCGCCACGCCACGATACCGTCATATTATGGGCATCGCCAACGGCCAATTGCGGTTCTGCGCACATCGGCCTCCGGGGTCTTACGGGGAAGTCGGCGCCAGGTTCCAATTCGGCGGTCGCGGGCCGTTAAGCTTTCCGCGATGTAACCCTATGCTGCGGCGCATCAGGCGAATTACGCCACAATTACCAATTACTTGGAAACGGAACTTGCGCTATATGAAAGCCGGGGAAGAGGCTCACAAGCGCCACTCGCTGAGCCAAGGGACGCCGGGTTACCAGTAGCCATGTCATCCATCACGACTTCGGTCATCGACACGCCGGCACGGCGCTCGGTCGAACGAACATGTGACGATCTTGCCTTATTTGTGTTGGGCGTGGTCGCCATTGTCGCTGGGCTGACGTTCCGCGATTACGGTCTCGGCTGGGATGATTATACCCACGCCGAATACGCCGAACTGCTGCTGCGGATGTACGGCACCGGCTTCAAGGATCAGGCCGCGCTCTCCTTTGCCAATCTCTACATGTATGGCGGCGGCTTCGACATGGCGGCCGCGCTGCTGCACAAGATCATCCCGCTGGAATTGTTCGAGACGCGCCGCCTGCTCGGCGCCGTCGTCGGCCTAGTCGGGCTTGCGGTGACGTGGCGCCTGGCGCGCCGCGTCGGCGGGCCGCTTGCCGGACTTGCAGCGCTGCTGCTGCTCGCATTGTGCCCGACCTTCTACGGCCACATGTTCATGAATCCAAAGGACGCGCCGTTTGCGGTCTCGATGGTCGTCCTGATGCTCGGCCTCGTGCGGCTTGCCGAGGAATATCCGCAGCCCTCGCCGCGCACCATCCTGATCGTCGGCATCGGCGCCGGCCTTGCGATCGGCTGCCGCATGCTCGGCGGGCTTGCGCTCGTCTATGCCACGATCGGCTTCCTGCCGCTGTTTGCTCAAGAAGTCCGCAGCCACGGCGGACGCGAGGCCGCGCACCGCTTCGCGCACGTCATCTATGTGCTGCTGCCCGGCCTCGTGTTCGGCTACCTCGTGATGGGGCTGGTGTGGCCGTGGTCGATCATGGAGCCCGCCAATCCGCTGCATGCGCTGACCTACTTCTCGCACTTCTTCGAAAAGCCGTGGAAGGAGATGTTCGACGGCGCGCTGGTTTCGGTGCCGGACATGCCGTGGTCCTATCTGCCGACGCTGTTCGCACTGCAACTGCCGGAAGTGCTGCTCGGGCTCCTGACATTCGGTATCGCCGGTACGTTCACATTGCTGTCGCGCAAGGATGTCGACAGCAGGCGCAAGAGCATCCTGTTGATGCTGACGCTGGCTGCGACGCTGCCGCTCGTCATCGCCATGGTGAAGCGCCCGGCGCTCTACAACGGCATCCGCCACTTCATCTTCGTCATTCCGGCGATGACGGTGCTGGCCGGCGTCGCCTTCGCCTGGGTGATGGGCTGGCTCGGCGAGAAACGGCGCGAGCTGGCAGCCGGTGGCGGTCGCCGTGCTTGCGTTCGGCCTGCTGCTGCCGCTCGGCGAGATGATCCGCCTGCATCCCTATCAATACACCCACTTCAACCACATCGCCGGCACCGTGCGCACCGCCGACAATCTGTTCATGCTGGACTATTGGGGGCTCGCGCTGAAGCAGGCATCCGACGGCCTGCGCGAGCAGCTCGACGAGCGCCAGGAAGCACCGCCGCAGGGCCGCAAGTGGAAGGTCGCGGTATGCGGCCCGCAGCGCCCGGCGCAGGTCGCGCTCGGTCCTGACTTCGCCATCGGCTGGGATTCCAACGCTGCCGACTTCGCCATGACGCTCGGCGAGTTCTACTGCAAGGGCCTCACCGCGCCCGTGATGGTCGAGATCAAGCGCGACGATGTCGTGTTCGCCCGCGTCTACGACATCCGCGGCCGCAGCATCTCGAGCCTGCTGGCGATCCCCGCGCCGTAAGGGTCATTGAATTCCGGGGGATTTGGTGTAGTCTCTTCGCCAACACCCTCTGCACTACGAAATCAAAACGCCGCCCAATTCCGGGCGGCGTTTTTGCGTTCGGGGCCTCGCCTGCAATTACTTCGGCACTTCCGCCAGCGCGGCGAGGATGCGGGCCCAGGAGCGGATGCCCTTGTGAAAGCTCTTCAGGTCGTACTTCTCGTTCGGCGAATGGATGTTGTCATCATCGAGACCGAAGCCGATCAGCAGGCTGTCGAGGCCGAGCGTGCGCTTGAAGTCGGCAACAACCGGGATCGACGCGCCGGAGCCCACCAGCAGCGTTTCCTTGCCCCATTCCTCGGTCAGCGCGCGCTTGGCGGCCGCGAGCGGCTTCATGTTCCAGTCGAGCGCAATTGCCGATCCGCTGGAGTGTTCGGTGAACACGGCCTTGCAATCGGCGGGAAGCCGCGCGGTGACGTAGTCGCGGAACGCCTTTTTGATTTTCTGCGGGTCCTGTCCTTCGACGAGACGGAACGAGACTTTTGCCGAGGCTTCCGCCGGGATCACCGTCTTCGAGCCCTCGCCGGTATAGCCGCCGACGATGCCGTTGATGTCGCAGGTCGGACGCGAGGAGACCTGCTCGATCAACAACCGATCCTTTTCACCGGCGGGAATCGACAGCCCGATCGGCTTCAGGAATGACTCAGGCGTCAGGTTGAGGTTCTTCCACTGCGCCAGAATATCCGGCGGCAAGTCCTTCACGCCATCGTAGAAGCCGGGAATGGTGATGCGGCCGTTGTCGTCGAACAGTCCGCCGAGGATGTGGGTCAGCACCCGGATCGGGTTGCGCGCGCCGCCGCCGAACACACCGGAATGCAGATCGCGGTTGGCCGCCTTGATGGTGACCTCGTCATACATCAAGCCGCGCAGCGAGGTGGTGATCGCCGGCGTGTTGGGATCCCACATGCCGGTGTCGCACACCAGCGCGAAGTCGGCCTTCAGCTCGCCCTTGTTCGCTTCCAGGAACGGCACGAAATTCTTGGAGCCGATTTCTTCCTCGCCCTCGATCAGGATGGTGATGTCGACCGGCAGCGAGCCCGTCACCTTCTTCCAGGCCCGGCAAGCCTCGACGAAGGTCATCAGCTGTCCCTTGTCGTCCTCGGCGCCGCGCGCGACGATGATCTTGCGGCCATCGGCGTGATCGGTGACGACCGGCTCGAACGGCGGGCGGTGCCAGAGATTGAGCGGATCGACCGGCTGCACGTCATAATGACCGTAGAACAGCACATGCGGCCGGCCCGCATTGCCGTTGGCCTTGGCGACGATGGCGGGATGGCCGGCAGTCGGCCGCACGTCGGTCTTGAAGCCGAGGCTCGCGATATCCCTGGCAAGATGATTTGCCGCCGCCTTGCAATCCTCCGCATGGGCCGGATCGGCCGAGATCGACTTGATGCGCAGCAGCGCAAACAGCCGCTCGAGGCTGTTGTCGAAGTCGGCATCGATCTGGTCGAGCACAGGCTGAACTTGTGGGTTGGCCATGGCGGTTCCCTTTGATGGTGGCGCGTATTGTTATTGACGTCAGGTTGTAGCTTGGCTGTCGCCGGTGGCAAGCCAGGCCACAGGCGGCGGATGACGGATATGCCAGGCAAGGCCTATCGCAAGCACGGCCGTGGCGGCGAGATTGTTGCCCCAGGCCTGCAGTTCGTTCGGAAACAGCGGCAGTGACAGCAGCAACAGGCCTCCCGCCAGCGCCAGCAGCGCCCATGTGCCGGCCTGCACGCGCGGCCGCGGATCGAACGCCGCGCGATGCATCAGCACCGTCATCGGCAAGAACAGCCACATGAAGTAGTATTGCCGCGCCAAAGGCGAGGCCACCGTCATCAGGCAGAACAGTATCCCCAGCTCTTCTGCATCCGAACGCTCGGTTCGTCGCGAGGCCGGCGGCATCACGGCGATGAAGCCGAGACCGATCAGGCACGAAATCGCGACGACGATCAGGTTCGCAGTTCTGAAGCTGACGTCGATAACATTCATATACCGCGCCGGCCTGCTCGGTTCGTCCTGGTAATAGTTGACCGGCCGGGTCAGCCGGTGCGTCACCGCGATGATGGATTGATTGACCCAGGACCAGTTCTGCTCGTCGCGCTGGCCAAAACCCTTCTCCGAGCTTGAGCCCACCATGCCCTGGTACCAGGTCTTCAATTCCGCAAAATTGTGCTCGAAGCCGCGGAACGGCGCCGGCACCACGAACAGGAACAGGCCGAGGAAAACCAGCGTGCTTGCGACCGCCTTCCACTGCCGGCGCCAGACCAGATAGGGAAGTACGGCGACCGGAAACACCTTGATGGCGGTCGCAAGCGCAAACATGCTGCCCGCCATCCAGGGCTTCGCCTCGCGCAGCAGCCAGAAGCCGTAGAGCATCAGCGCCAGCAGCATGAGGTTCGGCTGGCCAAGATCGAACATATCGAAGATGAAGGTGATGGTGACGAAGCTCGGCAGCGCAAACAGCCAGGGGCCCGGCGGCCTCCCCGATCCCGTCATGGCATTGGCGAACTGCCCCGTCATCCACCAGGCCGCCGCATTGAGCAGCGACAGGCAGAGATAGAGCGGGATCTTGCCGAACCAGGCAGGGATCGCGAGCAACACCGCCGGCAGCGGCGGATAGATGAATTCAAACTGCTTTGCCGGATCGCTCGGATAGAGGTCGAGCCCGTGCAGCACCTGCTGGCCGGCCCAGTACCAGAGCGGATAGTCCTTGGTCTTGCCGTTGCCGAAGATTTCCGGAACGAGCACGAAGGCGGTCAGCGCGACGCAGCAGAGCAGGAACAGCCAGTCGAGCGGCGCTCGCCACGAGGGATATCTCAGCACGCGTCGCGCCCCTGATGCCGGAGAAGACTAAGCACCGGATGCCTATTGCGCATGATCTTTGTCGGAGACCGGTACCCACTCTTCCGGATCATGCACTATCGCCGCAGCAACCCGCCGAGCGCACCGCGCACCAGCGAGCGGCCGACCGAGCCGCCGAGCGAGCCCGCGACCGATTTGCCGACATTGGCCGCAAGCCCTCCGATCACCTGGTTGGTGACCGAGCGCGTCACACTTGCGCGCAATGACCTGCCCGGTCGACATCCGCCCGCGCTTGACATTGGTGCCGAAGATCGTTCGCCACGATCGCGCCGATCTGTCCGAGAATGCCGCCGCCCTCCCGCCTCCCCCGCCATCGGCGGTGTTGTCCGCGGTCGCTGCGGTGCCGGCAATCCTGCTTCTGGATCATCTCGTAGGCGGAACTCGGCGTCGATCGTCGTGTCGTATTTCCCCTTCACCGGGCTCGCATTCGCGATCGCCTTGCGCTCTTCCGGCGTGATCGGCCCGATCCGCGCCGACGGCGGCCGGATCATGACGCGCTCGACCATCGTCGGCGTGCCGCCGCCTTCGAGGAACGACACCAGCGCCTCGCCCTTGCCCAATTCCATGATGACGCGGGTGGTGTCGAGTTTCGGGTTGGGCCGGAAGGTCTGCGCCGCGGCCGCCACCGCCTTCTGGTCGCGCGGGGTGAAGGCGCGCAGCGCGTGCTGCACGCGATTGCCGAGCTGGGCGAGTACCTTGTCGGGCACGTCGATCGGGTTCTGCGTCACGAAATAGACGCCGACGCCCTTGGAGCGGATCAGGCGCACCACCTGCTCGATCTTGTCCAGCAGCGCCTTCGGCGCATCGGTGAAGAGCAGGTGGGCCTCGTCGAAGAAGAACACGAGTTTCGGCTTCGGCAGGTCGCCGGCCTCGGGCAACTCCTCGAACAGCTCCGACAGCATCCAAAGCAGGAACGTGGCGTAGAGCCGCGGGCTCTGCATCAGCTTGTCGGCGACCAGGATGTTGACCATGCCGCGGCCGTCGCTGTCGGTCTTCATGAAATCCTTCAGCGTCAGCGCCGGCTCGCCGAAGAATTTTGTACCGCCCTGGTTTTCCAGCACCAGCAGCTGGCGCTGGATGGTGCCGACGGTGGCCTTGCTGACATTGCCGTAGCCCTGCGCGGCCTTGCGGATGTCGGCCAGGTGGTCTTCCTCGTCGTCGGCGCTTCTTGCCGGCCGCCGGCGCGATCGCATCGAGCAGCGCGCGCAGGTCCTTCATGTCGATCAGGGTCAGGCCGTTTTCGTCCGCCACACGGAATGCGACGTTGAGCACGCCTTCCTGCACATCGTTGAGGTCGAGCATCCGCGACAGCAGCAGCGGTCCCATTTCAGTGACGGTGGCGCGCACCGGGTGGCCCTGCTCGCCGAACACGTCCCAGAACACGGCCGAGAACCGGTCGGGCTGGAAGGCAAGCCCCATCTCATCTGCCCGCTTGACGATGAAATCCTTGGCCTCGCCGGTGGCCGCGATACCGGAGAGGTCACCCTTGATGTCGGCGGCGAACACGGGGACGCCGGCGCGGGCAAAGCCTTCGGCCATCACCTGCAGCGTCACCGTCTTGCCGGTGCCGGTGGCGCCGGTGACGAGGCCATGCCGGTTGGCCAGCGCGAGCGACAGCCAGGCCGTCTGCTCGCCCTTCCCGATAAAGACCTTCTCCGCAGTATCGGCCAACTTGTTGTCGGACCCGGCCATCGCATCGCCTCTTCGCGTAAGCTTAAGGGGTTCAAATCAATCGTGGTGAACCATACTGCATCTTGCAATGCGATTGAAACCGGTCAAAGCCCCTTAGAAGGGATCGAAAGGGCCGCAAGGTGATCGACTCCTCACCCTGACATCACCCAAAAGTTGAAATCGGCGCCGCGATGACGACAGTTCTTCTGCGAAATTCGCAACTGATCTTGCATTGCTGCAACACTCGGCGCGCGATCAGCAGACCAAACTCTGCCTGAAATGTGGTCATCGCTTGTAATTCGTATCACACGACGATCAAGATCGAATTGAGAGATAAGGGTCCGGCAACGAACGGGCTGAGGCGGGGCAAATATGGACGAACTGACAGGACAGCTGGCCGCCAAGGCCGGCATCGATAATGCTGTGGCTGAAAAAACCGTCGGCATTATCCTTGGGTTCCTCCGCAGCGAGGGTCCTTCCGACAAAGTCCAGGCCTTGATCGACAAGATTCCGGGCGCAGAGGCCGCGATTGCTTCCGCCGACAACGCGAGTGGTCTTTCCAGGTTGATGGGTGGCGGCCTGATGGCCGTCGGCACCCGGCTGATGGGGCTGGGCTTGGGCATCAGCCAGATTCAGGACATCGCGCGTGAACTTTTCAGGTTCGGGCGCGACAAAATCGGAGCAGATCAGATGGGCGAGATCATCTCGGGGACGCCGGGCCTCAGCCAGTTCGCCACCGCCTAAAGCTTCACGGCCCAGCATCCTTTTGCACATCGAGCACCATGACATACCCCCTCTCCGCGATCGAAGGCCTGACGGCTTACTCCGCCTCGAAGCTCAAATCGCTCGGCATTCGCACGGCCGAAGCGCTGCTTGAGGCAGCCCGCACCGCAAAGGGCCGCAAGGAACTCTCGGCCAAGACCAGCATCAGCGAGCAGCAGCTGCTGGAGTGGGCCAACTTCGCCGACCACATGCGCATCGCCGGCATGGGCAAGGCCAAGATCGGGCTGATCCGCGCCGCCGGCGTCACCACGGTGCGCGAGCTCGGCCTGCGCAACCCCGCCCGGCTGGCGCAGGGCATGAAAGAGGCGAACACCAGGCGCAAGCTCGTCCGCATCCTTCCTTCCGAAAAGTCGGTCGAGCAGTTGATCGAGCGGGCGCGCAAGCTGCAGCCCAAGATCACCTACTGAGACCCTCCCGGCCGGTCGCTTCCGGCCCCCTTCCCGACCTTGACTTATCCTTGACTTGGCGCTTTGGACCGCGCAAAGCGACCGAATGATTGCGACCACGTCCAGACCTGACGCCGTGGCCTCAAGGCCGGTCGCGCGATGCTGCCGGCGCTGCTGGCGCGGCCTTATCCGGCCGTGATGGGCGTCCTCAACATCACGCCGGACTCCTTCTCCGACGGCGGCGCCTTCATCGCGCCCGAGGACGCGCTGGCGCAGGCGCGCCGCATGGTCACCGAGGGCGCCGACATCATCGACATCGGCGCGGAATCCACCCGTCCCTATGGCTCGCAGCCGGTAACGGCCGAAGAAGAGCTGCGGCGGCTGCAGCCGGTGTTCGCCGAGGCGGTCGCGCTCGGCGTGCCCGTCTCGATCGACAGCATGAAATCCGATCGGTTGTCGCCTGGGCGCTCGACCAGGGTGCCGCCATTGCCAACGACGTCTGGGGCCTGCAGCGCGATTCCGGCATGGCGAGGCTGATCGCCGAGCGAAACGTGCCTGTCGTGCTCATGCACAACCGCGACAGCGCGGATGCCGCGATCGACATCATGAAGGATATTGCCGACTACTTCGCGCGCTCGCTCGAGATCGCCGACAAAGCCGGCATTGCGCGCGAGAATATCGTGCTCGATCCCGGCATCGGCTTCGGCAAGACGCCGGAGCAGAGCATGACGCGCTGGCGCGGCTTGGCGAGCTCTGCGCGCTCGGCCAGCCCGTCCTGGTCGGCGCCTCGCGCAAGCGTTTCATCTCCACCGTCACCCCGTCGGAGCCGTCAGCAGCGCCTCGGCGGCTCGATCGCGGCGCATCTGATCGCGGTGCGAAACGGCGCAAAAATCATCCGGGCCCATGACGTGGCCGAAACCGTGCAGGCGCTGCGCGTAACCGCGGCGATCGAGGATTTGCAATGACCGACACCATCTTCATCAAGGGGCTCGTCATCCACGCCCGCCACGGCGTGATGGATCACGAGACCGAGGTCGGCCAGCGCTTCGTGATCGACATCGAGCTGTTCGCCGATCTCTCGGAACTCCTCGCGCACCGATCATCTTGCCGACACCGTCTCCTACGCCAATGTAGTGACGACGGCGGTCGCTGCCTTCAAGAACAAGAATTACAAGCTGCTGGAACGCGCGGCCGGCGCGGTCGCCGATGCCATCCTGGCGGCCTTTCCGCGCATCCGCGCCGTCAAGGTCACCGTGCACAAGCCGCATGCGCCGATCGCCGCGATCTTCGAGGATGTCGGCGTGGTGCTGACGCGTTCGCGGCACCCGCCAAATGGCTAGCCCATGGCCAGCGTCCTGATCGCGCTCGGCGGCAATGTCGGCGACGTCCGCGGCACCTTCAAGAAGGCGATCGCCAATATCTGCGGCATGACGCAGGCCGCGCTGATTGCGCGGTCGTCGGACTATGCCACCCCGCCATGGGGCGACGAAGGGCAGGATCGCTTCGTCAACGCCTGCATCGAGATCGAGACCGGCCTCGATCCCCATGCGCTGCTGTTCACGCTGCACAAGATCGAGAAGAAGTTCGGCCGCGACCGCGCCCACGAGCGGCATTGGGGACCGCGCACGCTCGACCTCGACCTGCTCGCCTATGACGACATCAGGCTCGGCAAGCGCGAGCTGACCCTGCCCCATCCGCGGCTGTTCGAGCGGGCGTTCGTGCTCGTTCCGCTCGCCGAGATCGCGCCGCGACCGCGTCATTGCGGGACGCCGCGTCGGAGACGCGCTGGCCGGGCTCTCCACCGACGGTATCGAGCGGCTGCCGGATATTACCTAAAGCCGGCCGCACCTAAAATCGCTAAAACAACCCCATGCAAAGTAGAATAGGGTCCTCCCTCAGCCAGGAAACCGCCAAAACAGCGTTTGGCTTGGCAGCCCGCGCATGGCAATTTCCGGCCCAATGCAGAAGAACGATTTTCGGGAAACGATGACCACCTCAAGCGATGATTTACGGCTGGCCGCGGACTTTGCGCCGGCCACCCAGGACGACTGGACGAAGCTCGTCGACGGCGTGCTGAAGGGCGCGCCGTTCGAAAAGCTGGTCGGCAAGACCTATGACGGCATCAAGATCGACCCGATCTACAGCCGCGCCAAGGGTGCTGCCCCGATTGCCGGGCGCGCGCGCCGCAGCGCCCTGGCAGATCATGCAGCGGATCGATCATCCCGATGCGGCGCAGGCCAACGCGCAGGCGCTGCACGACCTCGAGAACGGCGCCACGGCCTTGGAATTCGAATTTGCCGGCGGACCGGGCGCCCGGGGCTTTGGCATTGCCGATGCATCTCGGGAAACGCTGGCGCGCGCTGTGCGACGGCATCTATCTCGACGCCGGCGTCATGCTTGCGCTCAATCCGGTGCTCGGGCGCGAGAACGCAGGCGAGAACCTCGCCGATGTCATCGAAGCCCGCAAAATCGATCCCGCCACCGTCGACGTCCATTTCAACTATCAAGCGCTCAGCACCATGGCGGTGCGCGGCAATGCGGCAGCCTCCTGGGCAGAGTTCGAAAGGCCGTTCGGCAAGGTGGTCGCCGGCCTGATCAAACGCGGTTTCAAGGGGCCGTTTGCGCTCGCCGATGGCAGGCCGGTGCATGACGCCGGGGGATCGGACGCGCAGGAATTGGCGTTCACGCTGGCAGCGGGCCTTGCCTATCTGCGCGCGCTGGAAGGCCGCAGGGATCGAACTGGACGCGGCCCGCGCCGCGCTGTCATTCCGGCTCAGTGCCGATGCCGATCAATTTCTCACGCTTGGCAAAGTTTCGATCGCTGCGATTGCTCTGGGCGCGCGATCGAGCAGGCCTGTGGCTCTCGCACCAAAGCCGATCTTCGTGAATGCGCAGACGGCCTGGCGGATGCTGACCCAGCGCGACGCCTTCGTGAACATGCTGCGCGCGACGATGGCGACTTTCTCCGCAGGCCTTGGCGGCGCCAATGCCATCACCGTGCTGCCGCACACGCTGGCGCTGGGCCTGCCCGATCCGTTCGCCCGCCGCGTCGCGCGCAACACGCAGCTCGTACTGCTGGAGGAATCCAACCTCGCCAAGGTCAGCGATCCCGCGGCCGGCTCCGGCGGCATCGAAACGCTTGACCCGCGAACTCTGTGACGCGGCGTGGGCGCTGTTCCAGGAGACCGAAAAGGCCGGCGGGCTGTTCGCGGCGCTGGAGCAAAACGTCATCCAGCGCAAGGTCGCGGCGACCCGTGCGGCGCGCGAGGCCAATATCGCCAAACGCCGCGACGTGCTGACCGGCGCCAGCGAATTTCCCAACCTGCACGAGGCCGACATCGCCGTGCTCGATGCCAAGCCGATTGCGCTCGCGCCCTATGGCGAGGCCAAGTTCAAATTCGATCCGCTGACGCCGATGCGGCTTGCCGCGCCCTTTGAGGCGCTGCGCGACCGCTCGGATGCCATCAAGAAGAAGATCCGGCAGCGCGGCCAAAGGTGTTTCTGGCCAATCTCGGCACTGCCGCCGACTTCACCGCGCGCGCGACCTTTGCCAAAAGCTTCTTCGAGACCGGCGGCATCGAAGCCGTCGACACCGAGGGTTTTGCCGATCCCGTCAAACTTGCCGCCGCGTTCAAGGCGTCCGGCGCGAAGCTCGCCTGCCTTTGTTCCTCGGACAAGGTCTATGCCGCCTCGCGCAATTGCGGCGGCCGAGGCCCTTCACGGCGCCGGCGCAAGGCATATCTATCTGGCAGGCCGCGCCGGCGAACAGGAGGCGGCTCTGCGCAGCGCAGGCGTTTCCGGCTTTGTCTTTGCCGGCGGCGATGCGCTGGCTGCGCTGCGGGAGGCCTGGCGGCGGATGGAGCAAGCATGAGCGATGCAGCAAAACCCGTTTTGACCGGCGGCTGCCAGTGCGGCGCGATCCGCTTTGCGCTGTCGGCGCCGCCGTCGCGGATCAGCATCTGTCACTGCCGGATGTGCCAGAAGGCGACCGGCGCGCCGTTCGCCTCCTTTGCCGACATCGAGCACGAGCATTTTGCCTGGACCCGCGGCAAGCCGTCGGCGTTCAAGTCTTCCTCCATCGCCGAGCGCGATTTCTGTGCCGCCTGCGGCACGCCGCTGACCTTCCGCCGCATCGACGGGCCCCGGATCGAGCTTCTGACCGGCACCTTTGACCGGCCGGACCGCGTGGTGCCGACACGGCAATATGGAACCGAAGCCCGACTCGGCTGGGTGGTCGGCATCTCCAATCTGCCGAGCCAGACCACGATGCAGAATTACGGACCGGAGAAGATGGCGACCATCGCCAGCCACCAGCATCCCGACCATGACTGAAACGCCGAGCCCGCAGGGCCGGCTGTGCTATAATGGACGCCATGAGCCGCATTCCGAATTTCGCTGATGTCGCCTTCCAGCCGGTCGCCCCGAGCGCGCCCGCCGGTAGCGCCGAGCCGTGGCTGACGCCCGAAGGCATTCTGGTGAAGCCCGCCTACGGCGAGGCTGACCTTGCCGGCATCGACTTCCTCGAGACCTGGCCGGGCATCGCGCCCTATCTGCGCGGGCCCTACCCGACCATGTATGTCAACCAGCCCTGGACCATCCGGCAATATGCCGGCTTCTCCACGGCGGAGGACTCCAACGCCTTCTATCGCCGCAACCTAGCAGCCGGCCAGAAGGGCCTGTCGGTCGCCTTCGATCTCGCCACCCACCGCGGCTACGATTCCGATCATCCGCGCGTCTCCGGCGACGTCGGCATGGCGGGCGTTGCCATCGATTCCATCTACGACATGCGCACGCTGTTTGCCGGCATTCCGCTCGACCAGATGAGCGTGTCGATGACCATGAACGGCGCGGTGCTACCGATCCTCGCGCTGTTCGTCGCCGCCGCTGGCGAACAGGGCGTGCCGCCGGAAAAACTTTCAGGAACAATCCAGAACGACATCCTGAAAGAATTCATGGTACGAAACACCTATATCTATCCGCCGGCGCCCTCGATGCGGATCATCTCCGACATCTTCGCCTACACCTCGCAGAAGATGCCGAAATACAATTCGATTTCGATCTCCGGCTATCACATGCAGGAAGCCGGAGCGACCCAGGACCTCGAGCTCGCCTATACGCTGGCCGACGGCGTCGAGTATCTGCGCGCGGGCTTGCGGCCGGCCTCGACGTCGACCGCTTCGCGCCGCGGCTGTCGTTCTTCTGGGCGATCGGCATGAATTTCTTCATGGAAGTCGCCAAGATGCGCGCAGCGCGGCTGTTGTGGGCCAAGCTGCTGACGCAGTTCAACCCGAAGGACCCGCGCTCGCTCTCGCTGCGCACGCATTGCCAGACCTCGGGCTGGTCGCTGACCGCGCAGGACATCTTCAACAACGTGATGCGCACCACCATCGAGGCGATGGCGGCGACCCAAGGCCACACCCAGTCGCTGCACACCAATGCGCTCGACGAAGCGCTGGCGCTGCCGACCGACTTTTCCGCCCGCATCGCCCGCAACACGCAATTGTTCCTGCAGCAGGAGAGCGGCACCAACCGCATCATCGATCCCTGGGGCGGCTCGTATTATGTCGAGCGGCTGACCCGCGATCTCGCCGCAAAAGCCTGGGGCCACATCCAGGAAGTCGAGGCGCTCGGCGGCATGGCGAAGGCGATCGAGGCCGGCGTGCCAAAACTGCGCATCGAGGAAGCCTCCGCCAAAACGCAGGCCCGCATCGACGCCGGCAGGCAGGCCGTGATCGGCGTCAACAAGTTCAAGCCCGTCGACGAGGCGGCGATCGACATCCTGAAGGTGGAAAATTCCACCGTGCGGCGGCTGCAGATCGACAAGCTGAAGCGACTGCGCGGCGAGCGCAACCAGAAGGACGTCGACGAGGCGCTTGCCGCGCTGACCCGCTCGGCCGGTGAAGGCAACGGTAATCTGCTGGCGCTCGCCATCGATGCGGCCCGCGCCAAGGCCACCGTCGGCGAAATCTCCGATGCGATGGAGAAGGTGTTCGGCCGCCACCGCGCCGAGATCAGGTCCATCACCGGCGTCTACAAGCGCGAGGCCTCCGCCATGTCCAACCGGGTCGAAAAGGTGCAGGCGCTGATCGACGCCTTCGAGGAGGCCGAAGGCCGCCGTCCCCGCATTCTGGTCGCCAAGATCGGCCAGGACGGCCACGACCGCGGCCAGAAGGTGATCGCGTCAGCCTTTGCCGATGTCGGCTTCGACGTCGACATCGGGCCGCTGTTTGCCACCGCCGACGAGGCGGCGCGGCAGGCCGTCGAGAACGACGTGCATATCCTCGGCGTATCGTCGCTGGCGGCAGCCCACCTCACCGCCGTGCCGGAGCTGAAGGCCGCACTGAAGAAGCACGGCCGCGAGGACATCATGATCATCATCGGCGGCGTGGTGCCGCCGCAGGATTACGATGCGCTGTATGCGGCAGGCGCCGAAGCGATCTTCCCGCCCGGCACCGTGATCTCGGATGCCGCCGAAGAGCTGATCCACAAGCTCAACGCCCGGCTCGGCCACAGCGCAGCAGCGGAATAACGCTGCCGCCGTCCGCGGATTCACGCGGTCCCTCGCGCCAGCGTCCGCACCAGTGAATCCGTCCAGTCCGGAATCCAGGACTGAAACAGCGCATGCCAGCGCTCGGTATCCGCCGGCTCGGCATCGAGCGCCACCGACCATTCGATGAAGGTGCGGTTGCCTTCGGTTACCTCGTGCAGGCTCATCGTGCCCTCGTAGCGTACCGGCCACACGCCGCCCAGTGCGAGTTCCGCCGGGAACGGCAGCGGTTCGATGCCGGCATAGGTCAGCGAATGCGCAGCATCGGAATGCGCGGCGAGGCGCTGGCGCACCCAGTTGCCGAGATAGCAGAAACGCCTGACCGCGCCGACTTCATCGCCGCGCTTGTCGTCCTCGATCACGCTTTCGCTGACGCCCTCGATATAGGCAGGATAATTGTTGAAGTCGCGGATCAGCGACCAGACGGTGTCCAGGGGGTGCTCAAGCACGGTGCTGTAATAGGCGGTCGTCATGTTCTTCTTGCTCCCGGTGTCGCGCCCGAGCCTGACGCGCCGGGGCGTGAAAACCCACCCAATTCCTGACGCCGGAATCGCGGTGGACGGGAGCCCGCCAAACCCTCGCCTGTCCTCTGCCTTTCGTTGTAAACCAAGCCCATGACCCCGCCAAAGCGACCCTCGCCCGACACCAAAGCCCTCGCCAAGGAACTTCGCGCCGGCCACCGCGCGGCGCTGGCGCGCGCGATCACGCTGATCGAGAGCCGGCGCGCCGATCACCAGGCATCCGCACGCGAGCTCGTGCAGGCGCTGCTGCCGGATACCGGCAAGGCGATGCGCGTCGGTATCACCGGTGCGCCCGGGGTGGGCAAATCCACCACCATCGACACGCTTGGCATGGACCTGATCGAACGGGGCCACAAGGTTGCCGTGCTGGCGGTAGACCCGTCCTCGGCGCGCACCGGTGGCTCTATCCTCGGTGACAAGACGCGGATGGCGCGATTGTCGGCATCGGATCACGCTTTCATTCGCCCCTCGCCTTCGTCGGGCACGCTCGGCGGCGTCGCCGCCAAAACCCGCGAGGCGATGCTGCTGTGCGAGGCCGCCGGCTTCGACGTCGTGCTGGTGGAAACCGTCGGCATCGGCCAGTCGGAAACCGCAGTCTGCGACATGACCGATTGCTTCCTCGCCCTGATGCTGCCCGGCGCCGGCGACGAATTGCAGGGCATCAAGAAAGGCCTTGTCGAGCTCGCCGACATGATCGCGATCAACAAGGCCGATGGCGACAACGTCAAGCGCGCCAACATGGCAGCGGCCGAATACCGCAGCGCCCTGCACATCCTCACTCCCCGCTCGGAGCATTGGTATCCACCGGTCCTGACCTATTCGGCGCTGACCGGCAACGGCATCGCCGAACTCTGGCAAAAGGTGCTCGATCATCGCACCGCGATGAACGCCTCGGGCGATTTCGCCGCGCGGCGGCGCGAGCAGCAGGTCAAGTGGATGTGGTCGATGCTGGAAGGGCGGATGATGGCGCGGCTGCGTTCGGATGCCACGATCCGCGCCAGGGTGAAGAAGACCGAGGCGGAGGTCGCCGAGGGGCGCCTCACGCCATCCGTTGCGGCCGAGCAGATTGCGGAGTGGCTCAAATGAGCGGAACGCCAAAGATCCTCGTCACCGGCTTCGGTCCGTTTCCCGGCGCGCCCTATAACCCCACCCAGCCGCTGGTGGCGCGGCTGATGCGGTTGCGCCGTCCCGCCTTCGACGATGTTGCGTTCACAAGCCACATCTTTCCCGTCACCTACAACGCGGTCGACCGCGAGCTGCCGATGCTGCTGGCAAAACATCGCCCCCAGGCAATGCTGATGTTCGGGCTTGCCGGGCGCACGACCCATCTGCGCATCGAGACCCGCGCCCGCAACGCCGTGACGCTGCTCTGGCCCGACGCAGCGCAGACCCGCGTGCGCAAGGGAACGATCGGGCTTGGCCCCGACGCCATGATGTTCGGCCCGCATTCCCTGAAACTTTTGCGCGCGGCGCGGGCGACGGGCATCGACGCCCGTCCCTCGCGCGACGCCGGCGCTTATCTCTGCAACTACCTGAGCTGGCGCGCGATCGAGTCCGTCAACACCGACAAGCACCTTCAGCTCGCTTCCTTCATCCACATCCCCCTGCTCGCGCGCGATACCACGCCGCAGCGTGCGCCGCGTATCACGCTGGAACAGCTGATCGATGCCGGTGAGGCGATGTTGATGGAAATGGTGAGGCAGGTGCGGCGATCTTAGGTGAGTTGTTTCAGCAACGCGCCGTCATATCCGCTATGAGCCAACAACGGAAGTTGGCGGTACGAATACGAAAGTGGTGGCCGATCACTCTGAAAGTCCCGCAAGCCGCAGGCCGCTCAGAAGGTTCTCCATATCCTCCTTGCGGGTGAAAACCGGATTGTGCCCCCGGAACAGGCTGGCGATGAAGTTTGGTGCGAAGCTATCGAGCACAGCGACCTCGCTACGGGCACGCGCCATGTCGCCGGCCTGAGCACTGCACGCGATCATCAGGGCACGGCGGATCGGCGCCCGATGCTGCGCCTGGATTGCGGATTCGCACCAGCGCACGGCTTCGTCGTAGTTGCGCTGTGTGAAGTGCGCCATTGCAAGCGCCAGGTGAGCGTTTCCGATCCAGTAGTCCAGCGGGCTCAGTCGCAGGGCAAGCTTTGCGTGCGCTTCCGCCTCCTCGGCCAAGCCCGTGGACGCTTCGGCGAACGCCAACGTAACGAGGGCAGTTGCGTAATTCGGATTGACCTCGGTGGCACGACGCAGGTCAGCGAGGCCACCGCTATACTCGCCGCGCGTGACGCGGGTCCAGCCGCGTGCCGTGAGTGTTCGCTCATCCTGGGAGTTGATTGCCGTCATACGCTCGACTACAGCCCACGCCCTGTCGATCTCGGCATCAGGCCGGTCGCCCCAGCGGTAGAGGTGGCGTGCCCAATGCGCCCCAAAGAGCGCGAAATGAGCTCCGAGCGAGGCTGCATCGGCGGCAATCGCCTCCTCACATGCGGTTATTGCCTGCTGCATCAACACCGCATTGCCGCCCTTGATCGCGTCCAGAAATAGACCCGCGGCGCGCCAAGCGAGTTGCCTCGCATGGAGGCTCGTCGTGTCGCGCCGCGAACGGGCTATCTCGGCGCGATCTATCTGCGGGGCGATGCTCGCAACCACCGTGTGGGTGATCTCCTCCTGCAATTCGAAGACATCGGCTTGCTCCCGGTCGTAACGTTCGGCCCAAAGATGATCGTTTGTCGCCGCGTCAATGAGCTGTGCCGTCACCCGAACGCGGTTGCCGACCTTGCGCACGCTACCTTCGAGCACGTAGCGCACCCTGAGTTCCCGGGCGACCTGCGAGACGTCAAGGGGCTTGCCCTTGTAGAAGAAGGTCGAGTTGCGGGCGATGACGGCGAACTCGCGAAAGCGCGACAGCTCGGTGATGATGTCCTCCGCCAGACCGTCGGCGAAGTACTCCTGTTCTTGATCGCCGCTCATGTTCTGGAAGGGCAGGACCGCTATGGAGGGCTTGTCAGGAAACGCCAGCGCCGGAGCTCGGCCCGCAGGCGAGCCTGTTGGCGCCGTGACGGCAGCTTGGTCACTGAGCTGAACCGCCACGCACGCATTGGCTCGGCAATGTTCTTGAGAGGTCTGCAGCCCGAGGTCGTCGCAGGCGATCTCGACCTTGCCTCGAACCTGCCGATAGGTGTCATCGGATATGCAAATGCCACCCGGCTCGGCAATACCCTCCAGCCGAGCAGCGATGTTGACCCCATCGCCAAAGATATCGTTGTCGTCGATAATGATATCGCCGACATGGATGCCGATCCGGAATTCAATTCTGACATCTTGTGGGACGTCAGCGGTTTGGGCGGCCATGGCACGCTGGACTTCGACCGAGCAGCGGGTGGCATCGACGGCACTGGCGAATTCCACCAGCATGCCGTCACCGGTGGTCTTGACGATGCGGCCCCGGTGCGAAGCTATGGTGGGGTCAACAAGCGCTTTTCGGGCCGCCTTGAGCCGGGCCAGGGTGCCTTCCTCGTCGGCACCCATGAGGCGGCTATATCCGGCGACATCCGCAGCCAGTACCGCCGCCAATCGCCGTTCTACCCGGTCGCCCGCCAAGGTGCCCCCATGTGGCCGTGATCCGACCTATCAAAGCATGGCGTGTTGTTCGTGGGCTAGGGCCAATGTCCGCTTTGGGTTGCCGGCTCAACCGGTCGACGCAACACAGGCGTTAAATCTCTCTGCTGGTGTTTCAAATTGCAAGGTCTCACGCGGCCGTTCGTTGAGCTGACGGGCCACTTTGTTCAGGTGGGCTTGCGAATGCACCGATAAATCGGTGCCCTTCGGGAAGTACTGTCTCAGCAGGCCATTGGTGTTTTCGTTCGATCCCCGCTGCCACGGGCTTTGCGGATCGCAGAAGTAGACATCGATGTTGGTCGTCAGCGTAAATCGTCGATGATCCGTAAGTTCCTTGCCTCGGTCCCAGGTCAGCGATTTATATCAGCTCACTCGGTAGCTTTCTTGCCTGCTTGATCAGCGCGGATACGACCGTCTGGGTATCCTTGTTGGCAACCTTTGCCAGCATCACGTAACGGGTCTGACGCTCGACCAAGGTCGCGATATAGCTGTTCTTCGAGCCGGACAGCAGATCGCCTTCCCAATGGCCAGGCACCGCCCGATCTTCAACCGCTGCCGGCCGCTGACGGATCGAGACGATATCCTTGATTTGTCCCCGTCCATCACTGATGAGACCCGCCTGTTTCGATCGACGGATCGTGCGCTTCGACCGAAGATGGCAAAGCAGCTCTTTCTTGAGCACCCCGCGGGCTTGAACAAACAGACTGCGATAGATCGTCTCGTGGGACACCTGATTACACCCGCCTTCAGGATGGGCTCTTTTAAGCCAGCCGGCTATCTGCTCGGGCGCCCAATTTAATCTCAGCTTGCTGGCCACCGCCTGTCGCAGCCAGGCATTGGTCGCCAGCTTACAGCGTTTTGGGCGACGGGCTCGCGACCAGGCCTTGTCATCCGCCACAGTCGCTCGGTAGCCATCATAGCCGCCATTCCGGCTGATTTCCCGGCTCACCGTCGAGGGCGAGCGGCCCAGCAACCTAGCCAACGAGCGGGCCGATCGATGTAGTGCAACGCCTCTCGATATCTCCTCGCGTTCTCTGAGCGTCAGCGCCAATCGCGAGCGCCGCCGCGGAGCTGGACGAATTCCACCGTAGGGCGACACCTGGAAATAAATCGACGATGAAGGCTTACCAAATGCCCGCCCGATCGCCTTGAGCGACTCCCCGCGCTGCCAGCGATCCCATAACTCCGTCTTCTCGGCCGTTGTAAACCCTCGACGAAATCCCTGATCCATCGTCACACTCCATCTTTTCCCTCTAAGATAAAGTGTTGCGTCGACCGGTTGAGACCACCGTCATTAGCGGACGCCCGCGAGGTTAACCCTACCTCCAAACATCGTCCTGTTCCCTTGCCGCGTTCACCATGCCCCGCCGCAATTCTGCGATAGGGACATTGATCGACACGTCCGCAAGGATTTTGACCATGGACGTCAACCGCCGCCATCTGATTGGAGCGTCCGCCGCCGGCGTTGCCGGTGCGCTGGCGATGTCGCCTGAGCCTGCGCGCGCCGCACCGCTCACCTCCACGCTCGGCCGCGACGTCACGCAGTATGGCGTGCGGCCCGGCAGTCCCGACGACCAGACCCGCAATCTGCAGCGCGCCATCGATGAGGCCGCACGCGCGCAAGTGCCGCTGGCGCTGCCGCCGGGCGTCTACCGCACCGGCATGCTGCGCCTTCAGAGCGGCACGCAGCTTGTCGGCGTGCGCGGCGCGACCAAATTATCGTTCACCGGCGGCGCCTCGATGATCCTGGGCGAAGGCGCCGGTCGTGTCGGGCTCTCCGGCATCACCTTCGACGGCGGCAGCATTCCCCTGCCCCAGCGGCGCGGCCTCGTGCACTGCCTCGGCGGCCGCGACATCCGCATGTCCGATTGCGAGATCACAGCCAGCGGCGGCAACGGCATCTGGCTCGAGCAGGTGTCCGGCGACATCAGCGGCAACATCTTTACCAACATCGCCACCACTGCCGTGGTGTCGTTCGACGCGCTCGGCCTGATCGTCTCGCGCAACACGATCCTCGGCACCAACGACAACGGCATCGAGATCCTGCGCACCGCCATCGGCGACGACGGCACGCTCGTGCTCGACAACCGCATCGAGGACATCAAGGCCGGGCCCGGCGGCTCCGGCCAGTACGGCAACGCCATCAACGCCTTCCGCGCCGGCAACGTCATCGTGCGCGGCAACCGCATCAGGAACTGCGACTACTCGGCGGTGCGCGGCAATTCCGCCTCCAACATCCAGATCGTCGGCAACAGCGTCAGCCAACGTCCGCGAGGTCGCGCTCTATTCGGAATTCGCCTTCGAGGGTGCCGTGATTGCCAACAACACCGTCGACGGCGCCGCGCTCGGCGTCTCCGTCTGCAATTTCAACGAGGGCGGCCGCATCGCCGTCGTGCAGGGCAACATCATCCGCAACCTCGTGCCGAAGCGGCCGATCGGCACCGCGCCTGACGACGACGCCGGCATCGGCATCTATGTCGAGGCGGATACGTCAGTGACCGGCAATGTCATCGAGAACGCGCCTTCGTTCGGCATCATCGCCGGCTGGGGCAAATATCTGCGCGACGTCGCCATCACCGGCAACGTCATCCGCAACAGTTTTGTCGGCGTCGGCATATCCGTCGTGCCGGGCGCCGGCACCGCGCTCGTGCACAGCAACATGATTTCGGAGACGCCGCGCGGCGCGGTGGTCGGGCTCGACCACGCCCGCCCCGTCACGACCGATCTTGCCGCCGACGGCGCGCAGCGTTTTGCGCAGGTCGCAATCGGCCCCAACGCGGTGCGGCGGTAGATTATCCAGCGTCGGCTAAAGCGTGTTGCGCAGCAACGGATAACGATCCTGCATCGCCACGATGTCGAGCGTCAGCGCCAGCGTCTTGTCGAGGTCGCTCTCATCAAGCGCTTCGACTGCCTCGGCGGGCTGCACGGGCTCGGCTTCAATCATGGTCGGCACCACGCTCACCGGCGGCGCTTCCGGAAGCTCCGCCGATTGCGGGGCGATGATGGGCTCGACCGGTACCGCGCGCGGCGCCAGCGGCACCGAGCTGCGCTTGCCGATCCAGGACAGGTCGACCGGCAGATTGTCCGCTGAAGCTTCGCTGGTCAGCAGGCCGCGCCAGGTCTCGACCGCGCTCTTGGCTTCCCTGATGTTTTCAAGAAAGGCGCGCTCGCTGTGATAGCGGCGCCAGCGTCCGGATTCGAACAATTCGGTGAGGTGGTCGAGCCGCTGCTCGGCAAGTTCGCACCAGCGAGCGACGATGTCGCGCCCCCGTGCGACGTCGGTCGGATGTGTCATCAAGATGCCCGTTAAGGAGAAAGAACGGACGCAGACGCAACCAAACCGAATCAGCGTGTGACAGGGATATTCTGTGGAAAACCTTGCGCTTGTCCAGCGAGCGATGCTGTTTCGCGAATCTCTCGCCGGGAAACCCGCAGGACTACGGGGTTATTTGCGTTATCCACGGTCAAGGGCGCAGGCCGCATGACCGGGCTGCAGGTGTGCTGACATCCCTTCCCCATCAAAATCGAATCCGCGTCAGGCCGCGCTGAAATCCGGTTGGAGGTACAGCTGAAAAGAAAAGACCCGTCCGGGGGGACAACCGGACGGGTCAAAGCCATATGGGCGCTTGGGGTGGATGGGCGCTCGCGCCGAATACAGCCAATGGGGAGGGATAACCGCTCCCACGTCAGATTAGTCGCCTGCCGACGGCCGGACGTTCAAAGCGCCGGGCGATTTTTTTAACGCATTGGATCGAGGGTTCCGGGCGTAAAACCACGGCGCCACAGGCGCTTATTCGGCCTTGAGTGCGGCAGGCGCCCCGCTGAGCGCGCGGCTCACGGAAACGTCATTGCCAGGCCCGGAGGCCGGCGCAACGGAGGGCCGGTCGGGCGCCGTGGCCATCGGGATCGACCGCGCAGTGGCCGCAGCCGTCACCGCCGCAAATGCATCCGCCTCGCCATGGCCGAACAGGTCGTCCCTGCCCGGCGTGCCGAGATCGCGCGCGGTGCCGGTGAGGATCGCGCGCACATCGTTCGGCTTCAACGCGGGATTGCGCTCCAGCACCAATGCGGCAATGCCGGAGACGTAGGCCGCCGAGAACGAGGTGCCCGAGGTCATCTGGTATTTCCCGTCCGGCGCCGGCAGGAACACGTCAGTGCCGGGCGCTGACAGCGCGATGTAGTTGCCACGGTTTGAGGCTGCGAACAGCCGGTCCTGCGCATCGGTGCCGCTGACCGCGATCACGTTGGGATTGGCGGCAGGATAAAGCGGCGGCGATTTCGGTCCGGCATTGCCGGCGGCCGCCACCAGCAGCACGCCCCTTTCGGCGGTCGCGGCGATGGCGCGCTCGATCAGCGGATCCTTTGGACCCGCAAAGCTCATATTGACGATCTGGGCGCCGTGCAGGACGGCGTAGTTGAGGCTCTTGATGATGATGTAGGACGAACTCTCCGCACCACCGGGCGAACTGGAGAAGGCGCGGATCGCGATGATCCTCGATTCCGGCGCGCTGCCCATCAGCCGCGCATGGGCGGCGATGGCGCCGGCGATGCCGGTGCCGTGCACATGCGGGCCTTCCTTGCTGCCCAGCGCATCGAAACTGTCCGAGATGGTGTTGGCAAGCTCGGGATGGCCGACGTCGATGCCGGAGTCGATGACGGCGATCGTCACATTCATGCCGTGCACCAGCGCGTGGGCCTGCGGCAATTTGAGCTTCTGCACCGCATATTGCGCGGGATCGCCCTCGGTCGTCTTCGCATCCGCCAGCCAATAACGCAGGTTCAGCTGCAGCGACTTCACCTTGGTGTCGGTGGCAAAGTTGCGGCGCACCTGGTCGGCCGGACGGTTTCCGGTGACGCGAAACAGGCCGATGGTGGCGTTGATCAGCGCAAAATTCTGCGAACTCGATGCGTTCAGCGCCATAACGCCGGGCCAGCTCGTCGATCTGCGCCTCACTCAGCGCGCCATCGATCTCGGCAACGAACTGGTTGGGAAAGCTGGTCAGGCCGGACGCATTTTGCGCGGCACCGGAGCCGGAACCGTTGCCCTTCTTCGCCTGCTTGCCACCGTTCTTGTTGCTGCCGCCATTGCCGCTGCCGCCGCGAGGCGATCGGGTTGCCCGTGCATTCGCCGCTGGCGTCGCGATTGGCGGCGTCGCAGGCTGATTGGAGGTTCGGCGAGAAGCGCGCATTGGGCATCGTCGAGTTCGGGTTGATGCGCGGCGTGATGCGCGGGGTCACACGGTCGACGCTGATGGCCGTATTGTTGATGGTATTGACGCGCCCCGCGATGTTCGGATCGACCCGCGGCGCTACGGTCGGGTTGATGGTGGGAACGCGCGTGTCAATGTTGATGGACGGCGTGCGCATGATGCTTTGCGCGTGCGCCAGGTCGAACGCGGCGAACGGCACGGCGGTCGCGATCAGCGCCAGTGCGGTGTAGCGCGCCCAGGTCCGGCTTTTGGCAGTGTCAGTCATGAGACCTCGGCACCGTCAGGGATCGGCGTCGTGGGCTCGCGCCCTACGGCGCGGCTTCCGCGAGGCTGACGATCTTCTCGCCGCGCAGTTTGTTCATCAGGCTTGCGGCTTCATCCTTGCCCATCGCCTTGCTGCCGAACTGCAGGCGGAACAGGCCGTTGGCGCCACCGACGACGGTCGCCTGATAATTTTCCAGCAGCGCCGAGATGTCGGACATGCGGGCATCGGGGGCAAACCGCACCAGCGCGCGCGGCGGCGATCCGGCGCCGAGGTCGCGGGTCAGCGAGGCCGGCTCGTTCGTGCTGAGCGAGGCGGTCTGATAGGAGGCAGGACCCTTCATCAGCACGGCGCCGATCACGCCGGCCTGCAGCAACAGCGCCAGCGCGGCTGCGCCCGCCGACCACGCCATGGTGCGCGGCGAAAGGCCGGAAAAGAACTGCGCGATGCCGGTCGAGATACGCGAGGTCAGCGATGGCTTGCGCACGGGCTCTCCATCGATCGCAGCAAACAGCTTCTGCATGGCGCGCGCCGACGGCGCACCGAGGCTTTCGTTGAGGTGAATGGTTTCCGCATATTCCTCGCGGATCACGGCGTACTGGCGGGCCAGATCGGGATCGCGGGCGAGCGCTTCCTCGACACGGCGCGCGTCGCGCGCGTTCAGCGTGCCGGCGGCGTGCCATGGCAGCAGCATCTCGATTTCGCTGGGCTCGTCCAGCAGCTTCTTGCTCATCGCCATCATGGCCAGCCTCGTTCAATTCCGGCTGCCTTGAGCAGCTCGGCCAATTTCTTGCGCGCATAGAACAGGCGCGTCTTCACCGTGTTTTCCGGAATGCCGACGATCTCTGCGACTTCTTCCACGGATTTCTCGTGGTAGTAGACGAGATCGACGATCTCCCGATGGTCTTTTGAAAGTGCGGTCAGGCACTTCCGTAACGCTTCACTGGTATCCTTCTTCTGAACCGACACTTCGGGATTATCGGAACTATCCTCGATCGCGTTGGCCGCCTCGTCGTCAAGTTCGGCATCCTTCCTGCGCCGGAGCGCAGACAACGCCTTGAAACGCGTAATCGCCAAAAGCCAGGTGGAGACGGCAGAGCGGCCTTCAAACTTGCCGGCCTGACGCCACACATCGAGAAAAACCTCGCTGATGAGATCTTCCGCGATCTGTTCGTCCCGCACGAGCCGAAGCCCGAAACGGAACACCCTGACATGGTGCCGTCCATACAGCACCTGCATGGCGAGCCGGTCGCCTTGAGCGATCCGGGCGATCAGGACCTCGTCCGTAGCCGCCTGTGTCGCACTCAATGGCCGTCTCGCAAGGTTGGTCGGGTGGGATTGGGGTGTGGTTCGAAAAGTAAGGCAAGATTCTTCAAATTAGCCCAACTCCAAAAATGCATATGTGACGTACCCCACAAATCCGCATCGTCGGATGGTTTTTCTGCCGAAGCCACAGATTTCGGTATCATAATACTTCAGGACTTTCATCAGTCATCGGCGGCGACCATAGCAAGGCGCGGCGTCCGCGACAGCACCCTCATACCCCCAAAACATAGGCCGTCAGACGACGCAGACGGTACCCCGATCGCGCCAATTTCCGTTGAGATACAAGGGAAATACCCGGATTTTGACGGATCAGAATCGACCCAAAAGATACCAAACCTAAAGGCTTTCCCACGTAGATTTTTGCCGGGTTCCATCCACGGCGAGATCATGGGCACTGCTGCCTTCCCTTTTCTCAATCCAATAGCCGCCGAGCTTGACGGTACGGGCATGAGCCCGTCCGCCGAGGCGCTTTCGCGCCGGGCGAAGCAGCGCCGCCAGATCCAGGCCATGGTCGGCGTCAGCTACGTCATCGATGCCGGCATCCTGCTTCTGTATGCCCATGCCGGCACAATCCCCCTGCATATTGGTCCGATCTATGCGATTTGCGGCTTGAGCATTTGCGCCGTCGCGATCCTGATTTCGGAGACGGGCTTCAACGACCGCTTCAAGGACCACTATCTGGTCGCGCCGCAATCGACCGCCAATATGCTGCTGATGGTGGCGTTCAGCTACATCGCACCGGAAGTCGGCGGTGTTGTTCCTGTGCTCGCTGTTCACGGTGTTCAGCTTCGCCTCGTTGCGCTCAACCCCGGTGCAAACCGGGATCATGTGGACCGCAATGGCGCTTGGGCTCGCCGGGCTGTTCCTGCTGACCGACAAGCCGATCGCAATGCCGCACGGCAGCCGCCTTGAACGCTTCGCCACCTTGACGGTGTTCATCCTCACCATCGGCCGCTGCATGTTCCTCGGCATCTTCTCGAGCTCCCTGAAGAAGTCGCTTTACCTGAGCGGGCTAAAACTGAAGGAAGCCTACAAGCGGATCGAGGAGCTCGCCGAACTCGATGAACTGACCGGTGCGTTCAACCGGCGCTGCATCATGCGGATGCTGGATGAGGAAATCGCCCGCGCCGCGCGCAGCGGTTCGGCCTGTTCTATCGCGCTGATCGACCTCGATCATTTCAAGCAGGTCAACGACAGCTTCGGCCACCCGACCGGCGATGAAGTGCTGCGCACCTTTTCCATCACCATGTTCGCCAACATTCGCAGCGCCGACCATTTTGGCCGCTATGGCGGCGAGGAATTTTTGCTGGTGCTGCCCGACATGCAGCCCGACGGCGCGGCGCGCGCGGTCGACCGGCTGCGCGCCATCATCGCCGATCTCGACTGGAGCGCATTTTCGCCGGGCATGCAGGTGACGTTGTCTGCGGGCGTCACCACCTTGAGACCGAATGAGACGGCCGACTTGTTTCTCGCGCGCGCCGACAGCGCGCTTTATGCAGCCAAGGCGCAGGGACGCAACCGCATCGCCCGCGCCTGATTTTAGTCAAACCTTACCGGGACGGAGAAACCGTCGCCGGCCAAATTACTCCAGGATAGAGTCATGAGTTCGAAGCCTGCCAAAGCCCCCGACAACCTGCTGGATGAACTGCAGGCGACGCTCGCCCACGGAACCGTCGCGCGCCGGGTCGAAGCGCTGCGCCGCGTCACCGACCTCTTCCTTAACGGCGCGGTGGATTATTCCGACGAGCAGATCAGCCTGTTCGACGACGTGCTCCAGTGCCTGATGCATCACATCGAAACCTCGGCCAAGGCGCTGCTCGCCAGCCGCCTCGCGCCTGTTGACAGCGCGCCGCCGATGACGATTCGGGCACTCGCCTTCGACGACATCATCGAGGTCGCCGGCCCCGTGCTGACCCAGTCCAACCGGCTCGACGACGAGACGCTGATCGAGACCGCGCGCAGCAAGAGCCAGGCGCATCTGCTCGCGATCAGTAACCGCAAGACGCTGAGCGGCGCGGTCACCGACGTGCTGGTGCTGCGCGGCAATGACGAGGTGGTGCAGAACACCGTCAACAATCCCGGTGCCGAATTCACCGAGCGCGGCTTCACGCGTCTGGTCAACCGCGCCGAGGGCGACGACGATCTTGCGACCTGCGTCGGTCTGCGCCCGACCATTCCGCGGCACCTTTACTTGAAGCTGCTCGCAAAAGCCTCCGACACCGTTCGCCAGCGCCTCGAGGCCGCCCATCCGCAACGGGCCAAGGAGGTGCCGACCGCGGTCAAGGAAGCGACCCGCCGCGCCCGCGCGGCCAAGTCGGCCATGACCGAGCAGACCGCGATCGCACACGCGCTGGTCAAGTCGCTGTTCGAGGACGGCCGGCTCGACGAATTCCAGATTGCTTCGTTTGCCGAAGCCGGCAAATTCGATGAGACCAACGCCTCGATCGCGGCACTCGCCAACGTGCCGGTCGCAGTCGCCGAGAACATGATGATCGAGACGCGCGCCGAGGGCGTCATGATCCTGGCAAAGGTGTCGGCCCTGTCGTGGTCGACGGTGAAGGCGATCATCAACCTGCGCGACGATCTCTCCGGCACGGAGCCGACCGACCTGCAGGCCTGCAAGGCGACCTATGAGCGGCTGCGACCTTCCACGGCACAGCAGGTGCTGCGCTTCCACCGCATGCAGCAGCAGAACGCGCCGGCGGCGTAACCGCTGTCAGGCTAGAGACTGGCCGCGTACAGATCCCAGCGGCCAGGCAGTCCCTTGAGCTCGTGCGAACCGCGCTCGGCGAATTTCAATCCTGCGCCGGCGACAAGGTCGGTAACCACGCGCGACACCAGCACTTCGTCGGAACCGCAATGGCCCATCACCCGTGCCGCAGCGTGCACGGCGATGCCACCGATATCGCTGCCACGGAGTTCGATCTCGCCGGTGTGAAGCCCGGCGCGGACGGGCAGGCCGATCTGCCGGGCGGCTGAGCCGAACGCGAGCGCGCAACGGACCGCACGGCCCGGTCCGTCGAAGGTCGCCAGTACGCCGTCGCCGGTGTTCTTCACCAGATTGCCGCGGTGCCTGCCGATCACCTGTTGTGCAAGCCGGTCATGATCGTCGAGCAGGCGGCGCCAGCGCTGGTCGCCCAGCGATACAGCGCTACGCGTCGAATTCGACGATGTCGGTGAACAGCACGGTTGCCAGCACACGTTCGAGTTCACCAGAGCCGCTGTCGCGATGTCCGGTGACAAATTCCTCGATGTCGCCTGCGACTTCGTCGGTATCGCCATCCCAGAACCCGTGATCGATTCCCTGGTACTCGACAAACTTCACGCCGGGAATGCTGTCCGCCAACTTGCGCCCCAGCGCAATCGGAATCGTAACATCATCGCGGCGGTGAAGCACGAGGGTTGGAACCTGCAGGGTCGACAGGATCGCCGTCACGTCGATCTGGCGATTGAGAACGAGAATGGTCTTGAACGCACCGGGACTGGTCGACAGCCGTTCCAACTTGGCAAATCTGGAGATCGCCGCGGGATCGTTCGCCTGGCTCGGGGTGACCTTCTTGATCATTTGCCCGCTGCCCCAGTGCTTGATTATCTGTTCAACGCGCGCCTCCCACATGTCCTCGGGCATCCCATCGGCCGCACGTGCAAAGCCGCCGAACAGGATGAGATGCGAAACCCGGTCGGGGTACGTCGCGGCAAACAGCGCGCTCATCGGGCAGCCCTCGGAGAAGCCCACCACGGCCGCGCGCGGCGAACCCACCGCATCCATGACGGCGCGCACGTCATCCATGCGTTGCTCGAGCGATGGCGCCCCTCCCATTCGATCGGAAAGCCCCTGTCCCCGCTTGTCGAAGGTCACGACCCGGGCGAAGCCCGCCAGCCGGCGCAGGAACGCCGTGTATCCCGGCAGTTCATGCATGAACTCCACATGAGAAATGACGCCGGGGACAAGGATAATGTCGACGGGCCCGTCGCCAATCACCTGATAGGCGATGTTGACGTCGCCGCTCAGCGCATAGCGCGTCTCGGGCAGCGCAAAATCGTTCATTGCCGGCAATCCCAAGTATATGCCGGCTATTGTCCCTGCTGAATTGAAGGGGTCAACACCTAATACTTGAGCATCCGCGAGCCCATCAGCGCGCCGAGCGCGGCCACGAGTGCCGTCGCCAGCGTATACCAGGTGGCGACGAACAGCGGCGAGTCGTCGGTGCAGTGCGAGGCATAGAGCGTCGCTGCGAGTCCTGCCGACAGCAGGCCCGCGATCGCGCCGGACAGCGCCGGCCGGGTCGGCGCGCCGTGGCGCAGGCCCATCAGCGCGGCAATCAGCAACGGCAGCGACATGGCCGGGATCGCGGTCATGCAGAATTTCGAATTGTGGCCAATCAGGCGCGTCATCATGGGGGCACGCTGCGGCATCATCATCTCGCCGCTGATTCCAGCGACCAGCAATCCGGCGGGGATCAGGAGATACCAGCCAAAGCCGCGCAGCGAGGCCTCGGGCCGCGACAAATGCAGCGCAACCGCGACGGCCGAAATCGCCAGCGCCAGCGTCACTGCAAACTTCAGGTCGAAGAACGGATTGCGCATCGCCGTCATGACGTCCGGCCGCACGCCGAGCTCGGCGAAGAAAATCAGCAGCGACACCGGAGCGGCCGCCAGCAGCGCCAACATGAGCACGTAGCCGACGGGACGGGCGCGCTGCGCATTGTCGGCGGCAAGGCTGCGGATGAGCTGTTCGGTATCCATGGTCAGTTATCCCGTAGCCTGGCGGTGAGGCTCGCAAGCCCGCGATGCAGCGCCACCCGCACCGCGCCCTCGCTCATCGACAACTTCTTCGCGGTGTCCTTGATCGAGACGCTCTCGACCGCAATCGACTGCAGCACATCGCGCTGCCGCACCGGCAGCGTCTGCAACTGGGCTGCGACCTCGCCGGCCGGCACCGTCTCCGGTGCCTGCTCGCCCGCCAGCGTTTCGGCAAAGTCATCGATGTCGACGAACACCCGGCGGCCGCGCCGGCGGAGCTGGTCGATCAGCTTGTTGCGGGCGATGGCGAACAGCCAGGGCGCGAACGGCGCGTTCGTGTCCCAGGTATGCCGCTTGAGATGCACCGCCAACAAAATGTCCTGCACGATGTCCTCGGACTGATCGACCGGCTGCCCTGCCCGCAACAGACCGCGGCGCGCCGCGGCCCGGAGCACCGGCGTGACGCTCCTGAGCAGGCGATGATAGGCCACCTCGTCGCCTGAAATGGCCAGCCGCATCAGGCCGGTCCACTCGTCCTCACGTTCGCGCACGCGCGCTCCCACTTGGCATTTCGGTCGATCTTTCAATTTGTTACGCCGGGACACTCCGATCACGAAGTCGTGATCACGAACCCCAACCAAGTACCGTCCAGCGCCGGGAATCGACAGGCGACCGATGCAGCCGCCGGCTGGCTCATAACATCGTTTCCGCTTCCCCGCATCCGCGCGCTGGAACGGCCTGACCAGAGCGACCGCGATCCGTCCACGCGTGGAACAGCGTGCCGCTGCCGCGATTTCGCCCCGTGTTGCCCGAAGATTCCCATTTTTCGCCGCGCTGAGAACACGCGACGCGTTCTTTTTTCCACTTTGGGGGCGGGGCAATTGGGGAGACTAGCAATGTCCATCAAAGCCGGCGGGCGCGTGGCGTTGATTGCAGTAGGTCTGTGCGTATGCGTTGCGGGCGTGGGGTTTGCGAGCACACCGTCCGAGGCGGCGGGTTCACAATCCGAAAGCGTCAGCACGGGCAAGACGGTCAAGAAGGTGCGCTACTACAAGCGCCATGTGCAGCGGAATCAGGTTCGCTCGTCGCAAAAATCCTCCACTGCCACAAAGGCCGCTGAGGCGGAGGTCGCTGAAGCCGGCGGCTCCGTGACGATTCCAGCCTCTGTTGCCAATGCCAACGCTGCGATGACCGCGGATGCGCCGACCGGCGCTGCCAAGGCGATGACCATGCGCGCCAATGCGCTCTTGATGGTTGCCGCCGACACGCCGGCCGAGCCGCAAGCGCCGGCCGCCGGCAACCAGGTGGTCGCACCCGACCAGCTCAACGAAGTCGATCGCGCGTTGCAGGAGCAGCAGCCGGCGGGCGCGCAGACCACGGTCGCGCTGGCGCCGACCAAGCCGGTGGCCGCGGTGGCGGCCAAGGCCGCCGTCGCCAACGACAGCTCGACCTGGGACGAGACCTCGCTGATCGGAAAGATCTTCATCGCATTCGGCGCGTTGCTGACGATTGCATCCGCCGCGCGAATGTTCATGGCGTAGCCGCCTGCCAAGGGGCGGCCGGAGCATGATCTGGAAAAGTGGACACCGGTTTTCCGAAAGGATCATGCTCAATAAAGCGAAGAAATCATGATCCGATCGGATCATGATCAGCCCGCCCCTTGAAGCCCATCCCTCGAGCGGGCAATGTCCTCCAAATTTCATTTGGGGTGGCTCATGAGCACGTTCGAACACATTCTCGTCGACAGCAAGGGCGCGGTCGGCATCATCACGCTGAACCGTCCGAAGATGCTGAATGCGCTGTCGTTCGGCGTCTTCCGCGAGATCGCGGCCGCAGTCGATGACCTCGAGGCCGACGAGGCGATCGGCTGCATCGTCGTCACCGGCAGCGAGAAGGCGTTTGCCGCCGGCGCGGACATCAAGGAGATGCAGCCAAAAGGCTTCATCGACATGTTCTCGTCGGACTTCGCGGCCATCGGCGGCGACCGCATCGCGCGCTGCCGCAAGCCGACCATTGCCGCCGTCAGCGGCTATGCGCTCGGCGGCGGCTGCGAGCTCGCCATGATGTGCGACATCATCATCGCCTCCGACACCGCGAAATTCGGCCAGCCCGAGATCACGCTCGGCACCATTCCCGGCATCGGCGGTACCCAGCGGCTGACCCGCGCAATCGGCAAATCCAAGGCGATGGATCTATGCCTCACCGGGCGGATGATGGATGCGGCCGAGGCCGAGCGCTCGGGCCTGGTCAGCCGCGTCGTGCCGGCCGACCAGCTGATGGGCGAGGTGATGGCGGCGGCGGAAAAGATCGCGGCGATGTCGCAGCCGGCGGCGGCGATGGCGAAGGAGGCCGTCAACCGCGCCTTCGAGACACCGCTGTCGGAAGGCCTCAATGTCGAGCGCAACCTGTTCCACGCGACGTTTGCGCTGGAAGACCGCTCCGAGGGCATGGCCGCCTTCATCGAGAAGCGCAAGCCGGTGAACAAGAACAGGTAGCTCGTCGGCCCAGGTAAACGAACCGACCTGTAGGGTGGGCAAAGCGAAGCGTGCCCACCTTCCCGAGCACGGCAAGAAAGGTGGGCACGGCGCTCACGCGCCTTAGCCCACCCTACAAAATCATTTCAATCGCCCCAGCGCCGCACTGACCAGCGCGCGGTAACCGCGCTCGGTCCAATTCTTCGGCCGGTCGAGGCCGAGCCGCGCCAGGCATTCCTCGTCGGCGGCATCCGGCGTGCGGGTGAATCCTTCCCACAAGAGCGCCGCCAATTGTATCGGCGTCCGCTGCGCCGCTTGCAGCAATTGCAGCGCCGGGATCAAGCGCTGCTCGACGTCGGTAAAATCGCTGCCGAACGGGAATGACGGCAACAGCCCCGCCTCGCGCGCAGGCTTGAGCACCGATGCAATGCGTTCGGGAAAGTTCTCGCGATGGGCGGGCGCGATCTCAAAATTCTTCGGCAGCTTGCCGGCTTCCTTGGCCTGCCGCGTCAGTTCACCCTGGAAGCGCGAATCCGCGATTGCCAGCATGGCCGCGATCACGTCCGCGTCGGATTTTCCCCTGACGTCGGCGACGCCATATTCTGACACGAAGACGTCGCGCAAGTGCCTGGGAATGGTGGTGTGGCCGTAATTCCAGCGAATGTTGGAAAGCAACCCCCGCCCCGCCGCGCGCGTTGCCTCCAGCGCCAGCACCGATCGCGCGCCTTCGAGCGCAAAGGCCTGTGCCACGAAATTATACTGGCCGCCGACACCGCTGATGACCTGCCCGTCCTCGAGGCCATCGGAAACGGCCGCGCCCATCAAGGTCGCCATCATGGCGTTGTTGACGAAACGCGCGCCGGTACGGGCCCGACGTTTATCGTCCTCGCCGCCATAGAGCGCGTTGGTGTAGGAGACCGGCATCATCTGGATGCGCGCGATCTCCTCGGGCTTCATCTCGCGCAGCGCGCGATAGAAGGATTTCGGCCCGAGGAAGAACGCGCCATGCAGGATGACGCCGTCGACAGCGCGCTTGAGGATGCCGGCATCGATCAGCCCGAGAAACGCCTCGAACACCATCTCGCTGACGCCGTAAAGACCTGTCTCGAACGTGCCGGCCTCACGCGGCGTCGTGCCCGGCGAAAGCCGTCGCATGATGTCGCGGAACAGCGCGTTGTTGCGGTGGCGAACCACCAGTCCCTGCGCCAGCGCGTCGGCAACCTGTCCGATGCCGATCTGCAGCGTGCCGCCGTCGGGAACCAGTGTCGCAGCATGCAGCCCGATCGAATATTTGGTGTCGCTGATCGGCTCGGCCGGCGGCGCGAACAACGGAAAGTCGGTCGCGGGACTGTCAAGGATGGCGCTGAATTCACTCGCCGGCAGGTCGCCCGGCCCCGGCATGAACGGCAGTTCCGAATTCACCTGTCCATACAGCTTGAAGGCGGCGCGCCCCTCGGCGCGCGCCCGCATGATGTCCAGTGTCGTGTCGGTATTGCAGCTCAGGCTGTAGCGGGGCTCGCCGTCGACCACGCGTTTGGCCACAAGCTGAAGCACGACGTTGAGCCCGCGCGCCAGCAAGTATGAGGCGGCGTGGGTGTAGTTCGCCGAAATATAGTGCTGTTGCGCGAACGGCACGTGCAGCCAGCGGCCGGCGAGGAAGAAGAACTCCAGCACCTTGATGTTTGACGGCAGCCGGCCGGCACGCAACGGCGCGACATAGGCGAGATCGGGATAGCCGCCGAACAGCCGCTCGACCACCGGCCCGCCGAAGCGCGCTTCCAGAAGGCTCGCGGGCTTCGGCTTTTCCAGCGTGAGCGCCGAGAACAAGGTGAGGTCGATGGTGCGGTCGGCAGCGGCCCGTTCATACAGCGCATTGACGATGTGGTTGGCCTTTCCGAGCCCCAGCGGCAGGCCGACCACCAGACGCGTTCCGACCTCGCGGATGATGTCGTCGACAACAGCCTCGGGGTCGGAAAACTGCTTTGACATTGAAGGCATCACCCTGACGTAACCGCAGGGCTCGGCTCACGGAATCGTGCGGCGCCCGCGGCCAAGCTATAGCCCATTTGCGCTTGCGATTCGTCTGTGACGAACCGGCAACAGCCAAGCACCGAATTGATGTGCAGATGTCGCGCGGCGGTTTGCCAGTGGCGGCCCCTCCCCCTAAACAGGTACATCTGTCGAGGCCGTCGGCGGGGGCGGATGGCGTGGGGTAGTTGCGGGAAAAATGTTTGGGCGTGCCGCCAGCATTGGCCACGTTAAGGGGCGCATGCTTCGATTGGGCATCTGCCTTGGCGTGATCTCATGTGTTGGCTTGGCCGTGTTTCCGGCTGCGGCCGAGGGCTTGCCCGACGCTTTGGCGCGGGCCTACCAGACCAATCCGGCCTTGAATGCCGAGCGGGCACGGCAGCGTGCCACGGACGAAAATGTTCCACAGGCGCTCGCGGGTTACCGGCCGCAGATCATCGCAAGTCTGAGCGCCGGCCTGCAGTCGGTGCGCAATCTTCTTCCTGACAATACGGTTCAATCCGCCTCGCTAAGGCCTTGGCAGATCGGCGTGACCGTCACGCAGGTGCTGTTCAACGGCTTCAAGACCGCCAACAGCGTGCGGGTGGCGGAGTTGCAGGTCAGTTCCGGCCGAGAGGCGCTGCGCAACACCGGCCAGGGCGTGCTGCTCGATGCCGTGACCGCCTATACCAACGTGCTCGCCAACCAGTCGCTGGTCGAAGCCCAGCGCGCCAACGTCGCGTTCCTGCGAGAGACCCAGAGCATCACCCAGAAGCGCCTCAATGCCGGCGACGTCACCCCGACCGATACCGCCCAGGCCGAAGCCCGCCTCAACCGCGGCCTGTCCGACCTCAACGCCGCCGAGGTCGCCCTTGCCATCAGCCAGGCCACCTACACCCAGGTGATCGGCAACCCGCCCTCGGCGTTGCAGCCGGCCCAGACCGTGGATCGTTTCGGGCCGCGCAGCCGCGAGGATGCGACGCAGATTGCTTTCACGCAGCACCCCGCCGTGATGGCCGCTGGGTTCGACGTCGACGTCGCCTCCACCACGATCCGCGTCGCGGAAGGCAGCCTGTTGCCGACCATTACCGTACAGGGCAGCGCCAGCAAGAGCCGCGATAATGACCCGACGCTTGGCACCCGCGGGACCGACCAGGCCTCCGTCGTCGGACAATTGAACCAGCCGATCTATGACGGCGGCACGGCGGCTTCGCAAACCCGGCAGGCCAAGGAGCTGGCGTCGCAAAGCCGGCTGGTGCTGGAGCAGGTCCGCAACCAGGCCCGCACCGCGGCCATCAGCGCCTGGGTCGCCAACGAAGGCGCCAAGATCGCCGTCTCCGCCGCCGAATCCGAGGTCCGCGCCGCGGGCGTCGCCTTGCTGGGTGTGCAGAAGGAAGCTGCCGGCGGCCAGCGCACCACGGTCGACGTGCTCAATTCGCAGCAGGACCTGATCCAGGCCAAGGCGCGGCTGATCGGCGCGCAGCGCGACCGGGTGATCTCCTCCTACACCCTGCTCAGCGCCATCGGCCGGCTCGACGTCAAGACGCTCAGCCTCAACACGCCGGACTACCTGCCCGAAGTGCACTACCACCAGGTGCGCGACGCCTGGCACGGCCTGCGCACGCCGTCGGGGCAGTGATTTATTAACTGCACTGCGATCTCGGCCGCAGAAATTTCATCGAGGCCTGCGACGCTTTTCGCTACAAGAGAAGCGATTTGCAATTCTTTGTTGCGAGGCCACGGTGATTTCCAAGCTTCTGCGCTGGCCGGTCAGGATTGTGCTGGGCCTGCTTCTGCTGCTGGTTGTTGCGCTCGCCGGCTTCCGTCTTGCCGCCTCCTTGCGCGAAACCGCCACGCGTGAAGCATTGGCGCCTACAAGCGGCCGGCTGGTGCCAACCAGTTCCGGCGGCGTGTTTGTTCAGGAGAAGGGTCCGCCCAACGGCATCCCCGTCGTGCTGTTCCACGGCACCGCGGCATGGAGCGAACTATGGTGGCGCACCAGCGACGCGTTGGCCGCGCGCGAATTCCGGGTCATCGCGCTCGATCTGCCGCCGTTCGGATTCTCGGACCGGCCCGGCACCTACACAAGGCGCGATCAGGCAGCGCGCGTCAACGAAGTGCTCGGCGCCCTCAAGGCGGGTCCCGCCATCATCGTCGGCCATTCCTTCGGTGCAGGCGCAGCGACCGAGCTCGTGATGCGTTATCCGGAGCGGGCGCGCGCCTTGGTGCTGGTCGATGCCGCGCTGGGGTTGACCGCAGCCCCCTCCGACGCACCCGTGCTGGTGCGGCCAAAATGGATTCGCGAAGTTCTGGTCTCGCTCAGCATCACCAATCCGCTGGCGACCAAGTGGCTTTTGCAGTCGCTGATCGCGAAGAAGGAGCGCGCGCTGCCCGAATATGTCGAGATCCTGCAGCGGCCGACACGGCGCGCCAACAGCACGGCCGATATCGCCGACTGGGTCTACTATTTCCTCGGCGCCGACCGTGCCGCATCGAGCGCCGACCGCAACGCTTATGCGCGGCTCAAGGCACCCGTCGCCATCCTCTGGGGCGACAGCGACACCGTCACGCCGCTCGCGCAGGCCAATGATCTGAAAACCCTGCTGCCGCAGGCGACGCTGACCACCCTGCCCGGGCTCGGGCATATTCCGCAGATCGAAGACCCCGGCGCGTTCAATGACGCCCTGCTCAAGGCGCTCGGAAAGCTCTAAACTCCAGAGGCAGATTCGACGAGGCAAAGAACACCATGGACATCATCAGATTGTGCGCCTGGGGCTATGCCGCCCTGCTCGGCTTCGTGATCCTGACCGGTTACATCCCCGCCTTCATCGACCAGAACGACATGATCTTCGGCCTGTTCCGCCGCACCTGGTATGCCGACAGCCTGCATCTGGTGTCTGCACTGTGGGCCGCCACTGCCGCATTCACCTCCCGCCGCGCCTCCGAGCTGTTCTTCCAATTGTTCGGCGCATTCTACTTTGCCGATGGCGTGCTCGGGCTTCTTACCGGCAGCGGTTATCTCGACTTCGGCATCCTGATCAACGGCGTCCTCAACCTGCCGCTGTCGACACGGATTTTTGCCAACGCGCCGCATCTCGGGCTTGGCGGCGTAGCGATCCTGATCGGTTATCTGCTGGCGCCGCGGACGCGCGCGACCGCCCATGCTTAGGCGGTTGCGACGCTTCCTGGCGACACTCGCGATCCTGCTGGTGCTCGCGGTCGTCCTGCCGCTCGCCTACGTCGAGGGCACCTGCGGCCCGGTTGAAGGCTCGGCAACAGCGGCAGCACCATCGACCGCGTTGCCGGCAATCGACGAGAAGGGTTATCGCCGCAAGCTCGACAACACCTTCTTCACCTTTCCGGAATGGTACATCGTCTATTCCTTCGAGGATTTTGGCCGCTTCCTCGATCGCGGCAACGAAAGCCAGTTCGACTACCTCGGTCACATTTTTGGCTTCTGGCGCAGTTTCTGCACCATCAATCGCGCGGTACCCGCGACGGAGTCGCGCACCGACGTGAAGACGATGATCTACATCATCGGCGTCAGCTATTCGATCGAGTACGCCATCAAGGGGCTTTACGAGAACACCATCGGCCGCGTCTTCGAATGGATCAGGGGTGACAAGCGCACGCCGCAGGACGACTATGCCCGCGCCGTGCTGCAGGATTACGCCGCCTTTCTCTACACCATCCCCTGGTACAAATATCCGTTCCGCGAAAAGCTCAACGGCTTTATGGCGATATCGACGCCGACGCCGAGCACGGCCCGTACCATCGAACGCGGCTTTGCGCTGGGCAGCGAATATTTCATCAAGATCGGTTACGCGGCGTTGATCCAGAAGATGCTCGACGCCTCCAGCGACGACGAGCCGCGCGACATCATGTTTGTGGTCGCGACCTTGCCGCCGGAAGTGCTGGCGAAGGAGCCACGCATCAAGCCGGTCCGCGCGCTGAATGCGCAATGGCAGTTGGTGCAAACGCCGCGCTACAAGGACTTTTCCGAGATTTTGCTCGGCCTGCTCGATCGCGGCATTCCCATCGCCGAGATCGCGGGCAATCGCGAGATCATGATCACGGTGATCGCGCCGAAGGCTGCGGCGCTTAACATCAAGGATGCCACGGAACTCTTCTCGCTCGATCTCGACGCAAAACCCGGCTTCCGCCGCGCGGGACTGAAGGCTAGGATCGACCGTCTCGTGGACATCAATCGTGAGCTGAAAGCCCGAGGTGCCAGCATTGAGCACTTTTACGACTACTAGCGCCGGGTTGAGGCGGTCGGGCAGGATCGCAGGTGCGATCGCGCTGGTCGTGGCCGGCTGGCTTGCACTTCTGGTTGGAATGACCTTCGCGGCAGGCCCCGGAAAATCCATCGCCGTGATCGGACCGCAAGCCCAGGCCATCGCCGCCGTCGTCGACGCAAAGGGGCATATCCTGATGTCGTACGATTACGTCACCATCGCCCGCTCCGAGGAGGCAGGATTCGTCGGCCGCCTCTACGCTGCGGGCGCGCTGCTCGTGCTCGACGCCGATCAGGCCGGCGGCTGCAGCGGGCTGCCGCCGAAGCGGGTGATGGCCAAGATTTAGCGCTCACTCCGTCGTTGCGAGCGAAGCGAAGCAATCCAGCTTCCTCCGCCACAATAATAAAGCCGGATTGCTTCGTCGCTATCGCTCCTCGCAATGACGGTGGAAAGCCCTCAAGCCCCGTACTTCTGGTGGAACGTGTTAGTGAACAGTCCATCCGGATCGAACTTCCGCTTCGCCGCGAAGAACGCATCGATCTGCGGATAGGACCGCTTCAACTGCTCGCGCGAATAATAGAGTTGGTACGGCAGGAAGAACCGCCCCTTGTGCGCGATGGTGAGGTCGATCAGCGCCTCCGTCGTCTTCTTCATCCGGGCGTTGCCATCGTCGTCCGTGGTCTGGTTGATGTAGAGCACCAGCGAGAACGCCGGCTCCGGCGAATAGGTCAGGAAATTTTCTTCCTGATGCACGATGCGCACGGAGGCATTCAGAAGGTTCGTGTTGTTGTCGGTCATGATCTTGCGCATGCCGTCGACAAACGACACGAACTGGCTGCGCGGAATGAAATATTCGTGCAGGATGTCGGTGTCATCGGGCAGTGCGTTACGCAAGTAGGGCACAGAGTCGTGCATCGGGTCGTTGCGGCTGACGAGGCAGGCTTCCGCCGAGCCGATCGCCTGCGCGCGGGTCACCGTGCAGCTCTCCATGCGGTGCTCGACGTGCTTTTCGGAGAACCACTTGATCTCCTGGAACAGCGGTCCCTGCTTGGAGAGATTGACCGTCAGCCGGCGCAGCTTGACGCCCGAGACCTCGCCGAGCGGCTGGCGTTTGAAGTCGCTGCCGTCGACCTTGGTGTAGGTATAGAGCAACATCTCCTTCAGGAAGCTCGAGGGCGCGGTCGACAGATGGCCGTACATCAGGCCGACGTTCTTGTCCTTCTCGATCTCGCCCGCAAACAGCGCGGGGAATTCCTTGTAGTCCAGCACGCGCCGTCCGGTCTGGTAGACGAGGTTGTCGGCGATATCGAGCTCGGCCTCGACGATGACGCCGAACAGGCCGTAGCCGCCGACCACGAGGTCGAACAGTTCCTTGTTCTCGCTGGATGACGCCGTCTTCAGCGAGCCGTCAGCCAGCATCACCTTCATCGACTTGATTGATTTCGCCAGCGCGCCGGCCTGGTGGTCCATGCCGTGCGCGTTGACCGAGATCGAGCCGCCGACCGAGAAGATATCGGTCGACTGCATGGCGCGGACGGCAAAACGCGGATGCAGCGCGTTCTGGATGTCGTGCCAGGTCGCGCCGGGCTGTACGGTCACGGAGCGGCTGCTCTCGTTGAGGACGATGCGGTTGAACGTGCGCATATCCAGCACGACGCCGCCCTTGCGGAATGCCTGCCCGCCCATGCTGTGGCGGACGCCGGCGGTGGTCACCGCAAGCTTGTTGTCGCGGGCAAAGGCGAGCGTCTTGGCGATATCGTCGACGCTGCGCACTTCGACCACGCCATAGATCTCGGTCTTGTTGAGGCAGCTCGCGTCATTGATGGCGCCACCCAGTTGCGACCATTTCACCCCCTGCAGCGGCGCAATCGCCTTGATCTTCTCCAGGTCGGCCTTACCTTGATCTTCGTTGTTGGCGGTTCGGCAATTCTTCTCGCCGTCGGGATCGGCAGCCAGCGCCTGCAGCTTGCGAAAGCCGTAGACGCCGAACAGCACGGCAAGCACGGCGACAGCGGACACGCCGGCTTTGAACTTGGTCGAAAATTTCTGCATAAATTGATTCCAGTGGGTGCCGGATCATCCGGGCGCGCAGGACATTAGTCAAATCAGCGCGCCTGCGGTTCGAAGGCAGCGTAAACGCGGAGTTTCCATCATGTTGCAAGCCTGTCTGAACGGAGGCCGCTCGCGGGATTTTCATTCGGCAACCCCGCGCTCGCCAGATGAACTGGCGACAGACGCCAAAGCCGTCATCGCGGCCGGCGCGCAGGAACTGCACATCCATGTTCGTAGCCCCGATGGCACGGAGAGCCTGCATCCCGATGACGTGACGCGCGCGCTTGCCGCCGTCAGGACCAGCGTGCCGGGCGTGCCCGTCGGGCTGTCGACCGGCTGGTGGATCCCGCCGAAGGGGCGCGCGCGGCAGGAACACATCAGGGGATGGACGGCCCTGCCCGACTACGTATCCATCAACCTGATCGAGGAGGACTCCGCCGAGGTCATTGCGCTGGCGTTGTCGAAAGGCATCGGCGTGGAGGCCGGGGTCTGGTCGGTCGCGGATACCGAGAAGTTCATCGCCAATCCCAATGCCCGCGCCTGTCTGCGGGTGCTGATCGAGATCAACGAGGAGGAATTGGCCGAGGGAATGGCGGCCGCCCACGGCATCCTCAGTCTGCTTGACCGCGCCGGCATTCGCCTGCCACGCCTGCTGCACGGGCGCGACGCCACGATGTGGCCGTTCTACCGCGAGGCGCTGCGGCTCTCCCTCGACGGACGCATCGGGCTCGAGGACGGCAAGCACCTGCCCTCCGGCAACGAGGCCGACAGCAACGCAGCATTGATCCGCGCGGCGCGTGCGCTGACGGCATAGCCTACCATGCTTCGTCTGTCTCAACCTCGCCACCGGCGGCATCAACGATCCCAACGTCGCCCGCCCGCTCTAGCGCCCGCGGCGCGAGAAGTAGGAGATCAGCACCGGCAGCGTCACGAGGATGACGAGCGGCGCCAGCATCATGCCGGTGACGACGACGACCGCGAGCGGCTTCTGCACCTGCGAGCCGATGCCCTCCGACAACGCCGCGGGCAGCAGCCCGACGCCGGCGACGACGCAGGTCATCAACACCGGCCGCAGCTGCAATTCGCCGGTGCGGATCACGGCCTGCATCCGCTCGAAACCTTCGTCGATCAACTGGTTGTATTGCGACAGGATGATGATGCCGTCCATCACGGCGATGCCGAACAACGCGATGAAGCCGATCGCCGCCGACACGCTGAAGGGGGTGCTGGTGATCAAGAGCCCCAGCACGCCGCCGAAGATCGCCATCGGGATCACGCTCATGGCGAGCGCCGTGTCGACCATCGAGCCGAAATTGAACCACAGCAGCACCGCGATCAGCGCAAGGCTGATCGGCACCACGACCGACAGCCGCTTGATGGCGTCCTGTAGATTGCCGAATTCGCCGACCCATTCGATCCGCGATCCCGGCGGCAATTCCACTTGCGCGGCGATCTTGTCCTGCGCCTCCTGGATGGCGCTGCCGAGGTCGCGCTCGCGCACCGAGAACTTGATCGGCAGATAGCGCTCCTGCTGCTCGCGGTAGATATAGGCCGCGCCCGACACCAGATTGATCGAGGCGACCTCGCTCAAGGGAATTTGCGAGATCGCGCCGCCCTGCCCGGCCACGCCGATACGCAGGTTCTGGATCGCCTCCGCGCTCTTGCGATATTCGGGCGCAAGGCGAACGATAATCGGGAAATGCCGGTCGCTGCCGGGCTCGTAGATGTCGCCGGCGGAATCGCCGCCGATCGCGACCTTGATGGTGGCGTTGATGTCGCCCGGCGTCAGCCCATAGCGCGCGGCGCGGGCGCGGTCGATGTCGATCTGGATGGTCGGCTGGCCGAGCGAGATGAACACCGCGAGATCGGTGACGCCCTGCACCGTCGATAGCACCTGCTTGATCCTGTTGGCAGTCTCGGTCAGCGACCGCAGGTCACTGCCATAGAGCTTGATCGAATTCTCGCCCTTCACGCCTGACACCGCTTCCGACACGTTGTCCTGCAGATATTGCGAGAAGTTGAATTCGACGCCGGGGAATTTCTCCTGCAGCTGCGCCAGGAGCTGCGCGGTCAGTTCTTCCTTCTCGTGGGTGCCCGGCCACTGGCTGACCGGCTTGAGCGGCGCAAAGAACTCCGCGTTGAACAGGCCCGCAGCGTCGGTGCCGTCATCGGGGCGGCCATGCTGCGACACCACGGATTCCACTTCCGGCCGGGCGCGGATCAGCCTTCGCATCTCGTTGACGTAAGCATTGCCCTCCTGCAGCGAGATGGTCGGCGGCAAGGTGGCGCGGATCCAGAGATTGCCCTCTTCCAGCTTGGGCAGGAACTCGAGACCGAGCAGCCGCGCCAACAGGATGGTTGTGAGCACAAGGCCTGCGGCGCCGGCCATCACGATCTTGCGGTTGGCGATCGCCCAGTTCAGCACCGGCACGTAAATGCGATCCAGCCATTTCACGATCCGCGTTTCGGTCTCGTGGATGTGTACCGGCAGGATGATCGCGCTCAGCGCCGGCGTCACCGTAAACGTCGCAAGCAGACCGCCGGCCAGCGCATAGGCATAGGTCCGCGCCATCGGGCCGAAGATGTTGCCTTCCACGCCGCTCAACGTGAACAGCGGCAGGAACGCGGCGATGATGATGGCGGCGGCAAAGAAGATCGAGCGCGACACGTCGGCCGCGGCCGACAGGATGGCGTGGTTCTTCATGCCCATCGCCGTCTCCGGCGAGATGTGGCTCTCCTCGGCCGCCGACAGCGCCGTGGTCTGCGACAGCCGGCGGAAGATCGCTTCCACCATGATCACGGTGGCATCGACGATCAGGCCGAAATCGATCGCGCCGACCGAGAGAAGATTGGCGGATTCGCCGCGCAGCACCAGGATGATCACGGCAAAGAACAGCGCGAACGGAATCGTGGCGCCGACGATCAGCGCGCTTCTGAGATCGCCGAGGAAGATCCATTGCAGCAGCACGATCAAGAGGATGCCGACCACCATGTTGTGCAGCACGGTGTGCGTGGTGAGGTCGATCAGGTCCTTGCGATCGTAGATGCGCTCGATTTTCACGCCGGGCGGCAGGATCGAGGAACTGTTGATCTGGTTGACGAGCCTTTCGACGCGGGCGATCGTCGGTGACGACTGCTCGCCACGCCGCATCAAGACGATGCCCTGGACGATGTCGTCGTCATCGTCGATGCCGGCAATGCCGAGCCGCGGCTTCTCGCCGACGGTTACCGTCGCGATATCCTTGACCAGCACGGGATTGCCGTTGCTCTGCGACACCATCGTGCTGGCGAGGTCGTCGATCGAGCGGATCAGGCCGACGCCGCGCACGACGGCGGATTGCGGACCGATATTGACGGTGTTGCCGCCGACATTGATGTTGGAATTGTTGACGGCCTGCAGCACCTGCGGCAGCGTCAGGCCGTTGGCGACCAGCTTGTTGAAGTCGACCTGCAGCTCGTAGGTCTTGGTCTTGCCGCCCCAGGCGGTGACGTCGATCACGCCGGGTACCGCGCGGAAACGGCGCTGCAGCACCCAGTCCTGCAGCGTCTTGAGGTCGAGCACGCTGTAGTCCGGCGGGCCCTTGAGACGATAGCGGAAGATCTCGCCGATCGGGCTCAGCGGCGAAATGGTCGGCTGCACGTTGCCCGGCAACGGTGAAAGCTGCGCCAGGCGATTGAGCACCTGCTGCAGCGCCTCTTCATAGGTGTAGTCGAAGGAGAACTGCAGCTTGACGTCGGAGAGGCCATACAGCGAGATGGTGCGGATGGTACGCAGGTTCTTGATGCCGGAGACGCCGGCCTCGATCGGGATGGTGATGTAGCGCTCGATCTCTTCCGCCGACAGGCCCGGGCTTTGCGTCACGATGTCGACCATCGGCGGCGTCGGATCGGGATAGGCCTCGATATTGAGCTGCTTGAACGCGAGCAGTCCGCCGATGAACACGGCGACGAACATGCCGACCATCAGATAGCGACGGTCAATCGCAAGGGCGACGAGGCGATCCATTCAGATCGGGACTTTCGGATTTTTTTGCTTGAGCATGATCTTGTCCGAAAACCGGTTCCCACTTTGCGCTAACGCGGCCCTTCGGGTCGGGATTATGCTCTAGCTTCCAGAGGCGGCGCGGTCGATGAACAGGCTGCCCTTGGTGACGATCATCTCTCCAGGCTTCAGATTGCCGAGCACCTCGACGAGATCGCCATTGGTGAGGCCGGGCTTGATCTGGCGCAGTTCGATCGACTTGTCTTCGTGGGCGACCCACACCCGGACCTGGTCGGCTTCGTAGATCAGCGCCGTTTTCGGCACGCCGACCGCGGGATGGTCGCTCGGCGAGAAGATCGTGACGTTGGCAAACATTTCCGGCTTGAGCTGGCCGTCCCTGTTGTCGATGGTTGCGCGCACCAATAGCCGGCGTGTTGCCGGGTCGATCGCGGTGGCGACATAGTTGAGGCGGGCAGACATGGTACGACCCGGGAACGCCAGAACGCCGAAAGTGATCTCCTGTCCCAGCGTGACGGCGGCAGCATCGGTCTCGCGCATGAAGGCGGTGAGCCAGACGGTGGAGAGATCGCCGATCACATAGACCGGGTCGCTGGCGCCGGCGCTGACATATTGACCCGGGCCGATCTTGCGCTGAACCACCGTGCCGGCAATCGGCGCCGATATCGTGATCTCCGGATTGATGCGGCCCTGGCGGCGGAAGGTCTCGATATCGTCCTCGCTCAAACCGAAGATCCGGAGCTTGTTGCGCGAGGCCTCTAGCGCAGTCTGCGACGAGCGCATGTCGTTCTGTGCCTGGATCAGATTGGCCTGGCTCTGCTGATAGTCCTTCAGCGGCACCGCCTTGCCCTCGAACAGATCCCTGGCGCGCTTGTCCTGGATCTCGGCAAGGCCGAGTGCAGACTTCGCCTTGTTCATCGCGGTCATCGCCGTGATGTAATCGTTCTGCGCCTGCACGGTGTCGGCCGCTTCGATGGTGAACAGCGGCTGTCCCTTGACGACGCCGTCGCCCGGCTTCACCAGAAGCTTGGTGACCCGGCCGGCATAGGGCGAGAACACCGGCGTCGAGCGATCCTCGTCGATGGCGATCTTGCCTTCGGTGACATGCTCGGCCCGGAACGGCTTTTCGATCACGGGCTGGACGCTCACGCTTGCCCATTCCGCAGGCGTCAGCATGTAGCGGGTGCCGCCCTTGCGCGACTGGCTCGAGACATCCGAATGCCCACGTGTTGAGCTGCTGAATTGCGTGTAGCCAAAAGCGGCCGCGCCAATGAGCACGGCCAGCGTCGCGCCGACCACGCGTTGCCGTCGACTAAGTCCCTGTAGTCGCTTGGTAAATTCGTTCAGCATGCAATCCGGTCATTGCTCGATGATTCCGGCGGCTGGCCTGCCTCATCGGCGCGCTAATAGTGCCCAATTGTTGCGTCTGACAAACAAAAAAAGCGATCAGCCTTAGCGTTCGCAGTTAAAATTTGTTCAGGTGGAAGCGCCCGTTCAGTCAGGGTTAATCGAGCGTCGGCCACTGCGGCGGATGGCTGCCGAGCGGCATCGAGGGCCGCACCCAATGGGCGGGTGTAGCCGACAGCACCGCCGACGGCTTCACCGCCTTCAGCGTGCCGAAGCCGGAGCCGTATTCTTCAATGTAGGGTTTGATCTCATCCCCGTAAAAATCCGGGGTCTTCAGCCCTTCAGCCAGGCGGCCGATATTCCACAGCCAGCGTCCGGTCTGCGCCAGCGAGACCCGGACGTGCCAGCTTCCGCCTTCACGCGCCTGACGCGCCTTGGCCATCATGGCGCCGAACGCCATGAAGTAGCCGGTGGCGTGGTCGAGCATCTGCGCCGGCAACTCCTTTGGTCCGTCGAGGCCTGCGGCCTGACCTTCGGCATGATTGAAACCTGTTGTCGTCTGCACCAGCGAGTCGAAGCCGCGCCGTTCTGCCCAGGGACCTGCATGGCCATAGGCCGACAGCGTGACATAGACGATGCCGGGACTGAGCTTTGCCGCGTCCTCGGGCGCAAAGCCGAGTGCGGCCAGCGCGCGCGGCCGGTAGCCCTGTGAGAAGATATCGGCCTGCGCCAGCAGTTCGCGCATGGTGGCGCGGCCCCCTTCGCTCTTGAGCTCGACAAAACTCGAGAGCTTGCCGCGGCCATTGTCGATGGTGAGCCATGGGATCGCCGGCAGCCCCTCGCCTGCAATCAGCATAACGTCGGCGCCGTGGCTTGCGAGCGTGCGGCCAGCGACGGGACCCGCGATCACGCGCGACAGATCAAGCACGCGGAGACCTCCAAGCGGACGATCGCCTTTCGGCCACGGCTTTGGCGCGGCGTCGGCGATCTTCTCGATCGAGATCAGCGGCAGCGCTGCCAGCGCCTTCGCATGCGGCGACGCCGACCATTCGTCGTACGGACGCATCATCGCGACCACACCCCCGGCTGCATAAGCCGCGGTCTCGAATTTCTCCGCCTCCCACTGCATCAGCCTGGCCTGGACGTCGTCGCGTTCGGCCTTGCAGTCGAGCACCTTGCAGACGGCGGCGCGGTGATGCGGAAAATTGGTGTGCAGCCGCACGAAGCGTCCGTCGCCGGTCTTGTAGACGCCGGCGATGGCATCCCACGCCGGTGGCGGCGGCTTGCCGTCGACGCGCAGATAGCGTTCGGAGCGGCACTCGATTGCGGCGTGGCGCATGTCGACGCGACAGTCTGCGCCTTGCCCGCTGCGCAGTTTCCAGATTTCGACGGCGGCAAGCCCGGCTGCGGCGACACTGACCTGCGCCGCGGCAGCGACACGAAATGATGACGGCAGCAGCGGCTCCTCGCCGGTCAGCGTGACGGCGGCCAGCGCACCCGGCGCACCGCCCACAGATGTCCAGACGTCGTGAAGAATTTCCAGTGGAGTTTTTCTTGGGCTTTGCATCGTCATCACTCTTGCTTAGTTTTCAAACTCTGTCTCACCGATTAAGGAGTTGCAATGGCTGCCATCGATCCCCTGACGGCGGGCGCCGTGTTGCTGGCGACGGCTGCAACCGATGCCGTCTATGTCATGTTCACCTCGGCCGTAGTGGCGCGAAAGCGCGTGCCGGCGGCGAGCTGGAGCAGTGTCTGGTATGTGCTCTCCTCCTATGCGGTGATCAGCTACACCGAGAACTGGATCTATGTGGCGTTTGCGGCGCTCGGGTCCTGGATCGGGGCGTACCTGACCATCACCTTCCTGCACCGCCCGCCCGGCGGCCCGCCGGTGGGCGCGGCGGTGGAGTGAGGTGGGCTCGTTGTTAGGACGCAGCGGCCTCACGCTCGCTCGTCATCCCCGCGAAGAGCGGGGCGATCGCAGTACGCCGCGGCTTTCCTGTCGATCGCGTCGTACTCTGGAATACTGGGTCGCCCGGTCAAGCCGGGAGACGACAGCCGAGTGCATTCCCGCAGCACGAATTTGCCCGGGTTCTGCAATCACGTTGTCCCTCTCCATGAAGAGGGCGCAGGGAAAGCCGGGCGCTGACTGCGCCCGCGGCACCGTGTGCAATGAGAGAAGAAAACGCACACGGATTAGACAGGTACAGCCGAGACATCCCGGCTTTCCCCGCGCAATGGTTTGACGGCTTATACGTGCTCTCCCCGGTGAGCGGCGTTGATTGTCACCGTTGCCACGCCAGCACGGGCCGGCGTGGATAGACGCCACGGTCGCGGCGCCAGGACCACACGACTTCGCCGTACGCCGCAGCGATTTCGTCGGGCACGCTTTCACGCACCTGACGCCGCAGCATCCATCGCAACCCGCGCCAACGTTCCGTGACGATCGCGAGGCGTCCCCTTTTTGAGGGCACGGGCTGGCTGCAAGATAGTTCGGGTTAGCGGAAATGTCAAGAGCCAATTCTGAAAATCATACATCATCCGGTACCGGTCCGCGTCTCCCGGCAAGCGCAGCTCCGGATGGTGTCCGCCCCCTTAATAAATCCCGCGCGATACCCTGCCGTCCGCCAGCAAGGATTAAGACTTGGCGCCTAAATTCCGCGAACGGTCGCAGAAGGTACTCGACAATGAAACTCAGACTGTCAGCCGTCGTGCTGCTCGCCATGATGGTGCCGGCGCAGGCGCCCGCCGCAACGCTCACCGATGCCGAGGCGACTTTCCTCGACCAGCTCGTCACCGCGGCCGCGGTGCTCGAACAACGATGCAGCGACTACGAGGTCAACGGTGCAGGCGGCGTCCGGCTCGGGGCCAGTCTTCTCGGCAGCACCAACGCCGCAATGGCGATGATCGCCGCCTTTGACGCGGCCATCAAAGCCCATGATGGCGAGAACTACGACCCGGGTAAATTCCGTCCTGAGGTGCTCGAGGCGGCCCGCAAAACGTTCAGCAGTGTCCGGTCGGACTTGATCAAGAACCCGGAAGCGGCCTGCGCCGACTATGGCGATACCGGCGTGACGCGCGGCCTGCTAAGGCGGTATTGAACTGTCTGTGCCGTCCGGCTAGTCGGCCGCAGCCTCGATGATGCATGACGCGACCAAAGGGAACGATGCGCGTCATCCGAAAGCCCCCTTTCGTCAGCAGGTCGCGATGCTCGTCCTCGGTGCGTTCGCATCCGCCTGGTCCACGCAACATATTCAGGTCTGACATGGCCGACCGCCAAATGGTCGGGCGTCGCTTCGAGCCTGGTAGGCATGACCCGGTCAGCCACCAGCAGCCTTGCTCCCGGCTGCAGCGCGCGATGACAGTTTCGCAAGATCTGAACGCAGCGTTCATCGTTCCAGTCATGGAGAATGTATTTCATGATAATGGCGTCGGCGCCGGCAGGGATATGCTCGAAAAAGCTTCCCCCGATGAACCTGCATCGATCGGCAACGCCCGACGCTGCCAGATTTTTCACGGCAACTTCCTCGCAATGCGGCAGGTCGAAGACGATGCCCTGCATCGTCGGGTATCTCTCGACGATCGCGCTGATGAGCTCACCAAGCCCGCCCCCGACATCCATCAACGTCGCGATGCCGGAGAAGTCATAGACGGCAAGCAGCGCCGCGATCTGCATGCGCGTTCCGGAGACCATGGCCTCATTGAACTGTGCGGACGCGGCCTGGTTTGTCCTCGCCATTTCTTCAAAACGCTCCGGGCTGCTCCCTGCCAATTCGCTGGCGGTCTTGCCCGTGCGGATCGATTCGATCATCTGACCCCACCCGGCTCGCAGCATATCGCCTTCGAGAAGCGCCCACGCCTTGACCGAGCGCTCCGATTTGGCGGTGAGATAGAAGCCCAGTTCAGTGAGGTCGAATGTGCCGTCACCGGCTTCGGTGCAAATCCCGAGAGCGCAAAGCGCGCGCATCAGCCGATGCAGCGAAAGCTCGTGGGTATCCGTCAACCGCGCGAGGTCGGTGGCCGTCCGCGGGCCGTCGGTGAGCAGATCGGCCAGCCCAAGCTTTGCGGCCACATAGATGACGGCGGTGACGCGATGTCCCGCGATCAAATCCATCATCGTGTTGGGAGACGGATGGGGGATCATGAGCTGACTCCTGTTGACGGCAGACTTCTCAGTGGGCCTTCTTTTCCGACCAAATGATGTCACGCACCTTCAGGCGCTGCTCTTCAATGGCGCTTGCGAATTGCGCCGGGGTCCCGGTGCGCACGGCGATGCCCAAATCTCGCAACCGCGAACCAATCTCCGGATTATCGGCGGCACGGCGGCGACATCGGTGGCGATACGGTCGCGACGGGAAGCCGGCAGATCCCGGCCGCCGAAAAAGCCTACGACGCCGTCGAAGGTGAGTTCCGGAAATCCGGCTTCTTCGGCGGTCGGGACGTCAGGCGCGATCGGCGAACGCTGCCGGTTGGTCACCATCAACAGCCGTGCCTTGCCGCTCTCGACGGCGGGCATCAATACCGACGGTGCTGACACCGCCACCTGAATGCGATTTTCGGCAAGGTCCCGAACCGCGGACGTGAAATCGCGGTATGGCACCTGCGTCAGCGCGAGCCCTGCCCTTTTCTGGAGCGCCAGGAAGATGAATTGCGGCAGGCCCGGCGTGGCGGCCCAGTTGAATTTCGCGGGTTGAGCCCGTGCCGCCTCGATGAATGAGGCAAGCGAGGTGACGCCGGTGGAGCTCGAGACCGCGATTGCAAAGAAATTGTCGATCGCCGTAGCGATCGGCACCAGATCGCGAACCGGATCATACGGCAACTTGTCGTGGATGAAGGGGTTGATCGAAATCGGACCGGCAAACGAGAACAGCAGCGTGTGATCGTCGTGGGCATTGACGAAGCCGGTGACGGCGACGATGCCGTCGGCACCGGGACGGTTATCGACGACGACGGGCTGTCGCCATCGCGCCGAGAGCTTTTCGGCGAACAGGCGCAGCGCCAGATCGGTGCACAGGCCGGCCGGAAGAGGAATGATGATTTTGACTGGACGCTCCGGCCAGGTTTCCGCGTGAGGCCGGCGTCGAAATGCCAAGCCATTGCAGCAGCGAACAAGCAAGGCAACCAGGAAAGGCATTCTCATACGCATCGGCCGCCTCCGTTCTGTCAGGATAGTCTTGATTCGAGCCGCGTTTTCGTCGTCCGCCACCCGGTCGGGCGTGCATCTTGTTGGCGTTCACGACACGCACCAGCATGTCGAGAAAAAGTTCCCTCTCCCTGACATCCAGACAGGCCAGCATGCCTTTATTCGCCGCCAGAATTTTTGGCTGGCATCGCCGCCACAGCTTCTTGCCTTGCGCAGTGATGGTGAGTTCGCGCGCGCGACGATCGGCGCCGTTCACGGACCGCTTCAGGAGACCCCGGGCTTCGAGCCTGTCGACGATCAGGCTGACGTTGTTGCGATCGATGCCGAGCGCCTCGGAAAGCGTTTGCTGGCTGATGCCCGGCACATCGTCCACGAAGATCAGCAAGGCATATTCGAGCTGCACCAGTTCGGCGTCCGCCAGGGCTTCAGCGATCACCGATAGGCAGATTTGCTGCAACCTGCCGCACCAGCGGGGCAACGGCGCGGCGGATCGGAACGCCATCGCTCGCCATGACGGTGCGTGGAGGCTTGTTCTCCGGCAGGGGCACGACGGTGGAACTCATGTGGTGCTCCTCATATATTGATCATCAAATATATGATCATCATATATATGACGATTATTTGTCAATAGACGACGGGCGAGATAGGGATTGGCGATGAGCCTCTAATGAAAATCCCGTGACGGCGGCAGGATGCGGACGTTGCGGGGGTGGCGGATTTTTTGCGCGGGGTTTTCCGGGTGCTGGCGGCGGTCGTCGTGCAGCGGCTCGATCAACGCCGGGCCTGTGGGCACCGCGGGTTTTCGGGACAGGGTGTCGTTGGCTAGCCCGATGAGATCATGCGAGCGGTCGGTGAGGCGTTGCGCGACCAGATGCGTCACTCCCTCGGGGCTGCTCTGGATATAGCCTTCGACCAGGATCAGGCGGGCGCCCATCACTTCTTTCCGGTATTTCTCCATCACCTTCGGCCACACCACGATATTGGCGATCCCTGTTTCGTCTTCCAGCGTCATGAACACCACGCCCTTGGCGCTGCCCGGGCGCTGGCGCACCAGCACCACGCCGGCGCAGCGCACCCTGCGCTTGTCGTTCCTGTGATTGACGTCCTTGCAGGCAACGATGCGCTCGCGCGAAAATCTTTCGCGCAGGAATTCCATCGGGTGGCCCTTCAGCGACAGGCGGATGGTCTGGTAGTCGGCGACGACCTGCTCGGGCAGCGGCATCGAGGGCAGCGGTTTTGCGTTCTCGTCGGGCTGCTCGCGCGCGATGGCCGCCTCGAACAGCGGCAGCGGCACGTCATCAGGCAGCCGCCGCACCGCCCAAAGTGCCGCACGGCGATCGAGCCCGATGGAGCGGAAGGCGTCGGCATCCGCCAGCAGGATCAGCGCACGCTTCGGAAGTGCGGTGTCACGGGCAAAGTCTTCCAGCGAGGTGAAGGGACGGCGGCTGCGGGCGGCGACGATGCGGGAGGACCAGTCATCGATTTCCATGTCATTCCGGGGCGTCGCGCCAGCGACGAACTCCGGTGCGCAATTGCGCACCTGAGAATTCGAGATTCCACAATGCGCAATTGCGCATTGGGGTTCGATGCTATCGCATCGCCCCGGAATGACAGCGTCGCGGCGGCGCCCCGGAATGACGACTGAATCCGCTTCAACCTCTCCTCATCCTCATCGAGCCAATGGAAGCCGTCGATCTGGCGAAAGCCGAGCCGCACAGCGCAGTATTTGCCGCTGCCCTCCTCCAGCGTGTTCTGCGCAAAGCTATGGGACACGTCGATCTCGCGCACCTCTACGCCGTTCTCGCCGGCATCGCGGACGATCTGCGCTGGCGCATAAAAGCCCATCGGCTGGGAATTGAGCAACCCGCAGCAGAACGCGTCGGGGTGATAATGCTTCAGCCATGACGAGACATAGACGAGCTGGGCGAAGCTTGCGGCATGGCTCTCCGGAAAACCGTAGGAGCCGAAGCCCTTGATCTGCTCAAAACAGTTTTTGGCGAATTCCGGCGCATAGCCGCGCGCGATCATGTTGCCGATCATCTTGTCTTCGAACTTGCCGATGGTGCCGACATTGCGGAAGGTCGCCATCGAGCGGCGCAGCCCGTTGGCTTCCTCGGGCGTGAATTTTGCCGCCTCGATCGCAATCCGCATCGCCTGTTCCTGGAACAGGGGCACGCCGAGCGTCTTGTGCAGGACCTTGTAGAGTTCGTCCGGCGGACCGTGATCGGGTGATGGCGCCGGATAATTCTGCTTCTCGATGCCGTTCCGCCGCCGCAGATACGGATGCACCATGTCGCCCTGGATCGGACCCGGGCGCACGATCGCGACTTCGATGACGAGGTCGTAGAAGGTACGCGGTCTCAGGCGCGGCAGCATGTTCATCTGCGCGCGACTCTCGACCTGGAACACCCCGAGCGACTCGCCGCGGCACAGCATGTCGTAGACACCTGTGTCGTCCTGCGGGACGGTCTCGAGCGCCCAACGCTTTTGCTTGTGCAGATCAATCAGGTCAAAACATTTGCGGATGCAGGTCAGCATGCCCAGCGCCAGCACGTCGACCTTCATCATGTTGAGCGCGTCGACGTCGTCCTTGTCCCATTCGATGAAGGTGCGATCGTCCATCGCGGCATTGCCGATCGGCACATAGGTGTCGAGCCGGTCCTGCGTCAGCACATAGCCGCCGACATGCTGCGACAAATGCCGCGGGAATTCGATCAGTTCACTGGCAAGCTCCACCGCAAGGTCGATCATCGCATTCTGCGGATCGAGCCCGGCCTGCCTCACCTGCATCTCGTTGAGGCCCTTGCCCCAGCTCCCCCACACGGTGTCGGCGAGTGCTGCGGTGACGTCTTCGGTCAACCCCAGCGCCTTGCCGACGTCACGGATGGCGCTGCGCGGCCGGTAGTGGATGACGGTGGCGATGATGGCGGCGCGATGACGGCCGTAGCGGCGATAGACATATTGCATCACCTCCTCGCGGCGCGAATGCTCGAAATCGACGTCGATGTCGGGCGGCTCCAGCCGCTCCTTGGAGATGAAGCGCTCGAACAGGAGATCCACCTTGGTCGGATCGACCGAGGTGATGCCGAGCACGTAGCAGACCGCGGAGTTCGCCGCCGAGCCGCGGCCCTGGCACAGGATGTTCTGGCTGCGCGCATAGCGCACGATGTCATGCACGGTGAGGAAGTAATGCGCGTATTTCAGCTCGGCGATCAGGGCGAGCTCCTTGTTCAAGGTCGCGCGCAGCCTGTCGTCAATGACGCCGCCGAAATATTGGTCGACGCCGGACCAGGTCAGGTCTTCGAGATGCTGCTGCGCGGTCTTGCCCGGCGGCACCGGCTCGTCGGGATACTGGTATTTGAGCTGGTCGAGCGAGAACGAGATGCGCCCGGCAAAGCGCATGGTTTCCGCAATCGCCTCGGGTAGATCACGGAACAGCCGGGCCATCTCATGGGCGGGCTTCAAATGGCGCTCGGCATTGGCTTCGAGGCGCCTGCCGACCGCCTCGATCGTGGTCTTCTCGCGGATGCACGTGAGCACATCCTGCAGCGGACGGCGCGCGGGGTTGTGATACAGCACCTCGTTGGTGGCAAGCAGCGGCAGCTTTGCAGCTATCGCCAGGCGATGCAGCCGCGCCAGGCGTCGCCTGTCGTCGCCGCGATAGATCAGGCTTGCCGCAAGCCACACGCCGTCGGCGCGACTGTCGCGCAGTTGCTGCAAGACCCCTTGCGCCTGCGTCGGATCGAAGCGATGCGGCAGCGCAAGAATGAGCAGTTGGCCTTCGGCGAATTCCAGGAGATCGGAAAGTCCGAGACGGCACTCGCCCTTCTCGATCCGCTCGATGTCGTCGCCGCGCTTGCCGCGGGTCAGGAGCTGGCAGAGCCGGCCGTAGGCGGCGCGGTCGCGGGGGTAAACCAGGATATCCGGCGTGCCGTCGATGAAGACGAGGCGGGCGCCGATCAAAAGTTTCGGCTTGAAGGCAAGCGCTGAGTTGTCGAGCTCCTTGTAGGCCCGCACCACACCGGCGAGCGTGTTGTGGTCGGCAATGCCGATGACGGGAATCTGCAGGCGGACGGCTTCATGCACATAGGCGCGCGGATCGGAGCCGCCGCGCAGGAACGAGAAATTGGTGGTGATGCCGATCTCGGCGTAGGCGGATGTGTTCATGCGAACAGCCCATGCACATACCAGCTCGCCGGCACCGGCCTGCCCTCGTCATCGGCAAGCTCGCTGCCATAGAGCCCGTCGCGAAAGATCCAGAAGCGGCGGCCTTCCTCGTCCTCGATCCGGAAATAATCCCGCGTCAGCGCGTGGCCGCCCCTCTTCCACCATTCCATGGCGATGCGTTCGGGGCCTTCCACCCGCACCACCTCATGGGTGACGCGGCGCCAGGTGAATTGGTGCGGCGGGCCGTCGGGCACGGTGGCGAACGGCACCTTGATGGGCTCGGGCTTTTCGAACAGGCGCAAGGGGCGCAGCGGCGGTTCGCCCTCGGCGCGCGCCGGCCAGGCCGCCTGCGCAGCTGTTGCGAGATGATGCTGCGCGGGGACGGCGAGCACCGCGCGCTCCGGGATGTGGGTGTCCTGCGGCAAATGCACGACCACGCGCTTTCCCCCGATGCGCGCGGCGATGCGGTCGATCAGGGCGGCGAGTTCGTCATTGTCGTGCACGGTGGCATCGAGATCGCGCTGCTGCTGCACCACGATCTCGGTGCGGCTGGCCGACAGGCGGATGAGATCGAAGCCGAAGCCGGGATCGAGGGGATCGTTGAGCGCCTCGAGCCGCTCGCGGAACAGGCGGTCGACGATGGCGGGCCGCGTCACCGGCAGGCCGGTATCGACCGCGATCACCCGCACGGCGCCATCAGTGCGGAAGAACGCCGCCTCCAGCCGCCGCGCGCCCTTGCCCTGCTTGTCCATGACCGCCACCAGCGTGCTTGCAAGCTGCGTCAAGGTCAGCGCGATGACGGGGGCGGTCGCGACCGGCTCGGCAAAGCGTTTCTCGACGATGTAGTCGGGCGGCGGCTTGCGCGGGCTGATCGGCGCATCGCCCTCGCCCAGCGCATGTGAAAGCAATGTGGTGAAGGTGGCGCCAAACCGCGCCGACAATTCGTGGCGTTCGCGACAAGCGATATCGCCGATGGTTTTCAGCCCGGCGCGGCGCAGGCCACGCGTGATCGCCTCGTCAGCGCCGAGCGAAGCGACCGGCAAATCCGCAATCGCCGCCGCCTCCTCGCCGCAGGCCACGATTTTGCCGGACATGCAGCGCGTCAGCGTGCGCGCGCAGACCGAGGTGCCGGCAATGGCTGCGCTAACGGCAAAACCCTGGCGGGTCAGCGCTGTCGTGAGCGTGCGCAGCAGGGCTGCCTCGCCGCCGAACAGATGGGCGCAACCGGTGATGTCGAGAAAAAGTCCATGCGGCGGATCGAGCGCCACCAGCGGCGTGAAGCGGTCGCACCAGTCGGCGATGTCGTCGAGCGTCTTGCGGTCGGCGGCCTCGTCGGCGTCGTACACCGTGAGTTCCGGGCACATCGCCCGCGCGTTGGCGAGCGGCAAGCCGATGCCGAGCCCGGCGCGCACGGCGATGTCGTCGACGGCTGAGAGGAGGATGGCGTTGTGATTTTTGGCGACGACGACGCTGGGGATTTTACCCGGCGCGGCGCTGTTGATGGAAAGCTGCCGCTGGATGTGGTCGATGGGCAGGCGTGGCAGCCACAGGCTGAGGATACGCCGCCGGTTCAGAGAAAAGGCACTCATCACATTTCCATTCCATGATCCACCGCCCGACCGGGCCATGACGGTTGCGCTGGAGCTCTGCGTCGAACAGCGGCGCGCCCCAGGCATTCCAAGGCGCCGCAGGCATTGAGGGCAAGGCTGGCGGCGAATGCGCCGCGCGCACGATCCAGCGCGTCTCGGCGGTGGAGGCGACAGGCGCGGCACCGACACGCAGCAACAGCGCAGTGACCCCTGAGGCTTGCGCGGCGAGCGTGAGCTTGCGGCTGGCGACGAGATCGAGCTGGCGCGGGTCGCCAAAGACTTCCAGCACGACGGCGCCGAGCGCATCGCAGGCGAGCGCGTCCGCCGTTGAGCGCAGCGCGGACTCGACATCGGCGGCGCGCACGGTGACCAGACAGCGCGGATCGAGGCCAAGCTCGATCAGGCCGCTCATCGACAGCGCGCCGGATTCCACTTCGGCAAAATCCTGCCGCACCCAGACCAGCGGCTTTCGCGATGAAAGCCGCCCCGCGATGCCCAGCGACAAAACCGGTTGCCGCCGCGCCTTGATGGCCTTCGGCGAACACCTCATGCACGGCCGATGTCGCAAGCCCGCCGCGCAGCAGCGCATCGGCCGCCGTGTGGCCGAGCGCGACCTTGTTGAGCCCGCGCACATCGCCGGAGGTTTCGATGCGCGCGATGCTGCCGCGCAGGGACGCAAGCGTGTTCGTGCGTGCAGCGCATGATCCGTCAAAGTGTGAGCGGTTTGACGACAAGATCATGCGCCCTCCAAAAGGAAGCGCGCGATCGGACGCAAAACCGCGCACACTTTTGCTGATCGCGCGCGCATGCGCATCGCTCCTGAAAGTGGGACCAGTTTGGTTCTTGAGAGAAACCAGAAGCTGGCTCATTTGTTCATGATATGTTCTAATATAAAGCTAACAGGGCCCGGGGAGTCAACCGAATTGGCAGTTGATTGGCACGTGGTCCAATTCATGAACGGAATCAAATAAATTCATGCCCGTCATCATGCTGGCGGAGGACACTGACTTTGCCGGCTGGCGCCGCGCCGCCCGCGCGCTGGTGCAAAACGGCGTCCCGCCGTCGGGCGTGACGTGGGAAACAGGCGATAGCCGGCAGCAACGTACAGAACGGCCTCACCCCGCCACTTCGCCACAGGAAGCGTTCAGCGTGCCGGCAAAATTCGTCCGCCTGGCGCGCGCGGCGATCCTGCATCGCGACCCCGCACGCTTCGCCCTGCTCTATCGCCTGCTGTGGCGGCTCCGTCGCGACCGCGATCTGCTCGTTGCGCCTGATGATGCCGACGTGGCGCGTGCGGTTGCTTTGGCAGACGCAGTGCATCGCGACATCAACCGGATGCAAACGCTGCTGAGTTTCCGCGAAATCGGCCGCGATCAGAAGGCGCATTACGTCGCCTGGTTCAAGCCCGACCATCACATTGTTGCCGCGGTGGCCCCGTTCTTCGCCAACCGTTTTGCCGACATGCCCTGGTCGATCCTCACACCCGACCTCTGCGCGCATTGGGACGGGCATGCGGTGTCGATCACGCCGGGCCTGATGGAAACGCCGAAGCCCGACCGGCTGGAGGAAACCTGGCGGCGCATCCAACGCGACGGATTTGCCGGGAATCCAAGCGCAAAATCCTGTGATCAAGGGCAAAACACCCCAATATTTTTACTACAACCTTTGATTGATAATTGATATTGTCGTATTTCACGTGGATTGGGGCGTCCCCGACGCCTGGACGTTCCCATCAGGTCGGCGCGTTGCGCGGCTGAATAGCCCCGGACCGTGCGATGCGCCGACCGCGTGCGCCCGCCCGCTCGTGCCGGCGGAATTCGCCGTGGTGTGGTCGGGCTTCTTCAACTTCCTCGGCGTGCTGCTGTCGTGCGGCGCGGTCGCGTTCGGCATCGTCTCGCTGCTGCCGGTCGAACTGATCCTGCAGGTCGGCTCGCAGCGCGGGCTTTGCGATGGTGTTTGCGCTTTTGATCGCCGCCATCGTCTGGAATCTCGGCACCTGGTACCTTGGCTTGCCGGCCTCCAGTTCGCACACGCTGATCGGCTCGATCATCGGTGTCGGCATCGCCAACGCGCTGATGCACGGCACGCGACGGCACCTCGGGCGTCGACTGGACCAAGGCGACCGAGATCGGCTACGCGCTGCTGCTGTCGCCGCTGTTCGGCTTCTGCGCGGCCGCGATCCTGCTGCTGGCGCTGAAGTTCATCGTCCGCAACCCCGCGCTCTATGCCGAGCACCGGAAGGCAGCAAGCCGCCGCCGCTGGTGGATCCGCGGCGTCCTGATCGCTGACCTGCACCGGCGTCAGCTTCGCCCACGGCTCCAACGACGGCCAGAAGGGCATGGGCCTGATCATGCTGATCCTGATCGGCACGGTGCCGACCGCCTATGCGCTGAACCGCGCGTTGCCGGACACAGCAGGTCGTCGCAATTCCAGACGACCTCGGACGCCGCCGCGCAAGGTGATCGCCGCCAAGGGCGCCGGCCACAGCGTCATCGGCGACCCGCGGCCCGCCGGTGACGCAACTACGTCGTCGCGCGCGAAATCAGCGAGGGCACCTACCCTTCGCTGGCCGTGCTGGTGAAGGACGTCGCGCGATCAGGTCGCCAAGTACGGCTCGCTCGACAAGGTGCCGGCCGAGGCCGTCGGCAACACCCGCAACGACATGTACCTGACCTCGGAAGCGATCCGTTTCCTGATGAAGGACAAGGAAAACGATCTCAACGAAGGAAGAGCTCACGGTCCTGAAGGACCTACAAGGCCTCGCTCGACAGCGCGACCAAGTTCATTCCGACCTGGGTGAAGATCGCGGTTGCGATCGCGCTTCCCCCAAGAAGGAAAAGGCCCGCGCCTGTTGCGCGGGCTTTTTCATTGCGGAACGTCTGTGCCGATCAAAAATGCCGATCAAAAATCCCTGGCGACACGAAATCCATAAGTGACCAGGCGGTTGCCTGCCGGCTCCCGATCACGTCTCGCAGCCCGTACCGTGTGGGGCGCGTTGTTGAAGGATGCACCACGCACCACGCGGAGGTTGCAGTCGCCGCTCGACCTCGCGGTCCCGTCGCCTGGATTGCCGCTGTTCGCCTCGTTCCAGCAATCCTCCGTCCAGTCCCACACATTGCCGTGCACGTTATAAAGACCCCAGACATTGGGCCGAAAGCCGTCCACCGCAACGGTTGCATTGCGCCACTCGCCGAACGGACCGCCGGCATAGGTAATGCGTCCGTCGTAGTTGGCTTGATCGGTCGAAATGGTGTTGCCCCACCAGAACGCGGTGGTTGAGCCCGCCCGGGTGACAAATTCGCGCTCGGCTTCCGACAGCAGCCTGTACCGCTTGCCTGACGTCGAGGAGAGCCACGCGACATAGGCCTTTGCATCGTGCCAGCTCACGCAAACGACGGGATGGCGATCGTCCTGCGCAAAACCCGGCGATCTCCAGTCGTGCTGCGGATTTTTCCCGTGTTCGCCGCGACGATAACAAACGCCCTCGACCCTTCGACCGGTCGCCGCGACAAAGGCAGCGAATTCGCCGCGCGTGACGGCAAACCGTCCGACCGCAAAGGGTTTGGCGATGGATACCCGAACCTGGTCTTCGGGCTGGCTCGACGCCACCTCGCCCGCGGCGGCGCCCATCATGAAATCGCCGGCGGGCACGGCCACCAACTCGGGGCAGTCGGGACAATCCTTGAACACCTCACCTGATCCGGGTTGAATGCAGCGCGGTTCCTGCGTCCCTGTGTCAATCCGGACGCCCGGACAGGACTGAGCCGCCGCCAGCCCCGAAGCCAACAACCACACGATCGTCAGAGTAATCCCACGCAAGCCAATCATGCCGGACCTCCAACGGGGCGCCTCGCGCGCCCCAAGCATTCTTTTGCACTGCAGAACGATGGCTGGGCAGTCTGTTTGGGTCTATAGATGCGAAGGCAACTTGAAGAATTGCGCAAGAACAATGCGGCTTTGGCCGTCTCACGGTTACCTGCATTTTGCTTCTTGGGGGAGCGTCATGACATCAACACGCATCATCTTGCCCGCCGGCCTGGCGCTGGCGGCGCTCGCATTGTCATTGCCGGCTGAGGCCGCCAGCAGCAAGAGTAGTTCGAGCTCGTCGAGTTCAAGTTCTTCGAGTTCAAGCTCCAGTTCGTCATCCGCGCCGGCGGCCCGCCCTGCTCCGGCGCCGGTCCGGGCCGCGCCAGCACCGGCACCGGTTCGCCAGGCCCCCGTTGTTCACTCCACGCCGAAGCCGGCGCCCGTTGTGCACTCCGCGCCGAAGCCCGCGCCGGTGGCGCGCACCCACACCGGGGCGACGGTGGCAAAACCCGCAACGCCGGCACCTGCAAAACCTGCCGCGACGGTTGCCGCCACGAAACCTGCCGCGACGGTCGCAACCAAGCCCGCCGCGACAGCGACGACAAAGCCCGCGACGACAACGGCAAGCACCAAGCCTGGGACAACGACGAACACCGCAGCGACAACAAAGCCGGCGACGACAACAACGCCTGCCAAGCCCGCAACCACGACCGCGGCAACGCCATCGCCTGCCGCCGCGGCGCGGGCCAAGGAAGACGCCGTCATTGCCGCCGCACGCGCCAAGCAGATCGAAATTAACAGGGCAGCGGATGCCAAGGCCGGGATCAAGCCAGCGACCACAGCGACGGTCACACCGATGGACAAGGCGAGGAACCGGATCCAGAGCGAGCTGCCGGCCGATGGCGCGGTCAAGGCCGACACGGCACCAAAGCCGAGCGTCGAAGGCGTCAAGGCCAGCGAGTTCCAGCCGCCGAGGCCCAAGCTCAAGCCATCCGTTGTGCCGCCGGCGCCCGGACAGCCGAACTTCCCGCAGCGTCCGGCGAACGAGCCGAAGCTGACCAATCCTCTCAGCCAATAGTGCTACGAGCTCACGTCACGGCTGAAGCAAGCGGCAAATAAAGAAGGCCTGCAATGGCGCTGCAGCGCTGCCGGGGATCAGGATAGAAATCCGAACTGATCCTTACTCAGAAGGCGCATCCTTGTCGCGCATGCCTTCACCGGCCTGGTTCGCTATCATGGTGCTTCGCAGCACCGAAAAAATGACGGCGGTCGACCAGCCAAACAACAGCACGCCGTTCATCGCCGTCATTGGCCCAAGCAAATTCCAACGCTCAATCGGCGTCACGTCGCCGTAACCGAGCGTCGTGTAGTTTACAAAGGCAAAATAGATGAAATCGGTGCCTGGAGGAGCCGCCCCGACCATCACATACGCCAAAGACCAAACGAGCACTTCGACGGTATGCGCGGCCATAAAGACCGACACGGTCGCAATCATGACGGCGACCAGTCGAAGCGATTGGCGCGACGTGGGGCGCTCGTCCGCGACGCGCACGACCCACAATACAGCGGTCATAACGATTGCGTGGATCGCAATGTTGCAAACGCTGACTGGAATACTTACGAGAAACTGGCGCAACATGACGATCGCTCCGGCGCGATGCCACCAAGTGAGGTGAACCTGCTCTCATCATAGGCGCGCTGGATCGAGCGTTCAGTCGTCTTTTGCGGCGCGGCGCCTCCGCCAGGTGATTTGGGCGGCAACAGGTATAGCGTCATGGCGAAAATCAGATACACCATCAGGACCAGCACGCCGACAAACCACGACGAGCGCCCGCTGTTGGTCACCAGCGAGGCGGTCATGGTGGCAATTAGCATCATGACAACGGCGCCCGGCCAGAACTGCAGGTCCATCGGTGTCGGACCGATGACATAACTGAGCAGCACCAGCACCGGTGCGACGAAGAGCGCGATTTGGGCTGCACTCCCCAGCGCGATACTCACGCTCAGGTCAAGCCGGTTCTTGCGCGCGGCGGAGAACGCCGAAGCCATTTCCGCCGCCCCGCCCACCAGCGCCACGACGATAAAACCCACGAACGCGGATGTCATCCCGAAGGTTACCGCGGCCTGTTGCACCAACTCGACGAACACCTCGCTGACCAGCGCGACCAATACCGTGACGCCGGCCAGTGTGCCCACGGCCAGACCTATCGGCCAGGGCGCCTCGCTTGCCTCCACGGCGTCTCCATGTTCTGCGCTCCCGAACAGTTCGCGATGGGTCCCGAGCGAGAACAACAGGCCGAGGCCGTAGGCGCCGATCAGCAGCACTGACAGACCCACACTCAACGTCGCGGTGAACACCAACCCCGTCGCGAAATCAGCCTCGGTGACCGCCGAAGGAATCAAGATCGCGATCGTGGCAAGAAAGAGCAGGCTCGCCTGCAGGCGTGCGTTGCCCCTGTTGTAATCCTGCACGTGGTATTTGAGTCCGCCGAGCAGAAACGATGCACCCAACATGAATAACGCGTTGGTGACGATCGCCCCGGCGAGGGATGCCTTCACAAGGGTGTATTCGCCGGCGCGCAGCGCGGTCAGTGCGATAACCAGTTCGGTCAGGTTACCAAGCGTGCCGTTGAGCACGCCACCGATCGAATCGCCCGTCTTGGCCGCCACGGACTCGGTCGCGTGGCTGAGCAGCGCGGCGAGCGGGACAATTGCCAGGACGGACAGCACAAAAAGCAGCGTGTGCGCTTCCGGCTTGAGCTTGTGGGCGGCGAACAGTATCGGCACGAAGGCCAGCAACCAGAGGAGAGGATTGTGACGGATCTCTTTCAGTAAGGGATTCATCGGACCCCGGAAGCTTTGTTGCAAGCCGATGCCGCCAAAGATAAGGTCACAGGGTTCGGCCATACTGCGACACTTGATACTGCGCTCCGCGCCAACGTTGTGCAAGAAGGCGTGCACCGCGGCTGAAACAGTCAGGTACCCGGTGCCCCGAGATTGAGCCAATGGGCGTTTGATTCCATGTCAGAGGTCTCAGATATGTCGTCTCGCATACTGGATCCGATGGAGCGGATATCAGAGACCCTGTTCGGCCTGATCATGGCTCTCACCTTCATCTGCTCCCTCGGCGTCGCAACAGGGGCCAATATCAATATTCAGACGATGCTGGTCGGTGCGCTCGGCTGCAACCTGGCCTGGGGCATCGTCGACGGCGGCCTTTATCTGTTGGCTCGCATCAACGAACAGGGACGCAACATTCTGACACTGCGCGCAGTACGGCAGGCGTCAGATCCCGCGCAAGCGCAGCGGGCCATCGCCGACGCGATGCCGCCGGCATTGGCGTCGGTGTTGCCTTCGGAGCAGCTGGAATTGATGCGGCAAAAATTGCAACAGTTGCCCGAGCCGCCCGCGCGTCCCAAGCTGACGGGGCGCGACTGGAGCGGGGCGCTGGGTCTTTGCCTGCTGAGCTTCCTTGCGACTTTCCCGGTTGTGATCCCGTTCATTTTCCTCAGTGATGCAAAATTTGCGTTGCGCGTCTCCTACGCAGTCGCAATCATCATGCTGTTCTTCTGTGGTTGGGCGTTTGGAGTTCAGAGCGGGATTCGGCCCTGGGCGGCGGGGCTTTCGATGGTAGCCGTCGGGTGTACGCTGGTCGGGATTGCGGTAGCTCTCGGAGGGTGATTAACGGTGCGACAGCGAAGCCTTGCAAAGCTTCAGCACGTTGGCGGCGCCTCGATCGCTGCGTTTTCCTTCTTGTGGCTTGCGTCGATCACCGGCGGTCTGGCGCACGCCCAAACCCCCGAGGCCAACGCGCGCGGCGCGATCAGCCTTGGCAATCGCGGCTGGTCCGCCTCTGATGCGAACCGGGCAACGCCGCCCGCGAATGAACTCGAATTCAGCGCCCGGGCGGGGTTTGCATCCGACTACATCTATCGCGGGACGACGCTGTCCGATCGCGGGCCCGCGGCCGGCGCAGCATTTGAAGCAAGGTTTGGCGCGCTCTACGCCGGCACCACGGTGGCCACCGTCAAGCTGCCAACCCAACCCGTCGCCGAGTTCACCATGACGGGCGGCATCCGCCCGAAGATCGCGGGTATCGATTTCGATCTCGGCGTGACCTATTTCGCCTATCCCGGAGAAAGACTTCCCGGCGAGACGAACGGCATCAATTATTGGGAGGCGATTATCCGCGGCGATAGAAGCATCGGCGAGTCGATCCGTGTCGCCGCCGGCTACGCCTATTCGCCGAATGTCTCCAACACCGGCGCCTGGAGCCAATATGCTGCGGCCGGCGTGGGTTACGACGTGCCGGGCCGGCTGCTCCCGCAGAACCTCGGCATATCGTTCTCCGCTGCCACCGGCTATTTCTGGTTCGGCAATCAGGCTCCCCTGCTCGGCGGCTTCCCGTTACCCGCCTATCTCAATTGGCATGCCGGCGTGACCTTCACCCACAAGGTATTCAATCTCGATCTGCGCTACTACGACACCAATCTTTCCCGGGAGAACTGCTTCGTCTTCACCGGTGATCCCAACGCGCAGCCGGGCGGCCGCGCCAATCCCGTTACCAATCCCGATGGCCTTGTCTCGCGCTGGTGCGGCGCAACGTTCGTCGCCAAGGCCTGGGTTGCATTCAACTAGCCGGCCCGGTCTGCGCGCCGGCGGCGGTTATCGCTCCCTCGTCAATTCCCGGATCGGAGCATCGCTCTCTTCATGAAGGATCCGCTCTGCGGCACCTTCGAGATCGTCGTACTGCCCGTTTTTCAGCGACCACATGAAGGCCGCAAGCGCGGCAAGGCCGATGCCGAGCGCAATCGGTATCAGATAAAAGTAATCCGTCATTCGGCGGCCTCCATCACGGCCTTGGCCGAAGGCTGCACATCAGCACCTGCGCGTGGCGCGATCCTTTGCGGGCTCCGGAGGCGAAGCGCGTTGGCGACAACCAGCATCGACGATGCGGACATCGCCACCGCTGCGACCAGCGGCGTCACATGGCCCATGATCGCGACGGGGATCGCCACCAGATTGTAGGCGATCGCAAGCGCGAAGTTTTGTCGAACCAGCCGTCTGGCATTGCGTGCGACGGAAATTGCCTGAGGCACGGCGGACAAGCTCTCGCGCAAGAACACCAGGTCAGCCGCGTTACGCCCGATGTCCGCCGCTGAAGCCGGCGCCATGGATGCATGCGCGGCCACCAGCGCCGGCGTATCGTTCAAGCCGTCACCGACCATGAGGACCTTTCGGCCCGAGGCTTCAAGCGCCTTGATGTGCGTGATCTTTCCGGCGGGCAATACGGCAGCGAACCAGGGAATGCCGAGTTGCCGTGCGATCGGCGCCACCGCGGCTTCGCGATCGCCGGAAACCAACTGCACCGGAATGCCGGCGTTCTTCAGTTCGGTGACCGCCGTTGACGCATTCGCACGCAACGATTCCTCAAACCGAAACTCGGCCAGGCGGCTCCCGTCTTTGGAAAGCACGACGGACCCATCACCTGAGATTCGCCCGGCCTCAGCCAGACTGAAGAGGGCCCATTCCGGCCGGCCGAGCCGGTAGCACGTCACGCCGGAGTGCGCCTCAAGCCCGAATCCGGCGTGCTCGGAGACTGCATCGAATACGATCTGGGACGAAGCAAGATCGGCGGCGGCCTCGACGATCGCGCGCGAATAAGGGTGGCGGGAATGAGAAGCGAGTGCAGCCGCAATCGCGATTGCGTCCCGGTCCATGCTGCCGGATTCAATCAGGCGCGGAAGGCCCCGCGTCAGCGTGCCGGTCTTGTCGAACACGACCATGTCGATCTCGGCGAGGCGCTCAAGCGCTCCGCCGTCCTTCACCATGATGCCGTTCTCGAACAATCGCCGGGCTGCGACGACCTGCACCATGGGGACCGCGAGACCAAGCGCACAAGGACAGGTGATGATCAGAACCGCAATGGCAATCGTAAGCGCGCGATGAAAGTCACCGGTTGCGAGCAGCCAGCCGACAAGTGCGCACAACGCCGTGAGATGGACGATCGGCGCATACAGGCTGGCGGCACGATCGGCGATGCGGCGATATGCCGAGCGGCCCTGCTCGGCGGCCTCCATCATGCGTACCATCTCGCCCAGAAACGAATTGTCCGGTGTCGCCGTGGCGAGGATCAACAGTGGCCCCGTCAGATTCAACGTGCCCGCCCGCAACGGCGTCCCGACCGATCGCCGGCACCGGGGTTTGCTCTCCGGAGACCAACGAAGCATCCAGTTCGGAAGTCCCCTTGGTCACGGTTGCATCGACCGGCACACGTTCACCCGCCGCCAGCATGATGGTCATTCCGGCCTGGATCTCGCTCACCGGAAGATAGACCTGATTGCCGTCAGCCTGTACCACGCGTGCGCCGCGCGCCGCGAGTGACGCCAGTCCCTTCACGGCCTGCCGGGCCCGCTCGCGCATCATGTAGTCGAGCGTGCGCCCGATCAGCAAGAAGAACAGCAGTGAGATCGACGCGTCGAAATAGGCGAACGACGCATGCTGCGTGGTGTCGTAAAGGCTCATGCCGAAGGCGAGCAGCACCCCCAGCGAGATCGGTACATCCATGTTGGTGCGGCGGTGCCGCAACGCCTGCCATGCCGAACGGAAAAATATCCGGCCGGAATATGCCAGCGCGGGCAGCGCGATGATGGCCGACAACCAATGAAAGAGGTCGCGAGTCCCGGCCTCGGCGCCCGACCAGACCGAGACCGAAAGCAACATGATGTTGCTGGCGGCGAATCCAGCGACCGCAAGGGCGCGTATCAACTCCGACAGTTCGGCGTTGCCGTCATCCGGCTCGCTGTCGAACAAATGCGCCTCAAAACCGGCCTGCTTGAGCGTTTCGATGAACGGTGGCGGAACGCCATTGGAGCGCCATCTGACGGTCGCGCGCCTGGTAGAAAGATTGACGCGGGCGCTTTCGACGCCGGCAAGCCCACCGAGCGCCTTTTCGATCGTCCGGATGCACCCACCGCAATGAACCGTGGGCACCGATAGATCGGTCTGGCGCACGTCGTCGGCTACGATGCGGCTTGCGAGCAGGACTTCCTCACCGGCTCTGCGCCGCATCCGGAGCGTGCAACGCCAATTCCGCTCCCGGACCGCAACAACTCATCGGAGGAACCTCAAAAGCCTCGCGTTGAACTCAGGACCGCAGGGTCCGATATGCATGCCAGCTGCCGTGCCCCAGCACCGGGAAAACCACGATCATTCCCAGAAGGCCGGTTACGATGCCGACAGAAATCAACACCAACATGATCGCCGCCCAGGTCAGCATGACGGGCAGATTGTGCCACACCAGCGCCATGCTGGTACCCATGGCGGTCAGCGCATCGGTGCGCTCGCTCAGCAGCATCGGGATGGAAAAGGCTGAAATGGCGAAGGCGAAAGCGGCAAACAGGCCGCCCACCGCGCCGCCGACCACCAGCATCGCCCAGCCGATCTGCGTCGTGAACAGCATCGGCACGATATGGTCGAGGCCCGGGAACGGGCGCAGGCCGAAGAACAGCGCATAGAGGATGACCGCCGCGCGCATCCACAGCAGCGTCAGCAGAAGAAGCAGCACGCCCGCAAACAGAATCTGGCCGCCCGATTCCGGCTTGACGAAGATCATCTGCCACAGGCTGACGGGCTTGCCTTCCTCAATGCGCCGGCTCTTTTCGTAAAGTCCAATTCCAATCACCGGCCCGGCCACCATGAAGCCCGCAAACGCGGGAAACAGGATGTAGTCGAGGCGCAGGGCAAACAGGCCGATGACGGTGACGACCGACACCAGAAAAACCAGCACGCCGTAGCTGATGCTGGCCGCGGGCTGGATCGTGAAATCACGCCAGCCGGCCGAGAGCCAGCCGAACGCAGCCGTGCGAGGAACGTTTCGCTTCCAGGACCACTCTCGCGGCAGTGGCGGAACAACGTCCGGTATCGAGGTCATTGTCGGTTTCCCTGCAATTTCATCGCGGCGTGCATGACGACCTTGCGGCGCTGAACTTCCCGTCCTTCGAAGCCCCCTCACCCTGACGCATGTGATCAACGCAGTCCGGTTGCGACATGACGGCCATGTAGACCAGATGCGAATTGGCAATCAGCACCAGCAACAACCCGGCACCGACCGCAGCCCAAACAATCGCCCTTGTCCGGAATTGCCACCTCGCTGCGCCGGTGTCGCTCATCTTTGCCCCCGCCGAAGGTCGAACAGATAGAGCGCGAGAATCTTGCGGTCGAGCGGCGAAAGCCTTCCCTCCCAACTCGGCATCTGGCCTTGCCGGCCGCCCCACACCGAGTTGTAGATCGAACTCGGCGTCGCCGCCGTAGATCCAAAATCCGTCGGTCAAATCAGGCCCACCCAACTCGGCTTTGCCCTTGGCATCGTCACCATGGCAGAGGACGCAATTGGCAGTGAACACGGCCTTGCCAGCACTGATTTTCGCGGCAGGCACATCCTTTGCGACCCCGGGATCGGAAAGGCTGCGCACATATGCCACGACGTTGTCGATTTCGTCCTTCTTGAGCATCTGATCGCGCCCGAACGCCATCATCTGCGAGGTCCTGGTTTTCGGATGCGTGGAATTGATGCCGATGCGGATGGTTTCCGCGAGGGTTTCGGGATCGCCGCCCCAAAGCGACGACGCCGTCGTCAGATTTGGGAATCCATGGCCGCCCTGCGCGCTCGATCCATGACACGCCGCACAATTGTCGCCGAACAGCGTGCGGCCGGTCTGCCGCACCCGTTCCATCAATCGGGGATCGGTCTGGATGTCCTTAAAACTCTCGGCCTCGACGCGCTTGGTCCAGACGCCGCGTTCGAGAGCGGCCTGCTTCACGCTTTCAGTGACGATGTTGCGCTGATCGATGCCAAGCACGCCCTTGGTGTAGGTCACCCCGAGCGGCCACGCCGGCATCAGCACCCAGTAGACGACGGCGAACAAGGCCGTCACGATCAGGAAGAAATAGACCGGCCGGGGCACCGGCGTGTTCAATTCCTTGATGCCGTTCCACTCGTGACCGGTGGTCATATAGCCGGTATGGGGATCGCGTTCATCTACCGCCATGGCTGTCCCTATGCGGCTTGTCCTCATGGTTGAGGATCGATCGGGCGGCCTCGTCGAACCCTTTCTTGTTCGACGGCCAATATGCGTAGACGAGGATGATGATCGAGAGAGCAATCAGATAGAACAGTCCGAATGACTTGGAGAACCAGACGACAAAGTCATTTTCCATGGTCAACCTCCCGCGGCGGGCACGGACTTGTGCGCGGCGTCAGTCAACTTGCCGAGTATCTGCAGATAGGCGACCAGGGCATCGAGTTCGGTGAGTACACCTGGTTTACCGTCAAATACCCGCACGTTCGTCGCCGCACCATAGCGTTTCGTGACCCCTTCGGCGTAGGGCGTATCGGGCGCCGCCTGGCCGTACGCATCGGAACTCGCATTGGTGATCATATCGTCGGTATAGGGCACGCCGACCTTGCGCAGCGCCGCCAGATGCCGGCCGAGGTCGTTACTCCGCAGTTCAGTTCGCCCAAGCCATGAATAATGCGGCATCACCGATTGCGGGACGACCTCGCGCGGGTTGTTGAGATGCCGCACGTGCCATTCGTCCGAATATTTGTTGCCCATACGCGCCAGATCGGGGCCTGTCCGCTTCGATCCCCAGAGCATCGGATGATCATATTTGGATTCGACGGCCAGCGAATACGGGCCGTAGCGTTCGACTTCGTCGCGAAGCGTCCGGATCATCTGCGAATGACAGGCATAACAGCCTTCGCGGATATAGATGTTGCGCCCTGCGATTTCGAGCGGGGTGTAGACCCGCATATCCGGCGCATCCTCGACGGTCTGATGGATCGTGAACAGCGGAATAATCTCGACCGCACCGCCGATGCTGGCCACGCCGATGATGGCGAGGAGAAAGCCGATGGTCTTGCGCTCAAGCCGGTAATGCAGGTTGAACATGCGTTCACTCCGCCGGTTGAGGCGCGCTAACGCCTGCGAGCGCGGGAACCGGACGATCGGCAAGCCTTTGGTCGGCCGGCTGGTCGGCCGTCCGTATCGTCATCCAGATGTTGTAGCAGGCGACTACTGCGCCGATCAGGAACAACAGACCGCCGATGGCGCGAGCGATATAATAGGGATGCATCGCGACGACCGTTTCGACGAAGGAATAGGCGAGCGTGCCGCTTTCATTGTAAGTCCGCCACATCAATCCCTGGATGATGCCCGAATTCCACATCGAAAAAACGTAGATTAGCGTTCCAGCGACTGCGAGCCAGAAGTGCACTTCCACCAACCTGCCGGAATACATCCGCTCGCGCTTCCACAGCCACGGCACAGACGCATAGATTGCGCCGAACGTAATCATGGCAACCCAGCCGAGCGCGCCCGCATGCACGTGCCCGACGGTCCAGTCGGTATAGTGCGACAGCGAGTTGACCGAGCGAATGGCCATGAACGACCCCTCGAACGTCGACAACCCGTAGAACACGGCCGCAACCATCATGAAGCGAAGCGTCGCGTCATCGCGAACCTTGTGCCAGGCGCCGTTCAGCGTGAGGAGTGCGTTGCCGGCCGAGGCCCATGACGGCACCAGCAGCATGATCGAAAACGTCATGCCGAGCGTCTGGACCCAATGCGGCAACGCCGTGTAGTGCAAATGATGCGAGCCCGCCCACATGTACATGAAGGTGATGCCCCAGAAACTGATGATCGACAGCCGATAGGAAAAAATCGGACGGCCGGCGCGAACGGGCAGATAATAATACATCATGCCAAGGAAGCCGGCGGTCAGGAAAAACGCGACCGCGTTGTGCCCGTACCACCACTGCGTCATTGCATCCTGCACGCCGGAGAATGCCGAGTAACTCTTGGCATGGCCGAGCGAGACCGGAATCGCCAGGTTATTGACGATGTGCAGGATCGCGACGACCAGGATGAAGGCCATGTAGTACCAGTTCGACACGTAGATATGCGGCTCCTTGCGGCGAACCAGCGTGCGCAGATAGATGACGAAATAGGTCACCCACACGATGACGAGCCAGATATCCGCGTACCATTCCGGTTCGGCATATTCCTTCGACTGCGTGACGCCCATCAGGTAGCCGGTCGCGGCGATGACGCAGAACAGGTTGTAGCCGAGCAGCACGAACCACGGACTGAGCTGGTCAGGCAACCGCGCGCGCGATGTGCGTTGCAGGACATAAAACGACGTCGCGATCAGCGCGTTGCCGCCGAAGCCGAAAATCACGCCGGAGGTGTGCACCGGACGGAGGCGTCCGAAGCTCGACCAGGCCGCATCGAACGTCAGGTCCGGATAGGCGAGCTGCCACGCGATCCAGTCGCCGACAAAAAGTCCCGCCACGACCCAGATCATCGCGAGGATAATGCCCATGCGGCTCGGATCATCGAAATAACGGTCCAGCCGGTCCTCGCCGGGTTCCGGATCGTAGTAGCCGGCAATGACAGCGAAGGCTCCGGCAATGCCCGCGAGAAGCACGATGGCGCCGTGAATGCCAAGCGGGTCACCACTCCCGGCTATCGCCATGGCGAGCCCGCACACCGACAATACAAGCAGGATGATCAGCGCCAGCTGCCGTTCGCTTCTTGTGAGTTGCGCGATCATGGGTCGATGCTCTCTCCAGGAAGCGGGACGTCGACAACTGAGGCAACAACGGCCTCAGGTTTGCGGACCAGACTACTCCACCGCAGCAATCCGTCCAGATCGGCCAGTATTCTGCAGAACTTGGCGGAACGGCGAAAGCCCGTGGAGCATGTTCAAGCTTAGGCAAAACTCGCGCGAATGATTTGATCTACGTCAATCAAGTTGACCTACGTCATTGCCGACGACTTCAATTCGCCCGCGCGCTTAACGTCATACTCGGGATGAGCGACAAAAAAGAAAGGCCTGCAAAGGGGTTGCAGGCCTTTCTTCATATGGTCCGGCATTGCGAGGAGTACAGCGACGTTCGCGAGTCTCGCCGCTCACGCCGCCAGCGAATTCTCCACCAGCTTGATCCAGTAAGACGTGCCGTAGACGATCGCCTCGTCGTTGAAATTGTAGGCGGGGTGATGCAGGCCTGCGCTGTTGCCGTTGCCGCAGAAGATGAAGGCGCCGGGCCGCGCCTCCAGCATGTAGGCGAAGTCTTCCGCGCCCATCATCGGCGGGGTGTCGCCGACGGCGCCGTCGCCGCCGACTTCGCTGGCGACGCGCGTCGCAAACTCGGTCTGGGCGGCGTGATTCACCGTCACGGGATAGCCGCGCTCATAGACGAGATCGATCTTGGCGCCGGTCATTTGGGCGACGCCCGCCACCACTTCGCGGACGCGCTTTTCGACCTGTTCGCGCACCTCCGGCGTCAGCGTGCGGATGGTGCCGCGCAGCTCGGCGGTCTGCGGAATGACGTTGCGGGCATTGCCGGCGTGGAATTCGCAGATCGAGATGACCGCCAACTCCAGTGGATCGATGGTGCGCGAGACGATCGACTGCAATCCGCTGATGACCTGCGCGCCGACCAAAACGGAATCGATGCATTTGTGCGGCCGTGCCGCGTGGCCGCCGAGGCCCTCGATCTTGATGTCGACGGCATCGGTTGCCGCCATGATCGGGCCGGGGCGGATCGCGAACTGGCCGATCGGAATGCCGGGGCCGTTGTGCATGCCATAGACCTGCTCGATGCCGAAGCGGTCCATCAGCCCGTCCTTGATCATCGCAGCCGCGCCCGCGCCGCCCTCTTCGGCGGGCTGGAAGATCACCACCGCGTTGCCGGCAAAATTGCGCGTCTCGGAGAGATAGCGCGCCGCGCCGAGCAGCATCGCGGTGTGGCCGTCATGGCCGCAGGCGTGCATCTTGCCCGGCGTCTTGGAGGCGTAGGGCAGATTGGTCTCCTCCTCGATCGGCAGCGCATCCATGTCGGCGCGGAGGCCAATCACCTTGAGGTCGCCGTTGCCGGCCGGCCGCTTGCCCTTGATCACCCCGACCACGCCGGTTTGGCCGATGCCGGTGACGACCTCGTCGCAGCCGAATTCGCGCAGGCGGTCGGCCACGAATGCTGCAGTGCGGTGGACATCGTAGAGCAGCTCGGGATGTTGATGGATGTCCCGGCGCCAGGCTTGAATGTCGGGCTGCAGATCGGCGACGCGGTTGACGATGGGCATGGAGTTCTCGGGTCCGTTTTTGGGTTGTTATTTGGTGATGTCTAGCACGTGACTTGGCCCAACCCAACACCGTCCCGCGACACGGAAATCAAGGCAAAAACGCCGTCAAAAAGCGGGCTTGCCGCCTTCGCTAAACTTACGGCGTCCCGGTAAGGTAGGCGCCGGGCCCGGTTCACTCCATCGATGCGACGACCGGAGGCCGCGAGCCAGCGGGAGGAGCCTTACATGCGGCGCGTCACTTTGGACGCAATTGCGCTGACCGGACTCTTCGCCGCGTTGACCAGCGCAGCAATTGCCCAAGCACCCGACACATATCCGGATCGCCCGATCAAGGTGGTCGTACCGGCAGCGGCCGGCGGCGTCACCGATGTCCCTGCGCGCATCGTGACGAACCGGATGCGCGAGGATCTCGGGCAGACGCTGGTCGTCGAGAACCAGGGGGGCGCCGGCGGCATTCTGGCATCCGAGAGCGTCAAGCGCGCGCCGCCGGACGGCTACACGCTGCTCTACGTCAACGCCGCCACCCATGGCCTGCTGCCGGCGCTGAAAAAGTCGATGCCCTACGACGCGTTGAAGGATTTTGTGCCGATCGTGATGGCAGTGCGCGCGCCGCTTGCCGTCGTCGTCCGCGGCAATTCCCCCTACAGGACGCTGGCTGATCTGGTGAAGCAGGCGGCCGGCCAGTCCAAGCCCCCCACCTATGGCGCGCCCGGCCCGGGCACCACGTCGCATCTGATCGGACTGATGCTGGCGCAGGCCAGCAAGACATCGATGCAGGCCGTGCACTATCGCGGCGAAGCGCCGATGATCCAGGACCTGATCTCCGGCCAGGTCGATTTCGCTGCGTCAAACATCATCCGCAGCCATGTCGAAGGTGGCACGCTACGCGTGCTGGCGACCACAGGCGAAAAACGCTGGTTCGCATTCCCCGATGCGCCGACCTTGAAGGAATTGGGTTACCCCGTGGAATATTATGCGTGGAACGGCTTTGTCGCGCCGGCCGGAACGCCGCAAGGTGTCATCGAGCGCATCAACAAGTCAGCCAATCTTGCGCTGGCGGAGCAAGACGTCATCAAGGCGCTGACGGCGAACGGATTCGAAATCGTCGGCGGCGCGCCTGATGTGTTTGCCAAGGCGATGACCGCGTATATCCGCGACGTCCGCGAGATCGGCCAGAAGAACAATCTTGAGATTGAGTAGGGTGTGAACCAAAAAAACGATAGGCCTTGGCGCGCGTCCGCTATGGTTATATCACATGACCAAAGCCGTGCGGGAGAACGCAGACCTCATGCCAATTTCAGGAAATGCAAAGATGGAGTTTGATGACGTCATTCTCGGCCGGCGAAGCGTTCGCGGTTACAAGCCCGATCCCGTCCCACAGGAATTGATCAAGGAAATCCTGGCGCTGGCGATGCGCGCGCCATCGTCGATGAATACCCAGCCCTGGAACTTCTATGTCATCACCGGCGCACCGCTGGATCGGATCCGCGCGGGCAACACCGAGCGCAATCTGGCAGGCGTGCCCCACTCGCGCGAGTTTCGAACCGGCCAGCCATTCGAGGGAGTGCATCGCGAACGCCAGGTTGGCGTGGCCAAGCAGTTGTTCATCGCCATGGGAATCCTGCGCGATGACAAGGAGCGGCGGCAAGACTGGGTCATGCGCGGCTTTCGCCAGTTCGACGCGCCCGTGTGCGTGATCATCACATATGATCGCGTGCTCGCGTCCAGCGACGATACGGCCTTCGACTGTGGCGCCGTGGCTACCGCGCTTGTCAACGCTGCCTGGTCGCGGGGGCTTGGTGCCGTCATCAACAGCCAGGGGATAATGCAATCCCCCGTGGTGCGCGAGCATGCCGGGATCGCCGCCGATCAGGTGATCATGAAAAGTATCGCGTTGGGCTGGCCGGATCACAGTTTTCCAGCCAATGCCGTTGTGTCCGAACGCAAGTCGGTCGACGAAGCGACGACCTTCGTGGGATTCGAGGATAGAGCTTGAAAGCAGTCCGGACGCGCGCCAACGCCCTCACGCGGCCAGCGTGTTCTCGACCAGCTTGATCCAGTAGGAGGTGCCGAACACCAGCGCCTCGTCGTTGAAATTGTAGGCGGGGTGATGCAGGCCCGCGCTGTCGCCGTTGCCGCAGAAGATCAGCGCACCCGGCCGCTGCTCCAGCATGAAGGCGAAATCCTCTCCGGCCATCAGCGGCGCCATCTCGGAAACGTTGGCGTCGCCGGCGACGTCCCGCGCGGCGCGAACAGCGACATCGGTCTGCCGGCAGATGGTTATTCGTGACCGGATAGCCGCGGTTATAGGTCAACTCGATCGTCGCGCCTGTCATCTGCGCTACGCCTGCGACGACTTCGCGCACCCGCCGTTCCACCAGTTTCCGCACATCGTCGTCCAGGGTGCGGACGGTGCCTGTCAGCACGGCGGTTTGCGGGATCACGTTGCGGGCATTGCCGGCGTGAAATTCGCATATGGAAATCACAGCAGATTCCAGCGGATCGACGCTGCGTGACACGATCGACTGCAGCGCGCTGATCAGCTGCGCGCCGACCAGAACGGAATCGATGCATTTGTGCGGACGCGCCGCGTGGCCGCCCTTCCCCTCGATATTGATGAAGACGGCATCGCCGCCGGCCATGATCGGACCGGGGCGAATGGCGAAGCTGCCGACCGGAATGCCCGGCCCATTATGCATGCCGTAGACCTGCTCGATGCCGAAACGGTCCATCAACCCATCCTTGATCATCGCAACGGCGCCTGCGCCGCCCTCTTCCGCCGGCTGGAAGATCACCACGGCCTGGCCTGCGAAATTGCGCGTCTCGGCGAGATAGCGCGCCGCGCCCAGCAACATCGCGGTGTGGCCGTCATGGCCGCAGGCGTGCATCAAGCCCTTGGTCTTCGAGGCGTAAGGAAGGTTGGTCGCCTCCTCGATCGGCAGCGCATCCATGTCGGCGCGCAGCCCGATCACCTTCACATCGCCGGGGCCTGCGGGCTTGCTGCCCTTGATGACGCCGACGACGCCGGTGCGGCCAATGCCTGATATCACCTCGTCGCAGCCGAACTCCCGCAGACGATCCGCCACCAGCGCCGCCGTGCGGTGCACCTCGTACAACAGCTCGGGATGTTCATGGATATCCCGGCGCCAGGCCTGGATGTCGGGCTGCAGATCGGCGACGCGGTTGACAATCGGCATGGAAATTTTCGGCTTTCGGGGCTGAACGATTTGTCCTCTGTAGCATGCAAGGCATGGTCTGCCCAACACACGCCGCCGCAGGGCCGCCCGGCGTCATCGGCAGACGCTTCCAAGCTTGCTTGCCTGTCGGCTTTCCTCCAGAAAGTGAGTTCGGGCGTTGGTGGTCCCTGCCGCCTCGGGCAGAGACCAGGTTCGTGGAGGCAGCATGCGGCGGCTTGAAGGTGACTTCGACTACATTGTCGTCGGCGCGGGCACCGCCGGCTGCATCATGGCCAACCGCCTGTCGGCCGATCCCAACAAGCGCGTGCTGGTGCTGGAAGCCGGCGGCAACGACAACTGGATCTGGTTTCACATCCCGGTCGGCTATCTCTTTGCGATCGGCAATCCCCGCTCCGACTGGATGTTCCGCACCGAGGCCGAGCCCGGTCTGAACGGCCGCTCGCTCGCCTACCCCCGCGGCAAGGTGATCGGCGGCTCTTCGGCGATCAACGCCATGATCTCGATGCGCGGACAGGCCGCCGACTACGACCACTGGCGGCAGCTCGGCCTTTCCGGCTGGGGCTATGACGACGTGCTGCCGGCATTCAGACGGCTGGAGGATCATTTCCTCGGCGAAAGCGAACATCACGGCACCGGCGGCGGCTGGCGCATCGAGGCGCCGCGGCTGTCGTGGACCATTCTGGATGCGGTGGGCGAAGCCGCCGCCGAAATGGGCATCCGCAAAATTCCGGACTTCAACACCGGCGACAATGAAGGCATCAGCTATTTCCATGTCAACCAGAAGCGCGGCCGGCGCTGGTCTGCCGCGCGCGGTTTCCTCAAGCCGGTGTTGTCGCGGCCAAACCTGCGGCTGGAAACCAATGTGCTGGTCGATCGCCTGATCGTCGAAAACAGCCGCGCCGTTGGCGTGCGCTACCGGCAAGGCGATGAGACGGTCGAGGCGCGCGCCAAGGGCGAGGTCATCCTTTGCGCCGGGTCGATCGGGTCGATCCAAGTGCTGCATCGCTCCGGCATCGGTCCTGCCGATTGGCTGAGCCCGCTCGGCATCGACGTTGTCCTCGACAAGCCCGGCGTCGGCCGCAATCTGCAGGACCATCTGCAGCAGCGCGCGATCTACAAGGTCTCCAACGTGCGCACGCTGAACGAAACCTACTGGTCGCTGTTCCGCCGCGGCCTGATGGGGCTCGACTACGCCTTCCGCCGCCGCGGGCCGCTGACCATGGCGCCGTCGCAGCTCGGCATCTTCACCCGCTCCGACAAGGCCTTCGAGCGCGCCAACATCCAGTTCCATGTGCAGCCGCTGTCGCTCGACAAGTTCGGCGATCCCCTGCATCGATTCCCCGCCATCACCGTCAGCGCCTGCAATCTGCGGCCGACCTCGCGCGGCACCGTGCGCATCCGCTCCGCTGATCTCGAGCAAGCCCCCTCGATCGCGCCGAACTATCTCGCAACCGACGAGGATCGCCGCGTCGCGGCCGACGCGATCCGCACCACGCGAAAACTGATGCAGCAGCCGGCGCTCGCCAAATATTCACCGAGCGAATATCTGCCAGGCCCTTCCGTCGGCGACGACGATGCGTCGCTGGCCAAGGCGGCCGGCGATATCGGCACCACCATCTTCCATCCCGTCGGCACCGCGAAGATGGGGATGGCGAGCGATCCCTCTGCCGTGGTCGACGAACGGCTGCGCTTCTTCGGGCTGTCGGGGCTGCGCATAGCCGACGCCTCCGTGATGCCGACCATCACGTCGGGCAATACCAACACGCCGACGGCGATGATCGCGGAAAAAGCGGCGGCGATGATTCTGGAAGATTCGCGCCGATAACGGGTGCAGCAATCGCCGGACATGCCGTCACAGACGGACGTGTCCGAATTTTCTTCGCCGCAGGGCCTGGATTGCTGTGCGCCGCCATCGAACGTTCGGCCGGCCACCACCCGATGCCGTGGCGGTCTTCGCGGTTCGTTGATAAGATGACCGCCAACAGCTTGATCGACACGGAGACGTCATGACGACCGCCGATACCACGACCATCAGGACCATGTGCCCGATGAACTGCCACCCGACGTTTTGCGGCATGTCGGTCGAGGTTGAGAGCGGCGCGCTGAAATCCGTGCGCGGCGACAAGGACAATCCGGACAGCCAGGGCTTTCTTTGCGTGCGTGGCCGGGCTGCCGGCGAAATCTACAGCAATCCGAAGCGGCTGTTGTATCCGCAGATCCGCGACGACCGCGGCACGGACAGCTGGCGGCGCGTCAGCTGGGACGAAGCGATCGCCTTCATCGCAAAACGGATGCAGGCGGCCGGGCCAAAGGCCGTCGGCCTCTGGGCGGGCCATGGCGGCTTCACCTCCGGCAGCGCCGTCACCGTGCAGATGATGCATCGCTTCGCCCATCTCTACGGCTGCAACACCTGGCATCCCGCCATGGTCTGCTGGGGCATCGGCGGCTTCGGCGTTGGGCTCACCGGCGCGCTCAAGGTCAGCACCAAGGAGGACATGGCCGACAATTCGCAGCTGATCGTGCTGTGGGGCGCCAACATCGCAAGCCAGCCGAACACCGCCCGCTGCATTGTCGCAGCCCGCAAGCGCGGCGCGCGGATCGTCACCATCGACGTGCGACGAACGGAAGCGGCCGCGCAATCGGATGAGCTGCTGTTGATCCAGCCAGGCTCGGACGCTGCGCTCGCGCTTGCGGTGATGCATGTGATCATCGCGGAAAAGCTCCATGACGCGGCGTTTGTCGACGCGCACACCACGGGCTTTGCCGAGCTCGCGGCGCACGTTGCCGCTTTCACGCCGGCCTGGGCGGCCGAACAGACCGGCCTCAGCGCCGATCAGATCATCTCATTCGCGCGCGTGTATGGATCGACGCGACCGGCGATGATCCTGATCGGCGGCAGCTCCATGCACAAGGGCGACAATGGCTGGCATGCGGCCCGCGCCATCAGTTGCCTGCCGGCGCTGACCGGCGATTTCGGCAGGCCCGGCGGCGGGCTTGGCCCGCGTCATGGCGCGGCCAGTGCCGTGCTGGCGAACCTGAACGCGGACGCGCCGCGACCGGCGGGAGACTACATCGCAAACCAGATGCCCGATATTGCCACCGCACTGTCGCGCGGCGAGCTCAAGGTCCTGTGTCTGCTCGGCACCAACATGCTGTCGTCGTTCGCCGACGCCGGCGATATTTCGAAAAGCCTCGCCGGGACGGAGACTATTGTCGCCGTCGATCTCTTCATGAACGAAACCATGCGCCGCTTCGCCGACGTGATCTTGCCGGGCACCGCCTGGCTCGAGGAAGTCGGCTTCAAGACCACCAACACCCATCTCTACCTCATGGAACGCGCGCTGGAACGCGAAGGCGAGACGCGCCCGATCTACGAGATCCTCACCGCACTGGCCAACTCCCTCGGCCTTGCCGGATATTCCCGGTGGGGCTCGGTGGAAGAGATTATCGACGCCCTGCTCGATCATCCGACGACCGGCCACGCAACGGTGGCAGGCTTGCGCGCCGCCGGCGGATTCCTGCCGCTCAACGTGCCGCACGTCGCCTATGCGGAGCGAAAATTCGATTCCCCGAGCGGCAAGATCGAACTGTTCTCATCACGGGCAGCGCAGCTGGGATTACCGCCGTTGCCCAGCCATCAAGCGGGCCCCACCTCGCCTTATCCGCTCAAATTGACCTTCGGCAGGACGCTGACGCATTTTCATGCGTTCTATGACGAGGGGCGCGCCCTGCCCTCGTTGGCTAAACACAACACCGAGCCCCGGCTCTGGATTTCGCGGGCGGATGCCGACGCGCGCCGGCTGTCCGATGGCGATGCGATCAGGATCCACAACGAGCGCGGCGAGTTCGACGCGAAAGCGCACGTCACCGGGGATGTGCGCGCTGGCACGGTGTGGATGCGCGACGGGTGGGTCGGCCTCAACCACCTGACCTCTGGCGAAGCCGTTGTCGGTGGCGATGCCCTCACTTTGTTTCCGTTTTCGGTCGGTCAATCCAGCTACCGCGCACGCGTCGAGATCACCCGGCGATAACGACGCCCGACTCGCTACAATCCAAACACCCGCCGCGCATTGCCGTGCAGGAACGCCTCGCTCTGCTCGCTTGTGAGCCCAAGCTCGTCCAAGCCCTCCAGGCATTTTTGCGGCGCGAGCATCGGCCAGTTGGTGCCGAACATCACGCGCTCCTTGCCGATCCCCTTCATCCACTGCACGAAGGCCGGCGGCAGGCGGCGCACCACATAGGCCGAGGTGTCGACGTAAAAGTTCGGGAATTTCACGGTCATGGTCACGAGCTCGTCGAGCCAGGGAAACCCGACATGGCCGCCGACCACGACGAGTTCGGGAAACTCGAGCATGACATCCTCGAGATACGGGATCGGCCGGCCCATCTCGGAGCGCCGCAGCGGGCCAGTGTGGCCGATCTGGGTGCAGAACGGCACGCCGGCATCGATGCAGGCGGCATAGACTGGATAGTAACGGCGGTCGTTCGGCGGCAGCCCCCACAGCCACGGCACCACCCGTACCCCCACAAAGGTCTTGCGGTCGACCCAGTGCCTTATCTCACGCACCGCTTCCATCGGCTGGTCGAGATCGACGGTAGCAAGGCCGCGGAAACGCGACGGCGCGCCCTCGATCTGACGTGCGACCTCCTCATTGCTGATCAGGCTGCCCTCGGGCCCGTGCCAGGCCGACAACAGCGCGATGTCGACGCCGGCGGCATCCATCGCGCGTACCGTGCTCTCGACGGTTTGCAATTCGCCCGCGGCGCGGCCGGTCCAGCGCAGCAGCGTTTCCAGCCACGGCCGCTTCGCCATACGCTCGGTGGTAATCTGCGCCCAGACATCGATTGCGGTCATCATTCCCCTCCATTTACTTCACTAGTGAAGTATGTATATTGAGGTGGATGGCGGCGCGCAAGTGCAGTAATGAAGCGGCGATGTCCGCCTCCAAACACCGCGTCTATCACAAGCTGCAGGTCGCCTCGCACCGGCTGCAGAAGGCGGCCGATCGCGCCATCATCGCCGCCGCGGGCATCACCACGGCGCAGGCTGCCGTGCTGTCGATCGTTGCGAGCGAGGGATCGGCGAGCCAGCGCAGCGTCGCGCGCAAGCTCGGGCTCAACGAGTCCGCCTTGACCGCGATGACGACGCGGCTGCGCAATCTCGGGCTGCTCGATCGTCTGCCAGATGAGGTGGACTCGCGGGCCTGGAGCCTGCGGCTCACGGCGGATGGCCGCGCCGCGCTGAAGCGGATCGAGCAACCATTCCGGCAGATCAACCAGAAGATCGAAAAGGCGCTCGACGCCGACGAGATTGCCGCGCTTGCAGATTATGTGAACCGCATCAGCGACGCCTTTGGGGAACCGTAGGCGGGACAACGGCTGGCTCTCACGAAATCGTCATTGCCCCGCGCGTTAACCACCTCGCGCCGGGAATAAACCCGCAGCGCCCCCGATCACCCCCGTGGAAACCCAATCAAGGGTCCACGGAGAATTTCCCATGAGCGGACACGACCATCACGATGACGGCAGCGGCGTCAGCCGCCGCCATGTCCTGGAATGCATGACCTGGGCCGGCACCGGCGTGCTCTGGACCATATCCGGCGGCGTGCCGCACTCGCTGGGCCTCATGGGCGAGGCGCAGGCGGCCGAGTCCAAGGGGCTGACCTTCCTGCAGATCAGTGACAGCCATATCGGTTTCGACAAGCCGGCCAACCCGAACGTCAAGGGCACGCTGGAAGCAGCCATCGAGAAGATCAAGGCGATCCCGACAAAGCCGTCGTTCATGATCCACACCGGCGACATCACGCATCTGTCGAAGGCCCAGGAGTTCGACGATGCCGAGCGCATCATCTCGCAGGCCAAGCTCGACGTGCATTACGTGCCCGGCGAGCACGACATCATCGACGAGGAAGTGAAGCTCTACCGCGAGCGCTATGGCCGCGGCACCAAGGGCGCCGGCTGGTACTCATTTGACGCCAACGGCGTGCACTTCGTCGGCCTCGTCAACGTGCATGAGCTGAAGGGCGGCGGCCTCGGCAACCTCGGCGCCGAGCAGCTGGAATGGCTGGAGAACGACCTGAAGGGCCGCTCCAAATCCACTCCCGTCGTGCTGTTCGCCCACATTCCGCTGTGGACGGTCTATCCGACCTGGGGCTGGGGTACCGAAGACGGCGCCCGGGCGCTGGACTACCTGAAAGGCTTCGGCTCGGTCACCGTGCTCAACGGGCACATCCATCAGGTGATGCAGAAGGTCGAGGGCAACGTCACCTTCCACACCGCACGTTCCACCGCCTTCCCGCAACCGGCGCCGGGCAGTGCGCCCTCGCCCGGGCCGATGAAGGTCGAGGACGCAAAACTGCGCTCGCTGCTCGGCGTTGCCAGCATCAACTTCAAGCCGGGCGAGCAGCGCCTTGCGATCATCGACACCCCGCTGCAAGGCTAAGGGAATAAGGCTGAAGGAATTTTGCAATGACGTTGTTAACTCGCCGCGGCTTTGGCTCGACCTTCCCCCTTGCCATCGCTGCGGCCCTCTTTCTCCCGGCGCGCCGCGCGCAAGCCGAGGAGGAAAACATGATCCACATCGACAATTTCACCTTCCAGCCGAAGGAAATGAAGGTGAAGGTGGGTACGACCGTAACCTGGAAGAACCGGGATGACATCCCGCACAATGTCGTCTGCGCGGGCAAGTTCCGCTCCAAGACGATGGATACCGACGACAGCTATACGTTCACATTCACGGCAGCGGGCGACTACAAATATTTTTGTGCGCTGCATCCGCATATGACAGGCATGGTCAAGGTTGAGTAGCGGTCGAAACCAAGGCATCACAGCGATGCCCGGCCGGTGGATTTCCGCCGGCCGGGCCGATGCAACTGTGAGCGCCGGGCAAAGGGCGATGCCGGTCAACGTTTCGGACAACGATCCCGACAGGGCGCGGCGCTTCCGCGAAATCGCACTGCCGTGTCTCGACGACGTCTACACGCTGGCGCGCTATCTGCTGCGCGACGCCACGGATGCCGACGACGCGGTGCAGGAATGTTACCTGCGCGCGTTCAGGCATTTCGACACCTATCGGGGCCCGGCGATCAAGCCATGGCTGTTTGCGATCCTGCGCAACGTCTGCCGTGCCGAATATGCAAGGCGCGCCGGCGCGCCGAGCGGCAGCGTCGACGAATTGCCCGAGACCGCCGAACAGCCGCCGCTCTGGCAAGAGACGCAGGAAACGCCGGAAGCACAGATCGTGCGGCGCTGGGATGCCGACACCGTGCGGCGACTGATTGCGGCGCTGGCCGAACCGTTCCGGGAGACTTTTGTGCTGCGAGAGATCGAGAATTTATCTTACCGCGAGATCGCCGACGTCGCCGACGTGCCCGTGGGCACGGTGATGTCGCGCCTCGCGCGTGCGCGCGCCATGCTGCGGTCGGCATGGCTCGCCGAACAGGAGCAAGCGAAATGACCTGCGAGGAAGCCGAAGTGCTGCTGCACGCACTGATCGACGGCGAGCTTGACGCCGGGCATGCGCGCGAGGTCGAGGCGCACATCGCATCGTGCGCAAGATGCGCACATCTGGCAAAAGATTTTCGCGAGATGCACGCCGCGATCACCGAGGCCGGCGCGGGCTACCGCGCCCCGCCAGAATTGCGCCGCCGTATCGAGGCCGCGCTGCCGCAGGCGCAAGCCGAGGCTCACGTAACGAGCCGGCGCACGCTGCTGAAGGGATTTGCAATGGGTTCGGCCGTGTCCGCGATGGCGGCGACCGGCCTCGTTGCCATCATCCTGCGCAACGACGACGATGCGCGCGTCCAGTCCGAAATCGTCTCGGCGCATCTGCGCTCGCTGCAGGCCGGCCACCTCACCGACGTGATCTCGACCGACCAGCATACGGTAAAACCCTGGTTCAACGGCAGGATCGACGTCGCCCCGCCCGTGATCGACCTCACCGCACAGGGCTTTACCCTGATCGGTGGCCGGCTCGACTATGTCGACGCGCGGCCCGTGGGCGCGGTGGTGTATCGCCGCCGCCAGCACGTCATCAATCTGTTTGTGGCGCAGACCTCGAGCATGGAGCGTCGCGCGGCCAGGATCGATACGCTGCAAGGCTTCAACGTGCGCCACTGGAGCGAGCGCGGCCTGAATTACTGGGCGGTCAGCGATCTCGCCAGGGACGAGCTCGCCGATTTCGGCGAGCGGTTCGAGAGCGCGATGCGCGCGGCGGGATAGTGAGGCGGATCAATCCTGCCGCTATGCCTGCGGCGGAAATCGCTCGAACGCCGGCAATTCGTGCGCGCGGTCCATCCAACCAATCCGCTCGGCGATCTGGATATGCGCCACCGCCGGAACGGCATCGGGGTTGTCGAAAGTTGCGCTCTGGACGTCGATGATGCCAGGCAGCACGTGATTGTTGACGTAGAAGAGGCCGGTGCCGCAGTTGGCGCAGAAGTGCCGTCGCCCGTGCTCGGAAGACTGGTAAACCTTTGGTTCGCCCTGCGTCACCTTGAACGCGTCTGCGGCGTACATCGCCCAGCCCACCATCGGTGCGCCGGCGTGACGCCGGCAATCGGTGCAGTGACAAAGCGTGTGCACGACCAGATCGCCTTCCACCTCGTAGCGGATCGCGCCGCAATGACAGCCGCCGGTCATAGGCATTGGTTTGCTCCTGCAGAACAAAGGTGGCTGCGAGTAGCCGCGACATCACCCGAATTCAACGAGCGAATTGTCACAGACGCGCGGCCGCGCCTGCAGGAAGATACGTAATGCGGGATTGCGGCGTTACGCCGACTTGCGCACGGCGTTGTCGACCAGCGTCTTGCCGAGCGACCAGATCGCGCCGGGCACCTTGTGGCTCGCGGCGATCACGGCATCGAACGAAGTGGCGATCCAGGTGCAGTCTTCCTCGGTGATGGTGAGCGGCGGCAACAGCTTGATGGTGTGGCTGCCGTGGCCGGCGACTTGCGTCAGGATCTTGTGATCCTTGAACAGCGGCACGGTGATGAGCTGGCAGAACAGGCCCTTGTTGGCGGTCTCCAGCACGTTCCACGACGCCTTCAGCCGCAGCGATTTCGGCGGGCCGAACTCGACGCCGATCATCAGGCCCTTGCCGCGGACTTCCTTCAGCAGTTCGTAGCCCGGCACCAGCCCCGTCAGCGCCAGGCGCAGTTCGGCGCCGCGCTTGGCGGCCTGTTCGACCAGCTTCTCGTGCTTGATGACGTCGAGGGTGGCGATGCCGGCCGCCATCGCGAGGTCGTTCTTGGCGAAGGTCGAGCCGTGCACGACCGCGCGGTCCATCTGGTTGAAGATCTTGTCGAAGATGCTCTTGCGCGTCAGCAGCGCGCCGACCGGGACGTGGCCTCCCGACAGCGCCTTGGCGAGCAGCACCATGTCGGGCTCGACGTTCCAGTGTTCCACCGCAAGGAATTTGCCGGTGCGGCCGATGCCGGTCTGGATTTCGTCGGCGATGAACAGCGCGCCGTATTTGCGGCACAGCGCGGCGGCAGCAGGCAGGAACTCGTCGGTGGGCAGGTTGACGCCCTTGCCCTGGATCGGCTCGACGATGAAGGCTGCGACCTGACGCGACGACAGCGCGCGTTCCAGCGCGGCAAGATCGTTGTAGGGAATGGCGGTGCATCCCGGCAGCAGCGGCTCAAAACCGCCGCGAAAATTCGGATCGTCCGTCAGCGACAGCGCGCCATAGGACAGGCCGTGGAACGAATGGGTGCAATAGACGATGCCGGGCCGGCCGGTGGCGCCGCGCGCGAACTTGATCGCGGCCTCGACGGTCTCCGCGCCTGAGTTCGCAAAAAACACCTTGTCCAGATATGGAACATGTTCCAGCAGGCGTTCCGCCAAAATGCCGGCCAGCGTGGAAACATCGAACTGAACGAGATTCGGCAAATCGGCGTCGAGCACGCTTTTCAGCGCCGCTCGCAGCGTCGGATGGTTCCGCCCGATGGCAAAAACGCCAAAACCGCTCAAAAGGTCAAGATAGCGATCGCCGGCGCGGTCGTAGAGGTACTGGCCCTGGCCTTTCTGGAAGCCGACATCGTAGCCGATGGTCTTGAGGACGCGGACGAACTGCTCATTCAGGTAGCGCGTATGCAACGCGCTGCGCTGTGCCTCGCGCTCGGCGAACATCTCGGAAACGTCAAAATTCGAATTTAGCATTCGCTACTTACTTCGGTTGATGGCTGTGTCGTCAACTGAAAACGCCCAATGCGGCGTTTTGACCTCCGGCTTAGACCAGCCCATTACGCATAGGTTTCAACCATGTTGCACTGCCCAAGATCAAGCGCGCGCGTACTCGTCTTTTCCGCATCGATTCTCGCAGCAGTTGCTGCCCCAGCTTTCGCAGCCGACCCCACGGGCGACTGGCGGGTCGCCGACGGCGTCGCCAATATCCGTGTTGCCCAGTGCAACGGAAATATGTGGGGCGTGGTGTCCTGGGAGAAGACCCCGGGCGGACGCGACAAGAATAATCCCGATGCCGCCAAGCAGAGCCGGCCGACTTTCGGCATGCCGATCCTGATCGACATGAAGAAGAAGCCCGGCGCCGAAGCATGGGAGGGCCAAGTCTATAACGCCAAGGACGGCCAGTTCTATTCCTCGACCATCAAGACCGTCGGCGCCGATCAGCTTGAAATCCAGGGCTGCGTGCTCGGCTTCCTGTGCGGCGGCGAAACCTGGACCCGGGTCGGTCCGCCGATCCCCTCAAGCGTGGCCAACAGCATGGCCAAGGGCGCGCCGAAGTCTGGCCCGCCCGCCCAGGCGAAAACCGCGCCACCGCCGGCTGGCAGGACCACGGGCTCCACGGCGCCCGGTCAGAAAGCCGCCGCCGGACAGACGAGCGATGCAGTCGGCGATATCTGTCTACTCCCCGACATCGCGCGGCTTGCCCATTAGCGCCGGCTGGAACAGCAACACGGCCGCGAGCGTGGTGAGCAGCGATAGCGCAAGCAGCTTACCCATGCTCGCGGTGCCGGGATGACTGGATAGCCAGAGGCTGCCAAATGCGGTGGCCGTCGTCAGCGCGCTGAAAAAGATCGCGCGCGTCAGCGATGTCTGCAGCAGGTTCGTCCTGCCCGAGCGCCAGGCCACCACATAATAGATCTTGAAGGCGACGCCGATGCCGAGCAGCAGCGGCATCGCGACGATGTTGGCGAAGTTGAGCGGCAACCCGATCAGCACGCAGATTTCCAGCGTCACGGCACCCGCCACCAACAACGGCACCAGCGTCATCAGCACGTCGGTGAAGCGGCGCAGCGTCAGCCAGAGCAGGAAACTGATCACCAGCAACGCAAAGATGCCGGCATGGATGAAGGCGCGCACGATGGTGTCGCCGGATTTGAGGATCGACACCGGCCCGCCGACCGCGGTCGGCTCGGCGGCGAGCACGGCGTCGGCGAATTTGCGCAGATTGTCGTTGTCGTTGGGATCGCCCTTCGGCAGGGCTTCGACGCGGATCAGCCCGTCCTTGGACTTCCAGGCGTCCACCAGTTCCGGCGGCAGGTTCTTCAGCGTCACCGGCTGCGCCTGCATCAGCGCCTTCATCCCGTCCAAAGTTATCTTCAGCGGCGCCACGAACACGTCCTGCGCTTTCTGCCGCATCGCCTGATCGGAATTGGCGAGCTTCTGCAGCGTGTCCGCAAGGCGGCGCGCGGCGACCGCGCCGGGCGTCTTGCCGTCGCCGGCGGTCTTGCGCAAGCTGTCGACCGAGCTCTTCAGCGACTTCGACGTTCTCCTCGTCGGTCGGCGCGGCGTCCACCGAATCCGGATTGACCACCGGCATCACGACCTTTGACGCCTTCTCGATCAGCTTGAGCTTTGCCGGCTGGTCGGACGGCACGAAACTGTCGAGCGAACGCACGCTTGCGACCTCGGGCACCTTCTCCAGCTTCGCCTCGATCTTCCTGGCGTCGGCTTCCGAATTGGTCATCACATTGATGGCGTTGGCGCCGGTGTTGGGATCCTTGCGCAGGTCGAGGAAGGTTGCGATCGACTCGACCTTCGAATTGCGCAGGTTGATCGGGTTGAAATCGAACTTCATGAAGTAGAGCAGCGGCAGCCCTGCGATCGCGATCAGCAGCGTGCCGACGATGATCGGGATGCGGTAATCCTCCAGGAAGCGGTCGACCGGTGCGAGGAAGGCGTAGCCGACCGGCTCGCTCTCGCCCGGCGGATTGAGCAGCGTGAGCAGCGCCGGCAGCGCCGTGATGCTCGACAGGAACGCCACCAGCATGCCGGCGCCGGCAATCTTGCCGAGCTCGGCGATGCCCTTGTAGTCGGTCGGCAGGAAACAGAGGAAACCGGCGGCGGTCGCCATCGCAGCGAGCGACAACGGCACGGCCGAGCGCCGCGCGCCTTCGGCGAGCGCCTCCCGCAAGTCGTCGTTCTTGAAGCGCTCGGAGCGGTAGCGCACGCTGAACTGGATGCCGAAGTCGACGCCGAGGCCGACGAACAGCACCGCAAACGCGATCGACAGCAGGTTGAGCGATCCCACCAGCCACAGGCCGACGGCGGTGGTGATCGTAAGGCCGATGAACAGGTTGACGAACACCGCAAAGATGATTTTGGCCGAATGCAGCGCCATCCAGAGAATGACGAGCACGATCAGGATGGTGCCCACGCTGTTGATGATGGCGCCTTCCTGGACGGTGGCATATTCCTCGTTGGCGATCGGGATCGGTCCGGTCAACCGGACGCGGGCGTGATAGTCCTCGGCCAGTTTCAGCTCGGAGGCGGCTTTCCGGATCGCGTCGGTGGCGTCCTTGCCGGGCTCGAGCGCTTCGTAGTCGATGATAGGCTTGAGCTCGATGAAGGAGCGCTTGTCGGCATCGGTGAGCGGCTTCTGGCTGACGAGCTCGCGCCAGGAGAAGGTTGCGTTACCCTTGGCGAGCACCGTCTCGACCGTCTGCGCGATCAGGTCGAAGGCGCGCGCGCCATTGTCGAGCTTGGCCTGGCCGCGCTTGACGCCAGCAAGGCCGGTTTCCAGCGCCCCGGTGAGACCGCGGATCGAAGGGTCGCCCGCCATGATCTCGATCAGCGGCGCCGCCGCCTCGAGCTGGGCGGTGGTTTTGGCCACCTCCTCCACCGGCAGGAACAGCAATCCGTTTCTGGCGAAGAATTCGCCCGATCCGAGCGGCTGCACCGCTTCGAAATTCTTCGTATCAGCCTTGAGCTTCTCGGTCAGCGCTTCGGCGGCTGAGCCTGCAAGTTCCGGCGAGGCCGCCTCCACCACGGCAAGGATCAGCTTCTCGCGATCAAAGGCCCGCTCGAACTGGATGTCGCGCTTGCGCCAGTCGAGGTCGGGGGAAATCAGCGTGTTGATATCGGTGTTTATCGCGAAATGTCGCACGGCATAGTAGGTCGAGCCGATCGCAACGGCGAGCGAAAGCACCAGCACGAAAGGGGCGAAGCGCGTACAGGCCTTCACAATCGCGACGACAATGTTTGTCAGCATGTTTCTTTCTGAGCGTCAGGGGAGCCCGCGGAGCCTGCCGGAAACGCCCCGCTATCTAGCGGAGTTCCATCAGCCGATCTAATGCTTGTTTGGCTACTTGCTGCGCGGGCCAAGCACCAGCAGAACCGACCTAAACCGCCTCGGGCGCGTTGATATAGCTCAGAGGAACCGGCGAAAAAGTGACGAAGCGGTGATACCGCAAGCTCAGATAAGTAACATGGTACCTCTACAAACACCGAGTCTACGGCTAAACAGGTCGCGATCCGCCTTCCCCCGCCGCTGATTATTTGACACAAAGTCCTGTGCTTCCATGCGCTTGGGACCGAAGATCGGGCGCGGGAACCTATGGCTCGGACATTGCAATGATCCGGCCGCATGGAGGCTTCAGAATGAATGTGGTGCAGCTTGCGTAACGGTCATCCCATGGAAGTGTATCTCGCGCAGCCCCGCGGCTTTTGCGCCGGTGTCGTGCGCGCCATCGAAATCGTGGAACGCGCGCTTCAGAAGTACGGCCCGCCGGTCTATGTCCGGCACGAGATCGTGCATAACAAATACGTGGTCGAGAGCCTGAAGAACAAAGGCGCGATCTTCGTCGAGGACCTCTCCGAGGTTCCGCCCCGCGCCGTGACCGTGTTCAGCGCCCACGGCGTGGCCCGCAGCGTCGAGGAAGAAGCCGCTTCCCGCGGGCTTCCGGTGCTCAATGCCACCTGCCCGCTGGTCACCAAGGTCCACAATCAGGGCAAGCGGTACGTCTCCAAGGGCCGCGCGCTGATCCTGATCGGCCATGCCGGCCATCCCGAGGTCGAGGGCACCATGGGCCAGGTTCCCGGCCCTGTCCTGCTGGTCCAGAACGTCGATGAGGTCGCCGCGCTGACCCTTCCGCACCGACACGCCGGTCGCCTACATCACCCAGACCACCCTCAGCGTCGACGACACCAAGGACATCATCACGGCGCTTCACGGCCGTTTTACAGACATTCAAGGCCCCGATACCCGCGATATCTGCTATGCAACCCAGAACCGCCAGTCTGCGGTAAGGGACCTGAGCAAGCTCGTCGACGTCATCCTGGTGGTGGGGGCCACCAACAGTTCCAATTCAAACCGGTTGCGCGAAATCGGCACCGAGGTCGGTGTTCCGAGTTATCTCGTTGCCGACGGCAGCGAGGTCAGGGCGGAGTGGCTGAGGGACGCCAAGGCGGTCGGGATCACAGCCGGGGCGTCGGCGCCCGAGGTCCTGGTCGATGACGTGATCGAGGCGCTGCGGCGCATCGGGCCGGTGACGGTGTCGGTGCTGCCCGGCCGCGAGGAGAATATCGAATTCCGGCTTCCGGCCGAACTGACTGCGGGCTGAGTAACCTGTCTATCTCTTGAGTACAGAAAGAAACTTCGAAAATGGCAATACCCTTCTTCAAGGAAATGCGTATCGGCGGTTATTTGATCAAGCAGAAACTGCTTGGCCGCAAACGCTACCCGCTCGTGCTGATGCTCGAGCCGTTGTTCCGCTGCAACCTCGCCTGTGTCGGCTGCGGCAAGATCGACTACCCCGACGCCATCCTCAACCGCCGCATGAGCGCGCAGGAGTGCTGGGACGCCGCCGACGAATGCGGCGCGCCGATGGTGGCGATTCCCGGCGGCGAGCCGCTGATCCACAAGGAGATCGGCGAGATCGTGCGCGGCCTCGTCGCGCGCAAGAAATTCGTCTCGCTGTGCACCAACGCGCTGCTGCTCGAGAAGAAGCTCGATCTGTTCGAGCCCTCGCCCTATCTGTTCTTCTCGGTGCATCTCGACGGCCTGCGCGAGCACCACGACAAGGCGGTGTCGCAGAAGGGCGTGTTCGACCGCGCGGTCTCGGCGATCAAGGCCGCGAAGGAACGCGGCTTCACCGTCAACGTCAACGCCACCATCTTCGACGGCCATCCGGCGGAAGAGATCGCAAAGTTCCTCGACTTCACCACCGAACTCGGCGTCGGCGTGTCGATGTCGCCGGGCTACGCCTATGAGCGCGCGCCGGACCAGGAGCACTTCCTCGGCCGCACCAAGACCAAGAAGCTGTTCCGCGACGTCTTTGCGCTCGGCAAGGGCAAGAAGTGGAATTTCATGCATTCCGGCCTGTTCCTCGACTTCCTCGCCGGCAACCAGGAATACGAGTGCACGCCGTGGGGCATGCCCGCCCGCAACATCTTTGGCTGGCAGAAGCCCTGCTACCTGCTCGGCGAAGGTTACGCCAAGACCTTCAACGAGCTGATGGAGACGACCGACTGGGATTCCTACGGCACGGGCAAGTACGAGAAGTGCGCCAACTGCATGGCGCATTGCGGCTACGAGCCGACCGCGGCGAGCCGCGGCTTTGAACAATCCGCTGAAGGCCGCCTGGGTGGCGCTGCGCGGGGTTACGATCACGGGTCCGATGGCGCCGGAGATCGATCTGACCAAGCAGCGCCCGGCGCAATATGTCTTTGCCGAGCAGGTGCAGAAGAAGCTGTCGGACATCCGTCGCGACGAAGCGCTCGCCGCCCAGCAAAAGGCCGCAGCAGCCCAAGGCCTCGACCGCCGCCTGATTTGCCGGCAAACCAACCACTGAAACAAAAAGGCCCGAGCGTCGGTCGGGCCTTTTCTTTGGCTCAGGAGCTTTGGTTTAGGAGCTTCCGTCAGGCGTTGGCCGCAGCGAGGCTCTCCTCGCTGGTCAGGAAGCCGCGGCAGCCGCGCAGCGAGCGCAGCGCGCGATTGAAGTCGATTCCCGTCGAGACCAGCGCCCGCAGCGATCGGGGATTGCGCACCACGCCGCGCATGATCGTGCGCACGTCGATGTCACCATTGGGCTTGATCGCGCTCTGCGCCAGTTCAGGCAGTGCACGGTGGGCGGGATCGCTGATCACGCGCAGCGCGGCAAAGGGAATGCCGGCGCTTGCGGCATAGGCTGCGGCGATGTGGCTTTCCATGTCGACGGCGGCAGCCCCGGTCTCGGAATGCAGCTGCCGCCTTGCAGGACTGCGCGGCAACGACGCGCTCGACGCCGGCGAGCCCGCCGCGCACCACGCGGCGGCGGCGCGCGTCGGGCTCCAGCGCTTCAGCGTTGCGCTGGCGATCATCTCCTCGTTCAGCGCCATGTCGGCGAGGAATTTGGTGTCTCCGGCCATGACCTCGGTGGCGACCACGACGTCGCCGGTCTTCAGCGACGGATCGAGGCCGCCGGCCACGCCGAAGGAGATCACGCCCCGGAAAGTGGATGAATCGAGCGTCGAAAGCAGGGCCCGCAAGCTGCTCGGATCGCTTGAACTGCAGATGACGATCATGCCGGGCCCGGCAGCGATGCGGGCCTCCTGCACTAATCCAGTCACGATCAAGACCGGCCGCGGATCAATCGAATTCTTCCCCAACCGACTGATACACGACGGCCCCAGCCGCCCCCAATCTCACATCCCGACCCCTACCATCCTGCTGTTGGTGCTGCTCAAATTCCGGTACCGCGCCAACGCCCAGAGCGGAAAGAACTTGGAGTAGCCGTGGTATCGCAAATAAAACACCCGCGGAAAACCCGTAGCCGTATAGCGGCTGCTCATCCCACAGGCCTTTTTCCGTCTGTGTGCCTTTTAGGTACTCCACCCCCCTGGCGACCGCCGGATTTTCCACTTGTCCGGCCGCCATCAGTCCAAGCAAGGCCCATGCCGTCTGCGAAGACGTCGAGGGCGCCTGCTCATATCCCTTGTAGTCGAGTCGGTAGCTGACGGCATCCTCGCCCCAGCCGCCGTCCACATTCTGGATGGAGACTAAGCCACCGGACGGCCTTGCGCACCATGGGGTCCTGATGGTCCACCCCTGCGACATTTAGCGCAGAGAGAACCGACCAGGTGCCGTAGATGTAGTTCAGTCCCCAGCGGCCATACCACGATCCCTCCGCGTGCTGGGTACGGCGCAAATAGGCAATTCCGTCGGCCACCGACTTGCTGCTGCCGACGGTCTCGCCGAGCTGCGCCAGCATGGAGATGCAGCGCGCGGTGACGTCCTCGCTCGGCGGATCGAGCAGCGCGCCGTGGTCGGAGAACGGGATGTTGTTGAGGTAGTATTCGAGATTGTTGACGTCGAAAGCGGCCCAGCCGCCGTCGCGGCTCTGCATGCCCTCGATCCACTCCCGGCCACGGGCAATCGCGGTGTCATAGTCATGGCCGCCGGCATGGCGTTGCGTGCGATCCATCGCCATGACCACGACGGCGGTGTCGTCCAGATCAGGGTAATGGGCGTTGTTATACTGGAAGGCCCAGCCGCCGGGCCGCGTGTCGGGCGCCTTCGCGGCCCAGTCGCCCTTGAGGTCGAGGACCTGGAGCGGCTTCAGCCAGTCGAGACCCTGCCTGGCCTTCGCGAGCGCCGCCTCACCGCCAACCTCATACAGCGCGTGGCAAGTGAGCGCGGTGTCCCACACCGGCGACACACAGGGCTGGCAATAGGCCTCGTGCTCGCCGATCACGAGCAGCTTGTCGATGCCTTTGCGGGTGATGGCGCGCGGCGGGTAATCCTCACCCTTGCCGAGCGCGTCATACATCATGACGGTGTTGGCCATCGGCGGGTAGATCGCACCGAGGCCATCTTCGCCGTTCAGCCGTTCTTCGATGAAGGCGAGCGCGAGCGCGACGGCGCGCGCGCGAGGTTTTGCAGGAAATAGCGGCTCGACGGCGCGCAGGATCAAGTCCAGCGCGCGAAACAGCAGGAACCAGCCCCAGCTCTGGTGCGGCGCCTTCCTGGTCATGCCGACGCTGCGGGGATCCTGCAGGAACAATTCGTCGAGGCCGATGCCCTTCGGGTTTTTCGCCAGCGGCTTCAGCGTCGCCAGCACCATCAGCGGCACGATGGTGGTGCGTGCCCAATAGGAAATCTTGTTGAGGTGGAACGGCGACCACATCGGCAGCAGCATGATCTCGATCGGCAGCACCGGCACCGCACGCCAGGTCACAACGCCATAGAACGCGAGCAGGAAGCGCGTGAACACGTTGACATTGGCCGCGCCGCCGTGCGCCCGGATCGCCTCGCGCGCCTTCACCATGTGCGGCGCGTCGACGGAATCGCCGATCATCTTCAGCGCGAAATAGGCCTTCACGCTGGCGCTCATGTCGAAGGGGCCGTCATAGACCAGCGGCCAGCCGCCATGTGCACCCTGGATCCGGCGCAAATAGTTGGCGATCTTGGCCTCCAGCACGGCATCGACGGGCTCGGCGAGATGGTGGCGCAGCAATACGTATTCGGACGGGATGGTGGCGTCGGCTTCCAGTTCGAACACGAAGTGGCCGTCGTCCTGCCGATAGCCGAGCAGCGCCTCGGTTGCGGACGCGATGCTCTTTTCCAGCGCGGCGGAATCGACGGCGGCGTAATCGGCGGAATGCAAGTTCACAGACATACCTCGTCTTCGCCTCCGGCCCGCCAGCAGCGAGGCGGGCGCGGATTACGGGATCAGGCGCTTGCCTTGCCGAGGACCAGATCGGCGGCGCGGTCGCCGGACCGCACCGACCCCTCGATGGTTGCAGGCAAACCCGTAGCAGTCCAATCGCCGGCAAGAAACAGGTTTTTCAGCCTCGTCACCGGGCCCGGCCGCAGCGCGTTCTGCTCCGGCGTTGCCTCAAATGTGGCACGCCGCTCGCGCACGATCTGCCAGGGCGGCAATTCGCCGGAGACGCCGCCGGCCTTGCAGACGTCCCGCCAGATCGCCTGCGCGAGCTCCTCGCGCGGCATGTCCACCAGGCGGTCGCCATTGCTGATGGTGACGGAGAGCCGCTGCGGAAAGGCAAACAGCCATTCCACGAGCCCGCCGACCACGCCGAGGATCGGCACGGCGTCGCGCGGCGGATCGATTCGGAAATGCGCATTGACGATGGCGCGGAATTTCGTCGGCCCCTGCAGGCCGGGCAGCAGCGCGGTGGCCGGCCGCGGCGGCACCGCCAGCACGACCGCGTCATCAGCGCCGAGCGCGATCCTGTCGTCGCCGAAATTGAGTTCATTGACGCGATCGCCGGAGCTCGCCAGCGCGCGCAGCTCGTGCATGAAACGCAACGAGGCGCCTTTCGCCTCGAGCAGTTTGACGGCGGGCTCGACCAGCACCGCGCTGAGACCATCGCGCGCGATCAGCGGCCGGCAGGCCTGACCGCCCGCAAGCAGCGTTTCGCGCACGATCGCGCCGGCAAGACCCGCCGAGCCCTCCGGCGGATCGCAATTGAGCGCGGCGAGCAGCAGCGGCTGCACCAGGCGCTGATACAGCGTGCCCTCGCAGGGAATGGTGTTGCCGACGAGCTTGCCGGCGCCGGCCCAGATCAGGGGCGCAAGCTTCAGATAGTCGAGCAGGCCCGTGTCAGGTACGCGGCGCGCCTCGTCGAACACCCAGGTCGGCAAGCGGCCGTCGCCGAGATCAAGCTGCCAGCGCTGCCCGGTCGACAGATCGACGAACGGAAACTGCGCCCGCGCAGGGCCGACCAGACCCGCTTCGGTGCCGATGGCCCGCGCATAGGCGCGTGCATGATGATTGCCCGACAGCAGCAGGTGATTGCCGTTGTCGATGGTGAGATTGGTGGCGGCGTCGAAATAGGAGCGGCAGCGGCCGCCGGCATATTGCGTCGCCTCATGGACCTGCACGTTGAGGCCGGCATTGCTCAGCCGCACGGCTGCGGAAAGGCCGGACAGTCCGGCGCCGATGATGTGAACGGTTTTGGGCATCAGATGATCGCGTATCGGAACAGGATGGCGAGCTTCGTGAGCTTGGTCACGCGCACCGGCTCGCGCGGGACGGCAAAACCCCGCGCCAACAACAAATCCAGAATGGCGCGATAATATTTCGACATGATGCGGGGCGCGCGGACGGCGCGCCGCCGGCTGCGGTCCATGATCTCGTCGGCCTTGGCGAAATGCATGGCAGCGCGCTGCGCCAGTGGCGCGCACACTTTCGGCAGCGCCTTGTCGGTGATGACCTTCTGCGGATCGTCGCCGGTGATGCCGGCGAGCAGCAGGCCTTCGCGCGGCAGATAGAGGCGTCCGAGACCCGCATCCTCGTCGATGTCGCGCAGGATGTTGGTGAGTTGCAGGGCGCGGCCGAGATGGTGCGCAAGCGCTATCCCATCCTCTTCGCCGAGCCCAAACACCCGCACCGACAGCCGCCCCACGGCGCTGGCGACGCGATCGCAATAGAGATCGAGCGTCGCCATGTCGGGCGCACGGATATCGGCCGGCACGTCCATTTCCATGCCGTCGACGATGGCGAGGAAATCCTCGCGCTTCAGGCCAAAGGCTTTCACCGGGCCGACATAGTCTTTCAGCCGCGCCGGCGGTGTGCCCCGATAAAGCGCGTCGATATCGTCGCGCCATTGCTGGAGCGCGGCCAGGCGTTCGCCGCGCGGGCCATTGGAGTCAGCGATATCGTCGACCTGCCGGCAGAAGCTGTAGATCTGGAACATCGCCTCGCGCTGCGCCTGCGGCAGGATGCGCATCGCCGCATAGAACGAACTGCCGGAGGCGGCGCTGCCGTAATTGGCGTTGTCGGCCGCTTCCGCGTTCATGCGCCGGCCGCCGTCTTGGATTGCGCACTCCGGCCGACCGCGCGGCGCGTCGTCTCGCCGGCCATCGCGGCGAAGCTATGCAGCAAAAGTTCGAGCGGTGACAAATGCACGCGCTCGCTCAGGGGATCGCGCACTTTCAGCATGCCCACGATCTTGTCGGCAAAAGCCTGGATGACGGAGACTTCGAGCCCGAGCCGATAATCCCTGACCTGCGGCGCCAGCGCCCTGCCCTCGTCAAGCAGCGCCTCCGTCTTCACTGCAAGCGCTTGCAGGCATTGCAGCAGCTGCGGCGAGGACTTTGCGGCGCCAAGCTCCTCGACCGCGGCGCCGGCAGCCGCCAGCGCGTCGCGCGGCAGGTAGACACGGTTGAGATCGCGAAAATCCTTGCCGCAATCCTGCAGATGGTTGTTGACCTGCAGGCCCGCGCACAGCGCATCGGATGCCGGCCAGGTCGAGGCGCTCTCGCCGTGGACGTCGAGCACGAAGCGGCCCACCGGCATCGCCGAATAGCGGCAATAATGCACGACCTCGTCCCAGTTCTCGTAGCGCAGCTTGGTGACGTCCATGCGGAAGGCGGTCAGCAAATCCAGCGCATGGCGCGGCGGCAGCCCGCGTTCCGCAAGTGCGTTGCGCAGGCGCACGGCTTCGGCCTGGCTGTCGCCCTTGCCGAGCAGATCCGCCTCGAGCAGATCGAGATAGCGAAGCTTCTCGTCAGCTGCGAGCGTCGCATGATCGGCAATGTCGTCGGCGGTGCGGACGAAATTGTAGAAGGCGAGGATCAGCGCCCGGTGCCGCGGATGAATGATCCACGAGGCAACCGGAAAATTCTCATCGCGGTGCGTCTTGCCGGACCGCAGGTCGCTGGCGCTGCTCATGAGGAGGCGACTTCATCACTGGGTTGCGCTCAAAGCGCGGGAACAAGCGCCCCATATAGGGGAATATGCGGGCAAAACCAATGCTTTCGCGGGCCGCATAGCGATGCAGCCCGCGTCCGTCACGAGGCCATTGGCGAGTAGCTGCCGGCTGTTTTGGCGAAAAACGGCGCTTACTGGCCGTGGTTCTTCAACACCTGATCGCAGGCCGTCGAAATCTGCGTGCGGTTCTGCTGCAGGCAGGCGAGAATCACGAAGTCGCCCTGGTTGATGACGCTGCGGCAGTGGCGCTGAACGTCGCGGTTGCAGGCGGCCTGCTCTTCGGCCGTACCGCTGCGCGGCGGCTGCGGCGCCGGCTGGGCGAAAGCCGCCGTAGGTGGATGAGACGAGAGCGAGGGCCAGGACAAACTTGCGCATGTGATCCTTCATTTCGACGGCAATGAAATCCGCTTTCCCGATGACGTTCGGCACGACCGAGGGGACGGATTTTTGGGGATTGCAGACGCCGCGTATCGCAGCAACGAACCAACCACAAGCACCGCAAAATGCGGCCAAATTATCGGCTCTCTCAGCTTCGAATTAAGTATTTGGTATAACAGGTATATTTTCTGGATTAGGCCGTGTTGGAAAATGCCTGTTGCAGGGAGGGCCCGATGGCCGCTAGATGGCCCCTTGCGAACGTCGGCAGCAACGGTCCGGGCGTTCCCCGATTTGAACCTGCACTGTTGCGACGACACTAAATCATCGATGCGGCGAGACGCTTCTTTTGGGAGAAGTGTCGATTGAGATGGGAACCTCACCATGAATTTGTTTGCTTCCAGCCACTTTGGACGGGCTGTCACGGCAGCTGGCGTCGGCGCCGCTCTCCTGTTGTCGGTATCGACCGGCGACGCCCAGTCAGGCGGACCGTTCGCGGGTTTCGACGGCTCGTGGGCAGGTAACGGCACGGTCACGCTGTCCAACGGCTCGACCGAACACATCCGCTGCAAGGCGGACTACAAGGTCACTCCGACCGGCATGGGGTTGAAGCAGGCGCTGCATTGCGCGAGCGACAGCTACAAGTTCGACCTTCTCAGCGACGTCACCAGCCAGGGCGAGCGCATCTCCGGCAACTGGAGCGAGAAGAGCCGCAACATCTTCGGCAACCTGCAGGGCACCGCCGGCAACGGCCAGATCAACGTGTTCGTCGAGGCGTCCGGCTTTGCCGCCACGCTGAACCTGCGCACCACCGGCACCAAGCAGGTGGTGCAGATCGAGTCCAAGGGCGAGATCCGCGGCGTCAGCATCACGATGACGAAGGGCTGATCAACAGCCCTTCGGTGTTTGCCAATTCATTCCGCGGGCTTCGGCTGACTGGCCGGCCTGCGGATTTTTTCTGCCATATTGATCAGGAACATCGACGTCGGCCGCAGGATGAAGAGATCCGCGACCAACGCCGCGACCATCGAGAACGCGCTGAGCCAGCCGAACAGGCGCAGCGACGGCAGGTCGGAGAAGACCGTCACCACGAGACCGCAGGCCAGCACCACCGTGGTGAGGATCAGCGCAGGTCCGACCAGCACGGTCGCGCGCTCCACGGCAAGTTCGGCGCTGACGCCGGGCTTTCGTTCGAGCCGCAGCCGGTTGAGGAAGTGGATCGTCGCGCTTAAGCCCAGACCGAACGACACCGTCAGCGCCACGACACTGGCGAATTGCAGCCCCTCGCCCAGCAACCACAGCACCGTGCCCGACATCACGACCGGGAAAATGCCGGGCAGGATGCAGGACAGCATCACCACCACCGAGCGGAATGCGAGGCCGATGAAGATCGCCACCAGCAGGAATTCGATGGTCAATCCGCGATTGAGCTTGTCGATCATGTTGGCGCTGTTGCGCGCGGCGATCGCCGACAGGCCCGTCACCGCGATCTCGTAGCCGGGATGCTCGGCGCGTACCTTGTCGAGCGCCTTGTCGAGCTTGTCGACCACGGGAAGGATTTCGCTGGAATCCAGATCCGGCACGCGGCCGGACACCACCACCGCATCCTGCTCGGCGGAAATGAAGCGCCGCACCAGATGTTCGGGGATCACGCTGACATATTGCTTCAAGGTCGAGACATCGTTGCTGCCGGCTTTTTCAGCGAGCCAGCGTCGCAGGGTCTCCAGCGACCAGACATTGCCGACGCCGGCCGCCTTTTCGACCGTGGCGTGCACTTCGGCGATCGCCTTCAGCGTGTCCGGCGCGTAGAGATTGGCGCCCTTGGGGAATTCGACCAGCACGTCGATCGGATTGGCGCCGGTAAGTTTCGCGTCGAGCCGTCCGCTCGCCGCCACCGCCTGCCGCTTGTCCGGCACCTGGTCGGCGAGGCGATAGCGCGGCTCGAGACTGGCGTAGATGATGCCGAGGCCGGCGACCACGATCACCGCGATCAGGCTGAACAGCCCGGGGCGGCCGACCATGCGCACCGCGATCCAGTAGCAGAAATTGCGCAGCATCTGCACGCCGGCGTCGGCGCCCTGGAATTTCACCGCCATGACCTTTTCGTTGCGCACCAGCAGCACGCCGAACGCGGGCACCAGCGAGAGCACGGCGATCAGCGCGATGATGGTGGCGGCAAGCCCCGCCTCGCCGAATTTGCGGATCAGCTCGGAATCGGAGAACTGCAGCGCGATGAAGGAAATGCCGGCGGTGCCGTGGGTCAGCACGCAAGCCGGACCCACCACCAGCACGGCGTTCTTGAAGGCGGTGTATTTGTCCTGCCCCGCGATCAGCCGGTCGCGCGCCGCAAAGGTGAGCTGCATCGAGTTCGGAGAAACTGATCACCATGATGAGCGGCGTCATCACGTTGAGGAACATGTTGAGATTGAAGCCGGCCCAGCCGAGGCTGCCGAGCGCCAGCAGGATCGCGATGATCGGCGGGAACGCGGCGATGATCATGAACGATATCTTGCGGAAGAAGATGATCGCGATGATGCAGCCGGCCAGGATGCCGAGGATGTTGTAGGTCAATCCGTCGCGCTTGACCGCGTTGCGGATCTCGAGCTGCATCACGGGAACGCCCGACAGCTGCGCGTTGAGTCCGCTGCCGGAGAGATCGGTGGCCATGATCTTGCGCATGTCGCCGACCACCGTGCCGAGCTTGTTGCTGGCGACGACCTCGGGCTCCAGCGACAGCACGATCAGCGCCAGCGTGCCGTCTTCCGACAGCAGCTTGCCGCGGATGATCTCGTTGGTTTTGACGGTCTCGACGAACTTGTCGTAGGCGGCGCCCTCGGGCAGATCGGCCGGGAACAACGCCGCCGGCAACCTGCCGGGCTCCGGCGCCTGGCGGGCCGAGAACAGCGACACCAGACCGCGCACGCCCTCGACGAGCTGCAGGTCGGTGACCATGTCGCGCACCTTTTCGAGGTTGTCGCGCGCAAGCAGCGTCTTGCCCTCGACCACGACCAGCACGTCGAATTCGGTCGCCGGGAAGCGCTTCGTCACCGCCTCGTATTGCTTGTAGTCCTTGGAATTGGAACGGAACAGCTGGCTCAGCGAGTTGTCGATCTTGATGCGCTCGATGCCGAACACTCGCACCGATCATCAGCACGAGCAGAATGATGACGGAGACGATCGGCGCCTTGACCGCGATCAGCCCGATCTGCTCGAGCCCGAAGGCGATGCTGGTTCCCGGCTGCGGCTCCTCGATCGCCTCGACGTGGACCTGACTTTCGGAGTTCTTGTCGAGCATGACCTGTCCAGTTCTCACATCGGCGAAGCTGATTAGCTAAGGGCTGGGAAAGCGCGAGGAAAGGCTCCGTCGGCCATCGATGATCGGCGCTAACCCTTGAAAAAATTCGGCAAATTCGACGGGCGAGGTGTAGCAGGTCGCCCCCGCTTTTCGCAAGCATGGCGGGATCGGGCAAAACGGTGCAGTTGGAGCGAAAATCCCCGTTAAGTGTCTGATTTGTCACACCGGTTTCGCGAGGACCGCCGGGCCGCCGCATCACCGCTTTCGTCCTTGAGGGCAACGCCCGTGACTTGCCGCGTCAGGCCTGTGCGGATCAGCCACGAAATCTTGAACGCGGCCTCAGCGGAACTCAGCCCGGCGCGATGGATATTGGAGACGCAATTGCGTTCCGCATCGCTGCGGCCGACCCTGGGGTCGAAGGTCAGATAGGCGCCGAGGCTGTCGGGTGCCGACAGCCCGGCCGCTCGCCGATCAGCATCGCAACCATCCGCGCCGCGAGCATCTCGCCGATCTCGTCACCCAGCGCCACGCGCGCGCCGGATGCGACCACGACATGGTCGGTCACGATGCCGTCCTGCGCAAGGCGCGGCAGCAGGTGGCGGAGCAGTTCGACAGCGTGATGATGCACGGCCGTCGGCGACAACCCGTCGCCGATGACGATGACGAGTTCGGCCCGCACCGCGCTTGCTATCGAGGCGTTGTCGAGATTCGCTCGCAAGCATCCGGCCGAGGTCGGGCCGACGCAGATAGTCGCGGCGGCTCTCGGCGCGGCTTGCGACCTCGATCGGAGTAATGCCGAACTCGCTGAGTGACCGGATCAGGCCCGCGCTGTCGAAGGCGGCATGCACCGCGTCGCGGGCGCGCGCATGGTCGAGCGTGAAGTCGAGCAGCGCCCGTGTCGGCAGGCCCGCGCCGGAGCGGCCGAGCCCGACCCGCGCCGGGGTCAGCGCACGCAGGTCGCCGATGGGGCGCTGCGGCGGCTTCATCTCACTCGGCAGGGACCGATGCCTCACGCAGCCGGATCGAATAGTTCGACGCGCTCTGCTTGCCGATGTGGCCAGGCGCGAAAACTCGATCAGATGGTGGGAAATCATCGCCGAGCCGATCAGCCCCTCGATATCGCCCTTGCGCAGGCGGCCGAGCGCGAACTTCCAGAACACCCGCTTGTAGTTGCCGAGCACGCCGACCTTCCAGAAGATGTTGCGCAGCATGATCAAGCCGCGGCGGATGTTCGGCCAGCTCTTGAGTTCGTCGGCCACCGGCACCTTGATGCGCTGGGCGTAGGTGTATTCGCATTGATACTCGTAGCGCGCAAACAGCTTCTCGGGCTGATAGGCGGCCAGCATGCAGCGTCGCCAGGCCGCGACGACCTCGTCATAGGGCAACAGGAAATCGACGTTGGAATCGCGGCCCTCGTCTTCGGGAACCAGCCGGCCCTCGCGCTCAAGGCGATCCCACAGCGGCGTCTTCGGCAGCGCCTGCAAGAGATTGATGGTCAGCAGCGGAATGCGGGATTCATCGACGAACGTCAGCAGCGCGTCCGCCGTACCCGGCTTGTCGGTGTCGAGCCCCATGATGATGCCGGACACCACTTCCATGCCGTAGGAGTTGATGGTCTGCACGCCCTCGAGGATCGGGACCATCATGTTGTGGTCCTTGTGCATCGCCTTCAGCGCCTCGGGATCGGGGGTCTCGATGCCGCAGAAGATGGTGACGAACAGCGCCTCCTTCATCTTCTCGAGGATTTCGGGACGCTTGGCGATGTTGAGCGTCGCCTCGCAGGCGAGCCGCGTGATGTAGCCGGTGCGCTTCTGCCATTCGATCAGGTGCGGCAGCAGGTCCAGCGCCGCCTTGCGGTTGCCGATGAAATTGTCGTCGACGAAATAGACGGTATCGAGCATGCCGCATTCGCGCAGCTTGTCGAGCTCGGCGATGATCTGCTGCGGCGTCTTCAGGCGCGGGTTGCGGCCGTAAAGGCCGGGGATGTCGCAGAACTCGCACTGGTACGGGCAGCCCGAGGAATACTGGATGCTGGCGAGCAAATATTTGCGGGTGTCGGCGAGCTCGTAGGCCGGGATCGGAAACTCGCTCATGGCGATACGATCCTTGGTCGCCAGAACGACCTGCTGCGGCGGGCGCGCGGTGCTTTCCGCCAGCCGTGCGAGCAGCTCGTTGGTGGCATCGCCGAGTTCGCCGACATGCAAATAGTCGAAAGACGGATAGTAATCCGGGCAGGCGCTGACCGAGGGGCCGCCGATCGCGACCGGCAGGTCAAAGGCGTGGGCGCGGCGGCAGATGTCGTTCATCTGCTGGCGCTGGATGTGCATGCCGCTGACCAGCACGGCTTCCGCCCATTCGAAGTCCGCCTGGGTGGCCGGCTGGATGTTCTCGTCGACGAAGCGGACCGGCCAGTTTTCCGGCAGGTAGGCCGCGATCAGCAGCAGCCCCTGCGGCGGCATGAAGGCCTTGACGCCGTCGGTCAGCGGATAGGCATGCTCGAACGTGCCGAATGACGACGTGTAGCGGGGGAAGACGCAAAGGATCCGCCGTACCGTCTCAATGCGCTCAGCTCTCATCAAACTTTCCTCAAGCAATCTCGTTACTTGGCCGCCAGATATGAATTTAATCACGAGCGTGAAGGCTCGGCTACCAAATCCTTGGGATTGTGGCAGCGGGGCCCAACGCGTCACCCCCGTTCCGGTTGCGCAGGGCACCCTGATACCCGGGCAAAATGCACCTCAGGCGATCAATTTCGCGGCAAAATCGGGCAGCAGCCCCGCATTTCCGGCAAGGCGGAAATCGGTGCCGGCAAGGCCAACGCGCACCAGCCAGTCGTCGAATTCCGGCGCCCGCTTCAGGCCGAAGAGGTCGCGGACATAGAGTGCGTCATGGAACGAGGTCGACTGGTAGTTCAGCATGACGTCGTCGGCGCCGGGCACGCCCATGACGAAGGTGACGCCGGCGGCCGCCAACAGCGTCAACAGGTTGTCCATGTCGTCCTGATCGGCCTCGGCGTGGTTGGTGTAGCAGACGTCGACGCCGAGCGGCAGGCCGAGCAGCTTGCCGCAGAAGTGATCCTCGAGGCCGGCGCGGATGATTTCCTTGCCGTCATAGAGATATTCCGGGCCGATGAAGCCGACCACGCTGTTGACGAGCAGCGGATCGAAGGCGCGCGCCACCGCATAGGCGCGGGCCTCGCAGGTCTGCTGGTCGACGCCGTGATGGGCGTTGGCCGACAGGGCGGACCCCTGCCCGGTTTCGAAATACATCACATTGTTGCCGACGCTGCCGCGCTTCTGCGAGAGCCCGGCCTCGCGCGCCTCGTGCAACAGTGCGAGGTTCACGCCAAAGCTGCGGTTGGCAGCCTCGGTTCCTGCAACCGACTGGAATACCAGATCGACCGGAGCGCCTTGCGCGATCAGGCCGAGCGTGGTCGTCACATGGGTGAGCACGCAGCCCTGCGTCGGGATTTTCAGGCGGCCGATGATGTCGTCGAGCAGGCGCAGCAAGCCGCCGATCACCGCCGGATCGTCGCTCGCCGGATTGATTCCGATGCAGGCATCGCCCGCGCCGAGCAGCATGCCGTCGAGGATCGAGGCCGTGATGCCGCGGGCATCGTCAAAGGGATGATTGGGCTGCAGGCGCGTGCTCATCCGCCCCTTCAGTCCGATGGTGTTGCGAAAGCGGGTCGTTACCTCGCACTTCTTCGCGACGGAGATGAGGTCCTGGTTGCGCATCAGTTTTGAAACGGCGGCCGCCATTTCCGGGGTCAGGCCGCGCGCCAACCTTGCGAGCACAGCGCCATCGGCGGCATCCGACAGCAGAAAGTCGCGGAAGCGCGCCAACCGTCATCGCTGCGACCGGCGCGAACGCGGCCGCATCATGGCTGTCGACGATCAGCCGGGTGACCTCACAGTCTTCGTAGGGGATCACGGCCTCGTTGAGGAACTGGCGCAGCGGCAGGTCCGCAAGCGCCATCCGCGCCGCGATCATCTGTTCGGCGCTGTCGGCCGCAATGCCGGCAAGCCGGTCGCCCGAGCGTGGCGGGGTCGCCTTGGCCAGAAGATCGCGCAGGTCATCGAAGACGTAAGCGGTGGCGTCGATCACTTGGCGATAGGCCATGGCGGCTCCCGACCGCATCGCACCGGTGCGCGATGGCGGTGGCCGAGACTAGCAGTTCGAAATATCTTATGCAGCCCGGACGGTGGCGAGGAATTTGGCCACCTCGGCCTTCAGGCGCTTGTTCTCGTTCGAAAGCATCTGCGCGGAAGAAAGCACCTGGGAAGATGCCGAACCGATATCGCCGGCGCCGCGGTTGACGTCGGCGATGCTGGTTGCCACCTGCGTCGAACCGATGGCCGCCTGCTGCACGTTGCGGGCTATCTCCTGGGTCGCCGTCCCCTGTTCCTCGATCGCGGCCGCGATCGCGGCTGCGATCTCGGAAACGCGGCCGATCGTGCCGCTGATTTCCTTGATGGCCAGCACCGAATCCGCAGTTGCCGCCTGCATGCCGGCGATCTGCGCGCTGATCTCGCTGGTGGCCTTGGCGGTCTGCGCGGCGAGCGCCTTGACCTCCTGCGCCACTACCGCAAAGCCACGGCCGGAGTTGCCGGCGCGGGCGGCTTCAATGGTGGCATTCAGGGCCAGCAGATTGGTCTGCGCCGCGATCGTGGTGATCAACTGGGTGACATCACCGATGCGATTTGCAGCAAGCGACAATTCCGCGATCCGGGCGTCGGTCTTTTGCGCCTGAACCACAGCCTCATTGGCGATCCGGTTGGAATCGGCCACCTGCCGGCCGATCTCGTTGATCGAGCCGGCCATCTCCTCCGTGGCCGCCGCGACCGACTGCACGTTGTCGGATGTCTCTTCCGATGCGGTTGCGACCACTGTGCTGAGCTCCTGGGTCGCTGCGCTACTCTTGGTCAAGACGACGGCTGAATTCTCCAGCTCGTCCGACGCGGAACCGACATTCTCGATGATGTTGCCGACCGTGGTTTCGAAATTCTCGGCGAGTTCGTGAAGCTCGGCGCGGCGGCCCTCCGCCAACTCGCGATTCTTTTGCTCGCGCTCTGCGGTTTCGTGTTCGGCCTTGGCGACAGCCTGCACCTTGAATTCCTGAACCGCATGGGCCATTTGCCCGACTTCGTCACGGCGCTGCAGGCCCGGCAACTGGACTTCGAAATTCCCGGCGGCAAGTTCACGCATTGCGCGTGACATCGCGACCACCGGGCGCGAGATGCTGCGGCCGATCAGGAACGAAACGACGATGCCGGCGAAAGCCACCACCAGCAGGATGCTTGTCAACGTGTATTGTTGCTGATCCAGCCTCATCCCGGCACGCGCAATCTCGCGATCCTTGCTGTCGCTGCTGTGCGTGAGCAGGTCGTCGGTCAGCTTTTCGATGTCGGCAAAACTCTGTTCCGCACCCTTGATGAACATCAGCGCCGATCCGGCGTCGCCGTCGGCCATCTCGATCGCGCTTTTCGATTTCTTGAGATAGCCGGCGACGGCGGCTTTCAGTTTGGCGAAGGCTTCCGGGTTGATATCGCCGCGAGCGTCTTCGATCGCTTTCACGGCCTCCGCAATCTTGCCGGCCGCCGCGGTGGCTTCCTTGGCCATCGCCTCGATCTTCTTCTCATCCTTTTCATTGGCCGCGGTAGCGGTGAGGCGATACAGCTTCGCATGCGCCGTCCACGCTGCGGTGGTGAGATCGTTGGCAAGCTCCGATTGCCGGACCGGGCCCGAGACGAGCGCGTCAACCGCCGCCTGATTGGACCGCAACGCTTGCAGCGCGTAGACACCAACACCGACCAGAATCAGGATCAAGAAGGCCGGTGCGAACTGAACTTTCCATGACAGGCCGATATTCTTGATCCTGCCGAGCATATCGACCTACCCCTTATGGTGCGAAAATCGACCCACGACGCGGGTCGTGTTGCCTCAGCTCTTGTAGACGCCCGCGCACACGGCGGTGTTGTCCAGCTTCTCGCAATACATTTCTTTCGGCTCGACCTTCTTGCTCACCGGATTGACGAACTTGTAATCCTGCCAGAACGACGGTTGCTTGGCGGCAAGTTCAACGCGCTCCTTGACGTACAATTTTCCATCAACGTCCTGCGCATCGCTCATATCCTTACCGACGAACTTTGCGTTCGAACCGTGAGCCAGCACCTTGCCGTCGAGTTGATAAACGACGACGTACAGGTCGCGATCGATGAACTTGGCGTCCTTGCCGGTAATTTCGGGATAGGCCTTGTCCGCACCCTGCGCCTTGATGGACGCCACGGCCTTCTTGACCATCGCGACGGCCTCATCCTTGTTGGCGCCTTCTCCCGCTACCGCCACAGTCCCCGCGAAGACCACCATGGCTGCCATGACCGTAACCAACGGCTTGCTTAACCAATTCTTCACTTTGATATCTCCGGGTCTGTTGCTGTGCAGGCGGTCGCACGACCGCACACGTAATAAGTGTCATAAAAGGCCGAACCATCGGTTAAGAGTGCCTGTTGGCGAGGCAATCGAGGCCCGCGACCAATGGCGCATCCGTGCGCACGGAACCATCAACTAGTTGATTTCAATATGGAATAATTTTGCCAACTGCCGCATTGCAATTGGTTGTTAAGAAAATATCCACCTCAGCTGCGCACAATTGCTGGGCGGCCGTCCGATTGCCGCCCGCCCGAGTTTGCGGGCCGCCGCGACCCAGATTTGTGAATTCATTCCAACCAGCGCGTGACCCGCATGACCTCCAGGCTTTCGCTCGCAGCCAAGCTCTATTCGATCTTCGGCCTGTTTGCCGTACTGACCGCGGCCATTACCGCCCTGTCGGATTACAACACGCGCCGCAACACCGAGCTGACCGAGGCGGTGTCGACCGCCAGCCGGGCCGCGCTGAACGTCGAGCGCATCAACTCGCTGGTTTATGCCGTGGTGATGGAATCCCGGGGCGTCTACATGTCGACCGACGCAGCGGTGGTGAAAAAATACGGCGAAGGGCTGCTCGCCTTCAACGCGCGCATCCTGGACGTCGTGAAGAACTGGCAGGCGCTGGTGCAGGCCGACGACGCCGAGCAGTTTGCCACCTTCAAGAAGCGCGTCGAGCAGTTCGTCGAATTCCGCAAGGAACTGGTGCGTCGCGGCATCGAAATCAGTCCGGCTGCGGGCCGCGAATGGGGCGACAATGACGCCAACCGCGCGGTTCGCACCGCGCTGAACAAGGATCTCGAGGCGCTCTCGAAGGTCTATGCCGAACGCAGCAAGCGCCTTGCCCAGCAGGCCGCCGACAACCACACGCTTGCCTTCATCCTGACCGGCCTCGGCGCTTTCGCACTCCTTGTGGTCGTGATCGGCGTCCTGATCATCGCTCGCTCGATCGCGCGTCCCCTGTCGGTCTATCACCGCCACCATCAAGCGCGTTGCCGACGGCGAAGACAATGTCGAAGTGCCGCACACCGCGCGCAATGACGAGATCGGCTCGCTGGCGCGGGCGATCGGCATCTTCCAGGAATCGATGGAGCACAATCGCAAGCTCAATTCGCAGGTGCTGGCGGATTCCCAGGAGCGCGACCAGCGCACGCGGCATATCGAGGCGTCCGTCGAGCAGTTCCGCGATGCGATCGGCGCGGTGGTGCGCACCGTCAACGACAGCGCCGCCGCGATGCGCGGCACCGCCCAGAGCATTGCCAGCGTCTCCTCCGACGCCAACTGCCGCGCAGTGACAGCCGCAGGCGCCACCGAACAGGCGTCCAGCAACGTCTCCGCCGTTGCAGGAGCCGCCGAAGAGCTTTCCGCTTCGGTGGAGGAGATCGGCCGCCAGGTGCGCCAGTCGGCAACCGCGGTCGAGCAGGCCGGCGTCCGCACCGAAAAATCCGTCGCCGAGATCGAAGGACTTGCCGCGGCCACCCAACGCATCGACGGCGTGCTCACCCTGATCCAGGCCATCGCCGAGCAGACCAACCTACTGGCGCTGAACGCGACCATCGAGGCGGCGCGCGCCGGCGATGCCGGCCGCGGCTTTGCGGTGGTCGCCCATGAGGTCAAGGCGCTGGCAGGCCAGACGGCGAAAGCCACCGCCGAGATCGGCGAGAACGTCTCGCAGATCCAGGCCTCGACGCGCAACTCGGTCGAGGCCGTGCGCGAGATCGGCAATGCCGTGCGCGAGATCAACGACGTTACCTCCATCATCGCGCAGGCCATCGGCCAGCAGGACTCCGCGACCCGCGAAATCTCGCAGAACGCCCAGCTCGCCGCGCAGGGCAACCAGACCCTGGTCGACAATATCGGCTCGCTCAGCGAGGCGATGGGCCAGACCCAGACCGCGGCGGAATCGGTGCTGTCGGCCTCAAGCGAACTCACCGCCACCGCCGAGACGCTGTCGCGCGAGGTCGAGACATTCTTCAAGAGCCTGCGCGCCGACGCGCATGAGGACATGCGCAAGACGGGTTAGACAGGCCGGCTGATCGCGCGCCATCGACCTTGCGTTGCGGTTTCGCACCCGCGACGCGACGTCGCGCATGGAACCGGTTCGGACTGACTTGCGTTGTCGTTCATGCCCAGACGGAAGCTCCGCCCGGAACATCTTCACTGGCCTGTCCTCGTGACCGTCGCAATCGCCTTGGCCGCGGTCGGCGGCCTCGTGTTCTGGTATGAACGGGGCCCTGGCGCCGAGCGTATCGCTGCTCCACCAGGAACGACATTTCACACTGCAAAGGATGCCGGCGCAACGCTGACCCCCAGCGAGCCGCCGTCACGTCTCAAGCTTCCCGGACCGGAGCCCGAACCGCCGCGCTAGCGATCGCGCCGGCCCGGCGGTCGAGCGGCAACCCCTACTTCGCGGCAGCGACAGTGCCGAGCAATTGCGTGCTCACCGTCAGTTCGGCGATCTTCTTGCCCATATCCTTGCCGGTCTCCGTCGAGAAGCGGTAGTGGAATCCGGCATAGACCCGCGCGTTGGAAACTTCGTCGCTGTAATCCTGCAGGCGCGTCCATTTGCGGGTGACGCCGGGCGCCGTCGGGCTCGCCAGCGTGATTTCGCCGACCTCGTTGCCCACAACGCTCTGCAGCACGTTGGACACGGCGGAAGCAGTGATGCAATGCGCGCACGGATATTCCGGGTGCATCGGCGTGGTGCCGAGCGGAAGCCAGGCCGCCTCGCGCGGCGTGGCCGGATTGTTGGTCATATCGGCGTTGCGGATCGCCGTGATGGGCCGCCAGAGATTATGGGCGTACTTGCCGTCGAACACGGCAATGAACGCATCGGTGGCGGCCATCGCCGTCAATGCATAGAGCCGCGCGCAGTCGACCAGGTCCATGTTCTTGGCTGTCGCGATCTGCCGCACGATCGGGTTATAGGTCCGCGGTCCCGTGAAGAACCAGAAGCGCCCGATCGTGGTCTGCTCGGCGGTGCGTTTGGCGCTGTTGCTGCTGCCGATCTCGCGAATTTCGTTGAGGTCACGGGTCCAGACCTCCGAGGTGAGCGCCGGCGGCGGTGCGGGCCGGAATTGCGAGGCCGTGCGCATCACAAACGGCGTCAGCTTTGCCGCCGTCGAACTCGATGGGAACGATCGTCGGCACATAGACGCCGGGAGAGGCCTGCGGACGATAGCTCTCGGGTGCGCCGTTGCCGTCGTTGGCGCGCAACGCAATGATTTCCGCTGCCGCCTTCCTGCCGAGATCGATGCCCTTCGCCTTCGCCTCGCCGTCGGCGATTGCGGCAAGCGATGTGGCGAGCGTCGCGTCAAGATCCGGCTTCTGGTCGGGGTAGAGCGCAACGAGCACGTCATGCGCCGCAGAAGCCGCCGCCGCTTCGCGCGACGTTCCGCGGTCGGCCGTCAGGTTGAGCTTGTATGGCGTGTATCGCTTGTCGATGGCGTTGACCGCCTCGAAGACGGCGACATGCAGCATCGCCTGGCCGCGGGCATTGGCCGTGTTCAAGAGTTGCTTCTCGATGCCGATCGCGTCGGCCTTGGCGTTCCAGTCCATGACGACGTCGGCTTTCGCCGGGCTGCTCAGGGGAACGACGGTCAGGAGCGCGAACGTCAGGATGGGGGCGATGATCGATGATTTCATGGCGATCTCCCTGGCAGCTCAATGCGGAGCCAGCCCTGGGAACGTCATGCCAAAGGCGCCGTTACGCGTCGTGAAGACGCAATGAAATTCTTCTGAAAGAAGCCTATTATCGCAGCCGTTCGAAATGGTTGGCGACGTCCCGGGAATGGCCGAAATCCAGAGTTCCAGTTCCATCCTGCTAGAGATCGACTATCCCTCGGCGTGCCTGCGCCGGGCCGGCCTGCCGCTGCAACTGCGGCCTAAATCGTTCGATGTGCTGGCCTATCTCTCCCGCAACCGCGGCCGGCTGGTCAGCAAGGCGGAGCTGATCGACCACATCTGGGGCGACGTCGCCGTCACCGAGAACTCGCTGGTGCAATGCATCAAGGACATCCGGCACGTTCTCGACGGCGAGGGCGAGTTCGAAATCAGGACAATCCCGAAGCGAGGCTATCTGTTCGAGGGTATTCTCGCGGAAGTGGCCGCGCGCACCAACGAGGCTAGCATCGGCACAATATCCGCCCCTGCCGGACCGGCCTTCGATCGCGGTGTTGCCGTTCGAGAATTTGAGCGAGGAGCCCGACCAGGAACACTTCGCGGACGGTGTCACGGAAGACCTGATCACGGGGCTGTCCCGCATCAAATGGCTGTTCGTCATCGCACGCAATTCGACCTTTACCTACAAGGACCGGCCGGCCGATGTGAGCGCCGTCGGGCGCGAGCTCGGCGTTCGCTACGTGCTGCGCGGCAGCATTCGCCGCGCGGGAAAGCAATTGCGCATCAGCGCCCAGTTGATTGAAGCCTCGAACGGACTGCATCACTGGGCCGAACAATACGATCGCGAGCTTGGCGACGTCTTCGCGATCCAGAACGAGATCGCGCGCAACGTCATCGCCGCGATCGAGCCGTTCGTTCTGGCCGCCGAAGGCATCCGCGCATTCGCCCGCTCGGCGCACGATCTCGGCGCCTGGGAGCTCGTGGCGCGCGCGCAGACCCATGTCTGGCGGCTCAACCGGGAAGACAACAGGGCGGCGATCGACGCCCTGCAACGCGCCGTCGATCGCTATCCCGACTACGAGCCGGCGCGCAGCCTGCTCGGCTTCTGCCTGGTCTTTGCGGCTCACAACGGCTGGATCGGCCGCGCTGAGGGGCTGAAGACGGGCGGCGAACATACGTTGCGTGCGGTCGAACTGGATCACTGGTCCGCCTGGGGACAAATCGCGCTCGGTTATCTCTGCATGATGCAGCGGCACACCGGGGAATCAATCGTGGCCTTTGAAGCCGCCGTCAGGCTCGACCCAAGCTCCGCCGCCGCTCATTGCTACCTCAGCCATGGGATGGCGTTTGCGGGAAGAGATCGCGACGCCATCGAGCACGCCGAGACCGCCATTCGCCTCAGCCCGATGGACCCGGAGATGGCAATGTTCTTCGGCGGCATCGCAGTCGCGCACTACACCGCCAGCCGATATGACGAGGCGCTGCATTACTCCGACGAGCTGTTGCGAATGCGTCCCGGATTCCAGGGCGCCCAGCGCCTGCGCTGCGCCGCGCTCGCCCAACTCGGCATGATCGCCGAAGCCCGGCAATTTCTCGCGCAGGTCATGATCGGCCAGCCAGAACTCAGCCTGCAATGGATCAGGGAAAGCGTGCCCTACCAGACCGCTGAGACGATGGAACGTTTTCTCGACGGCATGCGGAAGGCCGGCGTGCAGGACACAGCTATCAAGGCCGATTGATTGCGCTTTCTTACCGCCGCGCCTTCGCAAGGTGATAGGTTCTGGACGTCAATGAGGCGTTTCCGACAGGGTATCCAATGCGACGGCGCGAGTTCGTGGCGGCTATCTGCGGCGCGGCGGTTATTGGGCCGTTTGCGGCCAACGCACAGCAAGTGGCCAAAGTGCCAACCATCGGGTTTCTGGGCCAGCTTAGTTCATCCGCCATGAGCAAATGGACCGCCGCGTTTGTACAGCGGCTGCGCGAACTTGGCTGGGTCGAGGGTCGTACGGTCGCGATCGAGTACCGCTGGGGGGACGGACGTAGCGAGCGCTTCGCGGAAATCGCAGCCGAGTTGGTCCGGCTAAAGGTCGATGTCATCGTCACGGGAGGAACCGGGGCGATCATCGCCGCAAAGCAGGCGACCTCGGTCATTCCGATTGTCTTCGCGACGGCGGGAGACCCTGTCGGTAGCGGCCTCGTCGCGAGCCTGGCTCGACCGGGCGGCAACCTGACCGGCCTGTCAAACCTTTCGGTTGACCTTCCCAGCAAGCGACTTGAACTCTTGCGCGAGGTTGTGCCCGGTCTTCGCCGGTTGGCGATCATGGCCAACATCGGCAATCCCGCCGTCGTGGTGGAAATGCGTCAGGTTCAGGCGGCGGCCGGGACGCTCGGCCTTGCGGTCACGCCGCTCGAAATCCGACGGGCGGAGGACCTCGCGCCGGCAATCGAGCCGCTCAAAGGTCATGCCGATGGACTTTATGTCGTGACCGAAGCACTCGCCAATACCAACCGGTTCGAGATCAACACCTTGGCCATGAGTGCGCGGCTGGCGACGATGCACGGTGAGATGGGGTATGTCGAAGCCGGCGGTCTAATGTCCTACGGACCGAGTTTTCCCGACCTGTACCAGCGCGCAGCCCAGTACGTTGACAAGATCCTCAAGGGCGCAAAGCCGTCTGACCTTCCAGTCGAACAGCCGACCAAGTTCGAACTCGTCATCAATCGCAAGACCGCCAATGCGCTCGGCCTCACCGTGTCGAGCATGTTGCTCGCCCAAGCCGACGAGGTGATCGAGTGAACGTGCCGTATCCTCAGCCCTTCTTCGCGAATGCCGCAAAGGCCTCGGCGTAGTCCGGATGCCAGCGCGACAGCGCGGGCCGGTTTTCGACGATGTCGCCGGCTGCCCACAGGATGCGCCGCTCGTCGAGGCTTCGCGGCACGTCGTTGTCGGGACAGAGGATGTAGAAATCGCCGGCTTCCAGGCTTTTGATCATGAAGTCGACCGTCTGCTCGCCCGTCCAGGCGCCGGGCGGCTTCTCGGTGCGGCCGCGCGCGGTGAGACCCGTGAAGACGTGACCAGGGATCAGGAGATGGGCCGTGATCTTGCAGCCCGCGGTGTTGCGCAGCTCGTGCGCCAGCGCCTCGGTGAACGCCTTCACGCCGGCCTTGCTGACGTTATAGGCGGGCTCACCCGGTGGCGTGGTAATGCCCTGCTTGGAGCCGGTATTGATGATCAGGCCGGGCCGTCCCCGCTCAATCATCCGCGGCGCGAAGATCTGGGTGCCATGGATGACGCCCCAAAGATTGACCGCGAGCAGGCGCTGCCAGTTCTCCAGCGGCCCGAACATTTTTGCACCCGGCGAAATGCCGGCATTGCTCATCAGGATATCGGTGCCGCCGAAGCGGGTCCGAACCGCGCTTTCGAGCACCGCCAAGGCGTCGGCGCGGCTGACATCGACCAGCGCCGCCATGACGTCGGCAACGCCGCCGGGAGACAGCAACGCCAGTTTTTCTTCGGCTTCCTTCAATCGATCGGCGCCGACATCGGCAATGCATACTTTCATGCCGCGCGCCGCAAAGCGCATCGCCGCCGCAAGCCCGATGCCGGAGGCGCCTCCCGTGATCACGGCAACATTGTCTTTCGCCATCGCAGGATGGGGCATTGCAAGTTCTCCAAAACAGCGGCGCTAGGCCGCCGCCACATCTATCATGAGGGGGTATCCCAGAGTGCTCCTGGTGTCGGAACTTGTCGACATGGAAAGCGGCGCGGACCGCCCGAACGCCCGGCTGTTGGGCTAGGCCCATGTCTGAAGTGTGTCATTAGGCGACATCAGCCGGCGGACGGACTAGGTCCGCTTCACTCCCAATAACGGACATTAGCGGCCCTGCCGCCGATGTCGGCTTTGTGCCACAAGCAGACATCGCTGAGGCCGGTGGGCGTCCTTCCGTTGATCCAGATCAAGCACTACTGGCGCTCCAAATGACAATCTCTCCTCGCAGGAGGCGGACATGTTTCCTTACCTTCAAATACTCAAGAGCAAGACCGTGCTAGCACTTGCCACCGCCTTCCTGGTGGCCGCGCCGGTTCTCGCGAATGCGCAAACGACCGGCACGATTAGCTTCAGGGTTAGCGATCAAGGCTTCATCATGGGCACAACTGGCGGTTCGGGAGTGCTAGTCTTCAAAGGCAAGGAGTATCCACTGCGGGTTGACAGCATTAATGCGCTGACGATTGGCGGGTCTCGGTCAGTGCTTACCGGGACGGCATCCAACCTTCGCACTCCGGCAGACATCGCAGGCAGCTATCAAAAAGTATTCGTTGGTGTCGCGTGGCGGGGGCATGGAGGAAGGGCCGTGAGAATGCGATCCGACAAGGGAGTGATTTTAAAACTGCGCGGCACGGAGGTGGGTTACGACGTCTCTGCCGGCGTCGGCAGCGTGACTATTTCACTGCAGTAGACAAGTCCTGCGGGACATTCAGGCCCTGATCCGTCAGCTGGGTCACTTCGCACCGGCGTATACACAATACCAACGCGATCCAAGAGTGGTTAGCGGAGAGATATCCTCAGCAGGGGCTGTGGCGTGGGGCTGACTCGCTGCCGCCTTGCACTCATCTAGGTTTTTAAATTTTCCAACAATTTGAGAAGTTACACCGATAGATACGGCTGAACCGGCTGGTTTGTCAGATGAGAGTACCCCGATTACTATGATGAGCGCGTACATCACTAAGCCTCCTATTGCGGGACGCCAACCGACGGCGGCGTTGTCTCCTTCTACGTCGGGCAGACACAACGCGCTTCCCGATCAGTAGTGGCTGGGAATCGGCTGGCCTGCGCGTAGACCGTCGGCAGCATTCTTGGGCCGCGGTTGTGCCTTGGGGATCTTCGGCAGGTCCACGTCGACCTTCTTATAAGGGATGCTGTCGAGCAGATGCCGGATCAGGTTCAGCCGGGCGCGGCGCTTGTCGTCCGCCGGCACGATGTGCCATGGCGCCCATGGTGTGTGGGTGGCCTCGATCATGCGCTGATAGGCCGCCGTGTAGTCCCACCAGCGCCGCACCAATTCAGTGTCCATCGGGCTCAGCTTCCAGTGCTTCATCGGGTCGTTGATCCTAGCCTCAAACCGGCGTCGCTGCTCCTCTTGGCTGACATCGAGAAAGTACTTGCGCAGGATGATGCCGTTGCTGACGATCATCTCCTGCTCGACCGTGGGAACCATCTTCATGAACCGTTCGTACTGCTCGTCGGTGGCGAAGCCCATTACTCGCTCGACCCCGGCCCGATTGTACCACGAGCGGTCGAAGAGGATGATCTCGCCCGCCGCTGGGAATAGCGCGATGTAGCGTTGGATGTAGACTTGGGTCTTTTGGCGGTCGGAGGGGGCAGGCAAGGCCACGTGCCGGAAGACGCGCGGGCTCGTGCGTGCGGTAATTCGGCTGATCACACCACCCTTACCCGCCGTGTCCCGGCCCTCGAAAACCACAATGACGCGCGCTCCGGTATTTTTAACCCAACTCTGTAGCCGGGTAAGCTCGACCTGAAGTTTCGCGAGTTCCTTCTCGAATTCCTTGCGGCTGATTTTGCCAGACGCATCCGGCGCTTCAACTAACTCCCGCTTCTTCTGCTTGATCTTCGACACCTGCCAACCCTCCCGAGGCCAATACTTAAGGTGCAATTATGTTCGCGCCTTGGATCGGAACCCAAATCGCAATGGTATTATTGATCTATCTCAACGCTGCACCGCAATCATCGCCTTGGGAGCGCTAGCTGCATCGCCATTGTCCGGTAAGGGCGGTGGTCTCAACCGGTCGACGCAACACTTTATCTTAGAGGGAAAAGATGGAGTGTGACGATGGATCAAGGCTTTCGTCGAGGGTTTACGGCGGCCGAGAAGACGGAGTTGTGGGATCGCTGGCAGCGCGGGGAGTCGCTTAAGGCGATTGGGCGAGCGTTTGGTAAGCCGTCATCGTCCATTTATTTCCAGGTGTCACCGCACGGTGGGATTCGTCCTCCCCCTCGGCGTCGCTCGCGGTTGGCGCTGACGCTCAGGGAACGCGAGGAGATATCGAGAGGCATTGCGCTACATCGATCGGCCCGTTCGATGGCCGGGTTGCTGGGCCGTTCGCCCTCGACGGTGAGCCGGGAAATCAGCCGGAATGGCGGCTATGATGGCTACCGCGCGGCGCTGGCGGATGACGAGGCCTGGGCCCGAGCCCGTCGCCCGAAATGCTGTAAGCTGGCGACCAAAGCCTGGTTGAGACAGGCGGTGGCCAGCAAGCTGAGGTTAAATTGGGCGCCCGAGCAGATAGCCGGCTGGCTTAAAAGAGCTCATCCTGAAGACGAGCGTTATCACGTGTCCCACGAGACGATCTATCGCAGTCTGTTTGTCCAAGCCCGTGGGGTGCTCAAGAAAGAGCTGCTTTGCCATCTTCGGTCGAAGCGCACGATCCGTCGATCGAAACAGGCGGGTCTCATCAGTGATGGGCGGGGACAAATCAAGGATCCCGTCTCGATCCGTCAGCGACCAGCAGCGGTTGAAGATCGGGCGGTGCCTGGCCATTGGGAAGGCGACCTGCTGTCCGGCTCGAAGAACAGCTATATCGCGACCTTGGTCGAGCGTCAGACCCGTTACGTGATGCTGGCAAAGGTCGCCAACAAGGATACCCAGTCGGTCGTATCCGCGCTGATCAAGCAGGCAAAGAAGCTGCCGAGCGAGCTGTACAAATCGCTGACCTGGGACCGGGGCAAGGAACTTACGGATCATCGACGGTTCACCCTGACGACCAACATCGATGTTTACTTCTGCGATCCGCAAAGCCCGTGGCAGCGGGGATCGAACGAAAACACCAATGGCCTGCTGAGACAGTACTTTCCCAAAGGCACCGACTTGTCCGTGCACTCGCAAGCCTATCTGAACAAAGTGGCGCGTCAGCTCAACGAACGACCACGTGAGACCTTGCAATTTGAAACACCAGCAGAGAGATTTAACGCCTGTGTTGCGTCGACCGGTTGAGCCGGCAGTCATTAGCCGACATGCCCGGCCCAAGACGGCATGTCCGCTCCACTCCCGATTGTGTTGCAAAACTCCCTTTGATGCGAATCGCGAACCATGATTCCGTTGGTAGAGACGGCATCGGCGGGAGCGGCGCATGATGGGGCGGCGGGAAGAAGGACAGGGACAGTTTTTCTATTCGTTTGATCTCGACAAGGTGGTTCCGCCCGATCATCTGGTGCGGCAGATCGACGGTTTGCTCGATCTGAGCTGGGTGCACAAGGAGTTGGCGCCATATTACTCGCATACGGGTCGGCCCTCGATTGACCCGGTACTGATGATCCGGATGCTGATCGTTGGTTACGTGTTTGCGCTCCGCTCGGAGCGCCGGCTATGCGCTGAAGTCCAGGTCAACCTGGCCTACAGGTGGTTCTGCAAGCTTGGCATTGAGGACAGGATCCCCGATCACTCTGTATTCTGTCGTGCGCGGCACGAACGCTTCCAGGAGAGCGACGCTCTGCGTCGGGTCTTCGAGGGTGTGGTGGCAATGTGCATTGCGACCGGGCTGGTTGGAGGCGAAGCGTTCTCGATCGATGCGAGCCTGATCAAGGCGGATGTAGACAAGAAGAAGCGGATGCCCGGCGACCAGCCGATTGCATGGCCGAAGGCAGAGGAGGCATCCCATGCAGTTCGCGAGTACCTCGCCGCCCTAGATACCGCCCGCGGCGATGAAGACGGTGGTGGAGACGCTGGCGGTTCAGGCAAAGGCGGCGATCGACACAAGCCTCCCAAGGAAGTCTCGCTTACCGATCCGCAAGCGACATGGGTTGCGAGGCCAGGCATGGACCCATTCTTTGCCTATGATGCGAACTACCTGATCGACAACAAGGCCGGCATCATCATCGATGCCGTGGGCACTCGGGCAAATCGAACCGTGGAGATTGCCATCACCAAAACCATGGTGGACCGTGTTGAACGCCGCTTCGATCTGCGGCCCCAGCGGCTCGCGGGCGACACGGTCTATGGCGCGGTCAGGCTGCTCAAATGGCTGGTGGATCGCAACATCACACCGCATGTACCGGTGTGGGACAAGTCGGCGCGCTCCGATGGTACCTTCAGTCGCGCGGATTTTGTCTTCGACCAAGAGCGCAATGTTTATGTCTGCCCGGGTGGCGCGGAGCTGACTAGCACCGGTAACATCGACCAGGGTCATATCGTCTACTACAGGGCCAACAAGAAAGACTGCTCGGCCTGCTTGCTGAAGCCGCGGTGTACCACGGCGGCTGCGCGCAAAGTCACCCGTGACCTCAACGAAGATGTGCGAGATCGTGTCCGAGCCTTGGCCGATACGGAAGCCTTCCAGCAGTCCCGCCGGGAGCGCAAGAAGGTTGAGATGCGATTTGCGCACATGAAGCGCATTCTCCGGCTCGACCGGTTCCGGCTGCGGGGCTTGAGCGGCGTCAGAGACGAAGTGCTGCTGACAGCAACTGCGCAAAACCTGAGGCGGCTGGCCAAGCTCCTCTGCCGCGCCCCACCACCTCTAGGAGCTGCTTGCGTCGCATAACACCCGCGAATAACAACCGCAGCCGACGGCGCAAACAACGGGCCGGCTAGAACTCATAAAAACCCCTGCAATCAAGGCCGGCCGAGTTTTGCAACACAATCCTCCTGAAAGCGGACGTCGGGGCTGACCTCCGGCACGTCTGCTTTGCGGCACAAACGGACTCATACATCGCAGCAAAGACGTCCAGTTACTCGATCACCTCATCGGCGCGGGCAAGAAGGGCTGGTGAAATGCCAAGCCCCAGTGACTTCGCGGTCTTGAGGTTTATCACGAAGTCAAACTTGGTGGGTTGCTCGACCGGGAGATCTGAAGGTTTTGTCCCTTTGAGAATCTTGTCCACGTGTCCGGCTGCACGCCGCGCCAGGTCTGCAAGGTTTGCTCCGTAAGCCAGGAGTCCTCCTGCGTCGGCGAATTCTCTTACTCCAGAGATTGCCGGCAGCTTGTTCTTCGCAACAAATGTCACGATCTGTTGTCGATTGTCATAGGTGAGAGGATCTTCGACTACAATCAATGCAGCTGCGTTTTGCCGCAGCGCATCTTCGAGCGCACCATCCAGATCATCGGGGCCTGTTATTCTCAAGGACTGGACCTCGATCCCCAACTTCCCGGCAGCGAGCCTGGTCTGATCAAAAACAGTTGCAGGATAAGGATTGGCCGCATTCCAGAGAACGGCGATACGCGTAAGTCCGGGGATAATCTCTTTGAGAAATTCCAACCGTTTTCCTGCCAATTCGGGAGACATAAGGCTTAACCCGGTGAGATTTCCGCCGGGTTTGGCCAGGCTAGCGACGAGCCCGCTACCCAAGGGATCGCCAGCTGACGTCATCACGATCGGAATTGTCGTGGTGGCCTGTTTGGCAACAATTGGCGCAAGTGTTCCGACTGCTACGATGACATCGACGTTGAGAGCTATCAGTTCCGCGACGAGATCAGGCAGCCGCTCGGGCCGGTTCTCGGCGTACCGCCTCTCGTAAATCAGATTCTTGCCTTCAATCCAGCCCAACCCGCTGAGAGCGTCTTGCAATTCGCTCGTATTCAGTCGTACGCCGGCACTGATAGTGCCAATCCTGTAAACCTTGTTCGCCTGCTGCGCCTTCACCGCGCGCGGGCATACAGCAACCGCGCCGCCCAGCAGCGTGATAAACTCGCGCCGTTGCATGGTGCCCCCGGGAACAGGCTTTGTGGGCTCTCCTTAAAATACCACTTTTCGATCCGGTGGCGAGCGAGAAATGCTACCCAATCCCAAGCGAGCTTGATGTCGGAAGGCGAGCAAGCCGCCCCCTCCCCCTCACTCCATCGGCATCACGTCGACTTCGACGCGCAGCTTCTGCTTGCGCGAGCCGACGATGATGCCGTCGACCGGGGAGACGTCGGAGAAATCGCGGCCGGTCGCGAGCACGATGTGATCGTTGGCGATCATGAGATCGTTGGTGGGATCGAAGCCGACCCAGCCGAGCTCGCCGCCGCACCATACCGAGACCCAGGCATGGGTCGCGTCCGCGCCCTGCAGCCGCGGCTTTCCCGGCGGCGGGATGGTCCTGATGTAGCCGGAGACGTAGGCGGCCGGCAGGCCGAGGCCGCGCAGACCTGCGATCATCACATGTGCAAAATCCTGGCAGACGCCGTGCCGCTTCTCGAACACTTCGGTCAGCGGCGTGGAAATCACCGTCGCCTTGGGATCGTATTTGAACTCGGTGCGGATGCGCCGCATCAGGTCGGCCGCGCCGGAAAGGATTCCCACGCCTTGCGGAAAACTCGCGACGGCATAGTCGGTGACCGGCCGCAGCACCGGCACCAGCGTGCTGGCAAAGACATAGCCGACCGGCGACGAAGCGCCGAGGCTTGCGGCGCCAAAGGCGAGATCGCGCACGTTCTCCCAGGCAGGGCTTTCGGCGGCGCGGTCGTAGCTGCGGCGCTCGACCGACACCCGCGAGCGGGAATCGATCCGCAGATGACGATGCGCGGCCTCGATCAGCACGTTCTCGGTCAGGGTGCCGAAGAAATCGCGCCGCGCCGTCCGCTCCACCGGGCGCGGCCTGATGTCGACGCTGTGCGAAATCAGTTCCTGGCCGTCGCCGGACTTCGGCTCCAGCCGCAGCGAGCAGCGCGCGAAACTCACGTGGCTTTCGTAGGAATAGGAGGTGACGTGCCTGATGTCGTAGATCACGCGAGCCCTGTCAGCTTTTCCGGCCGGCTCGCATTGGGCCCGTGCGGGAAATAATGCAGCCCGATGGCGTCGGCGAGATTGAGCAGGTCCTGCTCCAGCGAGAACAGCGCCTTCACTTCGAGGCTGGAAGCTTCCGCCGTGGTCAGGGTCGAATGCACGGCGACCGCAAGCCGCTGCGGTCGCTCGAACAGCCCGTGTTCCTTCAAGCTCGGCAGTGCCGCGATATGGTCGCTGAGCGCCTGGATCTGGAACGCCGCCGAACGCGGATTGTAGGTGTCGAGCACCACGAGATCGCGGATCGGCGCCAGCAGCGGGCCGACCAGATAGCGCGAGCGGTAGGTGATCTGGCAGTCGACCAGCGTCAGCAGGATATCGAGGTCCTCGTCGCCGGCCTCGTCATAGGCGAACTGGCGGGCGAAGCGCACGGTGTTGATGGCGCGCTCGACGCGGCGGCCCATGTCGAGGAAGCGCCAGCCGGCGGCGCGGTTCATGTTCTCCTGTGCAAGGCCGGCAAAGCTTGCAAGCTCGCGCAGGATCAGCTCAGCCGTGGAGACGACGCCATCGTCGTCGTCGATTTCCCAGGCCAGACGCTCGCTCATTTCCGTGATCACCTGCCAGGCGTCCGGCGACAGGCGTTCACGCAGTGAGGTGGCGGTGCGTTGCGCGGAGCGCACCAGCGACAGCGCCGAGCCGAAGCGTTCCTCGCTCTGCAGCGCTTCGGCTGCGACCTTCGCCGATTGCGAGCGCGAGGTCTGCGTTGCCGCGCCCCAGGTGACGAGCAGCCGCTGGATGCGCTCCAGTCCCGAGCCACGCCCCGGTTCGCTCCTGGCGGAATCGCGCAAGGACGAACCCAGCACGCGGATCAGCCGCAGCGTCGCCTCGGCACGCTCGAGGTAACGGCCGAGCCAGAACAGATTGTCGGCGGCGCGGCTCGGCAGCACGCCCGCGATGCGGCGGATGCGCACGGTGTCGACGGCCGGCAGCAGCGTCGAGGCCTGCACCACCTTGTCGGACACCACCCAGACGTCGGCGGCCCGCGCGCCGTCACCCATCGAGACTGCGCGCGCATCCGGCTGCTCGGCGATGCGGCAGAAGCCGCCGGGCATCACGACCCAGCCGTTGTCGGTCGCAGCGGCAAACACCCGCAGACCAAAGGGACGCGGCGTCAGGCGGCCGTTTTCCCAGACCGGCGTCGTCGACAGCCGCACCAGTTCCTGGCCGACGTAGTCGATGCCGCGGTCGTTGATGGCGCCGACCAGCCGCGCGCGATCGGCCGGCTCAAGCTGGCCCGCCAGCACCGGACCGTTGGCCGGGAAACCGGGGACGCTGCGCCCATAAGCGCTTTCGATCGCGATGTCGTCGAGCCGCGACAGCACTTCCTCGCGCGCGGATTTTTGCCCGCACCACCAGGTGGCGATGTGCGGCATTTTCAGTTCCTCGCCGAGCAGGCGCGGCGCCAGGTTGGACAGGAAGCCGAGCAGCGCGCGCGCCTCCAGCACGCCGGAACCGGGCATGTTGGCGACCACGACGCCGGCCTTGCGCACGACGTCGATCAGGCCGGGTACGCCGAGATGCGAGGAGGCGTCGAGTTCGAGCGGGTCGAGGAAATTGGAGTCGACCCGGCGCAACAGCACGTCGAGCCGCTTCAGGCCGGCGACGGTGCGGATATGGATACGGTCGCCGCTGACGGCGAGGTCGTCGCCCTCGACCAGCATGAAGCCGAGATAACGCGCGAGCGTGGCGTGCTCGAAATAGGTTTCGTTGAAACTGCCGGGCGTCAGCAGGCCAATGCGCGGCTCGTCGCGGTCGGCGCTGGCGCGCAGACTGTCGCGGAACGCCTCGAAGAACGGCGCGACGCGCTCGACATTCATCGACTTGTAGAGCGTGGAGAAGGCGCGCGACAGCACCAGGCGATTTTCCAGCGCATAGCCCGCCCCCGAGGGCGCCTGCGTGCGATCGCTGAGCACCCACCAGCGTCCGTCGGGTCCGCGGCCGACATCGGCGGCGTAGAGGTTGAGGTAGCGCCCGCCCGGCGGCTTCACGCCGCTCATCGCGCGCAGATATTCGCTGCTGCCGGCAATCGCCGCTGCCGGGATCGCGCCGTCGGCAACCAGCCTGCCCTCGCCATAAAGATCGCGCAGCACCAGTTCGAGCAATTGCGCACGTTGCGCGATGCCGGCGCTCAGCTGCTGCCAGTCGATCTCGTCGATGATCAGCGGCAGATGGCTGAGCGGCCAGATCCGGTCGGCGGTATCGCCGGGCGCGCGGTAGGTGACGCCGGCCTCGCGCAGATGGCGGTCGGCGGAGGCAAAGCGGCGCTCGATCTCGCTCGGCGACAAGCGTGGCGAAGGCGTCGAAGAAGCGGCTCCAGGCCGGCCGCGGCGCCCCGTCCGCGCCGATATATTCGTCGGGAATCCCGGGCAGGCGGGCATAATCGCGGGTCCACAAGGCAATCCGGCGTTGGCCCGGTCGCGCCTTGCTCTCCTGGCTGGTCTGTCCGCTACTCTGTCCTTGGCCGGCCTGTCCCACCATCCGACTCTCCAGCGCCCGCTAGTGGTCCGATTCTAACATTCGCTCACGGTTCGGGAGGCACTTTGCGAATGTTAAAATCAAAGGACCACTAGTAAATATCTGATTGCAGTGGAGTTTTGGATTTGACATTCGCTTTCCGACTCGCGGCAGGTCGTGAGCGAATGTCAAATCCACTCCACTGCCCATCTTCAATGCAGGAGCGGCGTCCTCAAGTCGAGGGTCAAGGGGAACTCAATTGTGCGTTCCTCCGGCGGCAGGTCGACCTTGCCGGGGGTATGGCCGTGGTCCTGGAAGCGGGCCAGCCGCCGCGCCTCGGCCTCGTAGGAATTGACCGGCTTGGTCTCGTAATTGCGGCCGCCGGGATGGGCGACGTGATAGACGCAGCCGCCGAGCGAGCGGCCGTTCCAGGTGTCGATCAGGTCAAACGTCAGCGGCGCGTGGACGGGAATGGTCGGGTGCAGGCCGGACGCCGGCTGCCATGCCTTGAAGCGCACGCCGGCGACCGCCTCGCCGGAGCGGCCGGTCGGCGTCATCGGCATCCGCCGGCCGTTGCAGGTGATGACGTGACGGCCCTCGACGAAGCCGGTCGCCTTGACCTGCAGCCGCTCGACCGAGGAATCGACATAGCGCACGGTGCCGCCGGCCGAGCCCTCCTCGCCCAGCACGTGCCACGGCTCCAGCGCCTGGCGAAGTTCAATGCCGACGCCGCCGTGATGGACGCGGCCGAACACGGGAAAGCGGAACTCGAGCTGTGCGGTGTACCATTCGGAGACGAACTCGTAGCCGGAAGATTTGAGTTCATCGAGCACGCCGACAAAATCCTCCCAGAGGAAATGCGGCAGCATGAAGCGGTCGTGCAGCGTTGTGCCCCAGCGCACGAATTTTCCCTGCTGCGGCTCGCGCCAGAGTTTTGCGACCAGCGCGCGGATCAGAAGCTGCTGCGCCAGCGACATCCGCGGATCGGGCGGCATTTCGAGTGCACGGAATTCGACGAGGCCGAGACGGCCGGTCGGCGCGTCCGGCGAGAACAGCTTGTCGATGCAGATTTCGGCGCGATGGGTATTGCCGGTGATGTCGACCAGGATGTGCCGGAACAATCGATCCACCAGCCACAGCGGCGCTTCGACGCCGGGCGGCGGCACATGCGACAGCGCGACCTCGAGTTCATAGAGGCCGTCATGGCGCGCCTCGTCGAGGCGCGGCGCCTGGCTGGTCGGACCGATGAACATGCCGGAGAACAGATAAGACAGCGACGGATGGCGCTGCCAGTACAGCACGAAGCTCTTCAGCAGATCAGGCCGGCGCAGGAACGGCGAGTCCTCCGGCTTGCTGCCGCCGACCACGATGTGATTGCCGCCGCCGGTGCCGGTGTGGCGGCCGTCGATCAGGAAGCGGTTGGCGCCGAGCTTCGTTTTCGCCGCGTCCTCGTAGAGGCCGAGCGTGATGTCGACCGCCTCGCGCCAGTTCTGCGCCGGCTGCACGTTGATCTCGATGACGCCGGGATCGGGCGTCACCTTGATCACCTCGACGCGGGGATCGTAGGGCGGCGCATAGCCCTCGACATGCACCTGAATGTTCAATTCCTCGGCTGCAGCTTCCAGCGCAGCGATCAGCTCGAGATAATCTTCCAGCCGCTCGACCGGCGGCATGAAAGCGCACAGCACGCCGTCGCGGATTTCCACCGACATCGCCGTGCGCACCGGCGGCGGGTCGGTCACTTCCTCTTCCGGCGCCGCGGCCTCGCCGTTGAACGCGCCCAGCTTGCCGCGCGGCGCCAGCGGATCGCACTCGACCACATAGGGATAGTCCTCGGGCGGGACATATTCGAGCGAGGCGATCGGCAGCCTCAGGCCCATCGGCGAGTCTCCGGGCGTGAGGAACACGTTGCCGCGCCGCAGCTTCCAGCGCTCGCTGCGCCAATGCGCCGGATGGGGGCTCTCGATCGCGTTCCAGCGCTGGATCGGCAGCACATAACCCTTCGGCGAATCCAGGCCCTCGTCGAACACCCGCGCCATCCGCGCGCGCTCTTCGGGATCGGACAGTTTGGAATCGGCGGGATCCACATTCGCTGGAAGTGCTGCCTCGCGCTCGATCCAGTGCGCGGGGTCCTCATAGGCCGGCAACACATAACGCGCGCCGAGCCCGAGGCGCTTTGCCGTGCCCTTGGCGAGGCGCTCGGCGTCAGTGATCTCAGCCTTGCGCGGGTTCTCGATGCGAGCGATGAGGTCGGCATTTTTCCAGATCGGCACGCCGTCCTTGCGCCAGAACAGACCGAACGCCCAGCGCGGCAGGCTTTCGCCGGGATACCATTTGCCCTGGCCGTAATGCAGCAGGCCACCCGGTGCAAAACGCGCGTGCAGCTTGCGGATCAATTCATCGGCCGAGCGCGCGCTTGGTCGGGCCGATGGCGGCGATGTTCCATTCCGGCGCCTCCATGTCGTCGACGGAGACGAATGTCGGCTCGCCGCCCATGGTCAGGCGCACGTCGTGCGCCGTGAGATCGCGATCGACCTTTTCGCCGAGCTGGTCGAGCCGCGCCCAGGATTCATCGGAGAACGGCTTTGTGATGCGCGGCGCTTCGCTGATGCGGCGGACGCTCATCTCGTAGGCAAAGTCGACATTGGCAAAGCCGGCGCTGCCGGAGATCGGCGCGGCCGAGCGGTAGTGCGGCGTGGCGGCGACGGGAATATGCCCCTCGCCCGTCAGCATGCCCGAGGTGACGTCGAAGCCGATCCAGCCGGCGCCGGGCAAATAGACCTCCGCCCAGGCGTGCAGATCGGTGAAGTCGCTCTCGACCTCGCGCGGACCTTCGAGCGGATCGATGTCGGGCCGAAGCTGGATCAGATAGCCGGAGACGAAGCGCGCGGCGAGGCCGAGATGGCGCAGCGCCTGAATCAACAGCCACGCAGAATCGCGGCACGACCCCGAGCCCTTCGCCAGCGTCTCCTCCGGCGTCTGGATACCGGGCTCCATGCGGATGACGTAGCCGATCCGCTTCTGCAAGGCGGCGTTGAGATCGACCAGGAAGTTGACGGTGCTGTCGGCCTCGGCGGGAACCCCCTTGAGATAAGCCGCGAACAGCGGTCCCTGCGCAATGGTGGCGAGATAAGGCGCAAGCTCGGTCTTCAGATCGTTCGAATACTGGAACGGCCACGAATAGGCATAAGGCTCGACAAAGAAATCGAACGGATTGACCACGGTCATCTGCGCCGTGAAGTCGACCTCGATCTTCAGTTCGGCTGCCTTCTCCGGGAAGACGAAGCGCGCGACCCAGTTGCCGTGCGGATCCTGCTGCCAGTTCACGAAATGGTTCGACGGCGTGACCTTGAGCGAGTAGCTCAGGATCGGCGTGCGCGTGTGCGGCGCGGGCCGCAGGCGGATGGTTTGAGGGCCGAGATCGATCGGTCGGTCGTACTTGTAGTGCGTGACGTGATGCAGTGCGACGAAGATCGACACGGACGGGCTACTCCAGCAGCTTTTTTGAGCAGAACACCGTGGCCCGTCCCGATCAAGCACTAACAACGGGCAGAAGGTGCCTATGGCGCGGGCGGAACGGCACTACCGCCGTCACTGCGAGGAGCGAAAGCTCGCGCATTCGCGCGACCCGTTGGCTCGCAATGACGGCTGGGGCCAGCCGCCTTCGCTCACATCGTGGCGCCCAGCACCCACGGCGCGAACTCGGCGCCACCGAAATCGAAACTTTCGCTCTTGGTGGGCTGGCCGGAGGCGGTCTTGAGGATCAGGTCAAAAATGCGCTGGCCGCATTCCTGCACGCTCTCCTCGCCGTCGAGGATGGTGCCGCAATTGACGTCCATGTCGTCTTCCATCCGCTTGTACATCGGCGTGTTGGTGGCAAGCTTGATGGAGGGCGCAGGCTTGCAGCCGAACACGCTGCCGCGGCCGGTGGTGAAGCAGACAAGATTGGCGCCGCCCGCCACCTGCCCGGTCGCCGCGACCGGGTCGTAGCCGGGCGTGTCCATGAACACAAAACCCTTCTTGGTGACGGGTTCGGCGTAGTGCAGCACGTCGACCAGATTGGTACTGCCGGCCTTGGCCATCGCACCGAGCGATTTTTCCAGGATGGTGGTGAGGCCGCCGGCCTTGTTGCCGGGGCTCGGATTGGCGTTCATCTCCGCGCCCTCGCGCTGGGTGTATTCTTCCCACCAGCGCATCAGCCCGACGAGCTTTTCGCCGACCTCGCGGCTGACCGCGCGGCGCGTCAACAGATGTTCGGCGCCATAGGTCTCCGGCGTCTCGGAAAGAATAACCGTGCCGCCGTGACGCACCAAAAGATCGCTCGCCGCGCCCAGCGCCGGATTGGCCGAAACGCCGGAGTAGCCGTCGGAACCGCCGCATTGCAGCGCGACCGTCAGTTCGCTTGCCGGTACCGCCTCACGCCTGACCTTGTTCGCATCGGTCAACGCTTCCCTCACGAAGGCCACGCCCGCCTCGACCGTCTTGCGGGTGCCGCCGACTTCCTGGATGTCCATGGCGCGCAGGCGGCCGGCGAGCTTCTGCTCCTGCATCAACCCGCCGATCTGGTTGACCTCACAACCGAGGCCCAGCACGACGACGGCGGAAAAATTCACGTGCCGCGCATAGCCGCCGAGCGTGCGGCGAAGCAGCGCCAGCGGCTCATCCTGCGTCATGCCGCAGCCGGTCTTGTGGGTGAGCGCGACCACGCCATCGACATTGGGAAAATCGGCGAGCGGATTGTCGCCGGTGAACGGATTTTTCTTGAACACGTCGGCGACGAGACCCGCGACATGCGCGCTGCAATTCACCGAGGTGAGGATGCCGATATAGTTGCGCGTCGCCACGCGGCCGTCGGGACGGCGGATGCCCTCGAAGGTCGCGGGCAGATCGAAATTGGGCACCGGCTTGACGTCGACGCCGTAGGCATAGTCCTTGGCGAAATCGCCCATGCCGCAGTTTTGCGTATGGACATGCTGGCCCGGTGCGATCGGCACGGTGGCAAAGCCGATGATCTGGCCATAACGGCGAATCGGCTCGCCGACGGCAATGGGCTTGATCGCGACCTTGTGGCCGGCGGGAATCCGCTCGACCGTGGTGACGCCCTCGGCGACCACAAGCCCCGGCGGCAGACTCGATCGCGCAATCAACACGCCATCGTCGGGATGCAGGCGGATCACGGGTGCCGGGGCCATCGGGATTCTCCGTCGGGTTGGAGAGTGGTGAGAGCGAGTAGCGAATGGCGAGTAGCAGATGGTGCCTACTCGCCACTTCCCTATTCGCCACTCCTACTCGCAATTCGCGTCGTTTACGCCTTTCCGCCGGACTCCTTGCGGGTCTGGTTCACCTGCATCTTGGCGTAGGTCATCATCAGCCCGCTCTCGTTCGAGAGCGTGACCAACTTGAAGCCCATGTTGATGGCGCGCACAGCGCCGTCGGCGCCGGAGCAGTGGATGCCCGGATTGAGGCCGCGCTTGCCGCATTCCTTGACGATCTTCTCGTAGATCGCGAGAATCTCCGGCTCGGTTCGATCGAGTTTTGGTTCAAGTCCATAGGAGAAGCCGAGATCGGACGGGCCGACATAGACGCCATCGATGCCCTCGACATCGAGGATGGCTTCCATGTTCTCGATTGCGGTCTTGGTCTCCATCATCGGCAAGAGCACGATCTCGTCGTTGGCCGTCTTCTGGTAGGTGCCGCCCGCGCCGTACATGCCGGAGCGGATCGGGCCGTTGGAGCGTGTGCCCTTCGGCGGATATTTGGAATAGGCAACCAGGTTCTTGGCTTCCTGCGGCGTGTTGATCATCGGGCAGATCACGCCATAGGCGCCGCCGTCGAGCACCTTGCCGATGATGCCGGGCTCGTTCCAGGGCACGCGGACCATCGGCGTCACGGGATGGCCGTTCATCGCCTGGAAACACTGCACCATGGAGAGGTAGTCCTGCACGCCGTGCTGCATGTCGACGGTGACGCTGTCGAAGCCGCATTGCGCGATCACCTCGGCGGAGAACCCGGACGGGATCGCCAGCCAGGCGTTCACCACGGCCTTGCCGGAAGCCCAGACTTTCTTGACGTTGTTGGTAGCCATTGATCGCGTTTCCTCTTTAATGCAATCGGTTGAGAATTCTCAGTTGTTAGCTCGCGGCCCGCTGGATGCTGGCCTCGCTGACGCCGACCTCGCGCGCGGTGTTGACAATCGCGGCCCAGGTATCGTCGGGCAGCGGCACGCCGTTCGCGGTGCGCTCGGCGCGCGTCCTGCGCTCGGGATCGCCGGGGACCAGCACGCTGTCGACGCCGGCAACCGGCTTGGTCGCACGGATGAAGTCGACATAGCGCGACACTTCGCCGTCGAAGTAGTTGCTGGTGTCGACCACCTTGGGATCGATGTAGAAGGACAGCATGCCGTTGGCGAAGCGCCGGTCGGCCGCCGTTGCGCCCGTCCCCGTCAGCGCGCCGCCGAGCAGTTCGCAGATCAAGGCAAGGCCGGAGCCCTTGTGCTCGCCAAACGCGCGGATCGCGCCCGTCCCTGCAGTATGATCGCGCGGCCCATCCGATGTGTAGGGACCGTAGAGTACGCTGGGCTCCTCGCTCAAGGAGCCGTCGGCATCGATCAGCGCGCCCTTCGGCAATTTCTTGCCGCCGCGACTTGCCACCAGCACCTTGCCTTCGGCGACGATCGAGGTGGCGAAATCCAGCACCACCGGATCCTGCCCGTGGCGTGGAATACCGACGCAATAAGGTGCGGTCGACAGCCGCTTCTCGACGCCGCCAAACGGCGCAACGAGGAGCGAACCGGCCGCATTGACGAAATGCACCGACACCAAACCTTCGGCGGCGGCCATCTCCGCCCAGTCGCCGACGCGTCCGATATGACCGGCATTGCGCAATGCGACTGCCGCAAGGCCCGCCTTCTTGCTTTTTTCGATGCCGGTCTTGACCGCAAAGGGTGCAACCGTCTGCCCGTAACCAAACCTGCCATCGACCACCGCGAGCGAGGGCGTGTCGACGACAATCTCTGCCGTCTGGTTTGGAACCACCGAGCCGGTCTTCTTCCAGCGGATATAGACGGGAACACGGATCACGCCGTGGCTGTCATGGCCGGTGAGGTTGGCGGTGGTGAGATACGTCGCGATGCGCCGCGCTTCCTCGGCTGAGGATTCAGCGTGGGAAAATACATCAGCGACAAAATCGATCAGGTTGTTGACTTTAATCGTAACCATTTTCGGATTTCAGGCCCTGTCCTTGTTATTGGGCGCGCGCGCTCATCGGCTCGCAGCGACGCCCGCTCCCGCGCCGGATTTGATGACCGGCTTGACTGGCACTTTGAGCGAAAAACGGCGCGGATGTCCATGGTCTGGGATGGGGATCGCGGGATGATCGCAATCATTTGCCGGTAGGCTATGCATCGAGCCGCTAGCCACATGCAAATTTGCGTTCACTCCTCGGCCGCGTCGGCTCCGATCGTTTCCGCGCCGGCAATTCGTGCGAGATTCTGCTCGAGCACCCCAAGCATCTCCTGCAATTCGGCGAGCCTTTCGACGCCATAGCGGTGGGTGATTTCGTCGTAGATCGCCTCTGACGTCGGCGCGACCAGTCCGATCAGTTTCATGCCCTTGGCCGATATCGAGACCACAGCGCGGCGCTGGTCGGCCTCCGCGGTCTTACGTTCCACCAATTGACGCGCCTCGAGATCGCGCAGGATGCGCGACAGGCTCGGACCGAGCAGGAAAGCGAGCCGTGCCAGCTCCGTCACCTCGATGGTCTCGACCGAGCTTAGCGCGCGCAGGATCCGCCATTGCTGTTCGGTCAGGCCATTGGCGCGCAGCGACGGACGGAACTGCCGCATCACGGCCTCGCGGGCGCGCAGCAACGACATCGGCAACGATCGGGAGAATTCGCGCAACGGCGCTCCCTGCGCCGTCTGCGCGACAGTCGGGCCGAGACCGCCGGAGGATTTATTCCGCGCCATGGTCTTTCGTCTTGGCGTTTGCGTCTTGCGTTCTGCGTTTGCGCTGCAACACGCGGCAATCGGGTTTACACCGATACACTTAACATGTTAAACATATTTCGGCATCCCCTTTTTGCAAGTTCCTCATGGCCCTTTCCCAAGATCAAATCCGCAGCGCCGCCGCTCGCCTCGACCAAGCGGAGAAAACCCGCAAACAGATCCGCCAGCTCTCGCTGGAATATCCCGCGATCACGCTGGAGGATTCCTACGCGATCCAGAAAGCCTGGGTCGAGATGAAGGTGGCGCAGGGACGTGTCGTGAAGGGACACAAGATCGGCCTCACCTCACGAGCGATGCAAAGCGCGCTCAACATCGACGAGCCGGATTCCGGCATCCTGCTCGACGATATGTTCTTTGCCGATGGCGGGCTGGTGCCGACCGACCGCTTCATTGCCACGCGCATCGAGGCTGAACTTGCCTTCGTGATGAAGCAGCGTCTTTCCGGACCGGATTGCACCCTGTTCGACGTACTCAACGCCACCGACTTCGTCGTCCCCGCGCTGGAAATCCTTGACACCCGCGTCGAGCGCGTCGATGCGCAGACCAAGTCGACACGCAAGATCTACGACACCATTGCCGACAACGCGGCCAACGCCGGCATCGTGATGGGCGGCCGGCCGATCCGGCCGATGGATGCCGACCTGCGCTGGATCGGCGCACTGTGTTACCGCAACGGCCAGCTCGAAGAAACCGGCCTTGCCGCCGGCGTGCTCAACCATCCCGCCACCTCGGTCGCCTGGCTCGCCAACAAGATCGCGCCCAACGGGCTCGCGCTGGAAGCCGGCCAGGTGGTGCTGGCGGGGTCATTTATCCGCCCGATCGAAGCCCGCAAAGGTGATACCATCCAGGCCGATTATGGTCCCTACGGATCTGTGAGCTGCTATTTCGCCTGAGGCGTCAGCAAGAAGAGTTGGAGCCAACCGCCATGCCGCATTTCACCATCGAATATTCCGCCAATCTCGACAAACGCATCGACATGGCCGCCGTGGTCGAGCTGGTGCGCAAGGCCGCGATCGAGACCGGCATCTTCCCGCTCGGCGGCATCCGCGTCCGCGCGTTGCGGTGCGAGCACTATGCGATAGCCGACGGCAACCCGCAGCACGGCTTCCTTGCCATGGTGCTGCGCCTCGGCGAAGGCCGCGACCTCGCCGCGCGCAAGAAGGCCGGCGAACACATCTTCAAGGCGCTCTCGGCCCATCTCGATCCGGTTTTCGCGGCCAGCAAGTTTGCGCTATCGTTCGACATGCAGATCAACGACAAGGAAACCAGCTGGAAGCGCAACAATCTCCACGAAGCGCTGAAAGCGGAGGCAGCCCATGGATAAAATTACGCCAAAGCCCGCCGATGGCTTTCAGGCCAATCGCGACCGCGTTGCGCCGCTTCTGAAGAAGCTGCGCGCCGACGGCATCGGGCACATGATCGACGGCAAGTCAGTGCCGTCGGCGTCGGGCGAAACGTTCGAGACGACGTCGCCGGTCGACGGGTCGCTGCTCGCTAACGTCGCGCGCGGCAATTCCGAGGACATCGACCGCGCTGCGGCTGCGGCCGCACGCGCCTTCAAGCCCTGGCGCGACATGCCGGCCGCCAAGCGCCGCGCACTGCTGCATCGCGTGGCTGACGCCATCGAGGACAATGCCGACGACATCGCGGTGCTTGAATGCATCGACACCGGCCAGGCGCATCGATTCATGGCCAAGGCCGCGATCCGCGGCGCGGAGAATTTTCGCTTCTTTGCCGACAAATGCGCCGAGGCGCGCGACGGGCTCAACACGCCGAGCGAGGAGCACTGGAACCTCTCGACCCGCGTGCCGATCGGTCCGGTTGGTGCGATCACGCCATGGAATACGCCGTTCATGCTCTCGACCTGGAAGCTTGCCCCTGCGCTTGCCGCAGGCTGCACGGTCGTGCACAAGCCGGCGGAATGGTCGCCGGTGACGGCCGACCTGTTGGCAAAACTCGCAAAGCAGGCCGGCCTGCCGGACGGCGTGCTCAACACCGTGCACGGCATCGGCGAGGAGGCCGGCAAGGCGCTGACCGAGCATCCCGCCATCAAGGCGATCGGCTTTGTCGGCGAGAGCGCAACCGGTGCTGCCATCATGGCGCAGGGCGCGCCGACCCTGAAGCGCGTGCATTTCGAGCTCGGCGGCAAGAACCCGGTCATCGTGTTCGACGATGCCGATCTCGATCGCGCGCTCGATGCCGTCGTCTTCATGATCTACTCGCTGAATGGCGAGCGCTGCACGTCGTCCAGCCGCCTCTTGGTGCAGCAAAGCATCGTCGACAAGTTCGTCGAAAAGCTTGCCGCCCGTGTCCAGAAGCTGAAGGTCGGCCACCCGCTCGATCCCGCCACCGAAATCGGGCCGCTGATCCACGAGAAGCATCTCGCCAAGGTCTGCAGCTATTTCGACATCGCGAAGAAGGACGGCGCCACCATCGCGGTCGGCGGCAAGCCGCATGACGGTCCCGGCGGCGGGCACTATGTGACGCCGACGCTCGTCACCAACGCGAGTGCAAAGATGCGCGTCGCGCAGGAGGAGGTGTTCGGCCCGTTCCTGACCGTGATCCCGTTCCGCGACGAGGCCGACGCGGTCGAAATCGCCAACGGCGTGCGCTATGGCCTTGCCGGTTACGTCTGGACCGGCGACATGGGCCGTGCGCTGCGGGTTGCGGATGCGCTGGAGGCCGGCATGATCTGGCTCAACTCGGAGAACGTCCGTCACTTGCCGACGCCGTTCGGCGGCATGAAATCGTCGGGCATCGGTCGCGACGGCGGCGACTATTCCTTCGACTTTTACATGGAGACCAAGCACGTTTCGCTCGCCCGCGGGACGCACAAGATCCAGAAGCTCGGAATTTGACTATCCTGTCATTTCGGAGCGATGCGAAGCATCGAATCGCGAAATCTCGACATTCCGGGCCTGGTCCTTCGGACCATCCCGGAATGACGAGCGGAAACACCTGAGGAAACCATGCCCGTTCCGACACACGTCTTCGATCCGCCGTTCAACGTCATCCGCTCGAGCCACGCCGTGCTCGAGGTCACCAATCTGGAGACGAGCCGCGCGTTCTACGAGAATACGGTCGGCCTGCATGTCGAGGATCAGGACGACAAGGCTGTATATTTGCGCGGCAGCGAGGAGCATCAGCATCACTCACTGGTGCTGCGCAAGGCCGTGGTGCCCGCCTGCAACCGCCTCGGCTTCAAGGTCGGCAATGACGGCGATCTCGACAAGGCGGCCGCCTTCTTTTCCGAGAACAGCATCACTTACGCCTTCGCAGACCAACCTTTCCAGGGCCGCACCCTGCAGTTCACCGATCCCTTCGGCTTCCAGATCGAACTCTACGCGACGATGGAGAAGCGTCCGCATCTGCTGCGGCGCTACGACCTCTACAAGGGTTGCCATCCACAGCGGCTCGACCATTTCAACGTGTTCGCCGCCGAGGTGCAGGGCACCGTCGACTTCTATGCCCGGCTCGGCTTCCGCCTGACCGAATATGCCGAGGAAGACGGGCCGAACGGCCGCATCGCCGCCGCATGGCTGCATCGCAAGGGCAACGTGCACGATTTTGCCATCACCAACGGCAAGGGCCCTCGCCTCCACCATATCGCCTATTGGGTGCCGACCGCGATGAACATCCTGCACCTCTGCGACGTGATGGCTACCAGCGGATACCTGAAGAACATCGAGCGTGGACCCGGCCGCCACGGCATCGCCAATGCGTTCTTCCTCTATGTCCGCGACCCCGACGGTCACCGGCTCGAACTCTACACCAGCGATTATTTCACCATGGACCACGACCACGAGCCGATGCGCTGGTCGCTGCGCGATCCGCGCCGGCAGACGCTGTGGGGCGCACCGGCGCCGCGTTCCTGGTTCGAGGAGGGCACGCCCTTCTCCGGTCAGCAGGTGCGCGAGCCGCAATTTGTCGCCCAGGTGCTGGTCGCGGACTAACGGAGTTTGCCATGAAGAGGCTGCTGGCTGCTGCGACTGCCGCTTGCGCCCTTGGAGCTACGCCGATGGTCCAAGCAGCCGAGATCAAGGTCATCGCCGGCGGCTCGATGACGGCTTCGCTGAACGCGCTTGCGCCTGAATTCGAGAAGGCGACCGGCCACAAACTGTCGATCCATTTCGACTCGACGCCGAACATCATCGCGCGCGTCACTTCAGGCACGCCTTTCGACGTCGTGGTGGTGCCGGTCGACGTCTTCAAGGACGCGGCTGCCAAGGCGCGCTTCGCGCCGGGACCGACGACCGATATTGCCCGGGTCGGCTACGGCGTGATCGTGCGCGCCGGCGCGGCGAGGCCGGATATCTCCACGCCTGAACTCCTTCAGGAAAGCGATGCTGGCCGCGTCCTCCGTCGCCTTCCTGCCGGCAAGCGCGGCCGGGGCCTATGTGACAAAGGTGTTCGAGCGCCTCGGCATCGCCGACGACATCAAGGCCAAGACCAGGGTGCAGGCCTCGCCCGCGCAGATTCCGCAGGCCGTCGCCAACGGCGAGGCCGAAATCGGCGTATTCCTCGCCAACGTGCTGATCGCCCCCGGCGTCGAGTTCGCCGGCCCCTTCCCGGGAGAACTGCAGCAGGAGCTGGTGTTCACATCAGCGCTTGCTGCCGACACAAAACAATCCGACGCCGCCAAGGCGCTGATCGACTATCTCAAAACCTCTCCCGCCACCGCCATCATCAAGGCTGCCGGCATGACGCCGGACTGAACTGGAAAATTCATGACCGCACCTCGCCTCGCAAGCTATTCCGTCAAGGGCATTCCCCACTACGGCGCCGTCACCGACAGCGGCATCGTCGACCTCTCCGCGCGCTTCGACTATCCGACGCTGCGCGAAGCGATCGAGGCCGGCGCGCTGGCAAAGCTCACTGAAGCCGGCGCGCGGCATTCAGCGGATCAGGGCCTTGATGCCATCACCTGGCTGCCGCCGATCCCCTCGCCGGAAAAGATCATCTGCATCGGCGTGAACTACCCGGACCGCAATGCCGAATACAAGGACGGGCAGGACGCACCGAAATATCCCAGCATGTTCATGCGCACGCCACGCTCTTTCGTCGGCCATAATACACCGCTGGTGCGGCCGCGCGCGTCGAGCCAGCTCGATTACGAGGGTGAGCTCGTCCTCGTCATCGGCAAGGCTGGACGACACATCGCCGAGAACGCTGCGCTCGACCACATCGCGGCGATCACCCTGTGCAATGAAGGCACGCTGCGCGACTGGGTGCGCCACGCCAAGTTCAACGTGACGCAGGGCAAGAATTTCGATTCCACCGGCAGCCTTGGGCCGTGGCTCGTGCCCTACACCAATCACGCCCAGATCGCCGATATCCGTCTGACCACGCGTGTCAATGGCGAGACCCGGCAGGACGATCGCACCGGACGCCTGATCTTCGGTTTCCGCTATCTCCTGCACTACATCTCGACCTTCACCACGCTGGTGCCGGGTGACGTGATCGTGACCGGCACGCCGACCGGCGCAGGTGCACGCTTTGATCCGCCGCGCTATCTCAAGCCCGGTGACGTTATCGAGGTCGAGGCCGAAGGCGTCGGCATCTTGCGCAACGGCGTCGTCGACGAAGCACCATGACAAGAGATTGGAAAGCGTAATGAGCGTTGCATCCGGCGGCGAGGCCATCGTCAACGGCCTGGTGGCCCATGGCGTCGATACCGTATTTGGGCTGCCCGGTGCGCAGATCTACGGCCTGTTCGACGCCTTCCACCAGGCGCAGCTCAAGGTGGTCGGCGCGCGGCACGAGCAGGCCTGCGGCTACATGGCGTTTGGTTATGCGCGCGCCTCGGGCAAGCCCGGCGTGTTCAGCGTGGTGCCCGGCCCCGGCGTGCTCAACGCAGGTGCGGCGCTGCTCACCGCCTTCGGCGCGAACGAGCCGGTGCTTTGCCTCACCGGCCAGGTGCCGACGCAATTTCTCGGCAAGGGCCGCGGCCATCTGCACGAAATGCCGGACCAGCTCGCGACGCTGCGCACCTTCGTGAAATGGGCCGATCGCATCGAATATCCCGATGTCGCTCCCGCCATGGTCGGTCGTGCCTTCCAGGAGATGCTATCTGGCCGCCGCGGCCCGGCCTCCCTGGAAATGCCATGGGACGTGTTCACGCAGCGCACCGAAATCGGCAAGGCGCAGGTCTACGATCCCCTGCCCGCGCCCGCGCCCGATCCCGAGCGGATCAAGGCAGCCGCCGCGCTGATCAAGGCCAGCAAGAATCCGATGATCTTTGTCGGCAGCGGCGCGATCCATGCGCGCGACGAAATCCTCGAACTCGGCGAAATGCTCGACGCGCCCGTCGTCGCCTTCCGCAGCGGACGCGGCATCGTGTCCAATGCCCACGAGCTTGGCCTCACCATGGCCGCCGCCTACAGGCTGTGGCCGACCACCGACCTGATGATCGGCATCGGCACGCGGCTGGAGCTGCCGACCATGTCGCGCTGGCCCTATCGGCCGGACGGGCTGAAGTCGATCCGCATCGACATCGATCCGGTCGAGATGCGGCGCTATACGCATGATGTCGCGGTTATCGCGGATTCCAAAGCTGGCACGCACGATCTTGTCGCTGCCGTGAAAAAGGCTGGCTTTGCCAGGACCGCGGGACGCCGCACCGCCATTCGCGAGGCAACCGCGGCGGCGCAGAAGGACATCCAGCGCGTCCAGCCGCAGATGGCTTACCTGAAAATTCTGCGCGAGGTGCTGCCGTCGAATGCCATCGTCACCGACGAGCTCTCGCAGGTCGGCTTTGCCTCCTGGTACGGCTTTCCCATCTACGAGCCGCGCACCTTCATCTCCTCGGGCTATCAGGGCACGCTCGGCTCGGGCTTTCCGACCGCGCTTGGGGCCAAGGTCGCGCATCCCGACCGGCCGGTGGTTGCGATCACCGGCGACGGCGGCTTCATGTTCGGCGTGCAGGAGCTGGCCACCGCCGTGCAATTCCGCATCGGCGTGGTGACGCTCGTCTTCAACAACAACGCCTATGGCAATGTGCGCCGCGACCAGCGCGAGCGGTTCGACGGCCGCGTGGTGGCCTCCGACCTCGTCAATCCCGATTTCGTCAAGCTCGCGGAATCCTTCGGCGTCGCCGCGTCCCGCGTCACCTCGCCGGATCATTTCCGCCCCGCGCTGGAAAAGGCGCTGGCCGACGGCGGGCCTTATGTGATCGCAATCGAGGTGCCGACGGATTCCGAAGTCAGCCCCTGGGCGTTCATCCACCCGGCGAAGCCGTCCTAGCCGCCATACTTATCCGCGACGCCGCGATCGCGAGCAGGCCTGCGCCGGCAACCGCCCAGCAGGCGACCGGCGTCCATTGCAGGAGCGGCGCGTATTCCGGCATTTTCTGCAAGCCGCCGGCGACCGCGGCCATCCGCGCAAAGGTCGCCAGCGCCAGCGCCGAGAAGACGAGGCCGACCACCTTGCCCTCCGCGCCGGTCTCGCCGATTGCAAGTGCGGCAGAGACCGCCGCCATCAGCATGCAGCCCCAGGCCGCGCCTGCGAGAAACTGCGCCACGATCAATATGTGCAGATTGCCGGCCAGCTCAGCGCCAAGCACGGCGAGCGCGCCGAGCAGTCCCGCCGCACCCATCACGATCAGTCCGCCGCGGTGCTTGACGACAACGCTTGCGGGGAACAGCGCGACGTTGAAGCCGATCCAGAACACCGGCTGCAGCCATTGCAGATCGGCAGCCTGCGCAAAGCGCAGGTAGAACGGCGCGCTGTTGATGGCGAAGTGAAGCTGGTAGCCGAGCGACAGGATCAGCATGGATGCAATGAAGAACACCGGCACCGGCCCAAGCGGCTTTGCCGGCGCGGCAGCTTTTGCGGCCGGCTCGTCAGCGATCCCGCGCTCGATCTTTGACAGGGCCAGTGTCGTCAGCAACAGCACCACGCCTGAAATGACAAAGGGCAGCCGCGGGTCTTCATTGCGCAGCACGACGCCGAGATAGGGCGAGACCGCACCGGCCAGGCCATAGCCGAGCATCGAGAGTGCCGCGAGGAACGGAATCGCGGGCCTCGCGCGGTGCTTGCCGAGTAGCGTCAGTGGCGGTGCGCGCAGGGCCGAGGACGTCACGACCCAGATCAGGATCAGCACGATGAACCAGGCTTGCGCGCCCGGCCCGGTGCCGGCAACGAACGGCAGCGCGATGAAGGCCGCGCAGGAGATCGCCGTCAGCGCACCGACGAACAGGCTGAGCCGGCCGACGATTTTGGAGACCCGGTCGGCCGCGATCCCCATCGCGGTGTCGGAGAAGGTGAAGATCGCCTGATCCAGCATCAAAATGAGGATCACAGCTGATGGTGCGATGCCGACGCTGGCGGCAAGCTTTGGCAGATAGATCACGTAGGTGGTCCAGCCCAGCGTGAACACGAGTTGCAGCACGGCGAGATAGATGCCGGTGCGGTTGGCCGCAGGGCTGACTGGAGCGCTGGTCTCGGTCGCGGTCATGCGATGAGCTTAGACTACCTTTTCTCCTCGTGGGAGTGCATCAGCGCGCTTTGCGGAAAGTCAGGTTGATGCGCTGCCGTCCGAGCAGCGGGTGCTCGCCGTCGGCAAGCGGGGCGACGCCATGGAAGAACAGCCGCGACGGCCCGCCCCACACCACGACATCGCCATGCTGCAGCCGATGGCGCTGCGTCTTGTCGCTGCGCTTCGCCCCGCCGAACATGAAAACCGCGGGCAAGCCCAGCGAGACCGAGACGATGGGCGCAGCATAGTCCTTCTCGTCCTTGTCCTGGTGCAGCGACATCCTTGCGCCCGGCGCATAGCGGTTGATCAGGCAGGCGTCCGGGGTGAAGCCGGAAAAGCCCGCCTCCTCCGCCGCGCGCAGCGCGAGTTCGCGAAACAACTCCGGCATTTCCGGCCACGGCTTTCCCGACTCGGGATCGGCGCCGTCATAGCGGTAGCCGCTCGTGTCGGTCACCCAGCCGGCATTGCCGCAATTGGTCATCGCCACGGACATCTGGTGGCCGCCCGGGGTGAACATGCGCCGAAATGGCGCTTCACGGACAATCTCGCGCAGCGCGGCAAGCAGCTCTTCCTCAGACGGCTTTGCGAAGCCGCGCAGCAGCACGGCGCCCTCCGCCATCAGCTCGCGCGGCGGCAGCACATCGGCAACGCTGTCGAACAAGTCTGTGCTCAAAGAGGCCTGCTACTTCGCATCGTGGAAAATCACGCCGACGGTGTGGCGGTGGCCGGATCGCACCCGGCTCACGCCATGGCGCAGGTTAACGCGATAGGTGCCGCGCGTCCCCTGCACGGGGCGATGATGCACAGCAAATGCCACCGCATCGCCCTGGGTGAGCGGAACCACCTCGGCGCGCGACTGCATGCGCGGGCGCTGCTCGGTCAGCACGAATTCGCCGCCGGCAAAATCGCGCCCCGGCTCCGACAACAGGATCGCAACCTGCAGCGGGAAGACGTGCTCGCCATAGAGATCCTGATGCAGGCAGTTGAAGTCGCCGGCTTCATACTGAAGGAGCAGCGGCGTCGGCCGGGTCTGCCCGGCATCGTGGCAGCGCTTCAGGAACGCCGCATGCGAGGCCGGATAGCTGATGTCGATCCCCATCGCCTCGTTCCAGCGGTTGGCAACACCGGCGAGCCGCGCGTAGAGCAACGGACGCAATTCCGCGATCAGGTCGGGCAGCGGATAGGAAAAGTACTTGTACTCGCCGCGGCCAAAACCGTGGCGGCCCATCACGACCCGGCTGCGGAAGCGCTGATCGTCGGGATAGAGCGCAGCGAGCGCCCGGCATTCGTCCGGCGACAGCAGCCCCTTCAGCAGGGCGCAGCCTTGTCCGTCGAGGTCGCAGGTCACCTGCGCCCAGTCGATCGTGTCGACGCGGACAGCGCGGCGGAAGCGGATTGATCGGTTTTTCGTGCGGTTGCTTTCATGGCCAAAAGTCTTGCAGACGCTACCGGTTCCCGCCACCCGATTTCCGGCAAACTGTCAGCCCCGCACCGGCAGCTCGATCACGTCATAGGCGTGGCTGAGCTTGCGCTTGCGCACGGGGTCGTCCAGCTCGTATTCGAAGCGGCTCGCCGGGCGGATGCCGCCCTTGGCGGCAAAGGTGCCGCCGAACATCGCGCAGCCATCGGGCAGGCCCTGCCCGCCAAAACCGCGTTCGATCAGGTCCTTCACCGGCAGCATCGCATCCAGCGTGCCCTCCTGATAGAGCACGCGCGCACCGTCAATCCAGGCCCAGGCCCGCAGGACCATCTGGTCCCAATGGTCGATGACGTCCTCCAGCTCCCACAACTCCGTCGCCATCGGCTTGTCGCACATCTGCTTCGACACGGTGACGCTGTAGGTCTCCACCTTGCGGTCGGTGTGATCGGAGCCGAGGCCGACGAAGATGCGGCCCTGCCAGCCGATCAGCACGAACTCGACCTCTCCGCTCGAATTCGCCGCCGCAGACCTCGATGACATCGGTCGTGGTCAGACGCCGCGCCGAGCAGCGGTAGTAGATCGGCGTCGTGGCCGGGCGCGCAATGCCGATCGCTTCCAGTTCGGCAATATGCTTGTCGCGCGCCACCGGGTCGCGGCCGGTCCAGCCGGCGATCACGGCCTGGTCGATCGACATGGTCAACGGCGTCGGTGCGCCCTTGTCGAACACGGTGAAGGTGATGTCATACACGGATCACGTCCTCCATGGCGGCCGCAAGCTCGAAGATGCGGCGGTCCGCACCGCCCGGCAGCCGCCAGCATGAAGCCGACCGGCACCTCGCCCTCGCGATGCGCCGGCAGCGAGATGGCGCAGCCGTCGATCACATTGATCAGGGTGCAGTTGCGCAGGGAGCGCAGGTTTTCGATGGCAAACGCCTTGTCGTCGGCTATGAGATCGGCGATGCGCGGTGGTGTGTTCGCCGTCGTCGGCAGTACCAGCGCATCGTAGGGCGCGAGCCGCGTTGCGATGCGCGCAATCAGCGAGCGGCGCGCGTTCAGCAGGTCGACATAGTCGGCTGCGCTGATCGCCTCGCCGCGCATGATGCGGGTGGCGACGCGCGGATCGTAGATGTTGCCCTTGGCCGCGATCAGGAAGCGATGCCAGGCGTAAGCTTCCGCCGCTGAAAAGCCGCCCTTTGCGTTCATCATGCCGACGTCGAGGAACTCCGGCACCTCGATATGCTCGATCAGCGCGCCTGCCTTCGAAAGCGTCTGCAGCACCCGCTCAAAGGTTTTTGCGACGGCATCATCGAGCTCGTCGAGCGCAACCGTGGTGGGCACCGCGAGTCGTAGGCCCTTGATCGGCCGCGGCTGCAGCACCGGCGAGGCTTCATTGGCAAGCACCGCATCCAGCGCCGCGCAGCAGGCAACCGAATTGGCGAGCGGACCAAAGCTGTCGAGCGAGGAAGACAGCGGCACGCCGCCATCGAGCGGCACGCGATGCTGCGTCGGCTTGTAGCCGACGATGCCGTTATAGGCGGCCGGGATCCGGCACGAGCCCCCGGTGTCGGTGCCGAGCGCGCCGTAGGCCATGCCGTCGGCAATCGATACCGCCGCGCCCGATGACGAGCCGCCGGGCACATGGCCGACGCTGCGCTGCCAGGCGCCCTTCGGCGTGCCGTAATGCGGATTGATGCCGATGCCGGAATAGGCGAACTCGGTCATGTTGGTGCGGCCGATCACGACAAAACCGGCGGCGCGCAGCCGCGCCACGACAGGCGCATCGGCTTCCGCCGGCGCGGAGTCATCGAGTGCGCGGGAGCCGGCGCGGGTGACCTGCCCCTTGATGTCGAAGAGATCCTTGATCGAGACGGGAATGCCGGCATAAGGCGACGGCGCCGCGCCCGCCTTCCGCAAGTGGTCCATCGCATCGGCTGCTTCGAGTGCGGCATCCTTGTCGACATGAATGAAGGCGCGTTGCCCTTCGCCTGCGGGATCGGCAATTTTGGCCAGACACTCCTCGACCAGCTTTCGCGCACTGGTACGCTTGTTCGCGAGATCATCGGCCAGAATTGCGAGCGTCTTGTTCGGCATGTTCGTTTCGTCCCCCAAGCGGCGCAGCGATTTTTCGCACGCCGAAATTGCGCGCACCCTACCTTTGGCAATGCTGGCATACAAGCACTCCCGCTGGCGGGCATAAGGCCATGCGCGGATGCCGGTGGACCGTTGACCGCGGATGGTCAATTGTCGCATCAAGACTGCAACAAGCGGGCGAACGCCCGTTGCCAGGGAGGATGTGCCGAAATGGCCGAAGCTGCACGCGCCAAACCGAAACCGACGCCGGAGACCCAGCATTTCTGGGACGGCACCAAGGCCGGCGAACTGCGCCTGCAGCGCTGCGACGCCTGCGCACATGTCTACTTTCCGCCGCGACCGTTCTGCCCGTCCTGTGCCTCGCGCAAGGTCTCTGTGTTCAAGGCGAGCGGCAAGGGCAAGCTCTACAGCTACGTCATCAATCATCGTCCCGCAGCGCCCGGCTTCACCCCGCCTTATGCGATCGCCGTCGTCGAGCTCGACGAAGGTCCGCGCATGATGAGCAACATCGTCGATTGTCCGCAGACGCCGGAGGCGCTCGAACTCGACATGAAGCTCGAAGTCGCGTTCGAAAAGCTCGACGACAAGATCACCCTTCCCCAGTTCCGCCCGGCGAAGGGATAGATCATGCGCAGGAACCAGGTTGCCGTCGTCGGCGCGGCCGAGACCACCGAACTCGGCGTCATCCCCAACGTCTCGCAAATCCAGTTGCACGCCGATGCGGCGCTGAATGCGCTTGCCGACGCCGGATTGAAACTCTCCGACATCGACGGCTTCGCTACCGCAGTCGAAAGCCCGCAGCAGGTCTGCCATTACCTCGGCATCAAGCCGACCTGGGTCGATGGCACTTCGGTCGGCGGCTGCTCGTTCATGCTGCACGTCCGCCACGCGGCTGCGGCGATCGAGGCGGGCCTGTGCAAGACCGTGCTGATCACGCACGCCGAAAGCGGCAAGTCGATGGTCGGCAAGCTGCCGCGCTCGACGGCGCCGGACAGCCTCAACGGCCAGTTCGAGTCGCCGTTCGGCGTCTACGGCCCGCCGAGCATGTTCCCGATTCCCGGTGCTGCGCTTCATGAAGACCTACGGCGTCACCCATGAGCAGCTCGCCATGGTCGCCGTCGTCCAGCGCGAATGGGCCGGAAAAAATCCGCGCGCGATGATGAAGGACCCGATCACGGTTGCCGACGTCCTCAACTCGCGGATGATCGCCTATCCGTTCCGGCTCCTGCAGTGCTGCCTCGTCACCGACGGCGGCGGCGCGCTGATCCTGACCTCCGCCGACCGCGCCAAGGACTTTCCGCGCAAGCCGGTCTACATCCTCGGCACCGGCGAGAGCGTGGAAACGCCGATGGTCAGCCAGATGGAGACGTTCAACTCCTCGCGCGCCTTCAAGGTCGCGGTCCCTTCGCCTTCAAGGAAGCCGGCATCGCCCACAAGGACGTCGATCACCTCATGATCTACGACGCCTTTGCGCACCTGCCGATGTTCGGCCTCGGCGATCTCGGTTTCGTGCCCTACGAGGAGACCGGCAAATTCATCGCCGACGGCAACACGCGCCCCGGCGGCAAGCTGCCGCTCAACACCAACGGCGGCGGCTTGAGCTACATGCACTCCGGCATGTACGGCATGTACGCGCTGCAGGAGAGCGTGCGGCAGATGCGCGGCATCGCGCCGGCGCAGGTCAAGGACGCGAAGATTTCGGTCTGCCACGGCGTCGGCGGCATGTTCGCCGCGTCGGGCACGATCATCTTTACGAACGAGAGATAACCCACCCGCCATTCCGGGATGGTCCGAAGGACCAGACCCGGAATCTTCGAAGATTCAAAGGTACGCAATTGCGTACCAGAGTTCGCGCTTCGCGTGCCCCGGAATGACGGAACCAACAGGAGAGCTCCATGGCAAAATCGCTGCAGGACAAGGTCATCATCGTCACCGGCGCAGGCCGCGGCATCGGGCGCGAGATCGCGCTGCTGTGTGCCGCCGAAGGCGCCAAGGTCGTGGTCAACGATCCCGGCGGTTCGGCCGACGGCGCCGGCTCCTCGGCCTCGCCGGCCGAAGAAGTGGTCGCCGAGATCAAGAAGCGCGGCGGCACCGCGGTGCCCAACTTCGAGTTGGTGGCGGAAGCGATCCCCGCGAGCAAGATCGTCAAGACCGCGACCGATCATTTCGGCCGGCTTGACGGTGTGGTGAACAATGCCGGCATCCTGCGCGACATGATCTTCCACAAGATGAGCGTGGATGCCTTCGAGGCCGTCATCAAGGTGCACCTGATGGGCTCGTTCTATGTCAGCCACGCCGCCGCGCGCATCTTCCGGGAACAAGAGAGCGGCTCCTTCGTGCATTTCACCTCGACCTCCGGCCTGATCGGCAATTTCGGCCAGGCCAACTACGCCGCCGCCAAGCTCGGCATCGTCGGGCTGTCGAAGTCGATCGCACTCGACATGGGCCGCTTCAACGTCCGCTCCAACTGCGTCTCGCCGTTCGCCTGGACCCGCATGATCGGCACCATCCCGACCGAGACGGAAGCCCAGAAGGCCCGGGTCGAGAAGATCAAGCAGATGGGCCCCGAGAAAATCGCGCCGATGTGCGCCTATCTGCTGAGCGACCTTGCCAAGGACGTCACCGGACAGATCTTCGGCGTGCGCATGAACGAGATTTTCCTGTTCAGCCAAAACCGTCCGCTGCGCTCGGTGCAGCGGAGCGAAGGCTGGACGCCGCAGACCATCGCCGAGCACGGCATGCCGGCGCTCAAGGAGTCGTTCTACAAACTCGACCGCTCGGCTGATATCTTTCCGTGGGATCCGATTTAGTTCGCTCAATTTGATTTCGTCATTCCGGGGCGCCGCATAGCGGCGAACCCGGAATTCCGAGGTTCCCCGATGCGCAATCGCGCATCTGAGGTTCGCGCGTTTTCGCGCGCCCCGGAACAACCTTTGTTAGCCCGTATCTCAACCCCGCAGAAACACCATTGATCGTGATCTGAATGCCGCGCAGCACCTGCTCGTCTGGATTTTGCGCGCGGTGCTCCTTCAACAACTCGACCTGCACATGGTTGAGCGGGTCGAGATAGGGAAAGCGGTTGCGCACGGAGCGCTCGAGCAGCGGGTTGCCCTGCAAGAGGCGGTCCTGCTCCATGATCTTAAGAAGCAGGCCGATGCAATCGTGCCATTCGGCCTTGATGCGGCCAAAGATTTTCTCGCGCAGCTCGGCGTCGGGCACCAGCTCCGCATAGCGCGAAGCGATCGCAATCGAACTCTGGCCAGCACCATGTCCATGTTAGACAACAGCATGCGGAAGAACGGCCATTCGCGATAAAGCTCCTGCAGGAACGCCATGCCCTTGTCGGGATTTTTCGCGATCCACGCCTCCACCGCACTGGCAAAGCCGTACCAGCCCGGCAGCATCAGGCGACACTGCGCCCATGAGAATACCCACGGGATGGCGCGGAGATCCTCGATCTCGCGAGTCTCTTGCGTGAGCCGGGCGGCTGCCGATGTTGAGCGTCGCAATCTCGTTGATCACGGTCGAGGCCCAGAAGTAGTCGGCAAATCCCTCGGTCTCGTAGACGAGGCCACGATAGGCCTTGAAGGCCAGCGCCGACAGCTCGTCCATCGCCTTCAGATATTCCGGGCGCGGCGCGCTCTGTTTCGGCTGCAGCAGGCTCGCCTCCAGCGTCGCAGCGGCGAGTATTTCGAGGTTGCTGCGGCCGACTTCGGGATTGGAATATTTGCTCGAGATGATTTCACCCTGCTCGGTGATCCTGATCTGGCCGTTCACCGCGCCGCCGGGCTGCGCGATGATGGCATCATAACTCGGCCCGCCGCCGCGGCCGACCGAACCGCCGCGGCCATGGAAACAGACGCAAACGGACATGGTGGCGCTCGAACACTTCGACGAGGTTGATCTCGGCCTTGTAAAGCTCCCAGCCGGAGGTGACGAAGCCGCCATCCTTGTTGCTGTCGGAATAGCCGAGCATCACTTCCTGCAGCGAACCGCGGCTGTCGACCAGCTTGCGATAGTCGTGCAGCGACAGCATCCGATCCATGATGAAGCTCGAGGCCTGTAAATCCTCGATGGTCTCGAACAACGGCACGATGTTGATGGCGCTGCGGCCGGAAGGGTGAATGAGACCCGCCTCCTTCGAACAGCAGCGCGACCTCGAGCATGTCGCTCATGCCCTTGCACATCGAGATGACGCACTGGGGAATTGCAGCCGGGCCGTAGAGCGCATGCGCCTCGCAGCAGCCGCATGGAACACCGCAAGCTCGCCCGCGGTTTCCTCGCTGTATTTCACGAAGGCCGACGTCAGCGGACGCGCATTGCTCAATTCCCTGGTGAGCAGCGCCACCCGCGCTTCTTCGTTGAGCGCGAGATAGGACATGCCGGGCATGGCGGCGTCGAGCAGCTCGGCGACCGTGCGCTCATGCACGGCCGAGTTCTGGCGGATGTCGAGGCTGGCGAGATGAAAGCCGAAGCAGTCCACGGCCCGGCGCAACAGCCGCAGCCGGCCGCGGGCGATCACGCCGGCATTGTTTGAAAACAGCGAGCGGTAGAGGGTATCGAGATCAGTCTTGAGCTCCGCTGCATCGGCATATGGCGCCGCCTCGCCGACCGCGGCGCGCGTCGTTTCCACTCCCAGCCGCGCAGCAGTCGCGGTCAGCCGTGCGAAAATGCCGGAAACCGCCAGACGATAAGGCTCGCCGCTGCGATGCGGCGATTTGTCCGGCGAGCGCTCGGCGAGCGTACGCAGATCCTTGGAGATGTCGGTGAGATGCGCGGCCATCGACAGCTCGGCGCCAAGCACATGCAGCTCGTCCAGATAGAAACGCAGCACCCGGCTCGCATGCAGTTTCAACGTGCCGCGCATGACGTCTGCGGTCACGAACGGGTTGCCGTCGCGGTCGCCGCCGATCCAGCTTCCCATCTTCAGGAATGAAGCTAGTTCGCCGCGGGCTGCGCCGTCGCCATCGTTCAGCCGGTCCTCAAGCACGCAATGCAGCCGCGGCACCTCGCGCAGGAAAGTATAATCATAGAACGACAGCCCGTTAGCGACCTCGTCCAGCACGGTGAGCTTGGTCCGCCGCAGCAAATTGGTCCGCCCGCCACAACGTCACCACGTCGCGGCGGAGCTGTTCATCCTCGGCCGTGCTTTCCTCCGGCGTGAGCTGGACGCGCTCGCGGCGATCCAGGCGAGGCTTGCGATCTCCATCTCGCGGTCCATGGTGCTCTTGCGGCGGACCTCGGTCGGATGCGCCGTCAGCACCGGGCTGACCTGCGCGGTCTCGAAGAAGCGGCGCAGATCGGCCAAGCTGATGCCAGCCTCGCGCGCATGCGTCAGCGTCTGGGACAGCACGCTCGCACGCGGCGTCCCGCCCGGCCCGCTGCGCGCGCGCATCTGACGGATGTTGTTCTGGTCCTCGGCGATGTTGGCGAGGTGCGAGAAATAGCTGAAAGCACGCACGATCCGCAGGGTCTGGCTGATCGACATGCTGTCGAGGATCAGTTCCAGCTCGCGACGCGCCGGCATGTCGTTGTCGCGATGGAACCGGATCGAGGTCTGGCGGATGCGCTCGACGAGGTCGAACACGTCGGCCCCCTCCTGGTCGCGCACGGTATCGCCGAGGATGCGCCCGAGCAGGCGGATGTCGTTGCGCAGGCGGTCTTCGGCCTGGGCGTCCTCCGCCCGCAAGGCGCGGCTCTCGGTGTCTGACGGCATCGTCTTGGGCGCTACCTGGGGAAAGAGATCACCGGACACCTCCAGAGACGGCCCGGCAATTTGCGAGTGTGCAAGTTTTTTGCCGCAGTGCAAGATGAAG
>CAWFLW010000009.1:0-258351 GCA_963816655.1 uncultured Alphaproteobacteria bacterium | reverse complement strand
TTGCCGCCACCAGCGGCGGCGCGCTTGGCCTGATCAGCGCGAACGCGACCTGGATGATGCCACCGGCAAGACCCAGCGCAACGCCGATGCGCCAGGCCATGGTGTAGGAGCCGAGCGAGTCGTAGATCAATCCTCCGCCATAGGCGCCGAGGAACGAGCCAAGCTGATGGCTCATGAAGGCGAGACCCTGGATCATCGCCTGCCATTTCAGGCCGAACATCTCGACGACGGCGCCCGCGACCAACGGACCGACCCCCATCCACAGGAATCCCATGATCGCGCCGAACAGCAGCGTGCTCCCCGGTGTTGCCGGCAGCATGAAGTACCAGGCGAGCGCCAGCGATCGGAAAATGTAGATCCCGCCCAGCAAAGCGAGTTTGTTCCAGCGCTGGCCGGCCCAGCCGAAGAACAGGCTGCCCAGCACGTTGAAGCCGCCGATCATGCCGAGCGTCTGCGCGCTCAGCATCGGATCGAGGCCGCAGATCAACAGATAGGACGGCAGGTGCGTGGTGAGAAACACGAGCTGCATGCCGCAGACGAAATACGCCACCGTCATCACGACGAACGATGCGTTGCCGAAGGCGATCTTCGCAGCCGTTGCGGCCGAGGCATCGCCGATGTCGTCGGCGGCCTTGGGCGGCAGCGGAATTTTGTCGACCCTGCCCGCGTACCAGGCCGCCGGCAACATCGCGACCGCGAGGACGATGAAACCGACAAGCCCGATGCGCCAGCCGTAACCTTCGCTGAGAATCTGCCCGATCGGCGCCGCCAGCAGCGAGCCGAGCGATCCCGCTCCCGAGACGATGCCCATCACCGTGCTGCGCACCGTTGCGGGCACGGCGCGCGCCGAGACCGACATCGCGATCGCATTGGCCGTGCAGGCGAGCGACATGCCGATCAGCACGCCGGCGCCGATCAGGATCGGGATCATCCCCTGCGCGGTCGCCATCAGGACAAGGCCCACGATGTACATCAGCGCGCCGGCCAGCATGATCGGGCGGAAGCCGAAGCGCACGGTCATCGCGCCGGCAACCGGCTGCAAAAATCCCCAGGCGAGGTTCTGCACGGCCAGCGCCAGCGTAAACTGCGAAATGGAAATGCCGATGTCGTGCGTCAATGGCTGCATGAAGATGCCAAAGCTCTGCCGCAGACCCATGCTCACCGTGAGCATCAGCGAGGCGCCGATCAGAATGGGGAGCGTGGGACGCAGGGCCTGCAGCAGGGACATTGTTCTTGTTCTCCCGTCTGGCCGCATATCGAAAAAATCGACCTGCGATTCCCGATCATTTTGATTACACAGACCTGTGTAATTGGGCTATGGTTGAGCGTCAAGGCAAGGACACCCCGGTTATCGCATGGCATCCCTGCAGCAAAAGCCCGACATGAAGGAGCGGATCCTCGAGACCGCCGACAAGCTGTTCTACCTGCAGGGAATTCGTGCCATCGGCGTCGACACCATCGCAGCCGAAATCGGCATCTCCAAGCGCACGCTGTACAACCACTTCCCCTCCAAGGACGCGCTGATCACGGCCTATCTGGAGCGGCGTTTCGTGCAGCCGAGGGCTTCCGACAAGCCGCCGGCGGAGCAGATTCTCGCGACCTTCGATGCGCTGGAGCGGCGCTTTGCCGCCAAGGATTTTCGCGGCTGTCCGTTCGTCAATGCGGTCGCCGAACTCGGCACCGAAGACAAGGCTGTGCGCAAGATCGCGATAGCCTTCAAGGAGAGCCGAAGGCTTTGGTTTCGCGACCGGCTGGTGCAGCTTGGCGTAAAAGATGCTGATGCGCTTGCGACACAGTTCGTGCTGCTGGTCGACGGCTCGATCGCGCAGGATCTGGTGCGCAACGATCCCGCGATGGCGCGCGCGGCCAAGGAAGCCGCTCGCGTGTTGTTGAAGCAATGCGGGCGTGAAAGTCGGCGGTTGACGCCCTTCCCTGCGTCCGCGCAAAACTGCTAGTCAGACATCAACAAGAACGAGCGTATTCCGTCCGGCGGCATTGCAGCCGGCGAAGAGGAAACGGATATGGAAGACCTGAAGGTGACGGCCAGCGCCTATGATTTCAAGCCGGCGCAGGCGGCCATGCAGCGCTATGTCGACGACAACCTGCTGTCCGGCATCTCCTGGGCGGTTCTCAGCGGCCGCGACCTGATCGACGTCAACTGTGTCGGCTGGGCCGACAAGGAGGCCGAGATCCCACTGCGCACCGACCATATCTTCCGCGCCTTCTCCAACACCAAGCTGGTCACCTCCTGCGCGGCGCTGCTGCTGTACGAGGAAGGTAAGCTCGGGCTCGACGATCCGATCGAGCGCTTCATACCGCAACTGGGCAATCGAAAAGTGCTTCGTCCCGGCGCAACCTCGCTCGACGACACGGAGCCGGCGAAGAGCTCGATCACCATCCGCCAACTGCTCAGTCACAGCTCCGGGCTGAGCTATGGCTTCTTCGATCCCGGCACTGCCATCTACAAGGCGCTCAACGAGCGCGGCGTGCACAATCCCCTGACGACGCTGGCCGACATGGTCGACGTGCTGGCCGACATGCCGCTGATCTATCAACCCGGCACGTCGTGGGAATATTCGCTCGCGACCGACGTCACGGCGCGGCTGGTCGAAGTCATCAGCGGCCAGTCCTTCGACACCTTCATCAAGGCGCGCATTTTCGATCCGCTCGGCATGGTCGATACCGGCTTCTTCGTGCCGGAGAAGCACCACGGTCGTCTCGTCGCCTACTACGCCGGCGCCGACATCATGGCTCCGATGAAGCCGGGGCTCACCCGTACCGACAACTCGCCTTTCCCCGGCGCCTATCTCGACCCGATCCCGCGGCACAGCGGCGGCGGCGGCCTCGTCTCGACCATGCCTGACATGGTGGCGCTGATCCGCAGCCTGCTGCCAGGCGGGCGCGACGCTGCTCAAGCCCGAGACGATCGCGCAGATGATGACCAACCAGTTGCCGGAGGGTCAGTGGATCCGCTTTGCCACGCTGGGCGAACAGCCCGGCAGGGCGTTCTCGCTGGCCGGCGGCCTGATACTCAAGCCTGGTCCGTTCGATCACGCCGATGCGGCGGGCGAGCTCTATTGGGGCGGCGTCGGCGGCACGCAGTGGTGGATTTCGCCCCGGCGTAACATGGCCGGCGTGATGATGGCGCAACGGCACATGTCCTTCACCCACCCGTTCTCGTTCGAATTCAAGCGGCTGGCCTATGAGGCCATCAAGCAGGGTCGCGCCAAGGCGGCCTAGCGCTCCATCCTACTTTGCATGGGGTTGTTTTCGCGATTTTGCGCAAGCGACCTCACGCCGCGTCGGAAACCACGCGGTTGCGGCCGTCGTGCTTGGCGCGGTAGAGCGCCTTGTCGGCGCGCTTGAGCACGTCGCCGATCGCCTCGCCCTTGCGTTCCAGCGTGGCAAGCCCGATCGAAATCGTGACGTCGATGCGCTTGGTACCCTTGCTGATCGCAAAACTCTCGCCGGCGATGGAGCGGCGCAACCGCTCCGCCACCATGCCGGCCACGTGCAGGTCGGTCTCCGGCATCACGATGACGAACTCCTCGCCGCCATAGCGGCAGGCGAGATCGATGCCGCGGATCGATTTCTTGATGCGCACGGAAAATTCGCGCAGCACGTCGTCGCCGGCGTCGTGGCCGTAATTGTCGTTGATCAGCTTGAAATGATCGATGTCCAGCATCATCAGCGCCAGCGGCTTGCCGCGGCTCGCGGCCTGTTCGGCCAGCGTCAGCCAGATGGCTTTCCATGTAGCGGCGGTTATGCAGGCCGGTCAGCGCATCGGTGATCGCCATCTCGATCGAGTTCTGCACATTGTCGCGCAGATGATCGGTGTAGCGGCGCTTCCTGATCTGGGTGCGCGCGCGGGCCAGCAGTTCGTTCTTGTCGACGGGACGCAGCAGATAGTCGTTGACGCCGATCTCGAGCCCGCGCAGCAGTCGCGCATTGTTGTCGGCGTCCGAGATCGCCAAAATCGGCACCTGGCGGGTGCGCTCCAGCGAGCGCGCCTGGCTGCACAGCCGCAAGCCGTCGAAATTGTCGAGGCTGAGCGAGACGATCAGGAGGTCGTAACTGCCTTCGGCGGCATGGAACAGCGCCTGCGACGGATCGGGCTCGACGTCCACGGTGTGCTCGGTGGCGAGCATCGGCGCCAGTCGTTCATAGGAGGCCGGACGGTCGTCGACCAGGAGGATGCGCCCGCCCTTGCCGGTATCGGCCACCGCGCTGCGCTCGGGCGCCTCCATGCCGATCTCGAGCGAAGTGATGGCGCGCATGCGCAGCTCGTCGGTCATCATCTTCAGCCGCGTCAGCGAGCGCACGCGCGCCAGCAGCACGACGTCCGATACCGGCTTGGTGAGGAAATCGTCGGCGCCTGCTTCAAGGCCGCGGACGCGATCGGCGGGGCTATCGAGCGCGGTTATCATCACGACGGGAATGTAATGCGTCGCCGGGTTCGACTTCAGGCGGCGGCACACCTCGAAGCCGTCCATATCGGGCATCATGACGTCGAGCAGGACGAGATCGCATTCGGCGCGCGCGCAGATCGCCAGCGCTTCAGCGCCGTTCGCTGCGGTGGTCACGTCGAAATATTCCGCCGACAGGCGCGCTTCCAAAAGCTTGACGTTGGCGGGAACATCATCGACGACCAGAATACGCGCGGACATGGAAACTCACCCTCACCCAATAAAACGCCGAACCGTCTCAATAAACTTGCCGACCGAGATCGGCTTGGACAAATATGCTTCGCAACCGCCCTCGCGGATGCGCTCTTCGTCACCCTTCATCGCAAACGCCGTGACCGCGACGACGGGAATCACGCGCAATTCCGGATCATCCTTGATCCAGCGCGTGACTTCGAGGCCGGACACCTGCGGCAGCTGGATATCCATCAGGATCAGATCGGGGCGCAGCTTGCGGACGAGATCGAGCGCTTCGAAACCGTTGCTGGTGCCGGAGGTCTGATAGCCGTGCGCTTCCAACAGATCGCGAAAGAGCTTCATGTTGAGCTCGTTGTCCTCCACGATCAGGACGGTTTTGGCCATCCCGTCCCTCCCTATCCCCTTGGGAAACAGGCCGGCAGCGGCGCCGCCTGACTGTCTAAAAGTGAATTCAAACTAGCGACAGATTCGCTCTAACGAGTTAAGTCCAGAGGCGATGTTTCGGTGATGCGGTTTACGCTTGCTTGAACATCTTTCGCAGACTTACCCCGCAGACTCGGGCATGATGATCGCAAAGTAGACCCCAGAAGTTAACGGAAAGGCAAACGGCGCGGTTGAAAAAGACTGTTCAAAACCCTCGAGAAGTTGCTGAAATTGTTGCGATTCAGGCCCTGTCCTTTATCGCGGGCGATCCTGCGCGGCTGGGCCGGTTTCTGGCCGAAACCGGCATCGGTCCGGAGACCCTGCGGAAGTCTGCCTCTGACCCAAAATTCCTCACCAGCGTGCTCGATTTCGTGATGCGCGATGACACTACCGTGAAGGCGTTTGCGGAAGCCTCGGAACTGCACCCGACCAATGTCGCGGCCGCCCACCAGGTGCTGAGCGATCCCGCCTGGGAGCGCGACGTGCCGTGAGCGCGGAGCTGCCGGCGGTTGCAGGTGCAGGTACGCGCGCTTTCTGCCGCGACTGTCTGGCGGACCTTGATACGCCCGCGCGCCGCTGCAGCCAGTGCGGCTCCCCTCGCCTCGTTCGCCACCGGGCGCTTGCCTCGCTCGCGCTCGCCCATATCGACTGCGACGCGTTCTATGCCACCGTGGAAAAGCGCGACAATCCCGAGCTTGCCGACAAACCTGTCATCATCGGCGGCGGCAAGCGCGGCGTGGTGTCGGCGGCCTGCTACATCTCGCGTACCTTCGGCGTGCGCTCGGCGATGCCGATGTTCAAGGCGCTCGCGCTTTGCCCGTCAGCGGTCGTGATCGGGCCCGACATGGCAAAATACGTGCGCGTTGGGCGCGAGGTGCGCCAGGCCATGCAGGCCCTGACGCCGCTGGTGGAGCCGCTGTCGATCGACGAGGCCTTCCTCGATCTGTCCGGCACCGAACGCGTGCACGGCATGATCCCGGCAAAGGTGCTGGCGCGCTTTGCCCGCGAGGTCGAGCGCAATATCGGCATTACCGTGTCAGTCGGGCTGTCCTGCAACAAATTCCTCGCCAAGATCGCCTCCGATCTCGACAAGCCCCGCGGCTTCGCCGCGCTCGACCAGGAAGAGGCGCGCGAAATGCTCGCCGAAAAGCCGGTCGGCTTCATCTATGGCGTAGGACCGGCAACGCAGGAGAAACTGGTCCAGCGCGGCTTCCGCATCATCGCCGACCTGCAACGCGCCGATGAGAATGAGCTGATGAAACAGTTCGGCGGCGAAGGCCAGCGGCTGTGGCGGCTGGCGCGCGGCATCGATGCCCGCAACGTCGTGCCTGATCGCGGCGCCAAGACCATTTCCAGCGAAACCACTTTTGAAAGTGACATCCGTGACTTCGCTGCGCTGGAAAGGCTGCTGTGGAAACAAGCGGAGAAAGTCTCTTCGCGGCTGAAGAACAGCGCGCTCGCCGGCTGCACCATCACGCTCAAGCTGAAGACTGCCGATTTCCGCCAGCGCACCCGCTCGCAATCGATCCAGCCGCCGACCCAGCTTGCCGCAAAGATCTTTGCGGTGTCGCGCGAGATGCTGCTCAAGGAGATCGACGGCACCGCCTTCCGCCTGATGGGCACCGGCGTCAGCGCGCTGCGGCCGGGGTCGCAAGCCGATGATAGCGATATGCTCGACCGCCGTTCGGCCCACGCCGAACGTGCAATCGATGGTCTCAGGAAGAAATTCGGCAGCGCCGCCGTGATCCGCGGCATTGCCTATGAAGGGCCGGAGGCGCCGGAACAGGACGAATAGTCATCATTGCGAGGAGCGCTGCGACGAAGCAGACACTCTCGTCTATTTACACGGCTTCGCGTCCCTGACGTCGAATTTGCCGAGCGCGCCCGAGATCACGAAGTCGTTGTAGTCGAGCACCAGCGCGCGGGAGACGCCGTTCTCGAACAGCTCGAACGACATTGCATAGACCGGGGTCTGCTCGCCGTCCTTGGCGCGCGCATCGCGGTCGTAATAGCTGACCGTCACCGGCCAGCGGGTCAGGGCCCGCATCGTGTCGTTGGCGGTCGACGGATCGGGCGTGGCAATGCTGCGGTCGCCCGGAATCGGCTGGCCGATCACCGACAGCGTGTTGTAGACCTTCTCGCCATTGTCGGAGCCGTCATAGACCATCAGCTCGAGCACGGATTTGCCGGTGCGCGCCGCGTCGATGATCCGGTTGATCTGCTCGGTCGGGAAGACGACGCTGCCTTCGAGATTGAAAGTCTTTGCCACCGGCTGCTTCAGTTTGACCGTGATGTGGTCGCCGACGCGCTCGGCCATTCCATCGACGGGCGGGGCTTCGGCATCGTTCATCCGCGTATCGATCTTGAAGCGGTAGCTCTTGCCGGCGGCGTCTTCCCAGGAAGTGGAGCGCAGGTCGCTCAGGGTCAGCTTGCCCTCGCCGCTGTTGAGCTCCGACACCTGGCGGAACTCGGAAGTGTAGCCCTCGCAACTGCTGCCGGAGAAATTATAGAGGATACGCCCGCGCGCGCCGTTGACCGCATTGGCGCCGCGCGACTTGACGAGGCTGAGCTCATAGAGCGCCTGGTGAGACAGAAAACCCGGGCCCGCTGCCCGGGCTGGTTCGCCCGCAAAACTGGATCCGACCGCAACGGCGGCCATGGTCAGGAGAATTTCGCGCGGCTGGAGGCGAGCCATGGTTTTCCCTTGATGATGGAGATTCGTCACAATAATGACCGTTCTATTGCGCCGCAACTAGGGCGGCGTCACGAAAATGGAGGATTTGCCGGCTAATCGCTGCATTTTTCGGCAGTCCTGCGTCGCTTGCATGTCACAACATGATGCGCGAAACAGTGTGCGCCTCCGAACCTGAACGTCGGAGTAACGGCTTTCAAAGGGGTGCGGAACATGGCGGGTACGGTCGAGCAGAAACTGGTGGAACAGGGCATCACGTTGGGCGATCCGCGCGCGCCGGTCGCCAATTATGTCGGTTTCGTCCGATCCGGTAACCTGCTGTTCGTCTCCGGCCAGGTTTGCGTGAACAACGACGGCAAGCTGGTCGCCAAGGGCAAGCTCGGCGCCGGCGTCACCATCGAACAGGGCAACGCTGCCGCGCGGACCTGCGGCATCAACCTGCTGGCGCAGGTCAAGGCTGCGCTCGGCGACCTCGACAAGGTGGTGCGCGTGGTGCGGCTCGGCGGCTTCGTCAACTCCGCGCCTGACTTCCTCGATGGGCCCAAGGTGCTGAATGGCGCCTCCGACCTGATGGTCGCAGCCTTCGGCGACAAGGGCCGCCACGCCCGCACCACCGTCGGCGTCTCCTCGCTGCCATCTGATGCGGCGGTCGAAGTCGAGGGCGTGTTCGAGGTTTCCTAGAGCATGATCCGGAAAAGTAGGAACCGGTTTTCCCTGCGACAAACGCGAAGCGTTTGCGCGGAGATCATGCTCCAACAAAACAACCCCTTATGCGTGCTCCCGACTGGTTGACGGCACGGCCGGTCGCTCACCGCGGCCTGCATGATATTTCGCGCGGCATCGTCGAGAACATGCCGGGTGCGGTTGCGGCCGCGATCGCAGGCAATTTCGCCATCGAGGTCGATATCCAGCTCGCGGCCGACGGCGAAGCCATGGTGCATCACGACGACGCGCTCGGCCGCCTCACCGAGGGCAGCGGCGCGCTGTTGCAGAAGACCGCCGCCGAACTGAAGGCCGTAAGGTTCAAGGATACGCCCGAGCGCATGATGTCGCTCGCAGACCTCTGCAGCCTCGTCGCCGGACGCGTGCCGCTGGTGATCGAGATGAAAAGCCATTTTGACGGCGACCGCAAGCTGGTGACGCGAATGGCGGAGGTCCTCTCCAGCTATTCCGGTCCCGCGGTCGGCATGTCCTTCGATCCGGACCAGGTGATGGCGCTGCGCGAGCTTGCGCCGAACTTGCCGCGTGGCATTGTCGCGCAACGCTATTATGATGACGACTACTGGAAGAAGGTGACGCCCAAACAGCGCGACGGAATGCTCAATCTGCGCCACGCTTTTCGCACACAGCCACATTTCGTAGCGTTCTGGGTCAACCAGTTGCCGGCGCCGGCGCCCTGGATCGCGCGCAACGTCTTTGGCTGCCCGCTGCTGACCTGGACCGTGCGCACGCCCGAGCAGCGCGAGCGCGCAGCGCGTTACGCCGACCAGATGATTTTTGAGGGGTTTGTTCCGGGAACCTGATACGCACCCAGTGGTCTTGAAGTAACGCGCCCGATGCACGATGTTTGGGACATTGATGTCCGCATCCGAAATCACCCTCGAAGCAGTCCCTTCCATCAGCGACATTCCGGCCGCGGAATGGGACGCCTGCGCCAACCCGGTGTTGGCGGCTGCAGTCGATTCCTGCGGCACTTCAAAGCCCCATTATAACCCCTTCGTTTCTCATGCGTTTTTGGCCGCCGCCGAAGCGTCCGGTTCGGCTACGGCCAAGACCGGCTGGAGCGCGAGGCACCTGATCGCCAAACTCGGCGACCAGATCGTCGGCATCGTGCCCTGCTATCTGAAATCGCACTCCCAAGGTGAATACGTCTTCGATCGCGGCTGGGCGGAGGCCTATCACAACGCCGGCGGACGCTATTATCCGAAGTTGCAGGCTTCGGTGCCCTTCACGCCGGCGACCGGCCCCCGCCTCCTGATCCGCGACGGCGTCGACCGCGAGCGCATTGGGGACGCACTGGCAAGCGGGCTGATGGCGCTGTGCAACGCCACCGACGCTTCATCGGTGCATGTGACGTTCGCGCGCGAGGCGGAAACGAAGCTGCTCGCCGGACGCGGCTTCCTGATCCGCAACGACCAGCAGTTTCACTGGCACAATGACGGCTACAAGACTTTCGATGATTTCCTCGCCACGCTGAATTCGCGGCATCGCAAGGCGATCAAGCGCGAACGGCGCGAGGCGCTCTCCGCCGGGGTCACCGTTCACTGGCTGCGCGGCAGCGAACTCGACGAAGCGGCGTGGGATGCGTTCTTCGGCTTCTACATGGAGACCGGTTCGCGCAAATGGGGCCGGCCATACCTCACGCGAAAATTCTTCTCGCTGATCGGCGAGAGCATGGCCCGCGACGTGCTGCTCGTCATGGCCAAACGCAACGGCCGCTGGATTGCCGGCGCCATCAACTTCGTCGGCTCCGATACCCTGTTCGGCCGCAACTGGGGCGCTATCGAGCATCATCCCTTCCTGCATTTCGAGGTCTGCTACTATCAGGCGATCGATTTCGCGATCCAGCACGGCCTGAAAGTGGTGGAAGCCGGCGCGCAGGGCGAGCACAAGCTCGCACGCGGCTACCTGCCGCAAACCACATGGTCGGCGCATTTCATCGCCGATCCCGGTCTGCGCCGGGCGATCGCCGATTACCTCAAGCGCGAACGCGCCTATGTCGCCGAGGCCGGCCGCGAGCTTGCAGCCAGCGCCCCGTTCCGCAAAAGCGCTGATGACGCGCCTTAACGCTTTCGGCTAAGAAGCTGATGCCGATGCAAGAAACCGGAGCCGCCGCCATGCCTGCCTATGATCCGCAAAACCCTTTCGCAAAGATCCTGCGCGGCGAATTCCCCTGCTACAAGGTGTACGAGAACGACCACGTGCTGGCCTTTCTCGACATCATGCCGCGCGCACCCGGCCACACCCTCGTCATTCCCAAGGCCGCTGCCCGCAACATCCTCGACATCACGGCGGATGATTTTGCTCATGTCGCGCGCGCCGCGCACAAGGTCGCGTCCGCAGCGATGAAGGCGTTCCAGGCCGACGGCGTCACCGTGCAACAGTTCTCCGAGCCCGCCGGCGGGCAAGTCGTCTTCCACCTGCACATGCATGTGATGCCGCGCCACAACGGCATTGCGCTATTGCCGCCCGCCAGCCGCAAGGAGGACGTCAAGGTGCTGGAGGACAACGCGACAAAGCTGATCGCGGCGCTTGCCGGCTAGTCCCCAGCGTCATTGCGAGCGAAGCGAAGCAATCCAGCTTTCTTTGCCACAATGCAGAAAGCTGGATTGCTTCGTCGCTGCGCTCCTCGCAATGACGAGGGGCACTACTCCGTCTCGAAATCCCCCGCTTGCGGCGGCGCGAGCGGCGTGAATTCGCAGCGGTCGGGCTTGATGTCGAGCAGCGGCGTGTCGTCGAGGCAGTCGAGACCGCGCACCAAAATGGTGTTGCCCTCGACGCCGACCAGCTTGACGATCGAGGTCGCGATCGGATTAGGCCGCACCGGCGAACGGAGCGAGAAGGTGCCGCGCGTCTTCTGGTTATTCTTCGGGCTCTGCAACACGAGGTCACGGCGCGACTGGTGCAGCCAGTAAATCACCTCGAGATTTTCGTAGAAATCGACGCCCTTGATGGCAGGCACAAACGGCTCGAAGATTTCCAACCGGCACACCGGGCCATCTTGCCGCCCCTGCCGCGGCGTCTCCAGCCGCGAGGTCCAGGGCGTGCGGATGCGGCCGATGAAGATGAGCGCGGCATCGCGCGCCTCGGGAATTTCGATGGCGACTTCGCCGTCGCGGAGTTCACTTTCTCGAACCATTTCCTGTCCCGGTGACGTGTTAATCCAGTGAAATGTTGAGCGACTTGATCACGGCTGTCCAGCGCGCGCGATCGTCGTCGACGAACTTGTTGATCTCGGCCTGGGTGCGCGGGCGCAGCACCGGAAAGCCAATCCTCTCCAGCGAGGCGCGGAACACGTCATCGTCCAGCGCGCGATTAAGGCTTGCGGAAAGCTTCTGCACGATCTCGTCCGGCACTTTTGCGGGCGCCGCTATGCCGTACCAGATCGATACGGCATAATCGGGATAGCCGCTCTCGGCGATGGTGGGCACATCGGGCAGATCGGACATCCGCTGCTTCGAGCTGACCCCGAGCGGACGCAGCAGGCCTGCTTTCACCGGTGGCAGCGCCGTGCCGAACGTGTCGAACATCACCTGGATGTTGCCTGACAACAGATCGGTCAATGCCGGGCCGGCGCCCTTGTAGGGCACATGCACGAGATCGACGCCCGCCATTTGCTTGAACATCTCGCCGGACAGGTGAACGGTGCCGCCGATGCCGGCCGAACCGAAATTCAGTTTGCCGGGATTCTGCTTGGCGTAGGCCACGAACTCCGCGATCGTCTTTGCCGGCACCGAAGGGTGAATCTCCATCAAGACGGGCAAATCGGTGACCAATGCGAGCACCCGGAAATCCCTCGCCGGATCGTAGGGCAGCTTCTTGTAGAGCTGCGGGTTGAGCACGAAGATCGAAGCCGCGGTAACGAGCAGCGTGTAACCGTCAGGCTCGGAACGCGCCACAGCTTCGGCGCCGATCGCGCCTTGCGCACCGGCCTTGTTCTCCACCACCACCGCCTGCTTGAGGTCGCGGCCGACATATTCGCCGATCAGCCGGCCAAGGATGTCGGTGGGGCCGCCGGCGGCATAGGGCACGATGAGCCGGATAGGGCGCGTCGGATAATCGACCGCGTGGGCTTGTGCCGCGGTCAGAACCGCTGCGAAGAGACCAGTCAGAATTGCGCGCCAGCCCATTGCCGTTTCCCTCGATTTTCTGTGGTCCGACCCTAGCCGATTGCGCGCGAGCCCTGCAATCCGATTGCACACCTGCAATCCGATCACACCTGCAATCCGATTGCACACTTGCAATCAGCCGAGCCACCATTTGCCTGCCACCATGACGATTTCGCCGCACAGCACGCCGGCAAAAATCGAGCGCTTTGTCGCGAGAAACACCACGACCCCGGCCGCGACCGCGCCGTAGCGCAGCCAGTCCGGCACGCTGGCGAGCGCCCCCGGCGGCTGCACCAGGATCTGCGCGATGACACCGGCGAGGATGGCGGTCGCCACCGCCCTCACCCACACCAGCACTTCGGAGCCCTCGTCGACGCCGCCGCCGAACCAGAGCCCGACCATGCGCCAGACCTCGTTGGGCAAAAAACCCGCCACGACGAGGATCAGGAGTGCGTGCCAGTCGCCGACAAATCCGCTCATGCGCGCTTCCGCCACCAATGCGCGCCATAGGCAATCGTGCCCGCCGCCACACCTGAGATGAGGATATCCACGCCGGTATTGAACGCCGCGACGACCGGATACAAAGCGAGCCCCAGCACCAGCGCGAGAATGTCGGAGAGCTGTTTGCTGTTGCGTGCGGTCGACAGCAGGAACGCCAGCGGCGTCAGCAGCAGGATCGCGGCGGCAAACAGCTGCGGCAGATTGGCGGCTAGTCCGTAACCGAGCGCGGTCGCGGTCAGGCAGACCAAGACGAGGCCGCACCCAAGCCCGTGCACGAAAGCGATGCGGCGCTCGCGCGGGACCTGCGGCAGCAGGCGATAACATTCGACCCACAGGGTGACCGCAATGAAATGCGTCGCCAACACCAGGTGGCGGCGCTTGGTCTGCGGCGTCCGCAGCAACGGCAGCACCGAGACCACCATCGGAAACAGCCGGATCGCGCTCAGCGTCACGGCGACAGCCGCCTGCAGCACGGTGGCCCCGGAGCCCAGCGTCGAGATCAGGATGATCTGCGCCGGCCCCGCCCAGATCAGCAGCGTGCTCAACAGCGCCCACAGCAAGCTGAAATGCGAGTCATGGGCGAGCGCGCCGATGCCGAGATAGGTTGCAAACAGCACCAGCGCCAGCACGGTCGAGGTAACCGCGCTCACCCCCCACGCAAAGGCGCGGACCGGACTTTGCCAGCGGGTTGAGTTGAGTGACGGGAGCGGCATGGCTTGCTTAACGCCGATGCGGGATGCGGCGTCAAGCAAGCGGCGTACAAGGCTGGCATGCAACCGCTCGCCTGCTTCCCCTTATGCCACTTCACTCCGCTGCGGCCAGTTGCCTGACCGCATCGTCATAGGGGCCGAGCACGCGCTCCTCGAGGTCGGTATCGCAATATTCGACGATCTCGGCGATCTTGTCGCCGCGGAATCTGAACAGGAAGCAATGGAAGAATCTCCTTAAGACATCGCGCCAACTGCGCCTGCCGCGTGTGATGCCCTAGCATTGGAGAATCCGCCAATCGATCGATCGTATATCCGCCATCGATGCGGCGAATGGGCTATGCCCTGAAATTGCGCAGCACAAAGCATGCGCCGCCCGCTTTCCGGATGCGGTTGCAGAGATTGTCGGCCTCGCCCCGCGTGTCGGCGCCGATGCGCACCTGGTAGAACGTCGCCGCCCCCCGGGTGCGCAGACGCGACGCCAGCAGGCTCGGGTCCTGGTCGCCGATCACGCTTGAGAGCCGCGACATGGCGCGGGAATACATCGCCAGCGCCTTGTCGCGGTTGAAGCCGGCGGCGAGCTGCACGCCCCAGAGCTTGGCGGCCGACAATGTCACGCGCTGCTCCAGCTCCGCGATGAAGGGGTTGGGCGCGCGCTTGAGCAGCGCCATCAACTGGCGGCAGCTCGAGGTCGGCATGCGCTCCGGCTGCTTGCCGCCCTTGCCCGCCTTGGCCCAGTCCTCCACCGAAGCGCCGGTGATGGCGGAGACGTAGTTGCGGGTCTCCCCCGGCATGCCGCCGGTGCCGGCCAGCCACTCCTGCACCCGGCGCGGACCCGCATTGTAGGCGGCAGCCGCAAGGCCGAGATTGCCGAACTGCTCGCGCAGCTCAGCCAGGAACTCCGCCGATTTCGGCAGCGCCTGCACGGGATTGAAGGGATCGAGCAGGCCGCGCTCGCTGGCCGTGCCCGGCATGAACTGCGCGATGCCCTGCGCACGCTGGCCGCGGCGGGTCATCGGGCCGACCGCGTCGGGGCGAAAGCGGCTTTCCTGCCAGATCACACGCGCGAAGAACTCCAGCGGCAGGTTCGCCGAACGTGCTGCCAATTCGATCATCAGGCACATGGCCTCGCGGGCCTCGGACTCGCGCTCCGTCTCGGGCTTGGCCTGCGGGATCGCGAGCTCCTCGACGCTCGGCCTGACGAAGCGCGGGGCGTCCTGCGCCATCACCGGGGCGAGCGACAGCGTCAACGCCAGCAGGCCCATGGCCCCGGGCGCCCTGAGCCCCGTTCGCATTGCAATTCTGTTCCGCAAGGCCGTGCTTGACAGTAGGAACCCGTGCTCTAGCTATTGATGACAATGATGGCGCGCAGATGGGAGCGCAAGGCATGACGGCAACGACCAAGGCTTCGCCAGACGACGCGCTCGGTTTTGCCCCTGACGACGACGCACCGGTCGGCTACATGGCGCGCACCCGCGACTATTATGCCGCGATCGGCTACGAGACGCCTTACCGCTGGGCGCATTACACCTCCGCCCCGTTCCAGCCGCTGAAGAAGCCGCTGCAGCAATCGCGCGTCACCCTCATCACGACCGCAGCCCCCTTCGATCCCGACAAGGGCGACCAGGGCCCCGGCGCCAAGTACAATGGCGGCGCAAAATTCTACGCCGTCTATGACGGCGACACGGCGACGACGCACGATCTGCGCATTTCCCACATCGCCTATGACCGCACCCATACCTCCGCCGACGACAGCGGCACCTGGTTCCCGCTGCCGCAACTGATCCGCCTCGCCCGGGAGGGACGCATCGGCGAGGTCGCGCCGCGCTTTTTCGGCGCGCCGACCAACCGCAGCCATCGCGCCACCATCGAGACCGATGCGCCAGAAATCCTCAGGCGCTGCCGCGAGGACAAGGTCGATGCGGCGGTGCTGGTGCCGAACTGCCCGGTCTGCCACCAGACGGTGAGCCTCGTGGCGCGGCATCTGGAAGCGAACGGCATTGCCACCGTCATCATGGGCTGCGCCAAGGATATCGTCGAGCACGCAGGCGTCCCGCGCTTGCTGTTCTCTGATTTCCCGCTCGGCAATTCCGCCGGCAGGCCGCACGACGTGACGTCGCAAGCGCAGACGCTGGAACTCGCGCTATCCGTGCTGGAGAGTGCGCCGGGGCCGCAGACCACGGTGCAGTCGCCCCTGCGCTGGAGCGCGGATCATTCCTGGAAGCGCGACTACAGCAACGCCGCGATGCTCAGCGCCGACGAACTGGCGCGCCGGCGCCGCGAATTCGACGCCCAGAAGGCGGTCGCCAGGGGGCTTCGCGACACCGCGGCCTGACATTAACCCTGTGATTCGGCAAAGCCGATAGCAACGCAATTTACGTTAACGCGACAAATCGCGCGCGCCTTGCTGCTTCCCGACGGCGATCCGGCATAAGATCGTAGTCCCAATGCGGAGACGCGAGCTATGCAGGACCGGCGCCAGAACTTACGCGGCAAGGTGTATTTCGGCGGCGTCGCCGAAATCAACGAGCGCGGCTCGACGATGGATTGCGTCGTACGCAACGTCAGCGAGGCCGGCGCCTGTGTCGAGATCGACCAGGGCGCAAAGCTGCCCGAGGAGATCAATTTGACCATTCCCCGCAAGGGCCGCTCGTTCCTCGCCCGCATGATCTGGCGTCACGCCAACCGCGTTGGCCTCGCCTTCCGCACCATGGTGACGGATGCGCCTGCAAGCGACCTCGACGAGCGGCTGCGGCGCAGCCAGATCAAGCAGCGCCAGCTCAAGCGCCGGATCAAGGAATTGATCGGCGAAGGCTGAGCCCGGTCTCCCTCACGAAAAAGAAAAAGGCCGGCTGAACCAGCCGGCCTTTTCGTTTGACTTTGCGTCGGCTCAGACCTTCACCAGCGGCCCGCGCGACGGCGGCGCCTTGGAGCCGCCACCGCCACCCGGCGGTTTCGGCTTGCGCGACGGGGCGCCGCGCTTGCGCGCGCCCGGCAGCTTCTCGGGCTTCGGCGTGACCGGGCCTTCGACGAACTCGAAACCGATCTTGTCCTTTTCCGTCGCCTCGTCCTTGACCAGCACGACGCGCACGTGTCCGCCACCCTTGAGCTGGCCGAACAGTACTTCATCGGCGAGCGGCTTCTTGATGTGCTCCTGGATCACGCGGGCCATCGGCCGCGCGCCCATCTGCTCGTCATAGCCGTGCTCGATCAACCAGGCCTTGGCGGGCTCGGACAACTCGATGGTGACGTCGCGGTCGGCGAGCTGCGCCTCGAGTTGCAGCACGAACTTCTCCACCACCATGCCGATGACGTCGGCATTGAGATGGGCGAACGAGACGATGGCGTCGAGCCGGTTGCGGAATTCCGGCGCGAACTGCCGGGTGATCGCCTCGTGGTCGTCGCCTTCCCGCCGGCTGCGGGTGAAACCGAAAGCCTGACGCGCGAGGTCGGCGGCACCGGCATTCGTCGTCATGATCAGGATGACGTTGCGGAAATTGACCTGCTTGCCGTTGTGGTCGGTGAGCCGGCCGTGATCCATGATCTGCAGCAGCACGTTGTAGAGATCGGGATGCGCCTTCTCGATTTCATCGAGCAGCACGACGCAATGCGGATGCTGGTCGACGCCGTCGGTGAGCAGCCCGCCCTGGTCGAAGCCGACATAGCCGGGAGGCGCGCCGATCAGGCGCGACACCGTGTGCCGCTCCATGTATTCGGACATGTCGAAGCGCAGCAGTTCCACGCCGAGCGAAGCGGCGAGCTGCTTTGCCACCTCGGTCTTGCCGACGCCGGTGGGGCCGGAGAACAGATAGCAGCCGATCGGCTTCTCCGGTTCGCGCAGGCCCGCACGCGCGAGCTTGATCGAGGCGGAAAGCGATTCGATCGCCTTGTCCTGGCCGAACACCACGCGCTTCAGGGTCTGCTCGAGATGCTTCAGCACCTCGGCGTCATCCTTGGACACGCTCTTGGGCGGAATCCGCGCCATGGTCGCGATAGTGGTTTCGATTTCCTTGATGCCGATGGTCTTCTTGCGCTTGTTCTCGGCGACCAGCATCTGCGCCGCGCCGAACTCATCGATCACATCGATCGCCTTGTCGGGCAGCTTGCGGTCGTGGATGTAGCGCGAGGAGAGCTGCACGGCGGCCTCGATCGCCTCGTTGGTATATTTGAGGCGATGGTAATCCTCGAAATAGGGCTTCAGGCCCTTGAGGATCGCAATCGCGTCGTCCACCGTCGGCTCGTTGATGTCGATCTTCTGGAAGCGCCGCACCAGCGCGCGGTCCTTCTCGAAGTGCTGACGATATTCCTTGTAGGTGGTCGAGCCCATGCAGCGGATAGTGCCGGAGGCGAGCGCGGGCTTGAGCAGGTTGGAGGCGTCCATCGCGCCGCCGGAGGTGGCCCCTGCCCCGATCACGGTGTGGATCTCGTCGATGAACAGGATGGCGTTGGGATGCGCCTCCAGTTCCTTCAGGACCTGCTTCAGCCGCTCCTCGAAATCGCCGCGGTAGCGCGTGCCGGCAAGCAGCGTGCCCATATCGAGCGAGAACACGGTGGCGGCCGCCAGCACTTCCGGCACTTCCGAATCGACGATGCGCTTGGCAAGGCCTTCGGCGATCGCGGTCTTGCCGACGCCGGCATCGCCCACGAACAGCGGGTTGTTCTTCTGGCGGCGGCACAGCACCTGGATGGCGCGGTTGATCTCGGCATTGCGGCCGATCACCGGATCGATCTTGCCGTCGCGCGCCTTCTTGTTGAGGTTGACGCAATAGGTCTCGAGCGCCTCGCCCTTCTTCTTGGCGTCCTCGTTGCCCTTGGCCTCGGTTTCCTCGTCGACGCCGCGCACCGGCCGCGCCTCGGAGACGCCGGGCCGCTTGGCGATGCCATGACTGATGTAGTTGACCGCGTCGTAGCGGGTCATGTCCTGCTCCTGCAGGAAATAGGCGGCATGACTCTCGCGCTCGGCGAAGATCGCGATCAGGACGTTGGCGCCGGTCACTTCCTCGCGACCCGACGACTGGACGTGAATCACTGCGCGCTGGATCACGCGCTGGAAACCCGCGGTCGGCTTGGCGTCGTCGCCGCCGTCGGTAACCAGGTTTTCGAATTCGGTTTCGAGATAATTGACGAGGCTGGTGCGCAGCTTGTCGAGATCGACGCTGCAGGCCCGCATCACGGCAGCCGCATCGGAATCATCGATCAGCGACAGCAACAGGTGCTCGAGCGTCGCGTATTGGTGGTGACGCTCGTTCGCGATCGCCAGCGCACGATGCAGGGATTGTTCTAGGCTTTGGGAAAAAGTCGGCATTCGCGTCCTCTGTGGGCCCCCTGCCATCATGATCGCCATTACCCCCTCAGGCAACAGCAACCTTCGTCATCTTAACCCATATAGTTACGTCCGATCATTGGCGAAAGCCCTGTTCCGTAACAGCTGGTTTTCCTCTAAACTTCTCCGCCATTGTGACGCCGCTCTATCCCCGCAAACTCACGGGGACGCCGCCCTCCTCACTTCACCGGAGAGCGATGCAAGACCCGTTCCGCTTTTGCGGGTCCGGTGAACAAATGCGCGCTACTTCTTTTCCATCACGCATTGCAGGGGATGCTGGTGCTTGCGCGCAAAATCCATCACCTGCGTCACCTTGGTCTCGGCGATCTCATAGGTGAACACGCCGCACTCCCCGATTCCATGATGATGGACGTGGAGCATGATCTTGGTCGCAGCCTCGGCGTCCTTGTTGAAGAACTTCTCCAACACGTGAACGACGAACTCCATCGGCGTGTAGTCGTCGTTGAGAATCAGTACGCGATAGAGGTTCGGCCGCTTGGTCTTCGGCTTGACCTTGGTGATGACCGACGTCGAGGGCCCGTTGGTGCCTCCCGAACGATTCTCGTCATTGTTGGCCATCCGGGGCGCAACAACATTGACAGGAGCGGTGGTGGCGGACGGCAGTCTGAAAGCTGATTGCAACATGGCGCAGGCGTTTGAAAATCCCCACGGGAAACCGGGTCACGATACCGTTCCCCCAAAATTGACCCCGGCAGGCGCCAGTCTCGAGGGTTCCCGGGCACGTTTTCCGGATCGCCGTTCCCGGTCCGGCACGACCCGTCATGCCAAATCGGTAGCATGAATATGGGTCCACAGCCGCCCTGCCGCAAGCACAGCGCGTCCATGCGGAACGGGCCGATTCCCGGTCGGGCGATCGGGCCCAAGGTTAATCAATCCTGCCCGATTTGACAAAAAAATGCGGCAGCCGAGTTAGCGAAGCATTGAGGATAGACAGGGCTTTTTCGCCGCAATGCCCCCTCTGCGGCGATTGGACCCTGCTTTCTCCGATCCGGTTTACCGCCTATTTAGCCGCGCTAAGTCGAACTAGAGCAGCAAAACCCCAAATTCGGTGACAACCATGTCTGGTACATCCGTTCTGCGTAAGATCCGTGCCTCGGTCGGCCGGTTTGCCAAGGCCAATGGCGGCAATATCGCGGTCATTTTCGCGCTTTCGGCGGTACCCCTCATCAGTTTCGTGGGCGCCGCGATCGACTACACCCGGGCGAGCGCCGCCCGCTCCTCCATGCAGGCCGCCCTCGACTCCACCGCGCTGATGCTGTCGAAGGACCTGTCCAGCGGCACGATCAACTCGTCCCAGGTCAATACAAAGGCGACCGCCTACTTCACCGCGCTCTACAACAACAAGGACGCGCAGGAACGTCTCGATTGCGGCGACGTACACGCCCGCCGCCGGCACGACCCCTAACAAGATCAACGTCACCGGATCGGGAAAGATCACGACCGATTTCATGCGCGTCGCGGGCTTCCCGAACATGAACTTCAACACCGAGTCGACGACGTCGTGGGGCAACGTCCGCATGCGCGTGGCTCTAGCGCTCGACGTCACCGGCTCGATGGCCGACGACGGCAAGATGGATGCGATGAAGCCGGCCGCCAAGGACCTGGTCGATCAGCTGAGCAAGCTCGCCGTCACCAACGGCGACATCTACATCTCGATCGTGCCGTTCTCCAAGGACGTCAATATGGGCGCGAGCTATTACGAATGCGTCCTGGATCGACTGGAGCGATTGGGATGCGGTCAACGGCTCCTGCAGCAACAACAATTACTCAAACCAGGCCTCTTGCATCAACGCCGGGAAGAACTGGACCCCGAAAAACCATAACAAGTGGACCGGGTGCCTCACCGACCGCGACCAAAACTACGACACGCTCAATACGACGCCGAATGCCGCCAATCCGTCGACACTATTCCCCGCCGAACAGTATTCGTACTGCGATACGAGCGGCGCGCAAATCGCGACCATCATGCCGCTCAGCTATGACTGGGCGGCGCTGAAGACCAAGATCGACACCCTTGTGCCGACCGGCAACACCAACCAGGGCATTGGGCTTGCGTGGGGCTGGCAAACGCTGTCGTTCGGCGAACCGTTCAACGCGCCGGCCAAAGCCGGCGGGCTACGTCTACAAGGATGCCCTTGTGCTCCTGTCGGACGGCTTGAACACGCAGAACCGCTGGTATTCGAACGCCGCCCAGATCGACGAGCGGCAGAAGATTCTCTGCGACAACGCCAAGTTGGCCAACATCACGCTCTACACGATCCACGTGAATACGGGCGGCGACCCTACCTCGGCGGTGCTGCAATACTGCGCGTCGGGTGCAAACAACTTCTACATGATCACGTCAGCGTCGCAGACCGCTTCGGTGTTCAAGGACATTGCGACCAAGCTGTCCGCGCTCCATGTCGCGAAATAAGCGCAGTTCACCACGACAATAAAAAAGCCCGGCCATTCGGCCGGGCTTTTTCATTTGGCAATGATGCGAGATTAGCGTCGCGGCCGGGTTGAACTTCGCGACCAGGCCCTCGACCGGCTTGAAGGTCTGCTTGGCGAGGTCGCTGTAGAGGCCGGCGATCTTCTGCGCGTCCGCCACGAAGGTCTCGTAGGCGCTGCGCGCGTATTCGCTCTGCGCTTCGAACGCCTTGTCGAGCGACTTCACGCCCGACAGCTTCTCGGCGAACGACTTGGTGTCCTCGAACTGCTTCTTGGCGTACTCGCCATAGGCGTTGGCGATCGCCTGGAAGCCGCTCTGCAGCGCCGTCGCGTTGGCTGTGGCCTGCTCGAAATGCTCTTTGCCGAAAGTTTGCATGTCTTCGATTTTCATCATCATGGAGTCCTTTCCCAGACTGGATTGTGGTTGTCCGGAGATCCCGGCTCCGTGACTTCCTCCCTGTATATACTGCGCTGCACAATAAAGCAAGCAAAATTGTGCGCCGCACAAACAAATGGAAATTGGTGGAAATCCCGAGGTCTTGCGAAACGGTTGCTTAATCTTTTGGAAACTCGCGCCGCCTAACCTCGATTCCCAGACTGATCGCCTTCCGCTAGGCCGCAAGAAAGCGGTTTGTTGTCAACGCCTTAGCCAGAATAGCAGCACGATCGGCCCTCCCGACCTCGTAGTCAGTCCGGATTGGCCGCTCGCGCAGGGTAACCGTCGCCGGCAGTTGGGCACAATTTTGCCTCACGAACCGGTGATCAAGACAGAAATGGGGACGGGGAAGTTCATGCTTCGCACCACCTTTGCTTCCTCGCGCGTGCTGCGAGCGTTTGCTCTCGGACTGGTCACAGTCACAACCGCAGTCATCTTCACCACCGATAGTGCCGACGCGCGCCGTTACCGGCGCCATGTGCGCCATCAAGAAGCGCGGACGAGCTACAGCCCCGCCTTTGCCTCGATCATCGTCGACGGCAATTCCGGCACCGTGCTGCAGTCGACCAATCCCGACGCCAGCCGCCATCCCGCCTCGCTGACCAAGATCATGACGCTCTATTTGCTGTTCGAGCGTCTCGAAGCCGGCAAGATGAAGCTCGACACCGAGATGGACGTCTCCGAGCACGCCTCCGAGCAGGCCCCGACCAAGCTCGGGCTGAAGCCCGGCCAGACCCTGAAGGTCGAGGACGCCATCAAGGGGCTCGTGACCCGTTCGGCCAACGACGCCTCCGTCGTCATCGCCGAAGCGATCGGCGGCGACGAGGACGAATTCGCCAAGCTGATGACGCGCAAGGCGCGCGCGCTCGGCATGACCAAGACGGTCTATCGCAACGCCTCCGGCCTGCCCAATGACGAGCAGATCACCACCGCGCGCGATCAGGCGACGCTCGGCCGCGCGATCCAGGACCGCTTCCCGCGCTACTACCGCTATTTCGCGACCTCGACCTTCGTGTATCGCGGCCACGCCATCCGCAATCACAATCGCCTGCTCGGCAATGTCGAGGGCGTCGATGGCATCAAGACCGGCTACACCCGCGCCTCCGGCTTCAACCTCGTGAGCTCGATGCGCCGCGGCAACCGCCACATCGTCGGCGTCGTGCTCGGCGGCCGCAGCGGCGGCTCGCGCGACGCCACCATGCGCAACCTGCTCGCCGAAAGCCTGCCGAAGGCCGCAACCACGCGCACCGTCGCCGCAATCACCGAGCGCAGCCCGGCCGAGGCCAATGCCGCTGTCGCCGAATTGGCCGCCGCTTCCCGTCCGCAACAGACCATCCAGGTGCAGGGCGCCGTGCAGGTTGCGACCGCATCCGAGCCGGGAACCGACGCCTACGCGCAGCCGACGACGCGCTCGATTGCTTCGGCAAAACCCTCGTTGATGGCTGCAGCCGCTGCCGCCTTGCCGCCGCAGCCGAAAGCCGAAACCGGCAGGGTCGAGCAGGCCAAGCCGGAGCCCGCGCCATTGACCAGCGGCGTGATCCAGAGCCAGCCGATATCGATCATGCCAGGCTCCGCGGAGCCCATGAAGCCCGTCAAGGTCAAGACGGTCCAGGTGAAGGCTGGCGGCGCGCTCAAGCTTGCCTCTGCCGGTCCCGCGCAACCTGCCCCGCCTGTCACCAACACCGTCCCGCAGGGCCGTCCCGAGGTTGCGGAAACCTCGAGCGCCGTGGTGGCGAAGGCCGACATCAAGGCCGAGCCCGCCGCCCGGACCGAGATCGTCCGTCCCGACGTCGTTCGCGCCGACATGCCGCCGCAACCGCCCAGGCACGGTACCGGCCACGGCGTGCTCGGCGTACTGCCGGCCGCGGGCGCAGCGCCCGCCCCCACCCAGGCATTGGCCTATGCCGATCCGGCCAGGAGCCAGCCGGTGCAGGCCACCCAGCAGAATGGCGCCATCAAGCCGGTGGCGCCTGCCGTCACCCGCTCCGGCTGGATCATCCAGGTCGGCGCGCTGGAAACTGAAAGCGAGGCGCGCCAGCGCATCGAGGCCGCCAAGAGCCAGGCCCGCGGCATGCTCAACAAGGCCGACTCCTTTACCGAGACGGTTGTCGCCAAGGACAATCGTAAGCTGTTCCGCGCCCGTTTTGCCGGGCTTGAGCGCGATCAGGCCGAAGCCGTCTGCCGCGCGCTGAAGCGGGCCGACATTTCCTGCATCACGGTTCGCAACTGATCCCTGTTTCGCGGCTATAGGCCAAAATGCCGGCGCTTGCGCCGGCATTTTCGTGTGCAGGACTGACCGGTCACCTATTCAAAGTCCGCCCCGCCCCGCCGGCGCAAACTTCTCGTCAAGAATTTACGGTTAAGATTTAGGGAATGCCACGCCGGGACAACGGCGGGTGGGGACATGCGTCGATCAGAGAAGCGGAGCAGCTCGCAGTTGTAGCGTTGGTGGCGTTGCCTGGAGTTAGCTGTGATGCGTGCGAAGCAAAGTATCCTTGGCCTCGTTTACACGGGCGGCGAGATACGTCGAGCCCCCCTGATCGGGATGCAGTTTCTTCATGAGGGCGCGGTGCGCCCGGCCGATGTCGTCGCGGCTCGCCCCCGGCTGCAGGCCAAGGATCTGATAAGCCTCCTCCGCCGTCATTTTGCCGCCCGTCGGCGCGCGGCGCTGCCCCCCTGCCCCGTCGGCTTGCGCGTGCTCACGCCAGGCGGGAAACCGGCGGTCCAGATAGCTTTCAAGTAAGGCCACGCTTTCGGCGTCAAAGGACGGCGCCATCGCCAGCAACCCGGCGAGGTCGAACTCGCCGAGCGACCTGCCGGCATGTTCGCCCTCCAGGATCGTCCCCGACAACTCGCCGCTGTCGTGATCGAGACTCATATCGAGGAATTGCGAGCGCACGCGCGAGCTCTGTCCCGATGAACGCTGTGCGCCGCCGAACATGCTGCCGATACTGGAAAAGGCCGACGCACCGATCGGCGACCAGCCAAGCAGGCCCGCGCCGAAGATGCCGAGCGGAATTGCGACCGCAAGCTCTCCGCGCAGCCCCGTATAGGCCGCGACCGCGAGCGACAGAACGCCGCCGACGATCTTGACGGCTCGCGCCAGCACCGCGGGATTGGCGGCGCGGAACATCTGCAGCAGCAGATACAGGACGATAACGGCGACGGCACCGGCAATCAGTGTGGGCATGCTTCAATTATACCGTCGTCGGCGGCGAAATGCATGGCCGTAAGCCGCGTGCCGGCGATCACTTCATCTGACTCAGCAGCAGGCTAGCGCCGCCGCTCTTCGACAGCCGCAACGCCTCTCGTCCCGCCCGCGGCATAGGCTGCCGCCGCCCGCAGCAGGTCGCGCAGCTGCGCCGCCGCGCCCGGGTCAAACCGGCACCAGGCCCCGCCAGTCAGCCGCGCAATCTCGCGGAACGCCTGTCTCGGCGGCGGGATCATGGCCTTCCTGGAACATGAACGCCGGCACCTTGAGAAGGCCGAGTTCGCCCGCCTTGGCGCAGAGTTCGTCGACATTCTCCTCCATGGCATCGCCGACAAACACGACCGCGCGCACCCCCGCTGCCACCGCTTCGCGGCGGGTCTCCGTGAGCACCTTTCCGATCTGCGTGTTGCCGCCCTGGCAATCGATCCTGCTCATCAGCTTGGCAAGCTGCGCGGAATCGGAGATCCAGCCGGTCGCACGGCACTCGCTGAGGCCGCGGTAATAGACGAGTCGGATATCGAGGCTGCCGATGGAGGCTGCTTCGCGGAACATGTCGGCCTGCAGCGCGCAGGCCATGTCCCAGGTCGGCTGCCGGCTCATCGTGGCATCCAGCGCGAACACCAGCCGCCCACGCGCGCCCGCAGCGTGCGGCGACATCGCGCGCGCCTTGGCGACGAAGGCGGCGATGTCCTCGGCGCTCGACGGCCTTCGCCTCCGGCGACGAGTCCGCCTTGCGCGCGGAAACCTCGCCTTCCGTTTTCGGTTTGGTGGGTTCACCTGCCATGCGCGCTCGCGGTCAAAGCTGCACGATCCATGTGGGAGGCGATCGTCGCACGGTCAATGCGCCTGCGGAACCCTCCGCAGGCCAAGGCCCTGACCAGTCGTCAGTTGGCGGCGCTGGCGGGCTTCTGCGGCGGCTGGTACTGCGAAACCGGGCCGGTCTTTTCGCCGACCTTCGGCGGCGCCTTCAACGTATCGACTGGTCCGACCGCGCTGTCGGTATCGGCCAGGAACTTATCCAGCATGGACTGGATCGAGTTCTTGGCGTTGTCCGGACCTGTGTCGCGCATGTCGTTATGCTGGAAGCCGGTGTCGACCACCGTGATGCCCGCCTTCTCGCACTCTTCGGCGCCCGGAACGACGCCCGGGTCCGGCTTGAACTGGTTATCCTTGGAGCGGAACGACAGGATCTTGAACTTGCCTTCGGTCAGGAAGGGCACGCGCAGATTGTCCAGCGTCACGACCTTCTTCACCTCGTCCGGATGCTCCTTGGCGAAGTACATCGAGATGTCGCCACCCATCGAATGTCCGACCACCGTGACCTTGTTGAAGTCGGCGTTCGGCTGCAGCTTCTTCATCTCGCCCAGCGCGAAGTGAATGTTGGCAACGCCACGCTGAATTTGCGGAAGGCGGCCGACATAGAGTTCGCCGACCTTGGTCACCATCGGAGGATCGGTCGGCAGATCGTGCTGCGGGCTCATCACCAGATAGCCGCGCGCAGCGAAGATGTTCGACAGGAAGGAATACTCGGTGTGCTTGACCGTGTTGCCGTGGTTGAGCACCGCAACGGGCAGCTTGATCATGCCGGCTTCGGCCTGGAATTCCTTGTCGCGACGGACCGCGATCGCAACCGGCACCGGACGGTTGTCGCGCGAGGCATCGTAGAACATCACGGTTTCATGCCTGATCGCCCACTTGCTCGCGGTGAAGTAACCCACCGCAACCAGGGCGCACAACGAAAGCAGAACGGCAATTCCACGTTTCATGTTATCCTCGGCGCAACCCCTGTTCGGGTCTATTCCTTGTTCGGGACTCTACGGTCCCTTGCACATGATATAGGTCACAGCGACGTGACAGGAAGTCCTAATCTTGTGAATTCAGTGCCCGTTGATTGTGCGCTGCACCTACCTATCGGGCATGCGCACAAGGCCGGGTTATTTGCCTCCTTCCTATACGACGTAACCTGTCAAAAAACGGTTCGGTCTGCTCCGTAAGAAAACGGGGTAGCGCTTATCCGGTTCCCCGACGGTCCGGGTGTCCGGCTACCGCCGTCCGTCAGCGGCCCGCAAAATGACTGGTTTTCAGGGCGAATCAGCGGCGTATGCGCGCGGCAGTGCCGGGCCGTTCCAACTGACGATGTTGAAGCCGAAATACGGTCGCGAAACTCAGGCGCCGAGGATGTCGTGCATCTCGAGCGGCTTGTCCACGGAGTTGAACCATTCGGCCCGATTGGCGGCGCGGCGGCGGCCGCGTTCGTCGAGCGGCAGCTTCAACTGGCGCAACAGGCTCGTCACCTCCTCGCGGGCGGTGACGTGGCCGAGATTGGGTCTGGTGCCGAGTGTGGTCTCGTCAATATCGTCGAGTGCGGTGAGACCGCGCGGGAAGAACTCGCGGTACACCACGCGTTCGGCAAGACCGTCGACCGAGCGGAATCCGAGCCGGAACGACAATTCGTTGAGGCCGTCGGCGACGAGTTGCTTGTTGCGCGAGCCGATCATGGAGAGGCGGTTGCGCACCACGATCCAGTCCGAGCTGACACCATCGAGCTGGCGGCGCTTGCGGCGGGTATCGCGCACCATCTCGGAATAATGGCTCTCGCCGGTCACCGCATAGGTCTGCGGATCGACGGTGCCGAGCACGTCGAAATCGAGGAAGCTGTCGTTGATCGGGGTGACCAGGGTGTCGGCCATCGAATGCGCGAGCCGCATCAGGTAACTGTCATTGCCTGGCGTATCGATGACGATGAAATCAAAACTGCGCTCGACCGCACTGACCGCTTCCATGAACTGCGACAGTTCAGAATTCTCGTTGTCGGCGATCTGCATCGTGGCGCCGGCCTTGATGCAACGATGCACCGGAAGCTCGAGATCGAGGCTGGTCCGGCGCGCCCAGGCGTGGCGGTTGTTGATGTAGCGGGTGAAGCTCTGCTGGCGGCAGTCGAGATCGATGGTGGCGACCCGTTGCCCGGCCTTCAACAGGGCGACAGCAATATGCAGGGCGGTGGTGGACTTTCCCGAACCGCCCTTTTCGTTGCCCAGCACAACGACGTGTGCTGAACCCGATTGCCCCTGAGTAGCCTGCACGAGCATGACTCAACCCCTGTCACATCTTCGAGATAGGCGGGACCGCGGTCAAGAGAAATGCGCGGTAACTCCCTCGAATTACTATAGCTACGCGGTTATTCATGAATCGTGTGTGCGTCAGGTCACGTGTTGGTTCAATTTTTTCTGCAGAACACGCGAAGTCTTTTTGCCGACCCGCCGGGGCATGGCAACGAGAGGCCCGCTTGTCGGTGTTGGCCTCCGCACGGCAGCTCGAGCTGGCCGCCTTCCACCCGGACCGACGAAGACCCGAATCGGGCGCCCATGGGCGTCAGTCCATCCGCTCGCTCCACTCGCGCCCTGCTCGGCTCCACTCGCGCGGCCAGCGTGACGCTGGCCCCGACCATGGGCGCACTCCATGACGGGCATATGTTGCTGGTCCGGCTGACCCGGATGGCGCGACCACTGCCCCTGCCGATGCAAGGTTGTTGCCGCGCCACGCCTCTACTAAAGCAATCCGAGATCGCGCAGTTCGCGGCGCAAGGGTTCGGGCATGGCCGCCACACCCTTTGCCGAAGTCTTGCCGAGGTCGGCAGGCGCGGAATCCGGCTTGAGGTAGCGCCAGCCCTGGAACGGCCGCATCGGCCGTGGCGACACCGCGATCACCTTGGGCTGCATCACAATGCGGCAGCGACCGATACCGTCCTTGTCGCGAAACTGCTCGAGCGCAATGATCTTTTCCCGCGCGGCGACCTCGCCTCGGATCACCCAATAAAGCGAGCCGCCGGCGAGGATTTCATCCTCGCGCTTGGGCGTCATCCGCGTGATGTGGATATGCCGCTGGGGCAGGCCCTTTTTCTTGGCCGTCGCCATTCGTTCGGCAACCCATTGCTTGAGTTCCCGGACTGAATCGCAACCAACCGCAAGCTTGATGAGATGAAGAGGCATGGGCCGCTAATTAGCGGGCAAAAGCCTCAGCATCAATCGTTGTCGGCCTCGGCGGCCGGTGCCGGCGGTGGAGAACTCGGCGTGATCTGCGTCGGCGCGCGTGCAGCCTTCGGTGCCGCTTGCTTTTTCGGTGCCGCTGGCGGTGCTGCGGCTTGCGCCGTCGGGCGTGCCGCCGGCAGCGGTGCGGTGGCGGCCGGCGTTGTCGCCTGGCGGGGCGGCGCGGCGGATCCCGGCGCGCCTGGCTCCGGCATCATGATGCTGACCGGCGGGGTCGACGCCGATGACGGGAAGTCGGCGCTGGTCGGCTTGCCCGACGGCAGCCCTCCCGGCAGCGCGGCCATGGCGCCTCCGGGCGGAATACCCGGCAGCGCCATCGCGGGTGCCACGGCAGGCGCATTCCACGAGCCCGAGTAGCGCACCACCAGCCCCTCATAGACGCGCTCGTCCATGTTGCTGACGATCTGCTTGTTGCTGGCGAGCGAACGGAAGGCCGGACAGGCCGCCGCCGTGCAATGGTCGCGGGCGGCCAGCACATAGGCCACTAGCCCGTAGCGATCGCGCTCGATGGCGCGGCGCAGCGCTTCCACCTCGGGGGTGAGATTGCGGTTGGCGGTCGCGACATCGCCGACGGCGACCAGGCGCGTGACCATCGAACCGGCATAGGCGATCGCCGCGGCAACCGATTCAGCCGATCCAAACAGCGACTTCTCGCAAGCCGTCAGCACCGTCTCGCCTGCGAGGTCGTCGACGCAGGACAAAGCGGGCAGCGAAGCCATCGCCGCCGGCGGCGGGCTCGATTGTGAGACGTTGCCCGCTGGGCCAGAGCCGCGAAGAGTGGCGGCCACCGCGATGCCGATGGCAAGGAGCGTGATGACGGTCAGCGCGCCGTTGGCGACCGATCTCTCCGCCCGCAACAGCGTGATCAGGAGGATCAGGGCAAAGAATCCGGCGGCAGCCAGCGTCACCCACATCGGAAACGATGGGGAGCGCCAGATGTCGTCCAGCGAAGAGACCCAGGCCCAGTTCATGCGCGACATCCCTCAAGCGCAGCAGAAATCGCCTTCGGCGTGACGGGCCCCCGCCCGCACACCGCAACTTGCGCAAAGTTTGACTGCGAAACGGGCCATTTGACGGCGCGGCGGAACCCGGCGGCCGCAGCCCTGCGACGCAATCGTGTCAGGTAAGGGCGAGCTGACTTTCCTTGGCCACCCGCTCGAAAGCTTCGTTTGCGCTTTTGATCCGGTACTGACAGTCATCGCCTTCGGTCGGCAACAGACGGATCACCTCATAGGTGCCGGTCGCGGCCGGTCGTGCGATGTTGCTAGCGGTAAAATAGACAGTCGCACCAACGGAGTACTTATGCTTCAACGCCCTCTCCATGCGGCAAGAATACCGGCCAAGCCCACGGTCCCCGTTAGCTGCGGCCGGTTGAGAAACCCTGCGGCAACCTAGCACACCGGACAAGGAAATGGCCAGCATCATCCGGACATGGCAAATGCGCATATTTGGCAGGTTTTTCAGTATCCTAAGGGGTTGAAAAATGACCCTCCGAGCGCGGATATCCGCTCGCGTGGCGCAAGCACGGGGTTCCGGTTCAGGCCTTGTATTGCAACCTGTCATCTCGGTTTCGGCGGCCCACCGCAACCGGAAGTTCACCGCGCCGACTTCTAGCCGTTTTCACACCGTTTCGAACTTCTCGATAACAAGGGTTTCGGCCAGCCCATCGCGGGTCCACTGCTGGAACGCCGGCAAGACCTGCATTTGCTCCATGTAAGCGCGCACGTCGGCCGTCACCTCGATCGCGTAGGTGCGGAAGCGATGCACGACGGGGGCATACATCGCGTCCGCTCCGCCAAAGCCGCCGAACAGGAATGGTCCGCCATAACGCTTCAGGCAGTCCGACCAGATCTCCTGGACGCGCGCGATGTTGTCACGCGCCTCCTGCGACAGCGCCACCGCGCCGACCGGCCGATGCAGGTTCATGCCGCATTCGTTGCGCAGCGCCGCGAACCCCGAATGCATCTCGGCGGAAACCGCACGCGCATGGGCGCGCGCAGCGCGGTCGGCCGGCCACAGCTTCTTGTCGGGAAATTTCTCGGCGAGATATTCGATGATGGCGAGCGAATCCCAGACCGTGACCTCGCCGTCGATCAGGATCGGCACCTTGCCGGCCGAGGAAACGTCGAGAATCCGCTGCTTGTCGGCGGCGCCCGTGTAGAGCGGGATGAGAGTTTCACCGAAGGGAATGGCGCTGGCGCGCAAGCGCCAGCCACGGCCGCATCGACCATGACGAATAGTTCTTGTTGCCGATGACGAGCTTCAGTTCAGCCATGCCGGGGGAAATCCTTTTGCAAGTCTTGCTTTTCAAGTCTCATCTTGCCACACCCCGCCCGACGCGTTCAACCTGCGACGCTTCCGCTGCTGGGGCATGAGGAACGCAACATGCGCGCATATCTGGTCGACATAACAGCGGTTTCGTTCTTTGTCCTTGAATGGCTGGTCTACGCGCTGACGCTGGAGCATTCCGCCTATGGCAAGAACAGCCTTTCGGCGCGCATGAACGTCTTCCGCGAGGTCTGGATGCGCCGGATGCTCGACCGCGAGGCGCGGATGGTCGACATGCAGATCATGGGGTCGCTGCAGAACGGCACCGCGTTCTTTGCGTCGACCAGCCTGTTCGCGATCGGCGGCGGGCTTGCACTGTTGCGGGCCACCAACGACGCGCTCGCCGTGCTCAGTGCCCTGCCCGTCGACATCACGCCCTCGCCCGCGCTGTGGGAAATCAAATGCGTCGGGCTGATCGTGATCTTCATCTACGCCTTCTTCAAATTCTCCTGGTCCTATCGCCTGTTCAACTATGTCGCGATCATGCTCGGCGCGATGCCGCCGGCCACCCAGCGCGACAGCGCCGAGGCGCAAGCCCACGTCATGCGCACGACAAAACTGTTCGAGTCCGCCGGCAGCCACTTCAACCGCGGCCAGCGCGCGTTCTTCTTCGCACTCGGCTATCTCGGCTGGTTCATCAGCCCGTGGGCGCTGTTCATCACCACCGCGGCCGTCGTCGTGGTGATCTGGCGAAGGCAGTTCGCGTCGAATGCGTGGAAATCGATGGAAGCTAGTCCAAAAAATCTCCTAACCTAAGAAATCCTTGGGCGTGAAATCGAGATCGAGCACCTTCCACTCGCCGTAACGCTCCGCCGGCAGCATCGTGTAGGGCTGGCAGTCCTTCAGCGCCGCGATCGCGCTTTGCAGGAGGCTGATCGCCTTGATGTTGGCGCTGCCGCCGCCGATGGCGGGCTCCGCCGCCAGCCGGCCGTCATGTGTCATGAAAACGCGCAGCTTGACGACGAGGTGATCGGTGGGCGCGACACCGTCAGGCAATTTCGAGCATGTCTTGAGGTGCCGCTTGAACTCGGAGATGACACTGGACTTGAGGTTGGCGGCAGACGACGCGGTGGCGTCGAAACCGTCGTCGGACTTGCCCGGCTTTTCGGGAGGCGCCGGCGGCATCGGTTGTTCCGCCGGCAGTCCGAGCATGACGTTGTATTTGACCGTGACGTCGGGCTGCGCCGGCGACGGGCCCTGTGTCGCCGGCAGCGCGGCCTGACGCGACGGGGCCTCCTTCGGGCTGCGCCGGTTGCGGGCTTGATGCGACTGGCCTGCGCGGCTGCCTTCGGCCGCGGCTCAGCCGACTGCGGTGGCGGCTCAGCCGACTGCGGTGGCGGCGGTGCCGGCTCCTTTTGGCTGAGCGCCGAGAGGTCCGGCAGCGTGCAACTGCTTTTTCTCGGGTTCGGTCTCGGGCTCGGCTTTGGCGATTTCCGAGGGCGCGACGATATCGACCGCAATCGGCTCGGCAGCCGAGCGGTGCGGATGCACTTCGGTCGAGATCAATATCATCGCCAGCACCGACAGATGCACGACGACCGACGCTGTCACGCCCGAGCGTATGGCCTGTTCCTGTTCCACCTTGCTTGATCGATGTCACCAACGCCGCCCCGGCCTCAGCATAGCCGGTGGCGGGGCAGTCTCAATCCCATTTCGGCGCAAAACCGAAGCTGGTCAGGCGGCCGTCGCCGCTGCCCATCGCCGATATCTCGGCCATTTCCGCAGCCGACAGCTCGAAGTCGAACACCGCGATGTTCTCCGACAGCCGCTCCAGTCGCGAGGTGCGCGGGATCGCGGAGACCTGCTGCTGCACCAGCCAGCGCAGGCAGATTTGCGCCGCGCTCTTGCCGTGAGTGCTGCCGATCCGCGCCAGTATTTCGTCGCTCCGCACGCGGCCCTTGGCGATCGGACTGTAGGCGACGATGGCGAGCTCGTGCCGCGCGCAGGCCTCCCGCACCTTGGTCTGATCGAGATAGGGATGGTACTCGACCTGGTTGCAGATCAGCGGCGCGGGGCATTTTTCCACCGCCTCCTCGATCAGCGCGACGGTGAAATTCGACACGCCGATGTGCCTGGCCATGCCGAGCTTGCGGACATGGGCGAGCGCGTCGAGCGTCTCTGACAGGGGCACGCGCGGATTGGGCCAGTGCAGCAGCAGACAGATCGACGTCGGTAAGCCGAAGCTTGGTCAGGCTCTCCTTGGTGGCGCGTTCGAGATCATGCGGCGCGAAATGGCTGGTCCAGACCTTCGTGGTGACGAACACCTCGTTGCGGGGAACGCCGGAGGCGCGCAGCGCCTCACCGACCTCACGCTCGTTGTCATAGGCTTGCGCGGTGTCGACATGGCGATAACCGAGGCGCAGCGCCTGCTCGACGAGCCGCGCGCAGGCACGCCCGCGCAGCTCCCACGTACCAAGCCCGATCGCGGGGATCTTGACGCCTTTTGCCTCGACGAAAAGCATGGATGGTTCCGCCTGTTCGCGGGCCCATTATGTCGCGCGCGCGGATGGCTTGCTAGACCGGCGCGACTTCCGTCGAAAGTGCCGCGAAGACCGTCTCCGGCGAATGCGCGATCACGGCAAGCAGCGCGCGCGCCGGTCCCCGCGGTGCACGCTTGCCCTGTTCCCAGTTGCGGATGGTCTCCACGGGCACGCCGAGGCGCGCGGCAAATTCGATCTGGGTCAGCTGCGCACGGCGCCGCAGGTCGCGCACGGCGGGCTGCGCGGCCGCGTCCGTGACGCCTTCCATTGCGGGAGCGAGCGGAAACTCCTTGCCGTCGCGCAGTTCGACGATCCGCCCGTCCGCCTTGAGCCGAAACCGTTTCATGGTCGATCCCTCGGGATGAGGGATGATCGGCCAAGCGCGTTAACGTTCGATTAACGATACTTGCCCTTGGCCGGAAACGGCTATTTCAGCCCGAACCACAAGGTCGCAATGCCGAGAAAGGAAAAGAAGCCGACGACGTCGGTGACCGTCGTGACAAAGGTTCCCGAGGCCACCGCCGGATCGGCTTTCGCCTTCTCCAGCAGCATCGGGATCAGGATGCCGCCGAGCGCGCCGGCGAACAGGTTGCACATGATGGCAAGCCCGATGACGATGCCGAGGCCCGGGATCTTGAACCAGGCCACCGCGGCCACGCCGGTGATAATCGCAAAGGCGAGACCGTTGACGAGGCCGACCATCGCCTCGCGCATCACCACGCGCCAGGCGTTGTTGGCGCCGAGTTCGCGGGTGGCGAGCGCACGCACCGCAACCGTCATGGTCTGGGTGGCGGCATTGCCGCCCTGGCTTGCGACGATCGGCGCCAGCACCGCGAGCGCCACCATCTTCTCCAGCTGCCCCTCGAACAGGCCGAGCACGGAGGAAGCAAGGAAGGCGGTGGCGAGATTGACCAGCAACCAGTTGAAACGGCCGCGCGCAATCGTCCAGACGCTGTCCGACAGTTCTTCGTCGCTGGTGACGCCGCCGAGCGCCTTGAGATCCTCGTCGGCCTCTTCCTCGATCACGTCGACGACGTCGTCGACGGTGATGACGCCGACCAGCCGGTTGTCGGTGTCGACCACGGGGGCCGCAACCAGGTTGTACTTGCCGAACAGGCGCGCGACCTCCTCCTGGTCGTCGAGCACGGAGACGCGGCGACGATCCTCGTCGACAAGTTCCTTCAGCGGCACCATGCGGCGCGAACGCAACAGCACGTCGAGCGCAACCGCACCCTGCCAGCGCTTGTCGGCGTCGACGGCATAGATTTCGTAGAAGCGGTCCGGCAGGTCGGTTGTCTCGCGCATGTAGTCGATGGCGTGCCCCACGGTCCAGTCCGGCGGCACGGCGATGAACTCGGTCTGCATGCGCCGACCGGCCGAATTTTCCGGATATTCGAGGCTGCGCTCGAGCTCCTCGCGTTCCGACTGCGGCAGCTTTTCGAGGACTTCTTCGCGGTCCTCCTCGTCGAGCAATTCCAGGATCTCGACGGCGTCGTCGGACTCGAGCTCGCGGACGCCCTCGGCGACCTCTTCCGGCTCCAGTTCCTCGAGGATCTCCTCGCGGACGGTTTCGTCGACCTCGTTCAGCGCGGAGAAGTCGAAATCGGAGCCGGTCAGTTCGACGAGCTTGACGCGGTCGTCGGGCTCCAGAGCCTCGATCAGGTCGCCGAGGTCGGCCTCATGGAGTTCACCGACGATGTCGCGCAGGAACGCGGCATCCTCGCCCTGGATGGCGCGCGTGATCCCGGCGACGAAGTCGTCCCGGATGTGGCCCTCATCGTCCCGCATCGGGTGGCGATCGAGCAGCGTGGCCTCGGGGTGCGCAACATCGGTATTTTCGGCCATGCCGCGCCTCGCCGGTTTGACAGGAATTGTGAACTGGTCTGAGCTGTCGTCGCACGCAATAGCCACTCAGCAGCGTCAAGTGCAATGAGAAATGTGGACGGTCATCGGCGGCGCTTGAAATCCGCGATCCGGCTTGGCGCGGCGGTGGCGCTCGTTGCCGCCTCGGCAGTTCAGGTGCGGGCCGGCGAATGTCCACGCAAGGGTACGCTCGGCACCTCGCGCGTCATGACGGTGGACGCAGCGACCCATCCCCGCGTCGGGCTTGCAGAGCTTTGCGCAAACGCTGCCGCTTGGGGACCGCGAGGTGGTGCTGACCTTCGACGATGGCCCCGCCTCTGCCGATGGATGAAAAGATTCTCGCCGCGCTGGAACAGCAATGCGTGCGCGCCACATTCTTCATGATCGGCAAGGTCGCATCCGAGCATGCCGGAGCTGGTGCGCAAGATCGCCGCCGCAGGCCACACCATCGCCAATCACACCTGGTCGCACAGAAATCTGAAGCACATCTCGCCGCAGAATGCCGCGCACGAAATCGACATGGGCATTGCCGCCCTCGAAAAGGTGCTGAACGGCGCTACCACCACCGTCCCATCGACGCCGTTTTTCCGCTATCCGTTTTATGAAATGACCCAGCCGACGCTGGATGACCTGGAACAGCGCGGCATCGTGGTGTTCGGCTCCGACCTGTGGGCCAGCGACTGGGTTCCGATGACGCCGCGACAGCAACTGAAATATCTCATCGATCGGCTCAAGACGGCGAAAAAGGGCATCATCCTGATGCACGATCACGAGGGCCCAGACCGCCGCCATGCTGCCGGCTTTCCTGCGCTATCTGCGTGACAATCGCTACCGCGTGGTGCATGTGGTAGCCGCGGCGCCGTCGGGCCCGGCCAACGAGCAGGCCGAGGGCGCGGCCGACACTCGCCCGAACTGAAATTGTTGAAGAATTGCAATAATTAATGCGGCATTCATCAAGCCGCTTATAGTGATCCTATGTGGTTGGAATGCGGACAGCAGTAATGACCGGTAATGGTGGGTTGGGCGTACGCGTGCGGCGCGTCGCTGCAGTGTGGTTCGGACTGGCGGTTCTGCTTTCCGCGTCGGCCACGTTTGCCGCCGACTGCCCCCGTCCCGACGCGCTCGGCACGTCCCGCACGCTGGTGGTCGATGCCAAGGCGCATCCGCTGATCGGCACGATGCAGTATCGCGAGACGTTGCCGCTCAACGACGGCGAAGTGGTGCTGACTTTCGACGACGGACCGCTGCCGAAGCACAGCAACCAGATCCTCGACATCCTCGCCGCGCAATGCGTCAAGGCGACGTTCTTCATGGTCGGCCGCCAGGCGCAGGCCAATCCGGAAGGCGTGCGCAAGGTGCGCGATGCCGGCCACACGGTGGCGACCCACACCCAGAGCCACCCGTCCGGCATGCACCGCCTGTCGATCGAGCGCGCGAAGGCCGAGATCGACGACGGCATCGCCAACGTCACCGCAGCGCTCGGTGACGGCGGCGCGGCGGTCATGTCGCCGTTCTTCCGCATCCCTGGGCTCGCCCGCAACGACGCCATCGAAGAGTACACGCGCGCGCTGGGACTGCAGATCTGGAGCGCGGATTTCCCGGCCGACGACTGGCGCCACGTCTCCTCGGCGCGGGTCTACGACCTTGCGCTGTCGCGCCTGGCCGCCAAGGGCAAGGGCATCCTGCTGCTGCACGACATCCAGCCGCGCACGGTGGCGGCGCTGCCGAAAATCCTGCACGAGCTGAAGGTTCGCGGCTATCGCATCGTCCACGTCGTGCCGGCGACCGCCGGACCTGCCGGCGACGCCGAGCGAGCCGCAGCAATGGCTGACGCACCCGATCTCGCCGAGGCCGTGGCGACGCTGCGCTGGCCGAAAATTCCGAGCTTCGTGTTCGCGCAGCAAGAGCCGCTGCCGGCGCCGCTGCTCACCGATTCCTACTGGAACGATCTGGCGTGCTCGACGAGCCGCAACGCCGCGCCGCGGCGTTCCGCTGCCGAAGCCGGCGATCTGGCCGAGGCAGGTCGAACTCGCCTCGATCGACACCACGAGCGTCCTGCCCGCCCCGTCGGCCGTGCTGTTCGACCCGGTGAAGGACTGCGTGCAGATGCCGCCGGTGACGGCCGCCGTCGTCCGCCGCGAGGAGCCGCCCGTCGCGAGTCGCAGGCCGAAGGCAGAACGCCCGGCCAAGCGGGTTGCAGGCCGTCAGCACGAGGCTCGCACGCGTTGCAGCGGTGCGCGCCTGCGAAGCGCGCGGTCGTCGAGCGCGTCAAGCCGAGCCGGGTGGCAGCCGCCCGTGGCCGCCGCGCACCGCCACCAAGCGGGTGGTGCCCGACAAGAAGAACGTCAAGCGCGCCGTCCGCCACCATCAGGAAGCAAGTCTCTGATCGAGCCGTGACGCATCGCGCGTGATGCGCGGGCTGCGCGAACTCGCGCGTCAGTTGGTGACGATCTTGGCGATGCAGAGCAGGATCACCAGCGCCAGGAACAGCAGGTCGATATAGGACTTCATCTCGCCGGCATGGCGCAGGTCGGCGACGTCAGCGACAATCTGCTTGCGCGAGCGCGCCGCGTTCGGCCCTTCGGCGGCAAGCGTCGCGAGCCGCCGCGCCTCGCCTTCCAGCCGCTCGATGCGCTGGAAGAAATAGAACGAGCGCAGCGCCGAGGCCGAGTGCATGCCGGCATAGATCAGGATCATCACCGCCAGCATCGCGCGCTGCGGATACTTCTCGATCAGGTTCAGGCTGTAATAGACCAGCGCCAGGAACACGAAGTTGGAGACGAAGCGGTAGGCGTAGCCGAGAAACTTCATGCACGAGGCTCCGAGGACAACAGACGGTATCCTATGCGGGCAAGTATTTACGCGACGTATGTGTCGTCACGGCAACAAGCGGCCAGGGGCGGCTTGCGAGCGCGTACGCAAAGGAACAAAGCCAAAAATTTCAGCCTGAAGTTTTGATGTGGTGCGCTCGGAGGGACTTGAACCCCCACGATTTTACTCACTGCCACCTCGAAGGCAGCGCGTACCAATTACCGCCACGAGCGCTTGGTTGGGAGACCGGCGGATCGGGCTTCGCCCCGCCGGATCAACGGCGCGGACGTAACAATCAGGCATGGGTCAAGGCCCGCGAGCGCCTTGATTTCAGTGGAGATTTGGGCGGGGAAACCGGCCCTGCCGTGTGATCGCGCTTCAGCGGGTGCCTGGCATCCGCGGCAGCATCCGCTTGACTTCGACCGCGATGCGGTTGCGGTCGACCAAGCACGACGCCGCTGGCAATCGGCAGGTTGTTGGCAAGGATTTCACTCGTCCGCCTCGGTCGCATCAAGCTCGATGATGGCGCCGCGGGCAGCCGCATCACCTGGTGGATCGGCATGGTGCTGGTGCCCAGCACCACCGTCAGGTCGACATTGACTTTATCGATCGTGGCCACTTTCTGAACCGCCGAACCGGGACTGAATAGCTGGGAATTCGCTACCTCTCGACCTGACCATGTTATGGTTCAGCCAATGGTTAACGACCGCCGAAGCCTCGATCTGACGACGTTCGCGGCCGCGCATGGCGGCCCGAACGTCGAATGGCAGATCACCGATTCCCCGTGACCTATCCGGAAGCCGTAGCCGTCATGGAGGCGCGGCGCCGCCGAGATCGCGCCGGCCATGCCGCACGAACTGGTGCGGCGCCTGGAGCACCCGCTGCTCTACACCGCAGGCACCAGCGGGCGGAACGAAGACCTGCTCGACCCCCGCTTTCCCCTGTTCACGTCAGGCCGCGGCGGCCAGCTCACCCTATCATGGCCCAGGCCAGCGCGTGGCCTATGTGATGCTCGACCTCAAGCGCCTCCGGCCGGACGTGCGGCCTACGTCGGCCGGGCTCGAGGAATGGATCATCCGCACGCTTGCCCATTTCAACGTACGTCGGCAGACGGCGAGCGGACCGACGTCGGCGTACCGGGTGGAACGTCCGGACAAGGGCGCAGGCCGCGAGGACAGATCGCCGCGATCGGCGTCCGTCTGCGTCGTTGGTCTCCTTCGACGGCATCGCGATCAATGTGGAGCTGGACCTCTCTCACTTCTCGGCCATCGTGCCCTGCGGGTGGCCGATGCGAGGTACGGCGTCACCTCGCTGGTCGACCTCGGCCATCCGGTCGGGCTGGCCGACGTCGACGTTGCGCTCAAACAGGCGTTCGAGGAGGTGTCGGTCCCGTCGACGCGTGCCGCGGATGCGACAGCCGGATCGCCGCTCACGCCGCCGCGCGCTGCGGCGGTACTCCAGCTCGCCGGCGATATAGCGCTGTTCCTGGGTGAGGCCGCCGAAGCGTAGGCATCGCCCTGACCTCATCGACGTGACAGATAGGTTCGTCGCGGACGGCCCGAGCAGCCGCCCATCCGCGCGAACATCGCGGCGAGATAGGTGGCCTTCTCGTCTTTGGTGTTGGTGCCCTCGCTGACATGGATGTCGATCCAGTAGCTGGCGAGCCTCTGCTCGGCGAGCGACTTGCCGCCGGCGAACCAGTCGGCGGCGTCGACCTGCTTCGTGATGATGGCGGTGACCTTGGGATCCTTGTGCAGGATCTTTGCGGTCAGTTCGGACACGGCCGCGGCGATCTCGGATTTGAGCTGCGGCGTGGCGCGCGCGGTGGCATAGGTCACGGTGATCAGGGGCATCTTGAGGTCTCCTTGGCAGGCAGGGCGCAATGCGAAGCGTCGCCCCGTCCTATCTAGACCCGCGCCCATCATTTTGATATCTTATCGATAGCAGATAACAATGATAACGATCCCTGATGTCTGCCGCCCTCGATATCCCAACCGTGCACGCCTTCCTGCTGGTCGCCGAACTGCAAAGCTTCACCCGCGCCGCCGAAGCGCTCGGCGAGACGCAGGCCGCGGTCAGCATGAAACTGCAGCGGCTGGAAGCGCTGCTTGGCAAGCGGCTGGTCGAACGCTCGCCGCGCGCGGTGCGGCTTACCGCCGACGGCACCGCCTTCCTCAGCCCCGCCCGCACGCTGATCGAGGCGCATGACCGCGCGCTGTCGCCGGAGCGCGTGGTGCGGTCGCAATTGTCGCTCGGGATCAGCGACCATGCCGCGGGGCCGGAGCTGGTGCCTTTGCTGCAACGGCTCAACGCAGTATCGCCGCAGCTCGCGCTGTCCGTGACGACAGGCTTCTCGCGCGAACTGCTCGACGCCTACGATGCCGGCAAGCTCGACGCGGTCATCGTGCGCCAGGAAGGCAGCCGGCGCGGCGGCGAGAAGCTGGCCGAGGATGAATTCGGCTGGTTCGCCGTGCAGCGCTTTGCGTGGCGTCGCGGCGACGAACTGCCGCTTGCGACGCTGGCGCCGCCTTGCGGCGTGCGCGCGGTCGCGCTGCGCGCGCTCGACAAGGCCGGCATCGCCTGGAACGAGGCCTTTATCGGCGGCGGCGTCATGGCGGTCGCAGCCGCAGCCCTGGCCGGCCTTGCGGTCGCGCCCCTGGCCCGGCGAATCGCGCCGGCGGGCCTCATCGACATCGGCCCGGCGCTGGGCCTGCCGGCGCTCGGGGCCTCAAAGGTGATGCTGCATTCCAGGGTGAGCGACGGGGCAAAACGCGCCGCCTTGCGCACGCTGGCGGCGACCTTCCGCAGCGTGGCCGGATAGCCTAGTTGCCGTGGCAACGGCCGGCCGGAACGCAAATGGCCGCAAAAAGTTCCAACCCTCTGGAACGAACTCTTCCCTTGCACGTTTGTGCCGATAAGGGGCTGGTGGTTCCATGTTCGGTAAAGACAGGCAAAGAGACCGCGATCTCTTCGAGAGCGAGCGGAATCTTCCGGCTCCTGGTCGAGGGCGTCACCGACTATGCGCTCTACATGCTCGACCCCACCGGCGTGGTGACGAGCTGGAATGTCGGCGGCCAGCGCATCAAGGGCTACACGCCGGACGAAATCCTCGGCCAGCACTTCTCCCGCTTCTACACCGAGAACGACCGCGCCAACGGCAAGCCGGCGCGCGCGCTGGCGATCGCCCGCGAACAGGGCCGCTACGAGGAGGAAGGCTGGCGCGTCCGCAAGGACGGCACCTTCTTCTGGGCCAGTGTCATCATCGATCCCATCACCGAAGATGGCACGCTGGTCGGCTTCGCAAAGATCACGCGCGACATCACCGAGCGGCGCGAGGCCGCAGCTCAAGCTCGAGCAGATGCAGAAGCAGCTCGCCGAATCGCAAAAGCTCGATGCGCTCGGGCAGCTGACCGGCGGCGTCGCGCACGACTTCAACAACCTCCTGATGATCATCACCGGCAGCCTTCATCTGCTGAAGCAAGGGCGTCGGCGACAATCCAAAGCTGCAGCGCGCGCTTGCGGCGATCGAAACGGCCTCCAAGCGCGGTGCCGCGCTGACCAGCCAGCTTCTGACCTTCGCGCGCCGCCAGAGCGTCAATCCGCAGGTCGATCGATCTCGCCGAGCGCATCAACGCCGTGCGTGACGTGCTCGAAACCGGCGTCGGCGGCGCCGTGCACGCTGCAGTACGACGTCGCTACGGATGTCTGGCCGGTCATGGTCGACGTCGCCGAGCTGGAGACCGCCCTGGTCAACCTCGTCATCAATGCCCGCGACGCCATGCCCGGCGGCGGCGTGATCACGGTGGCGGCCTGCAACCGCACCGCCGCAGAAAGTCCGCTGCATGGCGACTCACGTCGCGATCTCGGTGAAGGATTCCGGCACCGGCATCGCGCCCGACCTGCTCGACAAGATCTTCGACCCGTTCTTCACCACCAAGCCGATCGGAAAGGGCACCGGCCTTGGCCTGTCGCAGGTGCACGGCTTTGCCCACCAGGCCGGCGGCACGGTCAGGGTCGAGAAGCGAACTCGGCCAGGGCACCGACGTGACGATCCTGCTGCCGCGCGAAAAAACGCGACCCGCAGATCGACGACCCAGCCAGGTCGAGACCGGCGGCAGCGGCACGGTGCTGCTGGTCGAGGACAATCCGGACGTCGCGTCGGTCAGCATCAGCTTGCTGGAACAGCTCGGCTATCGCGTGCGCCGCGTCGGCGACGCGGAGGCGGCGTTGCGCGAGCTCGAGCAGCGCGACGGCGTCGATCTCGTGTTCTCCGACATCGTGATGCCCGGCAAGATGGACGGCCTGGCGCTCGCCCATCGCCTGCGCGAGATCCGCCCGGACATGCCGATGCTGCTCGCCACCGGCTATAGCGACGCCGCCAGCAACGTGCGCGGCGATTTTCCGATCCTGCGCAAGCCCTACGAGATCCACCAGCTCAGCCAGGCGATCGCCAAGCTGCCGCGGTGAGGCCGGCCTCCTCGCCGGCCTGCGCGCGAGTGAACCAGACACGTCCACGGGGGTTCGATGGCCGCAACCGACAAGGTGTTCTCCGGATCGATCCCGCAAATCTACGAGACCTTGCTGGTGCCGCTGATCTTCGCGCCCTATGCGCGCGATCTTGCCGGGCGCATCAAGGGCCTCGCACCGCGGCATGTGCTGGAGACGGCGGCCGGCACCGGCGTCGTCACCCGCGCGCTCGCCATGCAACTGCCTGACGACGTCAGCATCACCGCAACCGACCTCAACGAGCCGATGCTGGCGCAGGCGCAGTCCGCCCTGCCCGGCGCGCGCGTCACATGGCGGCAGGCCGATGCGCTGGCGCTGCCGTTCGAGGCGGCAAGCTTTGGCGTTGTGGCCTGCCAGTTCGGCGCGATGTTCTTTCCAGATCGCGTAAAGGGTTATGCCGAAGCGCGCCGCGTGCTGAAGCCCGGCGGCCGGTTTGTCTTCAACGTGTGGGACGACATCGAGACCAACGAATTCGCCGACGTGGTGACGCAGGCACTCGCCGGGGTGTTTGCGTCCGACCCGCCGCGGTTCCTCGCCCGAACCCCGCACGGCTATCACGACAGGGATTTGATCCGCAGCGACCTCGAGCGTGCCGGCCTCACGGACATTGCGATCGAAGCCGTCGAGCACATCAGCGCAGCACCGTCGCCGCGCGAGCCGGCGATCGCCTATTGTCAGGGCACGCCGCTGCGCAGCGAGATCGAAGCCCGCGGCGCGCCTGGGCTGGAAGCCGCAACCGATGCCGCCGCCGACGCGTTGGCCAAGCGCTTTGGCAAGGGCGCAATCGAGGGACGGATCCGCGCGCTGGTGATTTCAGCCGCCGCGCCGTGACGCCTTCCGGGTGACCGCCAAGCGGTCAGTACTTCGCGACCACCGCGCTGCACGTCGCTTCAGAGGATCGCATCGAACGCGCTGCGCAGCGTCTCGTGCCTGAAGAGAATCCGCTCGAGATCACCTTGTTCGGCAGCACGCGCTGGCCGCCCAGCAACAGCTCCTCCGCAAAATCGCCACCCACCTTCCGCAGCAGCGCCGCCGGGATCCGGAACAGCGCAGGGCGGCGCAACCGCCGGCCGAGCTCTTCGGTGAAGCGGTTGTTGGTGACCGGAATGGGCGCCGTGCCGTTGACGGGGCCTTCGATGTTTTCCTTTGCGACGACGTAGGCGATCAGGCGCACGAGGTCGTCGCGCTCGATCCACGACATCCATTGCTTGCCCGAGCCGATCGGTCCGCCGAGACCAAACTCGAATGGGGTCAAAAGCCGCGTGATGAAACCGCCCTCGGTGCCGAGCACAAGGCCGATGCGAAGATTGACCACCCGCACCCCGTGCGCCGCCGCCGGCTGCGCCGCCTGCTCCCAGGCTTCACACAGTTCGTGGCTGAAGCAGGCATGCGACTTGGCCGATTCAGTCAGCACCTGGTCTTGCCACAGGCCATACCATCCGATCGCCGAGCCCGAGACCAGCACCGCCGGCTTGCGCGCAAGGCGGGCGATCAGAAGCACGATGTCGGAGGTCATGTTGACCCGGGAGTCGAGGATGCGGCGGCGCTTTTCTTCCGTCCACAATCCATTGCCGATCGGTTCGCCCGCGAGATTGACGATCGCATCGACGTTCTCGTCATCCGGCAACTGATCGAGGCTGGTGATCAGCATGATCGGCGGCGCCAGCATCTCGACTTTCGCGGGATTGCGAACGAGCGCGATGACCCGGTGGCCGGCTTCGCCGAGGGCTGCAACGAGCCGGCTACCGATGAAGCCGGTGGCGCCCGTGACGAGGATCGTCTTGCGTCCCGACAGTTTTGCGACGAGTTCGCCGGCCGGCGGACTAACCAGGGAGCCGAGCCGCCTTGCCGCAGCGAAGTCGCGCAGGCCGCACAGGCCGGCGCCAAGTGCTGCGGCAGCCGCGACCACGCTGAGAAGTCCGGTATAGGCAAGCTTGACGCCGGTCGGCTGCAGCGCCCATTCGATCAGCAGCGGCAGCAGCAAGACGAGGATAGCGCCATAGTTGATCGCGAGCAGCGTATGGTTGATCCGCTCGCTCGGCGGCAGCTTGCGGCTCAAATCTTCCTCGACGAAATCCATCAGCGTGATGACGATCTCGGCGACGAGCACGAGGATCACAATCATCGCGAGGACGCCGTAGACTTCGAGCCAGCCCAACACCAGGAACAGGAATGCATAGAAGATGTTGCGCAGGCCGTGCAGCTTCAGCTCGTAGCGCTGCGAGGGACGCCACGCCAGGCGCTCGGTCAGCTCGTGATGATAGAACGTGTCGAACACGCCCATCGCGACCTGGATGGCGATCAGAATCCAGAGGAATGTGGTCATGACAGGACCTCCCTGAACAATGCGGACTGACGAATGAGGAGCCCGAGGCGCGGATGCACGACCTCGAGGGTGAAGCGGAATGCGCCACCGCCGAGATCGATATGCCTGACGGTCAACGCGCCCGGCGTGAACCGCGCCGGTAGCCTCAGCTTGAGCCAACCGATCTCGAAGAAGTAGCCGGCGCTGCGGAACACCAGCGCCTCGCGCTCGACAGATATTGTGAGCGCCATGCCGATGCCGCATCCGACATATTCTTCAAGGCCGGTCGGACCGGCGAAGCGCTTGGCGGAATGGATAACTTGCGGAAAGCCGCTGCTTCGCGCACAGAGGCGGGTCCAGATCTGGCCGCCGCTGTTGGCATCCTCGGTCACGGTGACGACGATCGGGACCTTGATCTCGCGCCCGGTCGGCAGTGGTCCGCCGATCAGGCGCGTGAGCTGCGCAAGCCACCAGCCGTAGCGGCTGAAGGTCGTCTCCTCGATCTCGCCGGCATAGACGATGGTGCGGCCGGGGCCGAGGCGCTTGGAAAACCGCCGCCAGGTCGCGACCGGCAACCGTCCCCATTCCTCCGATGGCAGCAGAGCACGGAAGCGATTGTCGTCGAGGAGCTTTTCGCTGGAAGGTGCTGGCGGATAAAACCTTGTGACCCTGTTTGCTAACGCCATGTGACGCTCCAGCCTTCTCTCCCGCCTATCTGGATTTTCCCCCGGGCAGGAAGCTGACGATCTTCTCTCCGAGCTTGATCAGCGCGACCAGGCGCGGCCGCGGCACGGAGAGCATCTGCGTGTACCAGCGGTCGACCAGCTCGGTGAAAACAAGCATTTCCTTCAGTCGCTTGCTGGCCACCGGGCTGATGGTCGGATCGTCGGCGGCGTCCGATACGCAGGCGCGCAACGCATCGACGGCGGGGTCGATCTCGCGCGCCTTGCGGCCGGCAGCGATTTTCGCCGCCACTTCCCAGATGTCGGTCTCCGCCTCGAAGTGATCGCGGCGATCGCCGAGGATCGGCACGCGGCGGATCAGCCCCCAGGACAGCAGTTCCTTGATCGAGTTGGAGACGTTGGAGCGCGCCATGCCGAGCGTATCGGCAATGTCCTCCGCCGTCATCGGCTCCTCGGCAAGGTAAAGCAGGCCGTGGATCTGGCTCACCGAGCGGTTGACGCCCCACTCGTCGCCCATGTCGCCCCAATGCAGGATGAAGCGCTCGACAACGGCGGGGAGTTTCTTCCTGGCGGTTGTTTCTGTCATGACAGAAATATCTGACAGGTGAGAGGAAATGTCAAGGGCGTTGTGCCGGCAGCCGGCGACCGCTCCTCACCTTGCCGTGAGGAGTGGGCCGGATCACTGCTCAAACAAGAGAGTCGCTAGCGCGTCCCCGGCCGCCAGGACAGGTCATCGGACCAGAGATAGATCGCAATCGCGGCGAGGCACATCACGAGGCCGATCCAGAACATCGGCGTGTGGTGGATCGGCCGCCGGTCGCGCTTTGAATTCGATGGCTCCATTTGCCTTGTCTTCCCTTCGAACTAAATCGTCGGCAGCACCGAAAAGCGCTCGCCGGCATGGCGCAGCCCGAGTTGGTCCTCGTCGGCCGTTTCGCTGATCACGTTCTCGACGCGCGCCGATGGCGGGCCGTGACGGCATAGCGCCACCATTTCGGCAACCGCCGTTGCCGGCCCGCAAAACAATGCCTCAACGCTGCCGTCCCTGCGGTTGCGCACCCAGCCCTCGAGCTCGCTCGCCCGCGCCTGGTGCTCGAGCCAGGCGCGATAACCAATGCCCTGCACCCGGCCGCGGATCGTCACCTGGAGGATCGCGTTGCTCACTTCTTCAGTCCGAGAAAGTTGCCGATGCGCGATTTCACATCGGCGGCGCGCGTGACCCGCGCCGTCAGATCGGAAGATGCAAGGCCCTTCAAATTCTTTGGCGCGGTTCCTTCACGCAACGCTTTAAGCGTGTCGTAGACGGCCTGGGTCGCCGCGGCGAACGGCGCATGGCCCTGCAGCGCGATCCGGACGCGCTGGCTGACCAGAAACGCGGGATCGTCGAGCTCGCCCTGGGTGTTGCCGAGCACGAGGGGAAGTCTTGTCGCAGCCGCAATCGCCTGCACCTCTTCCCGCGCCGTGAGACCGGTGAAGAACAACGCATCGACGCCGGTCGCCTCATAGGCCTTCGCGCGTTCGATGCATGCGGCAAAGCTCGACGTCTTCGGCCCGCCGCCGCGCGTCCCCGTGCGGCCGAAAATAACCAGTGAAAGGTCGCTGCGGCCGTCGAGAGCAGCCTTCATCTTGCCGACGCCCTCTTCCAGCGGAATCAGTTGCGGTTCAGCGACGCCAAAAGCCTGCGGCAGCAGCGTGTCCTCGATGGTGAGGCCGGCCGCGCCCGCGGCCTCCAGCTCCTGCACGGTGCGGCGCACGTTCATCGCATTGCCGTAGCCGTGATCGGCATCGACGATGACGGGCAATCTTGCGGCGCGCGACATCCGCCGCATCTGCTCGCAAAGTTCCGTGAGCGTGATCAGGGTGACGTCGGGATCGCCGAGCACTGCGAGCGATGCCACCGAACCGCCGAACATGCCGAGCTCGAAGCCGAGATCCTCGGCAATCCGGACCGAGGTCGCGTCATACACCGAGCCGGGCCGGATGCAGGCGTTTCCTTGCAGGATCGCACGCAGTTTTTCTCGACGCTCGCGGAAGGCCATGTGTCACTCACTCTCTCCGTCATTGCGAGGAGCCAACGGGTCGCGCGAATGCGCGCCCGATGACAGGCTCCGCGACGAAGCAATCCAGCTTACTTGTTGCAGCAAAGCTGGATTGCTTCGCTTCGCTCGCAATGACGCTAAGCAAACTCCAAAATCAGCGCGTCGACGGCGAGCGTCGCGCCGGCCGCGGCGTGGATCTTCTTCACGGTGCCGTCGCGCTCGGCGCGCAGCACGTTCTGCATCTTCATGGCCTCGACCACGGCGAGCGTCTCGCCGGCCTTGACCTCCTGCCCCTCGTTGACGGCAATCGACACCACGAGCCCCGGCATCGGACACAACAATTTCTTGCCGGTATCGGCTGCCGTCGTCACCGGCATCAGCCGCGCGGCGGTCGCCTCGCTCTCGGTGAAGACGTAGGCGGAAACCTCAAAGCCCTGGTGCGCGAGACGGAAACCGTTGGCGATCGCGCGTACCTGTACCGCGGCGAATTGCCCGTCGATCGCGCCCTGCCAGACCGCTTCGCCCGGCCTCCACATCGAGACCAGTTGATGTGGATTGCCCGGTGCACCATCGGCGCCGATGAAGCGCACCGCGATGCCCTCGGCCTCGCGCGCGACGTCGAGGCCGATCTCCGCGCGGTCGAGCCACACCGCGCGGCGCCGCTCGCGCTGCACGGGGCGGCCGTTCAACTGTCCAGAAATCTGCCGCTTGCGTTCGCCGAGCACGTGATCGATGGCGGCCGCGACCGCAGCGAGCCGCCGCGCCACCTCGCCCTCCGGCACGCGGGCACCAAACCCCTTGGGAAATTCTTCCGCGATGAATCCGGTCGACAGCCGGCCCTCGCGCCAGCGCGGATGGTTCATCAGCGCCGAGAGAAAGGGAATGTTGTGCCTGATACCGTCGATATAAAACGCATCGAGCGCACGCGACTGCGCCTCGATCGCCGCCGCCCGCGACGGCGCATGGGTGACGAGCTTGGCGATCATCGGATCGTAGTGGATCGAGATCTCGCCGCCCTCCTGCACACCGGTGTCGTTGCGTATGGTGATGCCGTCCTGGCTCGCCTCTGCCGGCGGTCGGTATTTCACCAGGCGTCCGATCGAGGGCAGGAAATTGCGGAACGGATCTTCGGCATAGACGCGGGATTCCACCGCCCAACCGGTCAGTGCGACGTCCTTCTGGGTGAGCGCAAGCTTCTCGCCCGCCGCAACACGGATCATCTGCTCAACGAGGTCGATGCCGGTGACGAGTTCGGTGACGGGATGCTCGACCTGCAGACGGGTGTTCATCTCGAGGAAGAAGAAGCTCTTGTCCTGGCCGGCGACGAACTCCACCGTGCCGGCGGAGTCGTAATTCACCGCCTTGGCCAGCGCCACCGCCTGCTCGCCCATCTTGCGCCGGGTGGTCTCGTCGAGCAACGGCGACGGCGCCTCCTCGATGACCTTCTGGTTACGGCGCTGGATCGAACATTCACGCTCGCCCAAATAGATCACGTTGCCATGCTTGTCGCCGAGCACCTGGATTTCGATGTGGCGGGGATCGACGATGAATTTTTCGATGAAGACGCGGTCGTCGCCGAACGATGACTTGGCTTCGGCTTTCGCGAGCCCAAAACCTTCGGCGACCTCGTTCTTGGAATGCGCAATGCGCATGCCCTTGCCGCCACCGCCGGCCGAGGCCTTGATCATGACGGGATAGCCGATCTCGTCGGCGATCTTGACCGCATGCTTGTCGTCTTCGATGACGCCGAGATGGCCGGGCACCGTCGAGACGTTGGCTTTCGCAGCCGCCTTCTTGGATTCGATCTTGTCGCCCATGGCGGCGATCGCGCCCGGATTGGGTCCGATGAAGACGATGCCGGCTGCCTCCAATGCGCGCGGAAACGCCTCGCGCTCGGACAGGAAACCATAACCGGGGTGCACCGCCTGTGCGCCGGTCTTCTTGCAGGCCTCGACGATGCGCTCGATCAGGAGATAGCTCTCGGCCGCGGCCGGCGGGCCGATCAGCACGGCCTCATCGGCCATTTCGACATGGAGCGCGTCGCGGTCGGCTTCGGAGTAGACGGCCACCGTCTCGATTCCAAGGCGGCGGGCGGTCTTGATGACACGGCAAGCGATCTCGCCGCGGTTTGCGATCAGAATTCTCTTGAACATGTTCTTCTAGGCTTGCGGCTTCGGGCGGGTTCCTCGCCGCCTGTGGTACAGCAAAACCAAGCCGAGGCAACGGTATAAGTATTGCCGGCAGGCCGCCTGCCATCAGCCCGAATAGGTCTGGAAGCGCCCCCGTGCATAGGCGTGCGAGACCGCCTTCATCAACTCAGCGACCTCATTTTCAAGATATTCGTTGGCGACGATCAGCGCGCGGATGGTGGCCCGGAAATCGCCCCCACACGCCGCGATCGCCTGGTCGACCGCCACCTCCAGCTCCGACGTGTCCCCTGGCCTGGCTTGTGGATCGGAGGACATCGGCGCATTCCGCTTGTATGAAGGGCGACGATGTTCCTATTTTGTTCACCTCAAGTCAACTGCGTGTGCCAAATTTTCCCGTGGTTTCGGCCGAGGACCGGGAATGATAAGGGCATCTCTCCGTAGTTCTCCGGTTGAGAACAAAGTTCCTGAGGTTCTCTCATGAAGCGCATTGCCGGCCTCGACATCCCCCAGACCCTGGAAGAAGCCTGCGACCCGCAGCGGCTCGCCCTTGTGGTCTATGACATGCAGGTCGGCATCCTCCACCAGCTCAAGGACGCACAAGCGATCGTCACCCGGGTCGCGAAAGTGCTGGAAGCCGCCCGCGCGGCCGGCGTCCGCATCTTCTTCATGCGGCACCTGTCGCTGCCGAAGGAATTGATGGGCACATTCGCCTATCGCATGGCGATGGCCTGGCAGCGCACCGACAATCCTGACGAGGTCAAGCCCTGGTTCCTGCGCGACTCCCCCGGCTTTGCGATCACCCCGGAGCTCGCGCCACGCGCCAGTGAAGCGATCTTCGACAAGCTGACGATGTCGGCTCTGGAGGGCACGCCGCTTGCGATTGCGCTGCGCGACTGCAACATCAACGCCATTGCGCTGGTCGGGGTCGCCACGGAAATCGGTATCGAGCCGACCGCGCGCCATGCCGCCGATCTCGGCATCATCCCGATCATCGTTGCGGACGCCTGCGGCGCCGGCCACGCCGAGGCCGCCGAACGCTCGATCGAATCGCTGAAATTCGCAGGCGATGCCATCATCACCGACAGCGACGCCTTCTGCCGCGCGCTGCAGCGCAAGCCCGGATGAACGACTTCTCCCAAGCGATCGCGTCAGCATTTGCGCTGATCGCCCGGCTCGATCCGGAGCTATTGGCTATCGTCGCGCTCTCGCTGCGGGTCAGCCTCACCGCAAGCCTGATTGCACTGATGATCGGCGCGCCCTTCGGCGCCTTTCTCGCCGTCCGCCGTTTTCGCGGCCGGCAGGCGATGATCGTGCTGACCAACGCCTTCCTCGGCCTGCCGCCTGTCGTGGCCGGGCTCGGCGTATTCCTGCTGCTCTCGCGCGCCGGACCGCTCGGCTCGGCAGGCCTATTGTTTACGCCGACGGCGATGATTATCGCACAGGCGGTGTTGGCGACGCCGATCGTGGTGGCGCTGGTACACCGCCCGGTCTCGCTGCTGTGGGCGGAGTATTCCGACCTCGCGCGCATTGATGGCCTGTCGACCTGGCGAACCATCGGCCTCGTGTTCGCGCTCGGTCGCGCCTCGATCCTGACCGCATTCCTCGCCGCTTTCGGCCGCGCCATCGCCGAGGTCGGCGCCATCATCGTCGTCGGCGGCAATATCGCGGGCTTCACCCGCACCATGACGACGGCGATTGCGCTGGAGACCAGCAAGGGCGACCTGCCGCTGGCGCTCGGGCTCGGGCTGATCCTGTTGTCGCTCAGCGTCGCCATCTCCACCATCGCATTGCTGGTGGTCGGACGGATCGGGGAAAAATAGCCGCAGTCCCGCCGCGCCTGTGCTAGAACGCAGGACACACAATTCCAGATTGTCGCCTGCGAGTATCCATGCGCCCCCGCATCTTGCTGCCCGCCTTCGCCTCCATTCTATTGCTGATCCCGTCGGTATCCGTCTCCTGCGCTGCAACGGCGACGGTGAAGGACGGCGCCACGCTCGAGCTTGCAGGCGGCAACACGTTCCGCCTCGACGGCATCGACGCGCCGGCCGTCGACCAGATGTGCATCGACGAGCACGCCGATCCCTGGGCCTGCGGCGTCGAGGCGCGCGACCAACTGGTAAAGCTGGTCGACGGCAAGCAAATCCGCTGCGGCGATCTCGGCCCGGATCCCCAGTACAAGAAGCGGCGCATCGGCCTCTGTATCGTCGAAGGCGAGACCGTTGGCCTCGGCCAGCTCCTGGTCCAGAAGGGCCTCGCGCTTGCCGATCCCAAGGGAAAGTTCAAGGCGGACGAGTTGGCGGCAAAGGACGGCCGCCGCGGCCTCTGGAAAGGCTGCCTCGTCGCGCCAGCCGATTTCCGTCTTTGGAAAAAAGATGCCGCCCTCGTCGGCAACGCATGCCGGCCCGAGCGCGATCAGAAGATCCGCGCCGTGTTATTCCCGGCCGATTCCGACATGCCGCCGGGGTGCGCCATCAAGGGCAAATATGCGGTGCGCGCCCGCGTCACCGGCAATGTCGGCATCTATCATCTGCAGGCCTGCCGCAGTTATCCCGGGCTGAACAATTCCGAACGCTGGTTCTGTTCGGAGGAGGACGCGCAGGCAGCAGGCTTCCGTAAGGCCTATAATTGCGGCGGCAAGGCGAAATAAACCGTTTCAAGCGAAGTGGACACCGGCTCGCGTGAAGAAAACGCGTCAATCAAGAATCCGGAAGCTCACGCCGCGTCTTCGACCCTGGCTCCACCAAGTCCGAGCAAGCCGCGGACGTCCTTGGCCCGGCGCGGCGCGCTGAACAAATAGCCCTGCATCTGCGTGCAGCCCAGCGCCTGCACGGTCGCACGCTGCTCCTCGGTCTCGACGCCTTCGGCCGTCGTCACCATGTTGCGGTCGGCGGCAATGGAGACCACCGCCTTGATGATCGAGGCCGAGCCGGTGCCGCGCGTCAGCTCGTTCACGAAGGTTCGGTCGATCTTGATCTTGTCGAACGGGAAGCGCTGCAAATAGCTCAACGACGAATAGCCGGTGCCGAAATCGTCGAGCGCGATGTGCACGCCGAGCGCACGCAGCTGGTTGAGCGCCACCAGGGCCGCATCGTCGTCGGCGATCAGCACGGCCTCGGTGATCTCGAGTTCGAGCCGGCGCGGATCGAGCCCGGTTTCGGCCAACGCCGCCGCGACCTTCAACGACAGCGACTGCGAGCGGAACTGCACCGGCGAGACGTTGACGGCAATGCGGACGTGATCCGGCCAGGTCTTGGCCTCCGCACACGCGGTGCGCAGGACCCAGGCGCCGATCTCCTCGATCAGGCCGGTCTCCTCGGCGACCGGAATGAAATCGGCCGGCGAAACCATACCGCGAACCGGATGCCACCAGCGCAACAGCGCCTCGCAACCGGTCACCTCGTTGCTGCGCAAATCGACCAGCGGCTGGTAGTGGATCTCGAAGGCGCCCTCGGCGACCGCGGCCTTGAGATCGAGCTCGAGCGCGCGGCGCTCATTGGCTTCCGCTTCCATTGACGGCTCGAAGAAGCGATGGGTGCGGCGGCCGGCAGCCTTGGCGGCATACATCGCAAGGTCGGCGCTCTTGAGCAGGCCGTGCAGGTCATTGCCGTGATCCGGCGCCAGCGCGATTCCGATCGAGGCGTCGGCGGCAAGGCTGTGGCCGCGGCAGTCGAACGGCGTGCGCAGGGCCTGATAGATTCGCGCAATCAGCGCGTTGACGCCACCTTCGGTGTCGGCGTTGCGCTGTATGATGGCGAACTCGTCGCCGCCAAGCCGGGCCACGAAATCGTCCGATCCGATCGACTGCAGCAGCCGCGCGGCGACGCCCTTGAGAAATTCGTCACCGATCAGATGACCGAGCGAGTCGTTGATGCGCTTGAACTCGTCGACGTCGATGTAGAGGATGGCAAAGCGCGCATAGGCCGTGTGCAGCAGCAGTTCCTCGGCGCGACGCTGGAACAGCGTGCGGTTCGGCAGGTTGGTCAGCGAATCGTAATGCGCCAGATGCTCGATGCGGGCCTCGACGCGGCGGCGCTCGGTGATGTCTTCCAGCGTGGTGGCCCAGCCGCCATCCGGCGAGCGCTTGTAGATCAGCCGGATCATGCGGCCGTCAGGCACCGAGATCACGGTGTCCTTGGCCTCGTCACCCTGCGGGTCGAGGAATTTCGCGCAATAGGTATCGACGTCGCCGACGAAGGAGCCGAGTTGCTTGCGATGCAGGATGAGATCGCGCAGATGGCAGCCGGGCTTCACCACGTCGGTCGACAGCGCAAACATGTCGATGTAGCGCTGGTTGAACAAGACGAGCCGGCCCGACTTGTCGAACAGCAACAGGCCCTGGGTCATGTTGCCGACGGCGGTGTCGAGGTGCTGGCTCTTCTCCTCAAGCAGGAGCTGCGCCGCGCGGTGCTGGCGCCGCAGCTGGCGCACGATCAGGAAGATGGTGAAGGTCACGACGATCACCGCGAGCACTGCGGCAAGGAACTGCAACCGTGTCTGCGCGCGCCAGTCGGCCAGCGCGGTCGCGGTGCTGGTGGCGGCAATGATCACGATCGGGAAATGATGCAGCGTACGGGTCGCGCCGATCCGGTCGTCGTCGGTGACCCTGCTGACGAAGCGGCCGGACAAGTTGCCGCCAGCCTCCATCGCCCGCCGGAACGCCGGGTTGGACGAGATGTTCTTGCCGACGAGCCTTGCATCCTGCGGATAGCGCGCGATCATGGTGCCGTCGCGATGAACCATCGAGATGGTGGTGTCCCTGTCCAGCGCCAATGAGGCGACGAAATCCTGAAAAATCGCCGGCTCCACGCCCCGGCTGGCGATGCCGATGATCTTGCCGTCGCGGTCGACGATCTTGCGCGCGAATACGATCGTCCAGTTTCCCGTCACCTTGCTGACGGCAGGTTCGACAATGACGTCCGGCGCCGCTCGTCCCGACGTGAACTCACGGTAGTAGCGTCGCTCCGCGATGTTGATATCCGGCACGGGCCACATTTCCGAGGAGTTGATCAACCAGCCCTTTGCATTGAACAGGTTCAAGCCGCCGACATGCGGCAACGCTGCGAGCCGGCTGCGCAGCAGTTCATGCGTCGAGAGCAACGACATGTGCTTTTCGAAGGCTTCGGCCGTGTCGAACCCGCCGGCACGCACATAGGTCAGGATCTCGTCATGGACATGCTGGAGATCGGAGAGCTGCTGGTCGAAATGACGCGACAGCAGCAGCGCCGTGTTGGTGAGGTCGCGTTCGGCGACCTTGATCGCGCGTTCGCGGTATTGCATGGCGAGATAGGCGGTGCCGAGCGCGATCGCCAGCACGAGGGCTGCGCCGCACAGCACGAGCCACTGGATCGCGCCCATGCGCGAGCGGACCCAAGTACTCGTTCTCGCGTGCGTTCTCGATAGCATCCGGCGCACTGAGGCGGCGCCGTTTGACGAGCCAGTCGACATTTCCTGCCCCCACTGGCCACATTTAAGGGGGCACAACCAAAAACGGCGTTAGGAAAATAAGTTATCGGGACGTTAATGCTGCTGCGGAATTCGCCCGCCGGAGGTTAGGCGATGCGTCCGCAGCGATCCGCCTAGGGGAACGCGACGTCGTTCGCCTGCTCAGCGGTGTCAAATTTCTTCGCCTCTGGTTTCTTCTCCACCATGGCGTCGGCCTTCAAATCTTCAGCCTTGATCTGCCGCAACTCATCAGCGCGGGCCTTGAGCGCATTCGTCCCGGCCTTGACTGTGGCGCCCACCTCCTGGACCGTCACCTTCACGACCCCGGCCGCCATCATGCCGAGCGCGCGGGCTGCGCTGGTCGAGACATCGATGATGCGTCCGCGGATGAAGGGACCGCGGTCATTGACGCGGCATTCAATCGAGACGTGGCCATGGGAGACGCGCAACCGTTTGCCGAAAGCGTGACTGCGATGAGCGCAGGTCATCTCGCCGCTCTTGCCGATACCGGGATAAAAGGAAGCCAAGCCCGTCTCAGATCTGCCCGTTTCTGCCCGCACCGCGGTGCTGCCAAGCAAGAGCAGCAGCGCCGCCCACCAAATCGCACTTCGCATCTGTCGCCTGCATCGGTCGGCCCCGTGCAGCAAACGCAGTTTCGTGATGCGAGTTTCAGCTATATGCGAACCGCATATCCGCCATTCTGCCCGTCAGAAGGCGGAACGATTTTCGGACGAAACATTTGCCCGCGTATCGTCACAGTTCCACTTCGAGAAATTTGCGCCGTGCTCTGCATTTCGGCGCAGACCAAGCGCCGGCAGCTTCGCGATTAGTGGATCGTCGTCCGCTTGCCGAGGCGCGGCTCGACCAGCCGAAGCACGGTCTTGCATGACGGGCACTCATAGCAATTGATCTGATAGCCGGCCGTCGCCCACTCCACTTCGACCGACACTCTCTCGAGATCGCATTCAACGCAGCGCGGCGTCGTGCTCATGGCGGATTTCCTGAACGGCTGATGGTTGCATCAGCCTAAGAGATCGCCGCAAGAGGTGGGTTAATTCCCGCTACCGTAGTAGCACGGTGCCTTTGGTACCTCAGGTAGACTGCGGGTATCTGAACCCGTTGCGCCGGCAGCGGTTTTCTTACCGTTCAGGGAGGACCTTCCGCTGAGCTGCGGGCCGGGTCATTAAAGGATGACCATACGCGAGCTGGAGAATGCGCGCTTCACGCCGGAAAGCTCGCTGCACGCCGCAAAGGTTAGACCGGAATCAGTCCGTCGTGTCTTCGACGCGTGCGGGCGCGCTGACGTGAACCTCGTGGCCCTGACGCATCGCCGTCGATGCGGCGGCAACGGCCGACTTCGAAGGCCGCTTCCTTGGTGGCGTATTCGCCCTTGACGTCCCCGTCATGCAACACGCCCCACCGGTTGCGCACCGGCACGATCGCGTATTGGGCAAGTCCCATGGTTGATATCCCCTTCGGTTTACTTTGGCGGCGGCAACAGCCGCGGGGGTTCGTCAAGGCCCTTGCGGTGGCTGTAGAACATCAGCCCCATCAACCCGATGCCCACAACAAGCGAAGTCGCGGCGCCGCCGATCAGCGCGCCGAAAGCCTGCGCCGACATCGGTCGTCCCGGCACGCTCATTCCGAAATAGGCAAATGCGATCGAGCCGGCCAGCAGGAACGCGAGAACGGCCAAGGTGGCGAGTGTTCCTGCGCGCATATCCCTCCTCCTCGCTTTGGCCGCGTTGTCGCCTATTCGCTCTTGCTCACCCGTTGCGCCCGTTCCTTGTCGGCCGGCTGCTCCTGACCGCGTTCGTCACGCACGATGCCCTGGCTCTGCGACCCCGGGCTTTGCGACCGCGGCGGTGTTGGCGCGTCATCCTCTTGGCGACGTCCTTGCTTCGGTCGCGTGGTGGTTTTCGCGCGCATTATCCACTCCCGTCGGGCCTCTGTCGGGCCTCTCCTGTTCTTGCGGTGAAGACCCGGCCGGAGCCGGAAAGTTCCATTGCTACCGGCAGAAAAATGAAACCCGCCCCGGCAGGAACGCCGGTTCGGCAATCTCGTTTGATTATCGACAACGCAAGGGCACAGCCCGGGGAGACAGTTCATGACGCGCCGGCCATACCGGTCGGATCGCAGGGTGCCGTTCGCGCGGGAAACATGGCGTCCGCGATCCCGCCCGTTCGACTCCGCCACCGACGAACTCGACGAATGGATGGCAGCCTGTCCGGCAGCGGACGTGCTGCCGTCTTCGCGCTAGGATTTCTTTTTCTTCTTCGGCACCCGGGCGCCGCGCTTGCGCGCTTCGGACAGGCCGATCGCGATCGCCTGCTTGCGGCTCTTGACCTTGCGGCCGGAGCGGCCGCTGCGCAAGGTGCCGGCCTTTCGCTTCTTCATCGCGCGGCTGACCTTCTTCGCCGCACCCGCTGAATATTTTTTCTTCTTTGCCTTCTTGGCCATGTCGTTCTCCCTGCCGGCTCATGGCGCCGGCCATCGTCCCGCTCACATGATCGGCACACCGTAGTAATCGTTCACCGCGCGGTTCCTGGCGATGTCGCCCCAATTCCACTCATTGTCATTGCTGTAGCGGGGCGCGTCGCGAAGCTGACTCTCGGTAATGCCGGTCACATAGCCGCCGAGCCGGGTGTCGTATTTCAGCGACTGCCACGGCAGCGGAAAATGATCGTTGCCGATACCGAGGAAGCCGCCGAAGCCCAGCACCGCGTAGGATACCCTGCCGCTGACCTTGTCGATCATCACCCGCTCGATGCTGCCGATCTTGCGCTCGTCGGCGCCGTAGACCGCGGTGCCTTCGACCTTGTCGCTGCCGATCAGGTTGCCCGTTTCCATTGTATCAATCGCCATTTGCGCGCTCCTTGAGCATAGATCAGGGCAACCGGCTGATGCTGCGATGGTTCCTGCCGTGGCCGAAGCCTGGCGTGCTTCCGGGCCTGGCGTGCTTCAATGAATCACATCGAGCGGCAACCGGCATATTTCGTCGCCCTCCTCGTTGGTGACGAGAATCGCGTAATGCCGGTTCTTCAGGTGGGGCAACCGCGCCAGCAGACGCCGCGCGATCGTGTCGGCGGAATCCATCGCCGCGATATCGTCCATGAGTTCGGCGTCGCCGGCGTTGACGATCGCCTTCCAGTTCACCAGGTCGAAATTGTAGAGCGGCATAGGGGCCTCGTATGCATCCTGCCCCCTGGAATGAAAAACCAATCCGACCGATTTGTTCCGCGCATCGCGTGCCTGCGGACGGTCGAGGTGCTCGGCTGAACGGCAGGGCTGCTGAACGAAAGGCCTGATGAACGAAGGCCTGCCGAGCGGAAGGTCTACCGCGCCAATTCGCGCACCCGCCGGACATGGCGGCGCACGAAATCTTCCAGATGCTCGGGCATCGGCGCGGCTTCGATATCGCAGCGCGCCTGGATCTCGTTTGCGACATCCGCCGACATGTCCTGCGTCCAGTGCTCAAGGGTGTTGAACGCGACAACCTGGAGCGGATCGCTGAACCGGCCGGTGATGAGGTTGCTGATGACGGCGTCAAGGTCGGTGCACTCCACCTGCCGATGGACGCTTCCGGGCGCGCCGGAATTGTCGATCACGACAAAGACGGTCTCATCGGCCCCATAGGGCACGTTTTGCGACGACGAGCTGGCGGCTGGCATGTGCATCTCCAACGCAAGGCTGTCACCTCAACGGGGGGCCGCCTCGCCTGTTCCCTGGCAAGGAACTAACTTTTGGCTAAGCCATTGGTCAGGGGAATTCGGGCGGGTGATACGCCGCACGGAATGCAAGAACCCTCAGGCAAGTGGCGGAGAACGAAGGTCCCGAGTATGCCGTCGCTCCCTGGAAGGTTGGCCCCCTGGAATGTGCTCAAACAGGCCGTCCAGGGCTTTATTCGCAACGGCGACCTGAGCCGCGGTGCGGCGATCGCCTTCTACACCGTGACTTCGCTAGCGCCGCTGCTGCTGATCGTGATTGCGATCGCGGGGCTGGTAATCGGCCGCGACGCCGCCCGCGCCGGCGTGATCGACGAATTCTCCGGCCTGGTCGGAGCGCAGGGCGCCGACCTCATCAAGGCCATCGTCATCAGTTCGAGCGATCCGGTGTCCGGCGCGGCGGCCTCCGATATTTGGCGCCCTGATGGTGCTGGTGACCGCCTCCGGCATTTTCGGTGAAATGCAGTCCGCGCTCAACACGACCTGGGAGGTCAAGGCGACGGATGAACCGCTGCCGTCGCTGATCCGCGCCCGCGCAGCGAGCCTCGGCCTGGTGGCGGCGCTCGGCTTCGTCACCATGGTCTCGCTGGTCGCGAGCACGGCGTTGTCAGCCCTGAGCCGGGAGCTCGAAATGAGGACGCCGGTCGCCAGCATCGTCCTCACCGTCCTCAACACCAGCCTTTCGCTGATCGTATTCGCGGTGCTGTTCGCGGCGATCTACAAGATGCTGCCGGACAAGCCGCTGCGCTGGCGCGACGTCGCCAGCGGAGCGGCCATCACCGCCGGCCTCTTCACCGGCGGCAAGTCGCTGATCGGCTGGTATCTCGGGCAAGCTGCGCCCGGCTCCGCCTACGGCGCGGCCGGCGCGATCATCGTCCTGTTGCTGTGGGCCTACTATTCCGCGCAGATATTCTTGTTCGGCGCGGAGCTCACCAAGGCGATCGGCGAGGCCCGCGGACGCGATTCAGCGCAAAGCCCGGCCCTTTTGACGGAACGTCCGCTGCCTCCCCCGCGTTGAGGAGGTAGCCGATCGCCAAGGCGAATTTAAGGGGACTTCCATCAGCATTATCGAGCCAGACCACACCACCGAGCAGGCCGATTTGCGCGGCGGACGTTCGCCGTGGTTTGTCGCATCCCCGCAGCCGCCGCGACACGACATCGACGAGAGCATCACATGCGACGTGCTGATCGTCGGCGCCGGGATCACCGGCTCGCTGGTTGCCGAGCGGCTGACGCGGCAGGGGCTCGATGTCGTCATCATTGATCGGGAGATTCCCGGTCGCGGCAGCACCGCCGCCAGCACATCGATGCTGCTGTGGGAGATCGACCGCCCGCTGACGACGCTGTCCGAGTATTACGGCCTGGAGCGCGCCGCGCGCGGCTATCGCGCCAGCTACCAGGCTGTCCACGGTTTGCAGGCGCTGGTAGCGATGCTTGGCATTCCCTGCGAGCTGCGCCGACGGAACTCAATCTACCTTGCGTCCGGCAGCGACGGCGCGGAGCTTCTGGAAGAGCACCGGCTTCGCCGCCGCGTCGGCTTGCCCGGTGAATATCTCGATCATGGCACGTTGCTCGACGCGTTCGGCCTGTCGCGCGCCGGCGCAATCGTCTCGCCGGGAGCCGCTGATGCCGACCCCTTGCAGCTCTCGCGCGGCTTGCTGCGGGTTGCCGCCATCAGGGGCGCGCGGCTGTTCGATGCCGAGGCGATCGCGTTCGATGCCGCGGGTCGCGGGGTCACCACGCGCCTCGCTACGGGGCACGAAATCGGGGCGCGGTCGGTCGTGCTGGCGACCGGCTACGTGATGCCCGACATCGTGCGTTCCAGCATTCATCAGGTGTCGTCGAGCTGGGCGATTGCGACGCGGCCGCAACCGGACGCCGTCTGGAAGGATGGCGCGCTGATCTGGGAGGATGCCGAGCAATATCACTATGCCCGCACGACAAGTGCGGGGCGCATCATCATCGGTGGCGAAGACAGCGACGAGGTAATCGAGCCCGGGCCTCGCGACGCGCTGATTGCAAAGAAGTCACGGATTTTGACTGAAAGATTAGCTGAGCTTTGGCCGATCGCGGATCCCGCCAGCGAATTCCGCTGGGCCGGAACGTTCGACACGACCCGCGATGGTCTGCCGCTGATCGGCCCCGTGGCGGGCGCGAAAGGCGTCTATGCCGCTTATGGCTATGGCGGCAACGGGATCACGTTCAGCTTTCTGGCCGCCCAGCTTCTGGGTGATCTGATTGCCGGATCGACCTCGCCCTTGCTGGACGATTTCGCCATCGACCGCACGTAAGCATGTTTGCCACTGGCTTCGTGGTTGAGCGGGTCTCGGCTTGAGGCTGGAAGGAAGCCTTGTAATCGCGATTCCGCTCAGTCCTGCCGCGTGTCCTCGATCTCCCGGCCTTCGGCGTGCCGGCTTCCGCCCGCAGCCTTGCCGCGCGATTCCGTCAGCGCCAGAAATTCCTGCTCGCGCATCGCGGCGCGGAGCTGGCGGGCCACTCGCATCGACCTCTTGATCGCGGGTTCGCTGGAGTCTTCCTCGAAGAACAGGATAACTTCGCAGCAGGGGCATTGCCGCGAGTAGCCGTTCTGCATCCGGCGCGCGCGTTCGCGGAACACGGTCTTGCAGCGGCGGCAGCGAACTTGAACTGAATCGTCCATGCGATTCCGACCTTCCCCCGCTCCGGTCTTGGCCAGAGCTGCCTGATATTGCACCTGGCGTCGTTAACGAGATGTCGCCGCCTGCCCTTCCTGGCCGCCGCTGGCGGCGGCCATGCTTAACAAATTCATATCGCGACATCGCCCTGTCAGCAGTTGTGAGAAATTGGGACGCAAAACAAGGCTGGAACACAGGAGCCCTCAAATTCCAGGTTCCCAGGAACGACTTTGCGATCAGACCGTTGATGATTTGAGCGATACGGAAAGGGAGAAATCCAAGGAAGTATCAGCTCAAAAAGCCCCGTCAGTTACCTCGGTAGCTGGCGGGGTTTTTGACGAGGAGGTGTCCATGTATGCGCTCTTTGAAGGCAAAAAGCAGATCGGAAGTCCGTTTCCGACCGAGAAGGAAGTCTGGGAAGCCGCTTTGATAGAAGGGCTCGTGACCGACGTTCCCGTGGCGGATGAGGAAGGCGGGCAGATCCTTCCCAGGGGTTATCGCGTCGCTAGGCTCGATGAAGGGTCCGGTCCCCGACGAGAACCTCCGCGAAGGATTTCCTGATGACGTGATTGGAATTCGCGGCAGCCTTTTGAAGGCCGAGTGAGAGCCGAAGCGCTCCTCCAAGTTGACCCCATCGTTGCTTCACGGCGCGGTGGGGTTTTCTTTTGGTCATTCTCCTGAATGCGGCGGTGCAAGACCCGACATGATCGGAGTTCCTACTGGGAACAGGAAAGCCCGGTAAAAGTTGGTATGACGGCAGGAAAACAGGAGTGAGGAGCGAACAATGCCAGTCGTATTGTTGTGGGCTGTGCCGGCGGTGATTGCGGTCGGCGGTGGCATCTACCTGATTTCCCATCTGCACTAGTCGGGAAGCAGAGAGCCCGGCCGCACGCGGCCGGGCTCTCTTTCTTTCAACCGACAAACAGCAATAGGAGCGAACCATGCCTGTTGAATTGTTGTGGGCGGTCCCGGCAGCTATCGTCGTCGGCGGCGGCCTCTATCTGCTCTTTCCGGTAGCATGGACCGGAAAGAAGATGTGAGCCCGGCGAGAGGAAAGAAGATGTGAGCCCGGCGAGAGGGCGGGCTTCTTTGACGCTTTGTCAGTCCAATCTCGTCAATACGTGGCTAACGCCGCCAGCAGCAGGCAGATGAGGCAGATTGCCGAGACACCCGCGCCCATCATCCTGGCCTCTGCTCGTCCTTCCATTTGATTTCTCCAACGCATCGGTGAGCCTGCCGCAAGACCAACGCCGCACTCCGCCTTCCGTTGCATTAGGAACAAGTGGCAAGCTGCACGGTTGGCGGTGTTCGAGCCCGAAGGGATTGGGCTCATTATTGGAGGAGGACCAAATGAAGCTCAAAACCGTGATGGCCGCAGCCGTCCTGATCGCAGTCGCCGGCCCGGCTGCTGCCCAATCGTTCTATGTCGTGCAGGACGTCAAGACCAAGAAGTGCACAATTACCGAAACAAAGCCCGCCTCGACGGATGTAACCGTCGTCAGTGGCGACACCGTCTACAAGACGAAGGCCGAAGCCGAAACCGGCATGAAGACCGTCAAGGTGTGCACGTCGAACTAAGCATTGCGCTGCATTCCAGACTGCCAGTCCCGCCTTTATCGGCGGGACTTTTTTGCGAAGAGGGTCTGCAAACCGACGCTGCGCAGCGTCTTGCGGCGCGAACATTTGATGCCGAGTCACGCAGCGGGGAACACAAGCTGCACTTGCTGGTTAGCAGTCGTTAGTGATCAGCCAGACAGGTGCTTTCATGAAGGTTTCGGACGTGATGACGACCGAGGTGCAGCTTTGCACGCCGGACGATACGTTAAAGGACGCCGCCGAAGCGATGCGAGCGCTCGGCATCGGATTACTCCCGGTCACTGACAACGAGCGCCTGCTTGGCATGATATCCGATCGCGACATAGCGGTGCGGGAAGTCGCCATGGGGCGCGGACCGGACACTCGCGTCGGCGACGTCATGTCGAGCGAAGTGTTGTATTGTTTTGAGGATCAAGCTCTTGAGGAGGTTGCCGCCAATATGGGTGACCTGCAGGTCAGGCGTCTTCCCGTCCTCAACCGGCAAAAGCGGTTGGTCGGCATCATAGCTCTCGGCGACGTCGCCCGCGCCGCCGCTAGCGGCAAGGCCGGCGAGGCGCTCAACCAAATCTCGCAGCCGGGTCCGCAACACGCGCAGACCTAGTTGCGCTCCACCCGCTTCATTTCGGCTTCAGTTCGACGAGCCCCCTGCCCGGATCCTCAAGCATGCCGTTTCGCGCAAGCTTGACGGCCTTGCCGAGCGAGCGGGCCGCATTGATGACGTCCTTGCAAAATGCATCATCCCCGTCGAGCGCCTGATGCGATGTCGCATAGGGCTCCATGTAACCGATATAGCCGTCGGTCTCGGCGAAACGCCCTGCCGAAATCAGCCCCATGTCAGTCAACCAATCGGCCAGCGACCGCCGCAATGTTTCGGCACCGACGCTGTCGCCGTGCACGACAATGCCGAAGTGCCGGCCCGCCAGATGCCGCGGATACGGCCACCCCTTCAGTTCAAGCGCCTTGGCTTCCTCCGGCTTCTTGCCGTGCGTCGATGACGGATCGGGGTTGCCGCCGTCGGCGCAAACCAGCCGGTCCATCATCGCCTTCAACCCGGTCGGCGCGTGATACCAGTTCACGGGGGTAACGATCATGATCCCGTGCGCAGCGACCCATAGCGGGTAGATTTCGTTCATCCAGTCATCGGTCTGGCCGAGCGCATAGTTCGGATAGCAACTGCACGGCCAATGACAGAGCGCCATGGATGTCGACACGCAGGATTTGCAGGGGTGGATTTGCTTGCCGAACTCGGAGGTGAGCCGCGAGAGGTCGAGGATGTCGACCTTGAACCCCATCGCGGAAAGCTCCGGCTCCGCCAGCTTGATCAGGCGCCACGTCTTGGACATCTCGCCTGGACAGGTATGCTCGCTGCGCGAGGAGCCGTTGACGATGAGCATGCGCGGTGTCGCGTCCATCTCGTCATGCAGGCGCTGTGCCTGGACGATCGCTTCCCGCGCGGCCAGCCAGTCGACCGAGATTTCGTAACTGGGATCGGTGAACTCGGGACCGGCCTTGCGCGTGCGAGGCGCCTTGCGGGAATGCGCATACGCGTCCCAAGCGGCGGCAACGATTGCATCCAGTTCACGCGCGAGCGACTGAAACGCCGGATCGATAAATCGGGCGCGAAATCGCCGCTCGAATTCGTCCCGGGGAAGTTCGACCGGCGGCATTCCCTTGCGGATATCATCCATCGCCGCCTCCACTAGGTCGAACGCAGGTTTCCAACCGGCACCCGACGAAACGGTTCCGTGGCCCAAGGCCGGTGCCGCACGGCGCAACGCCGAAGGCATATGCCGGGCACGGTGAAATCGCAGCCGGCTGCCAACGGCCTGCGGACGGTCCTCATGTTCCAGCGCGTCGGCAGCCAGCGCTATTTCGATGCCGCCGGCTTCCCCGGCCGCACCCTCGGGCTGGAAGACGAAGTCAAAACAAAAACGGCGGGGAGATAACCCCGCCGCTTCCAGACAGAAACAGTTTGGATGAATTCAGACCAGCCCGATGTCGAACACTTTCGGCAGTTGCGACAGCGGCACCGACGCAGCACCGATGATGCTGGCGACAACAGCCATCAGCGCGCGGTTGCTGCGGCGCTTGCCGCGCATCTGGCCGGCGATCCATTGCAGGGCCTCGGCGTTGGCCTTGATGGCCTTGGCCGGCGCCCAGCTCTCGATCGCGGTGTCGGGCGCAAGCGCCACGTTGCGCGGCGGCACGGCAAGGCCGGCTTCGGCCGCGGCGTGATGGGCAACCGCCTTGGCAAGCAGGTCGTCGAACCGGCCGCCGTCGGTGCGTTCGGCAGCCGCGTCGTGAATTTCGAACAGCGCCTCGACTTCGGCGCGGCAAACCGGCTGATCCACGACGGCTTCAGCCGTCAGGATGCGCGCGCACCAGGCGGCATCGTCGGCATCGAGCGCGCGGGAAAAATGGATGCGGCCTTTGGTGGTCGGGCCTTCGCCGGTGATGACGCCATCGCGAACGATGGTCAGGGCGCGGGCGGCGGTGGTGCGGCAGGACGGGGAAAGCGCGCCGGACAATTCGGCGGGCTTGGTACTCACGGCAGACATAATTCCAATTCTCAGTTCTGGTTCTTGGGTCTAGTTCTTGGTTCTGGTTCTTGGCCAGCATTTCCATGCGGGCGTAAACGACTGGTTAACGATTCGAAACCGGGGTTTCGACATTTTTAGATGGTTGCCGATTTGTCGCTTTTCCGCACTTTGGGGTTCGCGACATCAGGCGACCGGACCCGGCGTGTTGGGGGCCATAAAGGGCGAAAGCGGGGCAGAAGCCCTGACCTGCCGGACGATTTTTCGTCGCAGAGGCGCGTATCAAAAGAAGGTGCTAGAACCGTATTTATGCGGAGAAGGATTTCATCTTCTGCATGAACGCGTTCCCTTAAACCCCCGCCCCGCCTATACTCCGCCGGGACAGAATTTCCCTGTAACTAGAATAACATGAGGTCGTACCATGCCGCTCCCCATTGGCGCCACCGCCCCTGATTTCGAAGCCCACACCACTGAAGGTAAAATCAAGTTCCACGACTGGATCGGCAATGGCTGGGCGCTGTTGTTCTCGCATCCGAAGGATTTTACCCCCGTTTGCACCACCGAACTCGGCGCGCTGGCCAAGCTGAAGCCGGAATTCGACAAGCGCGGTGTGAAGCTGATGGGCCTTTCGGTGGATGCGGTCGACCGCCACGCCAAGTGGGCGGAGGACATCAAGGAGACGCAAGGCGCGGCGCCGAACTATCCGATGATCGGCGACACCGATTTCAACGTCTCGAAACTCTACGAGATGCTGCCGGCCTCGACCTCGGGCGATCCCCTCACCCGCACGCCGGCCGATAACCAGACCGTACGCAACGTGTTCGTCATCGGGCCGGACAAGAAGATCAAGCTTGTGATGGTCTATCCGATGACGACCGGCCGCAATTTCCAGGAGATTTTGCGCGCGATCGATTCGCTGCAGATGACCGCCAAGCACCGCGTCGCGACGCCCGCCGACTGGAAGCAGGGCGAGGACGTGATCATCGCAGGCTCGGTGTCCGACGACGAGGCCAAGACGATCTATCCGCAGGGCTGGAAGTCGCCGAAGCCGTACATCCGGATCGTGCCGCAGCCGAAATAGTGGTTTAGGCCGTCAGCTCCTTGGCACCAGCCAGTCCGCAACAAGCAGACCGGCGGTCGATGAGACCGCCGTCACCGCCGCACCCCAGCTCACGTCGACAAAGGCGACCGGCCAGCTCCAGTTCCGCAGCAGCGCCAGCGCCGTGAGATCGAAGGTCGCATAGCAGAACAAGCCGAACAGCGCGCCCATCATCAGCGTGCTCTGCCAGGTCGCCGTTGCGGCTCCAGACACGAAGATCAGGATGCCGACGACATAAAGCAAATAGAACAGGACCGCCGGCAAGAGCTTGATCTCGCCCAGCATGTTGCCGACCTGCGAGGTGAAGAAGCCCTTGGCGAGGACGCCCAGGAACAGGAAATCCAAGGGAATAAGGACCAACAGGGTTACGAGATAAAGTACGGCATAACGGTTCACGGCAGCCTCCACCCGTGCAGGGCGCGGCGTCCCGGCCCTACCGGACATTACGATCCGGCAGCCCCCAAAGTTTCAGCCGTCAGGCCTAGGCGATCAGGCCGCCCGCACGCCATCGAGGAATTTTTCCACCTCGGCCTTCAGGTGCATGCTCTCGCCGGAGAGATCTTGGGCGGCGGCAAACATCCGGCTCGAGGTTTCCCCGGTTTCGCCGGCACCGCGCGCGACGTTGCCGACATTGACCGCGACGCTCGCAGTCCCGCTCGCCGCGGCGCGGACGCTTTGGGCGATGTTTTGCGTTGCCGAGCTCTGCTGCTCCACCGCCGCCGAGATCGAGGTGGCGATGTCGCTGATGCGCTCGATGGTCCGGCCGATCGCCTTGATGGCGGCAACCGACTCCTCGGTCGCAAGCTGCATGTTGGCAATCTGGCTCGAGATCTCCTCGGTCGCCTTGGCGGTTTGCCCGGCGAGGCTCTTGACCTCCTGGGCGACCACCGCAAAACCGCGGCCGGCATCGCCGGCGCGGGCCGCCTCGATGGTGGCGTTGAGCGCGAGGAGATTGGTCTGTTCGGCGATGGTGGTGATCAACTTGACGACGTCGCCGATCCGCGTGCCGGCCTGCGACAGTTCGGTCATGCGCTGGTCGGTGGCCTCGGCCTGGCGGACCGCTTCGGCTGCGATGCCGTTGGATTCCTGGACGCGGCGCGTGATTTCGCCGATCGAGCTCGACAGCTCGTCGGAGGCGGCAGCCGCAGCTGCGGACGTGCTCGGAGGCGGTCTCCGAGGCGCTGGCGGATTCGCCGGACAGTTCGGCGGTGGTACGCGCGGTCTCGGTGAGCTGGCGCGCGATGCGCTCGAACTCGCCGGAGGAGGTCATCACCTTCTCGATGATGCCGCCGACCCCGGTCTGGAAGTCGTCGACGAAATGGCGCAGTTCGACCTTGCGCTGCTCGGCGGCGGCGGCCGCGGCCGCAGCCTGCTCGTTGCGCATGCGCTGGCGTTCCTGCGCGTTGCTCTTGAACACCGCGACGGTGCGCGCGATCTCGCCGATCTCGTCGTGGCGGTCCTCGCAGTCGATGGCAAGTTCGCTCTTGCCTTCGGCGATCGCGGTCAGCGACGCCGTCACCGACGTCAGCGGCTTGGTCACCCGGCGCACGATCAGCATGGTCAGAAGCATCACCAGCAGTGCGGCGATGCCGGCCGCGATCGCCATCGTCTTGATCGTCTGCGCCAGCATGCCCTCGAACTCAGCCATCGCGATGCCGACATAGATAATGCCGATCACCTTCCCGGACGGGTTCATCACGGGATAGTAGGCCGTCATGAAGCTCTTTCCGAACAGCACTGCGGGACCCTTGTAGGCCTGCCCCTTGCGCAGCACGGCCTGACCGGGATGATCGGGCGCAAGCTGGGTGCCGACGGCGCGCTCGCCGTTCTCCTTCTTCACATTGGTGGTGCGGCGGACAAATTGATTGCTGGCATCGTCATAGACAAACAGCGTGGCGTTGCCGCCGGCGTAGGACACCGCGCGATCGACGATCGCGTGGTCCTTGAACTCCGGCATCTTGGCGATCTCGGCCTTGCTGACCGCGCCGTTGCTGATCGCTGATCTTGGCCTCGGGGAAACTCTCGTTGAAGGCAAGCGCCAGCGTGCGCAGATTGACCTCGATTTCGCGAAAGGCGCGCTGGTTGAACTCGGAACTCAGCGACCAGTAGGCGGCGCCGACCACCAGCGCGGTATTCACGGCGATCAGCAGGATCGCGCAAATGACGGCCTTCGTGCCCAGCTTCAGCTTGAGCGCCGGAATGAATTTCCCAATCGACATGGTAGTCATGCGAAAAATGCCCCCAAAACAGCCAACATTTGACGGGTTTTGTTTACGATTGCATTAACGATCACAACTCCCGGCAAGGCCTGAGGAAATCGATTCGCGCATGACGAGCCGTCCGCCCGTAATTGTCTGGTTTCGCGACGACCTGCGGCTGTCCGATCACCCGGCCCTGCATGCCGCGGCAGAGGCCGGCGCGCGGGTGATCTGTCTCTATGTCTTCGACGAGGAAAGCCGCGCCCTGCGGCAGCTCGGCGGGGCGGCGCGCTGGTGGCTCGCGCAGTCGCTGCGGGCACTGGCGGCAAACCTTGCGCAAGGCCGGGGGGCAGCTGGTGCTGCGCAAGGGGGCGGCAGCAAAGGTCGTGGCCGAGGTGGCGCGCGAGGCTGGCGCCGGCGCCGTGTTCTGGAACGAGATTGCCCAGGCGCCGCATCAGGCCGTGGCAGGTCAGCTCGCGGCCGCGCTCGATGCGATCGGCGTCAGATCGCAAACCTTTGCCGGTGACTTGCTGGTTCACCCCAAAGACATCCGCAACAAGGATAACCGGCGGCTTGCGCGTGTTCACGCCGTTCTGGCGGCGCGTGCAGTCATCAGGGGGGTCCGCCGAAACCGTTGCCCGCGCCGAACAGGTTGGCGGCAGGACCCGCGCTTGCGAGCGATGCGGTTGAGGATTGGCAGCTCGAGCCGGCGCGCCCGGATTGGGCCGGCGGCTTGCGGGAAAGCTGGCAGCCCGGCGAGGCCGCAGCGCAAGCGCGGCTGAAGGCGTTTCTGCAGAATGCTGCGGGCTATGCCAATGAGCGCGACCGGCCCGATCGCGCGAGCACGTCAAAACTCTCGCCGCATCTGCGCTTCGGCGAGATCAGCCCGCGCCAGGTCTGGCATGCCGCGCGATTTGCCGCCGCCGAGCACCCTCGCCTTGCGCCCGACATCGACAAATTCCTGTCTGAACTCGGCTGGCGCGAGTTCTGCCGGCATCTGCTCTACGACATCCCCGATCTGGCCGAGCGCAATCTGCAGCCTTCGCTTCGACGCCTTCCCATGGAAGCGCGACGACAAGGCGCTGCGCGCCTGGCAACGCGGCAAGACCGGCTACCCGATCGTCGATGCCGGCATGCGCGAGCTCTGGCACACCGGCATCATGCACAACCGCGTGCGGATGGTGGTCGCCTCCTTCCTCGTCAAGCATCTCCTGATCGACTGGCGCTATGGCGAGAAGTGGTTCTGGGACACGCTGGTCGACGCCGATCGCCGGCAGCAATCCCGCCAACTGGCAGTGGGTCGCGGGCTCCGGCGCGGATGCCGCGCCCTACTTTCGCGTCTTCAACCCGATCCTGCAGGGCGAGAAGTTCGATCCCGACGGCAAATACGTCCGGCGCTGGGTGCCGGAGCTGGCGCGGCTGCCGGACAAGTTGATCCATCAGCCCTGGGAAGCAACACCGCTCGAACTCGCAAGCGCCGGCGTCGAACTCGGCACGAGCTATCCGCAGCCGATCATCGCACACAAGCAAGGGCGCGAGCGCGCGCTGAAAGCCTATGCGACGCTCCGCTGATTAGGCGCTCAGGCGCGCCGGTTGACCAGAAACACGGCGGCCGCGCAGGCGACCATGCCGGCAATCGCCACGGCATCGAGCCGCTCGTTGAACAGCGCAAAGGCCATCAGCGACGTCACCGCCGGCACGAGATAGAACAGGCTTGCGACCGAGGTCGCGGCCTGATGCCGGATCAGCCAGTACAGCAGGCCGATCGAGCCGATCGACAGCACCACCGCAAGCCAGGTCACGCCGAGGACGAATTCGGCGGTCCAGTGCACCACGCGCGGCTCGAACAGGAACGCGCCGATGGTGAAGAAGACGGTGACTGCGACATACTGCACGAGATTGCCGCTGCGCCAGTCGATCTGATTGCAATAGCGGCGCTGGTACAGCGTGCCGAGCGTGATGCTGACCAGCGACACCGTCGAGGCAATCCAGCCCCAGCCCGCCTGCCCGCTCATCGGCCGGTCGTGCATGATCAGCGCCACGCCGGCAAGCCCGAGCAGCAGTCCGCCCCATTGCAGTGGCGTCACTCGCTCGCCGAGCCAGCGGTTCGCAATCGTCGACATCAGGATCGGCTGCAGGCCGGGCATCAGCGCAGACAAGCCCGCCGGAATGGACAGCGAGATCGCAACTGCCGTGCCGCCGAGATAGAAGCCGTGCACCAGAATGCCGGCAACGATGCTGTGGCCGATCTCGGTGCGGTTAGGCCATGTCGGGCGGGCGATCGCGCAAATGATCGCCATCAGCACCACCACGATGGCCATGCGAATCGCGAGATAAGTCAGCGGATCGGCGTCGCGGAGGACGTATTTGGTCGCGATGAAGCCGGTACTCCAGAGCAGGACGAAAATCGCCGGAGCCGCGGCTGCGGCGAACTTTCCGAAGTCCTGTTTCATTTGCGGGGTTTAGTGCCTGATCATATGCTAGGCGGCAACCTCTATCGCGCAGGGCCGCCCGCCCGATATCACATAACAACCATCTGAAGTGAGGAACTGCCATGGACGTCCGTGCCGCCGTCGCCACCGCTGCAGGCAAGCCGCTGGAAATCACGACCGTCCAGCTCGAGGGGCCACGCGAAGGCGAAGTCATGATCGAGGTCAAGGCGACAGGCGTCTGCCACACCGACGAATTCACGCTCTCCGGCGCCGACCCCGAAGGCCTGTTTCCTGCGATCCTCGGCCACGAGGGCGCGGGCGTCGTGGTCGATGTCGGCAAGGGCGTGACGAGTGTGAAGAAGGGCGATCACGTCATTCCGCTCTACACGCCGGAATGCCGGCAGTGCCCGTCCTGCCTGTCGCGCAAGACCAATCTTTGCACCGCGATCCGCGCCACGCAGGGCCAGGGCCTGATGCCTGACGGCACCTCGCGCTTCTCGCTTGGCGGCAAGCCGATCCACCACTACATGGGCACCTCGACCTTTGCGAATTTCACCGTGCTGCCGGAGATCGCGGTGGCAAAAATCCGCGAGGACGCGCCGTTCGACAAGGTCTGCTACATCGGCTGCGGCGTCACCACCGGCATCGGCGCCGTGATCAACACCGCCAAGGTCGAGCAAGGCGCCAAGGCGATCGTGTTCGGCCTCGGCGGCATCGGGCTCAACGTCATCCAGGGCCTGCGGCTTGCCGGCGCCGACATGATCATCGGCGTCGACATCAATCCCGACCGCAAGGCCTGGGGCGAACGCTTCGGCATGACCCACTTCGTCAACCCGAAAGATGTCGGCAAGGACCTCGTCCCTCACCTCGTCAACATGACGAAATCAGGCGCCGACCAGATCGGCGGCGCCGATTACACGTTCGACTGCACCGGCAACGTCACCGTGATGCGGCAGGCGCTGGAAGCCTGCCATCGCGGCTGGGGCCAGTCGATCATCATCGGCGTGGCGCCGGCGGGTGCGGAGATTGCGACCCGCCCGTTCCAGCTTGTCACCGGGCGAGTGTGGAAAGGCACGGCCTTCGGCGGCGCGCGCGGCCGCACCGACGTGCCGAAGATCGTCGACTGGTACATGCAGGGCAAGATCCAGATCGATCCGATGATCACGCATGTGATGCCGCTCGCCAAGATCAACGATGCGTTCGAGCTGATGAAGCGCGGCGAGTCGATCCGCGGCGTGGTGACGTTCTAGCTGATGTGAGTGACGCACACGGCTTCGGAATCACCGGTCGTCGTACCCCGCGAAAGCGGGGTATCCAGTACGCCGCGGCTTATCGATTCAAGAACAGGCGTCTCTGGAATACTGGATCGCCCGGTCAAGCCGGGCGATGACGGGTCAGGAGTTCACCACTCGTCCGGACAGGGATCGACGATCTTCCAGAGCTCTTCACCGTTCTTGATCTTCTTCATGTCGGTGGTGAGCCCGCCCTGGCGGCGAATCCAGTCCTTCACGGTGTCCGGATAGTAGGACATCAGGTCCGAGCGTGCCCTCGGCGCTGGTGACCTTGATGCCGAAGGTGAAGGCCTTGTCGTAGTAGGCAAGGTGGAAGCCGACGCTTGCCTTCGGCGTCACGCAAATCTTGTTCATCGGCACGATGCCAAACACCAACGTGCAGGCCGAGTTGCAGATGCCGTCGATGATGACGCGCTCGCCCTTGTCGCGGATGCGCTTATACTTGGCCTTGTATTCCTCGACATAGCCACCGTGATCGCGCGTGACATGCAAGTCGGCGCGCGCCGGACCGGCGACAAATCCGAAGACAAAAACCAGGGCAAGGAGCGTGATGCGCATGGGTCGAAGGGGTACTGAAGCTGCCTTGTGGGTGCGGAACTGCCGATCCTGACCGGACCAAGCCCCAGAACTCTGGCGGGACTGTGTTGGGAATTGGTTAAGTATCGCAAAACGGCGGAAAAATCGCTTCCGTGACCATTTTTCCGCGCTTTTCGCGCCAATCCGCCGTAAGATGGGGGCCGGATCGGGCGAAAAGGCCCCGTTTTGGCGTGGAATACCGGAGAATCCTGATGAAGAAAGTGAAGTTTTTCGCCGCTGCGGCCCTGCTCGTGGCCACCGCCATCGCCCCAAGCCTTGCCGAGGCGCGCCATCACCACCGCTACTATCGAGCCTCGCCGCTGCCCTACCCGATCAGCTACCTCCACAACTACGGCCCGGGCCCGGTCCCCGGCACTTTCGCCTATTACGATGGCCCGGCGACCGTCAAATGCTACCAGAGCGCCGCCGCCTATATCGGCCAGGACCGTCGCAGGCACCCCTGCTATTGACGGCGGGCCGGCAGGGGACCCCTGTTTCCATCAATTGACGGCGCGCGCCCGTAGTTCGACGGAGCCAAGTATCGGATCGATTCCGCCAGCTCCGAACGCGTGCAAATCAAGCTGAAGCATCGCTATCCGATCATCCGATCGGCACGTGCGAATTATGACGAGCGGCGATCACCAACGCAGTTCCAACTTCGTCATGATGTCGAGAACAGTCGCAGACGAATGCAGATGAACGCGAAGCGTGCGAGCAGAAGAGGCATTGGATCAATTGCATCACCGCGCCATCCGCGCTAGACCAAGCGCAAATCGCGAGGGGTCACACATGTCACATGTCTACAAGCAGAACGACGACGTTCACCATCAGCGCCAGGGACCCCAAGGCCGCGCCGAAACCGATCCGCCGGTCATCTACACCATCATCAAGCGGATGCCCATTGAGGCAGATGGACGCCTTAGATACCGCATCCGGAGCAAATCGGATAACACCGAGCGCGTGGTCACGGAAGATCAGCTTTCGTATTGTCAGTGATCATACGCGCGCGACAACCCCGGGAGTCCTGTTGTGTTGAATGATCGAGAAAATATCCTGAGCGCGCTGCGCGAGAAGCCGCTCAAGGTTTACGAAGTCATGAAACGCGCGAACGTCGCAAACCAGGAAGCTTGCCAAACCCTCTTGCTGAAAATGCGAGACGAAGGCCTGGTGAAGTTCGACATTCACAAAGGGTATTGGCTGATCGGATGACGAGCGGGATTTTTTCGCCCGGTTCGTCCCCGCCATTTGAAAGACTCATGCGCTCGTAGCTCAGCTGGATAGAGCATCGGATTTCGATTCCGAGGGCCGGAGGTTCGAATCCTTCCGAGCGCGCCATTTCCATTTCCAAGCCTGCGGTTCCCGTGATCATGACCCATTGGATCCAGGCCGTTGGATTTGCCGCCCTCTGCGGCTTGCTTGAAGGCTGGCTCTCGGGACCAAGGCCGTTTGTTTTTCTCGCATCTCTCAGGCAACCCCGATGGGGGTTACCAATCGCCGGCTGGCTGCTGGTCGGCGCGGCGTTCTACGTGATCATGACATATGCAGCTTCGCAGACGATTAGAACTGTCGAGCACGGCGTCATACCGCTTGCGACCGTCATGACGGTCATGATTGCGGACGGCTTCTGGAACTACCTGCTTTTTCGCCGCAAGCGGTTCGACTGGGCCTATTGGTACTTGTTTCCTTATGCAGCTCTGGTGAGCCTCTCGGCATTTGCAGTGTTCGAGATCAATCGACCCGCAGGCATTCTGATCGCAGCATATCTGATCTTCTTGCCGTACGATTTCGCCTGGACGAAAGCGCTGGTGCGATTAAATCCTCAATATACCGCCTGACGGTCGAGCACGCCGAGTGGCAAGAAGCAGAGGTGTAGCATTTATCTGGATTCCGGTGTCGACATGGTTTGCAGAAGACCCAGCGCCTCATCAGCCCTGTGCTCCGGCACAAACAGATGATCGTGGTAGAACGCCGAAACCGCATTCACGGCTGATGCCGGCTTCAGCCAGTCGCGCGGTGACCGCTGCGAGAAAGCCCACCGCTTCAAGCGACGAGTGAACCGTCAAGGTAATCAGCCGCGACGCAAACTGATGGCTCAGCCCTGCCGCTTCGGCCTCCTCGCGCCGTAACACCAGCGTCGTTCCTTCCCGCTCGCGAAAAGTGAGTAGCGGATTGACTGCTGGAATTCCCCCGCCTTCCGCAATCGTGCAAAACACAAAAATGCCTTCCCGCATTTCGGGTCTGACGTTGCTCAATAACGTTGCAAGATCGAGTTCTGCCGTCACAGTCCTGTCCCGGTCGTTATCGCACCTGCCCGAGAATCTCCGATCCGATTAAGTGGAGCTTAACATTCATTTTAGCGAATTCGCCGTTCGGGATGGTCGGGCGTTTCAAAGCCGGCCGCATGCGGATATTATACGGCCATGGCGAACAGCATCTGGACGATCGAAGAGTTCACCTGCCCCGGTTGCGGGTTGGATTATACGGCGACAAAAGAGGACCGCGAGAGCAAGCGCTCCGGGCAATTCTCCTGCGTCGTTTGCGATTCCAAAGTCCACGCCTGGTCGGGCCGCTTCGACTATTTCGATTGGACCGCCGTCAAGGCGCGCTCGCCGGTGTTCGGAAAGCGGTAACGGAGCGGATGACCTCGCACGAGCCCCGGCCTCAACCGGGGCTTTTTCTTTGCGGAAGGACGTGCTGAAATCCCGCCGACTTGGAACCTCCCGGGATTTTCCGTGATCCGATCCGTCGCCATGATGATCGCCCTGTTCTGGACCGCACCCCTCGCCACCGAGGCAGTTGAGGTGGCCGGCCGCGGCGCAGTCGATCTCGCGGCGTTCTCCTGCAGCGACACGCCGCGCAGCACGATCATCCAGCGCATCTGCTACGACAGGCAACGAAACCACCTGCTCGTGAGCGTCGGCGGCAGCTACGCCGAATATTGCGGGCTGCCGGCTGCGACGTTCGACGCGTTCGCTTCCGCGCCATCGATGGGACAATTCTACAGGTCGCGCATTGCCGCCGGCGGCGGCCAGTTCGACTGCGATCATGCTGCGGTAAACCGAGCAACGCCGAACTAGCGCTCGTGGCCGGGTCGCGGCATCTCCGGAGACCTCGCGACAAATTCGCCACTGCGCAAATCGATCACGTGCGGAGAATGCCCGTGCGCGGGGTCGGCCGACACCTTGACCTTCAAATGCCCGGTGTCGTGCCCCATCCGTCGCGCATGGCGGTGGGCGGCCTCGATCGCCTCTTTCTCGCTCACCTCTCGCCCGCCCTTGTGGACGTGCACGGTGTGGCAGTGATGGATGCGCCCGGTTTCGGGGTCGTAGAGCGCGATGACTTGCGTTGCGGTCACCTTGGGTGCGCGACCGGCGTAGGAAAACAGCGCTTCCTTCATCTGCCTCTCCCGTTACGAAACCGAATCCCAAAAGAACGCGTTGAACAGCCCGCGGGCGTGAACGCTCCAGATGCGCAGGTTCCATTCGCAGCGGCGCAGATTGTTGTGGCCGATCCTTGCACGGCCCGCGCTGTAGTCGATGTTCACGTCGTGCGGCGTGCCGTCATCGTCCTCATAGGTGTAGGCCGAAAACCACAGCGCACTCCCGGCATTATCGTCGTTCTCGTTCACCATCGACAGGCTCAGCTCGCAGATCATGGAGGTCGGCTCGAACTCATGATGGAAGCTGAAGGATTGCGCGAGGTCGCTGTCGGTGTACGCACCGAAACCTGTGACGAACATTCCGTTCATGACATCGCCCTCCCGATCTCGCGCGTGGCCCTCAGCGGGCGCGAAGGGCTCGCCTGCAGCCGTCGCGACGATAGGTCAGTTGGCTCTGAAGTAGGTATGACCCAGCTTACATTTGCCGCCATCACGTCCCGGCAAATCAAAAAGGCCGCACGTGGTGCGGCCTTCATCAATCCGGAGGTACGAGTTCAGCCTACCAGGTGCTGGTCCCGAAGAAGCCGCGCTGCTGGGCGAACCGCAGCGGCTGGCTGGTGCCGGTCTTGGCAACCTTGCGCTTTTTCGGCCGGCGCGCCTCGGGCTTCTTCGGCTCGACGGGCACGAACTGGGCAAAAGTCTCGCGGACGCGGGCCTGGGCCGACATCTCCGGCGCCGGTTCCGGGCCGGCAAGCGCGGCCTGGGTCTGGGGTTCCGTGGCCTTGGGAGCGACGGGCGGCTGGGTGGTGTCGAACACGACGCGCTCCGGCCATTTCTGGTCGGACCGGATCCGAAGGGTCGACTTGTCGACATTACCGGCACTGTGGATGCCGATATCGGCGACTGCCTTGGGGGAGAAAAGGTCCAAAACAAGCAGCAGAGCCATCAGGGCTCCGCCGACGAACACAAAATATCGCGCCAAAGGCATCATTTCAGTCACCGCTCCCGCATGCGCGGATATCCGGCCCCGAACGACCGGTATGCCAGTTAGTTGCTGGCGCCCCGGCAGGGTTCATCCGGGGTGGTAACTTTTTCGGGATTGAGGGCGGTTTGGGCCGCTGCAACGCAAAAACGGGGTTAAACCCGGCTTGCAGCAATCAGCGCACATTTCGCCTTGTCGGCATTAACGTTGACGAAGCCGACATGGACCCGGGTAAAGGTCTTGCGGCTCTTCATGTCCACGGTCTCCGCGATCACCCGCTTGCGGTCGGTCAGATGGCTGCCGTCCCGGCGGGCGAAGGCGCAGGCGATCTCGATATCCTTGACCGCATAGTCGTTGCCGTTGCGCAGCGTGAAGGTGACCAGCGCCTTCGAGCCAAGGCCGCCCCGACGCCAGGACTGCGAGGAAATCGTCAGGCCGTCGAGTGGCGACGCCGCCGGGGTTGCCGCGGTTGGCCGCGGCATCCTGGCGTTCCGCCGGCGCGCGGCCGGGGTTGGCGCCGGCACCTCTTCGGCGGACTGGATCACGGCGGACTGGACGCGGCGTGGTCTGATCCTCGGCGTCGCTGAGCGTGGGCCACATCGTCCAGGCCGCGCAGCCCACGATCGCGACCGTCGCGACAGCAGCCCCAACCCCTGCGATCGACCGGACGCGCTTCGATCATGGTCATCCCCTCGCCGCCGGTCCCGCCACCGCCGCGACGGTACCAGCAAAAAAGCCGTAGCGGCTCTCACCGTACGGCTCTCATGGGACGACAGCCGCTACCGGGTCCGCCACTGCCTACAAATTCCCGACGCCGTATTTGGTTGCATGCCGCCACGGCAATATTGCGGCACTTCGTCGGCGGGCGGCGATGGAATTGCCCGGACGTGACAGCTAGATTGCGGCGCAGCGCCACATGAAGAAGGGGCGCGCCAACGCGCAAAGGGGGACGACGATGCCGCAAGTGACCTGGGACCACGTTCATCTGCGCAGTCCCGATCCCGAGGCGACCGCGGCATGGCTGCGCGACATCCTCGGCGGCGAGATCGTCCGCAGCCCCGGCCGCATCGACGTCAAGCTCGGTGGCGCCAACGTCTTCATCGCGCCGGTGGCCGCAGGCGACGGCGTCAACACCCCGCCGGTGACGCCCTATCAGGGGCTCGATCATTTCGGGCTGACCGTCGAAGGACATCGACGCCGTCGCCGCCGAGATCAAGGCCAAGGGCGTCGAGTTCACGAAGGAGCCGACCACGATCCGCCCCGGCGTGCGCATCTGCTTCCTGCGCGGGCCGCAGGGCATCTCGATCGAGCTTCTGGAACGCGACAAGAAATACGCGTGACGATTCATGCTGAGGCGCGCGACGCTCGCTTCGCGGCTCCTCGGATGAGTCAGCATGCGCGTCGCTCAACCGGCCTACGTCATTGACCCCGGCATGAAGCAGCGGATCGTCAGGCCGCCCCAGCCCTTGATCGGCCAGACCATGGTGCGGCCGGCGCGATTGGGCTCGGTGATCACCGCATCATCCGGCACGTCGAGCCACTCGCCTTCGATCCTGACGCGATAATGGCCGCTCTTGCTTTCCCAGTCGGGGTCCGAAACGGCGTAGCCGTCAGCATCCGAGCAGCACGGCCCCTTGCCGGATTTCAGGCTGTCGAACCACGGCTTTGAGCGGTGAGTTGGCGTACCGGCCGTCGTCACGCGCGTGGCTGAGTTGGGAAACCGCGGCGAGCAGCAGCGCCACACAAACGATCTGCAGCGTCGTCCTGCCGACCGGCGCTGCCGCCTGATCGGCCTCGTGTCGTCGTCAGTGCATCGGCGCGCGCTTGCGCCGCCGGAATTGATCCAGTTGTGTCACCTTTCGCTTGCTCCACCACCGTGCGCGCGTTCCGCAAAAGTGGGCACCGGTCTTGCGATACGAATGCGCACAGGCTTTTCGTTTGGAGCGCTTCCTTGCCGGTAACCGCAACCCACTTGGCCGGAAGCGCGCCCCAGTGCAAGATGACAATGCATATCGCGGGCCAGCTTGATTCGCCGTCCGGAGGACTACGGCCTGCTCGCAGGGGTCGCCGCATAGCCAGCCTGACGCGTTGCGCCGCCTGCCGCGCTTTGGCATAAAGGGTGGAACCGGTGGCCGTTGGGCGACGGAGGCCGGCAACGGGACGTTATGAAGAACGGGCTGTACTCGATTCACGTCACCCTGCTGGACGGGCGCGTCGGCAAGGGCAGTGGCGTCATTATGTTCCGCGATGGGCACATCCTCGGCGGAGACGCCTACCTGTTCTACACCGGCAGCTACACCGTGAAGGACAACACCTTCAAAGGCGAAGTGCTGGTGCAGCGGCACACCACGCCGCGCGACAACGACAATCCGCTGTTCGGCGGCGCCCCGCCCCGGTCGGCATCGGCGTCTCCGGCACTTTCACCGACACCCGCGGCGTGATGAACGGCACCGCGCTGGTCGGCAAGGCCAGCCAGATCTTTGCCGCGACGCTGCACAAGCTCGCCGACACCGACTAGCCCGCCCCTTCGCGCTATTCCGCCGCCAGTTCGACCGGCGCGACGCGCGGCAAGATCATCTGGATGCGCGTGCCGCCGCCCGGCTCGGAATCGAGATCGAGCCGGCCGCCGAGCCGCGTGGTCACGATGCTGTAGACGATGTGCAGCCCGAGCCCCGTGCCGCCCTGGTCGCGCCGCGTGGTGAAGAAGGGATCGAAGGCGCGGCGGCGCACGTCCATGCTCATGCCGACGCCGTTGTCGGAGAACAGGATCTCGACATTGTCCTTGCCGGACTCCCGCACACGGATCTCGACCGTGCCGGCGCTGCCGTCCGGAAAGGCGTGCGCCACCGCATTGAGGAACAGATTGGTCAGCACCTGGCCGTACGGGCCGGGATAGCTGTTCATCGATCAGATTGGGCTGGCACTCCACGTTGAGCGTCAGGTTGTGCTTGCGCAGGCCCGGACGCAGGCTCATCACCACCTGCTCGGTGAGATCGCCGAGGTCGAACACGCGCTGGTCGGAATAATTGCGGTCGGCGGCGACCTGCTTGAACGACTGGATCAGCTCGGCGGCGCGGTTGAGGTTGGCGACGAGCTGCGACGGACGCATCGCGGCTGGTGTCGAGATATTCGTTCAGGCTCGAGCGGCGCAGCTCGCCGCGCGCCACCTCCGCGGCGAAGTTCGCGGTCTTGCGCTCCAGTGCCGAGGCCACCGTCAGGCTGATGCCGACGGGATTGTTGACCTCATGGGCGACGCCGGCGACCAGGCGGCCGAGGGCTGCGAGCTTTTCGGCCTCGATCAGCGAATTCTGGGTCTCGCGCAGGTTGCGCAGCGCCGCTTCCGCGGCGTCGCGCGCCTTGCGCATCTCCTGTTCGCCGCGCTTGCGCTCGCCGATGTCGAGCGCGACCGTGACGATGTTCTCGATATCGCCTTCGGCATCGAGCAGCGGCAGCTTGTTGACCAGCCATTGCCGCATGTTGCCCGCGGAATCCTTGTACTCCTCCTCGTAGAAGCCGAGTTCCCTGCCCGCCGTCAGCACCCGCTTGTCGTGCTCGTCGGTCTTCGCCGCGCCGTAGCGCGACATCAGATCGGCGGTGGTGCGGCCGATCGCATCCTGCGGCTCGATGCCGAAGATGCCGGCCATGTAGCGGTTCATCAGCACGTAGCGCAGGTCCTTGTCCTTGACGTTGATCACCGCCGGCACGGTGTCGATGACCTGCTGCAGCAGACGCCGGCCTTCGGCAATGGCGTCTTCCGCCCGCTTCTCCTCGGTGATGTCGCGCACCACGCCCTCGTAGCGGACGATCTCGCCGGCCTCGTTGCGCACCGCGCCGGCACTGTCGGACAGCCAGAGGATGGAGCCGTCGCGCGCGCGCACCTGATACTCGAACTCGCGCACCATGCCGTCGCGCTGCATCAGCTGCTGATATTGCTCGCGCGCCGATTTGTGCAGATAGACGCTGTCGGCGACGTCGCCGATGCCCCTGATCAATTCCTGCGGCGTGGCATAGCCCATCATCCGCGCCAGCGCCGGATTGGCGTCGAGCAGTTCGCCGCCGGGCGTCGTCACGTAGATGCCGTCGACCGAGGACTCGAACAGCTTGCGGTAGCTCTCCTCCGCCAGCCGCTGCTCGGCGAGCGCGCGCACCGCCGCCTCGCGCGCGGCGTCGGCATCGAACAGGGTCTGGCGGAACACTTCGGCGGCGCGCGCGATGTCGCCGATCTCGTTGTCGACGTCGGTCGCCGGGATCGCGGCGTTCTTGTCGCCGCCCGCGACCGTGCGGATCGAGGATGCGATCGACGCCAGCGGACGCACGGTGCGGCGAACCACGAGCAACGCGGCAAACAGCCCGATCAGCACGCCCATGGTGCCGAGCACGATGCTCTGCCACCTGGTTTCCGCAAGCGTGCGGGCGAAGTCGCGCGACAGCACATGGCCGCGCCGCGCCGCAGACCTCGCGCAGCAATCTCGGTGACGCGCTGGATCAGCCGCCCCTCGGTGCCCAGCACCTCCTTGTCGATGTCGGCGATCTGCCGCTCGCGGACCGCAATGCGCGATGATCGCCTCGGCGTAGCCGTCGACGGCCTGGCGCAGTTTCGGGTCGGGGATCGCCATGGCGCGCATGTTCTGCGCGGCGACCTCGGCGGCCGAAGGATTGTGCGCCAGCAGTGCCGTGGAGATGCGGCTCTGCAGCTGGAACAGGTTGGAGGTGATGACGGGATCGGGGCTGTCGGCGATCGCGCTATCGAACTTCTCGCGCAGCGGCGGCAGCGCCACGATCAGGTCGGCGCGGCGGTTGATCAGGGCGGAAATCCGCTCGATGCCGGTGCGGTAGGTGGCAAGACGTTCGGTGACGCCGTCGATCATGTCCTGCTGCTCGGGCGCAAGCTCGAGGCGGGTCTTCTTCAGCACGTCGCTGAGCGTCGTGGCGGCTTCGGCGACCTGCACGGATTGCGTGCCGGGATCGGTGACGAAATCGCGCGCAGCAAGCCGCAACTCGTTCATACGCCGGTCGATATCCTCGGCAAGATCGCCGACGCTTTGCAGCCGCTGCAACTCGCCAAAGGTCTGGTCGAGGTGGCGGATCGCGATCACGCTGGCGGTGCTGGTGATGATGATGACCGCGAGCACGAGCAGGAAGCTGCCGAACGTCAGCTGGCCGATCGAGAGCGAGAAGGCCCTCTTCTTGCGGAGGATTCGGCGGCAATTCGGCAGGCATTTTGTTGAGACCAGGCTCCAATCGGCCGTAATATACGAGGATTGCCGGGTTGGGGGAACATGTTGAAATTTGTCACAAATCCGGCCAATCGCGCCGGCGGCCTGCCCCATCCCCGGCCGGCCTCGGGGCCACGGCCTGCCGCGGGCGATCGGGGAGGCCCGCACGCCGCTACCGCTCCGCTCGCCCACCATGCTGGGCGCAGCCTGCCTGGAAGGCTTCGGCTGGGACGGAGCGCCGGGGAGATCCGCGCGGCCGAGGCCTCAATCTGCGGTGATGCTGGCTTCCTTCGCCACCTTCGCCCACAACGCGACGTCTTCTTTGATGACGTCGGCAAACGCTGCAAGCGGCGCGCTCTTCGGATCGCAGCCGGCGATATCGAGCTTTTGCTGGAGCTCGGCCGTCGCCAGCGCCGCTTCCAGGGCGACGCTGATCCTGTTGACCACCGGCTGCGGCGTCCCGCAGGGACCACCAACGCCGAACCAGGGCATCACCTGCGCCTCCGCAAACCCCTGCTCGGCCATGGTCGGCACGTCAGGGAAGTACTTTGAGCGCCCGTCACTGATCGCACCGATGATCCTGATCGCGCCGGACTGTACCTGCGCCAGCGCCTGGTTGGCGGAGAGGAAGGTCGAATTGATCAGGCCGCTTGCGATGTCAGGCACCATTTGCGGATAGCCGCGATAGCCGATGCCGGCGACGTCGATGCCGGCGAGCCGCTTGAATAACTCGAAGCCGAGATGGCCGCTCGAGCCCTTGCCGGGATGACTGTAATTCAACGTACCGGGCTTTGCCTTGGCCAGCGCGACGAACTCATTGACGGACTTCACCGGCAGCGACGATGGCACGATGAAAAAATTCGTTGCCCGGCAGATCTGGCCGACCGCGACAAAATCCTTCACCGGATCCCAGCGCAACTCCTTGTTCAGCGCCGGGCTCGAGCTGAAGAATGTCGTCACCAGCAACCACGTGTAACCATCGGGCGCAGCACGCGCGGCCTCCTCGGCGGCGATTGATCCGTTGGCGCCGGATTTGGGCTCGAGCACGATCGAGCCCTTCAACTGCTCCTGCATGCTCTGCGCCGTGATGCGCGCAAACACGTCCGCGACGCTGCCCGGCGAATAGGGAATGAGGATGCGGATCGGACGAGTGGGAAAATCCTGTGCGTGGACGGCGTTCGGCACGGCAACCAGCACCAGCCACGCGGAAAGCAAAAAGCCTAAACGACTGCCGCCTCTCATTGTACGTCCCTGCCCTGATTGTTTTCGGCAGCATGCCGTCAATCATCTTGTTCAGCAAGGGCTGCCCATTTTCGTCAGGTGAAGTGCGTCACGCCACGGCCGTCGCCTTGCGCTGCGGGATCGTCATCGCGGCAACGCCGGCGACCACGCAGGCAAGCCCGATCCAGGCGGTCGAGCTCAGGCTTTCACCGAGGAGGACGACACTGAGCAGCACCCCGATCGGCACGCGCAGATAAGCCTGCGCCGTCGTGCCGACCGACCCGAGCGTATGGATCAGGCGAAAATAGATGACGAAGGCGGCCGCCGTCGAGAACACCGCAAGGCCCGCCAGCGCCAGCAGCGAGCTCGTCGACGGCGTCACCGTCCACGGCTGCTCCACGATCAGGCTCACCGGGATCAGGATCGCCGCGCCCGCAATCAGCGAGCCGGCCGCCGGCGCCATCGGATCGAGATCCTTGAAGCCGCGGCCGAAGATCGCCGCACAGGCGTAGCAGATGGTGGCGGCAACGATCGCGATCTCCGCGACGAGGCCGTGCCCGATGCCGCTGAACGCATCGACGCCGACGATCAGGCAGATGCCGGCCATGCCCGCGACCACGCCGAACAGCTTTCGCGGCGTCACCGCCTCGTGGCGGGTGACGAACGGCAGTGAACAGGAAGGTGAATATCGGCGCGGCGGAATTGAGGATCGTGGTCAGCCCGGCATCGACGTAGCGCTCGCCCCAGGCGATCAGCGTCCAGGGGATGACGCTGTTCAGGCAGGCCTGAAACATGAACCGCTTCCAGGTCGCGCCATCCCTCGGCATTTCGATGCCGCGCAGCTGCATGACGATCAGCAGCAGCACGCCGGCGATCGCGGTGCGCGCCGCGATCAGCGTGATCGGCGGGATCGTCGCGACGCCGAGCTTGATGAAGGTGTAGGAACCGCCCCACAGCGTGGCGAGCGCCAGCAGCAGCGCGAGTTCAACGGCCATATTGGGTGGGCGTGCGGCGTCCATGCGAGTCGTTCCGGTCTCGGTTGCGACCGGAAACTACACGACCCTCGGCAGGGATAGTTCGTCATCGGCCGAAGTATGCTAGCCGACCGAGCCGACCTCGAAGACGTCGCCGTCGTAGCCCGCTTCGAGCGGAATCCGCAGTTGCCGGCCGGCCGCGGTCTTGGTCATGACCGGGGTCACCGTGACGACCTGCTTGCCTCTGGAGTCGTCGAGCGCGGCGTTCACGCTCGCCTGCTTGCCGAGCTTGATCAGGTTGCGGGTGGTCGGGAATGGCAGCTTGAAGCGGCCGGTCTCGCCACCTTCCAGCGCCTCGCGCGGCGACACCCAGATCGAGTCGGTGGAATTCCTTGCCGTCATGGGCGCCGAGCTGATCGGGCGGCGCTGCGGCGAGGAAGAACCAGGTGTCGAACCGTTTTGGCATGCCTTCCGGCGTGATCCAGTGCGCGTACGGCACGAGCTCGTCGAGCGCGAGCAGCATGCCGTTGTCGGTGAGCACCTTCAGGAAGGTGATCTTGCCTTCGCAGAGCTCGGCGCGATGCGCGGCCTCGATCTCGCCGGCGCGCTTGGCATCGACCAGCGTTTCGATCCCTTCGGCCGCGCCAGCAGGATGCCGCTTTCCTCAAAGGTCTCGCGGATCGCAGCGATCCGAAAGCTGAGCTCGCCGGCGTCCATCCCCTCGCCGCCCGAATAGAGCGCGGGGTTGGCGATGATCTCGTTGTCGCCCTTGTCGACGCTGCCGCCGGGAAACACCAGCGCGCCGGAATTGAAGTCGATCTCATAATGGCGAACCATCATGAAGACTTCGATTTCGTTACGGCTCTTGCCGTCAACATTGCGCGCCGCAGCATCGCGCAGCAGCAGGATGGTGGACGCCGGACGCGGATTTACAAGCTCAGCCATTACTAGCCTGCCGCGCTCGATTGCGGCTGCAGATTGGCGCGGCGGTCGTAGCGCGCCACCCGCGACAGGAGATAATCGACCTCGGCCTTCGCGGTCGCCGTGATGGTCGCGCCGGGCTTGCGCTGGGTGCTGGAGGCGATGATGCCGCGCTTCTGCAGCACGTATTTGCGCACCGACAGTCCCGCGCCCGGCTGCTGCTCGTAGCGGATCAGCGGCAGATGCGCGTCGAACAGATCGTGCGCGGCGTCGCGCTTGCCTTCCTTCGACAGTTTGACGACGTCGATCAGCAGTTCGGGGAACGCGTAACCGGTCATCGCGCCGTCGGCGCCGCGCTCCATCTCGAAGTCGAGGAACAGCCCGCCATTGCCGACGAGAATGGACAATTCGCGCAGCGAGCCGTCCTTCTGGTAGCCGCGCAGCGTCGAAATCTTTTCCAGTCCCGGCCAGTCCTCGTGCTTGAGCATCACGCAGGACGGGCTGTCCATCACGATCTTGCGGATCACGGCAGGCGTGAAGATCACCGACAGCGTCAGCGGATAATCCTGCAGCACCCAGGGAATGTCCTCGCCGATCGCTTCCTGCGCCTGCTTGAAATAGCCGGTGATCTGGTCGTCGGTGCGCAGCGACGGCGGCGGCGCGATCATGACGCCGGCCGCGCCCGCATCCATCGAGGCCTTCGCCAGCGAGCGCATCGAGGCAAAGCCCGGCGCCGAGACGCCGACGATCACCTGCATGTTCTTGGCGCGCTTGACGAAGCGGATCGCGACCTGCTCGGCCTCGGCTGCATCGAGCTTCGGCGCCTCGCCGAGAATGCCGAGCACAGTGACGCCGTCGCAGCCGACGGAAGCGTAGAAGTCGGTCAGCTTGTCGATCGATTTCTCGTCGATCCGGCCGTCGTCATGGAACGGCGTCGGCGCAATCGCGAAGGTGCCTGCGGCCTTGGCGGTGAGCTTTGTCATCTTGTGCCTCTATCTCTTTCGTCATTCCGGGACGGTCCGAAGGACCGGACGCGTGCGCAATTGCGCACCGGGAATCTCGATTCGGGTTCGAGCTGCGCATCGCCCCGGAATGACCATTATTTAAATCGCCGCGCCGACTTCTTGATCTCCTCCTCGGAGAAGAAGATTTCCTTGGCGTGGGTGACGATATCCTCGGCCTTCCAGCCCGTGAACGGCGGCGTCCAGCCTTCCATTTCCATCATCCGCATCTCGCGCACGCCGCGGGGGCCGGAGACGCCGAGCACCTTGCCGGTCTGGTCGCCCGACAAGTCGCTGACCATGTATAGCACGGCCGGCGCGATTCCGTCCGGTCCGAGCGCCGCACCAGGGTTCTCCTTGTAGCGGGGCAGGTCTGCGGTCATGCGGGTCAAGGCGCCCGGCGCCAGCGTCCAGATCCGGATGTTGTACTTGCGGCCCTCGATCGCGAGCACATTGGACAGGCCCCAGATACCGCCCTTGGCGGCGCCGTAATTGGTCTGGCCGAAATTGCCGATCAGGCCCGAGGTCGAGGAGGTGTTGACGATCACGCCGCCGCCGTTCTCGCGCATCCATTTGAACACCGGCTGGGTGCAGCAGAAGGTGCCCTTGAGATGCACCCTGATCACCCTGTCCCAGTTGGCTTCCTTGGCCTTGGCAAAGGTCTCGTCGAGCAGGATGCCGGCATTGTTGACGAGGATGTCGGCGCGGCCAAAATTCTTGATGGCGTCGTCGAACACCGACTGGCCGCCGGCGATAGTGGAGATGTCGGCGCCGTTGGCGACCGCGTGGCCGCCCTCGGCCTTGATCGCGTCCACCACCTTCTGCGCCATCGATGTGTCGGCGCCAGAACCGTCGCGCGGGCCGCCGAGGTCGTTGACAACGACCGCCGCACCCTCGCTGTGCGAACAGTTTTGCGTAGGCCTCACCAAGCCCGCCGCCCGCGCCGGTGATGATGGCAACCTTGCCGTCGAGAATCCATGTCCCCGATGCGTCGTTCCGGCATCCTCCCCGGTATTCCTTGCTCCGGATGACGCGACAGCACCGTCTTGCCGTTCTTGATCACGGTGACGCCGCGCGACTTCACCTTGGCCTCGAACGAAATCACGTTGCCGTCCTTCCACATGTCCATGGTGACGGTTTCGCCGGGATAGACCGGCGAGGAGAACCGCGCGACATGCTGCCTGAAGGCCGACGGATCGTAGTCGGCATAGGTCTGCAGCACGCCGCGGCAGGTGATGCCGTAGGTGCACATGCCGTGCAGGATCGGTTTCGGGAAGCCGGCCTTCTTGGCGAACTCCGGATCGGAGTGCAGCGGATTGCGGTCGCCGCAGAGCCGATAGACCAGCGCCTGATCGGGCCGCGTCGTGATGTCGACGCTTCGGTCCGGCGCGCGGCCCGGCACCTTGTGCGGGTCGGGCTGGCCTTCCGACGGTCCGCCAAAGCCGCCGTCACCGCGGGCGAAGCGCGAGGCGACCAGCGTTGCGAGCTTCTCGCCCTTGGCGTCCTTCAGCACTGTCTGATGCCGGATCACGGCGCCCTTGTCCTTGCCCTTGTCGAAGGCGTCGAGCACGGTGGAGTCGGCGGTGATGTTGGCAACCGTCGGCAACGGCTTGTGAAAGGTGATGTCGCGCTCGCCGTCGACCACCATCACGCGGTTGATCTTCATGTCGCCGGGACCGGCGCCCCAGGCCGCCACCGACGCAAAGGTCGGCACCACCTTCAGCGGACGCGGCGTCAACGTGCCTTCGTTGACGAAGGCAAGCTCCTTCTCGTCCATGGGATCGGCGCCCATGCCGATGCCATAGGCATAGAGCATCACCTCGCGATCGCTGTAGCTGTACTTCTGGCCGAGATTTTTCAGGGCCATCAGCTCTTCGTACACGATTGCCATTTTGCGGATTTCCTCCCGGACTATTTCCTTGGCGCGCTGCCAGTTGCTGCGCCCTCTCCCCTTGTGGGAGAGGGCAAGAGCGCCCTCACCGCAAACTCGCTTGGGTGAGGGGTTGGCTCCACGAACACCGCATTCGCGGAGAGAGACCCCTCATCCGGCGCTTCGCGCCACCTTCTCCCACAAGGGGAGAAGGGAAGAACTAGGCCGGCGTGAAGAACGGCAGCGGCGCGCCGTCGGTCGGCTTGAACACCACCTTCACCTTCTGTCCGATCTTCAGCGTCTCGATATCGCAGTCGACGATGTTGGTCTGCAGCGACGGCCCTTCCTTCAGCGTGACATAGGCGATCGCGAACGGACCGCGTCGGCGATTTCCGCATCAGGCTGAAGGTGTAGATCGTGGCCTCGCCGGACGCCTGCTCCCACACCGTCTTGTCGGAGAAGCAGAACGGGCAGATCGAGCGCGGAAAGTAATGCGGCTCGCCGCAGGCGGTGCAGCGCTTGATCATGAACTTGCCGGCCTTGGCCGCTTCCCAGAACGGCGCGGTCTCCGGATTGGTCACCGGGCGCCGGGGGTTTCTTGGTCTCAGCCATCACACGCGCTCCAGAATGCAGGTTGAGGCGGCGTGGCGCACGCCGAGAAGTCCGCCGGTGCCGTGCGCGACCGCGAGATCGCAGTTCTTCACCTGCACCTTCGGATGCGCTTCGCCGCGCAGCTGCCGGACGGCCTCGATGATCTTGGTCATGCCGCCGCGGTTGACGGGATGGTTGCTGCAAAGCCCGCCGCCGTCGGTGTTGAACGGCAGCTTGCCGACGCCCGAGATCAGATTGCCGTCGGCGACGAACTTGCCGCCCTCGCCCTTCTTGCAGAAGCCGAGGTCTTCGAGCTGCATCAGCACCGTGATGGTGAAGCTGTCATAGATCGAGGCGTATTTGATGTCCTTCGGCGTGACGCCGGCTTCCTCGAAGGCGCGCGGGCCGGACCAGACGCCGGCGGAATAAGTGAGGTCGAGATCCTTGCCGCCGCGCGGGCCCTTGATCGCCTCGCCATGGCCGATCAGCCGCACCAGCGGCTTCTTCAGGCTTTTCGCGATCTCGGGCGTGGTGACGATCAGCGCGCCGCCGCCGTCGGTGACGACGCAGCAATCCATGCGGTGCAGGGGATCGGAGATCATCGGCGAGTTCAGCACGTCCTCGACGGTGACGACCTCCTTCAGCATCGCATGCGGATTGTATTGCGCGTGATGGGAGGCCGCGACCTTGATCCAGGCGAGCTGCTCGCTGGTGGTGCCATAGTCGTGCATATGGCGCATGGCACACATGCCGTAGGCATTGTGCGTGGTCGGCCCGTAGGCGGTTTCGAAATCGGCCTCCGCGCCGGCCGCGCGCGGCGGCATCGCGCCGGTGCGCGGCTTGCCCGCGAGCGTGATCAGCGCGATCGAGCACTTGCCGGCGGCGATGGCCTCGGCGGCGTGGCCGAGATGGATCAGATAGGAACAGCCGCCGGTATCGGTGGAATCGATGTGGCGGACTTCTGCAGGCCGAGATAATCGACCATCGGCATGATGCCGCCCGGCGCGTCGCCGGCGCAGAAATAGCCGTCGATGTCCTTGCTGGTCAGCCCGGCATCCTCGATCGCGCCCTTGGCGACCTCGGCATGGAGCTGGGCGGTGGACTTGTCGGGTGCGTGCCGGGTCGGATGCTCGTAGATCCCGGCAATGTAGGCCTTGCCCTTGATGGTCAACTGTTTCTCCGCTGGCGTTTCTTCTATCCAGCAGATTTCTTGGCCTGTTGGGGCGGCCTTGGCAAGCGCCGAGATATTCCGCCCGGCGAGAGGGCTATGCGTATGCCAGCCGGAAACTCCTCATCCTGAGGAGCGGCCATCAGGCCGCGTCTCGAAGGACGAAGGCCCGTCCGTGCCCTACTCCGCTGCCATCTGCCGCGGCGCCGGCGGCGGGTTGACGAGGTCGGCGGCGAGCTGCTCGTAGCGCGCCTTGGCGTCCTTCACCGCCTTCTCCTTCACCGGGCCGTAGCCGCGGATGCGATCGGGCAGCGACAGGATTTCGACGGCGGTGTCGTGCGTGGCCGGCGACAGCAGGTCGAGCACTGTGGCCGACGTCCTTCTCGTAGCCCGCGATCAGGTCGCGCTCGAGCTTGCGGTCGGCGCTGTGGCCGAACACGTCGAGCGGCGTGCCGCGCAGGAAGCGGAATTTGGCCAGCACGCGGAACACGCTCATCATCCAGGAGCCGAAGGCGCGCTTCTTCGGACGGCCCAGCGCGTCGACGCCGCTTGCAAGCATCGGCGGCGCCAGGTTGAAGTTGAACTTGAACTCGCCCTCGAACTGGTCGCGCAGCTGCTTTTCGAAGCGGCCGTCGGTGTAGAGCCGCGCCACCTCGTACTCGTCCTTGTAGGCGAGCAGCTTTGCGTAGTTGATCGCGACCGCGCGCGGCAGCGCATCGCCATAGCCGCCCCTGCGTTGCGGCATCGCGCACCTGATCGACCAGCTTGCGGTAGCGTTTTGCAAGCCGCGAGCTCTGGTAAGCCGGTCAGCATACGCCATGCGATGGGTGATGATCTCGTCCAGCGTCATCGCATCCAGCGTCTTCGCCGGGACGACCTCGTCATGGTCCTTCATCATGTCCTTGAACCGCGCCGGATCGGCCGCGGCAAGCCGGCCGAGCTGGAAGGCCTGCGTGTTCATCTTGATCGAGACGCCGTTGACCTCGATCGCCTGCTCGATCGACTTTCGCCGACAACGGCAGCAGGCCGCGCTGATAGGCATAGCCGAGCATCATGATGTTGGTGGCGATGGAGTCGCCAAGCAGCGCTTCGGCCGGCGTGGTGAAATCGAAGAAGGACGAAGTCCTTCTTCAGCTCGGTCTCGAGCACGGAATTGAGCTTGCGGCTCTGGAAATTGAAGTCGCGGTTGAGGATGAAATCCGCGGTCGGGATGACGTGGCTGTTGATGATGCCGACGGTGCGGGTGGCTTCGCAAAGCGTGACCATGTCCTTCGACACCGCCACCACTTCGTCGGCCGCAAGCACGAGATCGGCCGTGCCGGTGACGATGCGCGAGCAGGTGACGTCGGCGGTGTGCTCGGAGAGCCGGACGTGGCTCAGCACCGCGCCGCCCTTCTGCGCTAGGCCCGACATGTCGAGGATCATGCTGGCCTTGCCCTCGATATGGGCGGCCATGCCGAGCAGCGCGCCGATCGTGAGCACGCCGGTGCCGCCGACGCCGCCGACCGCGATGTTATAGGGCCGATCCAGCGCCGGCCGTGACGCGGGCTCCGGCAGATCGCCGATGCTGCCGAGATCCGGCGGCGCGCGATGGCGCAGCTTGCCGCCGTCGACGGTGACGAAGGACGGGCAGAAGCCCTTCACGCAGGAATAGTCCTTGTTGCAGGTCGACTGGTTGATGGTGCGCTTGCGCCCCAGCTCGGTCTCCAGCGGCTCGACCGAAATGCAGTTCGACTGCACCGAGCAATCGCCGCAGCCTTCGCAGACGGCCGGATTGATCAGCACGCGGCGCGCCGGATCTTCCATCAGGCCGCGCTTGCGGCGGCGGCGCTTTTCGGCCGCGCAGGTCTGCACGAACACGATCGCCGAGGTGCCCTTGATCTCACGGCACGCTTTCTGCACGGCATCGAGGTCGTCGCGATGGGCGACCTTGACGCCGGGCGCGATGTCGGACGCGGGATAGAGCTGCGGGTTCTCCGAGACCAGATAGATTTCGCGGATGCCTTCGCTGTGCATCTGGAACGTGATCTGCTGCGGCGACAACTCGCCGTCGACGTGCTGGCCGCCGGTCATCGCGGTGGCGTCGTTATAGAGCAGCTTGTAGGTGATGTTGGCGCCGGAGGCGACCGCCTGGCGGATCGCCAGCGAGCCGGAGTGGAAGTAGGTGCCGTCGCCGAGATTGGCGAACACGTGCTTTTCCTTGGTGAAGGGCGCGACGCCGACCCACGGCACGCCCTCGCCTCCCATATGGGTGTAGGTCTCGGTGTTGCGATCCATCCACAGCGCCATGAAGTGGCAGCCGATGCCGGCGAAGGCGCGGCTGCCTTCCGGCACCTTGGTCGAGGTGTTGTGGGGGCAGCCGGAGCAGAAATACGGCGTGCGGGTGACGGGAGCGACGGCCTGCATCTGGGTCGCCTGCCGGCCGTTGAACCAGTCGGCCTTGGCGCGAAGCATGTTGGCGATTTCGGGATTGAGATTAAGTCGAAGCAGACGTTCGGTGAGCGAACTCGCAAGCGAGGCGACGCTAAGCTCGGCGGCGAAGGTGAGGAAGCGCTTGTCGTGGTCGTCCATCTTGCCGACGATGCGCGGGCGAACGTCGTCGCGCCAGTTGAACAGCTCCTGCTTGACCTGGTTCTCGACGATCTCGCGCCGTTCCTCGATGATGAATATCTCTTCAAGGCCGACCGCGAACTGCCGCACGCCTTCCGGCTCCAGCGGCCAGGGCATGCCGATCTTGTAAAGGCGAAGGCCGATCTTGGCGGCGACCTCCTCGGTAATCCCGAGTTCGCGCAGCGCCTGGCGGATGTCCTCATAGCTCTTGCCGGATGCCATGATGCCGTAGCGCGCATTCGGCGAATCCATGGTGATACGGTTGATCTTGTTGGCGCGCGCAAACGCGATCGCCGCATAGCCCTTGTAATCCTGCAGGCGCAGGTCCTGCTGGTAGCGATCGTCGGGCCAGCGCAGATTGAGGCCGCCCGGCGGCATCTCGAAATCGGTCGGGATGATGAAGGGCTTCATCTCGTCGGTGAGGTCGATCTCGGCCGTGGTCTCCACGGTCTCGGTGATCACCTTCATGCCGACCCAGCAGCCGGAGTAGCGCGACATCGCGATACCCATCAGGCCCATCTCGATCATTTCGTGGATGCTGGAGGGATAGAGATAGGGCATCAGCGCGGAGATAAAGGCGTGGTCGGACTGATGCGGGACGGTGGAGGACTTTGCGCCGTGGTCGTCGCCGGCCAGCACCAGCACGCCGCCGTTCTTGGCTGAACCGGCCGTATTGCCGTGGCGGAAGACGTCGCCGCAGCGGTCGACGCCGGGGCCCTTGCCGTACCAGATGCCGACCACGCCGTCATACTCGGCGCCGGGCGACAGGTTCAATTGCTGCGAGCCCCAGACCGCGGTCGCCGCAAGATCCTCGTTCACGCCGGGCTGGAACTTGATGTTGTACTGTTCGAGATGCTTTCGCGCTGCAAACAGCTGCTGGTCGTAGCCGCCGAGCGGGGAGCCGCGGTAGCCGGAGATGAAGCCTGCGGTGTTGAGCCCCATCGCACGGTCGCGGCGGATCTGCGCCATCGGCAGGCGGACCAGCGCCTGGATGCCGGTCAGGAAGACGTGGCCGGTCTCTTGGGTGTATTTCTGGTCGAGACTGATCGGACCCTGGTTGATACCCATTCCGCCCTCTTATCCCGTTGCTGGCGCGCCGCCCGATTTAGCTAATGATCCGAGCTTGTTAGAACCAGTCTATGTCGGTTTTGGCGGCCTTCGCACCACAAATCTCCGCAATAAAGCCGCGGGCGCAAAGATCGCAATTTCGTGCCGGAAATCTCGGCAAGCCATTGCGCTTTGTGTCGCGCAAAGGGCTTGGCGCGAAATGCCGTAACGCCCCTATAATGCACCGGTGAGGCAATTGATGCAGCGACCCCGGCAAAGTGTCACCGCGATTCTGGTTGCCCTGGTTTTGTGCGGTGCGCTCGCGCCCCGCACAAACGCAGCGGAGCCGTCGGCCGAAACGATCGCCCGCGGCAAGACCCTGGTCGAGGCCGGCGACTGCGCAAGCTGTCATACCCTCGATCCAGCAAAGCCCTTTGCCGGGGGAAAGCGAATCGACACGCCGTTCGGCGGCATCTATGCGCCGAACCTGACCCCGGACCGCGAAACCGGACTGGGCGGCTGGAGCGAGGCGAACTTCTATCAGGCACTGCGCTTTGGCGTGGCACCCGACGGTTCGCGTTACTACCCGGCCTTCCCCTACCCCAATTTCACGATCCTGGTCCGCGACGACATTGTGGCGATCCGCGCCTATCTCGCGACGCTCGCCCCGATCCGCAACAAGGCGCCGCCGCCGGAACTGCGCTTTCCCCTCAACTTCCGCGTGGTGATGCGAGTGTGGAATTACTTCTTCTTCCGGCCCGGCATCATTCTGCCCGATCAGGCGAAGGGCAAGGACTGGAATCGCGGCCGCTATCTGGTCGAGGGGCTCGGGCATTGCGGTGCCTGTCACACGCCGAAGAATTTCTTTGGCGCCGACAGACGTGAGCTGGCTTTTGGCGGCGCGCGTGTCGACGGCATGTTCGCGCCGAGGCTCGATGGCGCGGAGCGCGGCGGGTTGAAGTCCTGGAGCGTCGGAGGACATCACCGAGTATCTGCAAAGCGGCCGCAACGCGAAAAGCCATGCCGGCAAGCTGATGTCGGAAGTCGTCGTCAATTCCACCTCGAAGATGAGCGACGGCGACATCCTCGCCATCGCCGTTTACCTGAAATCCCTGCCCGCGGGTGCGCCGGAGCCAATGGTCGCCGCGCCGCCGCCGGTCCAGATGGCCGAGGGCGAGAAAGTCTATCGCAGCGCCTGCATCGCCTGCCACGAGGCGGACGGATCCAGCGCGCCGCGCATCTACCCGCCGCTGCCCGGCAATGCCAATTTGCAATCCGCCGACCCCTCGAGCACCGTCCGCATCATCCTCGATGGCGCAGAGAGCGTGACCACGCCGCGCGCGCCGAACAAGGGATCGATGCCGGCCTATGCCGCAAAACTCTCCGACCAACAGATTGCCGACGTCACGACCTACATCCGCAACGCCTGGGGCAACGCAGCGCCGGCCGTAACGGCGGCGGACGTGGCGAAGGCGCGAAAGTGAGCGCTTATTTCTTGTTGTCCTTTTTGTCGTCGCCGAACGTGAATTTCGGCATCTCCCAGTTGTAGCGGATCGCCATGAGGCGGAGGCTGATACCGAGCACAAAGGTGAGCGCGGTCCAGAGCTCGTCATTCACCTTCAGTCCGAAGGCAATGGCGTAGAACAGCCCGGTGACGACAGAGACGCTGGCGTAGAGTTCGGAACGGAACAGCAGCGGCACGTCGTTGCAAAGGATATCGCGCAGCACGCCGCCGGCGCATCCCGTGATCATGCCGGCCACGATGACGATCGGCAGCGAGGCATTCATCTGCCAGGCGATATCGCAGCCGGCCATGGTGAAGACGACGAGCCCGATCGCATCCAGCACCAGGAATGCCGAAGTCAACCGATGCACCGCGCGCGCCACCGGGATGGTGACCAGCGCGGCGATTGCCGTCACCGCCAGCAATGACGGCCGCGCAACCCAGGCCAGCGGATAATGGCCGAGCAGCACATCGCGGATAGTGCCGCCGCCAAGCGCGGTGATGCAGCCCAGCATGCACACACCCGCCCAATCCATGCTGCGCCGGCCGGCCGCGAGTGCGGCCGTCATCGCCTGCGCGGCGAGCGCGACATAGCTCAGCCCCAGCAGCACGAAATCGCTCACGAAGAACTCCGCATTTTATTCGCTTCCGGTTTCACGTGCCGGGGAACTTACGTTGCGGGTTCCGCTATGAATAGTCCGCAATGAAAACAGCAGTTCCCGGAACATCAGCGGCAGCCGTGGGTTGTCTTGCGTCAAGGAGGAACCATCATGGCCTACCAACCTACCGATCCCTACCGCGCGCCCATGTCGGACGAGGAAATCCGCCGTCAGGCGCGTCTCAACAGCCTGGACAACGAATTTCAGCCCGATCCGGAACTTGAAGAAGGTCCGGCCAGCGGCGCCAAGGTCGCGATGTTTGCGATCGCGATCGCCGTGGTGATGGGCGCGTTGTTCTATGGCCTCAACAACACCAGCGTGCAGCAGGCCGGTACCGAGCCGAGCGCGCGTACTGCGCAGACCCAGCCGGCCAACCCTGCGGCCCCTCCGGGCATGCGTGACGTGACGCCGAAGGCCAACAGCGAGCCTGGCACGACGACCGGCGCAGCGCCGGCGCGTCCGGCGGCTCCGAATGCTGCGACCCCGCAGACCGACAATGCGGGTTCCAAGCAGTAAGCGGGTGTTGCGCAAGGTGTAGGCGTAAGTATCAAGTATGAGTTGCAAGAGTAACTGCGCCGCGGGTCCGTTGCCCGCGGCGCTTTTTCGTCATGAGAACATCTTGTTCAATTCACCGCCGGAATAGCCGTTGGCGAATTCGCCGAACGTGCCCTTCTCGGCCATTTCCTTCGATGCCTTCATGAAGCCGGCCCAGGCCATTCGCGCCAGCGAACCGCCGATGCTGATGCGGCGCACGCCAAGCGCGCTCGCCTCCGCAAGCGATGGGCCGGTACCGACCAGGAGATTCACCGGCCGTGGATGCACCGCCTTCACGACGGTTTCGATCTCCTCCTTGGTCGAGATGCCCGGCGCATAAAGGCAGTCCGCGCCGGCTTCGGCGTAGGCCGTGAGCCGGTCGATCACGAGATTCATATCCTTGACCCCGCGCAAGAACGCCTCGCAGCGCCCAGTGAGGAAGACACCGCTATTGTCGGCATCGATCGCCTTGCGCGCCGCCTTGATGCGCTCGATCGCCAGCGCGCGGTCGAACAGCGGCTTTGCGGCATCGCCCGTAAAATCCTCGATCGAGAGACCGGAAACGCCCGCCTTCACCGCGCGCGCCACATTGACCGCGACCTTGTCCGGCTCATGCGCAAAGCCATCCTCGAAATCGGCATTGACGGGAATATCGACCGCAGCCGAGATCGCCGCGAGATGATCGCAGACGTCGTCGACCGTGACCTTGTTGTCCGCCTTCGCAAGCGTCCAGGCAAAGCCGGCGCTGGTGGAAGCCACCGCCTTGAAGCCGAGATGCTGCAAGGCCTTTGCGCTGCCGACGTCGAAGGGGTTTGGAATAATGAAGCAGCCCGATTCGTGCAGCTTGCGGAACGCGGCGCGTTTGTCAGCAGTTGTCAGCATGACGTCTCCCCATGTCGTTTATGTTGGCGCGGGGAACATAGTGACGCGAGACCGACAGTGCCAGACGTCTCACGCCACGACCTTGCGCAGAAAGGTCCGTTCCTCGGCGAGGATGAACTTGTTCGCTTCGGCGAAATTGAAGTTGGCCGAACCCTCCGCATCCGCCCGCAAGCGCGCGCGATAGCTTTCATAGGAGGCCAGGCTGTCGAATGAGATCAGCGCGAACGCGATGTTGTTGGTGCCCTCATGCGGCATCCAGTAGCCGAGCAGATCGCCACCGCATTTCGGGATGATGGTGAGCCAGTTTTTCGAATATTGCTCGAACATCGCGCGCTTGAACGGGTCGAGCTGGTAGCGGATGAAGACAGTGACGGTCATAAGTCCCTCCATTTTCATGACCGTCATATACCCCTTGTCCGACATCGATGCTTCGTCTATCATCGAACTATGAAATCCGGTCCTGATATCTCCATGGTCGCTGCCCTCGTCGGCGATCCCGCGCGCGCCAACATGCTGACGGCATTGCTGAGCGGTCGCGCGCTTACCGCAAGCGAGCTTGCCCAAGAGGCGGGCGTCACACCACAGACCGCGAGCTCGCATCTCGCCAAACTCGAGAGCGGCGGGCTGATTGAGCCGGAGAAACAGGGCCGCCACCGCTACTACCGGCTCACCGGTCCCGACGTCGGCCAAGTGCTGGAAGGGCTCGCTCATCTTGCCGCGCGTGCGGGGCATATGCGCGTACGCACGGGGCCGAAGGATCCGGCGCTGCGCCATGCGCGGGTCTGCTACGACCATCTCGCAGGTGACCTCGGCGTGCAGATGCTGGACTCGCTACGCAAGCAAAAGCTGGTGCGGCAGACCAAGGAGACGATCGAACTGACCGGTGAAGGACGGCGCTTCATGGCGGAGTCCTTGCAGATCGACGCCGACAGCCTCGCCCATCCGCGCCGTCCGGTGTGCAAGGCCTGCCTCGACTGGAGCGAGCGGCGTCATCATCTCGCCGGCACCCTGGGTGCGGCGATCATGACGCGCTTTGCCGAATTGAAATGGGCGGCGCGCGATCCGACGCCGGGCAGCCGCGTCGTCAATTTCACCCGCAATGGCGAAAAGCAGTTTGCGGCGCTGTTTGGCGAACGCGCTTAAAGAGGAGCAGGAAACCTCGCGGCTCCCTGCACTCTCGATTCACATCACTAGCGGCGACCCGCGCTTCGATCACCAGTAACGACGACGCCAGTAGCGGCGGCGCCAAACCCGGCGGCGGCGGTAGCCCCAATAGCGGCGGCGGCGCCAACCCCAATGGCGGCGGCGCCAACCCCAGTGCCGGCGGCGGAAGCCCCAGCCGCGACCGCGGCCCCAGCCGCGGCCCCGGCCCCAGCGCACTTCTTCGGGTGTCAGGCGATCGACTTCATCGCCTGAGGTGACCGCGGGCTGCGCATCGGCATTCGAAGGCAACTTTGCCGCCTCATCCAGCGGCTGCGGCATCAGCGGTGCGGCCCGGGCGCTGGCCACAAATGCGGCCGCGCCGGCTGCGACACCAAACGCGACTTTGAGAAATTCCCGACGTTCCATTTGTCTTTCCTCCTCCAGTCCCACGCGATGCGAGATCAGTTTCGTTGCGCCGACATGAATGCGTCCTGAACCACGCGTTCATGATTGGGGCGGGCACGATGGAGAAAGTCGCTGGCGAGGATGCGGTTCCGATGGCGGCCGCAATTTCGTTGTCGTCCCTGCGAAAGCAGGGACCCATAACCACAGGGACACGTTGTTTGACTCGCTGGGGCCACAGCCTTCGCAAAACTATTTCCTGTGGTTATGGGTCCCGGATCGCGCTCGCTGGTCGCTCGCTTGTCCGGGACGACAATGGAATATGCCGACACGATTTCGAACAGCCGAAAGCATTCTCGCGGCACGTTTGTGCCCGAGTTCTGCCAATCTCAGTGTCCCTCTCCGAAGAAAGGGCGCAGGGAAAGCCGGGCGCTAACCGCACCCGCAGCCTGGGGGGCAACAAAAACAAGCCCACCAGTAAGTCCACCACGAGTTCAGCCAGTCACACCGGCTTTCCCCGCGCAATGGTTTGACGGTTTGCTTCGTGCTCTCCCCGGTGAGCGGCGTTTATTGTCACCGTTGCCGAACCCGCTACGAGACGGGCTGGATAGACGCCACGGTCGCGGCGCCAGGACCACACGACTTCGCCGTACGCTGCGAACGTTCTCGTCCGGCGAGCAAGCCCGCCTGACGCCGCAGCGTCCATCGCATCTCACCGCACGTCTCGTGACGATCGCGATCCGTCCCTTTGCCGGGTGAGACGGGCGGACCAGTGCCAGTGATTTGCCCGACGGGGCAAGGGAAATTTTTTGATTTCACGAATTCGTGAAAACGGAAGCGCAACCCGAGGCCGCCTCCGCATTGTCGTTCCGGGGCGAGCGGAAAGTTGCCTGCGGCCATCCTTCGCGACGCGCGCTTTGCGCGCTCCTCAGGATGAGGGACAGCAACTACGCCCCCAACTCCTCCGCCAGCACCAGAACCTCCCGCGTGCGGGTGACGTCGGGCCAGTCGCGGTTGAAGTCGGCGACCAGGCGCTTGATTTCCTCGCCGCCCGTGCCGCGCTCCAGCGCGGCCTTGTCGGCAAACTGGTACATCGCCACGTGCACCGCGGGATCGGTGGCGCTCCAGAAACGCCAGGCCTTTTGCGCGCTGAACGATTTCAATGCATCGGGCAGGTGCTCGCGCGAATACCAGGCATCGAAGGCGGCGCGTTTGGCAGAATCGGTGACGGTGGCGCGGACGATGAAATAGGCTGCGGGCATGGTTGTCTCCCCTTTGTAGGGTGGGCAAAGGCGCACTTGCGCCGTGCCCACCTTTCACGACGTACTCTTGAAGGTGGGCACGCTTCGCTTTGCCCACCCTACGATATTAAACCGGCATTTTGCGCTTCTGATGCGCCCTGCCCTTGATGGCGGCTTCCTCGCTGTGGCCGGCGATCACGCGCACGCCTTCGTCGATCCTGGACGTGATGTTATCGACGTTGCAACCCTGCAGGAAGGCGATGCCGTTGTTGCGGCAGGCAGCCAGGATGCGGTCGCGCGCTTTTTGCATTTCCGGCGGATAAGGCTCGCGCGGGATGGTGCGATAGCCGAGCGAGAGGCTGAGGTCGCCGGGGCCGATCTCGGCAAAGCCCAGTCCGGGGACGGCAAGAATCTCCTCGCAATTGGCGACGCCTTCCGGGCTCTCCAGCTTCACGCCCAACAGCAGCTCGCCTTTCGGATTGAGCGGCCAGGGATCGCAGCGGTCCATGTAGTCTTCGGTCGACAGGCCCCACACTGGCGCGGCCGTACTTTCCGAGCCGCGGCCGCGCGTGCCGATGCCGAGGAGCTTACGGCCGGCGGCGTCGGTCCCGCCGTTGGCGTCGCGCTTCGCACCCTCCAGTCGCGCCAGCGGCGACGGGATTTTGGGATCGACACCTATTGTGTTGTGCGGATAGCGGCAGGATTCCACGAACGCCCGAACCGCGTCGGCGGTTTCGGCCTGGCACAGCAAAATGCCGTGCGCGCCGCGGCCGAGGATCTGGCGGAACTGCCAAGCATTATACCGGACATGCGCGGCGTCGATGCCGTTCACCGGCGCCTCGACAATGACCGAAGGCGTGCGATGGCCTGACCGCGTCGGCCCAGCATCCACCATGCCCCGAAAATATTCGGCAAGGCCCGCCATGTCGAAGGCACCGTGCTCCATGCCGATATTCATGTAGTCGGCCCAGGTGCCGGCATCGATACGCCCTTGCGCATAGGTCAGCACATTGCCGCTGTGCGGGCCGTCATAGTAGATGGCGACGTCCTGCCCGAGCAGCTCGATGCAGCGATTGATCCGACCGGCCATGCGCCCCTGCGCCCTGCACTTTCTTGTGTCCGCTCACGCAACCGTCACATGCTCCGTGATATAGCGGACGCGTGCAACGCTTCATTTGAGATATCGCCCATGCCCCTTCGCACCGCCCTCTTCTCGACCCTGCTTGCTCTGGCAGGCTTCCTCCCCGCCGCGGCGCAGGACACAGCCCAGCCGCGCGAGGCGCAGATCGGACCGCGGCCGTTCTACCTCGTCGACAAGATGAAGGACGGGCCGCTGAAGCAGAAGTTGAGCCAGTGCACCGGGCCATTCCAGAAAAGCGATTTCTCGATCGGCCACCGCGGCGCGGCAATGATGTTCCCCGAGCATTCCCGCGAGTCCTATCTGGCGGCTGCGCAGATGGGCGCAGGGATCATCGAATGCGACGTCACCTTCACCAAAGATCGCCAACTGGTGTGCCGGCACTCGCAATGCGACCTGCACACCACGACCAACATATTGAGCGTGCCTGATCTGGCGGCGAAGTGTTCGCAAGCGTTCAGCCCGGCCGATCCGGCCAGCGGCAAGAAGGCTTCCGCAAAATGCTGCACGTCCGACATCACGCTCGCCGAATTCAGGCGCCTCACCGCCAAGATGGACGGGTTCAATGAGAACGCGAAGACGCCGCAGGAATACCAGGACGGCACGCCGCGCTGGCGCACTGACCTCTACGCGACATCAGGCACGCTGATGACCCATGACGAGAGCATCGCGCTGATCAAGAGCCTTGGCGCAAAGTTCACACCGGAACTGAAGTCGCCCGAGGTGCCGATGCCGTTCGACGGCGACTATACCCAGGAGAAGTATGCGAGCCAGATGATCGCGGCCTACAAGGCAGCCGGCATCCCGCCCGAGCACGTGTTCGCCCAGAGCTTTGATCTCAACGATATTCTTTACTGGGTAAAGACCGAACCGGCATTCGCCGCGCAGGCGGTCTATCTCGAAGACCGCTACGAAAAGCGCGGGCTCGATCCGGCAAAGCCCGAAACCTGGAAGCCGTCAATGACAGAGCTGAAGGCTTCAGGCGTGAAGATTCTGGGACCGCCGATCTATGCGATGCTGGCGCTCAACGACAAGGGCGAGATCGTGCCGTCCGAATACGCCAAGGCCGCAAAAGCCGCCGGCCTCGACCTGATCGGCTGGTCGCTGGAACGCTCCGGCCCGCTCAACAAGGGCGGCGGCTTCTACTATCAGACGGTGAAGGCGGCGATCGACCGCGACGGCGACACGCTGACCGTGCTCGATGTGCTGGCCAAGCAGGTCGGCGTGCGCGGCATGTTCTCGGACTGGCCGGCGACGACGACGTTCTATGCAAGTTGCATGGGGATGAAGTGAAACCGTAGAGCGGATTAGGCCAACAGGTCCGCGCGAAGCGCGGCCCGATGACAGGCTCCGCCGTAATCCGCCAACTTGTTGATCGCCTGAATGCGTCTGCGGCGGTGCATCGCGGCGCACCATATCGGTGTTGCGACCGGACCTAAGGAAGCGTGCCGGCCTCGGGCACTGAGGAGACGAGGCGGCAAATTGCCCCTTCCCTCTGCATTCTTTTGACAGCGGTACGCCGTCATGTCACGCTGCCCCGGCAATGGGGTGAGACAACGTCCGTCCCGGCACCTTCCAAGGGCAAAAAGAAACGTAGCCACCTCAGCGAACGTACCGTCGAGCGATCATTGCGGCCGTCGAGCCGCAGGAGCCGACAATGCGTGCAAACGGAGGAGGAGCTACAATGAACAAATCCACACTTGTGTTGGGATTCGTCGGGCTGTCTGCCTTGGCCCTGACGGCGACGACCACAGCCGCGAACGCGCAGGAAAAAGTCCGCTGGAAGATGCAGAGCGCTTTCGGTGGCCAGCTGCCACATCTCGGCACCTCGGGCGTACGCTTCGCGAAGAATGTCGAGCGGTTATCGGGCGGCAAACTGGAGATCAAGTTTTACGAGCCCGGCGCGCTGATCCCGCCGCTGGAATGCTTCGACGCGGTGTCCAAAGGCTCGATCGAATCGTGCTGGACGACGCCGGGTTACCACACCGGCAAGTACCCCGCGCTTGCCTTCTTCACCACCGTGCCGTTCGGCCCGCCGGTCGGCGAATTCCTCGGCTGGAAGTGGTTTGGCGGCGGCAACCAGTTACGCAACGAGATCTATGCCAAGCACGGCCTGATTGCGCTCAACTCCTTCGCCATCGCGCCCGAGACCTCCGGCTGGTTCCGCACCGAGATCAAGTCGGTCGACGAGCTGAAGGGGCTGAAGATGCGCTTCTTCGGCCTTGGCGCACAGGTGATGCAGAAGCTCGGCGTCTCCACCCAATTGCTGGCAGCGGCTGACATCTATCCTGCACTGGAGCGCGGCGTGATCGACGCGACCGAGTTCTCGATGCCGACGATGGACGTCAAGTTAGGCTTCCATCAGATCGCCAAGTTCAACTATTTCCCAGGCTGGCATCAGCAGTCGTCGGTGAGCGAGCTCTTGATGAACAAGGCGGCGTGGGATGCGCTGTCGGATCAGAACAAGGCGATCATCGAGATCGCGCTGGGCGAATCCGTCATGCACACCTACGTCGAGAGCGACCACTCGCAGTTCGCGGCGATGGCCGAAATGCGCGACAAGCACAAGGTTCAGGTCAAGCGCTGGAGCGACGAGGATCTGGCCAAGCTGGAGAAGGCCTGGCTGGAAGTGCTGGCGGAGGAATCGGCCAAGGATCCGTTGTTCAAGAAGGTCGCCGACCACTACCTGGACTATCGCAAGCAGTTCGCGGTGTGGGGCACGTCGCAGACGATGAAAGCCACCTACCAGAAGGATTGAGTGGAGGACCGGCGCAGCGCGCGGCTGCGCCGGCTCCTTCCGGGGGGCGGTTGCCTCGCCGGCAGGTGACGAGATCAGCCGGTTGCGCGTGGTGCGCTGCCGTGGGGTACGCCACAGCAGGAATTTGGCGCGATGAATGCATTGCTGAAGCTGGCCGAAACCATGCGGCGGGCGCTTGAGGTTGTTGCCCTGGCGTCCGGCTGGTTGCTCGTCATCATGGCGTGCGTCACCACGTTCGATGTCGTCGCGCGCAAGTTTGGCTTGCAGCTGCCCTACACCAAACTGCAGGAGCTGGAATGGCACTTCCACGCCGCGATCTTCTCGCTCTGGATGGGCTACTGCTACACGATCAACGCGCATCCGCGGGTTGATACCTTCACCGAGACGATGTCGTATCGCCACAGGGCATGGATCGAACTCGCCGGCTGCCTGCTGCTGGCGCTGCCCTACATGGCGCTGGTCGCCTACTACAGCCTGGATTTCGTGGCGCAGTCCTATCGACTCGGCGAGCAGTCCGACAGCACGGTCGGGTTGAGCCACCGCTGGATCATCAAGGGCATCTACGCTGCCGGCCTTTGGATGGTGGTGCTCGGCATCCTCAGCGTACTGCTCCGCGTGATCGTCTTCCTGTTCGGCAAAAAGTCCGAGCGTGAAGTCAATCTGCAAATCGGACATGTGATTTCCGACGTGTAGAGCCCCGGTCCGATTGAATCGGAACAGGGCTCTATCTTTTTGTTTTTGACGCGTTTTCTTCACGCGAACCGGTACCCACTTCGCTTGAAAACGCTCTAATTCGGGGGGATGCCAACGTGCTCGACTGGCTGGCCGACAATCTCGCTCTGATCATGTTCGTGTCGATGTTCTTCTTCATTTTCGTCGGCTATCCGGTCGCCTTCATTATGGGCGGCCTGGCGCTGGCCTTTGCACTGTTCGGCGCCTGGCTCGGCGTATTCAAACTGATCGGCCTGTCCGATATCGTCTTGCGCATGTGGGGCGGGGTCGCCAACGATCCGGTACTGGCGTCGATCCCCATGTTCATCTTCATGGGCGCGATCCTGGAGCGATCAGGCTCCGCCAAGGACATGCTGGACGCCACCGAGGTCCTGCTCAAGCGGTGCCCCGGCGCGCTGGCGGTCTCCGTGATGGTGATGGGTACGATTCTGGCGGCACCGATCGGCGTGGTCGGCGCGGCTGTCATCACGCTGTCGGTGATCGCCCTGCCGCAGATGCTGGCCGCGGGCTACGACAAGCGGCTTGCCATCGGCACTATCGCCTCGGCCGGAACGCTCGGCATCCTGATTCCGCCGGCCATCATGCTGGTGGTGATGGCGGAGATGCTGGCGACCTCGGCAGGCAATCTGTTTCTCGCCGCCATCATGCCGGGCTTCCTGCTCTCGGGCCTCTACCTCGTCTATATCGTGCTCGTCGCCATCTTCAAGCCGGGCGCCGCGCCCAAGCTGCCGCCCGGCTACGGGCCGCAGACCCGCCGTGCATTCTGGTACGCCCTCTGGCGAGGCCTGTTCCCGATGACGGCACTGCTGGTGATCGTGCTCGGTTCGATCTTCGCAGGCTGGGCCACGCCCACCGAGAGCGGTGCCGTCGGCGTGCTCGGCTCCATGTTCATCGCCGCGCTGAACGGGCGCTTGACGATTCCGATGATGACCGAGGCTATCTATTCCTCCTGCCGCGCCAACGGTCTCGTGTTCCTGATCTTCCTCGGCGCAACCGGCTTCTCCTACGTGTTCCGCGTGCTCGGCGGCGACGACCTGATGATCTCGACGCTCACCAATTTCGGCATCGACACCAAGTGGGAAATGCTCGCCTTCATCATGGTTCTGATCTTCCTGCTCGGCTTCCCGTTCGAGTGGATCGAGATTTGCCTGATCGTGCTGCCGGTATTCGGGCCAATCCTGATGAAGTTCGACTTCTCCGACCACATCGGCAACAACGCCGCCCTGATGACCTGGTTCGGCACGCTGGTTGCGGTCAATCTGCAGACCGCTTTCATGACGCCGCCGTTCGGGGCGACGCTGTTCTACATGAAGGGTACGGTCCCGCCGGGCGTCACCATGAGCGACGTGTTCTCGGCGATGTATCCCTTCGTTGCGCTGCAGGTACTCGGCCTGCTGCTGTGCATCTATTTCCCGGGCATCAGCCTGTGGCTGCCGCGACTGGCCGGCTTCCTCGAATAGTCGGCATCTGCCCGGAGTCTTCGGGGCGATGACGCAAAGTAGCAACCCACCACGGCTTCGATTTTGCGAAACGACACGGCGGATTACGCTGCGCTAATCCGACCTACGCTTGTTTTTTAGGGGTGGCTGGACGGCTGGATTTGGCCTCTAATGCGGCTGCACGGCTGGATCAGTGCGCAAAGCCGCGATGTCCCGATTGTTCAAAAAGCTTTTGTTTGGAATTTGGGCCGTTCTGCTCGTCCCACTGCTAGCGCCTGTCCTCAAAAAATGGCTGGACGAAAACGTCCTCACCGATCCCCACAGTGCGGCCACCACGGCTTTTCGCGATGCGGCCGCCACGCCCGTTTTCAGTAACCTCCTCGCACTGGGCCAGCAGCCCTGGTTCAGATTCGCGCTGGTCTTCCTGACCGGGATTGTCGTTGGCGTTTCGCTGGAATGGTTGAACCGGAAGTCGGCCGAGAAGAAAGCCGCCAAGCTTCGCAGCCTCGGCTGGAAATTTCGCAGTCTTTCAGAAAGCATCAGGATCCGGACGGCATCGTTGGGATGGCCGGACAACATCCCCGATCTCAAGCCCGCCATCGTGTCGGTGTTGAGCTCCGCAAGGAAACTGGATCTGTGGGTCCCAAGCAAGGACTTGCACCAGTTGCCGGATGCGACATTCCTTTGCGAATACCTTAGATGCGTCGGCAAGTTTTTGGAGGATGGCGATTTTGACGAAGCCCGCAGGGAAGCGCTGTCATGGCGGCCGTTTCTCGACAAGGGGACGGCGTCGTGAGCTTTGCTGCCCGTCGTCGAGCTACTCTCACAACGGCAAATTGTCGTGCTTCTTCGCCGGCATCTCGACCTTCTTGTCGCGCAGCATCGCCAGCGCGCGCGCGATCCGCTTGCGCGTCGAATGCGGCATGATGACGTCATCGATATAGCCTCGCTCCGCCGCGATGAAGGGCGACAGGAAGCGGTCTTCATATTCCTTCGTCCGCGCGGCGATCTTGTCGGCGTCGCCGATGTCGGCACGAAAAATGATTTCGACGGCGCCCTTGGCGCCCATCACGGCGATCTGCGCGGTCGGCCAGGCGTAATTCATGTCGGCGCCGATTTCCTTTGACGCCATGACGTCGAAGGCGCCGCCGTAGGCTTTTCGCGTGATGACGGTGACGAGCGGCACCGTCGACTGCGAGTAGGCGAACAGCAGCTTGGCGCCGTGCTTGATCAGGCCGCCATATTCCTGCGCGGTGCCCGGCAGGAAGCCCGGCACGTCCACAAACGTGACGATCGGGATGTTGAAGGCATCGCAGAAGCGGACAAAGCGCGCGGCCTTGCGCGAGGCGTCGCTGTCGAGCACGCCCGCCAGCACCATCGGCTGGTTGGCGACGAAGCCGACGGTGCGGCCGGCGATGCGCCCGAAGCCGGTGATGATGTTCCTGGCAAAGGTCTCCGAGATCTCGAAGAAGTCGGCCTCATCGACGACCTTCAGGATCAGCTCCTTCATGTCGTAGGGCTTGTTCGGGTTGTCGGGGATCAGCGTGTCGAGCGACATGTCGACCCGGCCGATGTCGTCAAAGCTCGGCCATTCCGGCACGCCGTCACTATTGTTCGACGGCAGGAAGTCGATCAGCCGGCGCATCTGCAGCAGCGTCTCGACGTCGTTCTCGAAGGCGCCATCCGCAATCGAGGAGCGCGTGGCGTGCACCGAGGCGCCGCCGAGTTCTTCCGCGGTGACGACTTCGTTGGTCACGGTTTTGACGACGTCGGGGCCGGTGACGAACATGTAGCTGGTGTTCTTCACCATGAAGATGAAGTCGGTCATGGCGGGCGAATAGACATCGCCGCCGGCGCAGGGGCCCATGATGACGGAGATCTGCGGGATCACGCCCGAAGCAATGACGTTGCGGCGGAACACATAGGAATAGCCTGCAAGGGCGGCGACGCCTTCCTGGATGCGCGCACCGCCGGCGTCATAGAGGCCGATGATGGGCGCCCTCGCCTTCATCGCCATGTCCTGCAGTTTTGTGATCTTCAGCGCGTGCGTCTCGGACAGCGATCCGCCGAACACGGTGAAGTCCTTTGCAAAGACAAACGTCTTGCGGCCGTTGACGGTGCCCCAGCCGGTGACGACGCCGTCGCCGGGCACCTTGTTCTTCTCCATGCCGAATTCGGTGGAGCGGTGCTCGACGAACATGTCGAACTCCTCGAACGAGCCCTTGTCGAGCAAAAGCTCGATGCGCTCGCGCGCGGTGAGCTTGCCGCGGGCGTGCTGCGCCTCGATGCGCTTCTCGCCGCCGCCGAACTTTGCGCCCGCGCGCCGTTCTTCGAGGGTGTCCAAAATGTCCTTCATTGCTTCCGCCCGCCTCAGTTCCAGTGGCCGTTTGGCCAACCGCTTCTTGAACCTGAAACCCGGTATCTAATCTTCCGGGATCATGCTCGATTTGGCCGGGTTTCTAACACGGCCTTTTCGGAACGGGAAACCGGCCGCCGCACTGGCAAGCACGATTGAGCCGGACCAATAATCCAGACAAATCAAGGGGAAAGACCATGAGCGAGACGACGGCACCCCCGACCGATGGCGCGGCAACCGGCGGAGTCAGGACGCTGCTGCGGCTCGAGGGCGTCACCCTGTTCGTCGGCATGACGATGCTCTACGGGCTCTGGGAGGGCTCGTGGTGGGTTTACGTCGTGCTGTTCCTGGTTCCGGACTTGAGCTTTGCCGCCTATCTCGCCGGCCCCAAGGTGGGCGCGATCGTCTACAACGCCGCGCACTCTTACCTCGCGCCAGTCGCGCTGATGACGGCGGGGCTGGCGGTGGCCTCGCCGCTAACGCTGTCGCTCGCCATGATCTGGCTCGCCCATATCGGCATCGACCGCGCGCTCGGCTACGGGCTGAAATACGGAAGCGGGTTTGCGTTCACCCATCTCGGCAAGATCGGGAAGGATGCGGTGGGGTAGCCGCAGACTTTGCGGACAAACCGCCCAACGTTGGCTAAAATGCAGCCCTGCCGGGGGCTGCTTCGCGCACACGTCTGACCTGTGGTTGGCGCACGCGCGGCGGTTCCGGCCAACAACAGATTATGGGGGCAACCTATGCTGACAGACTGGCGCGTGGCGACCGCGGCCGCAATCTTCTGTACCGGCGTGCTGTTCACCTGCATCGAGACCAATGCGCAGGCGATACCCAAGGACGTCGCGGCGCGGGTCGAGATCCACGCCATCCCCTCTCTCACCCTCTCCGACCAGCAATTCCTGACCGGTGAAGCCAACGGCACACCGGTGACGATGGCCGGTGAACTGCGCATCGCCCAGGGCATCGGAAGACTACCCGCCGTGGTGCTGATGCACGGCTCGGGCGGCGTCAGCCCGACCATGGAAGCCTGGACGCGCCATCTCAATACGATGGGGGTTTCCACCTTCGTGATCGACGGATTTTCCGGGCGCGGCCTGACATCAGTCAACCAGGACCAGGCCAAACTTGGCCGGCTCAATTTCATCCTCGACATCTACGGCGCACTGGAGATTCTGGCGAAGCATCCGCGGGTCGATCCTGAACGTATCGTGCTGATGGGGTTTTCGCGCGGCGGCCAGGGCGCACTCTACGCCAGCGTGAAGCGCTTCAACGACCTCTGGAACAAATCCGGCGCGCAGTTCGCTGCCTATATTCCGTTCTATCCGGATTGCGCCACGACCTACGCCACCGACACCGAATTGGTCGAGCGGCCGATCCGCATCTTCCATGGCTCGCCCGACGATTATAACCCGGTCGCAACCTGCAAGGCGTACGTCTCGCGGCTGCAGGAGGCCAAGCGGGACGTGGCGCTGACCGAATATCCGGAATCGCAGCACGGCTTCGATGCCGGGCTGCTCGGCGTCAGCAGCAATGTGGTGGCAAACGGCGCGCAGACCGTGCGCAACTGCCGCATCAGCGAGAGCGAAGGCGGCGTGCTGATCAACACCGAAACCAACGCACCGTTCAGCTACAAGGATGCCTGCGTGGAGATGGACCCGCATGTCGGCGGCAACCCGGCGACCGCCGAGGCCGCGCGCAAGGCAGTGAGTGAATTCTTGGCTGCGCTGTTCAAGCTGAGCTGACGGGGCACAACCCCGTCACGAAGGCGCGCCGCGCTAGATCGCAACGATATCCGCAAGGCATTGCTGCGTGACGGTCATGCGGGCGGCCGTGAGCTCCGGCGTCTTGCAGTCCATGTTCATGGCAAACACCGTCTGCTGGCTGCCCTTCTCGGCCCACCCGACCATCCAGCCCAACGACGGCTGGCCGCGCTCGGCGCCCAAAAGGCCGCTCTTGTAGCGGATGGTGGCGTCGCCAACTTTCACGACCGGCAGGATGTCGCGCACCACATCCTGGCTGCGCTTCGAAACACCCAGCACGCCGCGGCGCAGACGATCGACGAAATCGACCTGCTGCATCGGATCGATGCGCAGGTCGCCGGTGAGCCAGAACTGGTCGATGCCGCCGCCGATGTTGCGGTTGCCGTAGTCGAGCAGGTCGACATATTTCTGCATGCGCTCGGCCCCGATGCGCCGGGCGATCTCCTGATAAACCGGCACAACGGAGGCCGCGATCGCCGAGCGCAGCGTGTGATCCTGGTTCCAGGCCGCGATGCTGCGCGTCACGCCGTCCCATTTGAAAACGTCCTTGTCGGGATCGGCGACCACGCCGGTTTCCAGCGCGATCAGCGAGTTCGGGATCTTGAAGGTCGAGGCCGGCAGCTTGTCATCGCCCGAACGCACCTTGTCGCTGGCGATGATCAGGTAGTCGTCGACCTTGTAGCCGACGAAGGTGCCCTCGGTACCGAGGTCGAAGAAGCGTTTTGTGAGATCGTTGCGGAACTCGCTGCGCTGATAGGAGACGTTGGCGAAGCTGCGGGCCGGCAAAAGAGAGGCGGCGGCGAAAAGACCGAGCGCGTGGCGGCGATGGATCACGGGAAAGGCACCGGATTTGGGTTGGAAAACGGCGGCAGGATGCCGCTGCCATCGTGGTAAAACCATGACGGCGCAGCGGGATTTAACGTATCCGCAGCGAAAGTCGAGGGCTCTTGAAGCGTCATCTCGCTTCATTTTTTGTTTGAGCATGATCTTTTCGGAAAACCGCTATACAATTTCCCGGATCATGCTCTGCCGCCGCGCGCGGCTTCGTGCTGGAACAGATGGCGGAAGATCGATGAGGCTGAGATGAGCGGCGTATCGCGCGAAACAATCGTCGGCAATGTCGAGGCCTATGTCGCCGCCTGGAACGAGCCCGACGCCACGGCGCGGATGAAAATCCTGGAGCGTTGCTGGGCCGAGGATGCGACCTATCTCGACCCAAACGCCGACCTCAGGGGACGCGAAGCGCTCGGCGCGCACATCACGAAGATGCAGGCGGGGCGGCCCGGCGCGCGAATCGAGGTGATGAGCGGCATCGACCTGCACCACAACGTCGTCCGCTTCCTGTGGCGACTGGTGCGCGGCGACGGCAGCGCGGGCGATGTGTCGATCGATTTCGGCGAGGTCGATGCGAGCGGAAAGCTAACGAAGATCGTCGGCTTCTTCGGCGATACGCCGAAAAAGTAACCCCGCCCTAGCGCACCCGCCCGGACAGCCGCAGCACGAAGATCAGGACTTCGGCCACCGCCTTGTAGAGCTCCTCCGGAATCTCGTCGCCGAGTTCGACCTTGGAGAGCGCGCCGGCCAGCACCTCGTTCTCCTCGATCGGAATGTCGTGCGCTTTCGCGATCTCGATGATCTTTTCGCCGATCGCGCCCCTGCCCTTGGCGACGACGCGCGGTGCGCCGGTGCGATCGTAATGCAGCGCGACCGCGAGCTGGTTGACATCGGTCATAGCGCGCGGTCCAGGAAATGGCCGGCCGGCGCGGCGTTCGCCTGCGGCGGCGCACCTTCGCGCACCACGATGTCGCCAGGCTTGAGCTCGGCGCGCGCCAGCGCGCGGCTGAGTTCGGCGCTGCCGGCGCGAAGCCGCGCGGCGGTCACCGGCCGCTCCGCCCACATCCGCACGGACGTCTTGTCGCCAACCAGCGCAACGAGCGCGTGGATCGGTCCGGTGGGCTCGACGTCGAGCGTGAAGCGCGCGCGCCAGACTTTTTTCGTCGCCTCCGCAGCCTCGGTGCCGCCGCCATCGCGGGAAATCTCGAACTGCGCCATCGCGGTGCCCTGCGGCGTCGCGAACGGGATTTCAAAGCTCCAGCGCGGGCCGCTGGTGTCGGTCGGGTTGTTGAGCGTGGCAGCCGTCGGCGCATCGAGCCGGTCGGGCAGCGAGGCCACCTGCAACAGGGTCTGCCGCGCGATCGCGGCATCGGTGTCGGCGAGCAGATGATGCGCGGCTGGCGCGAGCGGTGTCTGCGGCGTGACCGTTGGTTCGGCGACCGGCTGCGCGGCGGGCAAGGCGCCGCGGAACGGCGGCGGTGGCACATTGCTGCGCAGCGTTACCTCTTCGCCGAATGCCGCATGCAGCGCGGGCGCGGCGCTGGTTGGGTTGGCCGGGTCGGGTTGGGCTTCCTGCAGGACGTTGAGCACGGCCGCCGCCGCCGGCTGCCCCCTCGGCGCGGCCGTGAAAACGGGCCGGCCGGCGAAAAATGCTTCGGCAAGGTCCTCGGCAACCGGCACGCGCGACTGCGGCAGCAGGATCTCCTGCGGTTCGAGGTCCTGCGTAGCGGTGGGCGCCGAATTCGGCGTCGCCTCGGTCCGCGGTAACGGACCCGCCTCGGTCGGTCCGCCGGGTCCCAGCACCTGTTGCAGCGTGTGCCGCAACACCACGAGAGCGGCCTTCAGGTCGGGTGTGCTGCTGCTCGAGGCCACCTGCCCTGTTGCAAGCGAGGCCTCGAGGAACAGGCCTGATTTCTGGAACGCGGTCTTGATGTCGGCGCCGGAAAGATTGGGGTCAAGATCGGTCTGCTGCGCCAGCACCTGCTGCACCGCCTGCAACAGCTTTGGCGGCAACGCCGGCGAGCTGGCGACGCTGGCGAGATTGGCAAACAGCGGCGCCTGGCTGCCCTGCTCGGTTGCCGCGGCCTGCGCCGCGATCGTCACCGCCACCTTCTCCGCAGGCGTCAGCACGATTTTTGGCGCGCTGGAGGCGGCGGGCGCCAAAGGTGCGTCCACCAGCGCATCCGGCGGCAATGTCACCGCATCGGCCGCGAGATCAGTGGCGTCGCCACCACCGGTGACGTTGGTAAGTCGGATGCCTTCCGTTGTCTGCGAGACCGCAAGCTTCAGCGCCTGGCCGGCCTGCAGCGGGATTTCGGTCTTGACGTCGATCGACAACGCGGCGATGGCGATCCGCACGAGATCGGCGGACAACACCTTCAGCACGGTGGCATCAATCGTCGTGCCCGGCTGCAGCACGAGCTCGGGCGCGACTGTGGCGGCCTCTTGGGCCGGCAGGACCGGAAGCACTGGGTTGATCGAAATCGCCATGCGGGAGGTCTCGTTATCGGGCCAAGCTAGCCCGACGGCGTAAACCTCTCGTTAACCGACGGCCGCAACCGGCAGCCGTAGTGCCGGTTTTGTTGCCTGGAGCCCCGATCAGGCCTTCATCGCCTCGAGAATGCGGGTGGCGGCCTGGAAGTCGACGTAGCGTGCGAGGCGGCGGGCAGCCACCTCCTCGTCGACGCCCCATTTCTCGATATTCCAGTCGTCGTCGACATGGGCGGCGGCCCAGACCTGGTCGGAATCGAGCGCGCCGCGAACGAGCGCGAGCGCCAGCAGCGCCGACCCCGTCAGCGTCGTCACGACGTGCAGCGCCGCCATCGACCAAGGATCGGAAGGAAATGCCGCCCGGGCCGCCGCAATCGCGGCATCCGGCTGGCGCACGTGGACGACGCCCTCGGCCAGCATGAAATGCGCGTTCAGCGCCCGCGCGGCCCAGAACACGACCGGATCCCAATAGTCGGCTTCCCGCTCGACCAGGGTAGCCGGATGGCCGGCACGGTAAAACAGCAAATCAGAGCCGAGATATTTGGCAACATCGTCGGCGACCAGTTCGACCTTGTCGACAACACCTTCGACAACGCTGTTGGCAAACCGCGTGAGCGGCATGGTCAGGGGATTGATGGTCTCCTGTTGCGCCTCCCACTCCGCCGCGATCGCCTCCGCAATGTCGCGGTTCGGTACGACCACCAGTTTGCGCGACGGTGTCTTGATCGGCCGACCGTCGAGCATGACGGTCAGGCCGGCCTCCGTCTCGCCCACGCCGACGGAGGTATAAAACCGCTTGCGCCGCGGCTTGCGCGTTGCGCGTTTGACCAACTCGCCGGGATCGATCGGCGACTGGCCTGCGACTTCATCAAACAGTTCACGCATGTACTTTTCAGCCCGGATTTGATCGGTGATAGTGTTGGCACAACAGTACGATATCGAACGATGCAAATAAAGCCGATGAACCCCGCTTGGAACCGGGAGCAAACCCGTCAAACCAGAGGCGCCGGCCATGGCGGCCGATAAAGTCGATGCAATCCTTGCGCGCTTTCCCGGTCCGGTGACGCTGCGCGTCAGCCGGCTCAAGATGCTCGCACTCTTGGCGGGATCGCTCGTTTTCGTGGCCGGCGGCATTCTCCTGATCGTCTTTGTCAAACACGATCAGGAAGCGGTGGTCGCGGGCATGGCCTCCGTTCTGTTCTTCGGGGCCTGCGCTGTGGTCGGCGCGGTGATGCTTCTGCCCGGCGCCGGCAGCTTGACACTGGATGTCGGGGGATTGGAGGTTTGCAGCCTGTTCCGCCGGAACCGCATCGCGTGGCCGCAGGCGAGCCGTTTCACGGTCGCGACACTCTCGCTCCCGGGAGGCAACAAGAAGCCGATGGTCGGCTACGACCACGACGGCTTGAGGGGCTTTGGCGCCGACTTCAGCCGCGATAAAATCGGGCGCAATGCCGCGCTGCCCGACAGCTACGGGCTGCCACTCGAGGATCTGGCGCGCCTGTTGACCGAGTGGCGCGAGCGCGCGCTGGCGCAACGCTCCCATTCGCCGGTGCCTCAAGTTGCGCCGCGGCGGTGAAATTCACGAGGGACGAAAGCGGACCTCGCTACTGCAACCACACGATGCTGACCCCTGTCCCGGAAGGGTCGGGCTCACCGGAAAGCCAACATTCTTGCCCATACGAGCCTTATCCTGACCAAACAAACTTTCTTTGCCCGCGCCCGGGGATTAGCATGTCGGGCATCGATGCAGCCTGCCCGGCTGGTCATAGCGAGCGGAGGTCCGGGAATGAAGACGATCCTGGTGCCCACCCAGAACATTGCGGCGATGCCATCCGCGCTTGAACTGGCGGTGCTGCTCGCGCGGCGCATGGGCGCATACATCGAGGGTTTCCCGCTGCGGGTCGCGATCCCCCCGTACATCGCGGCGGAACTGACGGCCGGCTTTACCATGGCCGCCTACACGGAACAGCGCGACGAAGAGACAACCGAGCTGCGTCGCGTGTTCGAAACCTTCATGCAAAAGCATGGCATCCCGTCGGCCGGCTGCAACCGCGGAGCGTCCCGCCTGCGGATGGCTTGCCGTTGCGTCAGAAGACGAGGGCTTCATCGGAAGCCGTGGTCGTGCGTTCGATATCACCGTCATCAGCCGGCTGGGTGCGGATTCGACAAGCTTGCACCAGCGCGCCATCGAGTCCGGACTGTTCGAGAGCGGTCGGCCCGTTCTGCTGGCACCGCCGAATGCGCCCACACAGATCGCCAGCAATGTCATGATCCACTGGAACGGCAGTACCGAGCAGGCGCGCGCAAACGCCTTTGCGATGCCGCTGTTGCGTCTCGCCGAGCGCGTCACGGTATTGACCGTCGCTGGCGGACAGGACGTACCGGGGCCGTCCGCCGATGACATTCTCGGGCAGTTGCAGCACAACGGAATCGCGGCCAAGCCGATCCGCGTCAATCTGGGAGACCGCGAAACCGGTGTGGCCGTGCTCGACGCCGCCAAGGCGGAAGGCTGCGATCTCCTGGTCAAGGGCGCCTTCACGCGCAACAGGCTGCGGCAAATGATCTTCGGGGGTGCCACGAGCCACATCATGGAGCATGCTGACCTGCCGGTCCTGATGGCGCATTAGCGCGTTCGGCAAACTCACGGAGGAACCGCAGGGCGCGCGGCATCCGTGGCTTGCTACTGCTGCACTTCGATCTTCGCCGACTTGATCACTGCGCCCCAGCGCTCGATCTCGGCCCGGAGATATTCGGCTGTCTTGTCGACGGAGCCGCCAAATACTTCGGCCGAAAGCTTCTTCAACTGCGCCTGTATCTCCGGCTGGACCAGCGCTTCGTTCACATCGGCATTGATCTTGTCGACGATGGCCCGCGGCGTTTGCGGCGGCGCCACGATGGCGAACCAGGCGACGGCTTCGAATCCGGGCAGCGTTTCGGCAATCGTCGGCACGTCAGGCATGGCCGGAAGCCGGCTGGAGGAAGCAACCGCCAGCAGCTTGAGCTGTCCGGCCGTTGTCAGTCCCAGCGAGACGCCGAGATTGTCGAACATCAGGTCGACGTCACCGGCGAGCAGGCCCTGCAGCGCCGGCGCCGATCCGCGATACGGTATGTGGCGCAGCTTCACCTTTGCCAGCAGTTGAAACAGTTCGGACGTCAAGTGCGACGTCGTGCCATTGCCTTGTGTCGCCGCGGTCACCTTGTCGGGGTTTTCGCGCAGATATGCGATCAGTTCCGGCACGCTCGCCGCCTTGATCCGGTTCGGATTGACGATCAGCGCGTTCGGTACATGCGCCATCACGATGATGGGCTCGAACTTCGTGGGGTCGAAGGCGAGCTTTGCATAGAGATTGTGATTGATGACGAGCGGTGGCGGCGGCGCAGACAGCAATGTGTAGCCGTCGGGTGGCGCGTTATAGACCGCCTCCGAGCCGATGTTACCGGCCGCGCCCGTCTTGTTTTCGATGACGACCGGCTGGCCCCATTTGCGCGACAGCCATTCTCCAACGATCCGGGCCAGCACGTCCGCCGTACCACCAGCAGGAACCGGCACGACAATCTTTACCGTGCGGTCGGGATATGCCTGCGCCGACGCCGGGCTGGCCAGGAGCAAGAGGGCGACCTGCAACGCAAGCGCCCGAAGGGATCGTCGCATCGGCTTCCTCTCCGGCGGCGCCATTTCTGCGTTCGAGCCGCAACTTGGCGTGTTGTACGATAGAGGATAGCTTGAGCCCTCAAGCATCGGGAAGCTCTTTCAGCGCTGGAACCGGTGCGCTTGCTGCGGCAGAGTGACAAGATGGCGCTATCGGTCGTTGTCGTCGGAGGCGGGATCGGCGGTCTGTTCGCGGCGAATGCGCTCGTCGCCCACGGGCTCGAGGTAACCGTCTACGAGCAGGCTCCTGCCCTCGGCGAAGTCGGCGCTGGCGTGTTCCTGACCCCCAACAGCGTACGCCATCTGAATCGGGTCGGCCTGGAGGCAGCGGTGGCAAGCCGCGGCGCCCTGGTTGGGACCCACTCCCACTATTTCCGCCACGACGGTGCACCGATCGCTCCCGTGCAGGTCATGGACGCCTCGGGATGGAACGCGACCTTCGGCATGCATCGCGCCGATCTGGTTGAACTGCTGGCAACGGCGCTGCCGGGTGGCATCGTGCGCACCGGCCACCGCGCCACCGGCTTTGAACAGACCGGTGACAAGGCGCTGGTGATATTCGCCGACGGCGCCTCCGTTGCGGCCGACGTCGTCATTGCGGCCGATGGAATCCATTCCGAGCTCCGGCAATTCGTGGCGCCGCCGTCCCGCCCCGTTTTCCACGGTTCGGTCGCCTATCGCGGTGTGCTGCCGCATCGTGCGATACCGCATTGGCCGATCGACCGCTGGCAGATGTGGCTCGGCAAGTCCCGGCATTTCCTGACCTTCCCGGTGCGCGCCGGCGAGATGATCAACTATGTCGGCTTCGTGCCGGCCGACGAAGAAATGAAGGAGTCGTGGTCCGCACCGGGTGATCCCGACGTGCTGCGTGCCGAATTTAGGGGATGGGACCCCCAAATCGGAAGCCTGCTCAGTCAGGTGCAAAACACCTTTCGCTGGGCGCTGTACGACCGCGAACCGCTGCCGATCTGGACCAATGGCCGCCTCACTTTGCTCGGCGACGCCGCCCATCCGATGCTCCCCCATCTCGGTCAGGGCGCAAATCAATCGATCGAAGACGGCATGGCGCTGGCGACGATCCTTGCGAAGGTCGATCGCGCGAAAGTCTCGCCTGCGCTGCATGCCTATGAGCGGCTGCGACGTGAACGCGTTGCCGCCGTGCAGCGCGGCGCGCGCGAGAACGGCATGCGTCTGGATTCACACTACGCCGATCTCGGCGTGCGTGACGCCGAGATCAGGGCGCATGCCGAGTTTCGCAAGAAACTCTACAGCCACGATGTGGTGCCGGAGGCCCGAGCGCTCGCTTTGGCGCTGACGTGATGGCTGCGTCCTCGCGGGCGTGTTTAGCGAGACTCGACCGCTTCACCGATTGGCGCAATTGCGCGAATAGTGCGAGCGCTCGTTGGGGTCGAGGCCGGCGGCCGCACCGTCATCGAGGCATTTGGTAACACGGTCGCCGAACGACTTGTTGCCGGTTGAAGGTTTCACGTAATTGCGCGAGGGCAGCTCATCCATCTTCGGGATTTTCGGGACCTCGATCTTCGGCGGTGGCGGCGGTGGCGGCAAAGGCGGGCTCAGCGGCGTGGTGCCGGGCGGGATTTGCGCGACGGCGGCCGTCACCTGAAGCAAGGCGCCGGCTATGAGGATGATGGCTGATCTCCGCATGGGGGTCATGTCGTGATCGCCTCACCCGCGCGCAAGACCGCAGTGCCGCCACACGCGTCGTGGAACTTTTTCGCAGATTCCGATAGAACACTCGCCCCGAGCGGACATCGCGTGACCGCCTTGATCCAAATCAAGCTGCCGGGACGGATCATCGCTCCTCCTTGGACCGGGAGAACACTTCGATGCAGGCACCCGCAACCTACTCTGTTACCGAACGTTTGCGGGATGGCCGCAGCGTCGACATTCGCGCCCTGCGCCCCGACGACAAGGACGACATGCTTGCGGCGGTCGGCCGAACCGGCACACAGTCACTGCAACGGCGCTTCTTCACGGTGAAGCGCGGCTTCTCCGACAAGGAAATCGCTTTCTTCATCAACATCGATTTCACCACGCACATCGCCCTCGTCGCGCTTGCAGACGAGGATGGACGCAAGGTCATCATCGGCGGCGGGCGATATATCCTCACCGAACCCGGCAAGGCGGAAATCGCCTTTGTCGTGATCGATGACTATCAGGGGCAGGGAGTTGGCACGCTGTTGATGCGCCATCTCGCCGTCATCGCCCGCGCCGCCGGGCTGAAGGAGCTGATCGCCGAGGTCCTGCCGGAGAACGCCGCCATGCGGAAGGTTTTCGGCAAATTCGGCTTCCAGGCTCACCGCACACCCGATCCGAAAGTAATCCACCTGGTACTCCCGCTCTAAAACAATCGCGGTCGGGCGCGGAAGGCCGCAGGTCCGGCCAGCGTCACGAAAGTTTTCTAGGGCTTCTGGTAGATGACTTGGCCCGCCCGGATCGTAGTCGCGACTTTGGCGAGGTTGCGCACGTCGGTCACAGGATCGGCATCGAGCACCACGAGGTCGCCGTCAAATCCCTTCTCGACCTTGCCCTTCCTTGCCGCCTTGAAATAGCCGGCGGGATTGGTCGTCAGCGCTGCCAGAACCTGGCGTTCCGACAGGGCGCGGCGCATCAGCTCGTATTCCTGCGTGGTGTCGTAGTACTGGGTGAAGCCGATGTCGGTGCCGAACAGGACAACACCGCCATTGTCCGAAAAACTCTTGAGTTGGCCGACAACGTTGCCGACGATACGGGTGGAGATTTCGGCCGGCACCGGCAATTTTGCGAACAGCGTCAACGTCGGCGTCAAGGCGATGTTCTGCTGCTTGAAGCGCGCAAGCTGTTCCGCCGGATACCCCGGCTGCCGGGCCACAGTATGCGCCATCACGTCGACACCCGCAGTAATCACAGCCTCGATGCCGGCCGTGTTTTGCGGATGGGCGAACACCGGCTTGCCTTGCGCATGCGCGACATCGACCGCAGCCTTGGCGATGGCGACATCCATGTTCACGACCGGATCGTTTTCACCCTTGAAGACACCGGTGAAGAGCTTCAGGGCGTCCAATCCGAGCCGCTCCAGATATTCCCTCGCCATCTTTTCCGATGCCTCGGGCGTCGCGGCTTCCGGAAGCTGCATCTCGGGCGGCAGATAGGCGGGACGCCCGTTGGCCGGAAAGATGCTGCCGGCAAGGAAGATGGTGGGCCCGAGCACTTCGCCGGAATTGACGCGACGGCGCAGCGGCAGCGAATCCGAGGGATCGGCGCCGATATCCCATACCGTCGTGAAACCCCACCGCGTCAACATCGCCTGCATATGCGCGGTGAGCGGCGCGGCCGGCGCCGTGGCGGCATTCTTCCACACCGGTTCCGTCAGATGGACGTGGCTGTTCCAGAAGCCGGCGACAATGGTCTTGCCCGTGCAATCGATCACGCGCGCGCCGGCTGGAATTTGTACGTCGACCGATTTTCCGACTGCGCTGATGATGCCGTCCGATACCACGACCACCGCATCCGCAACCATGGCCGCTTCCGGCGTGGCGTAGAGGTTACCGCCCTTCAAGACCAGCGTGTCGGCCTTGGCTGCGATGCCGCAGAACATGGCCGAGGCGACAAGCGATAAAAGCGCGGCGCGATGGGTATTCCGGATCATGAGCAAGCCTCTCCTGACGCCAAACCTTCTTGACGAGTTGCGTCCGAAGCTATCCGGACATCGCGACGCTCTCTTGATCGATATTGCTTCTGCGCGTCACGCGCACCTGCCCCGCCCCGTCATTCCTCCGGCGCGTTTTCGATGGGATCAAAACGCTTGGTATCGAGGCCGAGCAGGTTCCAGGACTGTTGCATATGCGGCGGCAGCGGCGCGGTAGCGTCGATGACGCCGCCGCGGGGATGCGGGATCACGATGCGCCGCGCCAGAAGATGCAGGCGGTTCTGCAGGCCGCCCGGCAGTTCCCACTGCGCACGGTTGAAATATTTGGGATCGCCGACGATGGCGTGCTCGATATGCGCCATATGCGCGCGCAGCTGATGCGTCCGCCCCGTCACCGGCTTCAGCGACACCCAGGCGAGTTTTGTCGCGGCGGTTTCGACGACGGCATAGTAAGTCACCGCGTGGCTTGCGCCCTCGTCGCCATGCGCAGCGACGCGCATGATGGTGTCGTCCTCGCTCTCCTCTTTCGCGAGATAGGTCGATATGCGGCCCTGCTTCGGCTTCGGCACGCCCGCGACCAGCGCCCAGTAGATCTTGCGCGCCGAGCGCTGGCGGAATGCGCCCGTCAGCTGCGTGGCGGCAAAGCGGGTCTTGGCCACCAACAGGCAGCCCGAGGTCTCCTTGTCGATCCGGTGCACCAGTCGCGGCTTCTGCCCCTTGGCGTCGCGCATCACCTCCAGCATGTCGTCGATATTGCGCGTGATGCCCGAGCCACCCTGCACCGCAAGCCCGACCGGCTTGTTCAGCACCAGCACGTCGGCGTCCTCGAACAGCGTCATTTCCTTCAGCGCGGCGAGCGTCTTTTGCGCTGCCTCCGACAGCGCCCCGCGCACCTTCGGCGTATCCAGCTTGAGCGGCGGGATGCGTACGCTCTGGCCTTCTTCGAGGCGGTCCTTGCTGTCGGCGCGCTTGCCGTTCACGCGCAGCTCGCCTTTGCGGACGATGCGCTGGATATGGGAGAAGGACAGGCCGGGAAAGCGCGCTTCGAGGAAACGATCGACGCGCATGTTGGCTTCGTCAGCCGTCACGACCACGGTCTGCACTTTTGTCGGCAGCTGCGGTGTCTCGGCGACGATCTTTTCGGGTTCCGGGACAAAGGTTTTGGCGCGCGAGGCGCCGCAAGCCGCGACGGTTTTTTGCCCGGTCGATGCTCCTGCGGCCGCTCGGTGCGCGAGCCCCGATAGGGACGCGCACCCTTCGGCGATCGCCCGCGGGGCGGAGAGGTTTTTTGACGCGACGGCTCATGGGGGTGGCAGCTCCGGTGTAAGCCGTTGCCTAGCGCAAATGGACCCAATCGTCACGCTATTCGATGACTTCATCGGCGACCGTCAGGAGCCGGTCCGGGGCAGAGATTCCCAGTGATTTCGCGGTCTTGAGGTTGAACACGAGGATGAACTTGCTGGCCTGCTCGATCGGCAGGTCTCCCGGCTTCTCGCCACTGATGATTTTCGCGGCATAGATGCCGGCGCGGCGAAAATCGTCGATCAGGTCGGCCGAATAGGACATCAGCAGCCCGGCCCGTCCCCATTCGGGATAGGTGCCGAGCGTCGGCTTTCCGGAAGCTGCGACCTGCGCCAGTACGCGCGCCATGTTGTTGTAGCGCAGCGGCTCACCGGAGACGTAGAGCGCGTCCACGCCGTCCTTGATGGCGGCGGTAACCGCGCCTTCGGCCATCGTCGATTGCGCACTTTTACGCGTCCGCGGTCGCGGCGGCTCATGCTCTACTCCAGTTGAACTGTGCCTAGCGCAAAGGAGCGAATGCACGCTATTCGTCACGCTGAAGTCAGTACCAATTCGCCGTGCGATCGGCCATTCTGGGCCAAGCGAACAAGAAACGAGGAATGCCGGAAATGAACAAGGAAAAAGCATGGCTCGTGGCGGCTGCGATGCTGGTCGCGGGACCCGCATTCGCGCAGCAAAGCCCGATGCCGGCGGATATCGCCGCCAAACTGCTCGAGCTTGGCCGCGTCATCGATCCCCCGAAAACGTCCGCGCTCTACATACCGCTGCACGAGAAGGAGCCGTATGCCGGCGTCAAGATCGAACGCGACGTCAAATACGGCGCGGCCGAACGCAACCTGCTCGATGTGTTCATGCCCGAAGCAAATTCAGCGGCGCGTCCGGTGCTGATCTTCGTCCATGGCGGCGGTTTCGTCGCCGGCAACAAGCGCAACCCGGATAGTCCATTCTTCGACAACATCATGTTGTGGGCGGTGAAGAACGGCTTTGTCGGCGTCAACACCACCTACCGCCTGGCGCCAGCCTCGCCCTACCCGGCCGGCTCGGAGGACATGGCCTCCGTCGTGCAATGGGTCAGCGAAAAAATCGCCGAGCGCGGCGGCAATCCGGCGAAGGTTTACATGATGGGGCATTCGGCCGGCGCGATCCATGTCGCGGGCTACGTGTCGCATCCGGAGTTTCACAAGGTGAAGGGCGGCGGGCTCGCCGGCGCCATCCTGGTATCCGGCCTCTACGACCTGACGGCCTCGCCTCCCGGCGATGCCGAGCTTGCCTATTTCGGCGCCGATACCTCGCGCTATGCCGAGCGCTCGTCGCTGAAAGGGCCTTGTCGACAGCAAGACGCCTTTGATGGTCACGGCCGCCGAACTCGACCCGCCCCGCTTTGTCGAGCAGTTCGAGAAGTTGCAGCAGTGCGACCTGCGAGGGCGCCAACGGCTGCGCCAGGGCCTACATGCTGCCGCAGCACAGCCACATCTCGGAGACCTATTCGATCAACACGCCGGACACCCGGCTGGCGGACCAGATCCTGGAGTTCGTCAAAGGCCGGAAAATAGCCGGCGTGACGACCGGCCGCGCTCCCCGCGCCGCCAAAAATACGCTATGCTTGGCGCATGAAGGTCGAAGAAATCGCCGAAGCCATTGCCAAATTGTCGCCGGATGAACTCGCGCGCTTCCGCCGCTGGTTCACCGCATTCGAGAGCGGCCGCGCCGATCATGCCGACGAGCTCGACTTCGACGGCGACGAAACTCGGCCGCTTCGCCGGCCGTGCGTTTGCGGATTTGAAAAAGCGCGTCAAGGACCGTGAGCCCTAGCTCCCGCCCCGCTCCCGCCGCAGCTTGGCCCAATAGTCCAGCCGCTTCCTGATCTCGCGCTCAAAGCCGCGCTCGGGCGGATCGTAAAAGGTCTGCCGGCCCAGCGCTTCCGGGAAATAGTCCTGGCCGGAGAACGCCTCGGGCGCGTCGTGGTCGTAGGCGTAGCCGGCGCCGTAGCCTTCCGACTTCATCAGCTTGGTCGGCGAATTGAGGATGTGCTTTGGCGGCAGCAGCGAGCCGCCCTCTTTCGCCGCGCGTGTCGCGGCACCGAAGGCCGCATACATCGCATTCGATTTCGGTGCGGTGGCGCAATAGACCACGGCCTGCGCGATCGCGAGTTCGCCCTCGGGAGAGCCGAGGAAATCGATAGGCGTCCTTGGCGGCGTTGGCGATGACGAGCGCCTGCGGATCGGCCAGGCCGATGTCCTCGATCGCCATGCGCACCACGCGCCGCGCCAGGAACAGCGGGTCCTCGCCGGCATCGAGCATGCGCGCCAGATAATACAGCGCCGCATCCGGGATCGGAGCCGCGCACCGACTTATGCAAGCGCCGAGATCAGGTTGTAGTGGCCGTCGGCGGACTTGTCGTAGATCGGCGCGCGGCGCTGCAGGATGTCCTGCAACTGCGCGGCATTGAACATCTCGTCCTTGCGCGCCGAGCGCCAGACCTCTTCGGCGAGCGTCAGCGCGGCGCGGCCATCGCCATCGGCCATGCGCGCCAGCGCCGCGCGCGCTTCCGCATCGAGCGGCAATTTTCTGCCCTCGATCTCCTCGGCATGGGCAAACAGTTTTTCGATCGCGGCGGCATCCAGCGAGTGAAACACCAGCACGCGCGCCCGCGACAGAAGCGCCGCGTTGAGCTCAAAGGACGGGATTTTCCGTGGTGGCGCCGACCAGCACCACCGTGCCGTCCTCCATCACGGGCAGGAAGGAATCCTGCTGCGCGCGGTTGAAGCGGTGCACCTCGTCGACGAACAGCAGCGTGCCCTTGCCGGTCTCGCGGCGGGCGCGCGCGGCATCGAACACCTTCTTCAGGTCGGCGACGCCGGAAAACACCGCGGAGATCTGCTCGAAATGCAGCTCGGTGGCGTCGGCCAGCAGCCGCGCCACCGTGGTCTTGCCGGTGCCGGGCGGCCCCCAGAACACCAGCGAGCCGAGCGTGCGCGTCTCCAGCATGCGCGTCAGCGCGCCATCGGGCCCGAGGATGTGATCCTGGCCGACGACGTCGGAGAGCTTTTTCGGCCGCAGCCGGTCCGGCAGCGGATGCGGCGCATCCTGCTCCATGCCCGGCCGCGGCAAAGAGACTTGTGCGTTTGCTGTGGTCGCTTCGGGCTCATCCGCCGAGCGTGACGTTGATCTGCTGGCCGCCGCGCACCACCACGATGCGCCACAGCCGCGAGGAGGTCTTCGGCCGCCTTGTCGAGATCGCCGGTCTTGGCGATCTTCTGGTTGTTGACGGCGAGGATGATATCGCCCTTCTGGAAGCCGACACTGGCGGCGGGCGCGCCGTCCTCGAATTCGACCACCACGACGCCTTCGGCGTTGCCGTCGAGCCGCAGCTCCTCGGCCACCGCCGGCGAGATGTTGGCGACGCGCGCGCCCTGGAACGGCGAGCGCGCGGAGATCGTGATCTCCTCGCGATTGGTGTCGGGCGCAACCTCCAGCGGGATCGTCAGCTTCACCGCCTTGCCGCGCGCGCTGCACGTCGATCTGCGCCGCGCCGCCGAGCGGACGGGTGGCGAAGCGATAATCGAAGGCGTTGGGATCCTCGATGGTCTGGCCGTCGATCGGCGACGATCAGGTCGGAGAGTTTCAGGCCGGCCCGCGCCGCCGGGCTGCTCGGCGACGACATTGGCGACCAGCGCGCCGGTCGGCGCCTGCAGGCCGAGCGTCTCGGCGATCTCGGGCGTCACCGCCTGCAGGCGTGCGCCGAGCCACGGCCGCTTCACCGCCTTGCCGCCGCCCTTGGCGGAGGCCACCACCACGCGCACCATGTTGGCCGGGATGGCAAAGCCGATGCCCTGCGAGCCGCCGGAGCGCGAGAAGATCGCGGTGTTGATGCCGGCAAGCTTGCCGGTCATGTCGACCAGCGCGCCGCCGGAATTGCCGGGATTGATCGCCGCATCGGTCTGGATGAAGAACTGGTAGTCGGTGATGCCGACCTGGGTGCGCGCCAGCGCCGAGATGATGCCGTGGGTCACGGTCTGGCCGACGCCGAAGGGATTGCCGATCGCGAGCACGATGTCGCCGACCAGCAGTTCGTCCGAATTGGCGAAGTCGAGGGTCGCGAAACTTCTCCTTGGTGTCCTTGAGGCGCAGCACCGCGAGATCGGTGCGGCTGTCCTTCAGCACGATCTCGGCCTCGAACTCGCGCTTGTCGGCAAGCGATACCTTGACCTGGTCGGCGCCCTCGATGACGTGGATTGTTGGTGACGACGAGGCCGGAGGCATCGACCATGACGCCGGAGCCGAGCGAGCGCTGCATCTGCTCCGGCTGCTTGTTGCCGGGCACGCCGAAGAAGCGGCGGAAGATCGGGTCGTCCAACAGCGGATTGCGGTTCTGCACGGTCTTGGCGGCGTAGACGTTGACCACGGCCGGCTGCACACGCTGCACGATCGGCGCATAGGACAGCCGCAGTTCGGCGGGCGAGGACGGCACGCGCCGGTCCTGCGCCAATGAAGGGCTGGCGCTGGCACAGAGCCAGTGACGGCGAGAGCGGTGAAAGCCGCGGTGGAAGCGAAGGATCGAAACATTCATACCTCTCGGAAAAGACGCCGGAATATAGGCGCGTTCCGCGCCCCAATAGAAGGGCGCCGAGCGGCATGATTCGACGCGGCCTTTCCGGCGTGTCCGGAACTTCTCGCCCACGGCCCGCATGCGAATTGACAATTCAGCGCCCGTCGCGCGATCAGCATGATGCCGCGTCATCTTGTATGTGGTGCCACAGCCGAATTTTCGCGTTGCGGCGCATTGGCATCAGTACGTCGAACCGCGCGTAGGTTGAACGCGGCGCGCCGCGTCGAGGGGCAGTCATCGGAGCATACCTAGGCTCTGCCCGCGCGACTTGCGGAAGTTCGTCAAACGATGGAGCTCTCATGTCGCAAAGCAAAACTCACGGCGGCCGCGATCGGACTGACGGGCGTTTTGGTGGCCTCGCAAGCCCAGCGCCCAATCCGCCACAGCGCGACCACGAAATCGCCCTGCTGAAACAGCAATTGAGGATGCTGGAGGAGAAACTCGACAAGCTCCAGAAGCCAGACCGCCGCCAACACCGCCGCCGCGGCGACGGCCAAGGCAAAGGCCGTCGATGCGCGGGCGAAGGCCGAAGCGTCGAAGGCGGTCAGCGTCGCCAACGCCAATGCAGCGATCCCGCTCAAGGGACCGGTGCCGCGTCCCGACGCGGTCGTTGACATGCCGAACAACCGGCCGACCATCTGCACCGCCGACGAGACAGAACTGCGTCGTCGATCACCAGCCGCGTGCACTTCGACGGCGGCGGCTATGACTATCATCCCAACACGGCGGCACCGTGCCGCAAAAGCTCGACAGCGGCGTGAACGTCCGGCGCGCGCGCATCGGTGTCGCTCGGCAAGTTCCTCGAAGACTGGAATTTCGCGCTGATCTACGATTTCGGCGGCTCGTCCGACGGATTTGGCGGCACGGCCGCCGTCGGCCCCGCCCCGCACCCCTGTCGGCTTCCTGCCGGGCGGCGGCATCTCCGGCATCGAGAACGCCTATCTCAGCTACACCGGCTTGAAGCCGTTCGGCGGCAAGATGGCGATCGAAGGCGGCATCATGGACCTGCCCTAGACCCTGGATGAAGCCACGAGCTCGAACGACATTGTGTTCATGGAGCGCGCCTCGGTCCGGCATCATCGCGCAGAATATCGCCGCCGGCGACTTCCGCTCCGCCGCCGGCGCGCGCTGGTACAACGACATGTTCTGGGCTCGGCGCCTACGTGACCGGCCCGACCACCGGTGCCATTCACTCCGCCTCGAGCGTCACGCCGAACGGCACCACCGAACAGATACGGCGCGGTCGCCCGCGTTGCGGCGCAGGTCGTCAGCGGCAACGACTACTCGCGTCCATCTCGGCGGCGACGCGGAATGGCTGATCCAGCCGCCGCGCAATCTGGTCACGAACGCGCAAACGCTGACGCTGAGCGATCGTCCCGAGCTGCGGCATCGATCCGACCACGCTGATCTCGACCGGCGCGATTGCCGGTGTGTCCGGCGCGCAGGTCTACAGCGTCGAAGCCGCCGCCACCTATGGGCCGCTCTATGCTGCAGGGTGAATACTTCTGGTTCAACGTCGATCGCAGCGCAACAACCGCGGTGCCGCTCGTCGAGCCTGAAATTCCAAGGCGGCTACGCGCAGGCGGCCTACGTCGCTGACCGGCGAAACCCGCAAGTACAATCCGGCGACGCGGCCTCTATGGCGGCGTCGTGCCGAAGCATCCGTTCTCGCTCGACGGCAGCGGCTGGGGCGCCTGGGAAATCGCCGGTCGCGCTCAGCACGATCGACCTCAACGATCAGCTCGGCGACCGCCACCGGCATCGCCGGCGGCCGGCAGCCGTCTACACGCTGGCGCTGAACTGGTACGTCAACCGCAACGTCCGCTTCATGTTCGACTATCTGCATGGCGACGTCGCCGAAGCAGGTCAGCCCGACCAACTTCACCGACGCCGGCTCGAAGTTCGATGCGTTCGCGATGCGGACGCAGGTGGCGTTCTGATGCTATCTCTTCCGGGAGCGGCACGGTCCGCTCCCGGAGACCTGTCTACGCTGCGCGCTTCGGCTTCTTGACCGGCTCACGCTTCGGGCGGCGGCGCGCAGGACAGCCGCTCGCGATGGCTCTCGCCCCAGGCCTTCAGGATGTCGATCACCGGCCGCAGGCTCTCGCCGACATCGGACAGGGTGTACTCCACCCGCGGCGGCACTTCGGCATAGACCTTGCGGATGATCGAGCCGGTCCTCCTCCAGCGCGCGAAGCTGCTTTGTCAGCATGCGCTGGGTGATGCCGGGCATCCGCCGCCGCAGTTCGCCGAAGCGCTGGGTGCCGCCCTGCAGGTGATAGAGGATGACGCCCTTCCACTTGCCGTCGATCAGGTCGAGCGTCGCCTCGACCGCGCAGCCGGGCCGGTGGGCAAAATTGCGCCGTTTCATGCGGGTTTTCCCAATAGTATCCAAACAGGGACTAGTTCCCTCAATTTACAGTACTTGCAAAATGGACGCTAGCGCGACAGTTATTCGCCAGCCAACAAGGAGGCGCTCGCATGAAAGCCGTCGGATACCGGAAATCGCTGCCGTCGAGGCCTCGGATTCGCTGATCGATTTCGAGACCGCAAAGCCCGAACCGAAGGGGCGCGACATCCGCGTCGCCGTGAAGGCGATCTCGGCCAACCCGGTCGACTACAAGGTCCGCAAGCGCGCCGCCCCGCCCGAGGGCGAGACCAAGATCCTCGGCTACGACGCGGCCGGCGTCGTCGACGCGGTCGGTCCTGACGTCTCGCTGTTCAAGCCGGGCGACGAGGTGTTTTACGCCGGCTCGATCCTGCGCCAGGGCACCAATTCGGAATTCCACCTGGTCGACGAGCGCATCGTCGGCAAGAAGCCGAAGAGCCTGTCGTTCGCGCAGGCCGCAGCCCTCCCCCTCACCTCGATCACCGCCTGGGAATTGCTGTTCGACCGGCTCGGCGCGGTGCCCGGCAAGAGCCTCGATGCGCGCACGCTGCTGATCACGGGCGGCGCCGGCGGCGTCGGCTCGATCCTGATCCAGCTCGCGCGCCGGCTCACCGGGCTGACGGTGGTCGCGACCGCGACGCGGCCGGAATCGAAGAAATGGTGCCTCGATCTCGGCGCGCATGCGGTGATCGATCACGGCAAGCCGATGAAGGAGCAGATCGAGGCGCTGAAGGCTGCCGCCGGTCGGCCTGGTGGCGAGCCTCACCTTCACCGACCAGCATTACAAGGCGATCGCCGACATCATGGCGCCGCAGGGCAAGTTCGGCCTGATCGACGATCCCCCGGAGTTCACCGTGAGCGCCTTCAAGGGCAAGGCGATCTCGGTGCACTGGGAATTGATGTTCACCCGCTCCTCGTTCCAGACGCCCGACATGATCGTGCAGCATCATCTGCTCAACGACGTCGCCGACCTCATCGACAAGGGCGTGCTGCGCACCACGCTCGACCAGACCTTTGGCACGATCAACGCGGCCAACCTCAAGCGCGCGCATGCGCTGCTGGAAAGCGGCAAGTCGCGCGGCAAGATCGTGCTGGAGGGGTGGTAGGCGTCTCCTCCGTCATTGCGAGCGAAGCGAAGCAATCCAGCTTAACTTCGCCGCAAACAAGAAGCTGGATTGCTTCGTCGCTGCGCTCCTCGCAATGACGGCGAGGCCGTTTACTCGATCGGCGGAATCGGCCGCAGGATCCTCCGAATCCCAGCCCATAAAAAAAGCGGCGCTCGATGGCGCCGCTTTTGAAATTCATGCCGAAAGACTTACGCCGCTTCGGCTTCGGCCTTCTCCTGCACCGGGACCGGAATCCTGGCCCTTGGCGTCGACGTCGCGATCGACGAATTCGATCACGGCCATCGGCGCGTTGTCGCCGTAGCGGAAGCCGGCCTTGATGATGCGGGTGTAGCCGCCCTGGCGGTCCTTGTAGCGGGGCGCCAGCGTGTCGAACAGCTTCCTGACCTGGTCGAGGTCGCGCAGCTCCGAGATGGCCTGGCGGCGCAGCGAAAGGCCGCCCTTCTTGCCGAGGGTGACGAGCTTCTCGACGATCGGGCGAAGCTCCTTGGCCTTCGGCAGCGTGGTGACGATCTGCTCGTGCTTGATCAGCGCGGCCGCCATGTTGGCGAACATCGCCTTGCGATGCTCGGCGGTGCGGTTGAGCTTGCGGTGAACTTTTCCGTGACGCATGATTTTCTTCCTTTAGTTCGTCGCAAGCTGTGTGCGACCTGTTGCAGGCGGGCTTCCTGCGTTCGCCCATCTTGGTTGAGCATGATCCTTGTTCGGAAAACCGCTTCGCACTTTTCCGGGATCATGCTGTGCGCAATGGCCGGGCAAGCCCCGGCCATGACGACTCAGTAGTGATCCTCAAAGCGCTTGGCGAGCTCGTCGATGTTCTCCGGCGGCCAGCCCGGCACTTCCATGCCGAGATGCAGACCCATCTGGGCCAGCACTTCCTTGATCTCGTTCAGCGACTTGCGGCCGAAGTTCGGGGTGCGCAGCATCTCGGCTTCGCTCTTCTGCACGAGGTCGCCGATGTAGACGATGTTGTCGTTCTTCAGGCAGTTGGCCGAACGCACCGACAGCTCGAGCTCGTCGACCTTCTTGAGGAAGGCCGGGTTGAAGGCGAGATCGGGGATGATCTCCTGGGCGACTTCCTTGCGCGGCTCCTCGAAGTTCACGAACACGTTGAGCTGGTCCTGCAGGATGCGCGCGGCATAGGCCACCGCATCGTCAGGCGTGATCGCGCCGTTGGTCTCGATCGTCATGGTCAGCTTGTCGTAGTCGAGGATCTGGCCCTCGCGGGTGTTCTCGACCTTGTAGGAGACCTTGCGGACCGGGGAGAACAGGCTGTCGACCGGGATCAGGCCGATCGGCGCATCCTCGGGCCGGTTGCGCTCGGCGGCGACGTAGCCCTTGCCGGTGGCGACGGTGAACTCCATGCGGATCTCGGCGCCGTCGTCCAGCGTGCAGATCTGCAGGTCGGGATTGAGCACGGAGATGTCGCCGACGGTCTGGATGTCGCCGGCGGTGACCGCGCCGGGGCCCTGCTTCTTGACCACCATGCGCTTCGGACCCTCGCCCTGCATCTTGAGCGAGATGTCCTTGATGTTGAGCACCATGTCGGTGACGTCCTCGCGGACGCCGGCAATCGAGGAGAACTCGTGCAGCACGCCGTCGATGTGCACCGACTGCACGGCGGCGCCCTGCAGCGAGGACAGCAGGATGCGGCGCAGCGCATTGCCGAGCGTCTGGCCGAAGCCGCGCTCGAGCGGTTCAGCCACCAGCGTCGCAAAGCGGGTCGCATCGGAGCCCGGCGTGACCTGCAGCTTGTTCGGTCGGATCAATTCTTGCCAATTCTTTTGGATCGTCACTGTTTTTCACCCATACGGGCCAGCCCGTTCTCGCTAAGAACCGCTGGCGTTGGAGATCGCGGGCAAGTCCCGCGCACTACAATTCCGAAAACCATCGCGGGGCGCGGTTGCGGACCGCGCCTCGCGACTTCAAACAATCAAACGCGCCGGCGCTTGCGCGGACGGCAACCATTGTGCGGGATCGTCGTCACGTCGCGGATCGAGGTGACGGTGAAGCCCGCAGCCTGCAGCGCGCGAAGCGCCGATTCGCGGCCCGAACCCGGGCCTGCCACTTCCACTTCCAGGGTGCGCATGCCGTGTTCCTGCGCCTTCTTGGCGACGTCTTCGGCGGCGACCTGCGCGGCATAGGGGGTCGACTTGCGCGAACCCTTGAAGCCCATCGTGCCGGCCGACGACCAGGCGATGGCGTTGCCCTGTGCGTCGGTGATGGTGATGGTCGTGTTGTTGAACGACGAATTCACATGCGCGATGCCGGAGGCGATGTTCTTGCGTTCGCGACGGCGTACGCGGGTGGCGTCCTTGCCCATTGATAACCTTTCCTGTGATCTCAAACGCCGCCGTAATGCCAGCGGCTACACCTGACGCGGCGAACCCTGCGGCCGCCGCCTCTTCAATTCGAAACTTGCCTGTTACTTCTTCTTGCCGGCGATCGCCTTGGCCGGACCCTTGCGCGTGCGCGCATTGGTGTGGGTGCGCTGGCCGCGCACCGGCAGGCCGCGACGATGGCGCAGGCCGCGATAGCAGCCGAGATCCATCAGACGCTTGATGTTGATGCCGACCTCGCGACGCAGATCGCCCTCGACCATATAGTCGCGGTCGATCACTTCGCGGATCTGCAGCACTTCCTGGTCGGAGAGCTGGCTGACGCGGCGATCCAGCGGGATCTTCACCTTCTCCATGATCTCGGCCGCGTTCTTCTGGCCGATGCCATGGATGTACTGCAGCGCGATGAGGACGCGCTTGTTGGTCGGGATGTTGACGCCGGCGATACGGGCCACGGACTTCTCTCCTGTCACCGGCCTTGAGCCGGACATTTCGTTTAAAGCGCAGGCGCGCTTTGAGTTGGGTCGAGCATCTTCATGCTCTAGCTCGGGCAGGTGTCCACAAACGCGAACACGACGCCCTAACCCCTTGGTTTCCCGGGGCCCGGCATCGTCTGATTACTATCCGATCTGGATGCGGGGCTTATTAAGGGATCAATGCGGGTTTCGTCAACCGATTCTAACGCTTAGCTCGCTTTTTCGTGACCTTTTTGGCAGCTTTCCCGCCCTTGCGGGCCGCTTTCCCCCGGACCGGCCTGGCAGCCTTCCCAATGGGCTTCTTTGCCGCCTTTTTGCCGACCCTTTTTGCCCCCTTGGCGGCCTTCCGGGCCGCTTTGGCGGGCTTTTTGGCCGCCGAGGCCACCTTCTGGCCCCTTGGGCCCGCTTCGCGGCAGAGGCCTTCCTGGCGGCCGCCTTGGCCTCCGAGGCCTCGATGGCGGCCAGAATCCGGCCGATTTCCCGGGTGACCTGCTCGATGGTCATCATGCCATCGACCGTCAGCAGCTTCCGCCGTTCCGAATAGTAGTGGATCAGCGGTTCCGTCAGGGAACGGTAGCTCGCAAGGCGCTTGGCCAGCACCTCAGGGGTGTCGTCGATGCGGACGTCCTCGCCGCGGGCACGCATCTCGGCGACACGGGTCTCGACCCGCTGCAACAGCGCGCTCTCGTTGACGCGCAGTTCGATCACGGCGTCGAGCTTGATGTGTTTCTTCTTCAGGAGTTCGTCGAGCGCGGCCGCCTGCGGCACCGTGCGCGGAAAGCCGTCGAGGATGAAGCCCTTCTTCATGTCGGGCTGGTCGAGGCGATCGGAAATGATGCCGATCACGATCTCATCGGACACGAGCCCGCCGCCGGCCATGATTTCCTTGGCCTGCAGGCCCACCGGGGTGCCTGCCGCGGCGGCCTGCGCGCAGCATCTCGCCGGTCGACAGCTGGATGATGCCGTGCTTCTGCACCAGCCGCTGCGCCTGCGTGCCCTTGCCCGCGCCCGGCGGTCCCAGAAGAATCAGTCTCATGGCTACTCGCCCCCCGGCTCGGTGAGCGAATGCCCGCGCACCTGTGCTTCGATATCAAGAATAGTGCAAACCACAATCAGCGCCGACCCACCACCAAAAAAATAACGCACCCCGCCATAAGCCGCCAAAGCTTCCGGGATCAGCAGTACGGCCACGAGGTAGGCGGCCCCGATGACGGTCGTCAACGACACGATGCGGTCGAGATAGTCGGCCGTGGGCTCGCCCGGTGCCACATCCGCAATCGTGCCACCCTGCTCATGCAGCGTCTCGGCGACGCGTTCGGGATCCATCAGGTAAGCGGTGTAGAAGAATGCGAGCGCGAAGATCGCAACGGACCCGAGGATGATGTGGGCGGTCTGGCCATACTCGATGTGCTGGTAGGCGGCGGCGAGCCACGCCGTTTGACCGAAGGCGAAGGTCACGAGCGCCAGCGGCAGATAGAATATCCAGGGCGCCAGCGTGGTCGGGATCAGGAATCCGGCACTGTTGAGCTTGATCGGCAGCACCGAGGAGCGCGGGGCAAGCAGGCGCTTGCCCACCTGTCGCGCCGCATATCGCACCGGCACGTTCCGCCGCGCGCGTTCGACGAGGACGATCACGGCCACGACGGCCACCGAGAGGACGGCCACGAACCACAAGAGATTGGCGGAAACCGCGCCCTGCCTCAGCTGTTCGAGGGTCGTGGCGACCTCTGCCGGCAGGGAAACGACGATGCCGACGAACAGGATGAGCGCAAGCCCGTTACCGATTCCGTAACGGTTGATTTGCTCGCTGAGCCAGACCAGGAAGAAAACGCCGCCCGCCATCGTCGCCGTGGCCGACAGCAAGAACCAGCCGCCGGGCTCGGTAACGAGGCCCGAAATGTTCTGCATGGCGGACGCGATGCCAAAGGCCTGGAATGCCGCAAGCAACAGCGTCAGGATCAGGGTGTAGCGGGCGATCCTGCGGCGACCGGCCTCGCCCGATCGTTCGAGCCTGCTCAACCTCCCCCACACCACCGCGACAAGCTGGATGATGATCGCGGCACTCAAATAGGGAATCACGGAAAGCGAGAAGATCGAGATGCGGCCGATCGAGCCTGACGAAAGCAAGCCGCCCGGTGTCGAGATGCCCGCAAGCGGAATGTGACTTCCGAGCCTGAAAATGAGCAGCGCACCGACCGTAATCGCGATACGGCGCGCCAACTCCGATGTCATCGACGGCGGCCTCGCAGCTTCGACTTGCGGATCAGTCCTTCATACTGATGCGCCAGCAGATAACCCTGAACCTGCGCCACCGTATCCATGGTGACACTGACCACGATCAAAAGCGACGTGCCGCCGAAGTAGAACGGCACCGAGGCATACGAGATCAGAATTTCCGGAATGAGACAGACGATCGCGAGATAAACAGCGCCGATCACCGTGATGCGCGACAGCACATAGTCGATATATTCGGCGGTGCGCTCGCCCGGGCGGATACCCGGGATGAAGCCGCCATGCTTCTTCAGATTGTCGGCGGTCTCGGTCGGGTTGAACACGATCGCGGTGTAGAAGAAGGCGAAGAACACGATCATCGCCAGATACAGGAACAGGAACAGCGGACGGCCGTGGCTGAGCTGCGTGGTCAGCCACTGCATCCATTCCGGGCCCTTGCCGGCGTTGAAGTTCGCAACCGTGGTCGGCAGCAGCAGCAGCGACGAGGCGAAGATCGGCGGGATCACGCCCGAGGTGTTGAGCTTGAGCGGCAGATGCGAGGACTGGCCCTCGAACATCTTGTTGCCGACCTGGCGCTTCGGATACTGGATCAGCAGGCGGCGCTGCGCGCGCTCCATGAACACGATGAAGGCGATCACGGCGACCACCATCACCATGACGATCAGGATCAGCCCGGTCGACAGCGCGCCCTGGCGGCCGAGTTCCAGCATGCTGGCGAGCGCCGACGGCAGCTCGGCGACGATGCCGGCAAGGATGATCAGCGAGATGCCGTTGCCGATGCCGCGCGATGTGATCTGCTCGCCGAGCCACATCAGGAACATGGTGCCGCCGGTCAGCGTAATGGAGGTCGACAGCAGGAAGAACAGGCCGGGTTCGGCGACGACGTTGCCGGCACCCTGCAATCCGATGGCGATGCCGTAGGACTGGAACGCGGCCAGGATCACCGTGAGATAGCGGGTGTACTGGTTGAGCGTCTTGCGGCCCGCCTCGCCTTCCTTCTTCAGCGCCTCGAGCTGCGGCGAGACGGTGGTCAGAAGCTGGATGATGATCGATGCCGAAATATACGGCATGATGTTCAGCGCGAAGATCGCCATGCGGTTGATGCCGCCGCCGGCGAACATGTTGAACATGCCGAGGATGCCGCCGGCCTGCGATTTGAACACCTGCTCCCAGATGTTGGGATCGATGCCGGGCAGCGGGATGTAGGTGCCGAGCCGATAAACAAGCAGCGCACCCAGCGTGAACCAGATGCGCTTCTTCAGTTCTTCGGCCTTGCCGAGCGCCGCGAAATTGAGGTTTGCCGCGAGTTGTTCTGCTGCTGAGACCATGTCCTTGGCTTTCTCCCGCGCGCCCCTAGCTGCCGCTTTCCGGACCCGGACCCTCAGCAGACGCCGGGCATTATCTGGTGCCCGGCTTCGATAAGTCCATCGTTCCGGCCTGCGAATTGCCCGCCGGAAGCGGGCAATGACGCAGATGTTACGCCGCCTCGCCTTCGTCCTTTTCGACCGGCGCCAGGATCTTGATCGTGCCGCCCGCCTTCTCCACCGCGGCGATCGCGGACTTGGAGGCGCCGTGCACCTCGATATTGAGCTTGGCCTTGAGCTCGCCACGGCCGAGCAGCCGCACGCCGCCCTTGGAACGGCGCAGCACACCGGCCTTGACCAGCGATTCCGCGTTCACCGTCTCCTTGACGTCGACATGCTTGGCGTCGATCGCCTCCTGCAGGCGGTCGAGGTTGATCTCGGCAAACTCGATGCGGAACACGTTGTTGAAGCCGCGCTTGGGCAGACGGCGATGCAGCGGCATCTGGCCGCCCTCAAAGCCCTTGATGCGGACGCCCGAACGCGCGGTCTGGCCCTTGCCGCCGCGGCCCGAGGTCTTGCCCTTGCCGGATCCAATGCCGCGGCCGACGCGCATGCGCTTCTTGCGCGCTCCGGCGTTGTCGGCGATATCGCTGAGCTTCATCGCTTGCTTCCTTACTTATCGCCGACGATGCGGACGATATGTGAAACCTTGGCGATCATGCCGCGAACTTGCCGGGGTGTCCGACAGTTCGGCTGTGCGGCCGATCTTGTTGAGCTTGAGACCGATCAGGGTCGCACGCTGCGAGTGATGGCGGCGGATTGCGCTGCCAGTCTGCTCGATCTTGATCGTCTTTGCGGCCTTGGCCATTGCAGTCACTCCGATCGAACGATTAGTCCGCCGCTGCCTCGGCGTCGCCGCCGACGCGGCGCGACTGCAGGGTGGAAACCTTGATGTTGCGGCGCGCCGCGACCGAGCGCGGTGAATCCTGGTGCTTCAACGCGTCGAAGGTGGCGCGAACCATGTTGTAGGGGTTCGACGAGCCGATCGACTTGGCAACCACGTCCTGGATGCCGAGCGTCTCGAACACCGCGCGCATCGGGCCGCCGGCGATGATGCCGGTACCGGCTGGTGCGGCGCGCAAGAAGACGCGGCCGGCGCCGTGGCGGCCGGCGATATCGTGATGCAGCGTGCGGCCTTCGCGCAGCGCCACGCGGGTCAGGTTGCGCTTGGCCGACTTGGTCGCCTTGCGGATCGCTTCGGGCACTTCGCGCGCCTTGCCGTGGCCGAATCCGACCCGGCCCTTCTGGTCGCCGATCACGACCAGCGCTGCGAAAGCCGAAGCGCTTGCCGCCCTTGACGACCTTTGCCACGCGATTGATGTGGACGAGCTTGTCGACGAACTCGCTGTCGCGCTCTTCCCGGCCGCCCCTGTGGCCGCCACCGCCGCGTTCGCGTTCACCTGCCATGGTGTTTTCCAATCCTTGAAAGACTTGCGTCTCTGTCGTTGTGTCCGTTCAATTCCAAAACCTTAGAAGCTCAATCCGCTCTCGCGGGCCGCATCCGCGAGCGCCTTGACGCGCCCGTGATAGAGATAGCTACCGCGATCGAATACCACTTCCTTGACGCCCTTCTGCACGGCGCGCTCGGCCAATAGCTTGCCGACCGCCTTGGCCGCGTCGATGTTGGCGCCGGTCTTGCCCGCATCGCGCATGGTCTTTTCCAGCGACGAGGCGGAAGCCACCGTCTCGCCCTTCAGGTCGTCGATGACCTGGGCGTAGATGTGCTTCGACGAGCGGAACACCGACAGCCGCGGACGGCCGTTGGCGGAACGGCGCAGCGAGATGCGCACGCGCTGCTTGCGCCGGGCATTCGTAACCTTCAATTGCGACATGACCGCTCCGTTACTTCTTCTTGCCTTCCTTGCGGAAGATGAATTCGCCGGCGTACTTCACGCCCTTGCCCTTGTAGGGCTCCGGCGGACGATAGCTGCGGATTTCCGCAGCCACCTGGCCGACACGCTGTGAGTCGCTGCCCACGATGGTGATCTCGGTCGGCTTCGGCACGGTGACCGTGATGCCTTCCGGGATCGGATAAACCACGTCGTGGCTGTAGCCGAGCGCGAGCTGCAGGTTCTTGCCCTGCAACGCGGCGCGGTAGCCGACGCCGGTGATCTCGAGCTTCTTCTCAAAACCCTTGGTGACGCCCTCGACCAGGTTTGCGACCTGGGCGCGTGCGGTGCCGTACATCGCCCGCGCGCGGTTGGTCTCGACGCGCGGCGCGACCTTGACCTGGCCGCCCTCGAACTTCACCTCGACGTCGTCATGCGCGACGAACTGAAGGGTGCCCTTCGGCCCCTTCACCTTCACCGTCTGCCCTTCGACCGTCGCCGTCACACCGGACGGGATCGTCACAGGCCTCTTGCCAACACGTGACATGCTCTATCCCTTCTCAGAACACCGTGAAGAGAACTTCGCCGCCCACGTTCGCGTCACGCGCGTCGTGGTCAGCCATGATTCCCTTCGGCGTCGACAACACCGAAATGCCGAGACCGTTGTTGACCCGCGGCAGGTTCTTCACCGAGGCGTAGACGCGCCGGCCGGGCTTGGACACCCGCTCGATCTCGCGGATCACCGGCTCGCCGTCGAAATATTTCAGCTCGATCTCGAGCTCGCTGCGGCCCGAGGAGTGCTCGACGCTGGCATAGCCGCGGATGTAGCCCTCGCTCTTGAGAACCTCGAGCACGTTGGCGCGCATGCGCGAGCCCGGGCTCGTGACCTTGGACTTGGCGCGCATCTGCGCGTTGCGGATGCGGGTGATCAAATCGCTGATCGGATCGTGCGTTGACATGTCCGACCCTCCTTACCAGCTCGACTTCACGAGCCCGGGAACCAGGCCCTTGGACCCGAGATCACGCAGCGCGATGCGGCTGAGCTTGTTCTTGCGATAGACCGCGCGCGGACGGCCCGAGATTTCGCAACGGTTGCGAATCCGCGTCGCCGACGAATTGCGCGGCATTTCGGCGAGCTTCAAGGTCGCGGCGAACCGCTCTTCCATCGGCCGCTTCTTGTCGGCGATGATCGCCTTCAGCTTGGCGCGCGCAGGTGCGGCATTCTTCGTCATGCGCTTGCGGCGGTTGTTCTTCTCGATCGAACTCTTCTTTGCCATCTATGGCTCCTGGGTATCCGCGTTTGAGGGGCTTTGTCGGCCGCTCACTGCCGGAACGGGAAGTTGAAAAAGGTCAGCAAGGCACGGGCCTCGTCGTCGGTCTTGGCCGTGGTACAGACGGTGATGTCCATGCCGCGCGCTTCCGAGACCTTGTCGAAGTCGATCTCGGGGAAAATGATGTGCTCCTTGAGGCCGAGCGAGTAGTTGCCGCGGCCATCGAAGCTCTTCGGGTTCAGGCCGCGGAAGTCGCGCACGCGAGGCAGCGCGACGGTCACCAGGCGGTCGATGAACTCGTACATCTTGGTCTTGCGCAGCGTCACCTTGCAGCCGATCGGCTGGTTCTCGCGCAGCTTGAAGGTCGCAATCGCGATGCGCGAATAGGTCACGACGGCCTTCTGGCCGGCGATCATCGACAGTTCGCCCGCGGCGGTTTCCGCCTTCTTGCGGTCGTTGACGGCATCGCCGACGCCCATGTTGAGCACGACCTTGTCCAGCCGCGGCACTTGCATGATGTTGGCGTAGCCGAACTTCTCGGTCAGCTTGGCGCGAATGCTCTGGTCATATTCCGTGCGAAGGCGCGGTACGTAAGCGGTCTCAGCCATCGATCTCTGCTCCCGAGCTCTTGGCAACACGAACTTTCTTGCCATCGGCCTGAATCTTGAAGCCTATCCGGGTCGGCTTTCCGTCCTTGCCGACATAGGCGATGTTGGACAAATGGATCGGCGACTCCTTGGTGATGATGCCGCCTTCCTGGTTCTGGGTCTGCTTCTGGTGGCGCTTCACCATGTTGACGCCGCGCACCAGCGCCAGGTTGTCGTCGGGACGCACCTCGAACACCTCGCCGGTCCGGCCCTTGTCGCGGCCGGACATCACCATCACCTTGTCGCCCTTGCGGATCTTGGCAGCCATCACAGCACCTCCGGCGCAAGCGAAATGATCTTCATGTGGTTCTTGGCGCGCAGCTCGCGCGGCACCGGCCCGAAGATACGGGTGCCGACCGGCTCCGACTGGTTGTTGATCAGCACGGCGGCGTTGCGGTCGAAGCGGATGACCGAGCCGTCGGGCCGGCGGATGTCCTTGCGGACCCGCACCACGACAGCCTTCATCACGTCGCCCTTCTTCACCTTGCCGCGCGGAATGGCTTCCTTGATCGACACAACGATAATGTCGCCCACGGTGGCATAGCGGCGCTTGGAGCCCCCAAGCACCTTGATGCACATGACACGGCGTGCGCCTGAATTATCGGCCACGTCGAGGTTGGTCTGCATCTGAATCATTGATGCACCTCGTCCTCTTTCTGCGCTCGTTCGCGCTCAAATTTCCCTGACTGAAGTCCGGCTCGCGCCAGATGAAACGTCAGGCCGTTTTCCTGTGTTCGCCCCGGACCACGGTCCAGCGCTTCAGCTTCGAGATCGGCTTGCTCTCCTCGATCCACACCATGTCGCCCGGCTTGAACTCGTTCTTCTCGTCGTGCGCGTGGTAGTTCTTGGAGCGGCGGATCGTCTTCTTGTAGATCGGATGGGTGAAGCGGCGATCGACGCGCACCACCACCGTCTTGGCTTGCTTGTCGCTGACGACCACGCCCTGAAGGCTACGTTTCGGCATATTGAGGCCTCTTACTTCTTCTTTGCGCGCTGCTCGGCAGCGATGGTCTTGATACGGGCGATGTCACGGCGCGCTTCGCGCATCCGCGAGGTGTTCTCCAGCTGCCCGGTGGCGCGCTGGAAACGCAGGTTGAAGCGCTCTTTCTTCAGATTGAGGACGGCGTCATCCCTCTGGTCGTCGCTCATCGCGCGGATGTCGGAAACTTTCATCTCGGCCATGTTTCTCACTCCGCAATACGTTCGACGAAGCGCGTCTTGATCGGCAGCTTGGCGGCCGCAAGCGCGAGCGCCTCCTTGGCGGTCTGCACCGTCACGCCGTCGATCTCGAACATCACGCGGCCGGGCTTGACGCGCGCCACCCAGAATTCCGGGGTGCCCTTGCCCGAGCCCATGCGCACTTCAGCGGGCTTCTTCGACACCGGCACGTCGGGGAATACGCGGATCCAGACGCGACCGGCACGCTTCATGTGACGGGTCAGCGCACGGCGCGCGGCTTCGATCTGGCGCGCGGTGACGCGATCGGGCTCCATCGCCTTCAGCCCGTACTGGCCGAACGACAACGTCGCGCCCGAAGTCGCGGTGCCGTGGATACGGCCCTTATGCGCCTTCCGGAACTTCGTTTTCTTAGGTTGCATCATGGCTTACGCCCTCAAATCCCTGTCTAGCGCTCAGGCTGCGTCGCGGCGCGGACGCCCGCTCTCGCCTTCGGCCATTCTCTTGTCCTGGGCCATCGGATCATGCTCGAGGATCTCGCCCTTGAAGATCCAGACCTTGACGCCGCAGGTGCCGAAGGTGGTGAAAGCGGTGGCAACGCCATAATCGACGTCGGCGCGCAGCGTGTGCAGCGGCACGCGGCCCTCGCGGTACCATTCCATGCGGGCGATTTCGGCGCCGCCGAGACGGCCCGAGCAGTTGATGCGGATGCCTTCGGCGCCAAGACGCATCGCCGACTGCACCGCGCGCTTCATGGCGCGGCGGAACGCGACGCGGCGCTCGAGCTGCTGGGCGATCGATTCGGCAACCAGGGTGGCGTCGAGTTCGGGCTTGCGGATTTCGACGATGTTGATGACGACATCGGAATCGGTGATCTCGGAGACCTTCTTGCGCAGCTTGTCGATGTCGGCGCCCTTCTTGCCGATCACCACGCCCGGACGAGCCGAGTGGATGGTGACGCGGCACTTCTTGTGCGGACGCTCGATCACGATGCGCGCCACCGCCGCCTGCTTGAGCTCCTTGTGCAGGATCTCGCGGATCTTGACGTCCTCGTGCAGCAGCTTGCCGTACTCGTTCTTGCCGGCAAACCAGCGGGAATCCCAGGTCCGGTTGATGCCGAGACGCAGCCCGATCGGATTGATCTTTTGACCCATCGTTTTCTCCCGCGCCCTTAGGCGCCAGCCTCGGCCTCGACCTGACGAACCACGATCGTCAGGTGCGAGAACGGTTTATAGATACGGCCCGAACGGCCACGGCCGCGCGGGGCGAAACGCTTCATCACGATGCCGTTGCCGACATGGGCCTCGGCGACGACGAGATCGTCGACATCGAGGTCATGGTTGTTTTCGGCATTCGCGATCGCCGATTCCAGGCACTTCTTGACGTCGACCGCGATCCGCTTGCGCGAGAACTGCAGGTCGGCGAGCGCCGCCGCCGCCTTGCGGCCGCGGATCAGCTGCGCGACAAGATTGAGCTTCTGCGGGGATACCCGCAGCATCCTGGCGACAGCCTTGGCCTCGTTATCGGCGAGGGTCCGTTCGCGCTTTGGTTTGCTCATCGCTTAATCCTCAAGCCTTCTTGGCTTTCTTGTCGCCCGAGTGGCCGTGGAAGGTACGGGTCGGCGAGAACTCGCCGAACTTGTGACCCACCATTTCCTCGTTGATCGACACCGGCACGTGCTTCTGGCCGTTGTAGACGCCGAACACCAGGCCGACGAACTGCGGCAGGATGGTCGAGCGGCGGCTCCAGATCTTGATCACGTCGTGACGGCCGGACGCGCGCGCAGCATCTGCCTTCTTCAGCAGCGAGCTTTCGACGAACGGGCCTTTCCAGACTGAACGAACCATGTCCGGTGTTCCTTACTTCTTCCGCTTGTGGCGGCTTAACAGGATGAAACGATCAGTCGACTTGTTCGACCGGGTTTTCTTGCCCTTGGTCGGCTTGCCCCACGGCGTCACCGGGTGGCGGCCGCCCGAGGTGCGGCCTTCGCCGCCGCCATGCGGATGGTCGATCGGGTTCATGACGACGCCGCGGTTATGCGGACGCCAGCCCAGCCAGCGGGTGCGGCCCGCCTTGCCGATCGAGATGTTCATGTGATCGGGGTTCGACACCGCGCCGATGGTGGCGCGGCAACGGCCGTGCACGAGGCGCTGCTCGCCCGAGTTCAGGCGGATGATGACGTAGTCCTGGTCGCGGCCGACGAGCTGGGCGTAGGTGCCGGCGGAGCGCGCGAGCTGCCCGCCCTTGCCGATCTTGAGCTCGATGTTGTGCACGATGGTGCCGACCGGCATGTTGCCGAGCGGCATGACGTTGCCCGGCTTCACGTCGACATGAGCGCCCGCGATCACGGTGTCGCCGGCGGCAAGCCGCTGCGGCGCCAGGATGTAGGCCTGCTCGCCGTCGGCGTACTTCACCAGCGCAATGAAGGCGGTGCGGTTCGGATCGTATTCCAGCCGTTCGACCGTCGCGGCAACGTCGACCTTGTCGCGCTTGAAGTCGACGAGGCGATAGGCCTTCTTGTGGCCGCCGCCGCGGAAACGCACGGTGATGCGGCCGTTGTTGTTGCGGCCGCCGGTCGAATGCTTGCCCTCGGTCAGCGCCTTGACGGGCTTGCCCTTGTAGAGCGCCGAACGATCGACCATCACCAGCTGGCGCTGGCCCGGCGTCGTGGGATTGAATGTCTTCAGTGCCATTGACGTTCTCGCCTTATAGACCGGTGGTGACGTCGATGCGGTGGCCCTCTTCGAGGGTCACGATCGCCCGCTTCACATCCGACTGCGAACCGAAATTGCCGCGGAACACCTTGGTCTTGCCCTTGCGGACCAGCGTGTTCACGCTCTTGACCTTGACGTCGAACAGTTTCTCGACCGCTTCCTTGATCTGCGGCTTGGTCGCCTTGGCGGCGACCTTGAACATGACCTTGTTGTGCTCGGAGGCGAGCGTCGCCTTTTCGGTCACAACCGGAGCCACGATGACGTCGTAATGGCGCGGATCGATCGTCTTCATTTGAAGCGCGCCTCCAGCGCATCGACGGCCGCCTTGGTCAGAACCAGCTTCCGGCGGCGAAGAATGTCATAGACGTTGATGCCCTGGATCGGCAGCACGTCGATGTTGGGGATGTTGCGGGCGGCGCTCGCGAAGCCGGCGTTGAGCTCGGCGCCGTCGATGATCAGCGCGTTGGTGAGCCCGAGACCCGAGAAGCTGCCGACCAAAGCCTTGGTCTTGGCTTCCTTGAGCTGCGCGCTGTCGATCACGATGAGCCCGCCGTCCTTGGCCTTGGCGGACAGCGCATGCTTGAGCGCCAGCGCGCGCACCTTCTTCGGCAGGCCGGTCTCATGCGAACGCACCACCGGGCCGAACGCACGACCACCGCCGCGGAACTGCGGCACGCGGGCCGAGCCGTGACGGGCGCCGCCGGTGCCCTTCTGCTTGTACATCTTCTTGCCGGTGCGCCAGACGTCGGCGCGACCCTGCGTCTTGTGGGTGCCGGCCTGGCGCTTGTTGAGCTGCCACTGCACGCAGCGCGCGATGATGTCGGCGCGCGGCTCCAGACCGAAAATGGCGTCGGACAGCTGGACCGAGCCGGCGTCCTTGCCCTCGAGGGTGGTGACCTTCAGTTCCATCTCACGCACCCTCCTTCTCGGCCGGCGCTTCCGCAGCAGCCTCGCCACCCGCGACCTTGAACTTGCCGGGCTTCGGCGCTTCCTTCGGCAGCGGCTTCTTGACGGCGTCGCGCACCGCGATCCAGCCGCCCTTGGAGCCGGGAACGGCGCCTTCGACGAGGATCAGGCCGCGCTCGACGTCGGTCGAAACCACGCGCAGGTTGAGCGTGGTGATGCGGTCGACGCCCATGTGGCCGGGCATCTTCTTGTTCTTGAAGGTCTTGCCGGGATCCTGACGGCCGCCGGTCGAACCGATCGAACGGTGCGAGACCGAGACGCCGTGGGTGGCGCGCAGACCGCCGAAATTCCAGCGCTTCATGCCGCCGGCAAAGCCCTTGCCGATCGAGGTGCCGGTGACGTCGACGAACTGGCCGACCACGAAATGGTCAGCCTGGATCTCGGCGCCGACCGGGATCAGCGCGTCTTGCGACACGCGGAATTCCGCGACCTTGCGCTTGGGCTCGACCTTGGCGGCGGCGAACTGGCCGCGCTGGGCCTTCGGCATGTAAACGGTCTTGCGAGAGCCCGAGCCGAGCTGCAGCGCCACATAACCGTTCTTCTCGGTCGTGCGGTGGCCCAGCACCTGGCAGTTGCCCAGCTTCAGCACGGTCACAGGGATGTGCTCGCCGGTCTCCGTAAAGACCCGCGTCATCCCGACCTTCTGTGCGATCACTCCGGAGCGCATCGGCGTGCTTCCTGTTCCTTCTGTCCGCGATGATTTGCGCGAACTTGATCCAAAAACTTAGAGCTTGATCTCGACGTCGACGCCTGCAGCAAGGTCGAGCTTCATCAGCGCATCGACGGTCTGCGGGGTCGGGTCGACAATGTCGAGCAGGCGCTTGTGAGTGCGCATCTCGAATTGCTCGCGGCTCTTCTTGTCAACGTGTGGCGAACGGTTGACGGTGAACTTCTCGATGCGGGTCGGCAGCGGAATGGGTCCGCGAACCTGCGCACCGGTACGTTTCGCCGTATTCACGATCTCGCGGGTCGACGTATCGAGAATTCGATGGTCGAACGCCTTGAGCCGGATGCGAATATTTTGGCCGTTCATTGCCGCTGTCTTTCTCTAGTGAGTGGCGAGTAGCGAATAGCGAATGGAACGATCCAGCCGCTACTCGCCATTCCCTATTCGCTTATTCGATGATCGCGGAAACGACGCCCGAACCGACGGTGCGGCCGCCTTCGCGGATAGCGAAGCGCAACTTTTCTTCCATCGCGATCGGCACGATCAGATGCACTTCCATCGAGATGTTGTCGCCCGGCATCACCATCTCGGTGCCTTCCGGCAGGTGCACGACACCGGTCACGTCGGTGGTGCGGAAGTAGAACTGCGGACGGTAGTTGGTGAAGAACGGAGTGTGACGGCCGCCCTCTTCCTTGGTGAGGATGTAGGCCTCGGCCTTGAACTTGGTGTGCGGCTTGACCGAGCCGGGCTTGCACAGCACCTGGCCGCGCTCGACTTCCTCGCGCTTGGTGCCGCGGAGCAGCGCGCCGATGTTGTCGCCGGCCTGGCCCTGATCGAGCAGCTTGCGGAACATTTCGACGCCGGTGACGACGGTCTTCTGGGTCGCGCGCAGACCGACGATCTCGATTTCCTCGCCGACCTTGACGACGCCGCGCTCGACACGGCCGGTCACCACGGTGCCGCGGCCGGAGATCGAGAACACGTCTTCGACCGGCATCAGGAAGGGCTGATCGATCGGACGCGCCGGCTGCGGGATGTTTTCGTCGACCGCCGCCATCAGCTCCAGGATCGAATCATGGCCGAGCTTCTTGTCGGAATCCTCGAGCGCGGCGAGCGCCGAGCCCTTGATGATCGGGATCTTGTCGCCCGGGAATTCGTACTTCGAGAGCAGTTCGCGCACCTCGAGCTCGACGAGTTCGAGCAGTTCCGGGTCGTCGACCATGTCGCACTTGTTGAGGTACACGACGATCGCGGGAACGCCGACCTGGCGGGCGAGCAGGATGTGCTCGCGGGTCTGCGGCATCGGGCCGTCAGCGGCGGACACGACGAGGATCGCACCGTCCATCTGCGCGGCGCCGGTGATCATGTTCTTCACATAGTCGGCGTGGCCGGGGCAGTCGACGTGGGCGTAGTGGCGGTTCTTGGTCTCGTACTCGACGTGAGCGGTCGAAATCGTGATGCCGCGCGCCTTCTCTTCCGGCGCCTTGTCGATCTGGTCGTATGCCGTGAACGTTGCACCGCCCGTCTCGGCCAGGATCTTGGTGATCGCCGCCGTCAGCGACGTCTTGCCATGGTCGACGTGACCGATGGTGCCGATGTTGCAGTGGGGTTTATTACGTTCAAACTTTGCTTTGGCCATTTGACTCTCCGTTTAATCGCTGACTGGCATCAACGACAATCAAGCAAATTTCTTCTGGACTTCCGCCGAAACGTTGGCGGGTGCTTCTGCGTAGTGGTCGAATTGCATCGTGAAGGTGGCGCGTCCCTGGCTCATCGAGCGCAGGTTATTGACGTACCCGAACATGTTCATCAGCGGCACCATCGCATTGATGACGTTGGCGTTGCCGCGCATGTCCTGGCCCTGGATCTGGCCGCGCCGCGAGTTGAGGTCGCCGATGACCGAGCCGGTGTAGTCTTCCGGGGTCACCACCTCGACCTTCATGATCGGCTCGAGCAGGACGGACTTGCCCTTCTGCAGCGCTTCGCGGAAACAAGCCCGCGTTGCGATTTCGAAGGCCAGCGCCGAGGAGTCGACGTCGTGATACTTGCCGTCGATCAGCTGGACCTTGACGTCCACGATCGGGAAGCCGGCGACCACGCCCGATGTCAGCACGCTCTCGATGCCCTTTTCGACGCCCGGGATGTATTCCTTCGGAACCGCACCGCCGACGACCTTGGATTCGAACTCGTAGCCCTTGCCGGGCTCGTTCGGCTCGACGATCAGGGTAACGGCCGCGAACTGGCCGGTACCGCCGGTCTGCTTCTTGTGGGTGTAGCTTTGCTCGACGCGCTTGGTGACGCGCTCACGGAACGCCACCTGCGGCGCGCCGATGTTGGCCTCGACCTTGTAGGTGCGCTTGAGGATGTCGACCTTGATGTCGAGATGCAGTTCGCCCATGCCCTTGAGAATGGTCTGGCCGGACTCCTGGTCGGTCGAGACGCGGAACGACGGATCCTCGGCGGCGAGCTTGGCGAGCGCAATGCCGAGCTTTTCCTGGTCGGCCTTCGTCTTCGGCTCGATCGCGATCTCGATCACCGGCTCCGGGAATTCCATCTTTTCGAGAATCACCGGCTTGTTGGCGTCGCACAGCGTGTCGCCGGTGCGCGCTTCCTTCAGGCCCGCAAGCGCAACGATGTCGCCGGCATAGGCCTCCTTGATGTCTTCGCGGTTGTTGGCATGCATCAGCAGCATGCGGCCGATGCGCTCCTTGCGGTCGCGCGTCGAATTGATGACGCCGGTGCCCGACGAGAGCGTGCCGGAATAAATGCGGCAGAACGTGATGGTGCCGACGAACGGATCGTCCATGATCTTGAACGCCAGCAGCGCCAGGGGCTCCTTGTCGTTCGGAAGGCGAACGATCTCGTTGCCGTCCTCGTCGACGCCCTTGATGGCGGGCACGTCGATCGGCGACGGCAGATAATCGACGACAGCGTCGAGCAGCGGCTGCACGCCCTTGTTCTTGAACGCCGAACCGCACAGCACCGGGAAGAATGCGCCGGTCAGCACCGCCTTGCGGATCATGCGCTTCAACGTCGCCTCATCGGGCTCGTTGCCGTCGAGGTAAGCGGCAAGCACTTCGTCGTCGAGTTCGACGGCGGCTTCCAGCAGCTTCTCGCGGTATTCCTTGGCCTTCTCGACCATGTCCTCGGGAATATCGATGTCGACGAACTTGGCGTCGAGCTTCTCTTCTTCCCAGACCACGCCCTTCATGCGGACGAGATCGACCAGGCCCTTGAAATTATTCTCAGAGCCGATCGGAAGCTGGATCGCAATCGGCTTCGCGCCGAGACGATCAACAATATCCTGCATGCACTTGTAGAAGTCGGCGCCGGTCTTATCCATCTTGTTGGCGAAGACGATGCGCGGAACCTTGTACTTGTCGCCCTGACGCCAGACGGTCTCGGTCTGCGGTTCGACGCCCTGGTTGGAATCGAGCACGCATACCGCGCCGTCGAGCACGCGCAAGGAGCGCTCGACTTCAATCGTGAAGTCGACGTGGCCGGGGGTGTCGATGATGTTGAGGCGCTTGCCGCTCCAGAATGCGGTGGTCGCGGCCGAGGTGATGGTGATGCCGCGCTCCTGCTCCTGCTCCATCCAGTCCATCGTCGCGGCACCTTCGTGCACTTCGCCGATCTTGTGGCTCTTGCCGGTGTAATAGAGGATGCGCTCGGTCGTGGTGGTCTTGCCGGCGTCGATATGGGCCATGATACCGAAGTTGCGGTAGTCCTCGATGGCATGTAGGCGGGGCATGAGCTGTTCCTTGATTCCGTGTGTCGCCGTTACCAGCGATAGTGCGAGAAGGCACGGTTGGCTTCCGCCATCCGATGCACGTCTTCACGCTTCTTGACGGCGTTACCCCGGTTGTTCGACGCGTCGAGCAGCTCGGCCGAGAGCCGCTCCGTCATCGTCTTTTCGTTGCGCTCGCGCGCTGCAGTGATGATCCAGCGGATGCCGAGCGCCTGGCGGCGGACGGTGCGGACTTCAACCGGCACCTGATAAGTGGCGCCGCCGACGCGGCGGGAGCGGACCTCGATGGTCGGCATCACGTTTTCCAGCGCCTGCTCGAAAACCGGCAACGGACCCTGCTTGGTCTTGGTCTCGATCATCGCCAGCGCACCGTAGACGATGCTCTCGGCGGCAGACTTCTTGCCGTCGTACATGATCGAGTTCATGAACTTCGTAATGATGATGTTCCCGAATTTCGGATCGGGGTTCACTTCACGCTTTTCGGCAGAATGGCGACGCGACATCTGATCTTTTCCCGATTATTTCGGACGCTTGGCGCCGTACTTCGAACGGCGCTGCTTACGGTTCTTGACGCCCTGGGTATCCAGCACGCCGCGGAGGATGTGGTAGCGCACGCCGGGCAGATCCTTGACGCGGCCGCCGCGGATCATCACCACCGAGTGCTCCTGCAGGTTATGGCCCTCGCCCGGGATGTAGCCGATCACCTCGAAACCGTTGGTCAGGCGCACCTTGGCGACCTTGCGAAGCGCCGAGTTCGGCTTCTTCGGGGTCGTCGTGTAGACGCGCGTGCAAACACCGCGCTTCTGTGGCGACTGTTGCAGCGCCGGCACCTTCTTGCGCGACTTCTGCACGGCTCGCGGTTTTGCGATCAGCTGGTTGATCGTCGGCATGTAGCCTTCACCCTCTTTATTCATGCGCACCGGAAAAAGCGGCTGCGCAAAATCCTGTTCCGGAGTTCCGCCCCGGTCCGGCCGCTCGCGCGAAAAACGTTCACGCAAAACGAAAGCGCGCCAACCACCCATCGCTGAGCGGAAAGCGCTTCGACGCCACAGAGGACCGCGGATCAAAGACCGCCCAGCGTTCGCTGTTCGGTCCGGCACCGAGGTCATGCATTCGAAATCGATCTCAAGAGAACTTTCTCAAGAGAACAAAAATCGCACTGGCATTGCCTAGCTATGATCGACAGCGTTTGAGCGGCATTCGTCGAGGTTGGTGCCCGTCCCGGCCAAAAACCGCTTCGGGTGTTCCGTTCCGACGCTGGCTTTGCTCACCGCCTGTCGTGAAGTGCGCGGGTTTTATAAGCCCGGTATGGTCAAGTCAAGGCGAAACAGCCCTTGGAAAGGCCTATTCCGCCTGCGGAATCCTCGCTTTCGCGCGGCCGCCGGCGAGGCGCCATTCGTGACCCGAAAGGCGCTTCCTGCGCAAGATTCGTTAATTTTACCCGGATGTTAAACACTTTGCCGTGGGTCCGAGCACCTCCGGCTCAAAGTCGACCGCCCGGCTAAAGCTTTATTTGCCATTGCGGGGGCAACAATAGCGGCTGAAAAGCGGAATCTTCCATGCACTACACCGACATTGCGATCATCGGCGGAGGGCTTGCCGGCTCGACCGCAGCGGCGATGCTCGGTCGCGCCGGGATTTCCGCTGTCCTGATCGATCCGCATCAGGTCTATCCATTCGACTTCCGCATCGAAAAAATCAGCGGCGCCGAGCAGGTTGCGCGCTTCCGCAAGACCGGAATCGCCGAATCGGTGTTGCGATCGGCAACTGCGGCGGAGGTGAACTGGATCGCCCGCTTCGGTCATCTGCTCGACAAACACCCCAACGAGCAATACGGCATCCTCTACGATGACCTCGTCAGCGCGGTCCGTGCCGAGATTCGTGCGCCGGCCGAGATGGCCTTCGCCAAGGTGGTCGGCATTGAAACAAGCGAGGACCGGCAAACGCTGACCTTGACCGACGGCGAGCCGGTCTCCGCACGGCTCGTCGTGCTGGCGAACGGGCTCAGTGTCGCGCTCCGCCACATGCTGGGCATCGAACGCACCGTCACGAGCCGCTGCCATTCGATCTCGCTCGGCTTCGATCTCGTCCCCCTTGGCCGCGCCGCCTTCGATTTTCCGGCCATGACCTATTTCTCGGAACGCCCAGCCGATCGCATTCCCTACATCACACTGTTTCCGGTCGGCACGCGGATGCGCGCCAACCTCTTTACCTACCGCGAGGCCGACGATCCCTGGCTGCGCGAGATGCGACGTGCGCCGCGCCAGACCCTCGATGCGGCGCTGCCGCGGCTGAAGCGCATCACCGGCGAATTCGACATCGCCGGCGACGTCAAGATCCGACCCGCGGATCTTTACGTCAGCGCCGGACATCGCAAGGCCGGCATCGTGCTGGTGGGCGACGCCTTCCAGACCACCTGTCCCGTTACCGGCACCGGATCGGACAAGGTGTTCACCGATGTGGAACGGTTGTGCCGCGTCCATATTCCGGCGTGGCTTGCGACCGAGGGCATGGGCGCGGGAAAAATCTCGGCGTTCTACGATGATCCCGTCAAGCAGGCCTGCGACGCCTGGGCCAATGCCAAGGCCTATAATTTCAAATCGGTGTCGATCGATCGCGGAATCTACTGGGCTGCGCAGCGTTGGGCGCGGTTCTTCATCAGGCTTGGCGAAGGTTGGAAGCGGCGGCTAGGCGCGCCCTTTGGCACCAACGCGAGGCCGCCTCACTCCTCGTCGTCCTCGTCATCGTCGTCTTCATTGTCATCGTCGGCCTGAGCCGCGTGATGCGGGGTGCGGCTCTGGTCGTCCCAGAGCTGGCGGTAGGTGCCGCCCTCCGCGAGCAGTTTCGCATGCGGGCCGCGTTCGATCGCCCTGCCCCCTGAAATCACGATGATCTCGTCCATCTCGATCACCGAGGTCAGGCGGTGGGTCGACCAGATCATGGTGCGGCCTTCCGCGAGCTTCATCAGTGTGCGATTGATCGCGGCTTCCGTGGTCTGGTCGAGCGCGGAGGTCGCTTCGTCCAGCAGCAGGACCGAGGGATTGCGGATGATGGCGCGCGCGATCGCGACGCGCTGGCGCTGGCCGCCGGAAAGGGTGTCGCCGCGCTCGCCGACCGGCGTGTCGTAACGCTGCGGCAGGCTCATGATGTAACTGTGAATCTCGGCCTTCTTGGCGGCCTCGACGACCTCCTCGTCGGTGGCGCCCTCCTTGCCGAGACGGATGTTTTCCCGGATCGACATGTTGAACAGCATGTTCTCCTGGAACACCACCGCCATCCCCCCGCGCAGCGATTCCCGGGTCACGCGGCGGATGTCGACGCCGTCGATCGCCACCCTGCCCTCGTCCGGTGTGTAGAGACGCAGGATCAAATTGAGCAGCGTGCTCTTGCCGGAGCCGGAGGGGCCGACGACGGCAATGGTCTTGCCGACGTCGAGCTTGAGCGAGAAGTTGTCGAGCACCGGCGTCATCGCGCCTTCGTACTGGAAGGTGACGCGTTCGAAGCTGATATCGTTGGTGATCCGCGGCAGATCCGGCGCGCCCGGCCGGTCGGCGCCGCGGGTCGGCTCGTCCAGCAGTTCCTGGATGTGGCGGATGGCGGCCGCCGACTGGATCGACACCGGAATGAAATGCATGAGATGGGCGATGTTGTAGGACACTTCCCAGAACGCGCTTTCAAAGGTGACGAAGGTGCCGATGGTGATCTGGCCCTTGGTGGCGAGATAGGCGCCGATGGCGAGCACGACGAGGTGCAGCAGCAGTACCGAGATGGTGACGGTGCGCTCCACCATGGTGGACAGGAACACCGCCGAGGCGGTCTTGATGCGCACATCCTGGTTACGCAGGCTGAACCAGCCGAACGTCTTGCGCTGCAGGCTGAAGGCCTTCACCACCGCCTGCGCCGCGACGTTCTCCTGCACCATGCCGAGCAGTCCGGCCTCGTTCAGCTTCTGCTCGTAATTGGCCTGCACCGCCTTGGGCGTGAGGATGCGCGGGCCGATCAGCGTGATCGGGAACACCAGCAGCGCGATGGCGGCAAGCTGCCAGTTCAGGAATAGCATCAGGATGATGCCGGCGATCAGCTCTAGAAACGGCAGCGCCGCGCTATTGGCAAAACTCTTGATCGAGCTCTCGAACGCGGTGAGGTCGATGGAGAAACGCGACAGGATCTCGCCGCGCTTGGTCTTGGCGAAATACGACGCCGGCAGGTTCTGCACGTGCTCGAAAATTCGCGTCCGCACGTCGGCGATCAGGGAGGCGGCGAGCCGCGCATCATGCCGCTCGTACCAGACCGCAACGATCGAGGTCAGAATGCCCGCGGCCGCAAGCACGCCGAGGATCATGTAGAGGGCCTGGAAGTCTTCCTCGCCGAGCGCGTCGTCGATCAGGAATTTCAGGCTCAGCGGCATGATCACGTTGAACAGCGTTTCGACGATGACGCCGAAGCTGACGAATGCAATGAGCTTCTTATAGTTGCCGAAATAGGGTTGGACGAAGCTCAGGATGGTGGCGAAGGCGCCGGCGGCTTCCCGCGCGGTGAAGACGACGAGATCCTCGTCGTCATCATCATCGTCGAGTTCGATCTCCTCGTCCTTACTCTCTTCCGGCTCGCCGGACGACGGCGGCACAGCGGACTTGCCGCCGGCGGCAGGATTGACGGCATCGGGCGCGGCGAGGTGTATCTTGCTCAGCTCCGGATCGTCCGCCGGGGCGTGAGTCGGGTCATCCGATGAAGGGGGCTTGGACGCCATAAAACCAACCGATGCTGCACGGCCGGCATGACCGCAACTCGAGCGCGATAGCGGCAAATCGCTACCGCATCAATCCTAAGCGATCAGGATCAATTCGGCAAAGTAAATGGAACGGGCTGACAACGCGACTATTCGTCCTCGTCTGCGACCTTGTCAAAGAACGAATAGCGAAGGCTGTCGGAGTCGGCGTACCACTGCCCCGGCCCCTTGTTGGCGGCCAGCGTCGCCGCCCACAGCGCATCGGTGCTGTCGCGGCGGTGCATCGCAAGATCAAAGCCGTTGCGGAAGAACAGCTCCGACCATTCCCACCAGGTGCCGAGCTTCTTCACCCCGCGCAGCAAGTCGTAGCGGTCGATCAGCGCCGGCGGCAGGTCCGACGTCACGGAGCCGAACACGATGCCGGTCTTGACCACCCGGTTCATCTCGCGCACGGCGCGCGCCACCTGTTTTTCCGCGACGTGGCACAGGCTGGTCTCGAACACGAAGTCGAAGCTGCCTGCCTTGAAGGGCATGTCGAGCACCGAGCCGAGCTTGTTGTACTTCTTCAGCGCCTTTGGCGTCCTGGCGTGGATGGCGCGGTTGTTCTCGATCCCCCAGGCATCAACGCCATGCGCGCGCAGCGCGCCGACCAGCTCACCGCTGGCCGAGCCAGCAATCAGCAGCTTGTAGCCCTTCGCCCTGCCCCAGACGATCTTGATCAGCTCCATCAGATAGTCCGGATCGGTGAAGTGGCTCCAGACCTCGCTGTAGGGACCGAGCCTGCGATAGTTCTCGAAATAGTCGCGGTCGATCCGGTCGAACAGCGGCTGCGAGCCTTGCGCGCTGGCGCGGCGCAGCCGCATCATTTCGCTGACGATGATGTCGGTCGCAGCGTCGGAGGAGTCGAGCAGCCCATTCAGGGTGGAGTCGAACAGATAGTCACCGACCACCACGATACCCGGATGCAGCTTCGGCTCGGGCCGGTGATTGACCATGACGTCCCGCGCCGGCAGGCCGCCGGGCAACGCGTTCACCGACGACAGCCAGCGATGGATCTTGCCTTCGAGGAAATGGTCGCGCGTATCGCCGAACGAGACCGGCAGCGACTTCAGCGCCGCGTCGATTAGCTCCCGGTCGGAGAGATTGGCAAAGGCGAGCGCATCGGATCCGGCGATCAGCCAGTTCAGCACGCCATGTTTGCCGACGTCATGCCGCGCGCCTTCGTTGTAGACGCAGCAGCCGCCAAAGGCCTCCGACATGAACCACGCACCGGGGATCTTTTCCCCCCAGAACGGGGAGTCGAACAGGATCGAGACGCGGAGGTAGTGCGCAGGCTTGTCGAAATAAGCGACGTGCTTGACCATCGAGGCGCGCAGCTCTTCGCCTTCCCAGCCCATGGTGGACAGCCAGGAATGCGGCAGGCACATCAGCACGAGATCGAAGTCGCGCGTCTCCGGCCCCTTGCCGTTCATCATGTTGAGCCGGTAACGGCCTGCCGCGGTCTTGCCGACCTTCAGCACACGGTGATTGAGCTGGATGTCGGCATCGACTTCGGAACGCAGGCACTCGATCAGTTGCTCGTTGCCATTCTGGATCGAGTACAGGCCGATGTAGCCGTCGACATCCATCACGAAATTCTTCAGCGCATTGAGCCCGTTGGTGTTGTGCGGCTCGGTCGCGATGTCGGAACGCGCCATCACCTTGAAGAAGCGCTTTGCGATCGGATCGGCAACTTCCTCGTCGAGCACCTGCTCGCAGGTCTTGTAGGCCCAGGGGTGTTCGTTGTCGTGGGCGCCGACGCCCTCGTAATATTCGAGCGGTGTCATGAACCCGGCACAGCGCTTGCGAAAACCCTCGATCGCGGTCGCGGTCGCTTCGCCGTATTTGCGGCGCATGCCCGGTACGTCGTTGAGCAGGACGCCGTCGAGCTGGACCTGCTCGGCATCCATCGGAATGGTCTGCAGCCCGAAATGCTGGATCAGCTCACGCAGCGGATCGGGACCCGTCATCGAGTAGTCGTAGATTTCGGCGACGCCCGCTTCGTACATGGCGGGAGCGGAATCGAACTTGCGCGTGACGATCTTGCCGCCGACGCGGTCGGACGCTTCGTAAATGGTGACCCGGCAATTGTCGCCGAGTTTCTTCCTCAGGTACCAGGCGCTCATCAGCCCGCCAGGACCGCCGCCAACAATCGCTAGATCCAACATGTCCGTTCCGTCGCCTACGCCGCCCCCTGCAGGAAGCGTCCGGTCCAAGCCGCCTTAGCAAAAGCGCTTTTCAGCCTGAAGGAAAGATGAACAAAGGTAGTTCCCGCACCGCAACAATAAAAGAAAAACAAAAAGGCCGGCGCATGGCCGGCCCTTTCGCCTGGTATCCGTAATCTACCGGAACGTTTACTCCGCTGGCGGCAAAGCCAGAGGTTCCGCTTCCGGCGCAGTCGGCACGATCGCCGCCTGCTTCTCGCGTTCGTCGAGGATCATCTTGTCGCGCTTGACGGCGACTTCGCGGATCTTGGCCATCGAGGCGCCGGTGCCGGCCGGGATCAAGCGGCCGACAATGACGTTCTCCTTGAGGCCCTCGAGCGGATCCACCTTGCCGTTGACGGCGGCTTCGGTGAGCACGCGGGTGGTCTCCTGGAACGACGCCGCCGAGAAGAACGAGCGGGTCTGCAGGCTCGCCTTGGTGATGCCGAGCAGAACCGGCGTGCCGGTGGCGGGCTTCTTGCCCTCCTCCTTGGCCTTCTCGTTGATCTGGTCGAACTCGATCTTGTCGATCTGTTCGCCCGAGATCATGTCGGTCTCGCCCTGATCGGTGATCTCAACCTTCTGCAGCATCTGACGGACAATCACCTCGATGTGCTTGTCGTTGATGAGCACGCCCTGCAGCCGGTAGACCTCCTGGATTTCATTGACCAGGTAGGCAGCGAGTTCCTCGATGCCCTTGATCGCCAGGATGTCGTGCGGCGCCGGATTGCCCTCGACGATGAAGTCGCCCTTTTCGACGACGTCGCCGTCCTGCAAGTGGATGTGCTTGCCCTTCGGGATCAGGTACTCGCGCGCCTCCTCGGTCTTGTCGACGGGTTCGATCGAGATGCGGCGCTTGTTCTTGTAGTCGCGGCCGAAGCGGATCGTGCCGGAGATCTCGGCGATGATCGCCGCATCCTTCGGACGACGGGCCTCGAACAGTTCGGCAACACGCGGCAGACCGCCGGTGATGTCGCGGGTCTTGGCGCTTTCGGTCGAGATACGGGCAAGAATGTCGCCCGGCTTGACCTTGGCGCCGACGTCGACCGAGAGGATGCCGTCGACCGACAGCATGTAGCGGGCGTCGCCGCCGCGCGACAGCTTCAGCACCTTGCCGTCCTTGCCCTTGATCACGATCGCAGGCCGCAAGTCCGCACCGCCCCGCGTCGAGCGCCAGTCGATGACGACGCGCTTGGCGATACCGGTGGATTCGTCGAGCGTTTCCGAGATCGACTGCCCCTCGACCAGGTCCTCGAAGCCGATAGTGCCCTCGACTTCGGTGAGCACCGGACGGCTGTAGGGATCCCACTCCGCGATGCGCGTGCCGCGCTTCACGGTGTCGCCTTCGTCGACCAGCATGCGCGCGCCGTACTGGATACGGTGCGTCGCCCGCTCGCTGCCGTCGGTATCGACGATCGCAACCACCATGTTGCGGACCATCGCGGCCGAATGACCTTCGCTGTTCTTGGAGATCGCCCTGTTTCTGATGATCACCTTGCCTTCGAAGTTCGACTCGATGAACGACTGCTCGTTGATCTGCGCCGCACCGCCGATGTGGAACGTGCGCATCGTCAGCTGCGTGCCGGGCTCGCCGATCGACTGCGCCGCGATGACGCCAACCGCCTCGCCGTGGTTGACCGGTGTGCCGCGGGCCAGATCGCGGCCGTAGCACTTGCCGCAGATGCCGTTGACCAGTTCGCAGGTCAGCGCCGAGCGGATCTTCACTTCCTGGATACCGGCCTGGTGGAGCGCCTCGACGTGGGTCTCCTCCATCAGCGTGCCGCGCTTGACCACCACCTTGTTGGAGGCTGGATCGCGCACGTCATCGCAGGCCGTTCGGCCGAGGATGCGCGAGGCGAGCGAGGCCACGACCGTGCCGGCATCGATGATGGCGCGCATCTTGATGCCGAGCTTGGTGCCGCAGTCGTCCTGCGTGATGATGCAGTCCTGCGCGACGTCGACAAGACGGCGGGTCAGGTAGCCGGAGTTCGCGGTCTTCAACGCGGTGTCCGCGAGGCCCTTGCGGGCGCCGTGGGTCGAGTTGAAGTACTCGAGCACCGAGAGGCCTTCCTTGAAGTTGGAGATGATCGGCGTCTCGATGATCTCGCCCGAGGGCTTGGCCATCAGGCCGCGCATGCCGGCGAGCTGGCGCATCTGCGCCGGCGAACCGCGCGCACCGGAGTGCGCCATCATGTAGATCGAGTTGATGTCGGCGTCGGCGCCCTTGGCGGTCTTCTTGGTCGAGGAGATTTCCTTCATCATCTCCTTGGCGATTTCTTCCGTCGCCTTCGACCAGGCGTCGACGACCTTGTTGTACTTCTCGCCATGGGTGATCAGACCGTCGTTGTACTGCTGCTCGAAATCCTTCGCCAGCGCACGCGTTGTGTCGACGATCTTCCACTTGCCGTGCGGCACCACCATGTCGTCCTTGCCGAACGAGATGCCGGCCTTGAACGCGTTGTAGAAGCCGAGCGCCATGATGCGGTCGCAGAAGATCACCGTCTCCTTCTGACCGCAGTGGCGGTAGACCTGGTCGATGACGCTGGAGATCTCGCGCTTGGTCATCAGCTTGTTGATGACGTCGTACGGGACCTTGGCGTTCTTCGGCAGCAGATTGCCGAGCATGACGCGGCCTGCGGTGGTTTCGATCCAGCGCTTGACCGGCTTGCCGTCCTCGCCGATGCCATCCCAGCGATACCTGATCTTGCTGTGGAGATGGATGACCTTCGAGTGCAGCGCATGCTCGAGCTCGGCCATGTCGCCGAAGATCTTGCCCTCGCCGGGCAGGCCGTCGCGCATGATCGAGACGTAGTAGAGGCCGAGCACGATGTCCTGCGACGGCACGATGATCGGCTGGCCGTTCGCCGGATGCAGGATGTTGTTGGTCGACATCATCAGGACGCGCGCTTCGAGCTGCGCTTCCAGCGACAGCGGAACGTGCACGGCCATCTGGTCGCCGTCGAAGTCGGCGTTGAAGGCGGCGCAGACCAGCGGATGCAGCTGGATCGCCTTGCCCTCGATCAGCACCGGCTCGAACGCCTGGATGCCGAGGCGATGCAGCGTCGGCGCGCGGTTGAGCAGCACCGGATGTTCGCGGATCACCTCGTCGAGGATGTCCCAGACCTCGGGACGCTCCTTCTCGACCAGCTTCTTGGCCTGCTTGACGGTGGTGGACAGGCCCTTGGCGTCAAGCCGCGAATAGATGAACGGCTTGAACAGCTCGAGCGCCATCTTCTTCGGCAGGCCGCACTGGTGCAGCTTGAGCTCCGGACCGACCACGATCACCGAACGACCGGAATAGTCGACGCGCTTGCCGAGCAGGTTCTGGCGGAAACGGCCCTGCTTGCCCTTCAGCATGTCGGCGAGCGACTTCAGCGGGCGCTTGTTGGCGCCGGTGATGACGCGGCCGCGGCGGCCGTTGTCGAACAGCGCATCGACCGCTTCCTGCAGCATGCGCTTTTCGTTGCGGATGATGATGTCGGGCGCGCGCAGCTCCATCAGCCGCTTCAGGCGGTTGTTGCGGTTGATGACGCGGCGGTAGAGGTCGTTGAGATCAGAGGTCGCAAAGCGGCCGCCGTCGAGCGGCACCAGCGGACGCAGGTCCGGCGGAATCACGGGAACGACGGTCAGGATCATCCACTCCGGCTTGTTGCCGGAATGGCGGAATGCCTCGACGATCTTCAGGCGCTTGGCGAGCTTCTTGTGCTTGATCTCGGAGTCGGTCTCCGACATTTCGGCGCGCAGCGTCGTCTCGAGCTTCTCGAGGTCGAGACCCTTGAGCATCTCGCGGATCGCTTCGGCGCCGATCATGGCGGTGAAGGAATCCTGGCCGTATTCGTCCTGCGCCTTGAGGTACTCGTCCTCCGACAGCAGCTGACGGTCCTTCAGCGCGGTCAGGCCCGGCTCGAGCACTACGTAATATTCGAAGTACAGGATACGCTCGAGATCCTTCAGCGTCATGTCGAGCAGAAGGCCGATGCGCGAGGGCAGCGACTTCAGGAACCAGATGTGGGCGACGGGTGCTGCGAGCTCGATATGGCCCATGCGCTCGCGCCGGACGCGCGACAGCGTCACCTCAACCGAGCACTTTTCGCAGATGATGCCCTTGTACTTCATCCGCTTGTACTTGCCGCAAAGGCACTCGTAGTCCTTGATCGGCCCGAAGATGCGGGCGCAGAACAGGCCGTCGCGCTCCGGCTTGAAGGTGCGGTAGTTGATGGTCTCGGGCTTTTTGATTTCGCCGTAGGACCAGGACAGAATCTTCTCCGGCGACGCGATCGAAATCCGGATCTGGTCGAAGACCTGAGCCGGCGTCGTCGGATTGAACAGATTCATAATCTCTTGGTTCATGGTCTTCTCCTCGCGTGCCGATCAAAAGCCGGCAGCAAATTCGAAATGCTCGTGTCGCAGACGCCTCGCCCGTCCGCGGGCGAAGCGCCATAGCCCGGCGGTAACGCCGGGCGTCAATTTTGTTACTCGGCCGCTTCCGACGTCGTCCCCGGTCCTACCTTGGAATTGTGCAGGTCGACGTTGAGGCCGAGCGAGCGCATTTCCTTGACCAGCACGTTGAACGATTCCGGAATACCCGCCTCGAACGTGTCGTCGCCGCGCACGATCGCCTCGTACACCTTGGTTCGGCCGGCGACGTCGTCCGACTTCACGGTCAGCATTTCCTGCAGCGTGTAGGCAGCGCCATAGGCTTCCAGCGCCCAGACCTCCATTTCGCCGAAACGCTGGCCGCCGAACTGCGCCTTGCCGCCCAGCGGCTGCTGGGTGACGAGCGAGTACGGACCGATCGAACGGGCGTGGATCTTGTCGTCGACGAGATGGTGCAGCTTGAGCATGTAGATGTAGCCCACCGTGACCTTGCGATCGAAGGGATCGCCGGTCCGGCCGTCATAGACGGTCGACTGGCCCGAAGCATCCAATCCTGCGAGCTTCAGCATCTCCTCGATGTCGGCTTCCTTGGCGCCGTCGAACACCGGCGTGGCAATCGGCACGCCGTGGCTCAGGTTGCGGCCAAGCTCGATCAGTTCGCTGTCGTTCAGCGACTTGATAGTCTCGTCGTCGCCGTAGATCTTCTTCAAGGTCTCCTTCAGCGGCTTGGTGTCCTGCTTGGCGGCGCCGTGCAGATAGGCATCCACCGTCTGGCCGATGCGCTTGCCGAGGCCGGCGCAGGCCCAGCCGAGATGGGTCTCGAGGATCTGACCGACGTTCATGCGCGAGGGCACGCCGAGCGGATTGAGCACGATGTCGGCATGCGTGCCGTCCTCGAGGAACGGCATGTCCTCGATCGGCACGATCTTCGACACCACGCCCTTGTTGCCGTGGCGGCCGGCCATCTTGTCGCCGGGCTGGATCTTGCGCTTCACCGCGACGAAGACCTTGACCATCTTCATCACGCCGGGCGGCAGTTCGTCGCCGCGCTGCAGCTTCTCGACCTTGTCGAGGAAGCGCTGCTCGAGGCCCTTCTTCGACTCGTCGTACTGTTTGCGCATGGCCTCGATCTCGGCCATCAGCTTGTCGTTCGGCGAGGCGAACAGCCACCACTGCGACTTCGGATACTCGTCCAGAATCGCGCGGGTGATCTTGGTGTCCTTCTTGAAGCCCTTCGGCCCGGCGATGCCCTGGCGGTTTTCCAGGAGCTCGGCGAGACGGCCGTAGACGTTACGATCGAGAATCGCCTGCTCGTCGTCGCGGTCCTTGGCCAGGCGCTCGATCTCTTCCCGCTCGATCGCCAGCGCACGCTCGTCCTTGTCGACGCCGTGGCGGTTGAAGACGCGGACTTCCACGATGGTGCCCTGCACGCCCGGAGGCACGCGCAGCGAGGTATCGCGGACGTCGGAAGCCTTTTCGCCGAAGATGGCGCGCAGGAGCTTTTCTTCCGGCGTCATCGGGCTTTCGCCCTTCGGCGTGATCTTGCCGACCAGAATGTCGCCGGCGCGTACTTCCGCGCCGATATAGACGATGCCGGCTTCGTCGAGGTTCTTCAGCGCTTCTTCCGAGACGTTCGGAATGTCGCGGGTGATTTCCTCAGGGCCGAGCTTGGTGTCGCGGGCCATCACCTCGAATTCCTCGATATGGATCGAGGTGAACACGTCGTCCTTCACGATCCGCTCGGAGAGCAGGATCGAGTCTTCGAAGTTGTAGCCGTTCCACGGCATGAACGCGACCAGCACGTTGCGGCCGAGCGCGAGCTCGCCGAGATCGGTCGAGGGACCGTCGGCGATGATGTCGCCCTTCCGGACGATGTCGCCGACCTTCACCAGCGGACGCTGGTTGATGCAGGTCGACTGGTTGGAGCGCTGGTACTTCATCAGCCGGTAGATATCGACGCCCGACTTGGTGGGATCGAGATCCTCGGTGGCGCGGATAACGACGCGCGTGGCGTCGATCTGGTCGATCACGCCGGAACGGCGGGCAGCGATCGCAGCACCGGAGTCGCGGGCGACCACGCCTTCCATGCCGGTGCCGACGAACGGCGCCTCGGCGCGAACCAGCGGCACCGCCTGGCGCTGCATGTTCGAGCCCATCAGCGCGCGGTTGGCGTCGTCGTTCTCGAGGAACGGAATCAGCGCCGCTGCCACCGAAACCAGCTGCTTCGGCGACACGTCCATATAGTCGACCTTGTCCGGCGTCACCGGCAGCACTTCGCCGTCGTTACGGCAGACCACGAGGTCTTCGGTGAAGCGGCCGCGGTTGTCGAGCGGCACGTTGGCCTGCGCCACGCGGTAACGGCCCTCCTCCATCGCCGAGAGGTACACGACCTCGTCGGTGACGCGGCCGTCCTTGACCTTGCGATAGGGCGTCTCGACGAAGCCGTATTTGTTGACGCGCGCAAACGTCGCCAGCGAGTTGATCAGACCGATGTTCGGGCCTTCCGGCGTCTCGATCGGGCAGATGCGGCCGTAATGCGTCGGATGCACGTCGCGCACCTCGAAGCCGGCGCGCTCGCGGGTCAGACCGCCCGGGCCAAGCGCCGACAGGCGCCGCTTGTGGGTGATCTCCGACAGCGGGTTGGTCTGGTCCATGAACTGCGAGAGCTGCGAGGAGCCGAAGAATTCACGCACGGCAGCCGCGGCAGGCTTCGCGTTGATCAGGTCCTGCGGCATCACGGTGTCGATGTCGACCGAGGACATGCGCTCCTTGATGGCACGCTCCATGCGGAGCAGACCGATGCGGTACTGGTTCTCCATGAGCTCGCCGACCGAGCGCACGCGGCGGTTGCCGAGGTGGTCGATGTCGTCGATCCCGCCCTTGCCGTCGCGCAGGTCCACCAGCGTCTTGATGACGGCGAGGATGTCTTCCTTGCGCAGCGTGCGATGGGTGTCGGGCGCATCGAGCTCGAGGCGCATGTTCATCTTGACGCGACCGACCGCGGAGAGGTCGTAGCGCTCGCTATCGAAGAACAGCGACTGGAACATCGCCTGCGCGGAGTCGAGCGTCGGCGGCTCGCCGGGACGCATCACGCGATAGATGTCGAACAGCGCGTCTTCTCGCGTCATGTTCTTGTCGGCATTCAGCGTGTTGCGGATGTAGGCGCCGACATTGACGTGGTCGATGTCGAGCACCGGCAATTCCTTGTAGCCGTGCTCGTTGAGGACCTTCAGGAGCTTGTCGGTGATCTCCTCGCCGGCTTCGGCGTGAATCTCGCCGGTCTTTGAGTTGACGAGATCCTCGGAGAGGTAGTTGCCGGCGAGTTCCTCGTCCGACAATCGCAGCGCCTTGAGGCCCTTTTCCTGCAGCTGGCGCGCAGAGCGCACGGTCAGCTTCTTGCCGGCTTCCAGCACGACCTTGCCGCTGTCGGCGTCGATCAGGTCATTGACGGTGGAGTAGCCGCGGAAACGGTTGGCGTCGAACGGCACGCGCCAGCCTTCCTTGCCGCGCTTGTAGAGAATCTTCTTGTAGAACGTCGACAGGATCTGCTCGCCGTCCAGCCCGAGCGCAAACATCAGCGACGTCACCGGAATCTTGCGGCGACGGTCGATGCGCGCGAATACGATGTCCTTGGCGTCGAACTCGATGTCGAGCCAGGAGCCGCGATAGGGAATGACGCGTGCGGCAAACAAGAGCTTGCCCGAGGAATGGGTCTTGCCCTTGTCGTGGTCGAAGAACACGCCGGGCGAACGGTGCATCTGCGAGACGATGACGCGCTCGGTGCCGTTGACGATGAAGGTGCCGTTCATCGTCATGAGCGGAATATCGCCCATGTAGACGTCCTGCTCCTTGATGTCCTTCACCGACTTGGCGCCGGTTTCCTCGTCGATATCGAACACGATGAGACGCAGCGTCACCTTCAGGGGCGCCGCGAAGGTCATGCCGCGCTGGCGGCACTCGTCGACGTCGTATTTCGGCGGCTCGAATTCGTAGCGGACGAATTCCAGCATCGAGGTGCCCGAGAAATCCGAGATCGGGAACACCGAGCGGAACACGGCCTGAAGGCCCTCGTCCGTGCGGCCGCCCGCGGGTTCATCGACCATCAGGAACTGGTCATAAGATGCCTTCTGAACCTCGATGAGGTTCGGCATCTCGGCGACTTCCTTGATGTGTCCGAAGAACTTGCGAACGCGTTTGCGACCGGTGAATGTCTGCTGCGCCATTGTGGCCTCTCATCTGCGTCGCCCTTTGGGGGCGAACCTTCCGGAAGCCCGGCTGACGCCGCCCCCCGGGTTGAATTCGGAACCGTCTCGATCCGCTCGAAGCGCGCATTCAGGCCATTCGTCCTGAATTCGTTCTCCGGACCTACAAAACGCAAAACGACGCGCGGGGCGCGTTACCGCACCCGCCCGTTACAATCTTGGCTTCACGGACTGCAAAAGCCCGAAATTTGACTGTCTCCCAACGGCTTGCGCCGGGAGCCCTGCCGCTCCCGCCGCCAAACCGCATTTTTCTGCTGCCGTCCCGATATGGGGCGGCAAACGTGGAGATTCGAGGGGTAAGTCCACGAATCCCCACACATTTTTGTGTACGCCATGCTCCGGGAGGTCCCGGAGCACGTTTTTTGCACGAACCCCGGGGCACCCGGCTCCGGGAATTACGCACTTACTTGAGTTCGACCTTCGCGCCAGCCTTCTCGAGCTGGGCCTTGACCTTCTCGGCCTCGTCCTTGTTGACGCCTTCCTTGACCGGCTTCGGAGCGCCTTCGACGAGGTCCTTGGCTTCCTTGAGGCCAAGACCGGTGATGGCGCGGACTTCCTTGATGACTTCGATCTTCTTGTCGCCGGCGGCAGCAAGAACGACCGTGAACTCGGTCTTCTCTTCGGCCGGAGCGGCGGCAGCGCCACCGCCGGCGGGACCGGCAACCGCTACTGCGGCAGCGGCGGACACGCCCCACTTTTCTTCCAGGAGTTTTGCCAATTCGGCGGCTTCGAGCACGGTGAGGCTCGAGAGGTCGTCGACGATTTTCTGTAAGTCAGCCATTGATCTGTTTCCTTAAACGTATGGTTCGAACCAGGTTGATTTCGCGAAGGGTCAGGCCGCTTCGCTCTTTGAGGCATGAGCCTGAATGACGCGCGCGAGCTTGGCCGCGGGAGCGTTCGCGAGCTGGGCGATCTTGGTCGCAGGCGCCACGAGGAGGCCCACGATCTTGCCGCGCAGTTCGTCGAGCGACGGCAGCGAGGCAAGTGCCTTCACGCCATCGACATTCAGGACGGTTTTGCCCATCGAGCCGCCGAGAATGACGAACTGTTCGTTCGTCTTGGCGAATTCGACGGCAACCTTCGGCGCCGCGACCGGATCGTCGGAAGTAGCGATCACGGTCGGACCCTTCAGCAAGGGACCGATAGCGGCGACCTCAGTGCCTTCAAGAGCAATTTTGGCGAGACGGTTCTTCGAGACCTTCACCGACGCGCCCGCCTGCTTCATCTGCATGCGCAGCTTCTGCATCTGGGCCACGGTGAGGCCGGAATAATGGGCGACGATGGCAACGCTCGTGGCCTTGAAGACCTCGTTGAGCGCTACGACCGCGTCCTTTTTTGCCGCTCTTTCCACAGCAAGCTCTCTCCGGTTGGCGGTCGTTGCCCACAAGGACAGGACCACCGGGTTGCACCCGCCGTCCTACCCGTCACCTGACCCGGGAGCGGACTCCCGGACGACACGAGGGGCAAGACGACATCTTGAAGCCTGCCCTCCCGAAGCCTTGCGGCCTGCGGGGTGTCGAGGTTCGAACCAAACTCCATTCCGCGCCGCTCGGAAGAGCTGCGCGAAGTAAAATCCGGTCTTCACCCGTCTATGCAGGCCATGCGATTAAGCCGTTGAAGAACTTGCGTTCGTCGCGGGCGCCTGCAGTCTTGGACAGGATCGAGGCCCGAAAGCCCCTGCTCTCATTTGCCGAGACGAAGGTTCCCCTCCTTTCGAGCAAGCCAAACGGGGTTGCGGAAAGGAAAAGTCTCCATCATTTCGGGTTTTGTAAATGCGAGCACGGACGTGCCAGCAACGGCCAGCACGCCCGGAAACGGCTCTTTATCCGCTCCCGCCCGGATTGCCAAGAGCAAAAATCGGGCCGCGGTGAACGAGGCACAGGTTCCCGAAACGGGCCCTGCGAAGCCGCCTTATATGGTGTGTTCTGGCCAAATTAGGACCGATCTGGGCGATATCGCCATGCCAAAGCCGGCAGACGTCCTCTCCAAACCAAACTGGCGTTCGTGACGACCGCGAGTTGTACGGGAACTTCGGTGGACAGCTTCGCTCGCCCGGATCGCAAGGTCGACCCACGCCCTACAGGCCCACCCGGACGCCCCGGCGGAACCGCAAAAACTCGTCGCGGCCCGTCACACCGCGAGTACCTCGATCGTCTGGGTGGCTGGAGGCTCCCATGCGTCGATCGATCGCTGCGATTCTTGCCGTCATTCAATGCCCTCAACGGGCTCGTGATGCTGATCGCAGGCCCGTTCTGGTGGGCGAACGTGCCTGGCGTCACCGAAACCGGCCCGTTCAATCCCCACTTCGTCCAGGACGTCGGTGCGGCCTATCTGGTCGCCGGTCTCGGCGCTCGGCGCAGGCGCCTGGCGCGCGAACGCTATTGGCCGGCAGCCGTTGCGGGCGCTGGGCTTCCTCGTCGCGCACGCCCTCATTCATCTCCTGATGATCATCGCCGGCCACGATCATCATGCTGCAGCCAACCTCGCGCTCGTCGTGCTGCCGGCGGCGCTCGCCCTTTATTTCAGCGTTCCCAAACCAAGGAGGCCACCATGCGTAGCTGGATCGCGCGCCGCATGCTTCGCTCGATGAGCAAGCGCTATTCCTATGACGTGAGCTATCTCGAATACTTGCTGAAAGAATTGCCCGCGGCGTTCTTCAGGTTCGCGCCCGTGATGAAGGCCTCGGCACACCGCGAGGTGGTTCCCGTCGAGGCGAGCTTTGCCGCCAAGATGGCCGGTGCCATGGCTGAGGATTGCGGTCCCTGCGTCCAGATCGTGGTCGACATGGCGCTGGAAGCCGGCATGGCGAAGGCCCAGATAGAGGCGGTGCTTCGCCGCGATCCCAAGGCGATGAGCGCGAACACCGCCGCTGCCTTTCGCTTTGCCGATGCGGTGGCCCGACGCGCCTTCGAGGAGGATGATTGCCGCGAGGTGGTGCGCGCCCGCTGGGGCGAGAAGGGCGTGATCGACCTGTCGATGGCGCTGCAGATGGGCAGGACGTTTCCAATGATGAAGGCAGCGCTCGGCTATGCCAGGGAATGCCGACGCGTAACGGTGGACGGACACCAGGTCGATGTCATCAAACAGGCTGCATGAGGACGATCCCCTCGCCCCGCATCGCCGGCGGCTGCTGGGGCTTGCCTATCGCATGCTGGGCAGCCGCAGTGATGCGGAAGATATCGTGCAGGACGCCTATTTGCGCTTCGCTGGCGCCGAGGATGTCCGCAACACGGAAGCGATGCTCGTCACCATCGTGACCCGGCTCTGTCTCGACCGGCTGAAGAGCGCGCGCATGCAGCGGGAGACCTATGTGGGCCCCTGGCTGCCCGAGCCGGTGCTCGATGCGGAACAACTCGGCGCTGATGCTGCAACCGAGCTTGCCGATGATCTTTCCTTTGCGCTGATGCTGGCGCTGGACCGATTGTCACCGCCGGAGCGCGCCGCCTTCCTGCTCCATGACGTCTTCGACACGCCGTTTCCCGAAGTCGCGCGCATGCTCGAGCGCACCGAGGCCGCATGCCGGCAACTGGCCTCGCGGGCTCGTCGGGCGGTGCGCGACGAACGTGCGGCACCTCCTTCGGTCGCGCCCGAGGCGCATGCGCGGCTGCTCGACGCCTTCAGTCACGCGGCGGCGAGCGGCGACCTCTCGGCGCTGGCAGGACTGCTGAGCGAGGACGCGGTCATCTTCACCGATGGCGGCGGCCGCAAGACCGCAGCGCTCAACCCGATCAGGGGTGCCGACAAGATCATGCGCTTCTTTGCCGGCATTGCCGCGAAGAATGCCGGCCGCGCCATCCGCCTCGTGCCGATGAAGATCAACGGAAGCGTGGGCGCCCTCGTCTACATGGACAACGAGATCGACCATGCGTTGAGCCTTGCCGTCGAAGGCGACAAGATCACCGCGATCTACCTTGTGCGAAATCCCGACAAGCTCAGGCATGTCGCAGCGGCGCAACCGCGGTGGGCATGAACGGTTAGATCCCGCCTTCGCGCACGGGATAAGGCAGCGGCTTGCCGGCAAAGAAGGCGTCGAGATTGGCCATCACGCAGTCCTGCATCGCCACATGCGATTCCAGCGTGTGGCCACCGATATGCGGTGCCAGGACGACGTTCGGCAGCGCTGTCAGCCCATCGGGTGCGTGCGGTTCTTTGGCAAACACATCGAGGCCTGCACCGGCGATGGTCTTTTCGGTGAGCGCTGCAATCAGCGCCGGCTGATCGATGACAGAGCCGCGCGCGATATTGATGACATGGCCGTCCTCGCCGAGGCGTTTGAGAATGTCGGCGTCGACGACGTGATGCGTCTCGGGGCCGGCGCGTACCGCGACGATCAGGACGCTGCACCAGTCGGCCAGCGCCTCGAGGCTTGCGAAATAGCGGTACGGCACGTCGCGCTTGCTGCGGCTGAAATAGCCGACCTCGCTCTCGAAGGCCGCGACGCGCGCGGCGATCTTGCCACCGATCGCGCCCATGCCGTAGACGCCAACCTTGCGGCCGCGCATGCCGTTTTGCGGGCGCATCATCGGGGAGGGTTTTGAGGCGGCCCAGCTTCCGTCGCGGACATAACCGTCGGCGACCAGAAGCCGCCGTACGCTCGCAAGCATCAAGGTCAGCGCGATGTCGGCGACGGAAGATGCGTTCGCACCGGGACTGTGCCCGACGGCGATCTTGCGCGTGGCAGCCGCCTTAAGGTCGACGCCATCGTAGCCGGTGCCATAGCAGACGATCGCCCCGAGTTGCGGCAGCAGGTCCATCGTATCGCTGCCGAGCCGCGAACCGCCCGCTGCGAGGACCGCGCGGACCGAGCCGAGTTGTTCCGGCGAAAACACCTCGCCGGGCTTTTTCCCCGCCGCATCCAAAAGTTCGAAGCGCTGGCCGATGCGCACCATCTGCGATTTGGGGAAGCGGTGTAGGACCAGCACTTTCTCGGGCATCGGGCGCCTCTTCTTCTGTCAAACGAAAGGGGCGGAACCGGTTGCCCGATCCCGCCCCAAGACTTCATACCGAGACTTCATCCGAGACTTCATGCCTGATGGCATCGCATCAGTCGTGCAGCGAACCCGGCTCGACCTTGACGCCCGGTCCCATGGTTGAGGAGACCGCGACGCGCTGGATGTAGGTGCCCTTGGCGCCTGCGGGCTTTGCCTTGGCGACCGCGTCCGCGAGCGCCTTGACGTTCTGGACCAGCTTCTCCTCGGAGAACGAGGCCTTGCCGACGCCGGCCTGCACGATGCCGGCCTTCTCGACGCGGAACTCGACCGAGCCGCCCTTGGCGCCCTTCACCGCGGACGTAACGTCCATGGTGACGGTGCCGATCTTCGGGTTCGGCATCATGCCGCGCGGGCCGAGCACCTTACCGAGACGGCCGACCAGCGGCATCATGTCGGGGGTGGCGATACAACGATCGAAATCGATCGCACCGCCCTGCACCTTCGCGACCAGGTCTTCGGCGCCGACGACGTCGGCACCGGCAGCCAGGGCTTCTTCAGCCTTCGCACCGCGCGCGAACACGCCGACGCGCAGCGTGCGGCCGGTGCCGTTCGGCAGGGTGACGACGCCGCGCACCATCTGGTCGGCGTGGCGCGGATCGACGCCGAGATTGATCGCAATCTCGATGGTCTCGTCGAACTTCGCCTTCGCGCGCGCCTTGACCATCTTGATGGCCTCGGCGAGCGGGTAGGACTTTTCAACGTCAACGCCTTCGCGGGCGGACTTCAAACGTTTTCCGATTGCCATGGTCGTTACCCCGCCACTTCCAGACCCATCGAACGGGCAGAGCCCTCGACCATCTTCATGGCCGATTCGATCGAGTCGCAATTGAGATCCTTCATCTTCTTCTCGGCGATCTCGCGCACCTGCGCGCGTGTCACCTTGCCGGCCTTGTCGCGGCCCGGAGCTTTCGAACCGGACTGGATCTTTGCGGCCTGCTTGAGGAAGTGGGACATCGGCGGCGTCTTCATCTCGAAAGTGAAGGAACGGTCCGCATAGATGGTGATGATCACCGGGATCGGGGTGTTCTTTTCTTCCTTCTGCGTCTGCGCGTTGAACGCCTTGCAGAATTCCATGATGTTGAGACCGCGCTGACCAAGCGCGGGACCGATCGGTGGCGACGGATTCGCCGCACCGGCCGGCACCTGAAGCTTCAGGTATCCGGTCACTTTCTTTGCCATGTGTCACTCCTGTTGTGCCGGCACGCCGGCGGTTTCAGGTTTCGTGGTGCGGATCAAGACGGCTGGCGACCGCCTCTTCCTCCCACGTCCTCTCAGTCTACACGAAGACGCACTCCGTGCTTATGCTACACGAAGATTGCTCTTCGTGCTTTCGCGATCAGACCTTCTCGACCTGAGCGAATTCCAGTTCCACCGGCGTCGCGCGGCCGAAGATCGACACCGCGACCTTCACGCGCGAACGCGCCTCGTCGATTTCCTCGACCACTCCGGAGAACGACGCGAACGGGCCATCGGCCACGCGCACGTTCTCGCCGATCTCGAACGACACCGACGCCTTCGGCCGCTCCACGCCTTCCTGCACCTGGTGCAGGATGCGCATGGCCTCGGATTCCGAAATCGGCATCGGCTTGTTTTCAGCGCCGAGGAAGCCCGTGACCTTCGGCGTGTTCTTGATCAGATGAAACGCCTCGTCGGTCAGCTTCATCTTCACCAGCACGTAGCCCGGGAAGAACTTTCGCTCGGCGTCGATCTTGCGGCCGCGGCGCACCTCGGTGACCTTCTCGGTCGGCACCAGCACCTGCTCGAACAGCTCTTCCAGCCCGCGCTGCTTGGCCTGCTCGCGAATGGATTCGGCGACCTTCTTCTCGAAGTTCGAGTAGGCGTGGACGATATACCAGCGCTTGTCCATGAGTTGAGTTCCGGTGTTCATCAGCGGATGCCCAGCAGGAAGGTGACGAGATAGCGGATGATCAGGTCCGCGGCGAAGAAGAAGATCGAAGCCATCGTCACCATCACGAACACCATGATGGTGGTGATGGTCGTCTCGCGGCGCGTCGGCCAGGTGACCTTGGCGGCCTCCGAGCGCACTTCCTGCAGGAATTTGAACGGGCTGAAAGCCATTCTATCGATCCACGTCCGTCACCAGACGGTGTTGCATGTGAAGGGAATCCGAACAGCCGATATCGACCCAGCCCTCGTTGGAAGGATGAGCCGCGAAAACGAGCTCGATTGTTCGGGGGAATTCTTGGCCGCGCCGGATATCCGTTTAAACGGGCCGGCAGCAGGTGGCGGGTATCTACTGCCTGAGCGGCGAAAGGTCAAGGATGACAGGCCCCTGCGCCACAGTGCCAGCCCCGTAAAGTGTCCGAAGCCGGTGAAGTTCAGCACGCAAAACCGGCTGCGGCCCCGGCGCGGACTTTGCTCTAAGTGATTGAAAAGCTGGCAGGAGTGGCAGGGCTCGAACCTGCGACCCCCGGTTTTGGAGACCGGTGCTCTACCAATTGAGCTACACTCCTGCAGGGAACCTGGCGTCGCCGCCGGCTCGCGCCGTTTCAAGCATAGGCCATGCCCGGTTTGCAAGGGCGAAGCGGTTAACCAGCGCTGTTCAATCCCGACGTTCTGCGTCAATCTTGCATGATCGCATGCGAACGGCAGCAAGCCGTCCGGCAGACAATAAGAGCTATGGGAGAGACCATGAACGCGCAAACGGCCGCCCTCAAGACCACTGCCCCGCAGACGCCTTCGCTTCCCACCGCCAAGCCCGAGGCGATCGGCCTGTCGGCCGCGCGCCTGCAGCTGCTGTCGGACGCGTTCAAGCGCGAGGTCGACAAGGGCACCCTCCCCGGCGCGACCGTGCTGGTGGCGCGCAAGGGCCAGATCGGCTGGTTCGATGCGATCGGCCGGCAGAGCCCGGCCGCGAGCGCGCCGATGGCGCATGACACGATCTTCCGCATCTTCTCCATGACCAAGCCGATCGTCTCCATCGGCATCATGCAGCTGCTGGAAGACGGCCATTTCCTGCTCAACGACCCCGTTGCGAAATTCATTCCGGAATTCGCCGCGACCAAGGTCGGCGTCGAGAACAACGGCAAGATCGAACTCGTCGCAGCCAAGCGGCAGATGACGATCCAGGATTTGCTGCGCCACACCTCGGGCCTGACCTACGACCACACCGGCAACGGGCTCGTCCAGCAGCTCTACAAGGAATCCAAGCTGCGCAGCCGCAAGATCAGCAACGCCGAGCACGCCACCATGCTTGCCGCCATGCCGCTGGTCTGCCAGCCCGGCGCGGAGTGGAACTACAGCCGCTCCACCGACGTCCTCGGCCGCATCATCGAGGTCGTCAGCGGCAAATCGCTCGGCGCTTTCCTCACCGAGCGCATCCTGGCGCCGCTGCAGATGGCCGAGACCGCCTTCCACACCGGCGAAGAGAACGCCGGCCGCCTCGCCGAGCCCTTTGCCAAGGATCCGTGGAACGGCGACGAGATCAAGCTCTTCAACATGCTGGAGAAGCCCGTGATGGAGTCCGGCGGCGGTGGGCTGGTCTCGACCACGATGGACTATGCGCGCTTCTGCCAGATGCTGCTCAATGGCGGCGCGCTCGACGGCAACAGGATCATCGGCCGCAAGACGCTGGAACTGATGGCCAGCGATCACCTCGGCGCGGACGTGCAGATCAAGGGCGAGCTGGTGCCGCCCGGCCATCGCTTCGGCCTCGGCTTTGCCGTGCGCACCGAAGCAGGCATCGCGCCGTTCCTGGGATCGGCCGGCCAGTTCTTCTGGAGCGGCATGGCCGGTACCTTCTTCTGGATCGATCCGAAGGAAGAGCTGTTTGCCGTGTTCATGATGCAAGGCCCCGGTCAGCGCCAGCACACCCGCTCGCTGGTGCGGAACCTGGTGTACGCGGCGGTGGAGTGAGCTCTCGCGCCATTCTCCTCCTTTCGTCATGCCCGGGCTTGTCCCGGGCATCCACGTTCTGAACCACTGCAAGTAAGACGTGGATGGCCGGGTCAAGCCCGGCCATGACGAAGCTATTGTTCTCAGCTGATCGTCGCGCCGCCGTCGATCACGATGGTCTGGCCGGTCATGAAGTCGCCGGCAGCCGATCCCATCAGCACGGCGGCGCCCGCGATCTCGTCGGGGATGCCGATGCGCAACAGCGGCGAGCGCGCGGTCGAGGCCTTCAGCGTGTCCGGATTGTCCCACAGCGCCTTGGCGAAATCGGTCTTGATCAGGCCGGGCGCGATGCAGTTCACGCGGATGTTGTGCTTGCCGTATTCGCAGGCGAGGTTGCGCGCGAGCTGCATGTCGGCGGCCTTGGAGATCGCGTAGGCGCCGAGCGTGGTCGAGCCCTTCAGGCCGCCGATCGAGGAGACGATGATGATCGAGCCGTCCTTGCGTTCGATCATCTGCGGCACGCACCATCGAGATCAGCCAGTTGTTGGCGACGATGTTGTTGTCGAGGATCTTTCGGAACTGGTCGTCGGAGATGCCGCCGAGCGGGCCATAGTACGGATTGGACGCCGCATTGCAGACCAGCACGTCGATCTTGCCGAAGGCGCGGTTCGAACTCATCGACGAGGTTTTGCAGATTTTCCTTCGACGAGATGTTGGCCGCGATCGCGATCGCCGTCGCCCTTGCCGAACTTGTCGTTGATCTCCTTCGCCACCTTCTCGCAGACGTCGGCCTTGCGCGAGGAGATCACCACCTTGGCGCCATGCTCGGCCATCCGCTCGGCGATGGCGAGGCCGATGCCGCGCGTCGAACCGGTGATGACGGCGACTTTGCCCTTCATGTCGAACAAGCTCATGTGTTTCTCTCCCGTATATTTGTTCGGCGGCTTCGCCGGTCTTTCAGATTTGTCACGCAAGTTTGGTCTGCACGACCTCCGGCCCCGCGGGCTGATGCATGGCGGCGTGCGCGGCATCGGCCATCCATGGCTGCTGATTGACCATCGGCAGCCGCCAGACACTGCGCTCGGCATTTGCAATGTGATCGAGCCGCGTCACCGAGCAATTGTCGATGTCGAAGGCAAGGCCCCGCTCCGGCAACCCGCCGAGCGCAAGGCCGACCGCGGCCCGGATCGTGCCACCATGGGCGACCGCGATGACGTCCCTGCCCGCTTCTGCCGCGGTGATGCGCTGCGATCGCGTTGCAGGTGCGATTGTAGAGGTCCATGAAGCTCTCGCCGCCGGGCGCGGGTTCGTCGACTTCGGTGAGCCAGTGGCGGCCGAGCGGCAGGCTTGCGATAAATTCCTTGCGGTTCATTCCCTGCCACTTGCCGAGATTTTGCTCGGCAAACGAAATCTCTTGCGTCATGTTCGCAGGCTTTGGAAATCCGGTGGCCCAGATCGCCTCAGCCGTCTGGTGCGTGCGCTTGAGATTGCTCGAATACCACACCGCATTGCGCGGCAGGATCTTCGCGACCGCCTCGAACACCTCGCGATCGCTGCAATCGCATTCGATGTCCTTCTGGCCGTAGATATTGCCGCCGTCGCTGCGCACCGGCGCGTGACGCACCCACCACCAGCGCGTTACGACCACACCCGGCTTGTCATTGGACATCGCTTGGACCCTTTACTAGTGTCGTCCTACGTCAGAGCACGCCCTGTCTCAAGTGACTTCGGCGTTTGAAACGTTGTTTGAAATTCCGCCAGGGAGAAACTCATGGGCCGCCTCGAAGGCAAATCCGTCGTGATCACCGGCGCCGGCAGCGGCATTGGACGTGCGGCATCGCTACTGTTCACGAGAGAAGGCGCAAAGCTGATCGCGGTGGACAAGACCGAGGGCGTCAAGGAAACCGCAAAGCTCGTCAGCGACGCCGGCGGCATTGTCGAAGCCGTGATGGCGGATGCGGGCAGCGAAGCCGACGTAAAGGCTTTCATCGCCACGGCGCTGGCGAAATACGGCAAGCTCGACGCGATCTGGGCCAATGCCGGCGTCAGCGGCGGCCTTGTGCCGCTGTCCGAGCAAACCCCCGAACACTGGCAGGAAGTGCTGCGCGTCAATTTGATCGGGCCGTTCCTCGCCATCAAGCACTCGATCCCGCACATGACCAAGCAGGGTCACGGCTCGATCGTCTGCACGGCATCGGTCGCAGGCCTGAAGTCCGGCGCCAGCGGGCATCCCTATGGCGCAAGCAAGGCCGGCGTCATCAGCCTGGTGCAGACCACGGCGTATTCGCTGTCCGGCACCGGCGTGCGCATCAACGCCGTTTGCCCCGGCCTGATCGAGACCGGCATGACCAAGCCGGTGTTCGACCGCGCCAAGGAGCGCGGCACCCAGGACAAGATCGGCCAGCTCAATCCCCTGAAGCGCCCCGGCCAGCCGCATGAACTCGCCGCGATGGGCCTGTTTCTGGCGAGCGACGAAGCATCCTACGTCAACGGCCAGGCGATCCCGGTCGATGGCGGCCTCACCGCGTCGATGCCGTATACGGGCAAGCCGATTTAGGCGAGCGCTGCGCGATCTTGCTCCGCTGTCGTCCCGGCGCACGCCGGGACCCATAACCACAGGGCGTCGTCGTTTGACTGGCTGGAGCCACAGCTTTCGCAAAACTTTTTCCTGTGGTTATGGGTCCCGGATCGCGCTCGCTGGTCGCTCGCTTGTCCGGGACGACAGGTGGAGGCATGCATTCTCATTCTCGCGACATGATTTGCCCGAGTTTTGCAATCTCGTTGTCCCTCTCGGTAGAGAGGGCGCAGGGAAAGCCGGGCGCTGACTGCGCCCGCAGCACCGTGTGCAATGGTAGACGAAAACGCACACGGATTAGACAGGTACAGCCGAGACATCCCGGCTTTCCCCGCGCAATGGTTTGACGGCTTATACGTACTCTCCCCGGGGAAGCGGCCTTTCTTGCCCCCGTTGCCGGCGGGACTTACCGCCAACGTAGCGCCAGGGTCGCGGCGCCAGGACCACACGACTTCGCCGTACGCCGCGCACGTTTCGTCCGGCGAGCGAGCCCGCCTGACGCCGCAGCGCCCATCGCATCCCGGACCAACGTTTCGTGACGATCGCGAAGCGCCCCTCAAGTGGCCCGAGGTGCGGACAATATAGTTCTGATTTGCGTAACGGTCAAGCAGAAAGTTCGGATTTATGGAAGAACTGCTGCCCTACTGCGCTGCCTTCACCATGGCGGCCCACTCGTCCGACTTGATGCGAACCACCGGCTTGTAGCCGCCCTGCCCGTCCGGTTTGAACACGGAGGCCTCACCTTCGCGGACATCGAACCAGTCCTTCCCGAAAGCGTCCATGATGTTCGGTTTGTGCGAGACGACCACGACGTTGCTACCGGCCGGCGGCGGCGTGGAGGCAAGCTTGCGGAATGCCTGGGCGCGACGGTTGTTTTCATCCGGCGTGACCACGAGGCCGCCTTCGGTAACATCGACGGTCGAGGTTACCTCGCCGAAACCCAGCAGCGATCCCGTGTCGACTGCGCGCTGGAACATGCTCGTCACTACGGCGCCGACTGGGATTTTCAGCGTTCGCATCGACTCGCCGGTCATTTTTGCAAGCGCCCGGCCCTGATCGTTGAGCTGGCGCTGGGCCGCGACATTCTTGATGTTGAGAGGATCGGTATCGGCCTGGTTCGAATAGGTCGCGCCGTGGCGGATAACGATAACATGTCCGCCTTGCCTGACGTCGTCGAGCCAGTCCGCTTGCGCCGCCCCGCTGAAGGCGATCAACGCAAAGAGCACAGAACACAGCAAACGCGATCGCAGTCTCGGCATGAGCGTCTCCCTTGGCGTGCATCCCCCGCATGCAGCGGTTTTGCCGGAACTGCGGGTTCAATTGTCCTTCGCGAAAACACCATAGGGCGGCCCGAAAGTCCTTACCACCGGGTGTATTTTTTCGTGAGATATCCTCCGCACCCCACCATGTGCGGACGCAGCCCGGAATTCGGTATCACACCCCTTCTGGCGGCAGGCCGGAGGCGCTGGCGGCCGGGCGCAGGCGGTTGCGCACGCGCTCGCGGTAGAAGGCATAGAGGCCGGACAGCACGATGATCACGGCGCCGATCACCATCGGCCAGTCGGGCTTGTCGCCGAAAGCGAGATAGCCAAGCAGCATCGCCCATGGCAGTGCGGTGTAGCGGAAGGGCGCGATCGCGGAGATGTCGCCGGTGCGCAGCGACGTGATCACGCATTGGTAGCCGATCAGCAGCAGCACCGCGGCGAGCGCCAGCAGGCCGAGCGCGCGCGGCGACAGCGGCGTCCAGCCGCCGAGCGGGAAAAGGATGACGGCGCCGGCCATCGTCACGGTCACCGTGGTCAACAGCGTGATGAACAGCGATGGCAGTTCGGAGGGGATGCGCCTTGTGGCGAGATCGCGCACGGTGCAGAAGGCGACCGACGCCAGCGCCAGCAGCGCGAACTGGTTGAATCCGGCCATGCCCGGCCGGACGATGACGAGGACCCCGACAAAGCCCGCCGCGATCGCGAGCCAGCGCCGCCAGCCAACCGGCTCGCCGAAGATCACGGCCGCGCCGAGCGTGATCACCAGCGGCAGCGCCTGGAAGATCGCAGCCGCATTGGCAAGCGGCATATGCGCAATCGCCGACAGGAACGTCAGCGTGCCGCCGATCTCGCCGATCACGCGCATGCCCACCGGCCGGATCAACAGCGTGCGCACCGGACGAACCGCGCCGCGCCAGGAAGCGAGCGCTGCGATCAGCACAAATGCAAACGCGCCGCGAACCAAGATGATCTGGCCGATGTTCATCTCCGACGCCACCGCCTTGGTGATGGTGTCGTTGATCGTAAAGGCCGCCATGGCGGCTGCCATGAACAGGCTTCCGCGAATGTTGGGGTGAAAGTGCAAGTGAGTATCAGTCGATCGCGCGGGCACAGAATTGTCATGGCCGGGCATGGGCGTCCGAAGGACTGCGTCGCTTCCGCTCGCCTATGCCTGGCCATCGATCTGCTTCAAGCAACTCTTGTGCAGTCTGATGGATACGCGGGTCAAGCCCGCGTATGACAATCCTCTAAACCGCGCCGGCCTTCTGTGCGTAGGCCCAGGAGTCCCTGGAGAGCGGCACCGTGCGGGCTGCCGACTCGAGAGCTCTGGCGTTGGCCGCGGTGCCATCGCGGACACGGCCGGCGATTCCCTGTGTGATACCGGCAAGGCGGAACAGATTGTAGGAGAAGTACCAATTGAGATCGGGCACGGCCATGCCGGTGACGTCGCAATAGACCTTCGCCGCCTCGTCCTGGCTCGGGATGTTCAGCGCCTTGAGGTCGGAGTTGGCGAGACCCGGCATGGTCCATTGCATGAGGAGATAAGTGAAGTCGGCCATGGGATCGCCGAGCGTCGACAGTTCCCAGTCGAGCACCGCGAGCACCCGCGGTTCGGTCGGATGGAAGATCATGTTGTCGAGGCGATAGTCGCCATGCACGACCGAGATGCGCTCCTGCGGCGGCACCGTTTTGGGCAGCCATTCGGCGAGCTTCTCGAATTCCGGAATGTGCTGGGTCTCGGAGGCGCGGTACTGCTTGGTCCAGCGGTCGATCTGGCGGGCAAAATAATTGCCGGGCTTGCCGAAATCGCTAAGGCCGATCTTCTCGGGATCGAAGGTGTGGAGCTTTGCCAGCGTCTCGATCTTGCTGGTGAAGATTTTCCGCCGTGCGTCCGGCGTCTGGCTCGGCAGCGAGGGATCCCAGAATACGCGGCCCTCCTCCATCGACATGACGTAGAAGGCAGAGCCGATCACGGCGTCGTCCATGCACAGCGCGTAGGCGCGCGCGACCGGAAAGTCCTGCTTGCCGAGTGCGGCGATGACACGGAACTCGCGGTCGACCGCATGCGCCGACGGCAACAATTTGCCGAACGGCCGGCGGCGCATCACATAGGAACGCCCGGGCGTGTTGAGCCGATAGGTCGGGTTGGACTGGCCGCCCTTGAACTGCAGGACGGTCAGCGGGCCCTTGTAGCCCTCGACATTCTCCGACAGCCACTTGTCGAGGTTCGCCTCGTTGACGCGATGACGCTCCTCGACCTCCCGTGTGCCGGAAAATTCCTCGTCTTTCCTGACGCCTTCGGCCACGCTGACGCTCCCTTATTTTCTTGGCCGTCGTTCCGGGATGGTGCGCAAGCACCAGACCTCAGGGGCGCCATTGCGCCCCGGGGAACCTCGAGATTCCCCGATGTGCATAGCACATCGGGTTCGCTTCGCGCCCCGGAATGACGGTGAGGAGAGCGCGCGCTCTCCGCTGTTAGTGCCTTGGAGCGTTTTGATACTTCCGAAGTTCAAGTCTGGCAATGGCGCGGTTATGCACCTCATCCGGGCCGTCGGCGAGCCGCAGCGTGCGGATGCCGGCATAGGCCTTGGCGAGCCCTGCTTCATCAGAGACGCCGCCGCCACCATAGGCCTGGATGGCGTTGTCGATGATCTTCAGCGCCATGTTGGGCGCCGTCACCTTGATCATGGCGATCTCGGCCTGTGCGGTCTTGTTGCCGACCTTGTCCATCATGTCGGCAGCCTTGAGGCACAACAGGCGGTTCATCTCGATGTCGGCGCGGGCCTCGCCGATGCGCTGCTCCCACACCGAGTGCTCGATGATTTTCTTGCCGAAGGCGGTGCGCGATGACAACCGCCGCACCATCTTCTCCAGCGCCTCTTCGGCCACGCCGATGGTGCGCATGCAGTGGTGGATACGGCCGGGACCGAGGCGGCCCTGCGCGATTTCAAAGCCCCTGCCCTCGCCGAGCAGAATGTTTTCCTTCGGCACGCGGACGTTTTCGAGCAGCACCTGGGCATGGCCGTGCGGCGCGTCGTCGAAGCCGAACACCGGAAGCATTTTTTCGACCTTGATGCCGGGGGTATCGAGCGGCACCAGGATCTGCGACTGCTGCTGATGGCGCGCAGCGCTCGGATCGGTCTTGCCCATCAGGATCGCGATCTTGCAGCGGGGGTCGCCGACGCCCGACGACCACCATTTGCGGCCGTTGATGACGTAATGATCGCCGTCGCGCTTGATGCTGGTCTCGATATTGGTCGCGTCCGACGAGGCGACCGCGGGCTCGGTCATCAGGAAGGCGGAGCGGATTTCGCCGTTCATCAGCGGCTTCAGCCATTTGCGCTTCTGTTCCTTGCTGGCATACCGCATGAACACTTCCATGTTGCCGGTATCGGGTGCGGAACAATTGAACACTTCCGAGGCGAACGAGATGTGCCCCATCTCCTCGGCGAGCAGCGCATATTCGAGGTTGGTCAAGCCTGCGCCATGGAATTCATCGTCTTCATGGTCGCTCGGCGGCATGAACATGTTCCAGAGGCCTTCGGCCTTCGCCTTGGCCTTCAGATCTTCCAGGATCGGGATCACCTTCCAGCGCGAGCCCTCCTCGTCCTGCTGCTTGTAGATCGGCACCGCGGGGCGGACGTGCTTGGTCATGAAGGACTGGACGCGATCGAGCCATTCCTTCTGCTTGCTGGACAGTTCGAAATCCATGGGACGCTCCTCGTTTTGACGCTTTGAAAAATTCGTTGGGCGTAGTGTCCGCCTGCCGTTTGGCCGCCGCAAGGCCGTTATCTGCGCTTGCTTGCAGCAAAAACGGCGAAACCTGCGACGGGCTTGCAACAAGCATTGACTTTTGCCGCCCTTCAAACGATAGTTTCATACAAGTGTTTGAATTGCAACTGCCGAAGCGGGGGTGACCCATGCCGTCAGATCAGACCCGTTCCGCCATCCTCGCCGCCGCCGAACGGCTCTATGCCGACCGCGGTTTCGGCGATGTGACGCTGCGCGACATCGTGGCGGCGGCGAACGTCAATCTTGCGGCGGTGAATTACCATTTCGGCTCCAAGGACGAGTTGATCGCAGAGCTGTTCGTGACGCGCAGCCTCGCCACCAACCGCGAGCGGCTCAACGAATTGAAGACGGCGGAGGAAAAAGGCGGCGGTCGCGCCTCGATCGACGCCATCCTGCGCGCGCTGGTCGGCCCGACCTTGCGCGGCTGCCTCGGTTCGCAAAGCGAGGGCTCCACTGCCGCGCGCTTCATGATCCGCGCCTCCATCGAATCGGTGCCGCCGATCCGCCGCATCAAGAACCGCGAGGTCGACCATTTGCGCAAATTCGCCGCCGCGATGCGCCGGGCGCTGCCCGGCCGCGATGAGGCCGAGCTCTACTGGGGCCTGCACTTCGCGCTGTCGATGAGCCACCACACCATCCGCGAAAAAGAGCGGCTGGCGAAATTGTCGGAAGGCAAGTGCGACCTCAACGACGTCGAGGCGATTGTCGATCGCGTGGTGAGCGTGGCAGCGATGGCGCTGGGCACGACCGGTGCAGGCAGCAAGTCGCCGGCCCGGATCGTCGCGCGAACCGCGCGATAACCAATTGCCTCAGGCCATCGCGATGCAGTCGATCTCGATGTCGAACGGGCCAAACCATTCGGGAATGCAGACGAAGATGCGTGCCGGGGGGTTTTCCGGGAAGTAGCGCGCATAGACGGCGTTGACGGCCGGAAAATGCTTCGCTGAAGTGCAGAAGACGTTGCACTTCATGACATCGTCGAGCGAGGCGCCGGCGGCCTCGAGACAAAGCTTCATCTGCTCGAGAACGCGTTCGGTCTGCAGCTCGATCGGTGCGCCGGCGAGAACCTCGCCTGTGTCGGGATTGAACGGCGGCAGGCCGGAGACAAAGACCATGTTGCCGGCACGCGTGACCGGCGATGCCGGCGCCTTGACACGGTCCAGCCAAGTGGAGATCGGTTCGACGCGCAGCGCTTCGCGTTTCATGAAGGGACACTTTCGGTTCGGGATGATCGATCGCCGAACGTAGCATGCCGATCGCAATCATGATTCGTCGGATGTCGAAGTGTCCTTGTTTGCGATGGGATGAATGCCGCGCCCTCCTGCATTGCGCTCCCCCTCAAATGCCGATCGGTCCGCAGGGAACGCAGACGCCGGCGCAGCCGTTGTAGTTGCGTGGCAGCGCGACGCCTGAGCCTTGCCAACGGTGATCGAAGGAAATGCGATGGCAACAAAGCCAACGATTGCACGCATCTGGCGCGGCCGGACCCGGCTCGATGTCGCCGATGATTATGAGGCCTATCTGAAGATTGCGGGAATCCCACCGCTGGAGAAAACCGCGCTCGGTGTCCAGCTGTTCCGCGAGGACCGCGCGAACGAGAGCTGGTTTACGACCATCTCCTATTGGAGCAATCTCGAGGCGATGACGGCCTTCACCAAGGGCGAGCCGACCAAGGTTCATCATCTCGATCGTGACGCCGAGTTCCTGATCGAACTCCCGGAGGCGATCCAGATTCACCGGATCGTCATGGACCGCCAGGGCCTGCGCTGACTAGATCACCTTCCGCTCCTTCAAGTCCGCCACCTTCGCCTCGCCATAACCGATGCTCGCCAGCACTTCTGCCGTGTGCGCACCGAGCAGCGGCGGCGCGCGATATTCCTTCACGGGTGTCCCGGAGAAAGTGACGGCGTTGCGGATCAGCGAGAGGTTCGGCTCGAAGGGGTGGTCGACCTTGACCTCCATGCCGCGCGACTTGACGTGCGGGTCGTTGAAGACCTGCGCGAAATCGTTGATGGGCCCGGACGGCACGCCGGCCTTCTCCAGCTCATCAAGCCAGTAGGCGACCGGCTTCTTCAGGAACAGGCCGGCATAGATCGCCATGATCTCCTTGCCGTGCTTCACGCGGTCATTGTTCCTGATGAACTTTGGGTCGGTCGCAAGCTCCGGCGCGCCGAGCACCTCGCAGGTGCGCGCGAACTGGCCGTCGTTGCCGACCACCACCATCAACTCGCCGTCGGTGGCGCGGAACACGCCGGCCGGCATGCCGCCATTGCCCCAGGTGCCGCGGCGCGGCGGGACCTGGCCGTTGACGAGATAGAGTCTGGAGCCAGTGCGAACACGATGCGATCACAGTGTCCATCAGGCAGACGTCGAGATGCTGCCCCTCGCCGCCATTGGCGTCGCGATGGTAGAGCGCGGAGAGAATTCCGATTGAGGTGTTCATGCCGGTCATGTAGTCGACGATGGAGGGACCGACCTTCATCGGCCCTTCGCCGGGCTCGCCGTCGATATGGCCGGTCACGCTCATCAGCCCGCCCATCGCCTGCAGGATCGCGTCGTACCCGGCGCGCGGCGCATAAGGGCCGGTCTGACCGAAGCCGGTCACCGAGCAATAGATGATGCCGGGATTGATCGCCTTGATCGTTTCATAGTCGAGGCCGTAGCGCTTGAGGTCGCCGACCTTGTAGTTCTCCATGAAGACGTCGCAGGTCCTTGGCGATTTCGCGGATGATCTCCTGCCCTTCCGGGCTCGCAATGTTGACGGTGACCGACTTCTTGTTGCGGTTGGCACAGAGGTAGAACGAGTTATTGTTGTTTTCCTTGCCCTCGGGATCGGCAAGGTAAGGCGGGCCGAAGGCGCGCGCATCGTCGCCGGTACCGGGCCGCTCGATCTTGATCACGTCGGCGCCGAGATCGCCGAGCATCTGCGCCGACAGGGGGCCCGCCAGCACGCGCGTGAGGTCGACAATCTTGATGCCGGAGAGTGGCAAGGTCGACGTATTGGCCGACTTATTGGCCGACATGGGCTTTCCTCCAGAATATTGTCTTGTGGCGGGCAGATCCCGCCGCGGTCTGGGGTGAGCCAATATACCATTTTTGCCGCGCGAGGGCTGCGCTGAGGACATGAAGCCATACGCGGCCGCCCGCGGCGGCGCCACGCACGCGGCGCGTTCCGGCACCCTGGCGCGATGCGCAATGGCGGTTGGCGCCGTGGCGATGATAAGTTCACCCGATGCAGAGTAGTGGTCTTGACGCCCTGCCCGCGCCGCAACGGGAGGCCGCACATGCGGCGCTGCGGCGCGTGCTCGGTTCGGTTCCGGTCGATACGATCTCCACCGTTTCCGGCGGCGCGACGGCGGCCGCGATCTTCCGGGTCGACGCCGGCGGGCGGCCCTTGCTGCTGCGGATCGAGGGGCCGGCGAGCCCGCTGCGCAATCCGCATCAATATGTGTCGATGCAGATGGCGGCTGAGGCCGGCATTGCGCCAAGGCTACACGACGTTGACGCGACAAGCCGCGTCGCCGTCACCGATTTCATCGTGCAGCGACCGCTCAACACCTATCCCGGCGGCCCCGCCGCGCTGGCCCGCGCGCTCGGCGAACTGCTGGCGCGGCTGCAGGCCACGCCCGCCTTCCCTTTCTTCGTCGAATACCCCGCTATCGTCGCCCGGCTCTGGGCCCATGTCTGCCGCACCGGATTGTTCGCGGCCGGCGTGCTCGATCCCTGTACGGAACGGCTTGAGAACATCAGCCGCGCCTATCGCGCGGGATCCTCGAGCCTTGTGTCCAGCCATAATGACTTGATTCCCGCCAACATCCTGTTCGACGGAACGCGCCTGTGGCTGGTCGATTGGGAATCGGCCTACCGCAACGATCCCCTGGTCGACGTGGCGACCGTGGCCGACAATCTCGCGCGCACAAGCGAACTCGAGGATGTGTTGCTGCAGGCCTGGCTGCAGCGCGCGCCTGATGAAGCGCTTCGCGCGCGGCTTGCGCTGGTGCGCGCGCTGACCCGGCTCTATTACGCCGGAGTCCTGCTCAGCGCCTCCGCAACTGCGTCGCGCGCAGCGCCGGATCACGATCTCACCGCACCGACGCTGGCCGAATTCAGTTCCGCCGTGGCCAGTGGCCGGCTGACGCCGGGCGCGCCCGACACAAAGCACATCCTCGGCAAGATGTGGCTTGCCGCGTTCATGACCGGTGTTGCCGCACCGGGATTTGCCGCAGCGGTCTGATCGCGGCCGCGCGGCATTGCGGTTGCCCGGTTTCTCACTAAGCTCATGCCGTTCCGCACGGTGCCCGATGAAAACAACCGCGATTGCTCTCGCATTGCTCGCAGCCGCCGCAGCGCCGCTTGCGTTCGGGACCTGGCAGATGGCGCCGAATGCGCAAGCGTGGACCGCGCTGACGGCAGAACACCGCGCCCGCATTGTCGTCAAGCTCGATAGCTCGAAGAACTGCCGCTACTTCGAAACCCAGGTCGAGGCCCGCGACGCGCTCGGGATCACGGCCGAACCGGCCGATATCCAGGACGCCATCCTCTGTCACCGCGAGCAGGATGCGCTGCGCGACGGCGGCGAGGTGCAGGCCATCTTCTCACTGCCGCGCTATCTCGCGATCAATGGCGGGATCGCGCTGGCGGGCGCACTTGCGGTGTTCGGCCTCGCCCTCACCGCATCGTCGCGAGTTGCAGCGCGAGCGCGCACGCCCGGTCGTATTCGTCGAGATTGATCCACTCGTCTGTCGTGTGCGGCTCGTTCTGGCCTGCGCCGAAGGTCACGGTGGGAATGCCGTGGCGGACCATCCAGTTCGCATCGAGCCCGCCATTGGCGGCGCGAATGGCCGGTGTGGCGCCGATTTCGGACACCGCCGCGACCGCGCGCTTCACCACCGGCAAATTTTCCTTCATTCGGAACGGATAATAGTCGGTCTCGGCCTTGAACTTGACGCGGCCCGCCTTGCCGGCGCTGTTCTTGACGCGCTTGGCCGCCTTCTCGAACGCCGCCTTGTAGGCTTTGGTGATCTCCTTGAAGAACTTGCTGTCATGGCTGCGGCTCTCGCCGCGCACATGCACGTAGTCGGTGACGACATTGGTGGCGTCACCTGCCGGCCGCCCCTCGCCGCCGGTGACGGGGCCGACATTGCTGGTGCCCAGGCGCTTGCCTTTCACGACCTTGCCGAACCAGCCATTTGCCTTCAGATCGGCGAGCGCGAGTGCCATGATCATGGTCGAACTGATGCCGCGCTCGGGTGCTACGCCGGCATGCGAGGCGCGGCCAAAGATCTCGACGTGCCAGCGATCCGCGCCGACGGCGCCGATCGTGACGTTGGAGGCGGAGCCGCCGTCATAGTTGAAGGCCATGACGGGCGAGCCGAGTTCGGCGGTCTTGACGTGGCGCGCGCCGTAAAGCCCGCTCTCCTCGCGCACGCAGAACAACAGCGTGATCGGCGGATGATCGAGCTTCTGCTTTGCCAGTTCGGCCGCCAGCGTGACGAGCACGCCGCAGCCGCAGCGGTTGTCGCCGCCGAGCGCGGTCTTGGCGTCATTGACGATCTTGCGCCCCGTTAGCTTTGGTTTTGCGCCGGCGCACAGCGGCACGGTGTCCAAGTGGGTCATGAACATGATGCGCGGCTGGTTGTGCATCGCGCCGCGGCCGGGCAGATCGACGATGAGGTTGCCGGTCTCCGTCGGCACCGGAATGCGCGTGTTGGCATCATCAAGCCGGATCGCGTCATCAGGCACGCCGCTCTCCTGCAGCGCTGCGCGGATGTCGCGTCCGATCGCCGCTTCCTTTCCGGTCACGCCCTCGATGGCGAGGAAGCGCATGAGGCGGTCGGTGGCGGCGCTGTGGTCGACGGGCATGGGAGAGGTCCTTGATGAGGGCTTGCGGAGTTTTCTCAGCATCGTTCGAGATGCGGCGCTTCGCAAGGCTCTTCAAGTTGACACGCAGATGATCTGCTGAGAGCCCGCGGCCACAAGTCCGCCCAACAGGCTTCGGCGCGACAGCCTTCGCACGCTTCGCTTCGGTGAGAATTGTGCTGCCTTACCGAGCCGTGGCTCGCGAAGCGAGCAAAGATTGGAGCGGGTGAAGGGAATCGAACCCTCGTATTCAGCTTGGAAGGCTGCTGCTCTACCATTGAGCTACACCCGCGCTGGACGTGACCTAACATGCCCGGCGTGCGGTCTCAACCGCCGAACCAGCCGCAAAATGCCCTGTTCCATGCCGGTCGCGAATCGCTGCTTGCGCCGCGGACACATAGCCGGGGATTCGCGCGATGCCTCGTCCAAGCGCGTCGCTACCGCCACCTCACCCCAGGATCCGGTTGAGCAAATCCGCCAGATTGCGCACTGCGGACGCGAGCCGCTCGTTGGCGACCGGCCTGCAGCGCGCGTCGTAGGCGGGCTTGCCTTCCCAGCTCACCTTGAAGTTGGTGTTGCCGCTTGCGCCGGTGATCCGGAGCGAAGCGTAGGCCTCGCGGGCAGCCATCAGCGATTTGGTCGCCCATTCTTCAGCCCAGCGCGCGGGATCACCAGCGGCGCGGACGCCGGCAGAGGCCCGCGGCAAAGCTGCGGTCATGTCGACAAGCTTCTGCACGAACAGGGCCCTCAGTTCCGGCGAGGCATCAGCGAAATCACGCTCGTGGTCATGATCGTCGCCGCCGTCATCGCCGGCGCCTACCGAACCGATTTTTCCGTCCCAATAGCCGTGCAAGTTACCGTTGCCCGGCAGCAGCAGATACCCGCCGCCGTGATCGTCATGAAGATGCTGGCTCGCTGCGACCGCCGGATCCAGCACCAGCTTCGCGGGCGTGGACGACTTGTCGATATAACTGCACCCCACATGGACGGGTTGATGCACATCGCCGACCAGATGAACGATGAGCCGCAACGCATTGAGTTGGGAGAAGCGGGTCGAGCCGGCGGTAAACACGCGCACCGCCTCCGCGATCATCTGGACGACGTCGTCGTCGCGTGTGAACTCCGGATACTTCACCCGATCGTAGCCATCGGCCTGGCAGGGAATGTCGACGTAATGCCAGGTCGGTTGGCTCTTGTTGCGATCATCGTTCAGGAAGGCCACGGTGTCGGCATCGTCGTCCGGCTGTCGGCGGACGCCGCTTGATCGTGTCGGCCCAGCCCGCAAGGCTGCTCAACGAAACACCAGCGCCGAGCGGCGCGGTGATGCGGGCAACCGCCTCCCGCGTCGTGTCTGTCAAGCGCTGCTCCGCCGCCGCAGCGATCGCCTCGTGGCGCGAAATCGCCCAACGAATGCCGAAGAACAGTCGGGCTTCCGGCGAGGTAAGCGGTGCGTCGCTCTGGTATGTCATGGTTGCGACCCTCCTCATGTTGGCGGGCGGACGCGGCGATGAGGCACTTGCCGGAACCGTTTCCCGCTCCGTGCACTCTGACAAAACTTCGTGGCGCCGGGTATGATCTAGATCATACAACCCTACGTTAGCACACGCAAGGCGCTGATGTCCCGACCCTGCAATCCCGACGCATTGCCCGACGCATTTCGTCGCAGAAACTGCGCGAATTGAACAAGCGGCACGATCAATCGCGTCAGGCTAAAGCCTTAACAGCAGCCGATTCGCCGCCTATATTGAGAGTCCCACTAACAATGAAAGGAGGTGATCCAGTGTCTTGTTTCAAGCGCTGTCACCTCGCTGGGATCGCCCGCTAAGGCCTGACAGCCTGGCAACGGGGCGTTCTCAGCCCTGGACCAGCGAGACAAATGTTGGGGCGCGGCGGACACTCTCCGCCGCGCCTTTTCTCTTTGGTGATCAGATTGTTGGCGATCAGATTGTCGCAAGACCGGGGGCGCGGGCGCCGCGGCGCGATTCGGTGAGGCGTTCGCCGCCATTGAAGGCGGAGCTGCCGTAATAGCGGTGGTGGCGGGGGACGTCGCGCCAGTCGCCGGTTTCGGCTGATATCTGCGCGCGGAGGGCATCGCTGATGATGGTGGCAGGCTTGGCTGGCATGACCCTCTCCGCTCGCGCATTGTTCTTGCGCTCTGCCCATCAGTCGGGCAACGCCCGCGCTCCGTTCAAGCGGCTCCCCCCAAATCGTGTTTCAATTCTGTTTCTTCAGCTATTTTGAGGCTGTTATTGGGTTGCGCGGAATTGTCGGATTGCGCGTTCGCGCTTCGTCTTGCATCTGACGCCAACCGCCCAAGAAGGGAATCAGAATGCTTTACGCGATCCTCGCCTATCATGTGGAAACCGAAGTGACCTCCTGGAACGCGGAGGAGGATGCCGAACTGATGGTCAATTTGCGCAAGGCGCATGACCGCCTCAACGCGGTCGGCCGGCTCGGCCCGGCGGCGCGCCTAGATGTGACCGGAAAAGCAAAAACCCTGCGCAACGGCACGGTGCTCGACGGGCCGTTTTCCGAAACCAAGGAGCAGCTACTCGGCTTATATGTGGCCGACTTTCCAAGCGAAGCCGCAGCCTTCGATGCGATCTCTCATTTGCAGCGCGCCAACCCGACGGCCGTGTACGAAGTCCGGCCGATCAAGCTGTTCATCCCCGGCGCCGCCTTCCCGGAGACTGCGGCCGAAACGTGACGGCGCTCGCGGCTTCGTCAACGCTTGCGACTTTCGCCAAGCTTGCCAATCGGGAACTCCCCGCTTAGCCTTTGCGCGGGCGCTGCTGCAACCAAGACGTGCCCTTCGGGGCGGCACAAGCCGCGCTCTGGGGCGATAAATCAAGCCGGAGGAATATTGATGACTGCCAGAATACGACGCTCTTCCCTTCTTGTCGCGGCATCCGCGGCGATCGGGCTGTTCGCCGCCAGCGGCGCCGCACTGTCCGCGCCACTGCAGCCGACCGACGCGCTGCGCGCGCAGACCAACGATGTTTCAGACGTGTCGCAGGTCGCCGTCGTCGTACGCCGCGGCGCCGGCGTAGGGCCGCGCGGCAATGCCTACCGCTATCGCAGCACGACCGTGGTGCGTCCCGGCGTCGGATACGGCGCCCGCTGGGTCCGCCCGCCCGCGTATCGCTGGGGACCGGGCGGCGCGATTGCCGCCGGTGCCGCGATCGGGTTCGTCGCCGCCGGAGCCGCTGCCGCCTACGCCACGTCACCGGCGCCGGCACCGGGCATGTGCTGGTACTACACCGATCCGTACCGCCGCGCAGGCTTCTGGGATTACTGCCAGTAGTCACGCAGGCGAACCGCGACACGAAAGCGGAAGGCGAAAGCCTTCCGCTTTTTCTTTGCGGGTTTTTTGTTTGAGCATGATCTCCGCGCAAACGCTTCGCGTTTGTCGCGAGGGAAAACCGCTACACACTTTTCCGGATCATGCTCTACGGAATGATGGCGTTGTGCTGCTTCTTCAAGAGCCGCTTCAGCGCGTTGAGCAAAAGCGCAAGCAGCGTGATCGTCAGCGTGACGGCGGCAACGGCCAGTTGCGCCAGCGCCGCAAACAGATCGACCAGCGTATCCGCAAGGTCGAGATAAGCGAGGATCAGGATCGCAATCACGAGCGCGACCGCCGCGATGATGAGCCATTCGAGCATGGTGTTTCTCCGCCGCCTTGGTCGCCCCGGCCGCGGAAACGGTTCAAGGCTGCGGATCTGATGTTTTGCCTTGCCACCACCCGATGAAGGGACGCACCAGAAGCGCGCCGAAGGCCAGGCCCCAGAAATATTGCACATATTGCGGGGCGATCGCCGCAACCGCGATGCACGGCACGAACACCAGCACCGGAAAGATCGCGCCGGCGATTTCGTGCCAGTTGTCCGTTCGGGTGAGCCACCACAACAATGCGTTGAGGCCGGCGATCAAGGTCAGGTTGATGCCGTAGAGCACTGCGACCGCGCTGGAGAGGCGGTAATTGCCGTAGAGACCGTTGGTCACGGGCAGCAGAATGATCGTGAGCAGGAACAGCAGATTGAGAATTGCGATGCCGCGACCGGCCTCCGGCTGCTGCGTCAGCCTGCGGTGATGGCTGAACCAGAACAGGCCGGCGATGATGAATGAAAGCACCAGCGCCGAGAGCTTGCCGACATAGAGGTTATAGAGATTGACCCAGTCCGGCAGGGTGGCGGACGTGCCGGACTTGGGGAGGTCGTAGGCCAGCAGCGTCATCGCAACACCGAAGATGGTGTTGGAGAGCGATTCGAAGCGGCGCATGTCAAAGAGGGGGCCGGGAGTGGTCATGGGGGAGCATTCTACCAAAGTCGCTTCCGTGCGAACGCGTGGCCTGAGCCCGATTTTAAGTATCGCTCGAATGCAACGGCCTTTTCCTTGTTGGAGAAGGCGAGATAGGTCTCCAACCTCCACGGGACGAACTTTGAAGTATGTGGTGACTTTCCGGCGTTATGGTCCGGAATCCGCTGCTTCAGATCAGCGGTGACGCCGATGTAGCGTTGATCCGGAAATCGCTCACTCTGCAAGAGATAGACGTAATGCACGCCCTGCACCCTCCTTGGCTGAAGGAGCGTATCCTGCGTTGTAGTGTGGCGCGGTGCAATTCCAGCTATCGTTGATCAGCCCTCCTTCGCCAAGGCTTCGGAGGGCATCCTGCTTCGCGGTCTGGCAGGACTTGTCCTGCGAAGCGCCCTGGCGCGAAGCAGGATGGTGGGGGAGGCAGGACTCGAACCTGCGAAGCCATAAGGCGGCTGATTTACAGTCAGCTCCCTTTGCCACTCGGGACACTCCCCCGTCCGACAGCGTCAGCAAATCGTCCGCCTGAGTGGCGGCGGACGGGACCATCAAAATGGCGCTGAGCCCGCGGCACCCGGAAAGGCGGCGCGGTCGGGCGCGTTTATGGGTAAGCGGACCCGCAAAGTCAACCAACGGACGCCGCCAAAACGGTACCAAAGCCCGTTGAATCGGGCCAAATTGCCAGAATCCGGAACCCGTGACACAAGCCTCTCATGAGTGAGCGCGATCGCAAGCCGCCGTTCCGCAAAAGCGGCGGCAAATCCTTCGAAAAGGGGCGGAAATTCTCCCCCGCCCGGCTTCGCGGCCCGCTTCGGGCTCCTCCTGGCGCGACCGCGAGTCCGGCACTGATGGGCCGGCGATCCTCTATGGCTGGCACACGGTGTCGGCGGCGCTCGCCAATCCGAACCGCCGCATCCGCAAACTGCTTCTGACCGAAAACGCCGCGCGCCGGCTTGCCGAGGAAAACATCGACACGAAGGTCACGCCGGAGATCGTCCGCCCGCAGCTGATCGACCAGCAGCTCGGCCCCGATGCCGTGCATCAGGGCATGCTGGCGGAAGCCGATCCCCTGCCCTCGCCCGATATCGAGACGCTGAAGCAGGAAGGCATCGTGCTGGTGCTCGACCAGATCACCGATCCGCACAATGTCGGCGCCATCCTGCGCTCGGCGGCGGCCTTTGCGGTGAAGGCGATCGTCACCACCGCGCGGCACAGCCCGGAGGCGACCGGCGTGCTGGCGAAATCCGCCTCCGGCGCGCTGGAGCTGGTGCCGCTGGTGCTGGTGCAAAACCTGGCGCGCGCGCTCGACCGCGCTGAACGAGCGCGGCTTTCTCACCGTCGGGCTCGACAGCGAAGGCAGCGACGATCTCGGCAAGGTCGCCTTGCGCGAACCGCTCGCGCTGGTGCTGGGCGCGGAAGGAAAAGGCCTGCGGCAATTGACGCGCGAGACCTGCGCCACCGTGGCGCGGCTCGACATGCCCGGCGAGATCAAGAGCCTCAACGTCTCCAACGCCGCGGTGCTCGCGCTCTATGTCGGCGCGAGCCGGCTCGGGCTGATGCCCAAATAGAAAACGCCCGCTCGCGAAACGCGAACGGGCGTCATCTCAGATCGTATTTGCACGAAGCGGACCCTGTCCCGCAGCAAGTGCAGGACAGGTTTCGCCTGAGAACGCTACGTGCAGATTCTCAGTAGCGGCGCATCGCGCGGCCGTAGCCCATGCCATAGCCCCGCCCGGCAAAGCCCCGGCCGGCATAGCCGCCGTAGCGATAGGAACCAACGTATCCACCACGATAGGCACCACCGTATCCACCGCGGTAGGCACCGCCGTAACCATAGGCACGCGGGCCAAAGGCGCGACGCGCGCCATAGCCATAACCGTAGGGACGGCTGTAGCCGCTCCAGCCGCGGACAACGGGTTCGGAGTAGGTCGGCTGTGGCGCCCAGTTACCCGGACCTGAGTAGGTCGGGCCCTGGTTGACGTGATAGTACTGCTGTTCCGGCATCGCGAGACGCTCGGTGGCCCAGCCACCGCCGCAACCAGTGCCGCAACCACCATAGCCACCGGCGTAGCCGTAGCCACCGCCGTAGCCACCGCGTAGCCGAACCACGGCCGTAGCCGTAACCACCGCCGTAGCCGTAGCTGAAGGTCGCAACCGGCGCGACATAGCCCCCGCACGGGCTATAGCTCACGCACGGCGAGTAGCAGGACGAATAGCCACACGCCATTGCGGGCGTCGCGGCAAGAACGGCAACTGCCGCTACAACTCCAGAAATCAAATGACGCATTACTCTCTCCTGTAGGTCTTCTTTTGTTGGCGTGGACTTTACTTACTTAAATTAACGCGGAAGCCTGTGTGGTCTCGGATGGCGGCCGTGCTGCCAGTCGTAATTCATCTGCGGCGCGACGATCACCGGCGGCGGAATGGCCGGCACTTCGAGCTGCGGTGTCGATTGCGCCGACCACGAGCGGTAATAACTCTCCGCTTCTTTCGGCAGCCGGCGATTGGCCGGCGGTTCGATTTCAAGGCGGCCGTAGCCGGGCGCGTGGCCCGCGCTCGGATAATAATGTCCGACGTTCGGCACAGGATCGATATAGCGGCCGCCATAGACCGTGGGCTGCACATGCACGCGCCGTTCGAGACCCCAATCGCCTTCGACCACCGCATAGGATGCATCGACGCCGTTGATGATGATGGGCACGCCCGGCCTGGCCGGCACGACGATCTCGAAGCCGCCGCCGGCAAAAGCCTGCGAACTCATCGCGATCAAAAATGCCAATGTAACGCCGACGCGCATCCCAAGGTCCCGTCTTATATTTCGCCGCAACCTAACCGAATGCGGAAGGCCAAGGGTTAAAGCGGGGTGCGAAACTGCGGGTAAGACTAACGCGTAAGGATTGAGGGCTGCGCAAATGCGAGCGAAATGCGATTAGGGAATGTTAACGCGCGGAACCCGGCTTCGGTTTTCAGGCTTCTTCCCTGCGCATGACCGCATCCGAAAACCGGTGCCCACTTTCGGGGTCATACGCCATGCCAGCAGCGTTTCGACCAGTGTCACAAAGCCGATCGCGATCGTGACGGCTCCGACCACAGCCTGCAGCGCGCGATTGGCGACGGTGAGAAAGCGCGCGGAAAACGCCAGCGGCACCGCGATCACAAGCGAGAGCACTCCCATGCCGATCATCGAGCCGATCCCGAACAGCACGACATAGAGCAGGCCCGGCGGCGGGGCTCGCGGCCTGCGTCGCCGCCAGCACCAGCAGCGCGGCGGAGCCGGCCATGCCGTGCATCAACCCGACCAGCAGCGTGCGCCAGCGAAAGCCGTGGCCGTGAACGTGAACGGCGCGGACATGCGGGCCGGCGACGGTGTCGCCGGCATGGCTGTGGGCATGGAAGTGCACGGTGCCGTCATCATGGCCGTGACGGTGGAAGTGCACGCGGTCGCGCCACAGCCGCCACAGCACATGCGCGCCGAGGCCGATCAGCATGATGCCGACCGCGCCCTCGATCGGCTTGGCGACGGTTTCGGGAATCGCGCGGCCGAGCAGGATGGCGACGCCGGCAAACACGAACAGGGTAGCCGTATGGCCAAGGCCCCAGGTGAGCCCGTGCTTGACGATGTCACTGACGTGGCTGCGGCGCGCGGCAATGCTGGAGACCGCCGCGATATGATCGGCCTCGAGCGCATGCTGCATGCCCAACAGAAACCGAGACCCAGAATTGCGAACATGCTTGGCCTTACCGCCTCTCACATCGCATCAAATACGAGACTGCAAGCATTTGTCAGGCCGGCATTTGTCACGCCATCACTTCCGCAAACAGCGCCTTCATGGCCTGCCACGAACGCCGGTCGTACATCGCGGTGCGCATCATCGAGCCGTCGGCGGCGGGGTTGGTGAAGCCGTGCAGCACGTTGCCGTAGCTGATGACCTGCCAGTCGGCCACCTTGGCCGCGCGCATCTCTGCGCCCGATCGCGCCAGTTCGAGCGCCACCGAGCCGCCAAAGCAGAAGCCGATGGCGGCGAGTTTTGCGGCGTCGACCTGCGGCAGGCGAGCGAGTGTCGCGAGATAGCCGTGCTCGGCAAGCTGGCGAGCCTTTGCCATCGCAAATTGTCGAGACCCACCCCTTCGTGGAACACCAGCACGCCCGGCCGCTTCGGACCTTCCTTGCAGGCGAGATAGCCGCGCAAGGTGACGTCCTCGCACGCGTAGTCGATGTCCTCTGTCTGCATCGCGGATGTTCTTGCTCCCCAAGGCCTTGAGGGCAGAACTTCACACCGCTTCGCGGCCCGCACAACCGCAAATCGGAGGGCGCGAGGCTTCTGGCCCTTTGCAGCCAAGTCTGGTATTCGACCGGCGAATGATTACGGCGTCAGGCGCGTATTTGCCCTGCGCATAGTTCCTCAATTCGCCGGTTTAGCTCAGCGGTAGAGCAGCGGTTTTGTAAACCGAAGGTCGGGAGTTCAATCCTCTCAACCGGCACCACTCGCTTGGCGCGTTCCGCCGCTACCAGCCGTAATAGCGTCGATACGAATAGGACGGATAGGCGTATCCGCCGGAGGGATAGCACCCGTCATAGGCATAGCCGGCATAAGCCGGGTAATACCCGCCGCCATAGCCGCCGCCATAGTACCCACCACCATAACCGCCGCCATAATACCTGCCGCCGTAGCCGCCGCCGTAATACCCGCCGCCGTACCCGTAAGACGGATAGCCGCCGTAATAGGCGCTTCGGGCGATGGCGCCGCCCACGATCGCGCCGGCGGCAACGCCGCCCCAGCGACGATAACCGTACCCACCGCCACGGTAGCCCAGGCCAACGCCGCGGTAGCCCAGGCCACCCCGGTAGCCGCCGAAGCCGCCGCGATAGCCGCCGCCCCACCGCACTTGCTGCACGGTATCGTCGGCGACCATCGCCTTCATGGCCGCGACGTTGGTCGGCAAGGGTCCGGCGTGAACGGTGGCGACGCCTGAGATTGCCGCGATACCGGTGAGGGTTGCCGCAACCACTGATTTCGCAAAGCGCATGACTTCCTCCCTGTCCTGCTACGCAACTACGCTCGCGGCGGGCCACGTCAAGAAAGCAGCTTCTGGCGGGCCGGCCTCCAGCGGCCCGCATCCCGGCGGGCGCCATCAGCGTTTCATGGCGGGAATTGGCAACCTTTGACTTAGCTCAAGCCGCGAAACTCAGTTGACGGTCACCGAGTATTTAGGGGTCGCGTAGCCCGGCTTGTGTCCTGGCTGCCGCAAACCCGCAGTGAACGTATCGGTGCCGCCGCCCGACGGCGCCGCTGGGAACCGCGACCGGGCCCTGGCGCGTTTTCCCCCCATGAGAGTCCGGGAAGAGAACTGCAACATGGTGCTGCTTGCCACGGTCACGCTGGTCAGCGCGGCCGTTGCCGGCGGCGTCGCCCTGCTCGAGCCGGCGACCGGCCCAGGAGATGGCGCAGGCGCAGCCGGCCTATCTCGCGGACACGACACCGGTGCGCGTGGTCGGCGCGCCCTTCGTGCCGAACACCGATCCGCACCGGCGCTAGGCAATCGCCTCATTAAGGTTACCTGGACACCACCGCGACGCGCACCTGTGTGTCACCGTTTTGTCACCTTGTACGAAAATCCAATCTCTGCACTATCCGCGCGCAACGACACCCTTGATTCCCACGAGACCTGTGCTGGAATGAGGCGTACGTGTGGCGTGGGGTAGGCGTCATGAAGTGGATGCGTGAACGCGATCTCCTGATCGCGCAGACGATGGCGTTCGTGCAGTCGGTGACCGGGCGCAAGCCCGACGCCGAGCGGCCGTTTGCGCGACGTCCCGGCCGTCACCCCGACACGCCTGCCCGACATCGAGGCGATGCTGGCCGAGGCGCTTGAATTCCCGAGTTGCCGTCGAAGGCCGTCCCGCAGAACGCGGTGCCGCCACATCGTGCGCCGAACGTTTTGGCGCAAGGTGACCGCGGTCAGCCCAGATGCCCACGTCGCTGCCGGCCCGCAGCGCCTACCAGAACGAAATCCAGGCCCGGGTGAACAATTTCCGCGCCCATCAGCAGCGTTTCCGGAAAGAGCGCGAAGACTATTGCAGCGCGACCATGGCCAAGGTCCATGCCACGCTCGAGCGCTTTCCGGCACCGCCGCGGATCAACAAATAGCCGCGAGCCAGTGATGCTGTCATGGCCGGGCTTGACCCGGCCATCCACGTTTTTCTTACGGTCACCAAAGACGTGGATGCCCGGGTCAGGCCCGGGCATGACGGGCGGTTTGGTTCTAGCGCCGCGCGATCTTCTCCAGCACCGGCAGCAGGTGATCGAGAAATTTCTGCGGATCCTCGCTCATCGGAAAATGGCCGATGCCCTTCATGATGGTGGCTTCGCAGCCTGCGATGCTGTTCGCCACCGCAAGCGTCTCCTCCGGCGTGCAGGAATAGTCGTATTCGCCCGACAGCAGGAACAGCGGGCAGCGGCGCGTGTCGATCTCGCGCGACGCGGGCGCGGATGTCGCCGTCGATCTTGTAGAAATAGAGATCGCCCTTGAAGACGCCGGGACCGCCCTGCATGTAGTGCCACAGCGTTTCCCAGCGCTCGCTTGTCCGGCGCGTCCGGCCCGACCAGGCCGGAGACGATGGCGCCTGCAACCTCGCCGCCATGGACGTCCGGCCGGTGCAGGAAGTTGAGGTCGTAATAGGGATCGACATGCGCGCCGGCCTGCAGGCCGATGATGGCGCGGAAGCGTCGGGATGTTCGAGCGCCAGATGCAGGCAGATGCGCCCGCCGATCGAACAGCCGATCAGGATCGGCTTGTCGAGTTCGAGCGCGCGTCATGATCTCGAGGATCATGGTGGTGTATTGCGCCGAGGTGAGCTGGTACTCCTCCTCGTGCCAGCCCGCCGGCGGCGACGACTTGCCGTGCCAGGGCATGTCGAAGGCGATGACGCGATGCTTTGCCGTCACCCGCGCATCGTTCATCAACCCGCGATATTGCCGGCCGTCGCTGCCGGCGGTGTGCAGGCACAACAGCGGCGTGCCCTCGCCCGCCTCCTCGACATAGATGCGATGCGGCCGGCCGAACAGATCGAGATGCATGTAGCGGCCGATGATCGGGCTCGAACCGCGCGCTCATGCGGTTGCTCCCGCACGCAGCTTGGCGAGCGCTTCCTTGAAGTAGCGCAGGTTCGCCATGAAGACATGCAGATCGCCCTCGGCCTTCAGCACGCGCCGCTTGATCAGCGCCATCAGGTCGTTGCAGCCCGGCGGCGGCCGCCTGCTCCAGAATTTCTCCCACTCCTCGTTCGCAGCGCGCAGCGCAAAGGACGACGACGGCATCACGAACGGTCCCTTGGTGACCGAGACGACCCTGCCTTCGATAGATCGCGATCAGCCAGGCGGTGGCGCCGACCTCGAGCAGGAAGGTGGTGGTGAGGAAACGGCCGCGCCGGACCAGGCCCGCATCGTCATTGACCCGCGTCTTTGAGCGTTTCGATCATCGCGCCTCTCCCCTCGTCGCGCTTTCTGCCGCGAAGCGCTGTTCCTGTTCGCCATGATGGGGGGAAGGAGACTTGCGTCAATCAGCGAGCCATGAAACGGCGCGCAGCCGCATTACAGAAAGACGCATACCAGCGCCACGTTGGCCGCGCAGGCGAGCAACCAGCGCGACCGTCAGCGTCAGTTGCACGCGCTCGCAGGAGGTATGGAGGCTCGCTTTCATGGGCCGAACATCCGGCGATTCTACGCGTAGAGTCCCGGGGTTTCTTTTTCCGCGGATTCACCACTTGTTAGGGACTCAGAGACTCGCGGAAAACGGCCCGAAACGGGCCGTTTTTTGCCCTCACCGGCCCGTGATGTCCAGATCCACCAGGAAGTCGAAACCGCAAGCCGTCCAAGGCGTTGTCGGTTTTTGACGGAGCCACGCCGATGCCCTACGCGCTGTTTTCCCACGACGCCAAACTGAGCAAGGCCTATCCGACCGAGGCCGACGTCTGGAAGTTCGCCAAACGGTCCGGTCTGGTGGTCGACGTGGTGTCGGAGGACGGCCTGATCGGGCCGCGGCCGGTGCTGGACAATGACTATGAAGTCCGGCCCTGCCAGCTGCGAGGCCAACGAAGACCCGGCCCGCAACAAGGCCGAGGCCGAGCGCGAGGCGCGGCTGGTGCCGGAATTCATGAGCTGAGCAAAGCGCATTGACCCGTCCGGGGTCCCGCGGTCGGCGGAAGCCGGCTTTCAGGTCATTGTCCTCAAAATCCTAGGCGTCATCCCAGGGCGCGAGCCCTACGGCGTCGCGCTCACCAGCGAGGCCTGAGCCGAACCAGCCACGACGCACACCTTCTTGCGGTGCAGGCCGCGGATCGCGCCGGTCACCTTGAGTACCTTGCCGGCGCCGCAGGAGGAATCCTGGACGAAAGCGACCTCATAGGGGGCGAGAGCGAGGGGTTCGGATTTCAGGACGGTCTGGGCGAAGCACGGCACGGAGATCGCCGCAAGGATCAGCCCTAACGCAAAAGCACGCATGTTTGTTATCCGCCAGCCCCGACAACAAACATAATAGCGCATCGCCCGCGAAAGTTTCATGCGCCGCGCAATTTTTTTTGTCGCAGGCGGCGCACGCTTTCCCTGAGCAGGAAAAGGTCGGCCCCTAAACAAAAAAGGCCGGCGTGAGCCGGCCTTTTTTCAGTTCTGGCGGTAGACCGCCTCAGTACCGGGAGGCCGCCGGGCCGCCCCAGCCGAAGCGATAGTTCACGCCGACCTTGACGCTGTGCTCGTCGTCCCGGAAGCGGGCGCCGACGACGGGCGCGGGCCCGGCCGTGATCGTGGTGTTGCCGAAATTGTAATACTGGTACTCGGCCTTGGCCGACCAGTTGGGCGCGAACATGTATTCGAGGCCGGCGCCGACGGTGTAGCCGTCCTTGGTGTTGCCGGTGGTGGTGAAGGACCTGCGGCACGCCGCCGACGGTCACGCCGATATTGTTGCCGTCACGCCAGGCGTAGCCGCCCTTGGCGTAGAGCAGCCCGGGACCCCAGGTGTAGCCGACGCGGCCGGTCACCGAGCCGATCTGGTTGGCGACATTGCCGGTCACGACGGTGCCCGCCGGGAAGATAATGTTGTTGCCGTTGCCGTTGTTCAGCCAGGAATACTGGGCCTCGGCGCCGAGCACCCAGTTCGGGGCGAACTGGTAGTCGAAACCGGCCTGCACGCCGCCGAGGAAGCGGGCGTCGCTGCTCTGCAGGCTGTTGTCGCCCGCGAACGCGCCACCGACATGGCCGCCGATATAGAAGCCGGTCCAGTTGTAGACCACGGCCGGCGCCGTATAGGCCGGCGCCTTGGAATAGGTTCGGGCCGGTATGTCAGCCGCCAACGCCTGGCCCGCAAGGGCTGCCAGCAAGGCTGCGCTGAGGATGGTCTTCTTCATGAGTGAATCCCCGTTATCGTCAGTTGCGACACTCATCAAACAAGGTGGCCTCGAGTTAGGTTGCTTCGCGGCAAAGCTTGATCCCAACTGTGACGAGCCGGCCACAAAGCCCTTTTGTTCCAATGGGAAGAAGGGTTTTTTCGCCTGTCACAGCACGGTTTGCGCCCGTGGATTGGTCGATTGAGGCCACAATCAGGTTCGACGCACTCTCCGAAACGTGATCGGGCGTTGTCCCGCGCCGGGACAGGCAACCGAGCCACGTCCTCCGCCCTCAGCGGGACAGCTTTTCCAGCTCCGGGAATGGCAGATAGGTCGCCCCGGCGCAGGGCTCGCCGGCATTCTCGACCATCGCGGTCCAGCCGGCCGTCGACGAACAGCAGCGCGCGCTCGCGCGGCTCGCGGTAGCTGCCGTCGGACTCGCGCGGCGTGATAGCGCAGGCAGCTGACATAGCGCAGCCGGCCGCCGACCGTGCGCTGCACCGGGTCGGCCATCACGGCTTCGCGCACGCCCGCCGGGTTGTTCAGGTAGGTCCGCATGAAGGCCAGGATCTCGGCGCGGTAATTGTTGGGGAACGGCTGGTTGGAGACGCCGCGGTCGTCGGTAAAGGTGATGCTCCTTGAGTCCTCGCCGCCCGCGCAAGCTGCAAGCACAATCGGCAGCAGCACGATCGCCGCGCATGTCACGAGTGCTGTCGGGTCTCTTGCGAAGTCTCTTGGCAAATCCGGTCGCCCCTTTCGTTCGGGGGCGGAAACCTAAACGCTCCGTCGGCAAATTGGAAATCACTGAAAACGGCACCGGCCCGCCACCATTGGGGAAGCAATGGCGGACGGGCCGGGCCAGGTCCCGTCGGGCGCGGCGGGGCAATGTGGATCGGACGGCGCCCTTCGGGAAACCGCATCAATGCCTGTGGTGGCGGTGATGGCGATGAGTGGTAGCGATGATGACGGTGATGGCGGCCCATGCTGGCATTGGCGTTCATCACCTTGGCATTGCCGGACAGCGCCTTGATCACCGGTGTCTGGTGCGTGGTCTTGAAGGGCTTGCCGGGCGAGCCGGCAAGCGCCGGGGCGGCAAGAACGGAAACGGCAAGCAGCGCCGCTGAAATGGTCCTGAGCATCATCGTTCTCCTCCTCAAGGGACCCGTGAGATCCCCGGTCGATGTCGCCGGCCTCACCGATCATGTGGCCAAGCCTAGGAGGGCTGCACTGAACCCACGCTGAAGCGCGCCAACGGCCTTCGTTCATCTGGATGACAGTTTTGTTATCTGCGTCATCACCGAAGCAGGCGGCGTTCCCTAGCGAAATCGGGCAAAATAAAGCTGCTGAATTGGGAATTTCCGGACCGCGAACGGGTTCAAGTCCTCAGCCCTCGGTATAGGATCGCGGCCTCGATGCCGCCCCTGCCGATCCGGTTGGATGTCACGACGTAAACAGGAGAACTGCATGAAGAAATTTACGAAGCTTTTGACGCTCGGCCTCTTCTCGCTCGTGCTGGCCGCAGCGCCCGTCGTGACCTCCGCCTATGCCGCGCCTGACGAGCCGAAGCCCTCCGACGACGGCAAGAAGAAAAAGAAGGGCACCGAGCTGCGCCCGAGCGGCGAGCAAACGTTCGCGGCCGGCTATCGCGCCGCCTATGATGCGATCTACAGCCGCGGCGAATACGCCGCCGCGATCGACCAGCTGAAGGCGCTGCATCGCGACGATAGCTGCCGCGGTCGCCAATCTGATCGGCTACTCCTACCGCAAGCTCGGCGACTACAAGGTCTCGCAGATCTGGTACGAGCGCGCGCTGAAGGCCGATCCCAGCCACGTCAAGACCTGGCAGTATTACGGGCTGTGGCAGGTCGAACAGGGCAACCGCGACCAGGCGCAGTATCACCTGAGCCGCATCGCCGCGCTGAGCGGCACGCAAAGCGAGGAATATCGCTCGCTTGCGGCCGCGCTCGAAAAGCCGCCGGGCACCGGTCTCGTCTACTGATCGGCGACAACGGAAACACGAGCCGGCGCGGTGGCGACACCGCGCCGGTTTTGTTTTGTCATTTGGAGCGCGGCGTCACTTCATCAGCGCCTGGACCTCGCCGCGAAACGCCTTCCGTGCGCCCTCGCGCGAATAGAACATGTGCCCGCCCGGATAGACCGCGAACTTGATGCGGTCGGGGCTCGCATAGGCGGGCAACTGGTCGAGCGCGATGCGCGTGGCGAAATACGGCGTGGCGAGATCGAACAGCCCGTGGCCGACCAAGAGCTTCAGCTTCGGATCGAGCGCCAGCGACTGCCGCAGTTCCGACACCGACTCGGCCGGGTTGCGGCCGCGCCCGAAATTCCAGGCATTGCCGACGGCGTCGTTGAGCAGGTGGTACGAGCCGTCCGGCCGCCAGTTCAGCTTGCGCGTGGTGAGATCGACGGCCGCGCTGGTCAACGGCGCGATCAGCGGATCTCCGCTGGGATCGCCGAACTGCCCGTAGCTTGAGTTCGGGATAGGGATCGAAGCCCGTCACCGAAGCGTCATAGCGACCGGTGACCTTGCCGTTCTTGCGATCGAACTCCCGGCGGAACTCGCCAACGCTGAACCGTCCGGCAAGGCGGCGCGTGACCGCTGCATCGATGCCGGTCAAGCTTGCGACCTTGTCGGCGATGCGGTTGGTGGCCTCGGCATCGGCCTGGCCCTTGACGAGATCGACCAGATACTCGCCGCGCGCATAACGCTCGACGTCGGCGAGATCCTTGTGCGTCACCGGCCCCTTCGCCTCGCGCGCCACCGCCGCCATGGTCGGCAGCCGCGCAACAAATTGCAGGAGGCTCGATCCCGACCAGTCGCGGAAATCGAGCACGGGCGAGACGAGGATCAATCCGCGCACGCCGACGCCCTGCTTGGTCTGCAGATTGTGCACGATCTTCGGGCCGCGAATGCCGCCGTAGCTTTCGCCGGTGACGTATTTCGGCGACAGCAGGCGGTCGTTTTTCTCCAGCCAGCGGCGGATCACCACCGATATCGCTTCGACATCGCCATCGACCGAGTAGATGCTGCGGCGGACGTCATCGCCAGTCGCGACAAACCGGCTGTAGCCGGTGCCGACGGGATCGATGAAGACGAGATCGGTGAAATCGAGCCAGGTCTCGGCATTCGGCAGCAGATCGGGCGAGGCGGATGCGACCGCGCCCTCGCCCGTGATCGACAGCCGCCACGGGCCGGCATCGCCGAGTTGCAGCCAGGCCGATGACGCGCCGGGCCCGCCGTTGAACAGGAACGTCACGGGGCGCGTGGCGCGGTCGGTGCCATCGAGCTGGTAGGAGGTGTGGGCGACGTCGGCGAGCCCCTCGCCCTTCTCGTCGAACAGGCGGATCGATCCGGCGGTGGCCGTGAATGACAGGTTGCGACCGGGAAGCGCCAGCGTGTGCTTGGTCGTGGAGTCCGCTGGCAGCCGATGCTGCTCGGCGGCGGCCGGCGGGGTGGTTTGGGCCGCGCCGCGCGCGCCGCCTTTCTGGGCCGTGGGCGCTTGCCCGGGGGTCGCTGCCGATTGTGATGGGGCCGGCTTCGCCTGCTCTTCCGTCTCCTGGGCGCGGGCGCCGGTGGCAAGAGCCAGCGCCAGAAAAGCAACCAGGATGCCGGTAGGCGCCCGACGCCGTGCGGTGAAACGACCGGCCATTCCGGCCTCCCTGCATCTGCCGCAATTTTCGTGCGGGCCCCAATGGATAGACGGCATCGTTCACAACGGGGATCATGAAAGAAAGTCACAATCGCGCCAGCGTCGAACGTGACGGGCCGTTTGTGCGACTACCAGTCGCGTGGTCGTGCTGTCCCCGGGGCTCGCTGAGTGATATCAGTCACATCCGCCGCGACCGCGCGGGACCAATGATGCCGCAAGACCAGCCCAAAGGCGCCGGATGTTCGAGGGAGCGATTCTCTCGCAAATTCAAGAGGATCTGACAATGAAACGCGCGATCGCCCTGGGTATCGGACTATTGGCGCTGGCAGGACCTGCCGCCGCCCAGTCGCCGGTCGCCGTCATCGAAGACGTGCAGGGCAAGGTCACCGGCGCCGAGTTCATGGACTATGTAACGCCGAAGACGGTGATCAAGGTCGCCGCCGGCGGCTCCGTCGTGATCAGCTACATGAAATCCTGCCAGCGCGAGAAGATCAGCGGGCTCGGCACCGTCATCATCGGCAGCGATGAAAGCTTCGTGCAGTTCGCCGACGTCAAGCGCGAGAAGACCGACTGCGATTCCGCGCAGTCGCACGCGACGACGAAAGCAACCAGCGAGGCCGCAGCAACCGTGCTGCGCAGCCTCGCCGACGACAAGAACGCGGCCTCCAAGATCAAGCCGCAGCTCACGATCTATGGCACTTCCCCGGTCGTGGAAGCCAAGGGCAAGGGCATGCTGGTCATGGAGCGTCTCGACATCAAGGGCGAGAAGCAGCAGATCGAGCTCAACGGCAGCCAGACCAAGGGCAAAGTTCTATGATTTTGCCGGCGCCAACCGTGCGCTGGCGCCCGGCGGCACCTATGCGGCGACGTTCGACGCCAAGATCGTGTTCCGGATCGACCCGCAGGGCAAGGCCACGCCGATCGTCGGCCGCCTGATCCGCCTCGATTAGCGCCGCCGGCTCCGGGTTGAATTCAGGCGCGCCATCCGTGACGCGATTGCGGTCGCCGCGATCGCGATCGGTTGTGCCGGCATAGCCGTCTCCCCTGCCCTCGAGCGCGTTCACGGCCTGTCGCTCGACCTGCTCACCGCGCTGCGCTGGGAGATGTTCGGCAAGCGCCACGATCCCGCCGCCTCGCCGACGGTGGTGGTGGCGATCGACGAGGAGAGCTATCGCGCCGCCGTTCAAGGGCGCGCCGATGATGACCTGGACCGGCGAGATCGGCCGCGTGCTCAATGCCGTGGCGGAAGGCGGCGCCAAGGTCGTCGGCTTCGACATGGTGATCCCGAACTCGATCGAGTTGTCGGAAATTCCCTTCGGCGACGGCATGCTCGGCGAAAAGGTCCGCGGCTTCGACCGCGATTTCCTGCGCGCGCTGGCGACATCCGGCGACGTCGGGCAGGCTCGTGCTCGGTGAACAGCTGCACGGCAACGATCCGATCCGGCCCGCGCTCGGCCAGCGCATCGCGGTCCGCCAGCAGCAGAACATCCGTCCGCTCAACACCTTCACCGACGGCGACGACATCGTCCGCCGGCTGCCGCTGACCTTCACCGTCAACGGCGCCAAGGTGCCGAGCATGGCGCTGGAACTGGCCGCGCGCGCCCAAGGCGCGACGCCTGAGATCGCGGCCGACGGAACGGTGACGCTGGCGGGCTACAAGATCCCGTCCAAGGAGCCGAATACCATGACCGTCAATTTCGACGGCGGCGCCGACGATATTCCGACCTACTCCTTTGCCGATCTGCGGTCCTGCGCGCTGAAGAACGACAAGGACTATTTCAAGCGCGCCTTCGAGGGCAAGGTTGTGATCTTCGGCACCGTGCTCGACGGCGAAGATCGGCGTCTGACGTCAAAACGCTTTGCCACGGGCTACGAAGGCGTCCGTGCACCGCGCTGCGCCGGCGACGGCAAGCCGGTCATGGCGAAGTTCAAGCGCAGCTCGATCGCCGGCATCTATATCCATGCGACCGCCGTCAACGATCTGATCCGAAACGAGGCAGTCGTGGAATTGTCGCGCCTGTCGATCTTCCTGATATCGGCGCTGATCGCCGTGATCGCCGCAACCGGCGCGCTGTTGTTCGCTCCGCTCGGGGCTGCGCTGGCCTTTGCGGTGCTTGCCGTGGTCGGCGTGCTCGACGCCATCGTCGCCTTCAAGAACGGTACCGTCCTGCCGATCACTGAACCTTTCCTGGCGGGACTGGCTGCGCTGGTGCTCGCGATCGGCTACCGCTTCGGCGTCGCCGACAGGGACCGGCGGCTGCTGCAGAAGGGTTTTGGGCTCTACCTCGCCCCCGACGTCATCAACCGCATGCTGAGCTCGAACAAGCTGCCCGAACTCGGCGGCGAGACGCGCGAGGTCACGGTGTTCTTCTCCGACATCGAAGGCTTTTCGAAGATCGCCGAGCACATGTCGCCCGACGGCCTGACGTCGCTGATGAACGAATACCTCTCGGCGATGACCGACATCATCGAGCGCCATGGCGGTTACGTCGACAAATATATCGGCGATTTCATCGTCGCGGTGTTCGGCGCGCCGGCCGATGACCCCGACCATGCGGCCAATGCCGCGCGCGCCGCGCTCGACTGCTGCGCCGGCCTCGCCGCGCTCAATCGCGACGCGCCGGCATTCCAAAACAATCCGCTGGCGCAGCGCATCGGCATCAATTCGGGCGAAGCCGTGGTCGGCAATTTCGGGTCGCGGCGGCGCTTCAACTATTCCGTCATGAGCGATGCGGTGAACCTCGCCTCGCGCCTCGAAGGCGCCAACAAGTTCTACGGCACGGCGATCATCGCCTCCGAGACCACGGTGGCGCAGGCGGGCGAGGCCTTTGCCTGGCGCGAACTCGACGCCGTCAGGGTCAAGGGGCGCAGCCAGGCGCTGGCCATCTACGAGTTGCTGGCGCTGGCCCCGGCGGTGACGGAAGCGCAGCAAGCGCTGGTTAGCAATTACGCCGAGGGCCTCGCGCATTGGCGCGGCCGCGAATTCGCAGCAGCGGCCGCAGCGTTTGCCCGGTCGGCCGAAACCGATCGGCCGGCGGCCTTCTTCCGCGATCGCGCTCAGAAATTGGCCGACGCTGAGCCCGCCGCCGACTGGGACCCGGTTCGCACGCTGCAGGAAAAATGACCGGCCATTCTGATCGCCGCTACCGGTCATGACTACGGCCATACGCCGCCACGTTCGTGATGAAGCTGCTCCCGCAGACTTGCCATCCAGAAACGCAGCATCGCGCATTCCAACCGTTTGTCCATTCGACAAACATCAGTGCAATGGCGGTGCAAACGAGGTTATTGCCGTTCTGACCATTGCCGCTGGCCTGTCGGCGACTCCCGCCAGCGCGCAGCCCGCTGCGACGCCTGCCACGTTTTCGGCTGATGCTGGGGGTCGGCTACTGAACCGCAAAGGCGCGCCTTGGCCTGCTCGGACGAACCGCTTGCTGCACGGAAGAGCTCAGTATGCTGCACCGATGATGAGCGGCGCCAGCGCCGATTTTCTGCGGTCTGGCCGCACGATAGGCGTTGTGCGGCACCTGCTGCACGCCAGCAGAGCGAACCGCCGAAGACCGCTGGACGGTCGGCCCTTCCGATGTCACACAACCCGAAACAACGCTAACGAGGGCGGTAGCCATGGCGATCTTCCACATGCCCGCTGCTCCTTCGGCCGAAAGGCCCAAGTTGCATACCGTATGGTTAACAGGCGGTAAATAGCTCAGCGGGCGCGCCGCATTGACTCCAAAGCGGCGCTCCCGAGGGCCCGCTGCGCCGTGCAAACCTGGCCAAATCGGGAAGGCTTGGGGCGTTGAAGTCTTGGGGCGGAAGCTTGGGGCGTTGAAGTAGTGCGCCCGCCCTATGCGTTTCGGGCCGGATTTAATATCCGACACCCAGCATCAGCACGAATTGCCGTCCACACCAATAACCAAGGCATCCCGAGTTGGGTGGCGCCGCCGGTGCCGCACGCACCACGGAAAGCTTCGATTGCCGAACGGCTTTCGGCTTCGGTGGCGCGGACGGAGCACGAGCAAGGGCTTCCGATTCCCGTGCAGGATCCTGAGTGACCGTGCGCTCGGGTTCCGCGATGGGTGACACCTGCTCAGCTACCGACCGCACGGGCACGGCGTCCACTTCATTAGCTGCCGCGAAAGCGGAACTCGGAATGATCAGAACGGCTGCCGCAATCGCCACGTGGATGAACGTCATCGCCGTGCCTCCAGCAATTTACCCTGCATGGTCATAGCACGCGCCGAGGAGCCATGGCGAATTCTTCAGAAGCCTACGCCGATCATGGTGTGACTACCGCCGCCACCGCCGCCACCCCCGCCACCGCTGGGCCTAGCAATAGCCTGCAGCCGGGCGCGAGGCTCGGGCGCGGGTCGCGACTTTTCGCGCTCGGTCTGACGCTTCTCGGGCTGCGGCTTGCGCTTCGACGCGCCGTTGTCATCGTCATCGTCCTTCCGGCGCGAGGTCGCGGCCGGCTTCTCAGGTGCGGCCGGGCAAACTCGCTCGGATTGCTTGGTCAGTTCCGCAACAAGCGGCTCCGTTACGGTCAGGTTGTCGGTCGAACGACCCTTCATTGTCATGAAGCGGGCCAACGCGGTCTTGGTCTCGGCGTTCAGGGTACCGCTCGGCTTGCCTGGAATGGCGCAACCCAGGCGGACCAACTCGGTCTGGGCAGCAAGCACGAGGTGCGGCGAATTCGGCGCGGTCGCAACGCGCTTGGCTGCCTCGGCGGCGAACCGGTCAACAGTACTTGCTACCAGCGGACGCAGCGAATCGCAGGTCACCGTCTTGGCGAATGCCTTCATATCTTCGACGCCGGCGCCATTGCTGCCTTTCGCATTAAGCGTGTCGAACCTGCTCTGTTCAGCGCGGCAGGCGGATTCGGAATAGAACTTGTTCAGCGTCACCGTGATCTGAGGCCGCAGCCGGTCGCAGGTCACGGTCCTCGCGAATGAAGCCATTTCAGTGGTGCCCTCGCCGCCGCTGCCCTTGGCGCTGAGCTGTTCGAACTTCGCCTGCTCGGCCCTGCAAGCCGCCTCGGCCGCAGCCGCCTGCTCGGCCCGCTTGCGCTGTTCTTCGGCTTCCTTCGCCTGTTTGTCCGCCGCAGCACGCGTAGCCGCAGCTTCTAGCTCTGCCCTGCGCTTTTCTTCGGCAGCCTTGCGATCCGCTTCCGTGGTCCTGGCCTTTTGTTCCGCCTCCTGCTGCTTGGCGGCCTTCTCGGCCGCGGCGCGCGCCGCAGCTTCCGCAGCAGCCTTACGTTCACGCTCGGCTTGCTCGGCTTTCTGTCGGGCTTCGACCGCCTTTCTTTCCGCCTCGGCGGCACGGGCCTTCTGTTCAGCCTCGGCAGCCTTGGCGCGCCGCTCCTCCTCCTCGCGCTGCTTTGCTGCGAGTCGCTCAGCTTCGGCCGCCTTCGCCCTCTGCTCAGCCTCGAGCGCCTTGGCGCGGCGTTCATCTTCCTCACGCTTTTTGGCAATAAGCGCTTCGGCCTTCTTGCGCTCTTCCTCGATGCGCACGCGCTCGGCGGCTCTCAGAGCCTCGTCGCGTTCGCGCTGGGCCTGTCGAAGCACTTCGAGCCGTTTCTGCGCGGTCACGGCCAGCGGAGCATTGGGATATTTTGCGATGAATTGCTCTAAGGCCGCCGGATCGGACGAATCCCTTATCCGGTTCCAATCGAGCGCCTCATTGGAGGACGAATCGCGGCCGCCCTGCGCCGGCTGGTTGCCGGCGAGCTGCATATTCGTATTGCCCGGCGAGCGGGAGATCGAGGCAGTGCCTTGCTGCTGCTCCGAAAGGGCGGCGATCTGCACCCGCGCGAGATCCGCATAGAAGCCGGTCTTATGCGTTCCGAGGAAAACTTCCCATGCGCGCAGCGTTCCAATCCGGGCGACCAACTCGTAGTCCGCCTTGATGTCGCCGACCGGCGTATCCTGAGCCTTCGGCGCCGGGACGAGCGAGATGTTGCCGCCGCCTAGCGATCCATAAACGAAAGGTTCCTGGCGAGAACCGGTGGCACGCATGACCTCGTCGCGGATACGACCAAAGGCCAGCCGGATATCGAGGCCCGGAACGGTCAGATTCTTCAGTATGGCGTTGGTGAACGGGCTGTGCTGGCCGTCACCATCTTCGGCGGTCGATCCCGCTTTCGCAGCATAGGCGATCAGCGTATCCATACTCGACGGTTCCATCTTTCCGAGACCTGAAGAGACCGCGCGGGCGTTGGTTTTCCGATTGCTGCGCATCAAGCCCGTGAACGGATTGTCGCGACAGGCGTCGAGGATGATCACCCTCAGTTTGCTCGCACCGTCCGCCGAGGTGGACAGGCGCTCCAGCGTGATCGCCTCGTCTTCCGCATCACGATCGCTAGCCAGCTTGGCATCGATCGGAATCAGATAGTTGCTCCCCCCGATTTCGAGACCGTGACCCGCATAGAAAATGACGGCGATATCCGATTGATCGGCCTCGAACTCGAATTTTCGAATGGCTCTCTTCAGTTCGAGATTGGTTACGTTCACCACAACATCGACCACCTCGAAATTCGCGTCGCGCAGCATCTGCCCGATCGAGATCGCATCTCGCGACGGATTCGGGAGCTTCGGTACGCTGGTGTAGTTCGAGTTACCGATCACCAGCGCCACCTTCTTCTGGGCCAAAGCGCAGTCGAGCGGTAAGGCCACCATGAGGATGGCCACCCCGATCGTCACCGCTATCCCGAAAAGACGATTGCTCATGTCACTTCAAATCGGCGTTTGCTCGAATCCCTTGGTCGTGCGCGCCAGGACAGAAATAGCAACGGCTGCCGCCGCACTCTAAGCTGCCTTGAGAATTCGTAATTTTTTGGGGACTGCCATGCCATTTTTTGCCGAAGCCGGTCGGTCGGGATCAAGCGCCCTGATTTTGGCAGCGTCCGCCTTAGTCGCGGTGATGGCAGGATCCTCGGGCGCGCAGGCGCAGGTTCAGCCGGGGTGCACAAGTACCTTCCCTACTGTTAATATTGGTGGACTGGACCCGGCCGTCGGCTATTCGCAGATTATTGGCGGCGTCGTGGGTGCATCCAATGCCATCAGTTCCGTGATCGGGACTATGAATACGTCTTTCATCGCACAGGGCAACGCGTTCGTCGCAGGTTTACCTAACCCAAAAGTCGACGAAACGTCCGGGCGGCGTTTGGGGTCGCATGATCGGCGGCCGCGTAGATAACGGGTCGTCTGGTACGTTTACTGGAACAATCAACAACACGCCAATTGGCGGCGCCCCCATTAGCGGTTCGATCAACTGTCAGTCCGACATTCGGATGAATTACGGTGGATTCCAGCTCGGTCAGGACATCGCGAAGCTGAACATCGGCGGCGGCGGCGCCACGCTCCATGTCGGCGTGACCGGCGGCTACGCCGAAGCCAATGCCCAGGACAGGGGCGGCTCCGGGTTTACCGGAAATTTCCAAATCCCCTTCGTGGGCATCTACGCGGCCTACACCAACGGCCGCTTTTTTGCGGACGCAATGGTCCGGGGCGATTTTTATCAGATGAGTCTCTCGGCGGCGGACGCCGCGCTGCAAAATCAGCGGCTCAACGGGCTTGGAGGAACATTCTCGACTTCCGCCGGATACCGGTTTGACCTCGGCAACAACTGGTTCTTTGAGCCATCGGGCAGCTTTATCTATTCGAAGGTCAATCTCGACACGCTGAGTCTCCCTGGCGGCTACGGCAACAACAACAATCCATTCTTCCTGCCGCCGGCAACATTGGCGATGTCACCGAATGAAAGCATCCTCGGGCGCATCGGCGGACGCGTCGGAACGACCTACAACACGCTAAATGTCACCTGGCAGCCTTTCGCCACCGCCAGCGTCTGGCACGAATTTGCCGGTAACAATACTGCAACCTACACGGCACCGCTTTTCAATTTGGGCACGATCACGCCTACACCGCCCGCGACAGGCACGCTTAGCAACACCAGAGTTGGGACCTATGGTCAGTACAGCATCGGCGTTGCGGCATCGGCGATCGGCTCTCCTTTGCTCGGCTATGTCCGTATCGATTACCGGAACGGCTCGAACATTGAGTCGCTGGGCTTCAACGCCGGCCTTCGCTACAATTTCGATCCGACAACCGGACTGATCAAAACTCCCGGTATTTTCAAGGCGCGGCCGGCTGCCGTCGCGGCCTATGACTGGACCGGATTCTATGTCGGCGCTTTCGCGGGTGCAGGCTGGGGAGATAACAGCTGGTCGTTCCCGCGGGGCGGAGTTGGCGCAAATTCGAGAACGGCCGGGGCGCTGGCTGGTATCAATGCCGGCTACAACAAACAGTTCGGTCCGTGGGTTCTCGGCGTCGAGGGCGACATCGCTGCGACCACCGCCAAGGGCGGGAAGGCTTGCATTCCCAATCTCTTCGATATCAACGCCCTTGATAACGGGCTGGCGACCCAGAACTGCAATAACGATCTGAAGTGGTTGGCGACCGCGACCGGAAAAGCCGGCTACGCTTGGGATCGCGTGCTAGTGTACGGGAAGGCAGGTGCCGCATGGACCGACAACAAGCTCGACGTGTCGTGCAACGGCGATGCCTTCTTCCCGCAAGGAGGTTGTATCCCCTCCAACAATCCCGCCGGCGGCATTCAAAACTCGATCACGACCGTGGGCCAGCTCGGCTGGACCGTCGGCGCGGGTTTCGAACTCGCCTTGACGCCTAGCTGGTCGGCCAAGGCCGAATACAACTACACCAGTTTCGGTTCGAGGACCGTGGTGTTGCCCGATACAACGCTCGTGAGCTTGAAGCAGGACTTCAACCAGCTCAAGATTGGCGTGAATTATCACTTCGGCAAGAACGAAGATGTCGTGGTTGCCTCCGCTATGCCGGTAAAGGCCAAGGCGGCTCCGGTTGCCGCGTATAATTGGACCGGCATATATGCGGGCGCTGCAGTGGCTTCCCGAGCGTCGGTTGCAGGCTGGGACACCCTCGCGATCACTGACGGTACCGGCGCGTTTATTCCTCCCGATCCCACGACCGCGTCGGCAAGTCTGTTCAGCGCAAACGCGCAGGGTCGCCTCTATGGTGGCTATAACTGGCAGGCATCTCCGAAATGGGTCGTTGGTTTGGAAGGCGATGTTGGGAACGGCGATAGCCGCATGAACAGGCGTGGTATGCCCGGTACGTATGGTAACGGCGTCAACGCGTGCGATCCCGGTCCCGGCGGTGTCGTTTGCAACCAGGCCTCTGCTCAGGGCATTTCAGCTCCCGGTCTCGAAGCGGAAGGCCATGATTCGATTTCAGCAAAATCTGGATGGGACGGCACGATCCGTGGAAAGCTCGGTATGCTCGTCACACCGACGATTCTTTTCTATGGTACCGGCGGCGCGGCATTCCAGCAGGTGTCCGTTTCAGCCAAGTGCGACGGAACCGTTGACTCTTGGTGTGGCTTCACTGGCGTTGCCAAGAACCAAAGCTTCACTTCTGTTCGGACTGGCTGGACGGTTGGCTTGGGTATCGAAGCCGTTGTGTCCGGCAACTGGATTAGCAAAGTCGAAGCGCGCTATGCTGATTTCGGTCGATTCAACAACACGTTCTTCGCCGGAACGGGCGATGACTTCAGGACGAGCGTCCGAGTACAAACCTTCACGGCGCTGGCGGGCGTGTCCTACAAGTTCGGCCAGAATGCGGTGGTGGCGAAGTACTAACCTACCCGCGGGATTGAGTTTAATCGTCGTCGGGCGGCTGCCATGCAGTCGCCCGATTTCGTTTATCCTGCCCGTCGGGCGGGCTTCCTCGTCTCGACAGAAACCGCCAAGGTACGTTAGACGAACGACAGTACCTCTGTGTCGAGCCCCTCGTACGAGTATCCGAGTCCTATGGCCAAGCGTTACGAGAACATCGCCTTCGTTGCGAGCGCAAGCGCGGAGGCGCAGGCCGCGCTGACGCAGCTTGCTGACATCTACGGCAATCACGATGCGGCGACCGCCGACGTCGTGGTCGCGCTCGGCGGCGACGGGCTGATGCTGCAGACCCTGCACCAGCACATGCACACGGGAAAGCCGATCTACGGCATGCATCGCGGCACCGTCGGCTTCCTGATGAACGAGTTCACCACCCATGACCTGCACAACCGCCTGGCGGCGGCGCGGGAGTCGCTGATCAATCCCTTGAAGATGCGCGCCACCGATATCCATGGCGAGGTGCATATCCATCACGCCATCAACGAGGTGGCGCTGTTCCGCCAGACCCACCAGGCCGCACATCTGCGCATCCTGATCGACGAGCGCGAGCGGATGGCGGAACTGATCGCCGACGGCGTGCTGGTGGCGACGCCCGCGGGATCCACCGCCTATAACCTCTCTGCCCAGGGGCCGATCCTGCCGATCAACGCGGCGCTGCTGGCGTTGACGCCGATCAGCCCGTTCCGGCCGCGGCGCTGGCGCGGCGCCCTGCTCCCCAACAGCGCCTATGTCGTCATCGAGGTGCTGGACAGCGCCAAGCGGCCGGTGGCGGCGGTCGCCGATCACGACGAGGCGCGCGACGTCGCCCGCGTCGAGGTGCTCTCGGACAAGACCATCTCGATGCGGATGCTGTTCGACCCCGGCCACAGCCTCGAAGAACGCATCCTGCGCGAGCAGTTCGGGCACTAAATTCACCCCGGTCCCTTCCCCGCGGCAACCTTTCGTTAACTCGCGCCGCGATATGGTTAACGCGGGGTATACCGCGCAGGCCCGGTAAGCCCTTTCAGGGCCCGACCATGTTTCGCATCGACTTCAACAAGCTGCGTTTCCTCGTTTGCGACGACAATCCGCATATGCGGCGCATCCTGCGCACGCTTTTGCATTCGTTCGGCGCGCGCGAAGTCTATGAATCCGAAGACGGCGCCACCGCGCTCGAAATGTACACCCATTACGTCCCCGACATCGTCATCACCGACTGGGCGATGCCGATCTTCGACGGGCTTGAACTGTCGCAGATGATCCGGCAACCGGATTCCAAGGGCAACCCCTACGCGCCGATCATCATGCTGACCGGCCATTCCGAGAAGCGGCGCGTCACCGTGGCGCGCGACGCCGGCGTCACCGAATTCCTCGCCAAGCCGATTTCGGCCAAGGGCCTCTACCAGCGCATCCTCAACGTCGTGGCCAACCCGCGCCCCTTCATCAAGACCAAGACCTATTTCGGTCCCGACCGCCGCCGCAACACTGCCAACACCTATATCGGCCCCGAGCGCCGCAACGGCGGCGAGATGGAAGTGATGCAGCAGCCATCGCTGCTCGACAAGGCGCGGTCCGGAATCTGAGCATGATCCCGAAAAGTGGGCACCGGTTTTCGGAAAACGATAATGCTCCAAACGAGAAGCCAGAGCGTGCTGACAATCGGCATCACGCTCTAGCGCGAGGAAACACGAGATGACGAAACCCAGGCCCGGCGACATCGAGGTCAAGACCTTCGCCACGCATCACGTGATCACGCAGCCCAATCCGCTGCGCAGGGTGATGCGGCGCGTTGCCGACGACGACCAGGACGATCCCGTGGCGCGCGCTGAGAAAGCACTCGAGGGCCTGTCGGGCGAATTCAAGAACTGGATGGCGGTCGAGGCCGACCGCCTCTCGGCTGCCTGGGACGCGATCCGCAGCAACGGCTTCAGCAGCGAGGCGCGCGACGAACTGTTCCACGCCGCGCATGACATCAAGGGCGACGCCGTGACGTTCGGCTTCCCCTCGGCGGGCGCGGCGGCGGAAAGCCTGTGCCGGATCATCGAGCATGCGCCGGAACTCGCCAAGGTGCCTTCCGATCTGATCATGCACCACATCAACGCGGTGCAGGCGATCGTACGCCAGCGCACCAAGCTCGACACCGCGGCGATGGCGAGCGAGCTGAGCCGGCAATTGCGCGGCATTGCGGATGAATTCCTCACCCGCGCCAACCAGGACCGCCCCGAGCATCTCGAAGCGATCATGGCGCCGAGCATCGCGCCGGCGGAGTAGCAGGGCACGAGCCGTTAGCCAAACCCAAGGCTGTCGTCCCTGCGAACGCAGGGACCCATAACCAAAACTGTTCCTTGGGTTACAAGGCCTCGCTGACCAGAGCATCACTGATAAGCCGCGGCATATGGGTCCCTGCTCCCGTGCGCAATCGCGCATCAGGCAGGGACGACACCGTTTGCTTTGAAAAGGGCGGGCCTACGCAGCGATCAGATCGTCGTCGTGATGCAGCGCCTGCACCATGTCTTCGGCCACCAGTTCGTCGCAGAACAGGCGGGCTTCCTCGCGCGCGGATTCGGTGGCGAAGCGGCGCAGCAGGATCAACAACGGTTCGGCTGCCTTGCTGTCGGTCTCGCACTGCGTCAGCACGCGCTCGACCATGCGCCGGCGCAGCCGCACGGCATCGCTGACGCTGTCGACAAAGCCGGTCTCGTGGCTTGCCTCGAGCGCAGCGCGGAACGCCGCGAAGGTCGATTCCGGCAGGCCCGCACGGATCAAGAGGGCCTGCAGGCTGGCGCCGCCGCGATCGTGCAGAAGCGCGCTGACGCGCTGCTGCGGCAGGCCGGAAAGTTCGGCCAGCGCGCAATCGAACAGGCCGAGATTGCCCGACAGCAATGCGCGCAGGATCAGCCCTGCGGTGAGCTGGCCGGTGGCGCGCAGATGGCGCACCAGACCCATCATGTCGTCGTCGCGCGAGCGGGCGGCGATGTGCACGGTGGAGCGGTCGCGCGCTTCGCTGGTGATCCGCCCTGCCCGGTCGGCGGAGAGCCAGTTGCGGGCCACCACGAACTGGGCGAGCGTGTCGGAAAGCTTTGCCACCAGCGCCATGCGGGTTGCTGCCGGCAACCCGTCCAGCACCAGCATGGATTCCCTGATGGCGGCGAGATGGCCGTGACGCTCGACAATGCGGTCCCACGAGAACGGCGCCAGCGCCGCATAGGGATTTTCGATCAGTTCGAGCGCGGCCGGGGCGCTGCCGACTTCGGCGATTGCAGCACACACGGAAGCCGGCAGATGGATGCGGCGCGCGATGGCGCATTGCATGTCGCTATTGCCGGTCGCGACGATATCGACGAGGTCGGCGTCGATCAGGAGCGGTGAATGTTCGAGCACGGGCAGCGCGACGGAGGGCTGGTCGAGCGCCAGCGCCTGCACGATGGCGGCCGGCGCATCGGTGCTGCGGCAAAATACTTCGGCCATCGCCTGGCGCACCAGCGGCGAAGCATCGTCGAGCAGCATCAACAGCGCGCCTTCGGCGGCGGTGCGGTCGTCTTCGGAAAGGTCTGAAATCAGCCAGGCCCGCGCCAATGACCGGGTGGCTTCTGCCCGCTCTCCTGCGGAGGCGGTCCTGATCCAACTGATGAACTGCCGAACGATCATGGTCCTGCCGGCTTACGCAACTTCGATCGACACCAGGATGCGGTGCCACTGTCACGAAAAATAAACCATGACGCTTAACAAAGGGTTCACCATAAACGTTTGGGATTATTGACGTTTCGTTAATAGGGTCGCGACGGGGCACGCTTATCGGACTGATTTCGCATGCGTTGCGACTGCCAAACTGGCTAATGTCATCAGGAGATTTTTGGCCTCGGGGCGGCCAGCATTGGGGACGGAATTGGCAATCAAGCGGCGCGATTTCGTCACGCTACTCGGCTGCACTGCAGCGACATGGCCGCTCGCCGTGCGGGCGCAACAGGCGGCAGCACGGGTCTACCGAATTGGGTATTTGTCGATCGGTTCTCGTGAGCAAACGCTCCATTTCAGCAAGGCGTTCGAAGACGGCCTGCGTAGCCTCGGCTACCGCATTGGCGAGAATGTCGTCATTGAGTACCGCTTCGCCAACGGCGAGATGGACCGGATGCCCGCGCTTGCGGCCGAGGTGGTGCGGCTCGGCGTGGACGTCATCCTCACCGGATCAAATCCGTTTACAATTGCGGCCATGAAGGCGACCACGACCACCCCGATTGTCATGGCCAACAGTGCCGATCCGGTTGGTGCCGGGCTCGTTGCCAGTCTCGCGCGACCGGGTGGAAACGTTACCGGCTTCGCCCAGGATCCTGGCGACGAGATATTCGGCAAGCGGCTCGAATTGCTGAAGCAAGCCCTGCCGAAGCTATCGCGTGTCGGCATTATTCTGAATCCGGATTTTGCGGCTAATCAGAGCCGACTGATCTCGACCAAGCAAGCCGCCCATGCGCTGGGGTTGACCGGAGTCGGATGGATCGTCAAAAAACGCCGGGGCCTTGTGGGATGATCAGCTCGAGAACGTGCCGTCGCGATCGCTGAACAGGTCGAGCCGGCCGGGCGCACGGACCTCGGGGATGTGGTTACCCGCAGACGCCACTGACGTGCGCGACGGGTTCGCCCATAATTCCTGCACCGCGGGCGAAATAGGCTGCGCGCGATCGCCGGCCTGGAACAGCGAGCGAAACATCGGCTCCTGCTGCGGCAGCGATGCTGTCTTCAGTTGTGCCGGCGCAGATGCGGTGACCGGTGTGACCGTGCGTGAGTTGGGAAAGGTCGAGAGATAGGCGGCGGTGTCCATGGCCGCCGCGGGCGCTGCAACCGGCGCGGCGGCGTTGGCCATCGCGACCCGCGACGGGGTACCGCCGAGCGCGGCAAAGGCGGTGCGGGTATCCTTGGAATTGGCCGCAGCCGCATAGCGGGTCGTCAGCACCGAATAGACTTCCGAGACGCTACGCGCACGGCCGGTGCCGCGCTCGTAGAAGATCGAGCGGTTGGCCGCGGCCGCATTGGGAAACAGCCGCGCAGCGGATGCGTTCGGATTGTCCTCGGCATTGGAGATCAATTTTCCGGCGCCGCCGACGCCCATGAAGTGGGCCATGTACAGCTCATTGTCGCTCGGGCGGCGGCCGATCTTGCCGGTGAGCTTGAAGCTGTTGGATTGCGTCAGCACCGCCGCCATCGAGGAGGCCGCATCGGGATCGTCGCGCAGCTTCATGATCGAATTGCGCATCGAGGGATCGTTGACGTAGTAGCTGCCGGACGACGATTTCGAAATCGCGTCGGCATATTTGCCGTAACCGAGCTGACTGCCTGCTTCCTTGACGGTGCCGAGCCAGGTCTGGTCGATGAACTGGAAAAGGCCCTTCGCCGACGAGGTCGAGGCCGCCGCCTTCGGATTGAAGTTGGACTCCATCTTGGCGGTGGCGAGCAGATATTCGAAGCTCGCGCCGGTATTGCTTGCGGCCTGCTTGATCGAGCCGGCAATCCTCAGGCGTGACGGATCGATGCGCGACGCGTTCGCCCGCGCCGGATCTATCGCCGCCGCAGCGGTTGCACTTGCAGCCGTGGCATTTATGGATTCGACCGACATGTATCGGCGCCTCGCGTTTGCGAAACCCCCGCACGGTCTTACAGAGCGCCCACCCGGCGCTCACGCCGTGCGGACTGTGGGACAGTTATGGTTAATGGCCGGTTAAGGCGGGAACCGCCGTTATTTGCGGTAGACGGCGGCCGGATCAAACAGCCGATCCGCATCGACAAGAGCAAGGCTGACCTTGCCGCCCTCGCCCTTCACCGCGCGATAGAAGCAGGATTTCCGCCCGGTGTGACAGGCCGCGCCCGCCTGCTCGACGCGAATCCAGACCGCATCCTGGTCGCAATCCATCCGCATCTCGACCACGCGCTGGGTATGGCCGGAAGTCTCGCCCTTGCGCCACAGCGCGCTGCGCGAGCGGCTGTAGTACCAGGCTTCGCCGGTGGCGATGGTCTTGCGCAGCGCCTCGTCGTTCATATGCGCGACCATCAGCACCACGCCCGTGGCGGCATCGGTTGCGACACAGGTGACGAGACCTGACGCGTCGAAATTGGGCTGAAAGCTCAGGCCCTCTTCGCGTTCTTTCGTTTCAGTTGAACTGGACAAGACACGCCTCGCATTTTCAATGCGAGGTCACCGCTGCGGTGCTCGCACCATGGACAGGAACCGCGCCTGCTCCGCCGGATTGTCGCGGAACATGCCGGTAAAGCGGCTGGTGAAGGTCATCGCGCCATGCTTGGCGACGCCCCGCACCGACATGCAGGTATGCTCGGCTTCGATCATGACGGCGACGCCGCGGGGTTTCAGGATCTCGTCGATCGCAGCTGCGATCTGCGCGGTGAGATGCTCCTGGGTCTGCAGGCGGCGCGCAAAGATGTCGGTCAGCCGCGCAAGCTTCGACAGCCCGACGACGCGTTCCACCGGCGTGTAGGCGATATGCGCCCTGCCGTAGAACGGCATCATGTGGTGCTCGCACTGCGAGGTGAACTCGATGTCGCGCACCAGCACGAAATCGTCATAGCCGGCGGTCTCGCCAAAGGTGCGGTCGAGCACCTCGGCCGGGCACTGGTGATAGCCCTGATAGAGTTCGTCGTAGGCCTCGACGACGCGGCGCGGCGTGTCGAGCAGGCCCTCGCGGGAGGTATTCTCGCCGATGTAGCTGAGCAGCGTCTGCACCGCCTGCTCCGCCTCGGCGCGCGAGGGGCGCAGCTGGTCGGCACGGACGGCAGCCGCCAGGAATTCGGAAGGATCGAGCTCGGCGGGGCGGGTTTCCGGCGCCTTGCGGGGACTGAGGGATTTAATCAGCGCGTCAACCATGTCGTCTCCGTTCGACCGGCCTTGGGGCCGGATGTGTCACCGGGCAGACGGGGCGGATTTTGCCGCCGGACGCCTGAGTCCCTTGAGTTCTGCCGCCATCCTAGCATCAGCCGGGCTCAAATTGCCCTGCAAATCCCGCATGGCGCGCGAAGCGGCCGGGCTGTATTTCCGCCGTTCCGGTCCATATATAGGGGCATGGACGGGACCCGCCAAGGGCGGGTGGGCGCATGGGAATGCTGGACCTCGATCTATGCTGAACGACATCTACAACAAGCGCATCATCGAACTCGCCGGCAATATTCCCCGACTGGGCCGCCTCCCCGAGCCGCACGCCAGCGCCACCGCTCATTCCAAGCTTTGCGGCTCGACGGTGAAGGTCGACCTGAAAATGGATGGCCCCGTTGTCAGCGACTTCGCCCATGACGTGAAGGCCTGCGCGCTCGGGCAAGCCTCCTCATCCATCATGGCAAGCCACGTCATCGGCTCAAGTGCGAGCGAATTGCGCGAGCTTGCGCGAGACCGTTCGCAAGATGCTGAAGGAAAACGGCGCTCCGCCGCAAGGCAAATGGGCCGACATCGCGCTGCTCGAACCGGTGCGCGACTACAAGGCGCGGCATGCCTCGACCATGCTGACCTTTGACGCCGTGGTCGACGCCATCGGCCAGATCGAGGCCAGGGCGAAACAACCGGCGTGATCGCAACCTTCCCCGTCACTCCGACCTCATCCTGAGGAGCCGCGAAGCGGCGTCTCGAAGGATGGGAAGCGGAGATTGGGGCCTCGATGGTTCGAGACGCCTGCTGCGCAGGCTCCTCACCATGAGGAGCTGAACCTACTTCTCGGGCTTATCCGCGGCCGCTGCCGGCACGACGCCGCCGGTCTGCGCTTCCGCCGTCTTGGTCGCCTTCACCGGCTGGGCTGGTGCATCGTCATCCGACGGTACGGCAACGAAGCGATCCTGCACCGGCTTCGTCTTGGCCTCAGCCATCGGCACCGTCGCGTTCGTCGCGCGGCAGTACGTCAGCAACCGCATCGGTCGTGACCAGATTGGTCAGCCGCAATTCGGCGCGCGAAAGTTCGTGCAGGTCTTCCCAGGGCGGCACGCTCAGTGCGAGCGACAGCAGATCGCCCGTCCCGCCCATGTCGAAGGTGAACTTGGCGAGCCGTCCGATATCGCGCTCGACGATCATCAGGTCCTGCGCCGTGTAGCTTGCCGCCTTGGCGTCTTCGGCGCGGTCGCCCATCCAGATCTGGTGCACGCGCACGCGCGCTCCATCCGGCACGTAGCGCGTCTTGCCGGCGAGCAGCAGGAACACGCACATCGACTCGCAATAGGCCTCGCCCGCGACGCTGGCGCGCGGGCCCTGCGCGGAGTCGCGGCGGACGCTGATGCCGACGGTGGTGAGCGCACCGAGGCTGCGGAAACGCCGGCCGAGCGCGATGGAGTCGTTGACGGAGCCGCCGCTTGAATCGAGCACGATGGTCGCGCCGGCAAGATCGCGGCCCTTCGCGAACTCGTCGAAATCGCGCGGTGAGTCCGAGGTGACGATGCCGACCGCGCTGACCCAGCCCCGGCAGTTGGGTTCGCAGGCGACCCAGTTGAAGCGCATCGGCAGCTTGCGTTCTTCGAGGGTAACACCGGCCTTCGCCGTATTGACTGGCGTCGTGACCGAGCCAGGCAATGCGAAGCAAAAGACCGCGGCGCCGATCAGCGCCCAGCCGCGAAGTTCAAGCGACTTCACAGACTTCAATTTGGTTCCTTCCCCAAGCCCCGATGGCGCGAGCAAGCAGCCTCCAAACGCGACATGATTCTGTCATGCAGGCGTTATCAAAACGGTAACTGTGCTGACCCGTATCGTCTATAGGACCTTTGCTGCACTGCCGTTTGAAACGTGCGATATTTTGTAACTGTGGCGTAAATACCTGCGGCATAAGGGTTCCTTGCAACGGAACCCCCGTAAGACTACGAGTAAGATCGCGGCAATCAGCTCATGAAGCGTGCATCGACATCCTGCCCCGACTGCGCCGGCGCGCTCACGCGCCTGCCACGCAATGCCGGCCGCGGCGTGATCTGGATCTACCGTCATACGCTGTCGCCGCTGGTCGGCTACAACTGCCGTCACCTGCCGACCTGCTCGGTCTATGGCGACGAGGCCATCGCGCGCTTTGGATTGTGGGCCGGCGGATGGATGACGCTGGCGCGGCTGTTGCGCTGCCAGCCGTGGGGAACCTCCGGGATCGACAACGTGCCGCAGGACGCGCCGCGCGGCGCGCGCTGGTATTTGCCGTGGCGCTACGGGCGCTGGCGCGGCGTCAACGCGCCGTAGAAAGTTCGCGACTATTCTACGCGCGCCGAAAAACAGGAAGCCCCGCGGCGCCGGCGGCGGCGGTTTGGGCTTCTTCGGACGTGGCGGCGGCGGGGCCGGATCGGCCGATGAGGTGGTCTCGACCGGCGCGGTGCCGTCGTTCGCTGTCTTCACCGACAGCAGCACATTCGAGTCATTGGTGCGCCAGCGATAACCGATGCCGAAATTGATCGGCTCGGCGCGGCGGAACAGCTCGGCATAGGACTGCTGATAGCGTCCGGGGAATTCACCGATCGGTCCGTTGTACCTGCCGAACGGGAAAAACCGCCACTGCTTGGCGTTGTAGAACTGCAGCGGAACGCCGGAATCGTCCTGGATGATGGTGGCGCTGTTGGCGAGAAGGTAGTCGCGCGCCACGGTGAAATTGCCGGAGTGCAGCAGATACGACGCGCTCTTGATCAGGCTGTTGCCGGGCGCGAGCGTCGAGCAGAATTTCAGGAAGCCGCTGGACTTGGCGCCGCGCATTGGAGAGATCGGTCGAGAAGTAATACAGCGTCTTCTCGACGCCGTCGGCGCCGGCAAAGGTGATGCGCGTGCCGCGCGGCGCGTTGGGGCCGGGATTCTCGTTGCCGGTCTTGACCTGCCCTTCCGCGTCGAGCGCGACCGGCGTGACGCTCTTGATGGTCTTGCCGGAGCGCGCCAGGAACACATAGAGGACCGGCAGCGTGCCGCCGATCTGGCCGGCGCGCAGGTCGCTCTTCATCTGCTTGGTGATGAAGAAGCTGAAGCTCAAGATCGAGCCCAGCGAATGCTCGACATTGTAGAGCGCAGCTCCAACAACGCCGCGCGGCAACTTGGTCAGGTCGGGCACCTGCCCCGGCGGCTCCAGCGCGGCCAGCACGTAGGTCGTCGCCTTCGGATAGAAGGCGTTGGCGTAGAGGAAGTCCGGGCCCGAGAACATGTAGAACATGGTCGGCTTGGGCGCGGCGAGATGGGTCTCCGACCAGGTGCGGATTTTCGCAAGCTGGCGCTGTCTCGAGCTGGCCGAACGCGTTGTCGAAGAATCTGGCATGGCGCTGCCAGGACGGATCCTTGGTCAGCGGCATCAGCGGCGAGTTGGCCGAGGGCTGCATGCCGGCGAGGAACTTTGCGGTGTCGTCGGGGGTGACTTCAGCGGCGCGCGCCGGCAAGGCGAAAGCCAGCATGAGGGCGGCGGCGAGCGTGGCAGCTTTGAGCGACATGACCTGTCTCATTCGCGGCCACTGGATGCGGCCGCGCTGGGCCATTGCGAGCCTGCTTGCGGAAAATGGCGTAAATCAGCAGGCCTGAAAGCATAATCAATAGACCGAGCAACGACTGCATCGGCCGGGTGGTCAGCAGATAGTACATCATGAAACCGGTCACGAAGAGGAAAACCAGCGGCGAAAGCGGGTATCCCCAGGCGCGATAGGGCCGCGGCAGGTCGGGATGGGTGATGCGCAGCTTGATGACGCCTGCCACCACGAAGAACGAGCAGAACAGCAGCGAGAACTGGATGAACTCGAGCACATGTTCGAAGCTGCGGGTCAGCAGCATCAGGGTCGCCACCACGAGCTGGAACAGGATGGCATAGGCCGGCGCACCGTTGGCCGTCTTGCGGGAGAAGATCCGCAGCGCCGGGATGTCCTCGCCCATCGTCATCATCACCCGCGGCCCGATCCACATCATGGCCGAGATCGAGGAGATCAGCCCGATGCAGATCATGCCGCCGACGACGCGGCCGCCGACCTCGCCGAAGATGTAGGTGCCGGAGACGCGGGCGACGTCGAGCTGGCCGGCAAGCTTGTCGACCGGCGCGGTATGCAGGAACACCGCGTTCAGCGCCACGTAGAGCACGAGCACGACCGAGGTGCCCAGGAGCATGGCGCGCGGCAGGTTGCGTTCCGGCGTCTTTCATCTCGCCGATGATGTAGGTGGCCGCGTTCCAGCCCGAGAACGAGTACATCACGAACACCAGGCTGATCGCGAACGGCGCGCTGATGATATGGCTGAAATCGGAGGCCTGCGGCGCAAAGGACACCGGCTGCGCCGTGCCGATCACAAAGCCGCAGGCGAGGAAGGCGACGATCAGCACCACCTTCAGAATGGTCGCGATCAGCTGGAACGCGCTGGAGTGCTTCACGCCGGTGAGCTGCACCAGCGCCACCAGCCAGACCACGCCGACGGCAAGCGCCATCGGCGGCGCGTCGGGCAGGATCGCGCGGCCATACTCGCCGAACGCCATCGCCGCGAGCGCAACGGGTGCCGCGAAACCGACCGTCGCCGACACGAAGCCGGCGACGAAACCGAAGGCCGGATGATAGGCGCGGCCGAGGAAATTGTACTCGCCGCTCGAGCGCGGAAACATCGCGCCGAGTTCACCGTAGGAAAACACCCCGCACAGCGCGACGATGCCGCCGACCACCCAGAGCAACAGGATCGAGAAGCCGGTCGGGATGTCCTTGACCTGGAAACCGAGGCTGGTGAACACCCCGACGCCGACCATGTCGGCAACCACGATGGCGACCGCCACCCCCAACGAGACCGTCGACCCGCTCCCCGCGAGCCGGCCGGTCAGGGCCGCGCCTCCCGCTTCTGATGCCGCCATGTCGGTCCACGCCTTGGGGGCATCGCGCCCGGGATTTGTTCATGGTGCAGGCTGAGGCCCGCCATTTCAAGCAACGTTAACAAAGGTTTAAAAGCGTGGTAAATTTCGGTATCTAAATACCGAAACGGTCTCGCCGGCCCATTGAGCATGTGCAGCAATGCGCAAAGAAAAAGGCACGTCCCACAATCAGGACACGATTCCGTGTTCTCCTTTTCGGCGTTCCGGATGGGGAGATTTTCCGGAACCTTAACTTTGTCTAAACGCCGGCTGGCCCACCCTGCCGCCGGTGTTTCGTGGGGGGTGGATGGTCGGAGCCGATCCGAAATCTTGGACGCTTGCGCGCGCGCCGTTTGGCGTGGCTGTTCCTTTGCGCGCGATCGCTGTCCTCGGCGTGCTGCTGCCGTTGTCATGCCTGCTCGTTCAGTGCGGCAAGGCGCCGCCGGCTGCGACACTGGCGGCGAATGCCCATGCGGCCAGCAGCGACACGTTCGAAGACCGTTTCCCCGCGCCGCAATTCAGCGATCGCTTCCCGAGCGACTTCGAAAGCATCAAATGGCCGTCACGTGAGGCGCAGCGCCAGCGCACCGTGCGCACCGAGAAGATTACGCCCACCGCGGCTGCCACGCTGCATCGCCCCCTCGTCCGTTCGCGTCGCCTCCTACGCGCCGACACTGCCGCTCGAGCGTTCGCGCGAAGACCTGACCACGCTGGTCAGCATGAAATCCTCCGCCTTCCCCTATTTCGGCGAGAATCCGCGCTCGGAAGCGGCGTTCCTCAATGTCAGCAAGGGCGAGCGCCGCGGCCACCGCAGCTATTCCGGCAAGGTGTACTGGCAGGACGAGACCTACAATGACAGCCGCGTGCTGGTGCACGTGCCCGAGCATTTCGACGCCAAGAAACCCGGCGTGATCGTGGTGTTCTTCCACGGCAATGGCGCGACGCTGGAGCGCGACGTGCGCGACCGGCAGATGGTGCCGCAGCAGATCTCCGATTCCGGCGTCAACGCCGTGCTGCTTGCTCCCCAATTGGCGGTCGATGCCGCCGACTCCAGCGCCGGCAAATTCTGGCAGCAGAACGGTTTCAAGCGCTTCATGGACGAGTCGGCGAGCCATCTCGCCAAGCTCTACGGCGACCCGAACTCGGCGAAGGCCTTTGCCAACATGCCGATCGTGATCGTCGGCTACAGCGGCGGCTTCCTGCCGACCGCATGGAGCCTCGAGGTCGGCGGCGTCACCAAGCGCGTCACCGGCGTTATCCTGCTCGACGCCATCTACGGTGAACTCGACAAGTTCGCCACCTGGATCGAGAACAACCGCACCGGCTTCTTCGTCAGCTCCTACACCCGCTACACCAAGCGGCGCGACCTCGAACTGATGGCGATGCTGCGCGAAAGAGGCATTTCCTATCGCGAAGACATGGATGCGCCGCTGCGGCCCGGCAGCGTCGTGTTCGTGCAGACGCGCGACGGCATCACCCATCGCAGCTACGTCACGCAGGCCTGGACCGAACATCCGGTCAAGGACGTGCTGGTCAAGATGGCCGCCACGCCATCGCTGACGCGACTTGCCGCCAACGGCGGATCGCGGACCAACCGCTAGAGCTGCTTTCTTCGTAGCTGCGCCCACAGTCCCCAAATGCCGAGCGCGAGCAACGGCAGGGCGAGCCCGTAGCGCTGACGTTCGCGCGCCTTGCTGCGGAGATGGCGCAGCACCAACGCATCGCCGGCCGAGATCTCGCTCCTGCCGGCGAGATATTGCCGCAAGCGCTCGGCCTTCTCGCTGTCCATCTCGACCTTGTTCCAGCGTACGTCCTGCTCGAGCGCGCGCAGACGCGCCAACTCATTGCTCTCGCGGGTCATCGATTGCAGCGTTTCGTTGCGGGTGGCGCGCTCGCTTGCGTTGAGGAAGGTGGTGTGGAGCGGCGGCACCGCGCTCTCGAGCGCGTCGAGCCAGGGCTGATCCATCTGCGGAAAAGCCAGCAGCAGCCCGCCTGCGATGGCGGCTGCGGCGCTCGCGAGCAACGCCGACTTGCGCAAGGTCAGCCTGCGCGCGGCGAAAGCGAGCGCGGCCAGCGCCATCGCCGCGCCGAAGGCGGCAACTATTGCGGGCCCGGTCGGCAAATCCCAGACCCAGGATGCAACAAGGCCGGCTGCCGTCAGCGCGGCGCCCAGCGCCCAGCTCAGCACGAGACGGCTGCCGAAGCCGATCGCCAGTAAGCCGGCGAGTGCCGCCGGGACGATCAGATAACAAAACACCAGGAGCACGCCGGCAACGCGCACCGATGACGTCACAACCAGCGCAAACGAGGCATAGAACAGCGTGTCCCACAGCAGGAAGCCTGCCATGCGGCATGTCCTGCGGCCGCAACGACGCCTGCAGCAGCGGTCGCCGCAGCGCCAGATGCAGCGCGCCGATCCCGCCGTAGAGAGCCGCGAGCAGCGCCACCTCCTGCGGCGTCACGGTCAAAATCGTTCCGACCAGGAGCTGCTTGATATGTTCGGCGCCCTGCGGCGCGCGATCGAGCACCAGCACGCCAAGGGCTGCCGACACCGCATAGACGATGCCGATCACGGCTTCCTGCTGCAGCGCGCCCTCATAGGGCCGCACCAGCGCCACCAGCACCGCACCAGCCATCGCAAACGCAAAAGCGTACCAATAGGCGGCCTCGCTCGATACGTCGTGGCCGGCAAGGATGGCGACCGCGAGGCCGAGGGCTGCGACCTGGGCCAGCGCGAGATCGACGAACACGACCTTCCGCGCCAGCACATGCAGGCCGAACTAGGCGTGGATGCTCGTCAGGACGAGGCCGGCCACGAACGGCCATAGCAACAGCTCGGTCATTGCCCGGACTGCAGCGCTTGCGACAGCCGCTGCACATTCTCTTCGAACAGACCGAGATAGTCGCGGCCGGACGGCAATAGCGTGACGGCCCTGACGCCGCCCTTGTCGGCGATCTGGCGCACCAAAGACGGATCGGAATGCGGGTCGGCGATCAGAAGGCGCACGTCCGAACTGCGCAGCCGGCCGAGCAGTGCTGCGAGTTCACCCGGCGACGGCGGAATGCCGGGATTGGGCTCAGCGGCGGCCACCACGACAAATCCGAAGCGCTCGGCGAGATAACTCCAGCTGTCGTGGACCACCACGAGCCGGGCGCCGCGAAAAGGTGCGAGCGCCTTCTCCCAGGCGACCAGCCGCTCGTCGAGACGCGCCAGGAAAGCCGCGCGATTGGCGGCGAAGGCCGGCCGGTCGGCAGGACTGAGATCGGCCAGCGCCGCGAGGATCGAGGCGGTGATCGGCCACGCGTTCTTCGGATCGAGCCAGTAATGCGTGTTGCCGTAGGCGTGGCTATGCGCCTTGCGTTCGGTGCGCAGCCGTGGCGTTTCGGTCTGCAGCAGCCGCACCGATTTCGAGGCGTCAACGACGGGCCCCGCAAAGGCGGGAAGCCGCACCAGCCACGGCTCGTGATCGAGCCCCACCTTGACCAGCATCGCTGCCTGCTTCACGCGCGCCAATTGCGCGGGCTTGACCTCGATCGCATGAGGGTCCTGCTCCGGCAGGCCGAGGCTTTCGACCTCGACACGCTCGCCGCCGACCGCCTCCACCAGGGATTTCAGGTCGGGCGACGTCGAGATGATCTTGAGGCGTGGCGGAGGCTCGGCGTGGACGCGCTGCGGTGCGGCTGCGACCAGCGCAGCCAACACCGCAATCGCCAAGAGGTTCAAGAGCGCGGCAGATTGGTGAAGATCGATTTCGGTATCATGCAGTGCACGCCCTTGCGGACATCGACGATCTGCGAGACCCGGCAGTCGCCGACCATGGAGACGAGGCCATAGGCCTCGTAGCGGCTCATCGGCACGAACTTCTGGTTCGCCAGCCAGTCAACCGCCTCGCGCGTCGCGTTGACCATGGCGACGTTGAGGTCCTCGTTCAGCCCGACCGCGATCCAGTGCGTCCTGGTCTCGACGAACGGCCAGTTCAGCTTCATGTCCTTGCGCACGATCGGCTGGATCTGGATCTCCTTGTAGGAACACTCCAGCGCGGTCAGGTTGACCTCGCCATTGCCCTGCCGGCAATGCGAATCCCCCATCCAGATCAGCCCGCCCTTCTGGAACACCGGGATGTAGAGCGTCGACCCCTCCTGCAACTCGTTGATGTCCATGTTGGAGCCGTTCTTCCAGGGACGAAGCGTCGACACCGGCGCCAGCTTGTCGTCCTTCACACCTCCCTTGCGGGGCGATGGATCGTCGGGATCGATGCCGACCGCGAGCGTGCCGGGGAACGGCTGCAGGTCGATCGTGATGCCTGGCTTGAACTCAATGCTGCGTTTCGCCAGGTCGATGGGAAAGAACTTGATGTAGCCATCAGGCATTTCGCTGGCGAGCGCGCCGATCGTTGGAAAGTCCTTGCCGGGCAGGTTGAAGTTGACCGCCCACGGCTTCGGCTCGATCTTCAGAATACGGATTTCGAGCACGTCACCGGGCTCGGCGCCGTTGACATAGATCGGCCCCGTCATCGAGTGCGGGCCGCCGCCGGGATTGGCTTTGCGCAAGTCCACCGCCTGCTCGATTGTCATGCCCGGCTGAATCTTGTCGTGCGCATGCATCATGGTTTCGATCGAAACCGTGTCGCCGGAATCGACCGTCAGCCTCGGCTTCTCGCGCGGATCAAGCCAGCCCCACTGCACGGTATCGAGCGTGGCAGCCAGACTGTGGCTCTTGCCCGGCGCCACCTTCGGCGCCCAATCGTGGTTCCCGCGCGCGGGAGCTTGCGCCTGCTGCGCGATCACCGAACTCGCCGCCAACACACCGACAGCAACGCTTGCGGCAATTAAATTCCTTATTGACGTCTTTTGCATTGAAATCTCCTCACCCGGCTGGGGATGAGTGATTGTGGCGGCCAGCCGAAACAACTGTCAAGGCTCGCGGTAAGGAAACACCGACCGGGCTTGCGCAAAACGGTCGCAGGACTGGATCAACAGTCGAACCAACTGCTTCGCCAACTCGCATGCCGCGCGCGCGATTTGCGAAGCATTGCCCCGCGCGATGACAAGCTCGCGGCGGCTCTAACAAATTGTGATGTTGATCGGTGCGCCAATCGCACGCGCGGCATTGTTCAACACAGGCGTGCGCCCTAGGCTGCCACCATATTGACTGCTTCTATTGGGGACATGGTTTGCGCGAGGGCTTATACAAGGTCGAGTTTCACACTGTTCATGGCACCGGCACCGGCGTGGTCTATGCGACCGCGGGAAAACTTCGCGGCGGCAATTCCGCCTTTGCTTTCATCGGCAACTATGTCGACCGGCCCGACGGCATCCAGGTCAAGATCTCAACGCAACGCCACAACCCGGATCCGGCTTTCCGGCCGCTGTTCGGCGCCGACATGGTCACCTTGACGCTCAAGGGCATCGAGAACGGCGAGATGGTGGATTTCGAAGGCACAGCGCTGCAGCTGCCGGGCGTCGTCTTCAAGGCGGTGCTGACGCGGATCAGCGATTGACGCGGCGCCTTCGGGCGACGGAAGCAGTTTCAACCTGCGAGACCGTGCAAATGAACGCGCGGCGACTTCGGTTCCCTGAAATCAGGACGGCAGCTTCGGCAGCCTTCCGACAAACCCGTTGAAGCAGGTCAGCCGCTCATCCTCTTCCTTGAGCGCGCCGCACTCGGTCACTGATTTCGCCGGGCCCTTGGCTTTCGGGTTCGGCTTCGGCGGGATCACGGCGTCATAGCAGTTCAGGCGCTCCTTGGTCGCATCGTCGATCTCCATGCAGGCCTGCAGCCTGCCCGCGATCGATTTCGGCTTGCCCGGGCGCTGGCTTGGCGCCGGCCTTCGGGGCCGCGGCGGGTGCGTCCTTTGCCGCATCCGTCGATGCATCCTGGGTGGCGTCCTTTTTCTTCTTCGCCGTGCCCTTCGGCTTGACCGTAACCAGCGGTTTGTCGCCGACCATTGGCGTCTTGGCGGCGTCGCTGCCGGCCGGTGCCGGCGGGCTGCTCTGCGCGATGGCGGCCGCTGAATACAGGACCGCGACAAGGACCAGGATCTTCTTCATCTCAATTCGCTCTCGTTGTCTGTCTGCCGAACGGCAATGTCGGGACGATATGCGCCCGATTGAGGCTTATTGGCGAAATCCTGCCCGCCCTGCACCCAGTCTGCCGGGAATTCGCCGACCACCCCGCCCCCGAGAAAAGCATGGGGCGACGACCTTGTCACGATGGCAGCCAGCCCTATCGGGCCGGCCTTGGCCGGGTTGCGATCACGGTCAGCAGCGCCGCGGCCACAAAGGCCGCACCCACATAACCCGTCTCGTACAGCAGATCGTACCCATACAGCAGTCCGCCGACGCCCGAGCCGATCGCCTGGCCGATGTAGAGCACCGAAGTATTGAGGGATACGGATGCGGACGCCAGCGGCGGCGCAGCAGCCACCAGGCGCACCTGTTGCATCGAGTTGACCGCTGCGAAACCGAGACCCCAGACCGCGACGGAAGCGGCCATCAAGGAGATAATTGCCTGTCGTGACCGCAAACCCCGTGGTCCCGGCCAGCACCGCCGCCATGAACAGCAACGAGACGCGATAGGCGCCCCAGCTGTCGACGATGCGGGTTGCAAACGCGATCCCGAGAAAGCCGAACACGCCGTAAAGCGCGAAGACGAGGCTGATGGCGTCCGCGCTCGCGCCGGTCAGGCGGGAGAGCAGCGGCCCCATATAGGTGAAGATCACGAACTGGCCGGCGATAAAGAGCGTGGTGATCAGCAGCAGCAACAGCACCAGGCGATTTTGCAACAGGTCGAGCCAGGTCCGCAGCGCCACGGGCGTTCCAGGCAGCCCGGAAGGCAAGCGCCATATCAACAGCAGAAAACTCACGACCCCCAGTGCACCGATGCCGCCATAGGCGGCGCGCCAGCCGTAGCGGGCGGCGATCAATGTCACCAACGGCAGTCCGACCGCAGCCGCCAGCGACCAGCCGAGAAAAACGTAGGCGATGGTGGAGCCGCGCTTGCTCTCCGGCACGATCATCGCCGCAGTGCCGGCCGCCTGCGGCGTATAGAGCGCCCCGATCGCAAGCATCACGATACGAAGCGCGAGCAGGCTCGCATAATCGGGCACGAAAGCGGAGGCGAGATTGGCAAGCGCAAGCACCGCGAGCGTCGCCGCAAGCAGACTGCGCCGCTCGAACCGGCTGGTCAGCCACGCCGTCATCGGCGATGCCACGCACAACACGGCCGCGCCAAAGGTGATCAAGAGTCCCGCACTGCGGACGCTGACGTCGAGCCCCTCGGACAATTCCTTCAACATGGCGGCCGGCGCCAATACTGCGCAACCGGTGACGATATTGCCGAGCATCAATGCGGTGGGAGCGAAACGGCGGCCGGCGGCGGAATTTTCCATGCAAGCGCATGTAAGCCGGGCATGAAGCAATGTAAGGGTCGCGCGCGATTATTTCGCTGCGCTCTCCTGTGCGCCGACTGTCTGGCGAAGCACCACGTTCTTCGGCGTCGGGCAGGTGTCGGCAAGGCTTGCGAGCGCCGTGGTCAGGCCCTCGGTCGAGAATTGTGCCGCGCGCGCCAACCGCTTGCCGTCGGCACCGAGCGAGGACTCCGTGAACTCGAACTGCGCGGCATCGGCGAGCCCCCGCACCGCGGTCCGGCTCAGCCGCGTCGCCCAGATCTCAAAACCCTGCAATTTCACCGGTGGCGCGTGAAAGGCCTGGGCCGTGCCGGCAAGCGAGATCGCGACCGTGGGAAGTGCCGAGGCCGCGGCCGGGCGCTGAAAATCCAGTTCGAACTGCTCCGTGCCGGCGCAGATGATCCGCCACTGCGACAGCCGCCAGGATTTGCCGCCATCCTCCTTCACGAGCGCCGCCTTGCGCACCATGCTGCGCGTCGCCGTTCTCGAACTTCCATGCCGTCTCGGCGAGATCGCGGCGGTCGATGCCGAAACGAACGATCTCTTCGCGCGTCAGCACGTGCATGCTCTCGAACTTGATGGAACGGGCGAGATCGAACAGGCCGATGTCGACGCCCATCTTGACGAAGTAGCTTGCGACCATGCGATCGGCGCGTTCGCGGCCGCGCTCGGTTGCCGCCGCGCGCACCTCGGCCGTCGGCACGCCGTTACGGAAATGCACCACCACCTTGGCCGAATGCACGGCAAGCACAGCATCGGGTGCAACTTCGCGCGTGGTCGCGCCCAGCATCAGATAGGGACAGGCGGAATTGCAGGTCGCGCCGCGCGTCCAGAGATCGCCGCGCAGCTCGCGGCCGGATTGCTTGAGCTTGAGGCAGGTCGGACCGTCCTGCGCCTCGAAACCGCAATCGCTGACGACCGTCCGGCCGACCCGCGCGGTGGCGCGCCGTTCGCGCAGCATGACGCCCATCGCGAGCGCCTGGTCGAGATTGCCGCCGGGGGAATAAAGATAGACCGGCATGTCGCGATTGCCGACCTGCTGCAGGAAGCGCTTGAAACGGCCCGCCGCCGCCGAGTCGACCTGCCCTTCCACCGCGATCCAGCGATTGCAGCCCCGGCCGCAGGCATCGTCCGCGCCCTTGACGATGTAGAACACCATCGGTCCGGCAGGCGCTGTCGGCGCCGGCCGCGGCATCACGGGCGCGGCCGACACAGATCCGCCGAGCAGCATGAGGAAGGCGACAATGCTTGCGCGAAGTATCATGGGAAGGCTTCAGACCACCGCGGCTGAACCGATTGAAGAGGCTAACAAGCCGGCCAGCTCAAGTCCATGCCGCGGCAACTGGCGCGCGTGAATCCCGCCCTTGATGCAGCCTACTGCCAACCCCTTAAAACAGCTGCATTTCGCCTGATTCCTGCGAGAAAACAGCGATTGCCAGGGCCGAATCGCCTGCTATACACGGCCCAGTTCCCGCTTACCTGCGTCCGTTCGCAGGAGTGAGCCACAGGAGAGACTGATGAGCGACTTCAAGTACAGCCTTACGAATCTGAAGCCCGTCGAGCCCGTGAACAAGGTCAACGTTACCTTCCCCGACGGCGCGACGCGCGAGTTCCCCCAAGGGATCACCGGCCTCGACATCGCCAAGGGCATTTCGCCTTCGCTCGCCAAGCGCACGGTGGCCATGGCGCTCGACGGCAGCCTTGCCGATCTCAACGACCCGATCGAGCAGGACGCAAAAATCGAATTCGTCGCCCGCGACGATGCGCGCGCGCTGGAACTGATCCGGCATGACTGCGCGCATGTGCTGGCGGAGGCCGTGCAGTCGCTGTGGCCGGGCACGCAGGTCACCATCGGCCCTGTGATCGAGAACGGCTTCTATTACGACTTCTTCCGCAACGAGCCGTTCACGCCGGAAGACTTTGCCGCGATCGAGAAGAAGATGCGCGAGATCATCGCGCGCGACAAACCCTTCACCAGGGAAGTTTGGGATCGCGAGAAGACCAAGCAAGTGTTCCGCGACAAGGGCGAGAACTTCAAGGTCGAACTGGTCGACGCCATTCCCGGCAACGAGCCGATCAAGATCTACTACCAGGGCGACTGGTTCGATCTCTGCCGCGGCCCGCACATGACCTCGACCGGCAAGATCGGCAACGCCTTCAAGCTGATGAAGGTGGCGGGCGCCTATTGGCGCGGCGATTCCAACAACCCGATGCTGACGCGCATCTACGGCACGGCGTTTGCGAAGCAGGAAGAGCTCGACGCCTACCTGAAGCAGATCGAGGAAGCCGAGAAGCGCGACCACCGCCGGCTCGGCCGCGAACTCGACCTCTTCCACTTCCAGGAAGAAGGCCCGGGCGTGGTGTTCTGGCACGCGAAGGGCTGGACCATCTTCCAGCAGGTCATCGCCTATATGCGCCGCCGGCTGACCGGCGACTACAGCGAAGTCAACGCGCCGCAGATCCTCGACAAGTCGCTTGTGGGAGACCTCGGGCCATTGGGACTGGTACCGCGAGAACATGTTCGCGGCGCAGTCGGCCGGCGACGAGGCCGAAGACAAGCGCTGGTTTGCGCTGAAGCCGATGAACTGCCCGGGCCATGTGCAGATCTTCAAGCACGGCCTGAAGAGCTACCGCGACCTGCCGTTGCGGCTTGCCGAATTCGGCGTGGTGCATCGCTACGAGCCATCGGGCGCCATGCACGGCCTGATGCGCGTGCGCGGCTTCACCCAGGACGATGCGCACATCTTCTGCACCGAGGAGCAGCTCGCCGACGAGTGCCTCAAGATCAACGACCTGATCCTCTCGATCTACAAGGATTTCGGGTTCACCGGCGACCTCACGATCAAGCTTTCGACCAAGCCGGAGAAGCGCGTTGGCACCGACGAGATGTGGGAGCACGCCGAGCGCGTGATGGCGACCGTGCTCGAGCGAGATCCAGGCGCAGCACAACAACATCAAGACCGCGATCAATCCGGGCGAAGGTGCGTTTTACGGGCCGAAGTTCGAGTATGTGCTGCGCGACGCCATCGGCCGCGACTGGCAGTGCGGCACGACGCAGGTCGACTTCAACCTGCCGGAACGTTTTGGCGCATTCTATATCGATGCCGACGGCGGCAAGAAGGTGCCTGTCATGATGCACCGGGCGATCTGCGGCTCGATGGAGCGCTTCATCGGCATCCTGATCGAGCACTATGCCGGCAACTTCCCGCTCTGGCTCGCGCCGGTGCAGGCGGTGGTCACCACCATCACCTCCGAAGCCGATGAGTACGCCAAACAGGTGATGGAGCTGGCGCGCCGCGCCGGCCTGCGGGTCGAGATCGACCTGCGCAACGAGAAGATCAACTACAAGGTCCGCGAACACTCGCTGGCGAAAATTCCCGCGATCCTTGCGGTCGGCAAGCGCGAGGCCGAAACTCACGCGGTCTCGATCCGCCGCCTCGGCAGCGACGGGCAGAAGGTGATGTCGACCGAGGAGGCGATCGCCGCGCTCGTCGACGAGGCGACACCACCTGATGTGAAGCGGTCGCGCGGGCTCACCTGACGGTCAGCGCGGCCGGCAGCCTGGCAGGTCGATGCGCAAGCGCGGTCGAGGCTTTCGATCGCGACGGCGGCCTCAGTTGACATGCGCCATGGCTTCGCAGCCGGCAATTTGGAAGGCTAATAAAAGTAACCGTCTTGCTATCGGCGCGCAGATGCAGATATCTGCTCGAAAACTCCAGCCTGTGGTTCTCAATGCCTGATGCAATCGAACTCCTGAAAACCCGCCGCTCCATGAAGCCGCGCGAGATGACCGGCCCCGGCCCCTCGCCGGCCGAACTCGACACTATCCTGACCATCGGTGCCCGCGTGCCGGACCATGGCAAGCTCGCGCCGTGGCGCTTCATCGTATTCGAGGGCGACGCCCGCGCCCGCGCCGGTGAGGTCATCGCCGGCGTATTTGCGAAGAAGAACCCGCAGGCCTCCGCCGCCGACATCGAAGTCGAGAAGAAGCGGCTGACCGACGCACCACTGGTGATCGGCGTCGTCAGCTTCACCCGGCCACATCCAAAGGTGCCGGCCTGGGAGCAGGAATTGTCCGCCGGCGCCAGCGCCATGAACATCGTCACCGCAGCGACCGCGCTCGGCTACGGCGCCTGCTGGCTGACCGGCTGGTTCTCCTTCGACCGCGACGTGCTTGACGGGTTAGGGCTCAAGGCCGACGAGAAGCTCGCAGGTCTCATCCACATCGGCAGCGTCGCAAAGCCGAGCGAAGATCGCCCCCGCCCGGCACTGTCGGATATCGTGACGCGGTTTTAGGCGACTTCCGTCTCATTGACGGCTGCCGCTCCTTCCGGTCTTGATCGGAACGCATCAGCGGAGGGGGAGCCGGGATGAAGCGCGTTGGCGTCGTTCTCATGGGAATGACGATTTCTGCTGCGTTGTCGACCGGCGCAATCGGGCAAAATCGCGCCGCCGATATCCCCGTGCCCGCGCCGGACAAGCTTGAGGCCATCACCGCATTTTTCAACAACGAGGTTGCCACGGGAAAGCTGCCGGGAGCGGTGATCCTCGTGCAGCAGCATGGTCGCCCGCTCTACCTGAAGAGCTTCGGCGTGCAGGACGTCAAGACCGGAACTCCCATGAGCCCGGACACGATCTTTTCCATCAAGTCCATGACCAAGCCGATCACCTGTCTGGCTGCGATGATGCTGATCGACGACGGCAAGCTCGCGCTGAATGATTCGCTGTCGAAGTACATTCCGTCCTTTGCCAGGACGGAAGTGGGAATGGAGATGAAGTTGGCGGACGGGTCGGTCGCCGTCGAACTGGGGCCACCGATGCGCCCCATCACCATCCTGGACCTGATGCGCCACACCTCGGGCATCACCTACGACTACATCGGAGCCAACTGGGTCGAGAAGGCCTATCAGGACGCGCGCATCTTCGCCGGCCAGTTCGACAACAGGGAATTTGCCGAGCGCATCGCCAAACTGCCGCTATCGCGCCAGCCCGGGACGCTGTGGCGCTACGGCCATTCCACCGACGTGCTCGGCCGCGTCATCGAGGTCATCTCCGGGCAGACACTCTACGAATTCATGAGGCAGCGCATCTTCACTCCGCTCGGCATGACCAGCACCAAGTTCGTGCTGAAGACGCCGCAGGAGCTGGCACGGATGGCGCGGCCGCTCCCCAGCGACACCATCCTGCTCGACTCCGAGCGTGAGCAACTCGCCCATCCCGAATGGGAATCCGGCGGCGGCGGCCTGCTCAGCACGATCAAGGACTATGCGCGTTTCGCCCAGATGCTGCTCAATGGCGGTGAGCTTGACGGCAAGCGCTACCTCACCCCGGCTTCGTTCAAGGCCATGACCACCGATCACATCGGGCCCGGCTCGGGCGTCGGCCGCGACTACTTCTATTTCCCGGGCGATGGCTTCGGCTATGGCTTCGGCATCGCCGTGCGCACCGATCCCGGCAACGCCAAACCGCCGCCGGCAGGCTCGATCGGCGAATTGAAGTGGGACTTCTGGCAGTGGCACCTATTTCGGCATCGATCCGAAGTTCGACATGATCTACATCATGCTGGAGCAGACCCAGAACGAGCGCAGCCGCATCACGCCCGCCTTCAAGAAGCTCGTCTACGACGCCTATCCGCCGAACTGACTTCTTGTTTGAGCATGATCTTTTCGGAAAACCGCTTCACACTTTTCCGGATCATGCTCTAGCGCGCGACGACCTCGACCTCGCCATCGACGCCGTTGACGACGTTGAACTGACGCTCGAACACCTTGCCTTCGTTCTTGGCGATGGCGCGGTACTCGCCTTCCGACAGCACGACCTTCGGAAACGCTCCGATCAATTCCTTGATCACGTCGCCGCCCGGCGTGATCACCGACCAGGCGGTGTTGGCGAGCGCCTCACCACCCTTGTCGCTGACGAGTTTCAGCGTGATGACGGCGGCGCGATGCGTGATGATCACATCGGTGAGTTTGCCGGCCTGCACGCGGATGTCGGAGCGCACCACCGAGTTGGCATCGCCGTAGTTGGAGATGATGTAGTAGGTGGCTTCCGGCAGCAGCGCGACGTCGCCGGCGGCAACGTTCGGGATCAGCGAGGAGCGCTCGGCGGCCTCGAACTGGCTGCCCTTGTAGATCGAGAACGAAATCTGGTTCGGCGGGATCTTGCTGGTGCCGACCCGGCCCTCGATGCGCAGGCCGCCGGCCGGCAGGATGAAGGATTCTCGGTCGGTTTCGGATTTCAGCGTCACCGCGCGGGTGGCGCTGACGAGGCCGAGCGCTACGTGAACGACATAGCTGCCGGGCGCCAGCACGATGTTCGGCGTGGCGCCGCGCTCCTCGCGGATCAATTTGAAGGTGCCATTCTCGTCGGGCTTGTCGGCGAAGACGCGCCACACCAGACCGTTGTTGATGACCGGCAGATCCTTGCCGTATTTCGCGGTCAGCGACAGCACGGCCTGGCCGGCGGTGGAGGCGACCGGCGGCGGCAAGGCCGCGGGCGTGTTCGCGATCGAGGGCGGGACGGCCGGTGGTGGCTGCGTCAGCGGCGCCGGCAAATTGGGGCCTGCGCCCGGACCGGATGGCGGCGCCAGGTTGAGGGCGGGTCCGGTCGGTGGCGCATCGGGGACGGCGGCTGGCGGCACCGGCGGCGGCCGGTCGGAAAACATCTGCGCCAAGGCAGCGTCCGGGGCCAGCGCAAGCCAAATCGCCGCAAACGCCAGCGCCAGGCGCACCCCCTGGGTCCGCCCGCTGCCGGCTACTCCCTTACCCCTGCAAATCATGGCCATGCTTTTCACTGAAAACGCGGCAAATTCAAGCCTCCGTGACCGGGCCTGGAACAGGGCTGGGGAACCCAGAGAAGGCCCCAATCTTAATGGATATGTCGTGTTGCACTCGTATCTCCCGTCATGACCGCTCACCTCGGGCATAAACCATGCATCTGAAGTTAAGTAGCAACGCAAGGTCAGGCGGCATTATGTTGTGTGGGCAGGAGAATTTCCCGTGCTGAACAGCTGGATGAACCGCAATTTCGATGGCTCCCCGGACGACAAGGTCGGGCTCGGAACGACGCGGCGACCGGTAATTGGCCTGGCGCTCGGTGGCGGCGCCGCCCGCGGCTTTGCCCATATCGGCATCCTGCGCACCCTGATCGCCCACGGTATCGTGCCCAACATCGTGGTCGGCACCTCGATCGGAGCTGTGGTCGGCGGCGCCTATGCGGCCGGGCAGCTCGACAAGCTCGAGGAATGGGCGCGCGGCCTGCAACCGCGCAGCGTCTTCAGCTATCTCGACATTCGCCTCAATGGCTCCGGCCTGATCGGCGGCTCCCGGCTTGCGGCCGAACTCGAAACGTCGATCGGGCCGACAATGATCGAGGATTTGCCGGTGAAATACGCAACGGTTGCGACCGAAGTCCGCACCGGACACGAAATCTGGCTGACCCATGGCCGCATCGTCGATGCGATGCGCGCGTCCTACGCACTGCCCGGCATTTTTTCGCCGGTGCTGGTCGGCGACCGCTGGCTGGTCGACGGCGCGCTGGTCAACCCGGTGCCGGTGTCGGCGGCGCGAGCCTTCGGCGCTGAGATCGTGATCGCGGCCAACGTGTCGAGCGACGTGTTCGCGCATGGCACCACCGTCTACTCGCATGGCCCGGTCGCCGGGGCTGCGGTTGCGGAAGCGACGGAGCCGGAGCCAGAGGCGCCGAAGCGCGGTCTTCGACAACTGTTCTCGCCCGAGCGCACCATGAAGCGGGAGTTTTTCGGCAGCGCCGAGCGGCCGGGCATTTCCTCCGTCATGGTCGATGCCTTCAACATCATGCAGGACCGCATCACCCGCGCGCGCCTCGCCGGCGATCCGCCGGACCTGTTGATCTCGCCGCGTGTCGGCCAGATCGGCTGGTTCGACTTCCACCGCGCCGACGATCTGATCGCTCACGGCATGCGCGCCGCCGAGCGCGCGATCGATTCGCTCCAGGAAGCGATCCACATCCTGGCCCCGCAGGCCGCCGATGCGGTCGCGGCTGAGCCGCCGAAGGAGTAGCTCAAGCGGTCTTGATATAATCGCGCAGCGCTTCCTGCTCGCGCTCGTATTCGCCGACGCGCCATTTGACGACGTCGCCGATCGAGATCAGGCCGACCACCCTGCTGTCTTCAACGACCGGCAAGTGGCGGAACTTGCCACGCGTCATGGTCTCCATGATCTCGCTGACGGTGTCGTTTTCCCGGCAGCTCACCACCTTGCGGGTCATGGTGGCGCTAACCGGCTCGTCCAGCACGGCAGCACCGCGCTCACCCAGCACGCGCACGATGTCGCGCTCGGACAAAATCCCCTCCATCCGACCCTGGCTCAGCACCAGCACGGCGCCGATGCGGCGTTCGCTCAGTATCTTGATGGCAGCCGAAAGCTTTGCGCCCGGCTCGACGCTTTGCACTTGATGGCCTTTGGTATCGAGGATCGCGCGTACCGTCATTGTCGTCTCCTTGAATCGCGGTCGCGCCCCAAAAAGCCGGACATGACCATCTTTCGCGAGTTCTTCTAACAACAGTTTTTTGCCCGTTTGGTGGCGGGCACGGCAGGCAGGCTCGGCCATTGGCTTGTACAGGCCGGCTTCGTGTTACGTCTCACCGTCGGTGGATGATGGATGAAATCCCTGGGCGCCGCAAGCGCACTCGGATGGCTTAGGATGACGCATCTGTCGCATCTCGCGGCGCACGCGGAACCGGATCAAACAGCGCAAACAGGATGAGACCGGCGACAAAACCGCCGATATGCGCCTGCCAGGCCACGCTTGCGCCTTCGGAACCGATCGCGATCGAGCCCATGCCGAAGATGATGTTGACGCCGAACCACACCGCGAGGAAGCCGAGCACGCGCGGATCGCGCAGCGCGCGCGACAGCGACAATGCGGGCACGCGTGCGGCTTCGTCGGCATCGCCGCGGCTGAAGGAAAGGAAGCTGCCCTTCACAAAGGCAAAGCGGATTGCGGCTGCCATCGCGCCGGAGACCGAAGCCGATGCACCGATCATCGGTGCAATCGCGTGCTCGTGGGTCAAGAGATGAGCGAGCGCGCCGGCGGCCGCCGTCACCGCCATGAACACATAGAACCTCATTGCACCGAAACGCCGCGCCAGCGCGCTGCCGAACGGTAACAGCCACAGCACGTTGAAGAAGATGTGGCTGAGACTGGCGTGCAGCAGCGAGTAGGTGACGAAGGTCCACGCCTTGGCGCCGGTGCCGCCGGGGAACTCGATCTGCAGCAACGTGGAATCGTAGCGGCGCGGGATGAAGCCGAACACGTCGATGGTCCAGTTTTCCGCCTCCGCCGGCAGCAGGATGCGCAGATGGATCACCGCAATCAGCACGATATAGGCGGTCAGCGCACCCGGCAGCGTCAGGATTGGCTCGCGCGGCGGGTCCTCGGGCTCTTGCGGCTGGTGTTCGGGGACGGATTCCAAGGGGGCAAAAGCCTTTTCGGCGCGGGCGATGCGCCAGAGATAGGCGGCTTTGCCGGCCCTGTGCAAGTGCACAAAGGACAAAGAGAAAGGGCGGGTGCTGAGAACACCCGCCCTGATGGTGCTGATCTTGACGCGCTTTCGGGGGCATCCCCACCCCTCCCCGCACGATGACCAATCTGTCTGACGCCTGTGTGTACGAAGCAATCGCGGCAACCTGGAGACAACCGCGAGCCTGAGTGAGCGGACTGTAGCAAATGGGGCGGGCCGGCCAACCACATCGTTAATTTAACCTTAACGGCGCAAAGCCGGCCCCGGAGGCCGCGAAACGCGGCCGCGGCATGGACGGTGCACCGTCCCTCCTGCACAACAACAAAGGGAAAGCGGTTGCGCAAAAGCGGGACAGAAATGTCCCACCGCGCGCGCCACGGGGCGACAGAAAATGAAACATCCATCGAGCCGCGAATTCTTCGCCTATTGGGACAAGGTGCGCGGCACCGAAAAGGCGCCCGACCGCAGCGACGTCGAACCTTCGGCGGTCCGCGAGCTGCTCGGCGACATCTTCGTGCTCTCCTATGACAACGAGGCCGGCTTCCCGTTCCGCGTTGCGGGAACGCGGGTTGCCGCCCTGCTCGGCCGCGACCTCAGGGACCAGAGCTTTTCCGCGCTATTTACCGAAGCCGCCCGCCGCGAAATCGAGGGCATCGTCACGGCCGTTGCCGAAGAAACCCTGCCCGCGATCGCCGGCATCACCGCGACCGCGCAAAATGGCCAGCTCGCCCATCTCGAACTGTTGCTGCTTCCCTTCATCACCCGCGCGCATGCGCCGATCAGCCTGACCGGCGTGCTCGCACCGTTCGAGAGCGATCTCGGCACCCTCGGCGAGTTCAGCCTCACCTCCCACCGCTACCTGCACCGGCCGGAAAAGCTGCTGCCGCGCGCCATTCGCAAGCTGCAGGTCGCCCGCGGCTTCATGGTCTACGAGGGCCTGCGCTAACGCTTGTCCTCGTCGGGCTTTGTGCCCTGCTGCACCGGGCCGAACGGCGCGATCGCCGGATTGGACCAGGGTCCCTGATAGCTTGAACCCTGCTGGGCCGTGGCGCGGCCGGCGCGCACTTGCACGGCATAAAGCCCGTTGTCGGGATCGACCGGCACCACGCCGAACACGGCGTCCATGTCGGACGGCTCAACGCCAAGCCGCTGCGCCGCTTCGGCAAGCGTTGGCTTGCCGTGCGGAACGGTGATCGTCATCAGTTCGACCGCCGGTGGGATGTCTGGCACGAACTTCACCCTCCATGCTCGCGCACGCGTCGCACCCTTTCGCCAAACTTAAGGCGCAACGCGACAACTGCAAGAACTCGTTCGCGAAAGACTTCTTTGCCAAAGACTTGCCCCCGGAGGGAGGCAAGCCTTTTCTCGCTGTTGTTGGCCGCCCGCGGCGCTGCACCGAACTAGAGCTGCATCAACGCTGCTGCGGCCACGGGGTCGACAATGCCGAAGCCAAAGTCCGGGTTCCAGATGTGCGGCGGTCCGGACTGCTGGCGTGCCGTCTTGCGCAGCACGTCGAACAGTTTTGCCGGAGGCATGGCAGTGCGCGGATTGATCTTGGACGATGTCCGCAATGCCGCGACGCAACCCGACGTCACCGGGCAGGCGGCGGAGGTTCCACTGTCGGACGTGCCGACGCCGAAGGCCTCGGAACCCAGGAAGTGCGTATACGCGGTGATGTCGGGCTTGTGCTGGAACATGTGGGCTATCGAGGGCCCCTGCGACGAGTAGCCGACACGCTGGTCGTGCGTATCGCAGCCCGCGATTGTCAGCACCTCCTGCACCGCGCTTGCGCCCATGATCGCACCGGTGGTGCGGCCCTGGCAGCGGCCGTCCGCGCAGGGCGCGCCGCAATTGCCCGCCGCGAAGATCACGTCGATGCCGGCACGCGTCGCAACCCCCATCTGGATGTTGAAGGGATGCCTCGGATTGTCGCAGTAACGTCCGGGATGGCCGGCGGGAAAATCCCAGCTCGGGTGAAAGATGCCCCAGCTGTTGCTGGCGACCAGCGCCCGGTATTTGCTCAGTTTCCCCGATGCCCAGCTGGTGAGCATGAAGCCGTAAGCGGCAAGCGCCGCGCTCAGTGTACCCGACATGATCGAGCCACCGCCCGGGAAGTTCGCGCTGAGCACGGGGAAATCAATCAGCGTCGCCCGAGGCGCGGCGATCAGTGCGTCAAACGCACACATCGTACCGTGGTTCACCGGCCAGTTGCCCGGAGGCGGCGGCGGCGTGCCGGGTGGCGTCCATGACGCAACAGCATCGAATTGCGGCATGTGCCCGAGCTTGGTGTTGAGATGACCGAGGTTGATCCCGGTGTCCACGATCGCCACGGCGACGCCCTCGCCGGTCAAATGCAGACCGCCAAGCTTGGCGACATTCAGGAGCTTCGCCACGGTGGCTGCATTGCCGACCGGCGGCGTGCCACCGCATGTGAGATAGCTGCGGATCTGCGGATCGGAATAGACGTCCGCGTCGCCGGCTTTCGGCGGCGGCGCCTCACCCTCCTTCGTCGTTACGTGGCCACGCACGGCGAAAACCTTCGATTGCGACGGCGTGGCTTCCGCCATCGTCACGCCGGGCTGTGCGCTGCCGAGCGGCACCGGTGCAAAGGACGCATCGAGTTCAACGCCGGGATACTGCGGCGCTTGGGCAGGATCGAGACCTGCCGTCATATTGGTCGATGCCCGTTCTGCGGCGGATCGAAAATGGTCGTGAGCTGGAACTGCTAGTATGACTGGTACACGCATGGCATTGCTCCGCTTGATACCGTTTGAGGGAAAATCAAGTCACCGAGCACCACCCGCAAGAAGCCGCCGATCCCGCGACGGAATCGTTGTCCGCTGACTGCGAAGCCGTGCCCCGGGAAGCAGTAGAGCCGGAATTTTGCACAGATAGTATGAAGCGCTTCACACAACCTTGGGTGATTTTCTTCCCTAGACGCTTGATGACGCGCCATTCGCAAGCTCGCCCGCGGCTTCATGGTCCATGGACCTGCGCTGAGCCAGTTGCGGCTTTGCCACCCCTCGGGTTTCACGCTAGGATCGCTGAAATGACGAGAACCGTTCGACCTGCGACAAACCGCTAGCCGAGTGGGGCGACCGTGGAGCGGCGACATTTCCTGAAGCTCATGGGTGCCGCGCTCGCAGGAGCGCCAACGGCCGCACTGTCGCAGAACCAGAAAATCCCGACGGTCGCCTATCTCTGGCACGCCGGCAATCCGAGCGAAGAATCCCCCTACTACGAAGCCCTGCTCGAGGGCTTTGCCGAACTCGGCTACGTCGAAGGCCGCAACATCCGCCTGATCCATCGCTTTCCCGATGAGCGGCCGGAGCGCTTCAAGAGCATGGCGGAAGAACTGGTCGCCATGAATGTCGACGTTCTCATGAGTGGCGCGATCGGTTCGGGTTATCTGCGCGAAGCCACAAAAAACATTCCCATCGTCTTCATGTTCGTCCCCGATCCCGTCAGTATGAAGCTCGCCAATACGCTGGCGAAACCTGGCGGCAACGCCACCGGCCTTTCCAACTTCGGCCGCGAAATTGCGGGAAAGCGCCTGCAACTGCTCAAGGAGCTGGTCCCCGGACTCACCGCGTGTCGGCTTTCTCGCCAATCCGACCCAGGAAACCTCCCGCCTCTATGGCGGGGTGATGATGGCCGCCGCCGGCGAACTTGGACTGGAGCTCACGACGTTCAACTCCCGCAGCATGGAGGAGATGGAGCCTGCCATGGACGCCATGGCCAAGGCCGGCCTGCGGGCGTTTCTCGCCGCCCAGGGCGGCACCGCGTTTCAGGCGCGCCATATCCTCCCGAAACTCGCGCTCGCACGCGGCATTGCGATGTGCGCCTATTCGCGCGAGACGTTCGAGCCGGGTGCACTGATCTCCTATGCGCCCGACCAGATCGAGATGTGCCGACGATCTGCCGTTTACGTCGACAAGATCCTCAAGGGCGCCAAGCCCGGCGATCTCCCGGTCGAGCAGCCGACCGCCTTCCAGTTTCTGATCAACCTCAAGACCGCCAAGGCGCTCGGCCTCACCGTACCGTTGCATTTGCAGCAGATCGCCCACGAAGTGGTTGAATAAGCCCTGTTTCCGGCCGCTGGCGCGACGGTGCGAAGCTGCTAGGATGCCGGAAAAATCACAGGGAGAACCGCCATGGACGCCGTGACGCCGAAGGCCGACCATTCCCACCTTGTTCGTCCCACCGAAATGGAGTGGCAGAAGACCCGCTTTCCCGGCTGCGAGGCGAAGACGCTGCTGTTCGATCGCCGCACCGGCCTGATGACCGCCCTGATGCGCTTTGCGCCCGGCGCCACCCTGCCCGACCATGAGCATGTCAACATCGAGCAGACCTATGTGCTTGAGGGATCGCTGGTCGACAAGGAAGGCGCGGCCGAAGGCATCGAATGCAAGGCCGGCGAGTTCATCTGGCGCGAGGCCGGCAGCCGGCATGTCGCCTGGTGCCCGCAGGGCGGCTTGATGCTCGCCATCTTCCAGGTGCCGAACAAGTTCTTCGAGGCCGACGGCCGCGTCATCGACGCCAACGGCAACGACTGGGACGAAACCTGGGGCCATACGCGCCAGAGCTGAGACGACCATCCGCCAATCAACAGGCGCGGCATCAACCGCTGATGACAACGGGGAGAGAAACCAACGATGTTTTCGCATATCATGATCGGGACCAATGACCTCGACAAAGCCAAGTCGTTCTACGACGCGCTGCTTGGCACGCTCGGCGTCCCGGAGGGGCGGGTCGACCGTCACCGCATTTTCTGGCGCACCAAGACCGGCACCTTTTCGGTGACCAAGCCGATCAACGGCGAGCCTGCCTGCTGTGCCAATGGCGGCACCATTGGTTTTGCCGCGGCCTCGCAAGCCGAGGCCGATGCGTTCCATGCCACCGGCCTCGCCCATGGCGGCAAGACTTGCGAGAATCCGCCCGGCATCCGCGAAGGCAGCGGTGTGAAACTCTACATCGCCTATCTGCGCGACCCCGACGGTAACAAGCTCTGCGCGTTGCACCGGGTGCCGGCGTAGATTCGCGCGCACCATCGTTGTCATCGCGAGGAGCAACAGCGAGCAACACATCACGCCGTCGTTCCGGGATGGTGCGCTAGCACCAGACCCGAACCTCGAGAATTCCCCGATGCGCAATTGCGCATCTGAGGTTCGATGCTGCGCATCGCCCCGGAATGACGGCTGACAGGAATTTCCCATGACCGCCGCAACCGCCACCATCGAGCCAACGCGCTTTCGCGACCAGACCATCGCCTTCGACGGCCGCGCGGGGCGCAACATCGACATCCCCTCGGCGTCCCCGGTGAACTACCACCAGGTGATCAGCAAGCCCGCCGAAATGCCGACGGTCACGATCGACGGCAAGCTGTTCCTGCCGCCCTCCTCCGGATCGACAAAATTGCCGCTGGTCATGATCGTGCCGGGCAGCCTCGGCGTGGCGCCGTCGCATGTTGCGCACGCCGAGACGCTGACCCGCGCGGGCTTCGCCAGCTTCGTGCTCGACAGTTTTGCCGCACGCGGCGTCACTTCGACGGTTGCCAACCAGACGCAATTTTCCTTTGCGGCCAGCGCCTATGACGTGCTCGCGACGTGGAAGGTGTTGTCCGCCCTGCCCGGGATCGATGCGGCGCGGATCGGCGCGCAAGGCCACAGCCGCGGCGGCTCGGCCGTCATGACCGCTGCGACGCGCCGCTTCGCCGACGCCGTGATCGGCAAGGCTGCCGGCTTGCGCGGCGTGCTCGCCGCCTATCCCTGGAGCGGACACCAGTTTTGCGATCCGCGCGTCGGGGCGACAACGTTGCGTGTGGTGATGGGCGATGCCGACGAATGGTGCTCGCCGATGCAGGTGCAGGGCCATTGCCAGGCGATCCGCGTTTCCGGCGGCGAGGCCGCCATGCGGTTGATTGCCGGCGCCCATCACAGTTTCGATCGCGGCATCGAGATCGTCGACGTCGACAACGCCTCCGTCTCGCCGGCGGCGCCGACAACCTACGTTGCCGATGACGGCGCCTTCATCCATCCCATGAAGGATACACCGGACCCCGCGCTCGTCGATCGCGACCTGATGGTCTACGCGCTGAAGGCCGGTTACGGGCGCAAGGGCGCGAAGATCGGCAGTCACCCCGGCGAGGCCGAATTGTTCAAGGCCGATATGCTCGCGTTCTGGACGCGGCTGTTCGGCAAGCCTTTCAACTGAAGAGCCTTCCAACTGAGGAGCACATTCGATGCGGATCGCAGTCGTCGGCGCCGGCGGAGTCGGCGGCGGATATGGTGCAGCACTTGCGCAAAGCGGGCGCCGACGTCACCTTCGTCGCGCGCGGCGCGCATCTGGCCGCCATGAAGAGCGCGGGCCTGAAGGTACTGAGCGCGCGCGGCGATACCCATCTGGTGCCGACGCAGGCGACCGACAATCCCGCCGACATCGGCAAGGTCGATTTCGTGCTGTTCTGCGTCAAGCTGTGGGACATCGAGAGCGCGGGCGCGCACATCAAGCCGCTGATCGGTCCGGAGACCGCCGTCATCACGCTGCAGAACGGCATCGACGCGCATGAGCGGCTGATCCCGATCCTTGGGGAACGCGCCGTGATGCCCGGCGTCGCGCATGTCTCCGCCTCGATCACCGCGCCCGGCGTGATCACGCAGGTCGGCGCCTTCATGCGCATGGTGTTCGGCGAGCTCGACGGCAAGCGCAGCACGCGCGGCGAGGCCTTTCTCGCGCTGTGCCAGAAGGCCGGCATCGAGGGCACGTTCAGCGAGACCATCCTCACCGATCTCTGGATGAAGTTCATTTTGCTGGCGAGCAACGCCGGCATGATGTCGCTGGCACGCCAGCCGATCGGCAATCTGCGCGATGATCCCGACATGCGCCCGCTGTTCCTTGCCGCCTATCGCGAGGTGGTCGAGGTGGGCCGCGCCAAGGGCATCGCCCTGCCCGCAGATGCGGTCGAGAAGACCGTCGCGCTGACCAACACCATGCCGGCGCCGATGAAGGCCTCGATGGCGCTCGACCTCGACCGCGGCAACCGGCTCGAGGTGCCGTGGCTGTCCGGCAAGGTCACAGCGCTCGGCAAGCAATACGGCATCCCGACGCCGACACATGCGATGATGCATGCGATGCTGAAGCCGTACGCGATGGGGAAGATGGGGTAGCAGGGATCGTAGGGTGGGCAAAGGCGCGCTTGCGCCGTGCCCACCTTTCGCGACGTGCCTTGGAAGGTGGGCACGCTGCGCTTTGCCCACCCTACGATCGCTAGCCGCATATTCGAATATCAAACAGCCCTCCGCTGTCGTCCCTGCGAATGCAGGGACCCATAACCACAGGGCGCGGTAGTTTTAGCAAAGCCGTCGACCGGCGTTTTTCAACTACACCTGCCGCGGCGTATGGGTCCCTGCGTTCGCAGGGACGACAGCGGTGGTTGGGCAAGCGTCCTCATTCCCGCGGCTCGATTTCGCCCGAGTTATTCAATCTCGTTGTCCCTCTCTCCGAGAGGGCGCAGGGAAAGCCGGGCGCTAACCGCACCCGCAGCCTGGAGGGCAACAAAAAACAAGCCCGCCAGTTAGCCACCACGAGTTCAGCCAGTCACCCCGGCTTTCCCCGCGCAATGGTTTGACGGTTTCCTTCGTGCTCTCCCCGGTGAGCGGCGTTTATTGTCACCGTTGTCTGCGGGATACCTCCCGCAAAATAGACGCCACGGTCGCGGCGCCAGGACCACACGACTTCGCCGTACGCTGCTTGCGTTCTCGTCTGGCGAGCAAGCCCGCCTGACGCTAGCTGCGTCCATCGCATCCCGCGCCCAACGTTCCGTGACGATCGCGATCCGTCCCCTTTTGGTCGGCGCGGGGTGATGGATCAATGCACTGATTTGCACATTATGAAAAGCGGAATATTTTTCGGAAGGCGCCTTGACGGACCTGTAGTGTATTCGGCCTTTCCGAAGTACTGGATTTGGTGGCTTGACGCGGCCGGATTCGCGGCCTCCCGTGCCTACCAGAACCCTCGCTGCGGGGGATAAGCGGGCTGGGCGCCGTAATAGGGCTGGCCCCGGGTTCTGGCTGCCGCGGCGGCGCGGATCGCCCCGGGGCGGCTGGGCGGGTTGCGGGCTCCAGGGCTGGAAGAACGAGCCGCCGAAATTGTCGCTGCCCCAATAGTTCTGCTCTGCGGCATAGACGTCGACGGTGGGCTTGCGCGTGATGAAGCCGCCCTGCGGCTCCTTGCTCAGCACCGCAACGAACTCGGTGCGGTAGTTGGTCTCCTTGCTGAGCGGCTCGTCCGAGATGACGATCGAGGATCGCGGCAATGCCGTCGGGCCGATGCGATCGAGCACATCCTGCGGGATCGTGATGCGGTCGAGCGCGTTCTTGGCGTCGTCGGCATTGTCGATCGTGACCGCGCTCCAGCGCAGGCCTGCGTCGCTGCGGGCCATCGCCGTGAAGATATGCGTGCCGATCGGCCTGCCGGGATCGCTGATCTTGATGGCAGCTTCGATGGTGGTGTCGAACACCTCGCCGCCGCCGTCCGGCGCCGGCTTATGAGTGTTGCGCCGCACGTACACCTTCTGTGTCGCGCGGCTGATGTAGACCGAGACCGGCTCGAGCGCGAGCCTGGCGTCGGTCGCCGCTTTGGCGGTATCGGCTTTCTTCTTCTCGACCGCTTTGGCGACGTCCTTGGCCGCCGCCGCGGCGTCGAGCTTCGGCTTCGCCTCGGCCCTGGCCGTGTCGAGCTGGGTTGCCGCTTCCGCGGCCTTGGGTGCTGCCTTCTGCTTCAACTCCTCCGCCTTTGCCTTGGCCTGGTCCGTCCTGGCAGCGGCGAGCGCCTTGTCGGCGTAGGCGAGTTCGGCATCGGCGCGCTTCTTGAGATCTTCCAGCTTGCGCAGCGCCGCCGTGATCGCTGCCGCCTCACGCGCCGCGGCCGGCGCGCCCTTTTTTGCCTCGTCGGCCAATCTGGCGGCCTCGGCAGCCTCGCGGACGAGCGTCTCGGCCCGCGCCGGAGCCGCCGCGATGGCGTCCGTTTTCGGCATGAACAGCGCCGGGTGGGAAATATCGACCGGGGCGGCGTCGTTCGGCGAGATGATCACCCGCATCCCGATCCGCGTCTTGTCGAACAGTTTTTCCGCAAAGCCGTAGGGCATACGTATGCAGCCATGCGAGGCGGCGTAGCCGGGCAGCGGCCCGCCATGCAGCGCGATGCCGTTCCAGGTGATGCGCTGCATGTTCGGCATCTCGGCATCGTCATAGAGGGTCGAACGGTGCTCTTTTTCCTTCTCGATAACGGCGAAGACGCCGGCCGGCGTCTCGCGTCCCGTGGTGCCGGTCGACACCGGCGCACGGAAGATCCAGCCGTCGGCGTCATACAGGATGACGTGCTGGGTTTTGATCGACACGATCGCCATGATCGGCTCGCCGGCCTCGCGCGGCGCCGTCGCCTCGGTGGGTGCAGGCTTTGCCTTTGGCTGCGCGGCATCGGCCGTCAGCGACGTCACGGCGGCTATCGCCACCAGTGTCCCAACCGCGGCAGGTCTCCACCGCCGCATCGCCACGGTGGATTGCGCCGTCGCAAATCGATTGATCATGCCATGCCCCGGTCGAAAAGCCTGTCTGCGCTTTGTGTCGATCGCGTGTCAGATCGCGAGTTTTGGATCAATTAGCTGCCGCCACCGATTTGCTGCTGGGCACATTCCGGTGGCAAATCTCTCATATACGACAGCCCGCTCATGAGGAAGGGTGACGCTGCGACGCAGTCGGGCGCCAGTAACCCGGCACCACGATTCGGACGCACGGATTGCCGGATGCGCGTTTGTGCATTACAGCACGCGCCAGCCGGCGCACCCGGGAATGACGCGCGAAGCGGCCGGCGGTTCCATCAGGGAAATCGGCGGCGGCGTCTTTCCCTCACAACCCCTAGCTGCGGCGCGGTCGACATGCTTTGATGCCGCAACCTTCCAGCGCCGGCTCGACCGCGCGGCCACCTATCTGGAAACTTCCCACCAGGAATTGCCAGGCTATCCCCTCACCCACTGGGTGCTCGCCGCCTGCTACGCGCAGATGGGCCGCCTCGACGAGGCCCGCGCGTTCGCGAAGAGCCATGGCATCCAGCCGGAAGGCCCGTGGCTGAAGATGAAGGCGCTGTACCACGACCCGGCGAGGTGCGAGTTCTTGTTCGCGGGATTGCGGTTGGCGACGGGGGAGAAGGATGCCGAAGCGGTTAGCGCCAGTACAGAGGACAGGCTGGTCCGGCGATCGATGTCCGCTTTCGGAGCGATAGCGGAAGTCTCGTTCTACTACTGCCACTTCCGCTTATTACCCAACGCGGACCATGCGGCCTCAATAGACACAATCGACTGCCAGCTATAAGCTTGTATCAATTAGGTCCTTTCGGGAGGGCGGTCTTATGACCGAAGAGCGCCTCCAAAGGAGGCTCGCAGCGATATTGTCAGCCGACGTGGTCGGCTACTCGCGTCTGATGGGGCTGGACGAGGCGAAGACACTTTCGCGCTTGAATGCCTTAAGACGCGTGGTTTTCCAGAAGCGCTCAATCTCCAATGTAAGGCAATTCGGAGTTGATGGTCGAAAGACGCTCTTCTTGCTGCTTCTCCTTTTCGCGATCCCCGCGGACGACTGCTCCGCGCAGACACCGCCGCCGCCAGTCGACGAACATGTGTTCGAGCGCGTGCCGCCGACGGTCGTGAAGAGATTGGCGACCCGCTTTTCGCTAGGCGCATTCGTCGGCCGCTTCGAGGAGACGCCGCTCGGCGCGGTCCGCGAAGCCGTGGGCGAAGGGACCATCCAACACCAGGGCGACGCTGGAGGTAGCATCTATTGGCTGTGTTATAGGCGCGCGCAGCATCGATTATGGCTGTCCAGCGGAGAGATAGGCGGCCCGGACCATCTCGTCACAGAGATCGTTGAAGAGCTCACCGAGAAAGACACCGAGACCTCGACCGATTGCGCCATCATCCCGGAAAAGTTCGCGCCCCTCGTCCTCGACGGCAAGCTGCATTTAGGTATGTCGCGTTTGGAGGTAGTCACGGCGCTGGGACCGCCGTCGAAGTCGCAAGCTGCTCAGATGGTGTATTCTCACAAGGGAAAGCTCGCAGACGGTTTCGATGAGACCGCATGGCTCATTCTCCGATTTCGTGAGGAAAAGCTCGTGTCCATGCGGGGCCTCAAGACCACGACGAATTGAAGTGGCTGCTAGCAGCGTTCATGCTTCACAGCGTGAGACGACTGCACCGCGCGCCGCAAGAGTTCGCTATGGCACTTAGCGGACGTGCCGATCCTTCCGCCGGATGTCTGCTTTCGGGGGTAAAGCAGACATTCCGCAGCCGGACCGTTAGGTCCGCTTATGACCCGGGTAGGACATCAGGCCGATCAGCAATCGGGCTGATTGTCTGCTAATCCCTGCTCGCTGTCCGGTTCAAGGCTGCTATATGTTGGGGGTTATGCGCGGCTCGGTTCTTACGGGGGCCTATGAAGCGACGCGAGTTCATCACGTTTCTTACCGGGGCGGTGGCGTGGCCAGTTGTTGCCAGAGCACAACAGGCGGCGATGCCCGTGGTCGGATTTCTGAGCAGCTTCACGACAAATCCACGTTTCGTCGCGGCGTTTCGCAAGGGGCTGGCGGAAGTCGGTTACATCGAGGGCCAGAACGTCGCAATCGAATACCGATGGGCGGAGGGAGGCCAATACGATCAATTGTCGACGTTGGCGGCCGACCTAGTTAACCGCCGGGTGGCCGTGATCGTGGCAAGCCCAATTCCCGCAGCTCTGGCGGCAAGGGCCGCAACCACGACGATTCCAATCGTTTTCGCGATCGGCAGCGATCCGATCGAGTCTGGTCTTGTGGCCAGCCTCAACCGGCCGAGCGGCAATATTACCGGAGTAAGTTTTCTTTCCGTTGAACTAGGGGCAAAGCGCCTCGAACTGTTACGTACTCTCGTTCCTAAAGCCGCTTCGATCGCGTTGCTTGTAAATCCGAACAATTCGAATGCGGAGCCACAGACCAAGGAAACAGAATCGGCAGCGGCGGGACTTGGATTGCACCTCGATGTCTTAAAAGCCAGTTCAACAGCCGATTTCGATTCGGCCTTCTCGGCCCTGGTCCGACAGCGGGCCGGTGCCTTGGTGGTTAGCGCCGATCCGTTCTTCATCAGTCAGCGTGATTATCTGATCGCATTGGCAACACGCCATGCAGTGCCCGCGATCTATTATGCGCGTGAGTTTGTAGAGGCGGGAGGCTTGGTGAGTTATGGTTCAAACTTTGCCGTTGCGCATCAACAAGCGGGCGCTTACGCGGGCCGACTTCTCAAGGGCGAGAAGCCGACTGATCTTCCGGTCATGCTATCCGCCAAATTCGAGTTTGTGCTCAACCTTAAAACCGCAAAGACGCTTGGCGTTGAAGTGCCGGCAAGCCTGCTTGCGCTCGCCGACGAGGTGATCGAATAGCCTTTGGTCACTTCTTGGCACCTAACGGACATCCCGGCCCGCCCGCCGAATGTCTGCTTTCAGGGGTAAAGCGGAAGTCGGCGTCGGCCAGTTCGACTTCCGCTAATAACCCAACAGCGACATGACCGGCATCACATGTTGCAGCGCAAAGTCGACTTTGGGCCCTTCCAAAATCCCCCTTGGAGCCTTTACGATATTGTCTCCGAAGCTTGGGGGCCGATATGAGGCGGCGGGAATTTATCAGCACTCTGGGGGGTGCCGCGGTTGCGTGGCCCCTTCGCGCGCATGCTCAGCAGTCGATGCCGCTGGTGGGTTTTCTCAACGGTGCGTCGCCGGACACCTATCGCTTCAACGCAGACTCTTTCCGTAAAGGCTTGGCCGAAGCGGGATTTGTCGAGGGCAAGAATGTAAGGATCGAAGAGCGCTGGGCTCGCGGCGATTATCAGCAGTTACCCGCGCTTGCAGCCGAGCTCGTCGCCATGGGCGTAGTCGCGATTGCCGCTACTGGCGATGTCGCTTCTGCCCAGGCCGCGCAAGGCGCGAGCAATCACGTTCCTGTCGTCTTCACGATAGGGGCCGATCCAGTTGGCTTTGGGCTTGTCGCAAGTCTCAATCGCCCGGGCGCTCATGTCACCGGGGTAAGCTTGCTATCCTCGGTGCTTGGCGCAAAACGCGTCGCACTTCTACATGAAATAGCACCAAAAGCATCGCGGATTGCTTTGCTCATGAACCCAAGCAATCCAAACGCGCGGGCAGAGCAGGAAGACGCAGAAAGTGGGGCACGCAAACTCGGCCTTGAAACCATCGTGCTTAACGCGAAAAACGCCGCCGAGATAGATGCTGCGTTCGAGGAACTGTTGCGTGCTAAGGCTGATGCGTTCATCACTGCGACTGATCCAATCCTGCTAGATCGGCGTGAGCAGATCGTATCCTTCGCCGCAAAACAAAAGATGCCGGCGGTGTATTTCGTTCGCCAGTTTGCCGCGGTTGGCGGCCTCCTGAGCTATGGGCCAAGCATAACTTGGATGTACGTCCAGGCGGGCCAATACGTCGGGCAGATACTGAAGGGCGCAAAGCCAGCCGAAATGCCGGTCATGCAGCCGACCAAATTCGAGTTCGTACTCAATCTCCGCACAGCAAAATCGCTAGGCCTTTCTGTACCAATGACGCTTGAAAGCGCCGCCGACGAAGTGA
>CAWFLW010000008.1:0-279194 GCA_963816655.1 uncultured Alphaproteobacteria bacterium | reverse complement strand
CCTCGCCTCAACGACGTCGATGGGACCGGGCTAGTTGCAGCACCGCGTGACCTCGCAGGTTTTGCCGACATGGGCAACGCAACCGTTCAGTCCGAGCGCATTGCATCATTTCTCAAGGGCGCGGGTTGATCGCGAGCCGGGCTGGACAGAAGGCCCGCGGTGCATCGATCGGGATGTCCGCTTCGGGTCAGACGGCGATATCGGGGGGCGATTTGGCGAAGCCTGCTTAATCCCCAAGAACAGATGAGGTGGATGGCTCCCGCTCACGGCATCTAAGTGCCAAGATGGGTTGCTGTCATGCAAACCCGAGCAAAATGGAGCCACCCGCCATGGAGATTACCACGATCGGCCTCGATTTGGCCAAGAACGTTTTTCAGGTTCACGGTGTCAGCGCGACCGGCGAGGTCGTAATTCGCAAGGCGCTTCGGCGATCGCAGATGCTGCCATTTTTCGAGAAGCTGCCGCCTTGCCTGGTCGGCATCGAGGCGTGCGGCACGTCGCATCACTGGGCGCGCGAACTGCCAAGCTCGGTCATGAGGTGCGGCTGATGCCGGCAGCTTACGTGAAACCGTACGTGAAGCGCGGGAAGACCGACGCCGCCGATGCGGAAGCGATCTGCGAAGCAGTGACACGGCAGACGATGCGGTTCGTGCCGATCAAGTCGCCGCGAGCAGCAGGCGGCGTTGTCAATGCACCGGACGCGCGATCTGCTGGTCAAGCAGCGCACGCAGCTGGTCAACATGATGCGCGGCGTACTCGCCGAGCTGGGCATCGACATCCCCGTAGGGATCGGAACGGGCGTTGCAGATGGCGCGACAGATCGTCGACGGTAAGCCACCTGAGGTGCCATTCGAAGCGGCCAACGATCGTCAGCAACTGCTCGCAGGCAACTGCTCACAGCCTCACGTCCGGTTCCGCAAGCTCGACCGCGATCTGGCCACTCTGCACGGAGCAACGATGTGGGCCCGGCGCCTCACGACGATCCCTGGCATCGGGCCGATCGGCGCGACCGCACTCGCCGCATCGGTAACCGATCCAAGCCAGTTCTGCGTCAGGGCGGCAGTTCGCCGCCTGGTTGGGACTGACGCCACGTCAGAAGTCGAGTGGCGGCAAGGAACGGCTTGGGGCGCATCACCAAGATGGGCGACAAATACCTGCGCAGCTCCTCATTGTCGGCATGACCGCACTCGTCCGTCGCCAAAAGAAAGCCCGGCACGGTCGATCCGCGCCTGTCGGATCTGCTCGCCAGAAAGCCCGCGCGGGTCGCCTCGTCGCGATCGCGAACAAGACCGCGCGGATCGCTGGGCGAGTCATGGCACGCGGCGGCATCTTCGTGCCGGTCACGCGCCGATGCTGGCCGCAGCAAACGATACAGGAGTTAGCTGAAGAGGAGATCAGCTTCACGAGGTTGCGAGCGCGAAGCGATGTGATGGCAGAACCGGTCAGACCGGGAACAAGGACAACCCAACCGATGGTCATAGGCGTAATAGCCTGCATGAAGCCGATCGGACCTTGTTCGCGAACTCCATCAGGGCCAGCAGTCTCAACACCGACTGCATCAACAGGCCGGACAGACGACTGCACCCGACCGAATGCCAGTTGCGTCACTTTAACCCTTGCAACGCGGGAGCCATCCACAGAAGACATCATCCGCAGGCGAGTTGTACGACGCCTTGCTCCCCAACGGCCTGACATTCGAGGTGTCTGCAGCATCGAGCCCGAACAGGCCGGCGACTTCCTTCAGTCGCTTTGCCGCCTCGCCGGATATCCCTGCGCTTGCCGACAGGACCTCCTGAATGCTTGCGAACACCTTGCGGCGTTCATCCATATTCGCCGGCAGTAGTTTGGGGATGGCGGCAAGTGCAGCATCCCGGTCGAGCAGCAGCATGAAGAACTGCTCGCGCACCAGCATCTTGAACTCCGCAAGCGTGATCCGTGCCGACTCGTCGGCCTGACGCAGCCGCCGCAGCGCCTCGAGGCTGCGCTCGTCCACCATGCCGCGAACCGACCCGACATAGAGCAGCGCCCGGATGCCGGCCTCTCTCAACCCGCCGGTCCCGATCTTCGACTTCAACTCCGCGACGCGGGCCGACAACAGTTCACGGTGCTTCGGGTCCATCTCGCGACGGCGCGAAGGCGCAGACTGCGGATCGACACCGACCGCGGCCTGCAGTGCCGGCGAGCCATAGACGGCGAGGAACATCGCCTCGCTAAGAGCCTCCTGCAGTCGCGCCATTGATCGAGCGAACTGACGATCTGCTTCGACATCCGCTCCTGGAACGCGACGAAGGGGTTGTCCGCGGCAACGGGCTTGCGTTCCTCGCGCGCCTTGTCAGCCGCATTCGCAACCGTCTTCATGAGGGGATTCTCCGACTGCTGAACGCCTCGTATTGCAGCCGCAGCGGATGCCACTTGTGCATCAACTCCGCCATCTGCGGCGTCACCATCGATTTGATCCAGGGCTGCATGTATTTCTGGTACGCTGCGAGGTTTATTTCCGAGACGCGCTTGGCGGTTTCGAACCGGCGCTCGTCCTCCGGCGAGTTGCCGCCCATGGCGCGGATATCGTCGAGCGTCCGCGCCTCGCAGCGCATCACCCACTGTCCGACCGTAAGCTCGTCATGGAGGGTGTCAGGGCCCCTTGCCTCGAAGGTCGCTTCATAGAGGCCGGGCGGCAACACATCGATCAGGTCGATGTTGCTGGAGAATTCGGCATGCTCTTTTTTGGCGACGCCGCCTGAGACGAAGATGCCGAGATGACCGATCGTCTCATGCACGGTATAGACGATGGTCTGCCCATAGGTCCTGATCTCGTCGACGTCGGCGTAGAGGTCGAGAATCCAGTGCAATGCCTGTTGCGGCGGGGTGACGTTGTCGCCCTCGGAACAGAACACCAGGATCGGCGAGCGGATGTTGCGCAAGTCCACCGCGGCGCCATCGGACATTTTGATGCGGCCTGCGGCGAGATTGTTGCCGATGAAGAGTTCATCGACGATGAACTGGATTTCCTCGGCATTCAGGTTGACGTGACCGCCCCACCAGCGTTCGAACTCGAGGTAACGGTCGGCCTCGGTGTCGACGTTGGAGTACACGTTGTATTGCTTGGTCCACAGCGTGTTGGAGGGGTTCTGGCTCTCGAAATTCTGCACCAGCCAGGCGCCGTCGAACTTGCCGGCGCCGAGGTCCCCGGTCAACGCGGTCAGCCAGCTTCCGCCGAGCAGGCCGCCCGAATAGCGCATCGGATATTTACCCTGGACGCCGGCCCAGTAGGCCAGCGGCGCACCGGCGATGATCAGCGGGCCGAACAACTCCGGTCGCAACGAGGCGAGGATCATGACCGCCCAGCCGGCCTGGCAGTTGCCGATCACGCAGGGCTTGCCGTCGGCCTCGGGATGCCGCTCGATCACCTTTTCGATAAAGATCGCTTCGGCACGCGCAATGCGCTCGATGGTCTGGTCGGGCATGGGCTCGGGCAGGAACCCGACGAAATAGCAGGGATGGCCCGCCTTCATGGCAACGCCGATCTCGCTGTCGGCCTTGAACCCGCCGATGCCGGGGCCGTGCCCGGCGCGAGGATCGATCACGACGAACGGCCGCCGCTTGAGGTCGATCTCCACACCCTTGGGCGGGACGATGCGCACCAGCACGTAATTGACCGGCTGTTCCAGCTTGCGGCCATCGATAATCAGTTCCGCGGCGTAGCTCAGGACATGCGGCGCTGTCTGGGCGACATGCTCGCGGTACTGGTCGCCGCGCTGGCGCATGATATCGAGGAACAGCACGCTGCGCTGCCCAGCATCGACCATATATTCCACGGCCTTGGCGACGAGCCCCGACATGGCGCCACCAGGTAGTTGCAGATTATCAGGAGACATTACTGGGATCCTTCCACCAAGCGGGAATTGAAGGCCGTTCGAATTCGGTGCTCGTTGATCTAGGTCAATCCGGGCGGCCGGGGCAGCACCGGCCGGCCTAAATTTCGGCAATCGGCTCAATGGACTGACGACTTGATTCAAATCGACCCGTAAAGAGCGATCGTCGTCCCTGCTTGGAGCAGGAGGAACCTCGATGTCGGCGCCAGGCAACTACTCCACTACCGAGGACTCGCGCGACGGCCGCGGCTGTTATCGAGGCGGTCGTTATCGGTGCCGAAGATCAGGACGACAACGGCCGGCTTGACCTGCGGCCACAACTTCTTCAGCAGCAGATATTCCTGGTCGGTCCCGTAACCCGACACGCCCGCGGCCAGAATCTTGCTGTCCGCGATGCGCGGCTTCTCCGGTTCGGTGAAACGCTCATCGGCTTCGGCATCGAGGCCCCAGACAAAGGAATCGCCGAGGAACATGATGGTCGGCGCTTGCATCGCGGGTCACCTCCCCCGCGCCCTGCCCCGGTGGCCGGATCAGTCGAGCTCAAACCTGTCCTTGTAATCGAGCTTGAGTGAGGTCGGCTGATCCTCCTTGCTGAGATAGCAGTTACCGACCACCAGCACTTCGATATCGCTGCCCATGAAGCAGCGGAACGCATCCTCGGGCGTGCACACGATCGGCTCGCCGCGAACGTTGAAGCTGGTGTTGACCAGCACCGGACAACCCGTCTCAGCCTTGAACGCCGTCAAGAGATCATGGAAGCGTTTGTTGGTATCGGCATGAACGGTCTGGATCCGCGCCGAATGATCGACATGGGTGACGGCCGGTATTTCCGAGCGGGGAATATTGAGGCGCTCGATCCCGAACAGCTTTTCTTCACCGGGCTTGGGAGGCAGCCGGCGCCGCGGCAGCACGTCGGCAACGAGCTGCATGTAGGGGCTGTCGCCATCGAGATCGAACCAGTCGGCGACGTCCTCGCGCAGCACGGCGGGCGCAAAGGGGCGAAAACTCTCGCGGAACTTGACCCGCAGATTGAGCGAGCTCTGCATGGACGGCGAACGCGGATCGCCGATGATCGAGCGTGCGCCGAGCGCGCGCGGGCCGAATTCCATCTTGCCCTGGAACCAGCCGACCGCCTTTTCCGCCACCAGCGCTTTGACAGTATCCTGAACCAGCACGTCGTCATCGAGCGTCGAAAACACCGCGCCGGCCTCGCGCAAACGCTGTTCGATTTCGCTTTGCGAGAATGACGGCCCGAGATAACCGCCGGCCATGGCATCGCCCGCCGGCACCGGACGCGGCTGGCCTGCGAATTGATAATACGCCGCCAGTGCCGCACCCAGCGCGCCGCCGGCATCGCCGGCCGCAGGTTGCGCCCAGACATTTTTAAACGACTGCTCGCGCAGGATCTTACCATTGGCGACGCAGTTGAGCGCCACGCCACCGGCAAGACAAAGATTGTCGGACCGTCCCTCTCGCGCAAGGCTGCGCGTCAGCCGCAGCACGATCTCTTCGGTGACCTTCTGCACGGAGGCGGCGAGGTCCATATGGCGCTGTTCGAGAAGCTCGGAGGCCGGGTTGCGCGGCTTGCCGCCGAACAGCGCGTCGAAGCGGCCATTGGTCATGGTCAGGCCGGTGCAATAGTCGAAGTAATCGAGATCGAGCCGGAAGCTGCCGTCGTCCTTGAGATCGACGATCTTGTCGAGGATCAGGCCGGCATATTTCGGCTCGCCATAGGGCGCGAGCCCCATCACCTTGTACTCACCGGAATTGACCTTGAAGCCGGTGTAATAGGTGAAGGCCGAATAGAGCAGCCCGATCGAGTGCGGAAAGTTGATCTCACGCGTCAGGCTGAGCGTGTTGTCGCTGCCGTAGCCCGCCGAAGTCGTCGTCCATTCGCCAACGCCATCCAGCGTGAGGATAGCCGAATTCCCGAAATGGCGAGGCAAAGAAGGCGGACGCCGCGTGGCTCTGGTGATGGTCGGCAAACAGCAGTCGCGCTTCCCAATCAACGCTGTCGTCGATTTCATTGAGGTTGCTGCGTAGCACGCCCTTCTGGAACAGTTTTTCCTTGAGCCAGACCGGGATCGCCTTGCGGAAGGACTGAAACCCTCGCGGCGCGAACGCGAGGTAAGTCTCGAGCAGACGCTCGAACTTGAGGAACGGCTTTTCATAGAACACGACGTGGTCGAGTTCATCAGCCTTGATCCCCGCGGCCTCCAGGCAATAGCGCACGGCATGCGCGGGAAATCCGGGATCGTGCTTGCGGCGCGTGAAGCGTTCTTCCTGCGCCGCGGCGACGACCTTGCCGTCAACCACGAGCGCCGCGGCGCTGTCGTGGTAGAAGGCTGAAATCCCGAGGATGCGCAACGTCAGCTCCTCAGAACAGCGTGTAGACGAACGGCGCCAGCGCCGAACCCTTGGTCAGCACCAACAGTCCACCGAGCACAAGCATCAGGGCCAAAATCGGGATCAGCCAGAATTTGCGGCGTGCGACAATAAACGCGAACAACTCACGTAAAAACGACATCAGGCTGGCCCTAGAATTGCTGTTTCATTGATTCAGATTGCGGTCTCGGATCGTCGCGCGGCAGCCAGTAGGTCGGCGCCGACGGGTCACGGGCCAAGCGAAGGAAATCCTTGCCGAACGCGCGCATCAACAATCCGATCGGCAGCATCATGCCGAAGAAGAGGATGGCCATGATCACGGGATTGACCACCCTGTACATCAGGAGCCCAAGCTTGAGCCAGGCCCGGTTGGCCGGTCCGAGCGATTGCGGCCGAACCAAAGTCACGACTGCAAAGAGCGCCGCGATGCCGAGCCAGATCAGTGCGTGGCTCGAACTCCTTGTAGATCCCGAAAGCGCCGATCAGCGCAAAGACCGCGGCCATCGTGAACCCGAAATTGCGGTCGCTGGGGCCTGCGATCACCTCGTCATGATGCGGTTCCAGCGACTGCATTGAAGTTCCTCAAGAAATTGTTGCGGCCAAGGGGCCAACCGATTGATTCCTTGTACTAATCCCCCCTGCCCTTCGCCAGCATTATTTGGCGCGCATTTTGGCGCCCTTGCCCCTTTTGTCGCGGCGAAAATCCCGTTTCTTCGGCTTTGGCGCCAGTTCCGGCATCGCACGCTGCACCTCGCGGAAGCGCGCCAGCATCCGCTCGAAGCTGGCATTGAGTGTGGCGGTGATATCGGGCCGTCTTTCGAGGGCGCCAAGCAGGAGGCCGGCGGCCTCGATGGTCGAGAGACCATCCTGGCGCGGCTCCTTGCGCAGCAGGCCGTAGCGCGAGGGATGTTTCGGGCCGAGGATGACGCGCTGGCATTTCAACATCCAGGCATTGCGCCACCATAGCGCCTTGGCCTGACTCCAGGTGCCGTCGAGCAGCACGATACCCTCGATCTCCTTCAGGATGCCGCGCTGCCCCTCTTCCATCCCGCCCTTGCGGTTGATGGCGACGATCTCGGCATCGGTGTCGAGTTCGCTCACCTTGGCCGAGCCGAGGTAGAGCACGGCCCAGCGCGACGGATCGTGCACTGGCTGGCCAACTGCCTTTGCGAGGCTCGGCCAGGACAGGCCGATCTTGACGGCCGCGTTCTTGAAATGAAGCGCGGTGAGCCGTGCTGTGCCGAGTGCGCGGTCCTGCTCCTGCGGGTGCTGCAGGATCAGGACGGCAATGCGGTTCTCGATCGGCGTGACGCTGTCGCAGATGCAGAGCGGAATCGGCTTGCCGCAATGCGGGCAGTCGGCGACCAGCTCAGTGATTTCGGCGTGTTTTGACATCCGCCCGCTATACGCTCCGCCGCGGGCTAAGCAAACTCATTCTGCAGGCGCCGCCACCGCCCGCGGCTCACGGCGGCGGCGCAGCTTGTCGATCAGCAGGTAAATCACCGGCGTCGTGTACAACGTCAGGATCTGGGACACGAACAGCCCGCCGATGATGGTGATGCCGAGCGGCCGGCGCAGCTCGGTGCCGGGACCGGTGGCGATCACGAGCGGGATGCCGGCGAACATCGCCGCCAGGCTTGTCATCAGGATCGGCCGGAAGCGGACGCTGCAGGCCTCGAAAATCGCTTCCGCCGACGACAGGCCGCGGTGGCGCTCGGCATCGAGCGCGAAATCGACCATCATGATCCCGTTTTTCTTGACGATGCCGATCAACAGGATGATGCCGACAAAGGCAATCACCGTGAGCGGCGTATTGGTGAGCTGCAGCGCCAGCAGCGCGCCGAGGCCCGCCGACGGCAGGGTCGAGATGATCGTGATCGGATGGGCCAAGCTCTCATAGAGCACGCCCAGCACAATATACATCGCAACAAGCGCGCCAAGGATCAGGAGCGGCTGCCGGCCGCTGGTCTTGTTGAAGTCGCCGGCATTGCCGTCAAAGCTGCCGCGAATGCCTTCGGGCATGTGCAATTCTTCGACCGCCTGCTGGATGTTGGAGGTTGCGACCTCCAGCGGCACGTCAGGCAGGACGTTGAACGACACCGTGGTCGAGGGAAACGACTGCGAGTGGAATACGGCGAGCGGCGACAGCGTGCGTTCGTAACGCACCACGGCCGACAGCGGCACCTGGGCATCGTTAGCACCCGCAATGAAGATGCGATCGAGATTGGACGGGTCGACCTGGAATTTCGGGTCGATCTCCAGCACCACCATATACTGGTTGCGCTGGGTGTAGACGATCGAGATCTGCCGCTGGGCAAAGGCATTGTTCAAGGCATTGTCGATGTCCTGCACGCGAACGCCGAGAGCGGACGCCTTTTGCCGGTCGATCTTCAAGGAAAGTTGCAATCCGCCTGGGTCGCGATCGGCCGAGATGTCGGTGATGCCCTCCACCGTCTCCATGCGCTTGCCGACGATCGGCGCCCACTTCTGCAAGAGGTCGAGGTCGGCGCTCTTCAGCGTGTACTGGTAGTCGGAATCGCTCTGCCGCCCGCCGGCGCGGATGTCCTGCGCGGCAAACATAAAGAGACGGATGCCCGGCACCGGGTAGAGCGCCCGCCGCAGGCGGTCGATCACCTGCGCGGTCGCCATGCCGCCGCGCTCTTCCGGCGGCTTCAGGCTGATGTACATGACGCCGCGGTTGGAGGTGCCGCCGCCCGGCCCCGCGCTGCCAAGCGAGGAGCCGACACTGGCAACGGCCGGGTCCGCCATCACGATGCCCGCCATGTCCTGCTGCAGCTTCAGCATGGCCTGGAAGGAGATGTCGGGCGCGGCGCGCGTCGCGCCGATCACGAAGCCGGAATCGTCGACCGGGAAATAGCCCTTCGGGGTCTTGATGTAGAGCGTCACCGTCAGCGCGATGGTGGCGAAGAACACCAGAAGAGTCAGATACGGGAAACCCAGCACGACGCGCAGTGTGCGTTCGTAGAAGCGCACGATCGCCGACAGCGTCCCTTCCACCACCCGGTCGAACAAGGTGGCGCGATCCGAGGTCGCCTCCTTGATGTAATGCGCGCAGATCATCGGCGTGATGGTCAGCGACACCACCGTGGAGACGACGATGGCAAAGGTCAACGTCAGCGAGAATTCGCGCAGCAGCCGGCCGACGATGCCGTCCATGAAGATCAGCGGGGTAAAGGCCGCCACCAGCGACAGCGAGATCGACAGCACCGTGAAGCCGATCTGCTTGGCACCCTCCAGCGCCGCCGCGTATGGCGCCATGCCGCGCTCCAGATTGCGGTACATGTTCTCGATCATGACGATGGCGTCGTCGACCACGAAGCCGACCGAAATCGCCAGCGCCATCAGCGACAGATTGTCGATCGAGAAACCGGCAAGCCACATCCCGGCGCAGGTGCCGGCCAGCGCCAGCGGCACGGAGACGCCGGCCGCAATGGTCGGCGTGGCCCGTCGCAGGAACATAAACACCACGAACATCACAAGGAAAACGGTCGCCAGCAGCGTGAACTGCATGTCGAGCACACTGGCGCGGATGGTGCCGGTGCGGTCAACCAGCGTGGAAATCTCAACACCCGCCGGGATCCATTGCTTCAGCTCCGGGATCAGCGCGCGGACGCGATCGACGGTTTCGATCACGTTGGCGTCGCCCTGCTTGGTGATCTGGATCAGCACCGCCGGCTGCCGGTTGAACCAGGCGATCGAACGGCTGTTGCGTACGGAATCCTCGATCTCGGCGACATCGGACAGCCGCACGAAATTGCCGCTTCGAGCTCTTGACGATGATGTCGCGGAACTCGGCCGCGGTGCGCATCTGCTTGTTGGTCGAAATCGTCTCGCTCTGGCGGTCGCCATTGAAGATGCCGACCGGCCCGAGTGGATTGGCCGTGATGATCGCCGTTCGGACGTCGTCGGTCGCGATCCCCGCATTGGACAGGGCGACCGGGTTGAGCGCGATCCGCACCGCCGGCTGGTCGGCGCCGGAGACGGTCGCCTCGCCCACGCCAGGCACCTGCGAGATGCGCTGCGCAATCACGGTGTCGGCGACGTCGTACATCGCGCTGGTCGAAATCGTCTTTGAGGTCAGCGCGAGCACGAACACCGGCGCGGCCGCGGGGTTCGCTTTCCGGAATTTCGGCAGCGAGGGCAAGTCACTCGGCAAATCCGCCAGCGAAGCGTTGATCGCAGCCTGCACGTCGCGCGCGGCGCGGTCGACGTTGCGGCCGATGGAGAACTGCAACTGGATGCTGGTCGAACCGAGCGAGCTGGTCGAGGTGATCTGGTCGAGGCCCGCGATCTGCCCGAGCTTGCGCTCCAGGGGTGCGGCAACCGTCGCGGCCATCACCGAGGGATCGGCGCCGGGGCGCGATGCAAATACCCGGATCATCGGGAAATCGACATTGGGCACGGCGGCGACGGGAAGGAATCCGTAAGCCACGCATCCGACCAGGAACAAGCCGATCGCCAGCAGCGTGGTGCCGACGGGCCTGCGGATGAATGGCTCGGAGATCGAGGCCATCTTACTGCATCCCCTCGGTGACGCCGGCGACCGTCGGGCCCGGCGGCCCGGGATCGGGGACCGACTTCTCGATGCGTCGATTCAAGCGATCCAGCGCCAGATAGATCACGGGCGTGGTGTAGAGGGTCAACAGTTGGCTCAGCAGCAGGCCGCCGATGATGGAAATGCCGAGGGGAAACCGCAGCTCCGCGCCGGTGCCGCTTTCGATCGCGAGCGGCAGCGCGCCGAACAGGGCAGCGAGCGTCGTCATCATGATCGGGCGGAAGCGCAACAGGCACGCCTGGACGATCGCATCCATCGGCGACATGCCCTTGTGCCGCTCGGCTTCGAGCGCGAAGTCGATCATCATGATCGCGTTCTTCTTGACGATGCCCATCAACAGGATGATGCCGATCAGGCCGATCACCGAAAGATCCTGCCCGAACAGCATCAGCGCCAGGATGGCGCCGACGCCGGCCGATGGCAGCGTCGAGAGGATGGTGATCGGGTGGATGTAGCTCTCATAGAGCACGCCAAGCACGATGTAGATGGTGACGATGGCGGCCAGGATCAGCCAGGGCTGGCCGGCGAGAGATTTGGCGAATTCCGCCGCATCGCCGGCATAGACGCCGACGATGCTCGAGGGCATGCCGATCCTTGCCTCGATCGCCTTGAGCGCATCGACGGCATCGCCGAGCGCTTCGCCGGGGCCGAGGTTGAAGGACAGCGTCACCGCGGGGAATTGCGCCAGATGCGAGATCGAAAGCGGCGCGGTGGTGCGGGTCAGCGTCGCGACCGCCGACAGCGGCACCTGCGCGCCGGCAACGCCGGGCAGATAGAGCTTCGAAAGGATCGAGGGATCGCGCTGGTACATCGGCAGCGCTTCCAGCACCACGCGGTACTGGTTGGCCTGGCCGTAGATGGTAGAAATCTGCCGCTGCGCAAAGGCATCGTTCAGGGTGTCGTTGACGGCCTGCAGGCTGACGCCGAGTTGGCCGGCGCGCTGGCGGTTGATGTCGAGCGCCGCGCGCAAGCCACCCTCCTGGGCTTCCGTGGACACGTCGCGGAACAGCGGGTCGCGCCGCATCTCCTCGATCAGGCGGTTGGACCATTTGCTCACTTCCGCGGCATCAGTGGCGGTCAGCGTGTACTGGTATTGCGAGCGGCTCGACTGCGTCGAGATCTGCACATCCTGCACTGGCTGGAAGTAGATGGTCATGCCGGGAATTTGGGCGACGCGCTGCTTCAGCCGCGTCACGATGACGGCAACGTCGTCGCGGCGTTCGCCGCGCGGCTTCAGCGTCATGACAAGACGCCCGACATTTGTGGTTGGGTTGACCGAGCCGGCGCCGATCACCGAAACCACGCCCACCACATCGGGGTCGGCCTGGATTGCGGCTGCAGCCCTCGATTGCCGCGCCTGCATTTCGACAAAGGAGACGTCGGGGCCGGCCTGCGTCACCGCGGTAATGGACGCGGTATCCTGCAGCGGCAGAAATCCCTTGGGCGCAATGACGTACATCACCAGTGTCGCGATGATGGTGCCGAACGTCACCAGCAGCGTGGCGCGCTGGCGCTGCAGCACCCAGAGCAGCGTGCGGTGATAGAAGGCGACCATGCGGTCGATGCCGCGGCTGACCGTGGCAAGTCCCGGGACCGCCATCTCCTCGTTGAGGTGCTTGAGCATCCGCGAGCACATCATCGGCGTCAGCGTCAACGAGACGATCGCCGAGGTCACCACCGCGATGGTCAGCGTCAGCGCGAATTCGCGGAACATGCGCCCGACCAGACCCGACATGAACAATAGCGGTATGAACACCGCGATCAGCGACACCGTCAGCGAGATCACGGTGAAGCCGATTTCGCTGGCGCCCTTCAGCGAGGCCTCCATGACCGACTCGCCCTCTTCCATGTGGCGGACGATGTTCTCGATCATGACGATGGCGTCGTCGACCACGAAGCCGGTGCCGATGGTCAGCGCCATCAGCGACAAATTGTCGAGCGAAAAGCCCGCAAAATACATGATGCCGAAGCTGGTGATCAGCGACAGTGGCAGGGCTACGCCTGCGATGATGGTTGCGCGCACCGAGCGCAGGAACAACAGCACGACCAGCGTCACCAGTACGACGCTGAGGATCAGCGTGAACTGCACGTCGCGCACCGAGGCGCGGATGGTGACGGTGCGGTCAGAGACGATGGTGAGGTTGACGCCGGCCGGAATGGCGCGTTGTACCTTGGGGATTTCGTCGCGGATCTGGCGCACCACCTCGATGACATTGGCGCCGGGCTGGCGCTGGATGTCGATGATGACGGCCGGTGTGCCCTGGTACCAGCCGCCGGTGCGATCGTTCTCGAGCCCGTCGACGATGATGGCGACGTCGCCGATGGTGACCGGCGCGCCGTTGCGATAGGCGATGATGATCGGCTTGTAGGCTTCGGCGGCTGCGATCTGGTCGTTGGCGGCGATGGTGTAGGATTGCTGGGTGCCGTCGAGGGAACCCTTCGGTCCCGAAACGTTGGCGCCCGCGATGGCGTTGCGCAGGTCCTCCATGGAGATGCCGTAGGCGGCAAGCCGCGCGAGGTCGGCCTGCACCCGCACGGCGGGCTTCAGGCCGCCGAGGATCGAGACACGGCCAACACCGGAAATCTGCGACAGCCGCTGGCCCAAAATCGTGTCGGCGATGTCGCTCATCGCGCGCAGCGAGATCGTCTCCGACGTCAGCGCGAGCGTCAGCACCGGCGCATCGGCCGGGTTCACCTTGGCGTAGGTCGGCGGGTACGGCAGGGTGCGCGGCAGGATGCCGGCGGCGGCGTTGATGGCGGCCTGCACGTCCTGCGTCGCACCGTCGATGTCGCGGTTGAGATCGAATTGAAGCGAGATCTGGCTGACGCCGAACGAACTGGTCGACTGCATCGACGACAGCGACGGTATTTGCCCGAGCTGCCGCTCCAGCGGCGCCGTGATCAGGGACGCCACGACATCAGGGCTTGCGCCCGGCAATTGCGTCGTTACCTGCACGGTCGGAAAATCGACCTGCGGCAACGCCGACACCGGCAGCGCCCAGTAGCCGAGCGCACCGCCGATCATCAGCGCGACCCCCAGCAAGGAGGTGGCGATCGGCCGGCGGATGAACGGTTCGGAGACGCTCATAATGGCGTGCTCATGGTTGTCGTATCAGGTTCAATCGGTCACTGCTTGGGCGTGGCAGGTGGCGCCGCGGCGGGCCCGGTCTGTCCCTTCTGGTCGCCTTCGCCCCGCTTGCCGCGCTTGCTCGCTGCCGCCCTTGCCTTCGCCACTCTTGGCATCGCCGCTTTTGGCGTCAGGCGTGCGGCTGCGCTTGCGTGGCGCAAGGTCGGCACTTGGCGCGGCATCATCCTTGCCGATGAAAACCTTGGCGCCTTCGGACAGGTTGGCAAACCCGGTCGTGACCACGCGATCGGACGCTGTCAGTCCGCTGGCGATGACGGCATCGTTCTCGTTCTGCTGCGTCACCACGATCGGTTTTGCTGTGGCGATATCGCCCTCGCCGATCACATAGCTGAACGTGCCGGCGGGGCCGCGTTGCACGGCCGAGGTCGGAATGACGACGGCCTTCGGCAGGGTTTCCACCTTGAGCCGCACATTGACGAACTGCCCGGGCCAGAGCTGGAAATTCCCGTTGGGGAATTCCGCCTTCAGCTTCAGCGTACCCGTGGTCGGATCGACCTGGTTGTCGATGCCCTTCAATATCCCGGTATCGACAACCGTCGTGCCGTCATTGCCGAACACGTCGACGGCCAGCGTTCCCTTGCCCGCGGCATTGTTGACGCGCACGATCTGCTGCTGCGGCAGGCTGAACCACACCGCGATCGGTTGCAGCTGCGTCAGGACGACGAGACCGGTTACATCGGAGCCGCGGATGATGTTGCCCTGATCGACCTGACGAAGCCCGGCGCGGCCGGAGATCGGCGCCACGATCTTGGTATAGCCGAGCGTCGCCGACATGTTGTCGATCGCGGCCTGATCGGCCTTGATCAGCGCCTCCTGCTGCGCGACGACAGCCTTTTGCGTATCGGCCTGCTGCTTGGAGCCGGCATTGGATGCGGCGAGCTGCTGGTAACGCGCCAGATCGAGCTTCTGGTTGGCGAGCAGGGCTTCGTCCTGCGCCTTCTTGGCGACGGCCTGGTCGTATTGGGCCTGGTAGATCGCCGGATCGATCTCGCCCAGCACGTCGCCCTTCTTGACGTCCTGGCCTTCGACGAAATTCACCGCCATCAGCTTGCCGTCGACCTGCGCGCGCACGGTGACCGTGTTGAGCGCACGCACGGAGCCCACGCCCTCGAGATAGACGGGCACGTCCAGCACGCGCGGCGTCGCCGCCAATACGGGGACCGGGAGATCGGGCCGCACATTGGCGTTGCGCCCGCCGCCCTTCTGCTGGAACGCGAACCAGCCGATATAGCCGAGGCCGCCAAGGATCAGGAGCGTGATGAGGATCGACACGCTCCGCCGCAGCACGGAGCGCACCACGCTCCTGCCCGCGGCCTTCGCGGTCTCGTTCAATTCCGGCTTAAAGAGCATTGACCGGCCTTTCCATCCTCGGCTCCCAGCCGCCCCCCAGCGCCTGATAGAGGCTGACGATCGCCTGAAAGCGCGCGAGCTGCGCCTGCGAGAGCGAATTCTTGGGCCTGAAATAGTGTCAGCTGCGTGTTTAGCACAGTTACGATATCAGCCGTGCCGGCCCGCAGCTGCTGTTCGGAAAGTTGAAAGGCCCGGCGCGAGGCCGCCACAACGTCGCGCTGCAGCTTGAGCCTGATGGTGGTCTCGCGAATCGCTGTCAGGGCATTGTCGACGTCGGCAAAGGCAGAGACCACCGTTTTGCGGTAGGCCTGCAGCAGTTCATCCTGCTTGGCCTTGGTAAGTTCGAAATTGCCGAGGATCGCGCCGCCGTCGAAAATCACCTGCGTCGCACTGCCGACGAGGCTGAAGAAGGCGGCATGCGGCTGGAACAGCGACGACAGCGCCGTGCTCTGGTAGCCGCCATTGCCGGTGAGCCTGATGCTCGGAAAGAATTGCGCGCGCGCGCTGCCGATATTGGCGGTGGCGGACGCAAGCTGCGCTTCCTGCCGCCTGATGTCGGGCCGCTGCGTCAACAGTTCGGACGGCAGGCCCGGCGTCACCCGCGGGATCGCAATGCGGTCGAGCGAGCCACCCTTGATGTTGATGCTCTCCGGCGGCCGCGCCACCAGCGTCGCCAGCGCGTTGATGTTCTGCTGCAGCGTCTGCCGCAGCGGCGGCACCAGTGCGCGCTGGTTGGCGAGCACGCTCTCCTGCTGCGCCACGTCGAGGTCGTTGCCGGTGCCGGCCGAAAGCCGTTGCTTGATCGCATCGAGGATGCTCTGGGCGCTCGCAATGTTGCTCTGGGCAACGCGCAGGCGGTCCTGCGAGACCAGCACCTGGAAATAGGCGTTGGCGACGCTGGTCAGCGTGGTCAGCGCCACCACGTCGCGGTCGAAGCGGGTGGCAACTGTGGTTTCCTCCGCGGCTTGCGCGGCGTCGCGGTTCTTGCCCCAGAAATCGAGCTCATAGCTTGCGCTGAGCGAGGCCTGATAGTTGACGATCTCGCGGCCGCCATTGCTGAGGCCACTCGCGCTGGAGCCTGACGTGCGCGAATAGACCTCCTGCCCGGTACCGGACAGGCTCGGCAACAGCGGCGCGCCGGTGATGCGCGCCTGCGCATCGGCCTGCAGGAAACGCGCGGTTGCAGCGGCGATGTCGAGATTGACGGTCTGCGCCTCCTCCATCAGCATCGTGAGTTCGCTCGAGCGGAAGCCGCGCCACCAGTCGAGCGAGGGCGGCGCATCCAGCGCGCCCTTGCGGCCGGCGGCCTTGTAGCCTGCGGGGACATCGAGCGCGGGATCCGGCAAGTCGGAGGTCAGGAGGCAGCCGGACGAGCCAAGGGCAAGACAAAGCACGGCAACCCAGCGCACGGCGTGGGCCGATGCGGCATTCCTGATGCCGGCAATCCCGGTCCCGGCGGCGCCTTGGGTCACACCCGCTCTCCGCCGGACCCTGCCAAGGTCCACCGCCACGCCGAATCGGCGCCGCCCGGGTTGCGGGCGGGTATCAGGACAATGGGCAGCGGCGCGTTCACCGGATGATGCCTTCGTTGGGACCTGGCGCCATCCTAGCCCTGGGATCAGGGTGCGGACAGTCCCGCGGGCCCTCACCGCACAATCGGCACCGAGGTGTTGCCATCAGGTCTGATGATCGACTTATCCTTATTTCATAGGCATTTCTTGCATTCCGGCACGGTCAGAAAGCGCCTGATTCTTACGAAGATTTCATGGGGGTTTTCCCCTGTTCCGGCGTCGCTGTCCGCCGCCATCCCTGCGGCTGCGCTGGCGGGCGGAATTGAAACCCCTCCCGGCCCCCGCCGTAGCTTTGCTGCACGACGGAAAAGGGGCAACAGATGCGGGTCGCGGTTATCGGAACTGGAATTGCCGGCAATGCCGCGGCCTGGACCCTCTCAAAACGCTACCCGGTCACGGTCTATGACCGGGAGTTGCGGCCGGGCGGTCACAGCCACACCGTTTCGATCGACTATGACGGCACGCCGATTGCCGTCGACACCGGCTTCATCGTCTACAACGAACTGAATTACCCCGGCCTCACCGCGCTGTTCGACCATCTCGAGGTCGAGACGGTCGAGAGCTGCATGAGCTTTGCGGTCACGGCCGATCGCGGCCGCTTCGAGTGGAAGGGCGGCGGCAACAACTGGATCGAGACGGCCATCGGCCTGTTCGCGCAGCCGCGCAACCTGCTCTCGCCGTCCTATCTGTGGATGCTGCGCGACATCCTGACTTTCAACCGGCAGAGCACCGAGGATTACAGGTGCGGAAAGCTCGCCGGCATCACGCTCGGCGAATATTTCCGCCGCAACCATTTTGCGCCGCGGCTGCTCACCGACTACCTCGCCCCGATGGGCGCGGCGATCTGGTCGGCACCCGCGCAGGAGATGTTGGATTTCCCGGCGGAGAACTTCGTCGCCTTCTTCAGCAATCATCGCCTGCTGCAGTATGACCGCCCGGTGTGGCGCACGGTGAAAGGCGGCAGCAGCCGCTATGTCGAAAAACTCACCGGCGCATTCCACGATCAACTCCGGCTCGGCTGCGCGGTGACCGCGGTCGAGCGCACCTCGCATGGCGTCGTCGTCCACGACAGCCAGGGCCGGCAGGCGACCTACGACCATTTGGTGATCGCCGCCCACAGCGACCAGGCGCTCGACATGCTCACGGATGCCGATGCGCGCGAGCGCGCCATCCTCGGCGCCATCGGCTATGCGCCGAACACGGTCTACCTGCACCGCGATGAACGATTGATGCCGAAGCGCAAGCGCGCCTGGGCGTCGTGGAATTTCCTGCGCTGGCAGCGCGAGGGCACAGCGGTCAACGACGTCGCCGTCACCTACTGGATGAACCGCCTGCAGGGCATTGACGACGACAAGCCGCTGTTCGTCAGTCTCAATCCCCCGTTCGAGCCGGATGCCGCGCTGACCTTCGGTAAGTACATGTGCGAGCATCCGCAATTTAACGCCGCCGCGTTTGCCGCCCAGAAACGGCTCGGCGAGATCCAGGGCCGTCGCCATACCTGGTTCTGCGGCGCCTGGACGGGCTATGGTTTCCACGAGGATGGCCTGCGCTCGGGCCTTGAAGTCGCCGAAGCGCTGGGCGCGAGCGCGCCGTGGCGCGAGTTGCCGGCCGAACTCGCTGAGGCTGCGGAGTAGCCATGATCGCGCCAACCGGCGACAGCGAGCAAGCCGCCACGCTGTATTTCGGCGAGGTCATGCATGCGCGGCTAAAGCCGATGGGCCATCGCTTCAATTACCGGGTGATGAGCTTGTTGATCGATCTCGACCGGCTGAGCGAGGCCGGCCGCCAATCACCGCTGTTCGGCGTCAACAGCGCCGCGCTCTACAGTTTTCATGAAGCCGATCACGGCCCGCGCGACGGCTCCTCGCTGCGCGATTATGTGCGCCGCAGCGCGGCCGGGCACGGCATCGACCTTGCCGGCGGCAAGGTGCTGCTGCTTTGCTATCCCCGCCTGCTCGGCTTCACCTTCAATCCGCTGGCGGTCTATTTCTGCTATCGCGCCGACGGGACCCTTGCGCTCGTCATCTACGAAGTGCGCAACACGCTTGGGGATATCCATCCCTATGTGCTGCCGGTCAGGGATGGTGAACTCAGCGCGGCCGGCCTGCGCCAGCAACAGGACAAGCTGTTCTACGTCTCCCCCTTCATCGACATGGCGATGCGCTACCACTTCCGCGTCTTGCCGCCGGGCGAGGCCGTCCGCTTGCGGATCCTCGAGACCGATCGCGACGGCCCGCTGCTGTCGGCGACCTTCTTTGGCCGCCGCCGCGCCCTGACAACGGCGGCGCTGCTGCGCGCCTTCTTCGCGCTGCCGCTCGTCACGTTCAAGATCGTCGGCGCGATCCATTGGGAAGCGCTGCGGTTATGGCTGAAGGGCGCCCGGCTGGTGCCGCGGCCCGATACTGCAACTGCGAAAGCCGACGGCGCCGGGCCCGCGGCGACCTTGCCGGTTGGCGAAGGGAACCAATATGCTAGGTTGGCGTTGCCTGCCCGCGCAAAGGCGCTTTGGTCCGGTGGGGGTCGAAACTAGGTTCGGCCTCGTCACAACGGAGATTTCGGACCGGGGGCAGCACGATGGATTGCCCATGTCCGACTTGATCGCGGTCACTTCTGACACGGTAGACAAGCTGCTGCCGGACCTGCCTCGCATGGTGCGGCTGGCGCTTGGCTTCGGTTCAAAACTCCGGCATGGCACGCTCGACGTCATCCTGCCCGACGGCCGGACGGTGCGGCTTGGCGGGGTCGAGCCCGGTCCGAACGCGGTGATGAAGTTGCGCAATTTCGGCTTTGCCTCGCGCCTGCTGCGCGGCGGCGACATCGGCATTGCCGAGGCCTATCTGCGCGGTGATTGGGATACGCCCGATCTCACGACGTTCCTCTATTTGTTCTGCATCAATCGCGATCTCAGTGCGAGCATGCTGTCGGACCAGCCGCTGGTGCGCTACGCGCAGCAGCTGCGTCACTGGTTCAACCGCAACACGCAGGCGGCAGGCCCGGCGCAACATCTACGCCCATTACGATATCGGCAACGCCTTCTATTCGGCCTGGCTCGACCCCAGCATGACCTATTCCTCGGCCCTGTTCGAGGACCACACGCCGGACCTCACCTCGGCCCAGACCAACAAGTATCGCCGGCTTGCGGAAGCAATCGACCTGCGACCCGGCCAGAAGCTGCTCGAGATCGGCTGCGGCTGGGGCGGCTTTGCCGAATTCGCCGCCAAGCAGGGCGCGCGCGTCGTCGGGCTGACCATCAGCAAGGAGCAGCGCGACTTCGCGCAACGCCGCATCCAGCAGGCGGGCCTTTCCGAGAAGGTTGAAATCCGGCTGCAGGACTATCGCGACGAGCGCGGCCAGTACGACCGCATCGCCTCGATCGAGATGATCGAGGCGGTCGGCGAAGAGTTCTGGCCGAATTATTTCTCACAGCTGCGCGACCGCCTGCTGTCCGGCGGGCTCGCCGGCATCCAGGCCATCACCATCCAGGACAATCTTTTCCAGAACTACCGCCGCGAGGTGGACTTCATCCAGCGCTACGTCTTCCCCGGCGGCATGCTGCCCTCGCCGGAGATATTGAAGACGCTCGGCGACAAGTTCGGCGTGCCTGTCATCCGCGAGCGCATTTTTGGGCAAGATTATGCCAAGACGCTCGCGATCTGGCGAAGCAATTTCCGCGAGGCCTGGCCCCATCTGATGCCGTCGGGTTTCGACGATCGCTTCCGCCGCTTGTGGGAATACTATTTGTCGTATTGCGAGGCCGGATTCCTGTCGGGAAATATCGACGTGCGGCAGGTGGTGTTCGCCAAATCCGGATAGCAGTCGCGCCACGCGGTCGGCTTGTGCGCCCGGCGGCGGTCCTCTAGGCTCGCCCGCAACGAGGAAACAACCGGTATTTCATCAACATGAAATTCAACAACGACGTCGTTCAGGCGATCGGTAATACACCGCTGATCAAGCTCAAGCACGCATCCGAACTGACGGGCTGCACCATTCTTGGCAAGGCCGAGTTCATGAATCCCGGCCAGTCGGTCAAGGATCGCGCCGGCAAATGGATGATCCTGGAAGCCGAGAAGCGCGGCGACCTCAAGCCCGGCGGCCTCGTCGTGGAATTGACCGCGGGCAACACCGGCATCGGCCTTGCGGTGGTGGCGAGCGCGCGCGGCTATCGCACGATCATCCTCATTCCCAACACCCAGAGCCAGGAAAAGAAGGACATGCTGCGGCTGTGCGGCGCCGAGCTGGTGGAAGTCCCGATGCTGCCCTTTTCCAATCCGAACAACTATCAGCATGTCGGCCGCAGGCTTGCGGAGCAGTTGCGCAAGAGCGAACCCAATGGCGTGCTGTTCGCCGACCAGTGGAACAATCTCGACAACGCGAAGGCGCATTTCGAATCCACGGGGCCCGAAATCTGGGAACAGACCGGCGGCAAGGTCGACGGATTCATTTGCGCGGTCGGCACCGCCGGCACCATTGCGGGAACCACGTCGTTCCTGAAGTCGATGAACAAGAACATCGTGACGGCCTGCGCCGACCCGCCGGGCTTTGCGATGTACAATCTCTTCAAGAACGGTGAAGCCAAATCGACGCCCGGCGACTCCATCACCGAGGGTATCGGACTTGGCCGCGTCACCGCCGTCGTCAAGGAAGCGAGGGTCGATACCGCCTTCCTCGTTCCCGACGAGGAATTGGTGCCTGTCATCTACGACTTGCTGCAGCATGAGGGCCTGTGCCTCGGCGGCTCGACCGGCGTGAATGTGGCGGGCGCAATCAAGCTCGCCAAAGAGCTCGGCCCCGGCAAGACCATCGTCACCATCCTCGCCGACAACGGCAACCGCTATCAGTCAAAGCTGTTCAATCCGGATTTCATGCGGTCGAAGAACCTGCCTGTCCCGGAATGGCTGGAGAAGCGCAGCACGATCGAACCGCCGTTCGAGAAGGTGTGAGGTATTCAGCTCCGTCGGTGGCCTCGTGCTTCCCCGGCGATGCGAAGCATCGTCCGGTAGCGCGCGGCTCTTTTTGATTGCACCGTTCGCGGACGGCCGAGCTACGCTCGGCCTGCTCGGGTGCCTCGCCGCGCTCCTCAGCATGAGGGTTTAACGACTTGCTCCGACGTAAGACCTCATCCTGAGGAGCCGCGCAGCGGCGTCTCGAAGGATGCAAGCCGCTAATGCCGCAGGATCTGGCTGAGGAACAGCTTGGTCCGCGCGTGCTGCGGATTGGAGAAGAATTCCTCGGGCGTATTGGACTCGATCACCTGCCCCGCGTCCATGAAGATGACGCGGTTGGCCACTTCGCGCGCAAAGCCCATTTCGTGGGTGACGACCAGCATGGTCATGCCCTCCTTGGCCAAATCGACCATGGTGTCGAGCACTTCCTTGACCATTTCCGGATCGAGCGCCGAGGTCGGTTCGTCGAACAGCATGACCTTGGGGTTCATGGTAAGCGCGCGCGCAATGGCGACGCGCTGCTGCTGGCCGCCTGACATCTGGCCGGGATATTTGTTGGCCTGATGCGGGATCTTGACCCGCTCGAGATATTTCATGGCGGTCGCTTCCGCATCCTTCTGCGGAATGTTGCGCACCCAGATCGGCGCCAGCGTGCAGTTCTCCAGCACGGTCAGATGCGGGAACAGGTTGAAACTCTGGAACACCATGCCGACTTCGCGGCGCACCTCGTCGACCCGGCGCAGGTTCGGTCCGAGCTCGATGCCCTCGACCGTGATCTTGCCTTCCTGGAATTCCTCCAGCGCATTGATGCAGCGGATCAGCGTCGACTTGCCGGAGCCCGACGGCCCGCAGATCACGATGCGCTCGCCCTTGGCGACATCGAGATTGATGTCGCGCAGCACGTGAAAATCGCCGTACCACTTGTTGAGCTGGTTGATGTTGACGATGGAGTTTTCGGCCATGGCGCTTTCTCAATTGCGGCGATGCGCGTTCAACCTGTTCTCGACGAACAGCGAGTAACGCGACATGCCAAAGCAGAAGACGAAGTAGATCAATCCGGTGAAGGCAAAGCCGGTGAACAGCGTCGAGTGGCGTCGACCAGTTGGGATCGGCGAAGGCGGCCTGCAACTGCCCGAGCAGGTCGAACAGCGCGACGATCGAGACCAGCGAGGTGTCCTTGAACAACGCGATGAAGCTGTTGACGAGGCCCGGGATGACGTGGCGCAGCGCCTGCGGCATCACGATCAGCCCGGTCGTCTTCCAGAACGACAGCCCGAGCGCGCTTGCCGCTTCCCCCTGCCCGCGCGGGATTGCCGCAAGGCCGCCGCGGATCACCTCGGCCTGATAGGCGCCGGCAAACAGCGCGATGCCGATCAGCGCGCGCACCAGACCATCGACCGATGAAATTGCCGGGCAGGAACAGCGGCAGCATGTAGGTGGCAAAGAACAGCACCGTGATCAGCGGCACGCCGCGCCAGAACTCGATGAAGGCGACGGAGAAGACGCGGATCAGCGGAATGGTCGAACGCCGCCCCAGCGCCAGCGCAATACCGACCGGCATCGAGGTGACGATGCCCGTGACCGACACCACCAGCGTCACCAGCAGGCCGCCCCACAGCCGCGTGTCGACCACCGGCAGGCCGCCGCGGTCGAGACCCAGGATCGCGATGACGATGCCGATACAGGCGAAGATGACGAGGCTCGTGATCAGCGCGCGCACGCCGGCGCGCATGCCGCCGCCGAGCCAGAACATCAGTCCCGAGACGATCACAGCGGTCGCGACCAGGTCAGCCCAGACCGGCCGGCCGAATGACTGGATGAAGTCGCGCAGCCAGGTCAGCGGCCACAAGATCCACGAAATCACCGTGCTGAGCAGCACGAGCAGCTTGCCAAGCAGCCACAGCAGCGGCCCGATTGCCGAGGACGCACTCAGCGAGACGAGCTTGTCGCCACCCTCCCCGATGCTGCCGTTAAGGCCGGACAAGACGTTTGCGGTCCAGCTGACGCCAAGTCCCTTCAGGCCGCCGCCATGCAGCAGGAAGAAGGCGACCACCGGAAAGGCGATGAAGAACAGGCTCGCATTGATGCCCTTGCCAGGCAGCCGCGGGATCAACATCGGGATCAGCAGCACCGCCGCGAGCAGGAAGGTCAGATTGACCCGCCAGCGCTCGGCCTCGGGGTAGAAGCCGTAGATGAACTGGCTGAACTTTGCCGTCACGAACGGCCAGCAGGCGCCGACCGTGCGCCCGACCTTCTCGGAAAGGCAGGCGTCGCGGTCCTTGCCGGTCCATACCGCGTCGATCAGCGTGAACTTGATGGCGGGACCGACGATGACCCACAGACAGCAGCGCGCCGACGATGGTGATGACGATGTTGGTCGGCGTGTTGAACAGGCGCGTGCGCAGGAAGCCGACGAAGCCGGTGGTCTTCACCGGCGCAGGCCGCTCCGGCGTCATATCGTGGCGGACAAAAACCGTTTCGCTCATCGCTGCATGCTCCGGTCAAGCCGCCACCCGTAGAAACTCATGATCGCGCTTGTGATGAGCGAAATCAGCAGATAGACGCCCATGGTGATCGAGATGATCTCGATCGCCTGCCCGGTCTGGCTCAGCGTCGTGCCGGCGAACACCGAGACGAGGTCGGGATAGCCGATCGCGACCGCCAGCGAGGAGTTTTTCGTCAGGTTGAGATACTGGTTGGTCAGCGGCGGCAGGATCACCCGCATCGCCTGCGGCACCACGATCATCCGCAGCGTCTGGCCGCGCGACAGGCCGAGCGATGAGCCCGCCTCCATCTGCCCCTTGTGCACGGACATGATGCCCGCGCGCACGATCTCGGCGATGAACGCCGCCGTGTAGGTCGACAGCGCCAGCGTCAGCGCCACGAATTCGGGAATCAGGCGCGAGCCGCCGGCAGAAGTTGAAGCCGCGCAGCGTCGGGAATTCCAGCGTGAACGGCTGGCCGAAGATCAGCATTGCCAGCAGCGGCAGCCCGATCAGCCCACCCAGGACATAGGGCCAGATGGTGATCTTGTTGCCCTTGTCGAGGAGTTGCTTGCGCGCATAACGCCGCATCACGAAGGCAGCGACGACAGCGACCGCGATGGCAATCCAAGAACGGATAAAACCCGGGGCTTTCAATCGCCTTCGGGATGACCAATCCGCGATTGCTGAGGAAGGCGTAGTCGAAGATGGAGTAGCTCTGCCGCGGATTGGGCAGCGCGGCAAGCACGGCCTTGTACCAGAACAGGATCTGGAACAGCGGCGGCAGGTTGCGGATCAACTCCACATAGCCGCCGGCAATCCGCGACAGCAGCCAGTTCGGCGACAGCCGGCCGAGCGCGACCGCAAAGCCGAGGATGGTGGCAAAGAAGATGCCGACCACCGCCACGAGCAGCGTGTTCAGCAGGCCGACGAAGAAGACGCGGACATAGGTGTCGGACCCCGATGAAGGAAATCAGGGTCTGGCTGACGTCAAAACCCGCATTGTTCTGCCAGGAAGCCGAAGCCGGAGGTGATGCGCTGCGCCGCCAGGTTGGCGCGCGCGTTCGCAATGATTTCGATAGCCGAGCCAGATCAGCGCGGCGACGAACAGGACCTGGAAGACAACACCGTTCCAGCCCGCCCGTCCGCCGAGCGCGCGTCGCAGTCTGAAGACAAACTGCGACGGAGGTGTCCTTGCATCGATGCTCATCGCCGCGCCCCCCGCGCGTTATCGATCAGCGGATCGGCGGCGCGTACTGGATTCCGCCCTTGTTCCAGAGATTGTTCAGGCCGCGCGAGATGCCGAGCTTGGAGCCGGCGCCGACATTGCGGTCGAAGATTTCGCCGTAATTGCCGACATGCTTGACGATGCGGATCACCCAGTCCTTGGTCAGGCCGAGCTGTTCGCCGAGATTGCCGTCGGTACCGAGCATGCGCTTGAGGTCCGGCTTGTCGGACTTCGCCATCTCGTCGACGTTCTTCTGCGTGACGCCCAGTTCCTCGGCGTTGACCATCGCAAACAGCGTCCACTTGACGATGTCGAACCACTGGTCGTCGCCATGGCGCACCATCGGCCCGAGCGGCTCCTTCGAGATCACTTCCGGCAACACCTCGTGATCGTCGGCGTTGGCGAGCTTCAGCGCTGGGCATAGAGCTGCGAGACGTCGGTCGTGAACACGTCGCAGCGGCCGGATTCATAGGCCTTCACGGTTTCGTCGGCGCCGGCGAACGCGATCACCTCATACTTCATGTTGTTGCCCTTGAAGTAGTCGGCGAGGTTCTGCTCGGTGGTGGTTCCCGTCTGCACGCAGACCGAGGCGCTGTTGAGCTCGAGCGCCGACTTCACCTTCAGCGACTTCTTCACCATGAAACCCTGGCCGTCGTAATAGGTGACGCCGGTGAAGTTGGCGCCGAGCGAGGTGTCGCGCGAAACCGTCCAGGTGGTGTTGCGCGACAGCACGTCGATTTCGCCGGACTGCAGCGCCGTGAAGCGATCCTTGGCCGACAGCGGCACGAACTTGACCTTGCTCGGATCGTTGAAGATCGCCGCCGCGATCGCGCGGCAGATGTCGACGTCGAGGCCGGTCCAGTTGCCCTTGTCGTCCGGCGACGAGAAGCCCGGCAGGCCCTGGCTGACGCCGCAGGACAGCATGCCGCGATCCTGGATGGTCTTGAGGGTCTGGGCGGTCGCGGCCTGCGCCGCAAGATGCGGCGGCTGCGGCAAGGGTGAGAACCAGGGATACGCGTTTCATGGGCAAAGGCCTTTCGAGGGTCGTCCGGGAACATGGCTATCGCTGCAATCAATGGGCCAACCCGATGATCCCTTGCCGAAAAACCTCGCCAAAACCGGCGAATTGACCTGCAGTATGGTCAGGCAATGGATCGACGGTCGCAGCAGGCCCCTCAACTTGCGGCGACGTGGATAGTTGGCGCTATCACAGAACGACTGGCGAGCCGGGTCAAGGGGTTGACGGGCGACTTCCGTATCCTGTTACTAGCATAATCCCGGCCGCGGCCTGCGATGGAACAAGCGCTTGCGTGCGGCTGCGGCAAAAAGTCTTTGGTGCAAGTGCATGAAATCCTCCGGGGCTGACGGAACGCTGCCGCCGCAACAGGCAGAAACCCGACTGGTGACCGCCGGCCGCGACCCCACCGCGCAAAAGGGTTTTGTCAATCCCGCCGTGTTTCACGGCTCGACCGTGCTCTATCCGACCGCCGAAGACCTCCACGCCCACCGCGGCGAGTACACCTATGGCCGCCACGGGTCGCCGACCACGCGCGCGCTGCAGGACGTGTTGATGGCGCTGGAAGGCCCGCAATGCGCCGGCGTCGGCATCGCGCCGTCGGGACTTGCGGCGATCTCCACCACCCTGCTCGCGGTGACCAAGGCCGGCGATCATCTGCTCGTGTGCGACAACGTCTATCGTCCCTCGCGCAACTTCTGCAACGGCGTGCTGGCGCGCTACGGCGTCGAGACCACCTATTTCGATCCGCAGATCGGCGCTGGCGTCGAAAAGCTGTTCAAGCCCAACACCCGGGCCGTGCTGGTCGAGGCGCCGGGATCGCAATCCTTCGAGATGCCGGATATTCCCGCCATCGCCGCCGTCGCGCATGCGCGCGGCGCGCTCGTGATCGACGACAACACCTGGGCGACGCCGCTCTATCACCGCTCGCTCGAGCTTGGCGTCGACATCAGCATGCAGGCCGCCACCAAATATATCGGCGGCCATTCCGACATCATGTTCGGCACCATCTCGGCCAACGCGAAGGCGTGGCCGCTGATCACCGAGACCATCCGCCTGCTCGGCGTCTGCGCCGGCCCCGACGATGTGTACCTCGCGCTGCGCGGCACGCGGACGCTTGGCGTGCGCCTCGCGCAGCACCATCGTTCCGGCCTCGAGATGGCGCGCTGGCTGGCGGCCGTCCGGAAGTGGCGCGGGTGCTGCATCCGGCGCTGGAGAGCCATCCGGGGCACGCGATCTGGAAGCGCGATTTCACCGGCGCCTCCGGACTGTTCTCGCATCGTGCTGAAGCCGGTGCCGCCGAAGGCGGTCGACGCCCTGCTCGACGCGGTGACGCTGTTCGGCATGGGCTTTTCCTGGGGCGGCTTCGAGAGCCTGATCATCCCGTTCGACTGCGACGGCTATCGCACCGCGACGAAATGGTCGCCGGGCGGCCCGACGCTGCGGCTGCATATCGGGCTCGAGAATGTCGACGACCTCAAGGCCGACCTCGAACGCGGTTTTGCGGCGCTCGCGCGCGCGTAGCGGCGGCGGCGTCGCGCAGCATCGTTTGTTAACCACGATCGGCCGCCTCGCGTTCAAACGCAGCGCGAGCGCGTTTCGCTGACACAAGCTCCGTGGAAATACGCAAGACCGCGGCAACTTCGCTGGCTTTCGCAGGAAACGGATAACCATCCGTTCACCATGGCGACGATTCCCGGCTCGCGGGTTCCTGCACGCAAGCTCCCTTATACCTTTGAAGCTTAGTCCTGCTTGTTGGGATGGGAAGAGGCCGCCGCGTGGCCAAAGGCTTCGCGGCGTGAGAGCGGACTGTATCGCGTATGAACACCGCACGCATTGTCGTTCTCGTCATCGCGCTGGGCGCCGGCGGCGTCGCTGCGTATCTGGCGAGCGGCTATGGACAACAAGCCCGCGCCCGCCCTTCCCGTCGCCGAGAAGCTGCCGACGGTCGAGGTGCTGGTCGCCAAGAACGACATCCAGCTCGGCCAGGCCGTGAAGCCCGAGGACCTGCAATGGCAGACCTGGCCGGCGGCGACCGCGAGCAGCGCCTTCATCCGCCGCGACAACAGGCCCGAGGCGCCAGACCCAGATCGCAGGCTCGATCGCGCGCGTGCCGTTGATGCAGGGCGAGCCGATCCGCGAGCAGAAGCTGGTCAGGGCCGACGGCTCCGGCTTCATGGCCGCGATCCTGCCGTCCGGCATGCGCGCCGTCTCCACCGAGATTTCAGCCGAGACCGGCGCCGGCGGCTTCATCCTGCCGAACGACCGCGTCGACATCGTGCTGACCCGCCGCCTGAAGAATGCGCCGACGGGCGCCGGCGGCAACGACCTGATCCTGTCCGAGGTCATCCTGACCAACATCCGCGTGCTCGCGATCGACCAGGCGCCGAAGGAAAAGGACGGCCAGAACGCCGTGCGTCGGCAAGACCGTCACGCTCGAGCTCAAGCCCGACCAGGTCGCGACGCTGTCGGCGGTCGCGCCAGGGCGGCACGCTGACGCTCGCGCTGCGAAGCATCGCCGATGCCAACGTGGTCGAAAACTCCGACCGAAGACCAGGCGAGCAAGCGGACCGGCGGCGTCAACGTGATCCGCTACGGCGTGCAGGCGCGGCAACTGACGTCACAGAAGTGATGGGGACATGATGAACTACGGGGATGATCGGACGGGCACTGCGCATTCGGGGGATGCGCGCGCGCTCGTTCTGGACGGGGCGGTGCTGATGCTGGGGCTGATCGCAGCCCCCGCTGTCGTCAGCGCCGGCGGATGCGCCGGTCGGCGACCAGGCGCCGATGCAGGCCGCCGGATCTCGACGTGTCGCCGGTCGCGGACGATCGCGCCGGCGAAGACGCGCTTCCTGTCGCTCGGCGTCGGCAAGTCCGTCGTCATCGACCTGCCGCGCGACGTCAAGGACGTGCTGGTGGCCGATCCCAAGATCGCCAATGCCGTGATCCGCTCGTCGCAGCGCGCCTATATCATCGGCGGCCAGGTCGGCCAGACCAACGTCGTGTTCTTCGCCGCCGACGGCCAGCAGGTCGCCTCCTACGACATCGCGGTCAAGCGCGATCTCAACGGCATGCGCACGGCGCTGCGCCAATCGCTGCCGGGCGTGCAGATCGAAGGCGTCGGCGACAGCGTGATGCTGACCGGCTCGGTGTCGAGCCCGATCGAGGCCCAGCAGGCCGGCGACGTCGCCGCCAAACTGGTCGGCGGCGCCGACAAGGTCGTCAACAACATCGTCGTGCGCGGCCGCGACCAGGTGATGCTCAAGGTCGTCGTCGGCGAAGTCCGCCGCGACATCGTCAAGCAGATGGGCGTCGATCTCAGCGCCAGCCTGAACTGCCGGCACCGCGGTCGTGAACTTCAACAATTCGAACCCGTTCTCGGTCTGTGGCGGACCGATCGTCGGCAACAACGGGCTTCGGCGTGGCCGGCCTCACCAAGGGCGTCGCCGACCGTCAGCGCCACGATGCGCGCGATGGAAAGCGCCGGCGTCATGCGCACGCTCGCCGAACCGAGCCTGACCGCGATCTCCGGCGAATCCGCCACCTTCATCGCCGGCGGCGAATTCCCGATTCCGGCAGGCTATTCCTGCGATCCCGTCACCCACGTCTGCACCACCCAGATCACCTACAAGAAGTTCGGCATCTCCCTGAACTTCACGCCGGTCGTGCTGAGCGAGGGCCGGATCAGCCTGCGCGTGATGACCGAGGTCTCCGAGCTGTCGAACCACAACGCGATCACGCTGACCCAGGCGGTGTCCTCGACCTCGACAACTCGATCACCATCCCCTCGATCCAGACCCGCCGCGCCGAAACCACGCTGGAAATTCCCTCCGGCGGCTCGATGGCGATGGCCGGCCTGATCCAGCAGCAGACCAAGCAGGCGATCAACGGCCTGCCCGGCGTCGACCAGGTGCCGATCATCGGCGCGCTGTTCCGCAGCCAGGACTTCGTCAACAACGAGACCGAGCTGATGGTGATCGTGACGCCCTATGTGGTGCGCGCGGTGGCTCAGAAGGAACTGTCGCGGCCCGACGACGGCTTTGCGCCGGCCTCGACGCCCAGACGGCGCTGCTCGGCCGCATGAACCGCCTCTATGGCATCGCGCGCCGCGTCGATCCGATCGCCGGCATCCCGGTGATTTCGGCTTCATCATCGACTGATACGACGGTTTCGGGGACCGGGGAAGACAGGGCAAGAGGGGACAAAGCGATGACGAAGACGATCGCCGATCGACGTCGCAATCTGCGTCGCGCTGGCGCTGACGGGGCTCTCCGTCATGCTGGGCGCCTGCAACACCACCGGCGAGATCGTCACCCAGACGGTGCCGACCGACTATCGCCAGCGCCACCCGATCGCGGTGCAGGAAGCCAAGAAGTCGATCGTGATCTTCGTCGGCGAGGCGCGCGGCGGCCTCTCCACCGCGCAGCACGCGGACGTCGCGGGCATTGGCCAGGGACTGGGTGCGCGAAGGCACCGGTTCCGTCGTCGTCGACGTCCCCGTCAACGACGCCGAATTCGCGCGCCGCGGCAGCGACCTATCACGAAATCCGTCGGTGCTCGCATCCGGCGGCGTGCCGTCGCGCGCCATCGTCCAGCATCCCTATCGCCCGAGGATCCCGGACTGCTCGCCGACCATCCGCCTGAGCTACCCGAAGATCGCCGCGGTCGCCGGCCCCTGCGGGCTGTGGCCGGAAGATGTCGGTCCGTCCATCCTCGACCCCGGCTACAACGAGAACCGGCCGTACTTCAATCTGGGCTGCGCCACCCAGCGCAACCTCGCGGCCATGATCGACAACCCCGCCGACCTCGAGCAGCCGCGCCGCGAAAACGCCGGCCTACACGCACGGCGCGACATCGCCTTCGAGCGCTACCGCAAGGGCATGGCGACCACGACCATGTATCCCGAGGCCGAAAAGGCCAAACTCAGCGACACAGGCAAATGACGAGTCGCTCCACGACGAACGAAGAAGCGGACGATCCCGCAGCACCCCGAGGACCACATTGCGCCGGTTCCTCGCATCTCGGTGCAGGCCTTTTGCGAGACCGAGCAGACGCTCGCCGCGGTCACCGCGGCCGGGCAGGATCGCCGTCTCGCCAAGGCGCATCTCACCGCCAAGGGCGGCGGCCTCGCCGCGGCCATCGAAGTCTATGACACGATGCCGACGCCGAACGTCATCGTGATCGAATCCGACGGCACACGCGACATCCTCGAGGGCCTCGACGATCTCGCCGGCGTCTGCGATCCCGGCACCCGCGTGGTCGTGATCGGCAACCCCAACGACACCGCGCCCTATCGCGAGCTGGTCCGCCGCGGCGTCAACGACTACGTGGTGGGACCGGTCGAAACCCTCGACGTCGTCCGCTCGATCTGCAGCCTGTTCTCGGCGTCGGAAGCCATCATCACCGGCCGCGTCATCGCGGTGGTCGGCGCCAAGGGCGGCGTCGGTGCCTCCACCGTCGCGCACAACGTGGCCTGGACCATCGCGCGCGACCTCGCGCTCGATTCCGTCGTGATCGATCTCGACCTCGCCTTCGGCACCGCCGGCCTCGACTACAACCAGGACCCGGTGCAGGGCATCGCCAACGCGGTGCTCTCGCAGGACCGGCCGGACACGGCGCCTTGATGGAGCGCCTGCTCGCCAAATGCACCGAGCGTCTCAGCCTCCTCGCGGCGCCCGCGACGCTCGACCGCGTCTACGATTTCGGCGCCGAAGCCTTCGATGCGATCTTCGACACGCTGCGCATGACCACGCCCTGCATCGTGCTCGACGTTCCCCACCAATGGTCGGGCTGGACGCGGCGCGCGCTGGTCAATGCCGACGACATCGTGATCGTGGCCGAGCCCGATCTGGCCAACCTGCGCAACACCAAGAACATGCTGAACGTGCTGAAGGCGGCGCGGCCCAACGACCGGCCGCCGCTCTACTGCATCAACCAGGTCGGCATGCACAAGCGGGCGGAGATCGAGTCAAGGCGTTCGCCAAGACCATGGAGAGCCAGCCGATCGCGGTCGATCCCGTTCGACTCGAAGCTGTTCTCGACCGCGGCCAACAACGGCCAGATGATCGCGGAGGTCTCCAAGAACCACCGCACCACCTGACTGTTCCAGAACATGGCGAACCGCCTCGCCGGGCGCGGCGAGGTGAAGAAGCCGAAGCGCTCGCTGTCGGGCCGCTCCTGAAGAAGCTGCGCCCCGGCAACACCGTCGCCGCGCCTCCTGAGAGACCACACTTCGTCATGGCCGGGCAGAGCCGTCCGAAGGACGGCGTCGCTTCAAGGTGACTTGCCTTCACGCCGCCAGCGTCGCGCTCAGTCAGGCCGTCCGAACGAGGCCACGGCATCTTGTCCGCCCGCTGCTGCTTCTTCGCCAGCAACTGCCGCAGCGCCGTGACCTTTGCCGCCGCCTGATCCGGCGGCAGGTCGGCCTTCACGATGGTCTTCGGCCTCGGCCTGCTTTCCCTGCAGTCCCAGCGCCAGCGCCAGATTGGCGCGGATGCGGAGATCGGCGCCTGCGAGATTATAGGCGCGCCGCAGCGTTTCCTCGGCCCGCGGCAGATTGTTCTGGCAGCATGTAGGACAGGCCGAGATTGGACAGCACCTGCGGCTCGTCGGGCACGATCTTCAGCGCGCCGAATAATATTGCTGCGCCTCCTCGTTGCGGCCGAGCTGATCGAGCGCCGCGCCCTGCGCCGACAGGATGCGCCAGTCGGGATCCTCGGGCGTATGCGCGCGGCCGAGCACGTCGAAAGCCTGCTGGAAATTGCCGCTGTCGGCGAGCGCGCGGCCGTAGCCGGCGAGCAGCGCCTTGTTGTTCGGATTGGCGAGCACGGCCTGCTCCAGCACCGCGACGGCCTGCGCGCGCTGGCCGGTCTCGCGCAGCGCCTTGCCGTATTTCAGGGCCGCGTCGGCATCCTTGGGGTTGGCCTTGAAGCGCTCGCGGATAGGTTGCGAGATCACGCCGCGGGTTGGAGGAAGCCTTTTCGGCCTTCTCGCCGAGCGAGCCGGTGATGTCGGAGGGACTCGAGGTCTGGCAGCCCCAAAGGCCAAGGGCGAGGATCGCGCATGCGGCGGCCGGCGCAAGGCGCCTGGCGAAGCCGGATTTTGCGGGGAATTTCGGCAGCATCTAACTCGGACTCATCGCGTGCGACGGTTCCGGATGCTCACAGCTTAAGCCTAACGTTGAGTTAAGCCACGCTATGCGCGAGGTAACGGGTGCCGGCCGTCGCGGCGGTTCCGGCCAGCCCAATTGTGGTCAAACCGTGACTTAATCGACGAACTCGGCGCCGAACTCGCAGCCGATCCGCCAGGCCAGCCGGCATTGGCGCGGGTTGCCCGTCGCCAGAATAATGGTGAACTCGGACGGGATTTCCGGATATTCCGCAATCACCTTGACCCCACCCTCCGAGATGTCGGTGATCATGCAGTCCCGCGGCAGATTGCCGGTTCCAAACTGGATCTTGGCGATCCTGTTGCACACACGACGCTCGGTCTTCCGTCGATTGACGAACATTTCCCTCACCCGCTCGTTGGTCTTCCACACAATGAGCCTAAAGCTATAGCGGTCATGTGTTGGAATCCGCCTAGCGGAACCGCTTGCATTGTAATTGTGTTGTAGCGGTTCTCGTTTTCATCCGTTTACGACAACCGCGAGCGGCAGACCGCAAATGGATCAACGATCCAGCGTCTCCGACGCCCTGCCGCGGTTCTTCACGATCAGCATGATGTTCCTGATGTAGATGATCGTGGCCAGCGACTGCCCGACGATGATCACGGGCTCGCGCTTGACGATGCCGTAGACCAGCGTCATCAAGCCCGCCGCCCATCGAGAAGAACCAGAACGCCATCGGCACCACGCTCTTTCCGGCGCGCTCGCTGGAGATCCACTGCACGAGGAAGCGCGCGGTGAAGAACAGTTGCGCGATCAGGCCGAACGCCAGCCAGAAATCGAATTTTGCGACGAAGACGTCATAAAGATAGTCGCCGAGCGCCTGCCCGTATTGAATCATCATGACAGCACCTCGGTCGCAACGGGCGTCGGCTTCTTGCGGCGGATCAGCCACCACACGCCGAACAGATCCAGGATGCCGATCCACAGCCGGTCGAAGAAGCCATAGTTCGACACGCCGGAATGGCGGGGACGGTCGATCACGTCGACATAGGCGATGTCATACCCCTCGCGGCGCACCAGCGCCGGCAGGAAGCGATGCAGCCCGTCGAAATAGGGCATCGCCAAAAAGACCTCGCGCGCGGAATGCTTTCAGCCCGCACCCGGTGTCGCGCGTACCATCCTTCAGGATGGCATTGCGCACGATGTTGGCGGTGCGCGATTGCAGTTTCTTGAAGCCGGTATCCTTGCGGCCGACCCGCTGGCCGGCGGCAAGCCCGATGCGCCCTGCCCCGTTTTCGACCGCGCTGATCAGTTCCGGCAAAAACGCCGGGTTGTTCTGGCCGTCGCCGTCGAGCGTGGCGACGATCGCGCCGCGGGCGGCACGCACGCCGCTGCGCACCGCCGCCGATTGACCGCCGGAGGCCGCATGCCTGAGCTGGCGCAGCTGCGGATGGTTTTTCATCAACGCGATCAGCCGCTCCCCGGTCGCATCCGTCGAGCCGTCATTGACGTAGATGATCTCGTAGGCCCAGCGGCCGTCGAGCGCAGCCGCGATCTCCGCGATCAGCGGCGCGACGTTGTCGGCCTCGTTGCGCACGGGGACGACAATGGAAACGGCGACCGTGGCGGGATCGGAAGCAGGCAAATCGGCGCTCATCTTCTGGTTGCTGGCCGGGAACCGTTGGTGGCCGGCGCAGCCGCTTATTATGGACCCGACGCGCCGCGGGCAACCCTTTTGAGGCGCTCCAGCGAGGGTCCGGGAAGCGCCACGATGTGGCCGCTGCGCTCGATGGCAAAGCCGAGGCGGCGCGCGGCAAACCAGTAGCGCACCAGCATGGCGCCGATCACGCCGACCAGCGCGCCGGCCACGACGTCGCTCGGGTGATGCGCGAGCAGCACCAGCCGCGTGGCGCAGATAAACGAGCGCATAGACCAGCATCCACACCCGCGTTTGCGGCCACAGCGCGGCGACCGCAAAGGCCAGCGCGAAAGCCGTGGTGGCATGACCGGATGGGAAGCTTGCATAGGCCGGCGGTGCCCGCAGAAGTGCGCGAAATTGAAGACGTTGGCCTCGCCGCCGACGAACGGCCGGCCACGCCCGACCGTCCACTTGATCAGGTCGGTCGCCAGCACCGGAACCAGCACGGCCAGGAACAGGAACTGCATTCGCGTGCCGAGGCCGAGCAGCAATGCGCGGGCCGTGCCGCGCGCGGCGGCGGAGGCCACCAGCACGGCGAAGGCGAGCGCGGCCAGCGCCCACAGCACATATTCAGACTTGCCGAAATCGGTGAGGAAGCGCAGCGGCCACAGGCTCGGCGTGCCGCGCTTGGGCATCCAGCCGATCTCGATGGCGTCCAGCATGTACATGAGTGCAATAACGGCCGCGCTGATAACCAGCGTCAGCCAAAGCCCGTGGCGCGCGGCGCGGCGCGCAGCTTCGGCGCGGCGCGAGTGCGAGGGCGCGCGCACCAATTGGGCAGCCGACGCCCAAAGCGTCGTGAAAAAACGCCCGACATAGTTCGAGGGACGGCTGACCTGAGAGCCCGCGGGCATCTATTCCGTTCCCTCCGAGCGGAAGATCGCAATCGAGATCGCCTTGCCTTGCGAGAAATTATAGCCCTCGATGCGGGTCAGGGCGTTGTAGCGCAGTCCGATCGCCTCGGCCCGGGCGACGAAATTGCGCTCGGAGCGCGACTCCACCAGGGCAAAGCGGCAGGTGCCCTGCCCGAGGAAATCCGCTGCACCCGAGCCGTCCGCCAGCAGCGTCGACGTATCCGTCATGAAGACGAGGCTCGGCTCATGGAAGCCGGCCGATGCGATCTTCGGGCCCACGCATTTCACGTTGCGCAACGCGCGGGCGACTTCCGGGCTTGGAAACAGCCGCGTCAATGCCGGCGCCACTGCGCCGTAGATGGCGAACACGAGGAACACGGCAGCGACCATGCCATTGAGCAGCGACCGCTCGGCATGGCTGTCGTCGTAGAGCCACCAGGCAAACAGGCCGAAGATCAGCGCGCCGGCCACGAAAGGCCAGGCAAAGAACACCGGCTGGCGGGTCAGCGTGATCGCGCCCACGATCGCCAGCACGGAGGCGCCGGCCGGTACCACGAACCACCACGCGGCACCCCGCGTGATCCATGGCGAGCGCGACAGCACGCGCCGCTCCAGTGCACCGACCGACAGGATCGCGATCGCCGGATAGAGCGGCAGCACATAATGCGGCAGCTTGGTCAGGATCAGTTCGAACACGATCCAGGACGGGATCAGCCACGCCAATAGATATTGTGCGCCCGGCTCGCGCCGCGCCCGCCACACCGCAGGCGCAGCCAGGCCCGCAAGCGGCGCGCCCGGCCAGAACGTCACCCAGAACAGCAGCAGATAAAGGCCGGGCGGCGCGCCGTGGGATTCCTGCCCGACGAACTTGGCCAGCATGTCGCCGCCGACGGAGTCGGTGAAGAAGGTTTCGCCGGCGCGCCAGAAGATCGCAACGAACCACGGCAGCACCAGCACCAGCGTCCACATCAAGCCCCACACCGGCCGCAGGCGCCACAGCCATGACGCATTGCGATCGAGGATCGCGAGCGCGACCATTGTCAGCCCCACGAACATCAGGATCAGCGGCCCCTTGAGCAGGATGCCGCCGGCGAGCGCCGTCCAGAAGATCGCGGGCCAACTCCATGGCGGATGCGAGACATCGTCGCCGCGCTGCCAGGACAGATAGACCCGCGCCATCGCTCCCATCGCGGCCACCACCGTCAGCAGCAGCATGGCGTCGGTCTTGGCGAGCCGGGCTTCGGCAGACAGCAGCACCGAGGAACACATGATCAGGGCGGCGAGCACGGCGCCGCGTCGCGTCACGAAGGCAAGCGCCGCCCAATAAGTCAGAAGCACCGCGCCGGTGGCGCCGATCAGCGACGGAATTCGATAGAGCCAGATGCGGGCCTGCGGCCGCGGCAGGCCGAGCTTGGTTGCTGCTTCCACTACCGCAGCCTGCATCCAGTAAATCCCGACCGGCTTCTTGTAGCGGACGTCGTCCTGGAAGCGGATGTCGACGAAATCGCCGCTCTCGACCATCTGCTTGGTCGCCTGCGCAAAGCGCGCCTCGTCGCGATCGATCGGCGGAATGGTGAAGAAGCCCGGCAGGTAAAACAGGGCCGCGCAGATCAGCAGGAAAGCGACGGCGCGCGCGTTGCTTTCGGCCACGAAATCAACCACGCGGGCGAGCCGGCTGCCCGGATTTACCCGGTTCTTGGGCTCGCGCGGCTCTCCAAATCGGGGGCGGGCGTAGGTCTCGGCCATTGGTTCCGCATACGCTGAAACCGTCGTTCCGACAACCGCTTAGGGGGACATCTACTGAATTCTGATCACAACTGTGTCCGCCGCGCCCGTGGCGTCGATGACGGTGAGGCGGGCAAAGCCCGGCCCCGGCGGATCGACCAGCCGCTGACGGCGGCTATCGATCTCGCCAGCCGACGCGCCGTTCACCAATACCGTCATCGGCGGCACCCCGCCGGCGACCTTGACCGGCATCGCCGCCGCCTGCCCGTCACTGGTGCGGTCGACGTCGATCCGCGAGCCATTGAGCGGAAACTGGATGCGCGGGGCGAGGTCATTGCCTGAGCGCACCAGTTCGCCCATCGGGCGAAATCTTCGCAGCGGTGGCGGCAGCTTGGCGTTGCTGGCGACCAGCGCGCCCCTCGGCGGCTTCGGCAGAACGGCCGGCAGTTTGCCGGTGCGGGCGAAGGCATCGAACAGGATCGGGGCAGCCGCGATCCGCCCGACCAGACCCGGCACCGGCGCGCCGTCGGGCCGGCCGACCCAGACGCCGATGGTGATCTTGCCGTCAAAGCCGACCGACCAGGCATCACGGTAGCCGTAGCTCGTGCCGGTCTTGAAGGCGATGCGGTTATGCGCACCGTTCTCCGGCGGCGGCGTGCCGATCAGGATATTGCCGACCTGCCAGGCGGCGGCCTGGTCCATCAGCCGCATCGGCTCGCGGTCGTCTTTGACATTCATGATCTCGCGCAGCGGCTTTGTGCTGCCGAGCCGGGCGAGCCCCGCATAGAGCTGGGCGAGATCAGCCAGGGTGACGCCGACGCCGCCCAGGCCCATCGCCAATCCCGGCGCCTCGTCCTTCGGCAGCAACAGCGAGGTGCCGGCCTGCTTCAGCCGCGACGACAGCCGGCTCGAGCCGACGCGGTCGAGCAGCGCAATCGCCGGCACGTTCAGCGACAACTGCAGCGCCTTGCGCACCGCCACCGTGCCCTGGAACGTCATGTCGAAATTTTCCGGCGCGTACGAGCCGAACCGAATGGGCCGGTCGTCGATCAGGCTTTCCGGATGGACAAAGCCGTCCTCGAAGGCGAGACCGTAGATGAAGGGTTTGAGCGTGGAGCCCGGCGAGCGCACCGCGCGGGTCATGTCGACCTGCCCTGCCCGCCGTTCGTCGAAATAATCGGGCGAGCCGACGCGCGCGAGCACGTCGCCGGTTTCATTGTCGACCGCGATGATGGCAACCGAGATGTTCGGTCCCTGCGCCAGCGCGCGGTCGCGTGCCAGCGCCTCCAGCACCCTCTGCAGGTTGGCATCCAGCGTCAGCCTGATCACCGGGGTGTCCTTCACCGTTGCGATCGCCTGGTCGGAGGAATGCGGCGCCAGGATCGGCATCGGCTTGCGCAGTTTTGGCACCGTCACCGTTTGCGCCTGCGCGGCATCGTCGCGCGCCACCTGGCCGTCATCGACCATGCGCGTGAGCACACGGTCGCGCGCGGCGCGTGCTGTGTCCGGATAGCGGTCGAGCCTTCGGGTCTCCGGCGATTGCGGCAGCGCCACCAGCAGCGCTGCCTCGGCCAGCGACAGCCGCTTCGGCTCCTTGCCGAAATAGGCGATGGAGGCGGCGCGGATGCCTTCGAGATTGCCGCCGAACGGCGCCAGCGCGAGATACAGATCAAGGATCTGCTGCTTGCTGAGCTGCCGCTCCAGTTCGATCGCACGCACCATCTGGCGGACTTTTGCGTAGACCGAGCGCTCGCGCCGCGGCTCCATCAGGCGCGCAAGCTGCATGGTGATGGTCGAACCGCCGGAGACGATGTGGCCCCGGGTCAACAGCTGGAACGCCGCGCGCGACAGCGCCAGCGGATCGATGCCGGAATGGGAATAGAAGCGCTTGTCCTCGAAGGCGAGCAGCAGCTTCAGGTAAGTCGGGTCGACGTCGCGCCTGGCATCGACCGGCAGCCGCCAGCGGCCGTCGGCCATCGCATAAGCGCGCAGAAGTTTGCCATTGCGATCGACGATCGACGTGGAGACGCGGCGAGCGTCATCGAGCGGCAATGGGCCGAGCGAGACGACCCAGGCGGCGAAAGCAACGATGGCCACGCTAAGTGTAACCGCGCTCCCGATAGCGGCTTTGCGCAACCACCTTCTCCGCGCGTCATGGCCGGGCTTAGCCGTCGAAGGACGGCGTCGCTTCCGCTCGCCTATGTCCCGGCCATCCACGTCTTTGCCCACCTCACGCGAAGTCGTGGATGCCCGGGACATCTGGCGCGAAGACGGCGCTTCGCGCCTTTTGCCCGGGCATGACGACTGAGTACGCGTATGGTCCGAGTCGTTCTCATTTCGCCGGGCGCACCTCGACCGTTCCGGTGGCGCTGCGGCCGTAGCGTGAGGGATTGTACATGTCCTCGACATAGGCCTGCGGCAGCACGTATTTGCCCGGCGATACCGCGCGCACGACGTAGGCGACCGTGAAGATCGACTTGTCGTCGCTGGCGCGGTCGATCGCCGCGGTGAAGCGGTCGTCGCGGAACTCGGTGTTTTCCGGCTCCTCGCCGTCCTCGATCCAGTCGAGCGTGCCGCTGTCGCCGGAAGAAACCAGATGCGGGTTGTCGATCTCAAAGCCTGCCGGCAGATAGTCGGCCACCATGATGTGCCCGTATTCCGGCTTGGCTTCGGTGATCTTCAGCACCACCGCGAAGCGGTCATTCTGTTTGGCCTTGCTGATGTCGGCCGGCTTGCCGTCGAGCGTGAAATAATTGCGCTCGATCTTGAAGCCGTTGGAGGCCGCAGGCTCCGGCGTGACGGGCGAGCCCGACACCGAGACCACCGCCTGCACCGGCGCTTCGCCGGTGTTGGTGATCCTGACCGGCTTGCCCGCCATCTCGGATGCCTTGTAGCTGCGGAACACGGCCTGCTTGGCGGGCTGGCCGTCGATGTCGAGCGCCATCGTCTCCTTGGCAAGCGCGCGCGCCGCCAGCACCATCCAGGCATTCTCCTGCGTGGAGGTGTAGGGCGAGAGGCCACGCGCGGCCTCGACCCGCTGGACGGCCTGCGTCAGCGTCGCCCGCGGCGCGTTGCCTTCGCTTGCGAGCGACACCAGAGCCGCCGCATCGCGCAGCGCGCTGCCGTAGTCGGTGCGGCCGAACTCGATGGTGGGCTTCGGGTTCAAGGCATCGACGGCGGCGGCATAGACCCGCTCCGCCCTCGCCTTGTCGCCGACCAGCGCCAGCGCCGCTGCCAATTGCGACTTCGAGATCGGCGTGGCGAGATTGCCGAGCTTGGTATCGGCGAGGTAGCGCAGGTCACCGATCGGAGCCGCCCCATTGCGCGCCAGCACGTAGAGGCCGTAGGCGAGATCGCGCCCGCCGTTCTTCTCCGGCTCCTCGGCATTGACCACGGAGTTGCGGATGCGATCCAGCGCGCTCTTGAACAGCGTGTCCGGAACCGCAAACCCCTTCTCGCGTGCGCGGGTCAGGAAGTCGGTGACGTAGGCATCCAGCCAGGCGTCGTCGCCGCCGGCCGACCACAGGCCGAACGAGCCATTGGAGCCTTGGCGAGCCAGGAGGCGCTCGATCGCGTCCTTGATGCGCTGGTCGACCGCGGTGTCCATGGCGAGATGCGCACCCGCCGCGAGATCGTTGACATAAAGCAGCGGCATGGCGCGGCTCGTGATCTGCTCGGAACAGCCGTGCGGATAGCGATCCAGCGCCTTCAAAATGGTCGCCGCATCAAGCGCGGTGGAGAGGCTCACCGAGATCGACGCGCTGCCGGTGCCGGACACGAGATCGGCGAACATGTCCGAGGTCAGCGTCAGGCTCTCGCCTTTTGCCAAAGTCCGGATCGAGCGCCGCGCCAAAATCTGCGTCGCCGCCTTGACGTCGACCTCGTAGTGCCGCGCCAGCGTCAGCCCGTTCGGCCCGGAAATATCGACATCGACATTCGCCCTCCCCGCGCCGCCGGCATCGAGCGCCAGTGACAGCGAGGTGCGCTGCTTGGCGGCGAGCTTGACCGTCGTGGCAGGATTGCCGGTCACCTTTACCGGGCCCGTGGTCTTGACGTTGATGCGTGTAGTCGCCGCTCGCGCCCTCGACGTTGTCGACGTCGAAACTCATCGTGCCCTTGTCGCCGTTGAGCAGGAAGCGCGGCAGCGTCGCGGTCAGCACCACCGGATCGCGCACGATGACGTCGGTCGTGGCCCGGCCGAGTTTTGTCGCCGTCCATGCCACCGCCATCACCCGCGCGGTGCCGGCGAATTCCGGGATGTCGAAACTGATCTCGGCCAAACCGTCGGCGCCGACCGTGACAATGCCCGAATAGAGCGCGAGCGGTTTTTGCGTCGGCGGACTGCCGGTCAGTTCCGCACCGGCGTCGCCGCCGGATTTGATCTGGCCGCGCGTGCCCTGCATGCCGTCGATCAGTTGCCCGTAGAGGTCGCGGATTTCAGCGGTCAGGCGGCGCTGTCCGAGATAGTAATCGTCGGGCGCCGGCGGCTTGTAGTTGGTGAGGTTGAGGATGCCGACGTCGACGGCGGCCACCACCACCTTGGCGTCTTCGCCGGGGTTGAGCCCGCCGAGTTTTACGGGGATCTTCAAAGCGCTCCCCGGTCGCACCAGCGGCGGCGGCGCAAGGTTGACCGCAAGCGTGCGCGTCTTCTTGTCGATGCCGAACCATTTCAGCCCGATCGCGCGGCCGGGCATGCGTTGGGCTGCCGCATCGAGCGGACGGCGCAAGGTCGCCAGCACATAGGCGCCGGTGCCCCAGTCCTTGCCGACGGGGATCTTGACCTGCGCGGTGCCTTCCTTGACGTCGATGCTTTGCGTCGTCAGCAACCGGTCGCCCAGCACGTTGATGGTGAGCTTGCCCGCCGTGCGCGCATTGACCGACACCACCATGGTATCGCCGGAGGCAAATTCGGGCTTGTCGATCGAGGTCTCCAAAAGGTCCGGCGTGTCGGCCGAGCCGTCGGAATACCAGCCGACGTCGAACTGCACCGACGTGATCGCCCCGTCGGCTTCCGTCGACTTGACGTCGAGCCGGTAGCGGCCGGGTTGCGGCAACAGCGACACCCGCGCCGGCTTGTCGGCAGCGAGCGCAAGATCGCCGTCGGCGACGCGCTTGGTCGATTTGACCGGCTCATATTCCCAGGACGAATTCTGGCGATACCATTGATAGCGCGACTCGATCTTCATCAGCTCGTAGCGCAGCCCGTTGCGGGCAAGCTGCTTGCCGTCGGGCGCGACGAACACGACGTCGAACTCGGCCTTGTCGCCCTCGGCGACGCTCTTGTCGGAAAACAGCGGCTTGACGCCGATCAGATTCGCAGTCGGCGCCACCGGCAGTACCAGCTTGCGCTCGACGGCGCGGCCGCCGGCCTCCGCCATGCGGATGAAGATTTGCGCCTCCTGCGGCCGCGTCGAGGCCGGCGGTTTGGCCAGGCTCACCGGGAAAGTCGCAGCACCCTTGTCGTCGGCAACAGGCAGGTTCTCGATCGGGGTGCGCTCGTTGCTCGCGGTCTCCTCGTCGGCGACGCCGAACTGGTAACCGGGGTAGCCGGGCCGGCCGGAGGAAGCCGTGGTCACCAGCATGTCGCCCTCAAGCTGCAGGCCGGAGGCCGGTGCGCCGTAGAGGAAGCGGCCCTCGACCTTCAGTTCCACCGGAGCTTCAGCTTTGATCAGCTTGTCCTTGGCGGACAAGTCGAATTCGATCCGCTCGGGGATGTAGTCCTCGACCATGAAAGTCGTCTCGCCGACCGAAGTCCCCTTGGGGTCGGTGAAAGCGCGCACCCGCCAGGTCCCGGTCGGCACCGCCGAATTGAGCCCAATCGACATCGTGCGGCCACCGGCGCCCTGGTCGGGCAGCACGGCGCGGCGGTATTCGACGCCGTCGGGGCGCTCGATCACCAAAGTCAGCGGTGTGCCGGTCACGGCATTGCCCTGCCCGTCCCGCGCCAGCGCGGTCAGATAGACGGTCTCGCTGGAGCGGTAGACGCCGCGCTCGGCATAGACAAAGGCGTCCGCGCCTGATGGCACGGCGCGGCCTGCGACGCCGCGGTCGGTGAGGTCGAAGGCGTTGCCTTTCAGGCTCAGGAAGGCGTAGTCCGCCTTCTCGCTCATGACCGTGATCATGGCCGGCGACAGCCCGCCCTCGCCGCGGGCCAGCCCCGCCTCGAACAGCACGTGGCCGGCATCGTCGGTCTTGCGGGTCGCCAAAATCTCGTTGTTGCGCGCGACCAGCTTGACCTCGGCCTTGCCGATCGCCTCGGTGGAGGCCAGCGAATTGACGAACACATGCACGCCGTCATTGCCGGAGAAAGCCGATAGCCCCATGTCCGAGACGATGAACCATTGCGTGGCGAGCGTTGAGCCGTCGTCGCTGCCCGGCGTCCTGGGGGCCGCGGTCATCACATAGACGCCCGGCTGCAAGTCGCCGAGCGCCTGGTCGACCGGAAACGCTGTCGTGACGTCCTGGTTGAGCGTGGTCGCGGTCGCAAGCTCGCCCGACCAGACTTTTACGCCGCGCTCGCCGCCGAGCTCGTTCAGCTCATAGCGGCTCAGCGTGCCCTGGAAGTCGCCGCCGACCACCGTGTTGATCAGGTTGCGGTCGCCGATCCGGAACACCTTGATATCCACCGCCGGCGTATTGACGCTGACCAGGGGAATGCCGCGCTGGCCGGTGCGCGGCAGCACATAGGCCCGCCCCGTGAAGCGTACGAACGGCTTGCGGTCGCGCACATAGATGTTGAATTCGGCTGATTTCGGCAGGCTTTCCTTCACCCCCGACGGCAGGCCGGCGCGCAGATTGACGTTGTAGCGATCACCGTGCTTCAGCCCCTCGACGCAGAGCTGCTTGCCTTCGGCCGACAGCGCCGGCTTGTCGGTGCCGGCCAGCGCCACGAACGGCGAGAAGTCGACGCGCTTGGCCAGATCCTCCGAGAACTGGAAGCAGGCGCGCGGCGTGGCGCCGTCGGAATCGACGGTGTAGTCGAGCAGGCGAAAACCGTGCTCGTCGCGCAGCTTCTCATATTGCCCTCTGATGTCGGCGACCTCGCGCATCTCGAGCGACATCCGCAACGCATCCAGCGCCGGCCGCCACAGCTTGCGATCGGCCATGGCGCGGCCGAGCACGGCGAGCGCATCGGCCTCCTCCGCACCATTGCCGGCGCGCTGATAGGCGATGTAGGCCGCAGTCGAGGCACGCTCCAGCAGGAAGGTCTGTTCGGTCGAGTTGACGGGGCGGATCTGGAAGATGGTGCGCGCCAGTCTCAGCCAGTTGCCGCTGTCCTCTGGCGCGGTGGCGGCGATCTTGCCGAGCAGGTCGAGACCGTTGCGGAAATCGTTGCGCCGGAAGGCGGCGTCGGCGTCGGTCTTCAGGGTCGCGGTGGTCTTGGCGACAGGTCCCGCCTCCTTCTTGATCTCGGCTTCCAGTTTGATCGCGGAATCGGCGAGATCGTCGCGTTTGAAGCTCTTGTCGGCGGCCAGCGCCGAACTGAGGCCGAGCGCCAGCGTTGCGCAAAGTGCTGCGGCGCGAACCAAACCGATCATGACGGGACTCCCTGGGCGCGGTCGTACGCCGCGCAAGGCGCAAAAATGCGCGAAAAGGTGACGGACTGATGGCGGCCGGGCGGACAAGCGAAAGCGTCGCATCCTCAAAATTGCCGAAACGGTCCCTGTGCCCTGCCGGGACAAGACGTCCGGCCGGGTATTGCGATGGGGGCGGCCTCAAGATGATCAGGCCGTCGCCCGACTTGGTCGCGCCATCCGCCCGGTGGGTTCGAACCGGGCTTGGCGGCGCAGCGAATTTTTCATATTGGCAGTGTTACAAGCTGAGCATGATCCGGAAAAGTGTGCAGCGGTTTTCCGAAAAGACCATGCTTAAACAATACCTTACCAGTGCACCGCCGCAAACGGTCCGGTCCCGTAGCTCAACTGGATAGAGCATCAGATTTCTACTCTGAGGGTTGCAGGTTCGAATCCTGCCGGGATCGCCAGCGTTCGCGCGAATCCCCATTGCCGTCGCGATTCACTTGCGGAAGGATGCCGGTGGGCCGGGGACTTCACCATGCAGCGTTTGGCAATAGCAGCGTTTGGCGCTGCGCTGGGAATCTGTATTTTCACCGGCGAGGTCATGGCCGCCGCATGCAACGGCCGGGTTGGCACATATACGGGACCAAACGGCATGCCGCTGCAGTTGTGCCTCGACGGCAAGTATACGACCTGTGTTCGTGATCGCCAAAGGATGGGCTATTCCAAAACCGAAGCAATCGAGAACTGCGATAGCAAGCGGGCCCGCGGACTCGTCAAATAGTTTGCTGCAGCCTTTTGCTCACGGCAGCGACCGCCCCAGGATGCACCGGGTATGATCAAGGCTTTTCTGCTTGGTGCCATTTTAATTGGTGCAAGCGGCGCATCCCCCGCTTTGGCGGCCTCCGAGTGCATGCCGTGCCAGAAAAAATGCAGCATCTGCTTCAACGCCGGCAAGTCGACATATCCTTCGATCGCCGCGTGCGAGGCGGATTGTCGGAAGGCGGGTAATCCGCCGGCCGTTGCGACGTGCGGCGTTCGGGCTCGTTGTAGCGCGCCGCGCTGATTGCCGGATTCACTAGCGATGCCGGGAATTGCGCTTTGGGCGCTGGCAACTGTGGTACGGCACCTGTGTAAAGTTGTCGCACCCCCGCTCCAATGCACGGGACCGTGCGAAAGGCCCCTTGATCGAATTGCTGATTTTCAGTTGGCGGGAGCGCCAAAATTGGCGCGCTCGAAAGGGAAGCAGAGCGGCAAAGCACCACTTGACTTGGACCTTTCCAAAGCCGTGACACCAGGCAGGTCCGCACTTTTCCGCGACCCAATAGGCTTCACCGAATCCGCGTCGACCCTAAGCACACTTTCGGGAAAAGCGCGGTCGAATCACGCGACCTGTTGCTTTTGGGTCACCTCAACACCGAGAATGAACGCCAAGTAGGGGGATGGAAGATGAAGAAGATCATTCAGGCTATCGGAATTGCGTCGCTCGCGACAGTGAGCAGCGGGGCGTTTGCGGCGGATATGGCTGTCAAAGCGGCGCCGGTGGCGGTGCAACGCTGCGCCGCCGATCAATTCAAGGGTGGCTATGTCGGCATCAACGGCGGCGGAGTGAACTGGATCGCCAACCGGAGCGATCTCGACGGCGCGGTGAACTCGGATCTGACACTGGTTCAGAACAGCTGGGCCGGTACAGTCGGCGGGCAGATCGGCTACAACGGCGGCTCCTGCAACACGATCTGGGGCATCGAGATCGATGGCAACTGGATCAACGGCAGCGTTAACACGCGGCTGTTCCCAAACACTCACATTGACCCGATCGGTGTGGAGAGCCGGCTCGATGCGCTCGTGACCGGACGTGGCCGCGCCGGCCTCGTGCTCGACAACCTTCTGCTGTACGTCACCGGCGGCATTGCGGCGGCCCGCACCAGCACAACTTGGTACCACACCGACCTGCCCGTCGTTAGAACCGCTACCTTCACCGACTGGCGCTGGGGTTGGACTGCTGGTGTTGGCACCGAATGGGCTTTCGGCAATAATCTCAGCCTCAAGACCGAGGTGCTCTACGTGAACCTCGTGGAGCGCGACTATCAGGCCCAGTTCTTTACTCCGCCGTCAATGCCCCGAGCAGGTGGTCGCACAGCGACTCCATGTGGGTCAGCCGTATCGGCCTTAACTATCGCTTTGGCGGGCCGGCCGTCGCGAGATACTGACGGCTCTATCTCTTTTGTTTGAAGTCCAGACTAAAAAGCCCCGGCTCGTCCGGGGCTTTTTTTGCTGTGAGGCGATCGTTCGCATGCGCCCGGAGGCACGCGTCGCCTTGAGGCTGCGCCCGTCCTTCGCGCTCTCGAAATGATGCCGGCTTTCGTCTTCGCCATTCGCGGCGGATGACGACGATGGTTTCATCCGCCCATGATGACCAGCGCGAGCATGGTCAGCGATGCCAGGACCAATACGGTTTCAAAGGAAGCGAGTTTCATGACGCCCTCCGCTTCCTACCCCGCCGCGACTGTAAGCGATTCGATCTTGTGACGGCACAGCCATCGTTCGGACGGTCGATCAGCTCTTCCGCAGTTGATAGAATGGCGGCGACCAATGTCGGGAAACGGACTTTGCGGAGGACACGTGCATGAAGCTGCACCGCTTGCTCACAGCAGCCAAGATTTCAGCGGTTCTCGCCGCGACGCTTTCGCTGGCCGCGCCGGCGGCGGCACAGACCTACGATCCCAAATACCCGGTTTGCCTGCAGGTGTTTCAAAGCTTCAAGGATTACTACTTTGATTGCACCTACACCTCGATGCCGCAGTGCCGGGCATCGGCCTCGGGCCGCAGCGCCTCGTGCCTGGTCAATCCGTACTACGCGGGGCCGAAAGCCACGCGCAGCAAGAAGCGATCCACCACTTACTGAGATCATTCGGCTTTGGGATTGGGCGGGCCGGCGCGATATGGCCCGCTGCGATGTTTCCTGGCTTTAGGCCCGGGACATCCGGATCCCGAAGCCTCATGACGCCAGAATTTTCATTCCCCACACCACGACCAGAGTCAGCATCGTCAAGGACGCCAACAACAACGCGCTTTCCACGGAAGCAAATTTCATAACGCCACCCTCTGCTTCCTACCCCGCTTCAACGTTAAGTGATTCGATTATTCGGCGGCAACCGGCCTGGCCCTGTTCCCGCTGTGGCCATTGGGCGACGCCGTCGCCGCACTGGGACGAACGCTGCCCCGGGATTTGATCCGGAAGCAGCGTCCACCATCGCTATCGTCGCTATTGAGGTATCCCGGTTAGTCGTCGAAGGCGGCGGCCCGCTTGCTCTTGCGGCCCGCGTTGGCGTCGCGGTCCATGATGGCGCGACAGCCGGCGCTGAGCTGCGCGCGCTTGCGGTGCATGCAGGCGGTAATTCTCGGGATGTCGGGAATTTCGCTTGAGCAAAGCCGCATGGCGTCGCCACTGCACATTTCGCGCGCATCGGAGGCGAATGCCGGGTCGGTCGACCCCGGCATGGCGATCCCGCCGAGCGCGATGGTGAAGGCCAATACGATCTGCCGTGTCCTGCTTGTTGTCATCGAATGCGTCCCCACTGGTTGCCGTTTCCACGTCTTGGGGGCGCTGTTGGCGGTTTGAGGTTCCGCACTTGACGACTAACACGTAAAATTCGCTGACGATGTTGACGCTCGATGTGTTGGATTTTCGAATCGAACTAACCGCGCCGCCCCGCGCGAATTATGAGCGCATTCTGCGCGCGTTCAATTCGCGCGTGAAAAGAATCCACCGGTGTTGCATGAACGACGATGCCCGTTCCTGAAACGGAACTGGACTACACGATTTCGTCTGCGTTCGCGCCGCGCGATCTATGGCTTCGCAGTCCATCCCACCTTCAGGGGCTACGAAGCATCGCAATTCAGCGAGAACGGTCACAACAATGCTCCTGCAGCAATGCATCGCGGAATTCATCCCTTCCCCGTCATCCCCTTGCGTGGATCAAATTGCCGCGTGCGTCGGATAAGAATTCTTCAAGCCTCCTAATCCCCGGTTGACGTCCAGATGAACGCAGAGGAATATTGTCACGCCTTGGCTCAACAAGCGCCGCCGGAAGCTGTGCGGCCACAACAAGATTGCCTTGCGATACGCGCCGCCGGTGCCCGGCCAAAGACGTTGCACCGCTCTAGATGCGTCCGTCGTTGTTCTGATCGGCTTCTGGTCCAGCCGGTTTCTCTGACTTGCCTGAGGAGGCTACAATGGCCGTATCGCACAAGGTTGTCCCTGGCTGTCCTGCTCGCGTTTTGGCAGGTCCGGCACTGGCGCAGGCACAGCCCGCCACGTCCATCCCGGTGACTGTCGAAACTTCCCCCGCGCCGAGACTGACGTCTATCTCGCAAAACTCATCAAGGATGCCGGCGGCTTGGGCAAGTTCTCCCACAGCCGCGAGCCGGCGTCGATCGACGCCCAGACCGTGATCCGGATGAATCGCGACACGCTGTATTCATTCGCCGTATTCGACCTGGATGCCGGACCCGTCACCATTACGCTACCCAATACGGGCAAGCGATTTATGTCGATGCAGGTGATCAACGAGGATCAATACACCCCGGAAGTGGTCTATGGCGCCGGCAGCTACACGCTGACGAAGGAAAAAGTCGGCACCCGCTATGTCGCGACCCCAATCCGGACGTTGGTCGACCCCGCAAACCCGAAGGACCTGGAACAGGTTCACGCGCTGCAGGACGCCATCAAGGTCAAGCAAAAGGATGTCGGCAAGTTCGATGTGCCGAACTGGGACCCGGATAGCCATAAGAAAGTCCGGGAGGCATTGCTGGTCCTCGCCGGCACTCTGACCGATTCCAGAGAATGTTCGGCACCAAACAGGCCGTGGATCCGGTCCGCTTCCTGCTCGGAGCCGCTGCGGGTTGGGGAGGCAATCCCGACAAGGACGCGACGTACCTCTTTGCAACGCCCGCCAAGAACGATGGCGAGAGCGTATACAAGCTCACCGTCAAGGATGTCCCGGTCAACGGCTTCTGGTCCGTCAGCGTCTACAATGCCAAGGGCTTCTTTGAGAAGAACCCCTACAATGCTTATTCGATCAACAATATCACCGGGCAGAAAAGCCCCGATGGTTCCATGACCATTCAGTTCGGGGGCTGCGATGGCAAAATTCCAAATTGTCTCCCCATCGTGAAAGGCTGGAATTACGCGGTGCGGCTCTACCGGCCGCGGGAGGAGATATTGAATGGCACGTGGAAATTCCCGGAGCTGAAGCCGGCCGGCTAGAGGGAGGGATTTCAAAGTCAGACCGGGACCCGCATGCGTGTCGTGGCAGTCTCTATGCCCCCATACTGGCCCGTTTTGCTAAGGCCGTATCGGCTGCGCAAAGGGGAAGCCTGATCCGGAACGAAGCGCCACCGTGGTCCCGATTTTTTGCCGAGATCGTCCCGTGATGCGCCTCGATAATGGTTCGTACAATGGATAATCCCATCCCCATCCCTTCCGCCTTGGTCGTAAAGAACGGTTCGAAGACCTCTTTCAATTTGTCTTCGGGAACGCCCGGTCCGCGATCAGACACGGATAGCTGGGCAAAATTCTCGATCCGCGAAGTCCGGATGCTGATGATGCGATTTTCGCCCGGCGTGTCCTTCATCGCCTCGATCCCGTTCATGACAAGGTTCAGAATGACTTGTTGAAGTTGGATACGGTCGCCGAGGATCGGGAGCGCGTCCGGTGTGATCACGCTAGCGAGTTCGAACTTCCGGCCAACGGCTAGCGCGGCAAAAAATCTGATCGTCTCTTGCGTAACTTCGTTGAGGTCGAATTGCTTCAGTTCGAAAGGTGCTTTTTTCAGCAGGCTGCGCAGCCTTTGGATGACTTCACCGGCACGCCGGTCATCCCGCAAGATGTCGTCAACAATCTCGTTCAGCTCCGCGATGTCAGGGTTCGCAGATTTCAAGACTACCTTCGCGGTTTCCGCATTTGTCAGAATTGCGCCGAGCGGCTGATTGATTTCGTGAGCGATTGAGGCCGTCAGTTCGCCAGCCGTCGAGAAGCGGTTGACATGAGCCAGCTCTGCCATGCGCTGCCGCGACTGCACTTCGGCGAATTGACGCCGACGATGTTCAAGAAACAGGACCGCGATAAGCACAGCCTGCACAAGAAGAATTCCAATAGTGAACGCGATCTGCCACGAATAGCGTTCCCATACCGTTGGTTCCCTGAAATACACTGTGCTGCCTGAAGGCAGATTACTCGCGCTAATTCCCCAGCGCTGCATTTGCCGCCAGTCGAATATGGCCGCTTCGAACCCAGCGGGTGGGGTTTTGATGTCGCCTGCCTTTTCGCCGTTGAGAATGCGAGCGGCAACCGCAGCGGTGATCTGGCCTAACTCTTGCGCGGAGTGCATCGGACCGCCGACGATTGCCTCACCGAAGAAAGACCTGTCGTAGGAGAAAATCGGCGCGTTGGCCGAAGCGGAGAGTTTGATCAGCGCGTCGTTCGCCTCATGTGCAACCCCCGCCGCATCAACATTCATCAGATGCCAGAAGATCGCGCTGTGAGACGGAAGTCTTGCTGCGTCGATCAGAATTTCTTCGAAACGATTTTTCATCGTACCATCTTAGTTCGACCCGCCCGGCCAGTGGCGCGAGTTCGCGGCGCATCTCCCCCAGCCAAAACCTCTCATTTGGAGAAGTCCCGTTGACGACCGCGATAGTTTTTGTGAGGGGCAGGACGCGCAGGATATTCTCGAAAGCGGCCGGGAAATCGTGTGCAACGGCAACCACCGTATCATTTTGCGTCAGCTTCTCGTGCTGGACCCGGCGTTGCTCCACCGCCGTAAACACCATTGGCGTTGCTGGAAACAGCCGCTGGCGATGGCGCTGGACGAAATTGGCAGCGGGCGCGCCGATGGCGACAATAAGATCAACCGTCCGACGGGCATTAAGGGCGCGAAGGTATTCTACAAATGCGGCTTCCGAGGGCTCATCATCTTGCCCGGCATTCGCCAGCGAGTGGTCGAGAAACTCCACCGGCTTGCGCCACTGCCGACTTATCTCCGAGCGAATGGACTGCGCGTAGTCGCTCCATGGTTGGAAACGAGGACCGAATGAATGCAGCATCATCACGCGCTTAGGCTCCGGATCAGCCGCCTGACTTTGGCCCAACGTCGCCAGCAACAAGACAAATGCCAGCGTAACGGTGAAGGTCCGCGCGCAAGATAATCGCCATGATGAGGCCGCTAGCAAAAAGCGCATCGGGCTCCCCAAGCCGGGTACGGCATCGTAGCGGCTCGACCAGATGTTTGACAGGCGAAACGAGGGCTAGTTGCAGTGTCTCTACGACACGGTCCATGTCCGCTTTAGGTCATTTTCGGAAGTCGGGCCATCCGATCGCGAGGTCGGCTTTTGCCTCTAGGAAACATGAGCGGTGGCCGGTGCAATGTCGGCTAAGTGCCACAAGCAGACATGCCGCTCAGTCAATCACTTCGCCGGCAGGCGAAATATACTTCCGTTTTCACGAATTCGTGAACTGAAAATCAGAATTTTCTCTTGTCTTGTCGGGCAAATCACTGGCACTGGTCCGCTTACCCGGCCCGCCCAAAGGGACGCATCATGATCGTCACGATACGTTGGGCCGGATGCGATGGACGCTGCGGCGTCAGGCGGGTTCGCTCGCCGGACGAGAACGCTTGCAGCGTACGGCGAAGTCGTGTGGTCCTGGCGCCGCGACCGTGGCGTCTATCCGGCCCGTCTCGTAGCGGGTTCGGCAACGGTGACAAAAAACGCCGCTCACCGGGGAGAGCACGAAGGAAACCGTAACACCATTGCGTGGGGAAAGCCGGTGTGACTGGCTGAACTCGTGGTGACTATCTGGTGGGCTTGTTTTTCTTTGCCCCCAGGCTGCGGGTGCGGTTGGCGCCCGGCTTTCCCTGCGCCCTCTCGGCAAGAGAGGGACAACGAATTGGCAAGACCCGGGCGAAAACAAGTCGCGGGAACGAGCACTTATGCTTCCACCGTCATTGCGAGCGAAGCGAAGCAATCCAGCTTCCTGCGCCGCGACAAGGAAGCTGGATTGCTTCGTCGCTCCGCTCCTCGCAAATGACGGTGGTGGCAGCACCGGGCATCACCCAGCCGCCTTCCCACTCCCCTGCGCCCCCAGCACGAGCCGGCGATCATGGATCAGGTTTTCCAGCCGGTGGGCAGCGACATTGACCGCAGTGACGTCGCGGCTTTCGTCCTCGCCGGCCGCAGCCTTCAGGCGCTGGGCCTGCAGTACCCGGTCGATCTCCAGTTCGATCTCGTCGAGCTCGGCTTGCTTGCCGCTGCTGCGAATGCGCCGGCCGAGCGCATACAGCGCATCCAGCGCCTGTTCGGGAGTCGGTGGCGCGGCGGCGCGCAGGAATCGCCAGGCTGCCGCCAGCACGGTGGCGAGCGCACCGGCAATCATCGGCGCGAGGAAGATGATGTTGCCCCATTTGTCGAGGAAGCTGACCTGCGTGCCGTTGTAGAAAGCCGCCGCCCCCGGATGGGCCGGAACGTACGCGTTGGCATCGGTGTCGGCCGGGGCCACCTGAGCGAGCAACGGAAATTCACCGAGCAGGTCACGCCGCGCATTCATCAGCGCTTCCGTGAAAGCGGTCATGAGGTCGCTGTCGAGCTTCTTTTGCGCGACGAGATAGAAGGCGGTGCGAAGGGTCGTGAGATCATCGGCGGGATTGGCCGGCGAGCCACGCAGCGTGCCTTTCGGCACGTCAAAGCTCTCATAGGCGCGCGCCTTCTCGGCGATGGCGCCGGCCTGCTCGATGGCAATCAGCACGGGGCCCGCCTTGGCATTTTGCGGAAACAGCCCGCGCAGCAGCGACAGGTATTTTTCCGCAAGCGGCATCATGATCAGGATCGCGCGCACCTCCTTGGTCTCGAGGGCGCGACGCGCCTCGGCCAGCCCGAGATTTTTGAACGTCACGCCGGACTTCGCGAGGTCGTACTCGTCGGAGAGAACCTTCACCAGGTTCTTGTTGATGTCGCCGCCAATCACTCCGACCGTGAGGCGCTTGAGATCCGACATGTCAGAGATCGGCGAGCCCGGCGGGGCGACCAGCAACGCCACCGTATGCGCGACAATGGCGACCGCCTGCGCCTGCGAGAGGTCGCCGACATCGCCCCTGACGATGGCGAGATCGACCTTGCCGGAGGCGAACGCATTGGCCGCGTCGAGCGCGCTCGGCGTCTCCACCATGGTGAGCCGCACCGGCGCCTTCGACTGGGCAAGCTTGCTCGACAGCGCGGACACCAGCCGGCTCGCCTCGCCGTCAAGCGAGCCGACCGCGATGGTGAGCGTGGTCGGCTTTGCGTACCAGCGCCAGCCGAACAGGCTCGCGCCCGCGATCAGCACGACGATGCCCGCAACGAGTGTAATGCGCAGCCAGGCTGGCAATTTCATCGGGTCCATGCTGCGCCCCCCAGGCGAACCCCCGGGCGTCCCCTAGTGGCCGCTCAGCACCAGCGTCTTGATCGGCAGCAACAGGGCCTGAATGCGCAGCAGAAGCGCATGCACAAGCCCGGTCGCATCGACGACGTGCAGCGCGATTCCCTTCATCGTTCCGGTTTTTGGGTCGGCGATCACGTCGTGGTTGCTGGTGTAGGCGTTGGCGATGCAGCTGCTGCCCGGCGTGACGCCCTCGAGACCGCCCTTGTACAACGGCTCAAGGAAGACAAGGATCGAACCTGGCCTCTGCGCATTCTGAAGCTCAATCAATTGCTGGCCGCCCTGGACCGCGCCGGCGGCGATGTAATCCTGCACATCGGTGACAACCAGCGGAATGATCTTCCATGGCTTGGAGATGCAAGTCGCTTCCGCGAGCATTCCTACCTTCATCACCTGGGCTTCAATCTGACCGAACCCGGCCTGCAGCCTACCCTTGCCGGCGTCATCCGGAATCACCACGCCGGCCGGTCGCATGATCTGGGCGACAAGATCGCCAGGCCGAAGGAAGAACTGTTCGACCCGCCCGTCGACGCCGGCGCGAACAAAGGTCTTGTCGAGATCGACCTGGGCCTGTGCCATCGCGGCCTCGGCGCTGGCTCTCTCGGCAGGCAGCAGCGCGGAGACGCGCAAGGACGCGGATTCCCTGCTCGCGTTCGCGGCATCGATCCCGGCTTGCCGTCCGTTGACGATCACCTGCAGCTTTTCGATATCGCGCTGCGGCACGATGCCGGGATTGCGACGTTGCAGCTCGGTTTTCACTTCCAGTTCGTCCTTGGCCTGCTGATAGGAAGATTTAGCTTCCTCGAGCTGAGCCTCGGCCTTGACGATGTCGGACTTGGCCGAAATCAGCGTCGCATCGACTTCGGCCACCTTGCGCCTGGTTGTTTCCAGCGCGGACCGTTGTCTCGAACTCTCCAGCGTGAACAGGACGTCGTCCTTCTTCACCGCCTGGCTGTAGCTGACCTTGACCTCGGCGACCTTGCCGGAACCCTCGGGCAGGATCGGCACGGTCCGGAAGTAGATCGCCGCCGAGTTTGTCGACGGATGATAGTAGAAGATCATCGTGATCAGCGAGATCGTCAGCATCAGGCAACCGGTGATGCCCCACCTGAGTTCGTACCAGACCGAGAAGAAGGTGATCTCATGGCCGAACCGCTTGCCCTGCCGGTAGCGGCGGAACAGGTAATCCGGGAGGATCGTCACGAGCGAACAAATCATGAGCTCAAGCATGGCCGTGGACCTCCGTCTTTGCGGGGGCCTTGGCGCCTGAATGGCCGGCAGGTGCGGATTCATCTTCCGGTTCAGCAGCAGGGCGAGTGCCCGGCGTGGCGTCGGCGATACGCTCGACAGAATCGGCCATGCTGCGCATCGGCGTGCCGAAGTCAGGCAAGTCGATCATGGCAAGCAACAGCCCCGCGACCCAGAAGATATGGAGATGGGTAAAGAGCGAGATCAGGCCGAGCACGGCGACAATCTCGAATTGCAGTTTCTGCGACTTGTGCGCCATGCGCTCCGGCATGCTGTGCAGTTTCCAGTACAGGGTGCCGACCCAAAAAATGGTTACGATCAGAAAAATGCCTGTTCCCACCATCAGGCCATCGGAGCCATCGGTGCCCGGTACGAAGAACGGCAGATGATGAGGCGCCATTGGATGTTGAACCGGATCGCTCAAGTATCTTCTCCCTGCGAGAGCCAGCAAGCGTCGTCTTCTCATCGCTGACGGTGCGGACCTTGCCGAAATAATGCTTGATCTGGATCAAGGAGTACACAGCAAAACATGGCCGGCCCGAAGGCCGTTTTTAGGCGTCGCCGCGCGGCTTATTCCAGCCCGGAGGCGGCGGAATGCAACTGCCGAACCTGGAATTCGAGGGGGTCGTAGCGCGAATTCAGTCGCGCCACGATGTAGAGCGATGCCAACGCAATCGTGCCGAGCAAGAGTGTCAGCCATGCCGGCGGCGGACCGAACACCATCATCGCCGCAGCCACTCCTGCGGCGAGGAGAACGCAGGCAGTCAGCACCCATTTCCACGGCATCGACGCCTCCGAACAGGCCAAATGGCCGATCAAATCGTCACGCTGATGGATCGGATTATACCGTTGCTCGCAGCTATTGTCGCCTTGCGCTCAATGACGCACCGGCTACTCGTCCACCGCCACCCCGCCATCTTCCAGGCACTGGATGATGTAGGACGTGGAATCGCGCGGCATGATCTCGGCCTCGACCGCCTTGCGGCGGCAGATCGTCAGTGCCCGCAGCCGCTTCCTGCGCTTGGCGAGATCAGCGGACTCGCGAACGATCGTCTGCACCAGGGCGGGCTGGCCGTCGGCCTCGAATTCGAGTTCGTATTTCAGCCCGTCCTTGTCGGTGGCTGTGCAGGAGACCGCGGTAATCAGTTTCTTCTCGATATCGCCGGACTGCCTGCAGATTCCGTTGGCCGGTTTGACCAGCGGCACGCGCACCGCATTGACCCGCGGCCGGTCCTTGGAGTTGAGCAGCATCTGGTCGATGGTGAGTTCGTAGAGATCGTTCTTCTCGCGCCGCGCCTTTTCGCCCGAAAACGACAGGATGTGACCCTTGTCCGTGGGATCGTCGATGGCAATGGTGAAATAGGCGCGGCCACCCTGGCCGTGGAAATATTTCATCGCACGGCATGGCAGGCTTTGGCCGGCGGCACGGAACGTCGCGCACTTGCCCGAAAAGGTGACGATCATGTCGATGTCGAAATTATCGTCGGCGGCGGCAACGCGAACGAGGGTCCCCGGCTCAGCCATGTCGAGCGCGGAAACGCGCGGCGGGGCCGGGCCGGCCTGAACCGGACCGGCAAAGGCAGAAACGACCAGGCAGACCAGGGTGGAAACGAATGGAAACCGGTATCGGCGCATCGCCTAGTCGTAGCGTGGCCGGACCGGCGCTGTCGAGGCGGCGCGGGCTTAGCTCACATAATGGTCGCGCGCGTCGCGGCGGCCACCGCTCTTTTTGCCGCGATGCCTCAGGAAGGTGACGCCGATCTGGTCACCGTTCACCCAGGCAAGCCTGCAGCGCCGGTATGCAAGTCCGGTGGAGGACAGAACCAGGAAGAATTCGCTGAGCTGCAGTCCCTCGATCGACGATCCGACGGAGAGCTTGGCGCCCTCGTCCGACACGTCCTCGATGCTGCATTCGCGCCGCCAGGTGCCGTCGATCGCCATCAACTGCGCCTGCACCGGATGCTCGAATGTCACGCGCTTGCCGTCACGCCGTTCCGCCACCGTCACGCAAGCGTCTCCTCGGGTACGTCATGTTGCGCAGCCCGCTCGAGCATGGAGACGTCGCGCGCGATCAGGCGGGTCAGGTCGCCGACCCGCTGCACCTCCACGAATTTCACGGCAAAGCCGCTATGGAAGATACGCACCACCCGGCCGATGCAGCCCCCGACCGCCAGCGGCGTGCCGACCGGCGGCTGGATCTCTGCGGATACCGCGACCCCGGATTGGGACAAATCGATGATGATGCAGCGGTGGATCGCGCCATCTGCCAACGTCAGCGTGGAACGGGTGCTCGGCGGGATGAAGCGGACATGCTGGCGGCTCTCGATGAGCGCGGGATCGCCCTGTTTCTTCTCCAGCCATGTCAGCTTGTCGGCCATGCGCTCGCGCATCTCACGCGTCATTTCCAGCTCCAGCAGGAAACTGCCGTCCATGATGTCGCTGATGCTGCCCTGGAATCTGCCGAACTCGCGGAAATACGAGGTCAGGCGGTCGCCGACCTTGCCGACGACGGGCACGTCCACGATCATGCGGAACGGCGAAACCCGCGTGGTGCGACAGGCGAAGGTGCGCAAGCGCCCTTCGCAATCGTACCAGTTCGGCAGCGTATAGGATCCATCAACGATGACGTTGACCGCGCGCTGCCTGAGAAACCTTTCGACGGACACGACAAATCCCCGCAACAAGTTGCGCCAGATGAAAAGCCAACAATGGCCGGGAGTTTGTTCAGGCTGTTTGCGACTTTCGAGGATCGCAACTTCTTTGCCTTCGGCGACCGGCTTAGTGGCGGTCGCTCGGAGTCTTCGTGCGAAAAGCGGACATAGTGCTCTCGTCCGTGCAAAATACGGGCAAGAAACTAACAAAACCTAAACTATGCACTCAGACACAATACTTCGCAGCCAAACGCTATGGTCGGCCGCTTTCCGTTTCGTTAATTCCGCGCGCCGGATCAGCACGGGCATCTGTGACACTTTGGCGCGGCATGCCTCGCCAATACAATCTTCGATTGCGGAAATTGTCAGCTTGCCAGTTGCGCGGCCGGCCTGACGGCTACCCAGCGCCGGCACAACAAATCTCTTGCGGCGGCCACCGGAGCGCCAACGGATGGTTCGGTAGGAACGACGCGGCTGCAGGACGTGAACACCAGGGCAAGTCGGGTGCACTGCCAGTCCGGCCCCAATGCGCCGCTCGACACCGGTTCGGGATAGGCAAGCCCGATCGAAACGGCCGCAGCGGCACTGACCAGCGTCACGACGGCGAGCAGCACCACAAGGCCCCTCAGGGTCCATCGAAAATGGGTCATTGCGATCAGCTCCTGTTCATCCGCACGCAAGATAGGGTCACCTCACCTGTCTCCCTGTGATCGACATCACAACCCACGCGCATTTGAACACGCGCGGCGAAGCGCCGCTGCAACACTCCTCGGCCGATCTGACGGGAACCGGGGACAAAGCGTGCATTCCCGTTGCGATGTGCTGCGCGTTCGGAAACACTGAATTCGGGCAGGCGTGCGGGGCGTACGATGAGTAAGGACGCGGGTTACGACTATACGCGTTACCGGCAATTGCTGTCGGAAGCGGTCGACGAGAGGAAGCGGCTCGAACTGATCGACCTGATGATCAGGGAAAAGGCCCGCGACCGGCTGGAGGCGCAGCGGATGTCCGACCGCGTGGCGATGACGCAGGCGACGGTTTCCAACATCCTTGGCCCGTTGGGCCGGCGGGACCGGCTGCTCTAGGCACGCCGCGCCAGCACGGTGGCGGTCGCGAAGTCATAGACCGGGAACACCGCCGTTAAGGTGCTCACCAGGATGATCTTTGCCCATTTGCCAGTCACGGAAGTCTTCTCTGCCCTGACTTCGCTTTGGACGCTGGCATTTTGCCGCCGGTTCACCTAGTGAAGCGGCGAAAGCCCGCGGATGCCGATCCCGCCCCGTGACACCGACAGCGACAAGGTCATTTCCATGAGTGGTTTCAAGGAACCAAGCTTCGCGGACCGCCAGAAGGCGGCGGCGCAGGCCAAGCAGGACATCCTCAACAAATTTCGCTCCCGCCCCAGCCTGGACGATCCGGCCGTAAAGCAGCGCGAAGCCGAGCGGACAGCCGCAGCTGCCAGCCGGGCCAAGGCCAAGGAGGCGCGGGAAGCCGAAAAGGCCGAACGCAAACAGCGCGAGGCGGAGGCAGCTGCGGCTGAAGCGGTCAGGATCGCACGCGAGAAGGAAGAAGAAGCCGTCAGGCTGGCGGCGGCCGAAGTCGAACAGAAGGCCAAGCGCGACGCGCGTTACGCCGCGCGCAAGGGCCGCGGCGGCAAGAAGAAGTAACCTGCTGTCCCCGGCGACGACAAGGCCCGCCGCGAAGGCGGGCCTCATCGTATCGGAAGACGAGCTCAGTTCTTCTTCATTGCGTCGTCTTTCTTCATCGCGTCGTTCTTCATCATGCCGTCCTTTTTCATGCCATCGTCCTTCTTCATGGCATCCTTGGACATGGAATCCTTGGACATCGAGTCCTTCTTCATGGCGTCGTCCTTGCCCATTTTGTCTTGAGCGAAGGCGGCGGGCGCGAGCGCGAGGCTGAGCGAAACCATGGCGGCGGAAACGCCGAGCGCGAAACGGGAACGGGTAGTCATCGGTTGATCGTCCTTTTCAGAGGTATTTGTGAAGCGACGTTTGCCGCTTCCCTCCCGACGCAACCGCACGGCTGTTTGTTACCCGCGATCGGCCCAATTTCCGCCTTGTAACGAACTCTTGAAGGGCGTTTTTGCGGGCTCAGGTCGATTTCGGCGTGGCCGGGGTTTGATGCAATTGGGTCACCCGATTCCGCTGAAATCATCACCCCGCCTTCGGGTGTGCGGCGCAGCATATTCGTTGCCTGCGACCCTACCGAGGCTTCCACCCAACGACAGCTCGAACTATCAGATGAGAGAACATTCGGACCAAGAGCGGCTAACATGGGCTCGAAGCCGCATGCCGAATTTCAATCAAGAACGACCTTAAGGGGAGAGAACATGTTCACACGCCGTCACGTCCTCGCATCCGCGCTTGCTGCACCAGCCATCCTGCGCCTCGGGACCGGCACCGCGCACGCTGCCACCGCGCTGAAGATCTCGCACCAGTTCCCCGGCGGCACCATCGACAAGGGCGACTTCCGGGACCGCCTGTGCCGCGTGTTCGCCGCGGAAGTATCCAAACGGAGCGGCGGCGACATCACCACCGAAATCTATCCGAACTCATCGCTGATCAAGACCAACGCCCAGTTTTCGGCGATGCGCAAGGGCGCGTTGGATATCAGCCTCTACCCCCTGCCCTATGCCGGGGGCGAATTGCCGGAAACCAATATTGGCCTGATGCCGGGCCTTGTCTCGACCTATGACCAGGGCCTGCGCTGGAAGAACCAGCCGGTCGGCAAGGCGTTGACCGATTTCCTTGCCGACAAGGGCATCGTCATCCTGACCTGGGTCTGGCAGGCCGGCGGCGTTGCCAGCCGCAACAAGCCGATCGTGTCTCCGGAAGACGCCAAGGGGCTCAAGGTACGTGGCGGGTCGCGCGAAATGGACATGGTGCTGCAAACCGCCGGCGCCGCCGTGCTGTCGGTGCCATCAAACGAACTCTATGCCGCGATGCAAACCGGCGCATGCGACGCCGGCATCACGTCATCGACCAGCTTGATCTCTTTCCGCCTGGAAGAAGTCGCAAAGTGCCTTACCTCGGGCGCCGGCGCCTCCTACTGGTTCATGTTCGAGCCGCTTTTGATGTCGAAGGCCATCTTCGACAAGCTGCCCAAGAACCATCAGGACACCCTTCTCGCCGTTGGTACCGAACTTGAAGCGTTCGGCAAAAAGGGCGCTCAGGACGACGATATCGAGGTGGCCAAGGTCTACGAGAAGGCAGGCGCCAAGGTCAGTGCACTCGATGCCGCCACCGTCGGCAAGTGGCGCGACATTGCGCGCGATACCGCGTGGAAGGACTATAGTGCTAAGACGGCTACGTCAGCGAATCTGCTGAAGCTCGCGAGCGACGTCTCCGCATGATGCATGGTCCGATTACGGATCAAGATGAAGTCAAGGCGCCCGCCACGAGCAACGCGTTCGTGGCGGCGCTGGGGCGCGCGCTCGATCTCTGCAACCGTACTATCGTCATCCTGGCCGGGATCGCGCTGGTCGCGGCCTGCGTGATCCTGAGCTACAGCGTACTCGGCCGCGCGCTGTTCAAGAGCCCGAACTACTGGCAGGACGAGGCGGCCGTTTTCCTTCTGGTCGGCGCCACCTTCATGACCGCGGCCTACGTGCAGAGCCAGCGGGGCCATGTCAGCATCGAGGCATTTGTCGCCCTGATGTCGCCGTTTGCCAACAAAATCCGGCTCTGGCTGGTCGACGTAGCAAGTCTCGCTTTCTGCGCATTCTTCGCCTGGAAATCGTGGACGCTGGCCCACGAGGCTTACGTCGACGGCCAGGTCTCCAATTCCATGTGGTCGCCACCGCTGGCGATCCCTTACACTCTGATGGCGCTCGGCATGTCGCTACTCTGCGTCCAGCTCCTGCTGCAGATCATCCTTCCCTTGACCGGAGCCACCCGCCGATGACGGTTCTTGGCATCGGCATCTCGTACGGGGTGGCGACCCTGTTTGCGATGTTCTCGGGCATGCCCATCGCGTTCGCGCTGGGCGCCGTCGCCGTCCTGTTCATGGCGATCTACATGCCGGCAGCCTCGCTCGATACGGTGACGCAAAACGTCTACGAGGAGATGGCATCGATCACGCTGCTGTCGATCCCGCTGTTCATCCTCAAGGGCGCGGCGATCGGCCAGTCCCGCGCCGGCCAGGATCTCTATTCGGCGCTACATGCCTGGCTGCACCGCATTCCCGGCGGGCTGGGAGTAGCCAACGTATTCGCCTGCGCGCTGTTCGCCGCCATGGCCGGCTCCTCGCCCGCGACCTGTGCCGCGATTGGCTCGGCCGGCATCCCGGAAATGCGCAAGCGGGGTTACTCCGGTGGCTTTGCGGCCGGGATCATCGCCGCCGGCGGCACGCTCGGCATCCTGCTGCCACCATCCATCACCATGATCCTGTTCGCGGTCGCCGCGGAAAAATCGCTTGGCCGGTTGTTTCTCGCCGGCATCGGTCCGGGCCTTTTGCTCGTCACCTTGTTCGGCATCTACGCCGTGTTCCGCTTCCGCAAGGAATTCGCGGCGGCGCAGGCGCTCTACGAAAAGACCGGCACGGAAGCGGCGATCCTGCATCGCGACGATTTCACCATGGCCGAGCGCTTCACCATGCTGCCGCGGGTGCTCCCGTTCGTGCTGCTGCTGACCGGCGTGATGATCGCGCTCTATGGCGGCTATGCCACGCCGTCGGAGACCGCGGGCCTCGGCGGGCTTCTGGCGCTTTTCCTGATCGCCGCGATCTACAGCGTGTGGTCGCCGAGCGACCTTGCACCGATCATCAAGGCGACGATCCGGGATTCTACCATGCTGATGATGATCATCGGCATGTCGCTGCTCTACTCCTATGTGATGAGCTACCTGCACATCTCGCAGTCGGCGGCGCAGGCGATCATCGCCATGCACCTGCCGCGCTGGGAGTTGCTGGCGGCCATCCTCTTGATGGTGGTCGTGCTCGGCTTCTTCCTGCCGCCGGTGTCGATCATCCTGATGACCGCGCCCATCATCCTGCCGCCGCTGCGCGATGCCAATTTCGACATCATCTGGTTCGGCGTCGTCATGACCATCGTCATGGAAATGGGGCTGATCCATCCCCCTGTGGGGCTCAACATCTTCGTCATCCGCAACGTCGCGCCCGATATTCCCTTGAGCGAGGTGATCTGGGGCACACTGCCCTTCGTGATCCTGATGATGATTGCCGTGCTCTTGCTGTGCTTCGTCCCGCAGATTTCGACCGCGCTGCCCGATCTCGTGATGGGACCGGACGGGGGGAGATAGGCGCTATCGGGCGCCGAACTGCCTGAGCAGCCGCACGATCTCGGCCTGCTGCGCTTTGGCCTCGGCTGAGCCGCTGCCGCCGCGGCCGGTCGTTGAGGTCGCAAGCTTCATCGGGGTCGAGCCATTCTTGTTCTCGCGGCGTGCATCGGCGCCGCCTTCAAGCAGCGCCCGTACGGCGCCGGTGCAGCGGGTGCGAACGGCGCGGTGCAGCGGCGCCACGCCGCTGTTGTTGATCGCATCGGGATCGGCGCCCGCGGCAATCAGCGCAGCGACCGTTGCCGCCTGCGCCTGCGGATTCCATGAAGGTGAACCGGGTCCGCCATCGGCAGCATAGTGCAGCGGCTCGGCGCCACGCCGGTTCCTTGCGCGGACATCGGCGCCTGCTTCGAGCAGCTTTGGGATCATGCCGTGCCGGTAAGCCGCCGCGGCAACATGTAACGCCGTGTCGCCCTTGTAAACGTAGTGCCCGATCGCCCTCAACCAGTACGGTTTCGGGCTCTGGCGCGTGGCGCCATCCACCAGAGAGCCAGTCACCAGATCCGGCGAGGCAAGAAGCAGTCGCGACACGGTATCCGCGTCGTTGGCGACAATCGCCCGCATCAAATCCATCAATGATGCGGTGCCGACCATGCCTTCACCGCGTCCGCTTCGCGTTGAGTGCAGCCGCAACCCTGCTCACGGGCGGCCGGCCGATCAGCGTGCTGACAGTATTGGTCGCCGCCACCAGCTTGGCCATGTCGACGCCGGTTGCTATCCCCATACCCTCGAGCATGTAGACCACGTCTTCCGTTGCGACGTTGCCGGTAGCGCCTGGCGCATAGGGACAACCGCCGAGCCCCCCGGCAGCGGAATCGATCACGCGGCAGCCCTCTTCCATCCCTGCATAGAGATTGGCGAGCGCCTGGCCATAGGTATCGTGAAAGTGCATCGCGAGGCTTTGCATCGGCACAACGCCTGACACCGCGCGCAGGAGCCCGCGCGCCTTCACAGGCGTGCCGACACCGATGGTGTCGCCGAGCGAGATTTCATAGCAACCGAGATCCCAAAGCGTTTTTGCGACATCCACCACCGCCTTCGGGGCGATCTCGCCCTCATAGGGGCAGCCGAGCACGCAGGAGATATAGCCGCGCACCTTGATGCCGTCGGCCTTGGCGCGCGCCACCACCGGCTTGAAACGCGCGATCGATTCCGCCACCGTGCAATTGATATTGGCACGCGAAAACCCTTCGGAGGCCGCGGCGAACACCGCGATCACTTTGGCGCCGCAGGCGCGCGAGGCCTCATAACCCTTCTCGTTCGGCACCAGCACGTGGAATTCGGCATCGCCGAGGTGGCCGACACCGCGCAGCACCTGATCGGAGCCGACCATCTGCGGGATCGCTTTCGGCGAGACGAAGGCGCCGACCTCCACGGTAGGAAGCCCCGCAGCGACCAGCGCTTCGATGAAGGCGATGCGGTCGGCGACGCTGACGGGCGTCTTCTCGTTCTGCAAGCCATCGCGCGGCCCGACCTCGACGATGCGAACGGCCTCGCTCATGGTCAGGCTGCCGGCTCGATTTCGGCAAGTTCGACGCCCTCGCCGACGATGTCGCCGACCTTGCATTTGAGTTTCTTCAGCACGCCGGCAAACGGCGCGCGCAAGGTCTGCTCCATCTTCATGACTTCGAGGGTGAGAATCGCCGCGCCCTTCTCGAGTGTTGCGCCCTCCTCGGCGAGCAGCGCCACCACCGTGCCGGGCAACGGCGCCACGATCTTGTCCTCGCCGACCGCTTCCTCGGTCTCGCCGCCGAACGGATCCACCCAGTGCAGGTCGAAGCGGCCGTTGCCGGTGCGCAAATAGACTTCATGGCCCTCGACGACCGAAGCCACGCGCGACCTCACGCCATCGAGCGTGAGATCGAATGCCGCCATCCCCGGCCGCCTCGAAGGCGATGGAGATGTCCCGGTTGCCGATCGACAGTGTCGAGCGGCCCGTTGCCATAGTGCAGCGTCACCTTCTGCTCGGCACCGGCACCCTGCCGGAACGAGAACGCGCGCTGTCGCAGGCCGACCGGCATCCAGCCAAAGGCCTGCCACGGCGATGGCGCGCCCGACTGCGCCGACTTCCGTTCGTCGAGGACGATGGCCGCAACAGCCGCGCCGAATTCGAGGTCGCTGGCCTCGGTCGCCGTCTCGGTCAGCGCCTTCAGCTCGCGTTCGATGAAGCCGGTGTCGATGGCGTTGGCGCGCACTTTTGCATGCGTCACCAGCGCCGAGAGGAACGGAATGTTGGTGACGATACCGCGGACATCAGTCTCTTCCAGCCCGCGGTTGAGCTTGTCGATGGCGACATCGCGCGTCGGCGCCCAGGCGATCACTTTCGCGAGCATCGCATCGTAATAGGGCGAGACCGCGTCGCCACTGCGATAACCGGCATCGATGCGCAAGCCATCCCCTTCAGGAGGCGTGCGCCAGGTCTTGATGCGGCCGACCGAGGGCATGAAATTCTTCTGCGGGTTCTCTGCGTAGACGCGCGCCTCGATGGCGTGGCCGTTCAGTTTGATCTGGTCCTGCGTCAGCGGCAGTTTTTCGCCGAAAGCGACCAGGAGCTGCCACTCGACGAGGTCGATGCCGGTGATCAATTCGGTCACGGGATGCTCGACCTGCAGGCGGGTGTTCATCTCGATGAAGAACACGTCCTTGCCGTCGGAGACGAATTCGATGGTGCCGGCGCCGACATAATTCACCGCGCCGGCCGCCTTGCGCGCCGCCGCGCATACGGCCTCACGCTGCTGGGCTTTGAGCGTCGGCGACGGCGCCTCCTCGATCACCTTCTGGTGCCGGCGCTGCAGGGTGCATTCGCGCTCGAACAGCGACAGCAGATTGCCGTGGCTGTCGCCGATGATCTGCACCTCGATATGGCGGGGATTATCGACATATTTCTCGATCAGCATCTTGTCGTCGCCGAACGCAGCCTTGGCCTCGCGCTTGGCGCTGACGACCGCAGGCCCGAGTTCGGCCGCCGAGCGCACCACGCGCATGCCGCGGCCGCCGCCGCCGGCCGATGCCTTGACCAGCACGGGGAAGCCGGCCTTCTCGGCTGCCTTGGCAAGCGTCGCCTCGTCCTGGTCGTCGCCGTGATAGCCGGGCACCAGCGGCACGCCGGCCTTCTCCATCAACGCTCTTGGAGCCGGATTTCGAGCCCATCGCCGTCATCATCGCGGCGGTCGGGCCGACGAAGACGATGCCGGCCTTGGCGCAGGCCTCCGCGAACTCGGCATTCTCGGACAGAAAACCGTAGCCGGGATGGATCGCCTCGGCGCCGGTCTTTTTCGCGGCGGCAATGACGGCCTCGATGTTGAGATAGCTGTCGCGCGCCCGCGCCGGTCCAAGCAGGACGGCGCTGTCGGCCATCGCGACATGCATCGCGCCGGCGTCGGCCTCGGAATAGACGGCGACCGTGCGCAGGCCCATGGCGCGCGCGGTGCGAATGACGCGGCAGGCGATCTCGCCGCGGTTGGCGATCAGGAGCGTGCGGAAGCGCCGGTACATGGGTGAGCTCTTCATCGATCACATCCTGAACAGGCCGAATTTCGTCGGTTCGATCGGCGCATTGGCCGCCGCCGACAGACCGAGACCGAGCACGAGCCGCGTGTCGGCGGGATCGATCACGCCGTCGTCCCACAGCCGCGCGGTGGCGTAATACGGGTTGCCCTGCTTTTCATATTGGGCGCGGATCGGCTCGCGGAATTTGTCCTCTTCCTCCGCCGACCAGGTCTCGCCCTTGGCTTCGATGCCGTCGCGCCGCACCTGGCTCAGCACCATCGAGGCCTGCTCGCCGCCCATCACGGAGATGCGCGCATTCGGCCACAGCCAGAGGAAACGCGGGCTGTAGGCGCGGCCGCACATGCCGTAATTGCCGGCGCCATAGGAGCCGCCGATCACGACGGTGAATTTCGGCACGCCGGCGGTCGCCACCGCCGTCACCAGCTTGGCGCCGTCGCGCGCGATGCCGCCGGCCTCGTATTTCTTGCCGACCATGAAGCCGGTGATGTTCTGCAGGAACACCAGCGGAATGCCGCGCTGGCAGCACAGCTCGATGAAATGCGCGCCCTTCAGCGAGCTCTCGCTGAACAGGATGCCGTTGTTGGCGATGATGCCGACCGGATAGCCCCAGATATGGGCAAAGCCGCAAATCAGCGTCGGGCCGTAGAGTTTCTTGAACTCGTCGAACTCGGAGCCGTCGACGATGCGCGCGATGATATCGTGCACGTCGAACGGCTTGCGGCCGTCGGCGGAGACGACACCATAGATTTCTTCGGCGGCAAACGCGGCTCACGCGCCTCGCGCATGTTGAGCACGGCGGGCGCCGGCTTCTTCAGGGTGGCGACAATGCGCCGGGCAATGCCGATCGCGTGCGCGTCGTTCTGGGCGTAATGGTCGGTGACCCCCGACTGGCGCGAATGCACGTCGGCGCCGCCGAGTTCCTCGGCCGTGACCACCTCGCCGGTCGCAGCCTTCACCAGCGGCGGGCCGCCGAGGAAGATGGTGCCCTGATTGCGCACGATGATGCTCTCGTCCGACATCGCCGGTACATAGGCGCCGCCGGCGGTGCAGGAGCCCATCACGATGGCGACCTGCGGAATGCCCGCCGACGACATCTGCGCCTGGTTGTAGAAGATGCGGCCAAAATGCCGCTCGTCCGGAAAAATCTCGTCCTGCATCGGCAGGAAGGCGCCGCCGGAATCCACCATGTAGACGCAAGGCAGATTGTTCTGCCGCGCGATGTCCTGCGCGCGCAGATGCTTTTTCACCGTCATCGGGTAGTAGGTGCCGCCCTTGATGGTGGCGTCATTGGCGACGATGACGCATTCCCGCCCCGAAATGCGCCCGACGCCGGTGATGACGCTCGCCGAATGCACGTCGCCGCCATACAGGCCATGGGCGGCCAGCGGCGACAGTTCGAGGAACGCGGTTCCGGGATCGACCAGCAGGTCGACGCGGTCGCGCGCCAGCATCTTGCCGCGCGAGGTGTGCCGCTTGCGCGAGGTCTCGCCGCCGCCGCCGGCGACTTGCTTCAGCTTGTCGCGCAGTTCGGCCGACCAGGGCGCGCATGACGTCGGCGTTGCGGGCAAATTCGGCGGATGAGGGGTCGATGGTGGAATGAAGCGGCATGGTTGGCGCTTTTCTTTTCGATGCGACGGAGGCGTCGGTCTGGTTGCAGGATATCAGGGGCGAAAACGGCCCGCTAGGCTGCCGCGACTGGCTGTACCATCTTTGCCGCGCCGCGTCCCTTGAGGCCAGTTTTCACTTGGCGTAATTAAACGATCATACGTTTTTTAATTGTAATCTCAAGTAGCTTGGTAAAATTTCCAATATCTGCCGCATCGCATTGAAATATCAACCATTTCATGCAATAAATATACGGACGTTCGCTTGTTTCCATGCGGGCGATATCCTCCACCTGGAGGACCAGATGGCGCGCACGGTCGGTTCACACGGCCCCAAGACGATGGAGGCGATCCGCAAGGCCGGGCTGCGGCTGATCTTCGAGCACGGCTATGAGGCGATGAGCCTGCGCCAGCTCGCCGCCGAGGTCGGCATCCAGGCGGGATCGCTCTACAACCACATTCGACCAAGCAGGAACTGCTGTTCGACCTCGTCCAGGACCACATCAACGAGCTCTTGCGCCAGCTCGATCGTGCGCTGCAGGGCAAGACCGGCGCGACGGAACGGCTGCGCGCCTTCGTCGTCTTCCACGTCACCTATCACATGAACCGGAAGCGCGAGGTCTTCATCGCCAATTCCGAGCTGCGCAGCCTGGAGCCGAAGAACTACGAGGCGATCGTGGCGCTGCGCGGCGCCTATGAGCAGCGGCTGGCCGACATTCTGGCCGAAGGCGTCGAGGAAGGCGCCTTCGAGGTCGCCGACATCCAGGTCGCGACCTATGCGATCATTGCGCTGCTGACCGGCCTCTGCTCCTGGTACCGGCCCGGCGGCCGGCTGACCAAGGAGGCGATCGTGGCCGCCCACGAAAAGCTGGTGCTGTCGGGCGTGATGCCCTCCTCGGCTGCGACACGCGGCAAGCGCGGCGCGGCACGACCGGCAACGGTCAGCGCCTGACGGTCATGGACAGCGATGACCGACGACGAGCCGCTCGACGCCATCGACCTGAAGATCCTGACCGAGCTTCAGCGCGACGGCCGCATCCGCAACAACGAGCTTGCCGAGCGCGTCGGCATCTCGCCGCCGCCCTGCCTGCGCCGGCTCCGTTCGCTGCGCCGCCGCGGTTATGTGCGGGCGATCCGCGCCACGCTGGACGAAAAGCTGCTCGGGCTCGAGGTGACGTCGTTCGTGACCATCCAGCTCAAGAGCCAGGCGCGATCCAGCCGTGCTGGCGTTCGAGGCGGCGATCATGGCGATGCCGCATGTCCAGCAGTGCTGGCAGCTCTCGGGGGATGCCGACTTCCTGCTGAAATGCCTGGCGCGCTGACGTCGAGGCGATGCACCGGCACCTGCTGCAGTTTGCGGCGATGCCGGAGGTCAACACCATCAGGAGCCTGCCGGTGCTTGGTCTGTCCAAGGACGCGCCGGTGCCCTTGCCGCAAGCGCCCCACCCTCGCCCGGCAGATTAGCGGAGACCGGCTGTTGGGTCCGGCTAATGCGTCCAGGGTTCGCCGCGCCGGAACGCAAAATTGTCGGCATAGGCGATCTGCCGGCCCTTCGATTCCTTCGGCTCGATCACCTGGTAGGCGATGCCCTTGCGCTCGCAATAGGCGACCGCGTCTTCCTTGCTCTCGAAGCGCAGGCTGAGCTGCTGCTTCATGTCGCCGGACGAGGTCCAGCCCATCAGCGGCTCGACCGATTGCGGCTGCTCCGGCTCGTAGTCGAGCTGCCAGTCCCGGGTCATGGCCCTGCCCGATTGCATCGCGTTCTTGGGCTGCTTTGAGATGCGCGCGGTCATGGACGGTCGGGCCTCGTGGGTGCGTTGGGAACAGCGTTTGGCGGAAGCGACCGGGATAGTATAGAGACACCTTTCAGGGATTTGATCGGTGATTCCACCCCGACTATCGCTTTTCCGGACCGGTATAGTCATTATGCTGCGCTGTGACAATCTGCCTCCCGGTTACCCGGACCGGCGGCGCCCGTGCTACGTTCCGGAAGGCATCACCTCGAAGCGGCACCCATGAAAATCAACGCCATCCTGCCCGACAAGGGACGTGACCTCCGGCTCGACCTGTTCCGCGGCGTCGCCAACTGGGCGATCTATCTCGACCACATTCCCGATAACGTCGTGAACTGGGTCACCACCCGCAACTACGGGTTTTCGGATGCCGCCGACCTGTTCGTGTTCATCTCCGGATACACCGCCTCCTTCGTCTATGCGCGGATGATGCTCGACCGCGGCTTCATCGTCGGCGCCACGCGCCTGACCAAGCGGGTCTGGCAGCTCTATGTCGCCCACATCATCCTGTTCGTGATCTACATCGCCGCCATCACCTATCTCGCGCTGCGCTTCGGCGATTCCGAGATGATCAACGAGTTCAACGTGGCGGGCCTCGTCGACCAGGCCACCGAAACGCTGCGGCAGGGACTGTTGCTCAAGTTCAAGCCGGTCAATCTCGACGTGCTGCCGCTCTATATCGTGCTGATGGGTCTGTTCCCGCCGGTGCTGTGGTTCATGCTGCGCCAGCCCGACCTCACCATGGTGATCTCGATCGTGCTGTGGCTGGTCACGCGCCAGATGGGCTGGAACTTCGCCGCCTATCCCGCCGGCACCTGGTATTTCAACCCGCTCACCTGGCAAGTACTGTTCGTATTCGGCGCCTGGTGCGCGCTGGGCGGCGCCCGCAAGTCGATGGCGATCGTCAATTCGAAGTACACGCTGTGGTTCTGCATCGCCTACATGATCCTCGGCCTCGTCATGACCATGGCCGGCAAATTCCCGGATTTCGGCGCGCTGTTCCCGCGCTGGCTGTATTCAACCTTCAACCCGAACGACAAGACCTTCCTTGCGCCCTACCGCTTCATCCATTTCGTGGTGATCGTGATCCTGGTGACGCGCTTCGTGCCGAAGACCTGGCCGGGGCTGGAGTGGAAGGTGTGGGATCCGGTGATCGTCTGCGGCCAGCAGTCGCTCGCCGTGTTCTGCGTCGGCGTGTTCCTGTCGTTCGTGGCGCACTTCCTGCTCTCGCTGAGTTCAGGCTCGTTGATGGTTCAGGTGCTCGTCAGCGTCGCCGGCATCGCGATCATGACGCTCGTCGCCTATTACATCTCCTGGTCGAAGAAACAGGACAAGCCGCAGCCCAAGGCGCCTGCGCCGAAGGCGGCAGCCGCGGCTTGAGCAGCGCGAACTCTGCCGCCGCTCACGCCTGCTGCGTGCTCTGCGCGACCAGCGATCCGACGTCGCTGTAGATCTTCACCAGCGGCGCGACCACGCGGTGCATCGCGTTCTTCGATACCAGCGTGTCGTGCAGCACCAGGATGTCGATGCCTGTGGTGAGGAAGCAGATCACCGCATCCTGCGGCGTCTCCACGATCGGCTCGCCCTTGACGTTGAAGGACGTGTTGATCAGCACCGGCACGCCGGTCAGCGCCTCGAATTCCTTCAGCAGGCGATAAAGCTTCGGATTGGTCGCCTCGCGCACGGTCTGCACCCGCGCGGTGCCGTCGACATGGACGATGCCGGGAATGCGATCGCGCCACTCGGCGCGAACCGCCTTTGCGATCAGCATGAAGGGCGAATCTTCCTCACCCTCGAAAATGTCCGTCATCCGCTCCGCCAGCACGATCGGCGCGAACGGCCGGAACGCCTGGCGGTGCTTGACGCGGCTGTTGAGGATGTCCTTCATCTCGGCGCGGCGGGGATCGGCGAGCAGGCTGCGGTTGCCGAGCGCGCGCGGGCCGAACTCGGACGGCCCCTGAAACCAGCCGACCACCTTCTGGTCGGCGAGCAGTTTTGCGGTGTCGCGGCAGATGTCGTCGCTGTTGACAGCATTGACCTGGATACGCACCAGCGGCTTCTGCAGCGCGCTGACCACCTCGTGGTCGCCATAGTGGCGGCCGACAAAAGCATGCTCCATCACGAAGCTGCGCTGCCGCTTCAAGATTTCCAGCCAGCCATAGAAGGCGCAGCCGATCGCAATGCCGTCATCGCCGGCTGCGGGCTGGATCCAGACGTTTTCGAAACCGCCCTCGCGGGCGATGCGGCCGTTGGCAACGCAGTTCAGCGCCACGCCGCCGGCAAGGCAGAGATTTTTCGTCCCCGTCGTCTCGCGCAGCCAGCGCGTGCGGGCGAGCAGCACGTTTTCCGTGTCGTCCTGCACGCGCCAGGCGAGATCTTCCCAATGGCGCATCGAGGTGTGGTTTTCCCAGTCGCGGCCATCGAGCAGAAAGGGTTGCTTGAAGTCCGCGTTCCAGCGCGGCACCTTCAACTGGCCGCCTTCGAGATCGAGCAGGTGCTTGAACTGCTCGCGGCGGCCATAGGGCGCAAGCCCCATCAATTCGCCGCACTTGTTCCAGTCGCCGAACACGTAGGTCGAGGCGCGGCTGTACAGCGCACCGAGACCCGGCATGTTGTAGAATTCCTCGTTGAGCACGCCGCGATCCGGTTCCATCCAGACCTTTTTCAGGCATTCGAGATTTGCGCCGGAAAAGCGGTAGTAACTCTCGGACTCGCGCGCCAGCGGGCTCGCGGAATCGGTTTGCGGAAGCGCCTCCATGGCATCGGTGCGATAACTGCCGACGCCATCGACGATCATCACCGCCCCTTCTTCGAACGGCGAGGCCGCAAAGGCGCTGTAGGCATGCGCCAGATGGTGCGAGATCGTGACCACCTTGTCGGAGGAGGTGCGGAAGATCGGATGCTGCTCCGCCGCCTGCCGCTCGGGCGGCGGCAGAAAGCCCGGCATGTCCTGATAGGTCAGCCGCTCCTCCATCTCCTGGACCGGCATGATGTAGCAATTGCGCACGACGAGATCGACATCGTCGAAGACGATGCCTTCCGCTTCGAGGCAATAGTCAATCACCTCCTTGTAGAAACCGGTGGCGTGTTTCTCGCGCGTGATGCGTTCCTTGGCGATCGCGTAGGCGATGACGCCGTCGCGCAGCAGGCACGCGCTGACGTCGTGGTCATAGACGTTCAGACCGAGCACGTAGGTGTGTTGCTTAGGCATGGCACTTTCTGGGAGGGATTTTGCGCGTCAAGCTTACGATCGTGTCGAGTTCAAGGTCTCAGATGTATTTTCTTGTTCGGACATGTGCCGCATCGCACAAGCCGTTCGTCCGTCACCGCTTTTGCAATGTAGATGAACGTAGATGAACGGACAGCAAACTTGACCTTACTCCGCAGCCTTAATAAAGTCCCGATCGAGCGCAAGAACCTTAGTGAAAATATTGTTTTAGCGCACGTGAACCGAAGCCGCCTCTCGCGCGTATTAGGAGATGGCACCCAAACGTTCGGTGCGTTGGAAGTGACCGGAGATCTCGATGGCTAAACGCTATAATTTCCTGACGCGCTGCCTGGCGGCGGTCGCCCTGCTGTTCGTCTACGTCGTCAGTTCTGGAGCGATCCTGGTCGGCGCAACCACAACGCAGGCGCAAGCCTGGCGTGGGCGCGGCGGCTTCTATCGCGGCGGCGGCCTCTATCGCGGAGGCGGCTTCGGTTATCGCGGCTATTACGCGCCCCGCGCCTACTATGCTCCGCGCGCCTACTATGGCCCGCGTTGCTACTGGAGCTATCGCTGGGGCCGCACGGTCTGCCGCTACTGATCAGCAGCCAACAGGTTTGAATTGCGCGTCAGGCGCGTCGGACATCCGGCGCGCCTGATTTGTTTTGGACCGTTTAGAATAACGCTGTCAGACCGGCTTCTCGTCGGTCACCGGCGAGGTAATCACGAGGAAGACGAGGTCGACCAGCCCTGAATTCGAGATCGCGTGCTCGACGCCGGGCGGCAAATAGATGAAGTCGTGCTTGCGGACGACGTGATTCTTGCCCGCGATCTCCATCAGCCCCTCGCCTTCGAGCACGTGATAGACCTGCTCCTGCACCTGATGCTTGTGACGCGCCACATGCGCCATCGGCTGGTACATCGAGATGCGGTAGTCGATGTGCCGGGAGCCCGCAGTCTCCGGCATCACCAGCGGCTTGGATAGCGCGCCGCCGAAGTGATTCGGAAATTCGCGCCACGGCACTTCGGCGATGTTGCGAATGAAGGCGCCACCCAATTCAGAAGCCATCTTCCTGCTCCCAGCTGCGCGGTTCAACTGACCAGCGCACCGCCATCGATGTAGACAATCGATCCCGTAGCAAATCCGTTGGCCATGAAGGCCATGATCTGACGCGCGATATCCTCACCCTGCCCGACCCGCTTCACCGGCAGACTTGCGGCAGCTTTCGCCAGCATCTCGCGCCGCGCCTCCTCCGGCATGGCCGCGCGGATCGGCGTATCGATGACGCCGGGCGACACGGCGTTGACGCGCACCGGCGCAAGCTCGAGCGCCAGCGCGCGCGCCAGCGATTCCAGTGCGCCATTGGCCGAACCGACGATGGCCGAATTCGGTCGCGGACGCACGCTCAGGAATCCCGAGACCAGCGTCAACGATCCGCCGGGCCGAATATCGGCTGCGCGCGCCACTCGCCAGGCGCCCCAGAACTTGCTTTCCATGGTGGCGCGGACGTCCTCCATGGCGACCGTCTTGAACGGCCCGGTGCGCAGTTGCGCAGCCGTCACCACCACGTGGTCCACGGGTCCGCAGCGGCGGAACAGGTCGATCACGCTGTCATCGCTGGTGACATCAGCCGGAATGGCAACCGCGTTCAGCCTTTCGGCAGCAGCGTCGAGCCGCGTCACGTTGCGCGATGCGACGATGACGTCAGCGCCTTCGCGCTGCGCCATTTCGGCCGTCGCAAGCCCGATGCCGGACGAGCCGCCGACCACCACGACCTTCTTGCCCTTCAACAGCATGCTGTCCCCTTCGCCCAATCAGGCCGGCTGGTAGCGGCTGCCGATTCCGGCCTTGCTCTGGCCGAGCCCCGGCAATTCCCACACGCCGGCACCGACCGGATTGATGTCGGCGGCGATGTCGACGTCGATCAGATACGGCTTGTTGGCAGCAATCCCCTTGCGAATGGCCTCGCCGATATCCCCGGCGCGATCGACCCGCACGCCCTCGACGCCGCAGGAGCGCGCCATAGCCGCGAAATCCGGATTGTAGCGTTGGCCTGTCTCTGGGTCGTGGAAATCGGTCGCAAGTTCGCGGCCGCCGAGATAGCCGCGCTGCAGACCGCGGATCGACGCATAGGCGTAATTGTTCCAGACCACCCAGACCACGGGAAGGTTGTATTCAACCGCCGTGCCCAGCACGTTGGCATGCATGAAGAAGGCGCCGTCGCCGCACACCGAGACGCACGGACGGTCGGGGGCTGCAAATTTCGCGCCCATCACGCCGGCTACGCCAAAGCCCATCGGTCCGAACCCCATCGAGCCGATCAGCGAATCCGGCCGCCGCGGCTTGGTGAAGCCGAGCAGCCAGTTGTGGTGCACGCCGATGTCGCTGACGAGGATGGCGTCCTCCGGCAGCGCCTTGTCGATCTCGATCGCGGCGCGCTGCGGATTGACTGGCGAGGAATCGTCGGAGAAGCCCGGCGCGACGAAGCGGTCCCACTCCCTGCGATACACGTCGATCTGCGCAAGCCACTTTTGCCGCGCATCACCTTTCGCGTTGAGATCGGGCCGCCGGTCGAGTTCGGCGTGGATCTGGCGCAGGAAGGTGCGGACATCGGCCATCAGCCCAAGCGCGACCGGATAGTTGCGGCCGATCTCCTCGGGATCGATATCGACGTGGATGAGTTTCGTCGGCGGTATCGTGAAGGAGTAGCCGGGAATCCATGAGCTCGACGTGCGGTCGTCGAAGCGCATGCCGAGCGCCAGCAGCACGTCGGCCTGCCGCGTCGCATGGTTGGCCTGATAGTGCCCGGCGCGTGCGACGAGACCGAGCGCGAGCGGATGATGGCAATTCGAGCGCGCCGAGCCCGGAGGCTGATGCCGCGACCGGTATCTGCAGCCGCTCGGCAAGCCGCTTCAATTCCTCCGCCGCGCCGCCATAGCGCACGCCCTGGCCGACGATGATCACCGGCCGTTCGGCTGCCAACAGCATGTCGACCGCCTTGACCACGCCATCGGGATCGGCGCCGCAGCGGCTGGAGATGTTGGCGTTCCAGGCGATCGCGTTCGGCGCCTCCTCGGCCGCGGCTTCCATGAACACGTCGAAGGGGACGTCAAGCACAACCGGCCCCGGCCGTCCCGTCACCATGGTCTTCCAGGCCTGCCGTACCGCGAGCGGCACCATCTCGCCACGCGTCGGCTGGAACACCTTCTTGCAATAGGAGCGAACGGTGGAGGGAAAATCGGCCTGATAGTGCCGGTACAGTTCCTGGAACGCGCCGCGATTGAACTGACTGGTCGGCACGTTGCCGGTCACGGCCATGAAAGGCACGGAGTCCAGAAACGCGTTGCCAAGCGAGATCGGCAGATTGGCCGAACCGGGGCCGCAGGAAGTGAAGGTCGCGGTCGGCCGGCCCGAGACGCGGTAGTAGACGTCGGCCATGAAGCCCGCGACGCTCTCGTGATGCACGGAGATCGTCTTGATGTCGCTCGATCGTTCGTAGAGCGCGTCGATGAACTGGATGTTGCCGTGGCCGCAGAGCCCAAAGACCTGCGGCACTTTCTCCTGGATCAGGTAGTCGACAATGACCTGGGCCCCGTTGAGCGAATTGCGCGACATCGGATCACTCTCTCCCAGCGGCTCGTCTATCCCGGCGCCGCGTTCTCCGCGCGGCGTTAAGCAAGGCCTGTGACCCTATTTCTCATAATACTGTACGTCAATTGCTATTGTGGTATGCTCCGGGACTGCCCTCGAGCGCGAGCGGTTGCTATTCGCGGGAAGCGGCGCGGCCTGATAACATCGGGCGCAGTTGAAGGCGGAGACGAACAGAGTGAAGGCGCGCACCAAGGCCAAATCGAGCGAGAAGACCAGCGAGAAGCCGGCCGCTCCCCGGCGAGCGGCGATCGCGCGGCTGGTGCAGTCCAGCGAGCCCACCATCGACGACGAGGCCGAGGATCGTGCGCGGGGCGGCGTGCAATCGCTGGGGCGCGCATTTGCCATTCTGGAAGAAGTCGCGCGGCATCGTGAGGGTATCGGCCTTGCGGACCTCAGCAAACGCGTAGGCCTGCACAATTCCACCGCCTTCCATCTCGCCAAGACGATGGTCACGCTGGGCTACATCAGGCAGGAGCGCGATTCAAAACGCTACCGCGTCGGCCGCCCGTTGTTTGCCCTCGCAGCAAGCGCACTCGACGAGATCGAGATGGTCAATCTCGCCACCCCGATCCTCGAAGATTTGTCGCGGGAAAGCGGCGAAAGCGGCCATTTTGCCGTGCGAATGGGCGATGCGGTGATCGTCATTGCCCGCACCAGCGGCACGGGCGCCTTCCAGTTGACCGACCGCGTCGGTGTGGTCCGCCCCGCCCATTGCACCGCGCTTGGCAAGATCGTGCTGGCCTCGCTGCGGCCCGACCAGCTCAAGCGCTTCCTGGAGCGCGTCGAACTCAAACCCTCGACCAAGAAATCGATCACCGATCCCGCGGCCCTCCTGCGCGAGATCGCCGAGATCAGGCGCACTGCGGTTGCGATCGACGATGGCGAATACAACGCGGAAGTGCGGTGCGTCGCGGTCCCCGTATTCAATTTTACGGGTGACGTGATCGGAGCGCTCGGCATTTCCGGCCCGATCTGGCGGATGACCGACGAGGTGTTGAAGGCCCGCGCCAAACAGGTGCAGACGGCAGCGAATCGTCTCTCCGCGGAATTCGGCGCCAAGGGCTGATTACTCTCCTCCCACATTGCGGATTTGACCTGCGACGCATTTGGCGTTGACAGCCACGACCACGTCCGGAAATACTCTCTGCTAATAAAAGAACGTCTCTCACATTGTCGCATACGCGATTTTGGGGTCGGGCGTCACGACGTCACCGGGAGGGAGGAAACCGTTATGGTCCGCTACAGCCGACGTACGTTGTTGAAGGCAAGCGCCGTCTTGGCCGGCGCATCTGCCCTGGGTTTTCCGGCGATCGTTCGCGCCCAGGCCGCAAGAATCAAGATCGGGCACCTGACGCCGCTGACAGGTTTCCTCGGCGCGATCGGCGGCTATGCACAATTGGGCGTAAAACTCGCCGCCGAAGAAATCAACGCGGCGGGCGGCATCATGGGCAAACAGATCGACTTGATGTCGGAAGACTCGGTCAATCCAGCGACCGCCGCCACCAAGGCGCAGCGCATGATCGAGCAGGACGGCGCCGCGGTGCTGCTCGGCGAAATCTCCTCGGCATCCTCGCTGACCATCATGCAGGTCGCCGAGCGCAACAAGAAAGTGTTCTTCTCGACCGGCGCCCGCTCCGACGCCCTGCGCGGCAAGAACTGCAACCGCTACTCCTTCCACTGCGACATTCCCAACACCGTGATGGTCAATGCGGTCGGCACGGCACTGCGGCAGCAGGGCATGGTGAAGGGCAAGAAGTTCGTCACGCTCACCGCCGACTACATTTTCGGCCATGATCTGCTGAAAGCCGCAAAGGTCTTCTTCGACGCCAACGGCGCCAGCCTGATTGGTGACGAACTGATCGCAACGGATGTCACCGACTTCAGTCCCTATTTGCTGAAGATCCGCCAGGCCAAGCCCGACGTGGTCTGCTGCAATCTCGCAGGCAACCAGGTCACCAATCTCGTCAAGCAATATGCCGAGTTTGGCTTCCCCTACCCGCTGGTCGGCTTCAACCTCAACACCGGCGACGCCTGGGCGATGGGCGAGGGCAATCTGAGCGGCACCTGGCCGACGGTCTGGTATCACACGCTCGACAATCCGGCCTCAAAGGCCTTCGTCGCGGCCTTCGCCAAGAAATACGACAAGCCGCCGGAGAACCACGCCTGGATCGAATACGTCACGCTGAAGCTGCTGGCGCAGGCGATCGAAGCGACCAAGTCGACCGAGGCCGACGCGCTGATCCCGTATTTCGAGAAGGAGGCGCAGTTCGACATCATGAAGGCGCGCAAGGCCTACTTCCGTTCCTGGGATCATCAGCTCGTGCAGGAGGCCTATCCGTTCACGGTGAAGCCGAAGAACGAGATGAAGGACAAGTGGGACATGCTGGTGCTTGGCGCGGCCGTGCCGGTCGCAAACGAGCCGCTGGACTCGATCTACCCGACCAAGACGCAGAATCCCTGCGAAATGAAGGCTTGACGCCAGCACCCGCTCCGTCGACGCCGGAACGCGCGAACCGGCGCCATCTGTTTAAGGCAGCCTCATGCAGTTCGGCTTCTTGCTGGAACAGGTCGTCAACGGCCTCGTGCTCGGGGGCTATTACCTCCTGATCGCGCTCGGGTTGTCGTTGATCTTCAGCGTCGGCGGCATCGTCAATCTCGCCCATGGCGCGTTTTATGCGCTTGGCGCCTATGCGTCGGTGGAGATCACGAAATATCTCGGGTTCGGCCCGGCGGTTGCACTGTCGCCGGTCGCCGTCGCGCTGCTCGGCATCCTCTTCGAGCGCTTCATCCTGCGGCGCTTCTATGCCGCCGACCCGATCCTGAGCTTGCTCGTGACGTTCGGGCTCGCGATGGTGGCGGAGCAGGCGATCCGCATCATCTGGGGATCGCCGCCATTGCCGGCCTCGATCCCGCCAATGTTCCGCGGCTCGGTCTTTGTTGGCGACTTCCTGTTCTCGCGCTACCGCCTGCTGATCCTCGCCGTCGTCGCCGCGATCCTGCTCGGCGTCTGGCTGCTGCTGCACAAGACCTCGTTCGGCCGCGTCGTGCGCGCCGGCATTCAGCGCCCCGACATGGTGGCGGCGCTCGGCATCCGCCTGCAGCCCTACATGACCGCCGTCGTCATGCTCGGCGTCGGCATGGCCGCGCTCGCCGGCGCCTTCTTCGCGCCGATCACCATCGTGCATCCGGCAATGGGCTCGGAGATCATCACGGTGGCCTTTGTCGTGGTCGTGATCGGCGGCCTCGGCAGTTTCTGGGGCGTAGTGATTGCAGCACTTCTGGTCGGCGTGATCAGAGGCATCACCATCCATTTCGAGCCGGCCGCGGGTGAGGCCTCGATCTATGTCCTGATGTTCCTCGTACTGCTGGTGCGCCCGCGCGGGCTCCTGGGCGAGCGGATCGAGAAATTCGAATGATGGCCTCGTCCGCACAAAAATACCGGCCGCTGCTGATCGCCGTTCTCGGCGTGATCGTGCTGCCCTTTGCGCTGTCGGCGATGGGTCTTTCCCACAACACCGGCACCATGATCGTGGCGCTTGCCATCGCCGCCATGGGGCTCAATCTCTGCATCGGCTATACCGGCCTCGTCTCCTTCGGCCACGGCACCTGGTTCGGCATCAGCGCCTATGCCGCCGGGCTCATCCAGCTCAACTGGTTTCCCGGCCAGATCTGGCTGCCGCTGCTATCCGCCGCGGTAGTGGTCGCCGCGGCATCGGCCTTTGTTGGCGCGGTCATCCTGCGGCGGCGCGGCGTCTACTTTTCGCTGCTGACACTGGCGCTGGCCGCGCTCGCCTATACCACCGCCTTTCGCTGGACCAGCCTTACCGGCGGTGAAGATGGTCTCGGCGGCCTGAAGCGCGGCAGCATTGCCGGCTTCAATCTCGACAATGCACTCAATTACTACATCGTCGTCGCCGTGCTGAGCCTTGGCGTGCTCTTCGTGCTGCTGCGGCTGGTGCGCTCGCCCTTCGGCCATGTCCTGATGGCCATCCGCGAAAACGAACTGCGCGCCCGCTTCCAGGGCTATCCGGTCGAACGCTACAAGCTCGGCGTGTTCGTGATCTCGGCCGTCGTCACCGGCTTTGCCGGTGGGTTGATCGGCTTCCAGAACTACCTTGTCTCGGCCGAAGCCGTGTCGGTCCCCTTCTCCGGCGAACTGCTCGCGGTCGTCGTGATCGGCGGCATGCACAGCATGCTCGGCCCTGCGCTCGGTGCGCTGTTCTTCATCCTGTTCCGCGAACTGCTTTCGATCTGGACGCCGAACTGGCTGCTCTGGTTCGGCCTGCTGTTCGTCGCCTTCGTGCTCTATTCGCCGGGCGGCCTGGTCGGCATCTGGTCCACGCTGAGCAAGCGCTGGTGGCCGCCGCCGGAAGAAGCCGCCGCCATGAGCCGGCGCAAGATTTACGAGGGCCTGCCGCTGCCGGACTTTTTGTGGTCCACCGCCTACGCAAGGCACCGTCCTGGAAGTCATCGGCATCTCGAAATCCTTCGGTGGCATTCGCGCGGTCCGCAACGCCGGCCTGACGGTCGGCGCCGGACAAATCCACGCGCTGATCGGCCCCAACGGCGCCGGCAAGACCACGCTGTTCAACCTCGTCTCCGGCCTCTACGCGCCCGACGCCGGCACTATCAGCCTCCACAGCCGCGAAATCCAGGGCGTGCCGTCGGAGCTCGTCTGTCATCACGGCCTCGCCCGTTCGTTCCAGATCACCAACCTGTTCAAGGGGCTTTCGATCTACGAGAACCTGCGCCTGTCCCTGCAGGCGCAGTCGGCCGGACGCTTCAATGTCTGGCGCGATATCGACAGCTACACCGCGGTGCATGCCGAGACCGCCGAATTGATCCGATTCCTCGGCCTCGAGGGGATCGAGGACATCGAGGGCGGCGATCTCTCCTATGGCGGGCAGCGGCTGGTCGATCTCGGCATCGCGCTCGGATCAAAGCCGCAACTGCTGCTGCTCGACGAGCCCCTGGCCGGCCTTGCCGCGGCCGAGCGGGAGCGCGTGGCCAGGTTGATCACGCAATGTCGCGGCAAACATCCCCGTGCTGATCGTCGAACACGACATCGATCGCGTGCTCGGCTTCTCGCATCAGGTCACCGTGATGAACCAGGGCGAGGTGCTGATGACCGGCTCGCCCGAGGCCGTACGCGCCGACCGCCGCGTCCAGGAAATCTATACCGGAACCGGAATGCCTGTCGTCGCGAACAGTCCGATGCGGGCGGGTAAAGCGGACGCGCCGCTGTCTTGCGGTTCGAAGCGGTCAACACCTTCTACGGCAAGAGCCACATCCTTCACGACGCGACGCTCGACGTTCGCCCGGGCGAAATCGTTGCCCTGCTCGGCCGCAATGGCGCGGGCAAGTCGACCCTCTTGAAGACGCTGGCAGGCCTGGTGCCGCCGTCCTCCGGCGCGATCGAATTCGCCGGCCGCGACATTACCCGCCTGCCGGCCCCCGATATCGCCCGCCTCGGCATCGGCTATGTCCCGCAAGGCCGCGGCCTGTTCGCCGGCATGACGGTGCGGGAGAACCTCGCACTCGGTCGGCTGGCCCGCAAGACCGACGGCAAGGACGGCGCCGTGTGGGACGAGGGGCAAATCCTCGGCTACTTCCCCCGGCTGAGTGAGCGCATGGATATCGCGGCCGATTATCTCTCCGGCGGCGAGCAGCAGATGGTGGCCGTGGCGCGCGCGATGTCCGGCAACGTCAAACTGCTGCTGCTCGACGAGCCCTTTGAGGGATTGGCCCCGGCGGTCATCAACGAACTTTTCGGGGTATTCGACCGGCTACGGCAGCACATCTCCATCATCATCGTCGAGCATAACCACGACCTTGTGCTGGCTCTGGCCGACCGCGTCTTCGCGCTCGAACGCGGCGCGGTGTTTCACACGGGACCGGCGGGCCCGCTGCTGTTGGATCTCGACTACCGCAAGAGAATTCTCTGGCTGTGAGCGATCACCGCACCCTACTTGGCCAACGCCGCGTTGGCGCGCACGATCCCATTGGCGGACAGCATGCCGTAGATGCGTTCGGCGACGTCCTTCTGCCCCTCCGGCGTCCAGTGCGCGCCCCAGATATTCTCCCTGGATGGCTTGATGAAGTCTGCGCCCTCAAGCTCGACGAGCGGAATCCGTTTTGCCTCCAGAAAGCGGACCAGCGCTTCATCGCGATGCGTGATGCCGACCATGAACTTGCCGCCGTTGGCTTCGACGAATTCGCGGATTTTCGCGACCAGTTTTTCGGTGGGGTCCGGCACGGTCACCTTTGGATGCATGAACCGGATATAGACATTCGTGCCAAGTCGGGCGAGCCAGAGATTTCGCACCAGCCAGTGATCCCTGAAATACATCAAATGAGATCTTGGCACCGGTTGCCCCATCAGCTTTAGCGACCCGTCGGGCTGAGTAGCGAAATAGGGCTTGTGATAGTTGAAGTAGTAAGCGCTCCTCATATTGTCGTCGCGATCGTTCGCCGAGCAAACGATCAACACCACTACGGATGGTTTCACCTTCGGCCATATGCGCTGCAGCAGCAGATATTCCTGATCGGTGCCGAAACCGGAAACCCCGGCGGCCAGAATCTTGTGGTCCGCAATCCTGGGCTTCAGCAGGTCGGTGAACCGTTCGTCAGCCTCAGAATCGAGGCCCCACACGAACGAATCCCCCAAGAACATGATGGTCGGTTTGGCGTCGAGGCTGAATTCCTGGTCACGCAAGCCGAGGCTGTTGTGCTTGTAGTGGGTCGTGCGAAACGTAACGACCTTGCCTTCCGAACCCGGCACCGGTGCCCAGCCCAGTTCGGCATCAAAGTCGTAGGCAAGCGACGTTTCGTTCTCCCGTAGTTCGCGGAAGTCAGCGGTGCGCAGCAGCACTTCCAGCAAAGCCAACGTCACCAGCGTCACGGTCAATGTACTGGCGATTGAAATGAACGTTTCCCGCCTCGACTTGCCTTTGGTCAAACGCCCGGTCTCCATTGCTGTTGCCGCCCAAACCATGTTCGGAAGGTGGGCAATTGATAAGGGTTCGCCCCAATTGCGGCAAGGGTTGCCGGCACCGGCTCCCTCTGCAAAGGAACCAGGAAAATGCCGGCCGTTTGGGCGGCCGGCAAGTCATGCTCTAGGGGTAGGAAAGCCGCACTATGGGCCTCAGGCGGTCGGCCCGGTTTGCGCGAGATCAAATTGGAGAGATCAATTCCGTTGCCGCCGTCACGCCGATGGTGCTGCGGCCAACCTTGGCGTAGCATCCGCGTTACAGTTGCTGCCGCAAGCCGGAAGGAGGACCGCATGTACGCCGCCATCCGCCAGGGTAAGGCCAAGACGGGCATGGCCGAAGAGCTGACGCGCCGGATCAAGGAAGGCGCCATTCCGATCATCAGCGAGGTCGACGGTTTCATGGGCTACTACGTGGTCTATGCCCCCGACGACACCGTGACCGCGATCAGCCTGTTCAACAATTTCGCCGGCGCCGAGGAGGCCAACCGCCGCGCCATTGCCTGGATCGAAAAGGATCTCGCCCCGCTCCTGACCGGCCCGGCCACCGCGTTTGCGGGACCGGTCATCGTGCATACGCTGGCATGACTGACGCAAACGCTGACGGAACATCGTGAGCTGATGTCCTGACGATCCTCTTCGATATGGAAGATGATCGGAAAGATTGTCGAAATTTGCGAGGCGGCGATGAGTCTTCTGGCGAACATATCGCATGGCCGACGCGCGAAACCGCACCGCGATCGAGCGTAGTGTCCTGCCGATGAGGTAGGCTGCGACTTGCAGCAGCCTGTCCGACCCCGGGCAGCCGTTGCGGAGGTCAGCTTCCATGCTCGACATGGTGCATTTGCTCGCCGGAACCAGCCTGTTCCTGCTCGCCTTCTCGGTCCTGATTTTCGATCTTCCCCGCTACACCTTTTCGCTGGTTGCTCTGGCCTTGTTCGGCGCAAGAAGCCGAAAAGGTCGAGGCGCTGCCGGCAACGCCAAAGTCAGCGTGATCATACCGACTTTCAACGGCGGCTCGGGGCTCGGCCCGTCGATCGCATCGCTGCACCGACAAACCCTGCGGCCGGTCGAGATCATTGTCGTCGATGACGGCTCCACCGACCAGACACGTGCGGTTGCGGAGCGGGCACGCGCGCTTGGCCTGGTGGACGTGGTCATCTGCCATGGTACGCGGTGCGGCCGAAGCGCAGCAATCAACGCCGCAGCCCGGTTTGCCAGCGGCGACCTGCTGTTGACCGTCGATGCCGACACGATTTTCGAGCCGACCGCCGTTGAGCGGCTCGCCGCCGCATTCAGCGATCCACGCGTCGCCGGCGCCAGTTGCAACATTGCGATCAGCAATGAAGGTGAATCGCTCTGGACCGGACTGCAAAGCGTCGAGTACCTGATGTCGATCAGTGCCGGGCGAGCGATGCTCGACGTCGTGGACGCCATCGCGTGCCTGTCCGGCGCGTGTTCGATGTATCGGCGGGATATTTTCATGCAGCAGGGCGGGCTCGACGTCGGCCCCGGCGAGGACCTGGAATACAGCCTGCGGCTGCGCCGCCTCGGCCACGTCATTCGTTTCGTGCCGGACGCCTGGGCGGAAACCGCCGGCCCGGCAAACGGCATCAGCCTCCTGCGCCAGCGCGCGCGCTGGGACCGCGATGCATTGCGCGTCCGCTTCATGATGTACGGCGAACTCAACTTCTTGCATCCCTTCGAGCGTCTTCCGGACACCCTTCAAAGACTGGACTTCATCATCTTTGACCTTATTCCAACGCTCAGCCTTCCCTTCTACCTCGCCTACGTTGTCCTGCTGTTCGGCGCCGATGCAGCGCTGTTTCTCTCGGCGGTCTATCTCCTGCTGCTCGGGATCGCGGTTTTCAACATGGCGCTTGCCTTCGTCATGTTCAATCGATCGGTCGGCCTTTTCGGTCTGGGGGCGGCGTTGATCTTTCCCTTCTACCAGGGCGTCTACCTGAAATGCGGCCGGTTCTTTTCCTACTCTTCGGAAATCATATTCGCTTCGTCGCAACACGATGACTTCGTACCACCGCGGGTTCGCCGTGCGCTGTTCGACGACCGGATCGAGGAGGCGGCCCGATGAATATCCACCTCAAACGCCTTGATCCCACTATCCCCGATCCCGTCGAGAGCCGCCGCCGCGCAGCCGGACGAGCCGTGCGCATTGCCTATGCGGCAATCGTGTTCGGCGTACTCGCTTTCTTTGTTGTCTATTTCGGCAGGCCTCTTGTCTTTCTCAGCGGACCCGGCACTGTTTCTTCGTCGCGATACGTGGTTTCGCTACCCTATATCGTGCAGGTCAGCCAGGTGAGCGTGATGCGCGGCGCCAGGGTCGAAGCCGGCGCGGTGATTGGACAGGTGCGAGCGCCGCAGCACGACGACATCGTCGCGACCTATATGCGCGCGATCGCTGATGTCGCCGGCCGCGAGCGCGGAACTGCGCATCAAAGCGCGGGTAGCGCGGGAATCTCTCGATGTCGCGCGCACATATCTGAAGCTGGCCGAGGAGGCCGTGGCCCGCATCGAGGCCTCGTCCGCGGCCAGCCTGACTTACCGGGTCGACATGTCCCGCGAACGCGCGCTGGCCCATAAGGCGGTGGTATCGCAGGAGGCGGAAGTCGCCGAGGCCGCCACGCAACTGACCTCCCTGGACGAACTCAGCCGACACCTTGGCAACCGCCTCGCCGAGGTCGAGCGCAATTTCGCCAACGGCCAAATCTTCGCGCCGATTGCGGGAATAGTTTCGAGCAGTGTCGCGCAAGCCGGCCAATCGCTGGTGGCAGGCACTCCGATTGCCGAAATCCTCGATCCAACCGATATTTTTATCGCTTGGCACATTCCCAACGAGCGTCTGGCGGATCCCAAGGTCGGACACGAGGTCTTCGTGCTGTTCGGCAACCGGCGCATTTCCGGAACGATTACGGAAATCCTGCCACTGTCCGACGTGTATCAAGGGACATCCCAGTCTATCGCGCGCGAGCGCACCGCCACACAAATCGCGCGAATTCGGTTTTCTCCAAGTGGGCGCCCACCGGCGCTGAACGCGACGGTTTACGTTCACATGTACTATACCGAATTCGCCGCACGTGCCGCCGCTGTGCTGACCCGTCTCTTCGGGTTCGACTAGATCTGACACGAGTTGAGCGGAGTGTAGCATCATGCAAATTGAAGCAGATCGCTCGGCTTGCCCCGCTTGCCGCTCTGCCGCACTGGAGTTGTTTCCAGTGTTGCATCACATGATCTGCGCCTATGTCGGCCCGCAATATGACTTCGCTCCGGCAGTCGCTGGATTTACCTGTCCCAAATGCGGTCGCGACATTGTATCGAGTGACACCGCATGTGAGATCGTGGGGACCAGCGGACGTTGCGTGCGATGTGGCAAGGAGATGGTGGTCTCGCCACCGACGCAATCGAATACGAGCTGACGACACGGGGTGTGGCACGCCGTCGGGTTTTGCGGTTAGTATGACGCCATGCATGTCGTGATCTGCGGCGCCGGCGTGATCGGCGCCTGCACAGCCTACTTCCTCGCCCGCCGCGGCGTCGACGTCACGTTGGTGGAGCGGACCGGCGTGGCTGCCGCGGCGTCCGGCAAGGCCGGCGGCTTTCTGGCGCTCGACTGGTGCGCTGGCTCGCCACTCGATGCGCTCGCCCGGCGCAGTTTCCAGCTGCATGACGCCCTGCCGAAAGAAGTTGGCGCCGACTGGCATTATCGCCGCATGACTGCCTATAGCGGGTTCGTCGCCGGCGAGAATTCCGCGCGCCGCGACGTGCGAGCCGAGTTCGCCTGGCTCGCCGATAGCGTCACCCTCTCGTCGCAGCTCGGCACCACTGAAACCACCGCCATCGTTCCGCCGCGCACCTTCACTTCGGCCATGATGAAATCGGCGCAAGACCTTGGCGCGCGGCTCCACGCCGGCACGATCAACGGCCTTGTCCGCAGTGGCGATGGTTCGGCTGTGCGCGGCGTCGAGGTCGACGGCCGTATCATCGGGTCCGATGCGGTCGTCATCGCGATGGGACCGTGGTCGGTGTTGGCGGCACAATGGATGGCCCTGCCCGCCGTCTATGGCCTGCAAAGTCCGAGCCTCGTCTACGACACCGGCAACGACATCCCGGCGCAGGCGCTCTTTCTCGAGGCTCATGGTGAGGATGGCGAGACCGTGTCGGTCGAGATGTTCCCGCGCGGCGACGGCACCACGCACATCACCGCCTTCTCCGATCAGCGCCCGCTGCCGATTGACCCCGCCGCCGTGACGCCGGACCCGCGCGCGATCGATCGTCTTCAAGCTATCGCCGGGCGGATTTCACCGGCATTCCGCACCGAGCGGATTTTGGCGCGGCAATCCTGCTTCCGCCCGGTCACGCAGGACGGCCTGCCGTTGATCGGCCGCGTGCCGGGAGCCGCTGGCGCCTATGTCGCCACCGGTCACAGCGTCTGGGGAATTCTCAACGCGCCCGCGACCGGCGAGGCATTGGCGGAGTTGATCGCCGAGGGTGAGGCGCGCAGCACCGATCTTTCGCCGTTCGATCCGGCGCGGTTGCGGGCGCTTGATCCCGCGCTGATGCGTGCGAACTGACGCGCGGCACGACGGCGACTGCGCGCAACCAACAGAGCGCACGGCGCAACATCTGGTTCCCAATGCTAACGCGCGATGCGGTTTAAAATTCATGCATGATGCGCGGTATTTGACCTCGCATTGGCGCGAGCCAATACCTATCTGTGGATGAGGTAGGAGATTCGACCCAAGGACAACACTCCAAAAAGGAGCGCTATCCATGGCGAATGTTCTAACCACTGGGGCCTGGCTTTCTGCCCCGACCAAAAAGACCCCGTTTTTCGCACGATTATTGCGTGCTCAGATTGAAGCCCGCCAGCGGCACGCAGACCGCCTGGTCGAGCAGTATCTCGCGGTCCACGGCAACAAATTCACTGACGAAGCGGAGCGTCAGATCGAGCGTCTGCTTTTCAAAACAGGCCGCGAGCGATGATCATCCTCATCATCATTCAGGCGACAAAATTCGCTCGCTTCATGAAGGACGTGTGGCGCGAAACCCAGCGCCTTCGCCGCTCATTCCCAGGCCCGAGCGAGGAGTAATACGCCGCACTGGTCGAACCTCCGGTTGATGCCTCGACCGCCGGTTCAAAGCGCGGACCAATCGGCTCAGCAGCTTGGTTGGTCTGCGTGGCGTAGTCTGGTTCGTCTTTTTCCGCACCTGACGGAAGCTCGTGATCGGGTTGGTCGGGGCAGCTGGATTCGAACCAACGACCTGCAGTACCCAAAACTGCCGCGCTACCAGGCTGCGCTATACCCCGATTGGTCCGATGAATTGGCCCAATTCCAATAACTAGGCGTCGATACACGCTTAAAAAGCCGCCAGCAAGGCGATAAGCGGCCCGATTTCAGCGGCGGTTGAACAAGGGATGGGCGACCCGGTCGCCCGGTGCGATGCCGTATTTCTGGGCGGTGCCGGCCGGTACCTCCAGCACCCCTCGGGCGAGCCCGCCGGAGGAGATGATTTTCGTCGACAGCGGCTCGGTACTTTCCGCGATCCGCAGGATCCGGCCGTCGGCGCGGATGAAGATCATGTCGAGCGAGATGTAGGTGTTCTTCATCCACATCGATATCTGCTGCTCCGGCGAAAAGTCGAACAGCATGCCTTTGCCGTCGGCCATCTCCTTCCGGTACATCAGCCCGGTTTCCTTCTCCTCGGCGGTTGTGGCCATCTCCACGGTGAAGATCTGCACCCCCGACTTGGTGGCGATTTCCAGCGTCTGGAAGCTCGCCGCCCGCGCGCTGCCCACGGCAACCGCGGCGAGAATTGCAAACGCGGCGACAGCCAACCAGGCACGCGCACCGTGCGGCATAAGATTTCGAAGTGAATTCATTGGGAAACGCTCGAGCCCGTCGCAAATGGATCAACTGCCGGCGACCCTAACCCGGCAATCCCGGCAAACGCCAGAGGCCGCGGTAGCGGCGTCAGGCTCACAAATGCGTCAGAGAACAATCCCTTAGTGCGACGACAGCGCCGACGGCCCGGTCTCGGGGTGGATTTCCGCGGCCATCATGCCCTTGGAGCCCGGTCCGAACCGCACCAGCACATACTGGCCGGGGCGCAGCTCCGTCATGCCGAAGCGGCGCAGCGTCTCCATATGGACGAAGATATCGGGCGTGCCCTCGCCGCAGGTCAGGAAGCCGAAGCCGCGCAAGCGGTTGAACCATTTGACCTGCGCCCGCTCCAGCCCGGAGGTCGCGGTGACCGTGACGTGGGTCCGCGGCGGCAGCATCTGCGCCGGATGGATCGCGGTCAATTCGTCCATCGAGAGGATGCGGAAGGCCTGGTAGCCCTTGGCGCGCTGCACGCATTCGACCACCAGCCGCGCGCCTTCATAGGCCGTCTGGTATCCGTCGCGGCGCAGCACGGTCACATGCAGCAAGACATCCGGCCAGCCATTGTCGGGCACGATGAAGCCGTAGCCCTTCGATGCGTCGAACCATTTGATGACGCCGGAGATTTCGACGAGATTGGCTGCGGTATCGCCGAGACCGGATAGCGCATCGAGCGCAGGATCGCGCGATGCGCTGCCCGCGAATTCTCCCGGTCCAAGCCGGTTGGGAGCCGTCCCGCCTGGCGGCCCGCCGAGCTTCTTGGACTCAAATCCGTCCGACCCCATGACCCCGGACCCCACACATCGTTGACGGTGCCTCCCTCAGAAGCGACACCGGAACGCGCACCCATCCATCACAACACATGACGCCGCCGCGCGAATCTCTCGAATCAAAAGATAACACTCCCGCTTGCGGCGCATAGCTAAAAAACAAATTTGCGGGGAACTATGAACAGCTTGCACAGGCGCGAATCAATTTTGTCGTTGCGCTGCGACTAATTTCCCACAAAGGGGCCCAGCGTCTCGCCGATGTCGAAGCGAAGCACGAGATCGGCGATGTCGTCCTGCTCGGTCGGCTCGCGATTGATGATGACAAGCTTTGCGCCACAGCGTTTGGCCATCAGCGGAAATCCCGCCGCCGGCCACACCACAAGCGACGAGCCGATCGCCAGGAACAGGTCGCAGTCCTGCGCCAGTTCCGTGGCGCGGCGCATCTCGTCTTCCGGCATCGCCTGGCCGAAGGAAATGGTTGCGGTTTTTACGGGCTCATCACAGGCGGTGCAGTCCGGCGCACCGCCTTCGTCGAACCGGGCCTTCACCCATGAAAGCTCGTAAGCCTTTCCGCAGCCGATGCATTTGGCATAAGTGGTGTTGCCATGCAGCTCGATGACGTCGTTGGCCTTGAAGCCCGAGGCCTGGTGCAGATTGTCGATGTTCTGGGTAATGATCGCCGGTGTCTTGCCGGCGCGGTAGAGCGAGGCCAGCGCGCGGTGCCCTCGCCCGGGCTTGGCCGCCGCAAACGTTGGTTCCATGGCAAAGCGCCGCCGCCATGACTCGTCGCGGGCCTCTTGGCTGGCGACGAATTCGCCAAAGTCGATCGGCCGGTTGCGCGTCCAGATACCGCCGGGCGAGCGGAAGTCGGGGATGCCGCATTCCGTCGAGATGCCGGCGCCGGTGAAGGGAACGATGACGGAGGCGGCGGCGATCATGTCGCCAAGCCGCTCCACGCCGCTGCGAAGATCCGATGCGATCACGAGGAATTCCGCAAGTTTGAGGGTACGCCGACTATAGCACGCCCCCGGCGATTGCCAGTTCCGATCGTGGGCACCCACGCCTTGGGCAACCTCCACCATGGCGGCCGTTTTCGGCTCCTCGCACCGTCCACCGACTTTTGCCTTGCACGTGGGCAATCACAATCCTGCAACGGCATTTCCAAATTCGTGCCCCAATCGCGGCCATCAATTGTCCCCGGGACAACTCAAAAGCGAATGACAGCAACAACGGGGTGGATCATGACCGAGCAACAGGAACGGCTGGCGCGCGAACGCGCAGAGATCGCCGAGCGAGTGAAGAGCTTCCGCGCCACGCAAAAGAAGTTCGAGCAGGAGCGCGAGGACTATTACAAGACCACCCTGTCGAATGCCTGGGACGGCTTCAACCGTCCGGTATTCTGGAGCTGACCGCCGCGCTCCGGAAGCCTACGCAAAAAAAAAGCCCGGAGCACTGCTCCGGGCTTTTTATAGTCAGACATCGTCGTTACCAGTAGTTGTAGTGGCGGTGCCGGTAGTAGCGTGGGCCGCCATAGTAGACCGGGCCGCCGTAATAGGCGTAAGGCCCCGGCCCGTAAGAGTAGCGCGGACCGTAGTAACCGTAGCCTGGCCCGTAATAGGGATAAGCGTTCGCAGCGGCGGCGCCCGCCACCAGCGCGCCTGCGGCCAGACCAAACGCCAAGCCCGGTCCAAGACCGCGCGCCTCAGCCGGCGCCGGCGCAGTGATCGCCGCAGCGCCGACGACAGCCACGGTCGCCAAAGTTGCTAGCGTCTTTTTCATCGCAACCTCCTCACGTTAGTTCGCGGGGATAACGTGGAGCCCGAGGTTACGGTTCCGCGGAACTGCGCGGGCTTGCGGAACCCGCGCATTAAAAATGGGCAATCTAGCCGGAACAAATCCGCGGCCTCGCGATTGTCTATTCAAGTGCAGCAACCTCGAGCGAGAGGTGAGAGCATGAAAGACCCCGTCGTCATCTTCGGATGCCGGCGGGGTTTTTCAGTTTCTGGGGGCGCTGGCAGCAGTCTCGCGCGAGCGCTCAAGACAGCAACGAACAAGTGCAGGAAGAACACGGGCAGGAAAGAGACGGAGGCGCGCCTTGCCGATTTCCGCCCTGCTCGCACGCATCCGCAAACTCGTGCCGCAACGACATGACGATCACTACCAGGAGATCGTGCGCGGGTTCGGCAATGGCGCCCTGCACGTGCCGCCGACGCCGATGAGCGATCGCGAACTGGCGCAGGCCATCGCGGATTTCCTGAAGGACGCGCCGTCGGTGAGTTCCGTCGGCACGCTCGGCCGCCGCCTCGATCCATCGTCGCGCATCTAGGATCCGCCGCCGCGAATCCGACCTATGCGGGGAACGAACCACCTCTTCCGGGACTTGGATGCCGAAGAGGTTTGTCATGCCAGTCTGGATGGAAGTTCTTCTCAACGTCATCGGCTACGCCGGCTTTGTCGGCGTGGCGACGTTTAACAAGGCATCGGATGAAATGCCGGCAGCGGGCGGCGAAACTGGCGTCAGTTAGCCTTCTGCCCCTGGCCCGCGGTGCGCACGATCTTGTCGGCCTTGACCAGCACGCGGTCGTTTTCCGGCGGCGCGCGCAGCGAGAAGCTGATCAGCACGAAAGCAGTGCAAAACAGCAAGCCAATCGCCATCACCCGGCGATGGGTGCGTCTGTCCGCATTGTGAAACGAAGGGACCATGGCAGCTCTCCGGCAGCCACCCGTAAAGCAACGCGCGCCTCGCGCAACGCAATCCCGTCCTTAACCTAACTGAATAGGGTTATCCCGTGCCAGGTAAGCACGCGTTAGCCCTGCGGGGCGCAAGGCCAGTCGAACAAGCCAGTCAGACAAACAGCGCGACGAAATCGACCATGCCTCTTGAGCAGTGCGGTGGCCAGGCCTGCGGAGAATGCGGCAGTGCCGAAATCGGCCAGCTCAAGCAGGGCTTCGCGCTGCTCATCGTCCAGCCATGCTATCAACTTCCGCATGGTCGCCTCACTCGCGTCCGTCACAACTGGCAACGCGGCGGCGGGTGACAGGTTCCCCGCCACTTCATTTTCAGCGTTAACCCAACCTGTTTACAAAACGTAAAGACGCTATGGGGAATTCTACTGACAAGGAGGTGTCGCGCCATGCTCGTCTACCCCGTACCCCATGCGGTGACTCAGGCTCGCGTCCAGCTCGTTGCCGATCAGGCCGAAAGAGCCCCGTCGCACGTCATTCGGCAAGATGTATTGAACGTCTCCGCCGCCAAGAACGAGGCCGTGCGCCAGGCGCTGGCCGAGTTGAAGGAAGCCCAGGTCGACGTGAAGGCGTAAGCCGGATCGCGGTTGGTGCGAGACTAGCGCCGCGACGGGCGCGTTTGCTGGGGCACGAGCAGCGGCTCGCTGACGTCCTCCTGCCCGGAGGCCCCGCGCCACTCGCCTTGATGCCACCCACCCCGCGCACGCAGCGCAGACATCGTGAATTGCACCAGCCCGCGCCAGGTGAGGTCGAGCACGACCTCATGGTGGCGCAGCCCCTTACCGCCCTTCACCAGACCGAGGTCGCGTATCACGCAGTAATGGCCGCTGCTCATCCGCGCGAGCCGCGAGTTATTGAACCGACGCATGGCGAGAGCATGCATTGCACAGCAATTCCGTCAAATCTTGACGGGGGCCGAATCGATGCCTTTCGCATTGATCGAAGATCACAGCTTCAATTCCTGAAACTCCTGTCCCCCGATTGTCGTTAGTGCTCTCTGGAGGACCTCTCATGCTTCAGATCACGCCCGTCTTCCAGGTGCCGGCGGAAAGGCTGTTCTGCGCTTGGACCGATCCGTTGCTCATCAGCAAATGGCTCTTCAAGGGCGACGACAGCGAGATCGTGCGGGTCGATCTCGACCTCACGGTGGGAGGCCGGTTTTCGATCGTCGAGCAAACCGGGGACGGCACGATCGATCATTTTGGAAATTACCTGCTGATCGACAAACCCCATTTGCTCGCTTTCAGCCTGGAAGTGCCAAAGCACTTCCCCGGCATCAGTCAGGTCCAGCTTGAATTCAAGGAGAGCGAAGTCGGCACGCAAATGACCTTCCAGCAAACCGGTGTCGATCCCGGGATTGTCGAGGCGAGCTGGCGGCGAATGTTCACCCAATTGGCCAAAGCTTTCTTGCAAGGCTGAGGCTTTCCAGCCGAGCCAAGTGGCCGCGACCCGTCACGCGGCTTCCTCCCTCTCTGCAAGGGCTTTCTCGATCTGCTTGCGCACGGCCGCGGTCGGCCGCCCTTCCCGTTGCAAGAGGCGAAGGCAGTTCCATAGCTTGATGATTTCTCGCTCTTTTTCGGCATTCATGGTCGCGACTCCCGCAACCCTGAAAGTAGAACAAATATAGAACAATTACAAGTCACCAGCCTCGGGCGAAACCAGCCTTCGCGCGCCAACACTCGCCCCTGCCTGGAACCACGCCAGCCCGGCGACATTGACACGCATGAAGATGGCCAAGGCAATCCGGCAGCAGGCCTTGACGGCCGAACGTGTGGCGTTCACGACCAACGACGCCGCGCTGGCGCGCCAGATGCGGAATCTGGCGCAGGCCTTCCGCGCCCAGGCCGATACGCTGAAGAAGAACAAGAAAAAGAAGAAGAAAAAATGAGCTTCTCGATCAAGGCAATGTGCAGGCACGGCGAACTCCTCCACCGCCGGAAGACCTCGCAGGCCGCCTTGCAGAAGGCCCGCGAGATGTCGCGCACGGGTTGCTACGACATTCACATCATCACGCCCGAAGGACGCGATTACAATTCATCCGAATTCAAGGATTTGCCGCGCACGCCCGTCGCGGAGCGATCCGGTACCAAGAGCCGGTCTGCGGCGACGAACCGCGCGACGACGCGTTGATGCGTCGACACAGCGGTGCCGGGCAAAGCGCGGTCGTTTGCTTTGAACGACCCGCCGCTCGGCGATTTTTTCGTCGCGACGCCAAATTCGCCGCTCTTCATGTTTGGGTAAGCATGTGCCTGCTAGAATCCGTCAGTTGGTTGCGTGGAGTATGCGTGTGATTGATTTTGACGAACTGCGCGGGCTCGCAGACGAGATCCGCACTTTCATCCAGATGTCCGAGGACAAGGCGCTCGCATTGCGGGCGGTGATTGCCGGGCACGACGTCGTGCTCGGCATTTTCCCCTCGAGCGAACAAGACGTCGGCCTTCACGTCATCAAGGGCAACGAACTGCTGCGTCAGATCGCCAATTCGAACGAGACAGGCGATTACACCCACACCGCCATTGCCGTGCAAAACCTCGAACAGGCCGTGACGCTGCAGGCGCTGGTCGCGTAGTCGTTGGTTGCTCGGTCGTCAGACTAGCAACGCGAACAGCGCGAGAGCGAGCAAGATCACCAATATCCAGACAAGGAGACCAAGCAAGGTCTCGGCGAACACGTTCGACTTCAATCCGACAAGCGACGGCAACCAACGACCAGTATGAGTCAAAAACCCTTCGAGAAGGGCTGGGCGACGGCGGCAACAATATCGGCCATTCAGCCCATACCGGATACAGAACCGCAAATTTCCAGTAGGCGCTCCCCTGCCCTTGCCCGCCGTCTTCTGCTATCAACCACCAACAAAAAACCCCTCAGGGAGCCAGACCCATGCGTTTTCTCCACACCATGCTGCGCGTGCGCAATCTCGATGTCGCGATGAAGTTCTACCAGGACGCGCTGGGGCTGAAGGAAGTCCGCCGTATCGATAACGAGAAAGCGCGCTTCACGCTGGTGTTTCTCTGCGCGGCGGAGGATCTCGACCTGCTGAAGTCACAGCCGAAGACGCGTGGCGCGCCGCTGGTCGAGCTCACCTACAACTGGGACGAGGAAAAATACGGCGAGGACCGTCATTTCGGCCATCTCGCCTATGAGGTCGACGACATCTACGCCACCTGCGACAGGCTGATGAAGATGGGCATCACCATCAATCGCCCGCCGCGCGACGGCAACATGGCTTTTGTTCGCTCGCCGGACCTGCATTCGATCGAGCTGTTGCAGAAGGGCGATCCGAAGCCGCCGGCCGAGCCCTGGAGCTCGATGCCGAATACCGGCCATTGGTAAGCGAGACGGTCGTCAGCCTCCGCTCCTCCCTCTCGGAGATTCCGAAGGCGTGCGGGAACCAGCCCTCCCCGTCTGCGTTGTCATTGCGAACGCAAGACGAGGAGGAAACGATGGGACGCGGAATTCTGTTGTGGCTGCTGGGCGTACCGATCCCGGTGATCATTCTGCTGTGGTTGTTCTTCGGCCGCTAGGCGGCCAACCTTTGAATTGATCAAGCTTGGTATTGTCGGGCCTCGCCATCGCATGGCGGGGCTCGATTTTTTGCCGGCGCATTCCCGGCAAATTTCCGCTATGTGAGGCCGAAAGCCTGATGAGGCGGGAGGCGCTTGCGGTGGCGGGACAATTGACGATCTGGGGCCGGGCCAATTCGGTCAACGTGCAGAAAGTGCTGTGGTGCCTGGCCGAGCTCGAGGTGCCCTATCAGCGCATCGACGCCGGCATGGCGTTCGGCCAGAACGACACCGCGGAATATCTCGCGATAAATCCCAACGGCCGCGTGCCGACGCTGGTCGACGGCGATTACGTGCTGTGGGAATCCAATTCCATCATGCGCTATCTCAATCTCGCCTATGGCAAGGGATCGGCCATCTATCCGCAGGACGCCAAGGGCCGCGCCGCGGTCGACCGCTGGCTCGACTGGACGCTGTCGACCTTGCAGCCGGTCGATCGCCCGGTGTTCTGGGGCCTGGTGCGCACGCCGCCGGAAAAGCGCGACATGGTGCAGCTTGCAGAAGGATGCCGATGCGGCAGCCTGGTCTGGCGCGTCGTCGAGGCGCAGCTCGCAAGCCGCCGCTTCATCGAGGGCGATCAGTTCACCATCGCCGACATCGCGCTTGGCGCCTTTGCGCGGCGCTGGTTCGGTGTCGAGGGCGTGACCAAGGCGAAGCTGCCGAACATGGAGCGCTGGTTCGCGCAGATTTCGCAGCGTGCGGGATTTGTGAAATTCATTGCGCCGCCGATGAGCTGACGGCGGCGTCCGTCGTCAGCGTACGAACTTGACGCCGACCGTCTTGCCGCGGCGCCAGACCACTTCGCAGGGCCGGCCGTTGCGCGTATCGCGCGAGAAGGAAAGCTTCAGCTTCGCCGGCAGCGTGTTGTTGTCCTCGACGGTGATCTTGGCGCCCGAGGCGGAGAGATCCTCGACAACGCAGGGGCGCGCGGCAAAGCCGCCCTCGAGCGTAATCCAGCCGGGTTGGCGCAGCGACTTGCGCGCCTCGCGCTTCTTGCTCAATCCAAGGGCCATCGACGTCTTTCCGTAAAACTCAAATCGATTTACGGCATTCGGCTTTAAATTCCGTTGCGAAATGAGGGCAGTTTTCTGCAATCTGAAACCCGCCCGACCGGCTGGGGTTGCGACTTGCCCGCCCCGCCAAAGGCCACTATACGTTCGCTCGCAATCGGCCGGTTGATCCGTCGCCGCCGGCGGCAGACCGGGTTAAGTCCTGCGCCCAAAGCCTTGATTTACCTGAAGTTTGGCTCCCTTCGTCTATCGGTTAGGACGCCACCCTTTCACGGTGGAGAGAGCGGTTCGATTCCGCTAGGGAGCGCCAATGCTTTCGCTGACTTTTCGCTGACTTTTCGATGACCTGCACTTTCCGCCTCGGACATTGTCCCAACCAACGGGCACAGACATCATGAAAATCGCCCTGCTCTTCGCGGTTCTTGCCGCCGCTATCCCGGCCTGCGCGGCGGCTCAAACCTCGAGCTGCCAGTCCATTCCGAAGGCCAGCGACCGCCTTGCCTGCTACGACCAGGCGACGCCGCCGGTCGCCGCGCCGAAGCCGCAAGCCGCGACAAGCAAGCCCGGGGCGAGCAAATCCGAGCCGAAACCTGCGCCCAACCAGGCCCAGGTCGTCGACTTGCTCGCAGCCGAAAACTCGAAATTGGACGCCAAACTCAAGACCATCTGCCGCGGTTGCTAGCGCCACGCCAGCCGGCCGGTTCCCGCGAAACGATATTCCCGAGTCGACGAAACGCGCCTGAAACAATCCGGCGCTTACACTGACGCCAACAAAAAGGTGGCGTCATGGATATCGTTGTCGCGTTTCTCGCACTGGTCAGCATTGGCGTATTTGCGGCCCATACTCTGGACGCGCTCCGCGCCAGTTAGCCGACCCGCAGATTCTCAGCCGACGTCTTTCCGCGGTTTTCCTTCTCCTCGTAGCTCACCTTGGCGCCTTCGTTGAGCGTCGAAAGGCCGGCCTTCTCGACGGCCGAAATGTGCACGAATACGTCCTTGCCGCCACTATCCGGTTGAATGAACCCATATCCCTTTGTTGGGTTGAACCACTTCACAGTTCCTGTCGCCACGTTAGCTCTCCCGTTTTGCCGCATGACTTTAGGTCGGTTATGCCGGGTACGGCAAGCCCTTAAGGGGGGTATCGCCCGCACGCCGTGCGCGGCACCTCGACGCCGCCGGCCTCAAGTAGACGCTGCCGGCGAGATTGTTGTGCCCCCATGGCAATTGGCTGCTCCTGCACTTCGTTGACCGGGGCGAAGGCGCACCATCGCCTGCCCGACCTCGACCCCGGGCGCCATCAGGCCATCCACACGGGGCCGCCGGGCAGCATTTGACCGGGTCCCGTCAGGCACCTGATCAGGACGTCCAGCGCGGATTTCGCCTCCCCAAGGCCCGATAACATCCCAGCCGGCAGCACGCGATACGGCCACAACTCGGGGTGGTCGGACTTCCTTCCTGTCCCTTCGGCGATTGCCGGAGCGCGGAACGTTAGTGATGGGTCCGGGTTAACTCCGCAAGGAGCGGACGCATGACCCGACGAAAACGCAATCCCTTCGAGCTCGGAACGGCCAGCATCCTTGCGATCGCCGTGTTTCTGCTGGCCTGGAATATCGTCGAGCTCGGCACCGGGACGGGCCCAAAGAACGCGCCGCCCGGCACCACCCAGCACGCCGCCAACCAGGCCGGCGCAACCGTGACCCCGAGCGATCGGCCGTCCGTGCTCGATCAGTAATTCCCGCTTCTGCGGATTCATGATCTCCAGCGAGATCGAGCGCCCGCTGCGACATGGCGAATCGGCGCGATGATGCCCGCCGCCGCGATGTTTCTTTATCAGGGAGTAACCCAGACCAGCGCAGTCCCAGCCATCGCGAGCGGGAGGATACCTATGGTCATGGCGACCCAGAACACTGGGTCCGTGAGCACGTCGAGATCCCGATGCATGGCAGTGACCGGCAAACTCGTGGTGTCTCCGGCTAAGCCAAACGGACGAAGATGGTTCCTAACTAGCGAACGGACAAGCCTGGTCCCGCCGTGATCCGGCTCGCGATTCAAACGGTGGCACCGACCACGGTTCTCTCAGTCCGCTCGTACCGCTGCCAGCAGTTCCTCCGGCGAAAACGGCTTTCGCAGAAAGCGCGCATTGCCCCGATCGCGGGGCGGGTTGTTACCGGAAATCAAAACCACAGGCAGAAGCGGAAACATCTTGCGGGCAAACGCCGCCAACTCCGACCCAAGCATCGGCCCTTCAAGATTCTGATCGGTGACGACCGCGCGGAACTCTGCTCCTGATGTCGCGATGATCAGTTCAGCAGCTTCAGCCGTCGCGCATTCCAGAACTTCAAATCCGTCGGCGGTCAAAATGTCGGCCAGGACTACCCGCTGAAGAGGGTCATCTTCCACCAGGAGCGCCATGAATTTGGACATCGACAACTCCCTGTATGCATTGCCAATGTGCTGGGTCTAAATTGGTTGCCTCCAGAGTTGATTACATCCGGCGAAACTTTGAAATTTCCTTGTGTGCACATGTGGACCGATTCACATGAATGGCCGTCGCTCGCTCCTTCGAGTGATCACGCGTTCGGCAATTCCCTGACTTCCCCCGGCTTCAGAGCAAGCGCATCTATCTGGCCCGGCTTTGCTGGCGCCAGCAGGAAGACGGTCCACCCTTCAGGGATTGCATCTAGCACCGCCTGGACGGCTTCCTCACCTGGCATCGCTGCGGCCCACAACTTGTGCTCGCCGTCGTCAGTCGTAACTCGAAGGAAAAAAGCGCCATTGGTCGGTGTCATATCAAGCTACGTGATGCGAGGCGGCCCCGATCTGCCGTACCTGCCGCAAAACCTCCTCACGGACAGCGCCGGGTGGAAGGAGCTTCGCTTCCTCGCGCAACCGTTTCGCTTCATTGGCAAGGCGTTCTTCGAGGGATTGAATTTGCTTGAAACGGAGTCGCTGCTGCTGCATGGCGCTGCTCCCTGTTCGAGTGGGGCGGGAGCGCGACCGGCGATCTCATCACAGATAAGAGCCGCGTACCGGGCTGTGATGGCGTGAGAGTGCGCCTCAAACCAGCCAGATGCGAGGGATTTGTTTTCGGCAGGCGGAGGAAACTTTTGACGAGATGTACCGGTTACTCAAACCTCTGAATTACAGCAAAGGGCCAAAGGTCCCTTTTTTACTTGCCGTCAGGCTGTGCGTTTCTGACTGAGCCAACGATCAGCCGATAAGTAGGCACCCAAGTCGTGTTCCAGGTCTCCAACGTCGCGCGGCAAACCGAGCATTCGAAGCTGGCAATCTGGCGACCCGAGGCCATGGCTTCGGTTCGGCTATAGATTGCCCCGCAGCGACAGGATCGGCGTTGAGACTTTGACATGCCCCTTTGTGCGCTGAAAAAATCAAACAGGCCATTGTCTTCGTAAAACCATCCGCGTTGACATTGGCGAAACAACGCTCTTGCTGGCCAACGTTCGCGTTGGCGGAGGAACCTTCCCAACAGTTGCTCATTGTCGCGCACTAAGGTGCGCAACTTCGCGGGCCTGGCTGGGAGATTTTTCATGATTGACACTGTCGTCGTTGCCCCCGGGGAATCCGATTCCTCCCTTTCGGGTGTGTCTTGGCCTGCCATCGTGGCGGGTGCCGTGGTCGCGTGTGCGTTGACGCTGGTCCTGCTGGCTTTCGGGACCGGCCTTGGCCTGACCGTCGTTTCGCCGTGGGCAGGGTCCGGCGTGTCGGCAACAACGTTCAAGATCGGCACGGGCCTGTATTTGATCGTTATAGCCATGATCGCTTCCTCGGTCGGCGGCTACCTCGCGGGCCGTCTTCGCTCTGGCTGGCGTAGCGTGCACGGCGATGAGGTTTATTTTCGGGACACGGCCCATGGATTTGTGGCGTGGGCGCTGGCGTCTGTGCTCGGCGCGGCGGTGCTGGCGTCGCCGGCCTCAAGCCTGATCGGCGGCACCGCTGCGGGCCTGACGCAAGGCGCGGTCAGCAGCGCGGCTCAGTCGGGCGGACCAATGGATGGCTATGTCGATACCCTTCTGCGAGCCGATCTGGCGTCGCCGGCCGCTGCGGCCAATCAGACCGATTCCCGCGGGGAGGTCGTGCGTCTGTTTACAAGGAGCTTCCGTAACGGCGGGGATCTGAAAGCCGCGGACCGCGAGTACGTCGCCAAGGTCGTGACTGCCCGGACCGGGCTGAGCCAGGCTGATGCCGACAAGCGAGTCAATGACGTCGTCACCCAAGTGAAGGCAGACGCGGATGCGGCGCGCAAAGCTACAGCCGCGGTGGCGTTCTGGTTGACTGCCTCACTCCTGCTCGGGGCGTTCTGCGCAAGCCTCGCTGCGACTGAAGGGGGCGGCTTGCGCGATGGCACCTGGAAAACTCGTCGATAACGGAAAGGACAAAAGCTATGCCGATCCTGCTTTGGTTACTCGGAATCCCGATCCCCCTGATCATTCTGATCCTGCTTTTGCGCTGAAGGCGTAAAGCCGCTTTTCCCCTCACCTCGCGCCCAATTGAACCATTGGGCTCACACCACCGGAGGCTACACATGGCTAAAGAAAAAGAACTCAAGGATTTGTTTCTGGACACCCTGAAAGACATCTACTTTGCTGAAAAGAAAATCCTCTCGGCGCTGCCGAAGATGGCCAAGGCGGCGCAATCGCCAAAGCTGAAGGCCGCCTTCGAAAAGCATCTCGAGGAAACCGAGAACCAAGTCGAGCGCCTTGACCAGGTATTTGCCTCCATCGACGAGACACCCAAAGGCAAGACTTGCGACGCCATCATGGGAATCATCGACGAAGGCAAGGAGGTTATGTCCGAGTACAAGGGAATGCCCGCCCTTGACGCGGGACTGCTCGCCGCGGCGCAGGCGGTCGAGCACTATGAAATATCCCGTTATGGCACGCTCAAGACCTGGGCGGCCGAACTTGGCTACAGCGAAGCGGTGAAGTTGCTCGACGCGACGTTGAAGGAAGAGAAAACCACGGACGCAACGCTGAGCCAGCTCGCGGAAGCGGAAGTCAACAGGCACGCTGAGACCGCGCAAGCAGCTTAAACGGCAAGAGCCACCCCGAAGCTAACGGGGTGGCTCTTCGCCACACGACTTGCGACATGCGGAACTAGATTTACCCGGGGCGATCCGACGTTCTACCCTTCAGGGCGGAGAAGCCGCACCCGTGAAGCTGCGCCGAAGGCCTGGGAAGAGGAAGATGGGACAGCGGCTCGTACCCGATGATGCGCTTGAATCCCGCGCAAGGCGGCGATCAAGCCGCCGCGCAAGTCGAACGGAACCCCGATAATGTCCGGAACCGGACATAACGGACTTCGTTGGTCTCCACGATCTCCTGAACCGGTCATCAACCGGCATCCCAGAGAACACCGACCGTTATTGGTCGGACTTGGGAAAACGGGCCGCCCAGCAGCGACCTTCAAGATCAAATCACAAAAGGAAGACGTTGGAGGTCGCTATGCCCTCAAGAGATGACACGACGCGCGCCAAGGCGCAGCTCAGGCTGCGGCACGAGACCCCCGTTGCCGACGACGAGAGTTTGCTCCCGTTGCAGGGTGAGGTGGACGCCATCGTTCGCGAGGCGAAAAATCGCGAGCCCTCGCCGACTGGCGACGTCGTATCCCCGGTGCTGGATGATATCGCGCGCGCCTATTTTCTGTATGCCCACCGACAAAACTCAGCGCGATCGAAGTAAATCGAGGTCTTGCGGGCTGCGTCGCATGAGGTCGACCACAAGTCCGGGATCGCGTCACCGTCAGCGGCGCTATGTGGGTGGCCTCTTCGGAAACAACCACATCAGCAGCAGGCGGAATGCCAGAAAAAAGGCAACCACTCCTGCAAGCGCCCAAAGCGCCACTTCGATCATTGTCGGCCCCTTCATGAAGGATGTTCGCGAACACGTGACTGTTGCGTCGTCGCATCGTCACTCTCCTTGCGATGACCCTCCATCGTGCCGACGCACCGGACGCGAAAAATACAACGGGAAAAGCTGGCAACAGGTTCCAGAAATTATCGAGCGGCTGGTCTGTTCGAAGCTGGACGCACGTCTCAATGCCCGCGCCGTGGAAGAAGGTGCAGCAACAACCGTCGCTGTCGCTGGAGATCGCGAATGCGGGGCCGCACGAACGGCGGTTGTCAAAGCGCTATCACGTGAAGGTACAACGCCAGCAGGATCGCCACGCTGACTACGACTATCGCGAGAAAAAAGCGGCCCATTCAATTATCGTTCCCGACGAATGCCCTTGAACTTCTTCGCGCCTTCTTCCTTGCCGTCGGCTTCTTGACGGCCATGAACTCGCCGGATGTCTTGTTGCGTTTAGTCCAGGCACTGGCGCCCCCAAGCGTGGTCTTGCGTTGCGACCGTTTCCGCACCGCGCCCTTGCGGGCGTTGTCACCGACTGGTTTGTTCACCGCCATTACGATCTCCCGTCGCGCGCATGATAAACGCGGCTGCAACGCGAACCGGGGCGCAAGGCAAAGGTTCCTACGCGAGTCGCCGACGATGATCGCCATGTGAGCACTTTTGTACACTCGCCGCTCTCTTCCCACTCGCGCGCCGTTTGCTTCTTGCCGCGCAAGCATCAACGCTTTCCATGAACAGTGGAACTACTCCGGAAGACAGCTTTTCACGCGCCGCCGAGAAGGAACATTCAACGCCCTGCCACTTTATCCCCGGCCTATTGGCAAGCTTTGAATTATTCTCGGAGGAGACCGAAGATGAAGATCCTGAAAATGACGGCGACCGCAGCCGCTCTGCTTGCGGGTACTGCGTTGGCTTTGGCGCAATCAAGCTCCACCGTTGGCACGGGCGGCAGCTCTGCTGGTGGAGGCACGAGCAGCTCCACGGTTGGTACCGGCGGCTCGGCCGCGGGTAGCGGATCGGGCTCAGCCTCGACGATCGGCACCGGTGGCTCTTCTGCCGGCGGCGGCACCAGCAGCTCCACGGTTGGTACGGGCGGTTCGGCTGCAGGCAGCAAGACCGGTTCGTCCTCGACGGTCGGAACGGGTGGTTCGTCGGCGGGCGGCGGCAAGAGCAGCTCTACGGTTGGGACCGGCGGTTCGGCTGCAGGCAGCAAGACCGGTTCGTCCTCCACGGTCGGAACCGGCGCCTCCTCCGCGGGTAGCGGCAAGAGCGGCTCCACAGTCGGCACCGCAGGGTCATCGGCAAGCCATGCCAGCGAGCGCGGTTTGGAGAAGGGCAAAGGTCACAACAAGGATCGCAATTGATGTCCCCGAGCGGGTGTAGCCTTCGCTGCACCCGCTCCATTTCGAGGAACGATCCCATGACCAGATCTACCATCGCTCTGTCGCTCATCGCCCTTTTGAGCACCGCCGCATTCGGGGAGACAATGGAGAAAACGGGAAAAACGTCGTCCGGAACGACCTGCAAGGTGACTGTTCAAAAGCATCCGGACGGCAGCATCACTGCGCTCGGTTCGTCGAGCGGCAGCACTACTGGTAGCTCGGCGGGCAGCTCCGCAGGATCGGTGGCCAGCAGCAGTTCAGCCGGCGGATCTTCCGTGCACGTTCAAGCGGGCGGCGGCAAAGTATCCAGTTCATCGTCCACTTCGGGCGGACCTGGAACGACCAGCGCCAGTGCTGTCACTGTGAACGGCTGCACCATTTCAACAAGCTCGCCTTAAGGAGAACGAAGACATGAAGAAGACACTCGGCATAACCGCGGCCGTCGTGCTGCTCGCCTCCGGCCTGTCGGCTCACGCGCAATCAAGCATAACCGGCGGAACGGCGGGGTCTGCCGCATCCGGAGGGACAACCGCCTCCACCGTGGGGACTGGCGGCACCTCAACCGGCTCCTCGGGTACCGGCTCTTCGATCGCAACCGGCGGAAGCGCTGCTTCTGGACAGGGCAAGGCGCAGGTCGGCGCTCACACCAATCAAGGCAACGGGCCAGTGTTGAATTCCAATGCACGAGCACAGGCGCATGAGGGCGGCACCTTCAGTCGCTCACAAACCCGTACGAAGGTGAAGGCCGGCGAAGAGGTGTCGTCCACGACCAGGACCATGGCGCACCAACCCGGCTCAAAGCCGGTGAAATCGACCAGCACAATAAACGTCCGATAAAGGCGAGCCCGGCTTGATCGCCGGTGACTCCGCCCTGCGATGATGCGTTGCCAGGTTCGAGAAGCAGCCTGGCAACGCCGTCACTGCGGCTGGGCGCGGGCTGCGCGGATTCCCATCCGTCATTCGCCGCTATCCATGCGGAGCGGCAGCCAGCTTGTGAAGTGATAATAGCCGTTCCATGAGAGAACGGTCGCTTGGCAGTTGGCGCAGTTGAACTTGCCGCTTCCCCGATTGTGTTCTTGAACGACTTCATAAACTGCCCCGCATTGTGGGCAACTGAAAATTACTTTTATGCGCTGGTTCAAGAGGTTCATGAGTTTCTCAAATCAATCGTCGATGCAGTTTCGAGCGCTGCGCGATAGAAGGCTACCTATCCAATATCTCGCGCGTCTTGATCTTTACGCTGCGGAGGTCGGGAAATGGACAGCCGAGTTCGCGCGCTCTCTTTCTGACCTGCATCGTCGACCGGCCGAGGGCAACCGACGCGCGGAAAAAAGAAGCGCCTGATCGCACAAGCGCCTTTAGCTTCTCTGAATCCGCTTCGGTCCACTCACGTTTACCTTGCCGCATCGCCAAACCTAATGATGGCAGCACAACTATGTTCCCTCATTCGTCACAGACGAACCGGGAAAGAGCTGCTGCGTTTCTCCTGCTTGATTGAATCTGAAAGTCCCTGTCGGTTCTCGCCGACAGGGACCAGACGCAGAGAAGATGACGGACGGCAAGTGGGGCTTGGTAGCCCATCAAGGGTCTGCGCGTGCCAACAACGGGAAAAAGTGGCAACAGGTTCCCGAAAAATAATGGAACGGCTGTTTTGTCTGCTCGTTCTTTTCGCGCCGCATCCAGCGGCGAGGAGAATCCCAATGAAGAAGCTGATACTGATGACCGCCGCGGCGGCTCTCATCGCGACGAGCGCCCTTGCCCAGACCACCGTAACGACGACCACCGGCGCAGCCTCCGGGCGCGTTGTCGTCGAGCCGGAGGCACGTACCAGGATCAAGAGCTACGTCACCGAGCACAAGCTGCGGCCTGTAACCGTCAAGGAGCGGATTTCCGTCGGCGCGACCGTGCCCAACGACGTCGAACTCGTCGCAGTGCCGTCCGATTGGGGCCCATCGCTCACCCGGTATCGCTATGTCTATTCCAACGACCGCGTGATGCTCGTCGATCCGGGCAACCGCACCGTGGTTCAGGAAATCGATTGATGCTAGCCGGCTCGCCGGCGGGTAAAGCATCGACAAGACGCATCAAAATAGAGGGGCCGCCCGAAAGCGGCCCCCGAATACCCAGACGAACGCTAAGCGGGAATTACCAACGATGCCCGCGATGGTGCCAACGGTGGTAACGAGGACCCCCGTAGTAAGCGAAGGCGGGACGAATGACCCGGCGGTAGCGAGGATAGTAGGCCGGGGCGTAGTAGCTCGACGTATACCCGCCGTAATATGCCGGGGCGTACCCGTAGCCGTAATAGGCTGGCGCGTAGCCCCCGCCATAGTAACCGCCACCGTAACCGTAGCCCGGGTAGCCAGAGTATCCGTAGCCGGGGTATCCGTAGCCCGGGCCGTAAGCATATGCGCTGGAGGCGATCCCACCGATCACCGCTGCGCCGATTAGTCCGGCCGCCAGCCCGGGACCCCAGCCGCCACCTCTCCACGCCTTGGCCGGCGATGGGGTCGCCAATGTAGCGAAGCCGACGGTGGCGGCTGTCGCGATCGCCATTATTGCCTTCCTCATTTTTGTCTCCTCCAGTTCTGCCCAAAACAAAAACCGGCAGGTCCTTCAAAGGTTTCAGATCGGGACCTTGGCGGAAACCGCGACACCACATTTAATCTAGATGAACGGCCAGCCAGCAAAATTTGGCTCAGCACAGGTGGCTTACGACCGGACTCGACGCACCAAGGGACCGGCGATGAAGCGAATGACAAAACGAACTCTGTTTGGCCTGAGTGCTGTGGCTTTTTTCGCCATCCTGGAAATAGCCGTGATCGTCGCAGCCGTCATGGTGGCTCTCAAGGTCACCTTTGGGGTTCCGATACCGTTCGTTGGGTATTTCCGTTAGACCAGCAAAAAGCCCGGCCTTAAGAGGCCGAGCTTCTCGCAACACGGTGCCGATTAAGCAGGGGGGGCTGGTTTTGATCGGCACCAGTCTTCCAATCGGCAGCGATGCGAAACGTTCCTATCCCGGCCAGCGATTTGGCAGCGGACGAAGAACTATTGGCTTGGAGCCGAAAGCTGAGACAGCGCCTGGTCCAGGACGTTCACTTCATCTTGCAGGACGTCTTCCAAAGTTTTCACTCTGAAGCCCCCCGCAGATCGAAGCCGGCTTTCCTGCAAAAGCTTGTTGCGGTGTTCACGCATAGTCTCCAGCGAGACGCGGTCCTTCAGACGCACATAGCTGCTGGCGATAAGCTCGATTGCACTACTCATAAAAATCCCACCCAAAAAACAATACACAAAAAGCACGCTAGTAAAGCAAAGGCGGGGCAACTGCGCTAGTGGCAAGGTCCTGGATAGCGGATCTCCCACCGTACGTTGACGAGTTAACCTTATGCGAGGTGCTGGTTGCGCCATTCCCGCGGGTGACGCATGTTCAGGCAAGTCTTGTTCGAGCAATCTTGTTCAAGCAAGTCTTGTTCAAGCAAGTCTTGTTCAAGCAAGTTTTGGCGCAGCCGGCCTCTTCCGCGAGAGTGCCGAAAACAACACCATGGATGCCGTCCCGAATGCCCGACAATCGCCTCTCCGCCGACGGCACACGCGTGCTGGCCGACCTCAACGCGCTACGCGCCATCGGCGCCTACAAGACCGGCGTGCACAAGCCGACGTTTTCCGAGCCGCATGTGCGCTCGCTGCAATGGCTGGCGCAAAAGCTCCCCGAGGCCGGCCTTGCGGCCGAAATCGACGGCATCGGCAACGTGCTCGGCACCAGCACGAAGGCCGGGGCAAAACTGCTCGCGGGCTCGCATCTGGAGAGCCAGAATTATGCGGGCTGGCTGGATGGTCCGCTCGGCGTCATCTATGCGCTCGAAGCCGCCCGCGTGCTCAACTCCGATCCCGCCATCAAGGGCGCCGTCGAAGTCGCCTCCTGGTGCGACGAGGAAGGCCATTTCGGCAGTTTCCTCGGCAGCCGCTCCTATGTCGGCACCGTCAATGAGGCCGAGATCGATGCCGCCCGCGACCGCAATGCCGATCGCAGCATGCGGCAAGCCCTGCAAAGCTCAGGCCTCGCCGGCCGCCCTCGCCGGCTTGCCGAGGCCGGCCGCCACATCGGCTATCTCGAAGCCCATATCGAACAGGGCGAGACGCTGGAAAGCGGCAAGCTGAAGATCGGCATCGTCACCTCGATCGTCGGCATCTGGCAGTACCGCATCACTTTCACCGGCGAGCAGAACCATGCCGGCACCACAAAAATGGCGATCCGCAAGGACGCCGGCCTTGCACTGGCCCGTTTCTGTGTCGCGATTGACGAGACCTTCCCCAAAATCTGCGGACCGCGCACGGTGTGGACCACCGGCCGCATCACCCTCGATCCCGGCGCACCCAGCATCATTCCCGGCGGCGCCGAGATGCTGTTTCAGATCCGCGATGCCGAAGCGGCTGTCATAGCGCGGCTCGAAGCGACGACTGCGGGAGATGGCCACTGAAGCGACCGCCAAAGGCCCCTGCAGCGTTGCGGTCGAACGCATCCGCACCGGCGCACCCGCCATGATGAATGCGGCCTTCCAGGATGCGATCGAGGCGGCAAGCGCCGACGTCGCCGGCGGCAAGTCGCTGCGCATGCCGAGCGGCGCCGGCCATGACGCGCAGGTTCTCTCTACCATCATGCCCGCAGGCATGCTGTTCGTGCCGTCGATCGGCGGCGTCAGCCATCACTGGACCGAGAACACTGATGATGCCGACATCGTCACCGGCGCAGAAGTCTTTGTCGAAACCTGCCGCCGGCTGCTGCAGGCGGCGGCCACGCGCTGAGGTCAGGAAAACTTGCGGCCTTGTGATGCGGTGGCCCACGAAAAAGCCCCGGCAGCGGCCGGGGCTTCATCTGGCATTGCTGCTGGTCAGCGGCCCCAGGGAATGTAGCCGTGATACTCGCGCGGTATCTGGCTCTTGTAACGTGATGGCACCGTCTTGCTGTCGACCGAGCGGTCGAGTTCGCTCTTGTTGCTCTTCTTCGTGCCCGTTGAAGCCGACTTCTTCTTGGCCTTGTCGTCGGCCGACTTGTCGTCAGTCGTCGTGGTGGTCGTTGTCGCTGCGGGTGCCGTCGTCGTGGTGGCTGCAGGGGCTGTCGTTGTCGTCGCCGGAGCCGCTGCACCTGCCGCAGGGGCTGCTGCCGCGCCGGCCGGCGTTCCCTGCGCGAACGCAGTGCTCGCCGTCATGCCAATCGCTAGGGTCGCTGCAATGCAATAAAGTCTGTTCATGTGAAGCTCCAAGGTTTTGCGCGAGCTACCATGGGAACAGCGTAATCGCTCCGCGCTTGCCCGTCGAGAGCATCGGTCCCCGACATAATCGGGCCTGCGACCCCCCGTCCCCTTGTTCCGGCCCCCCAGCTGGGATTGGATACTCCTGCCGGGCTGGGAGAAACCATGAAGCAGCAGCAGTCGCGGGAAACCACACCCATATGGGTGTGGCTGGCGCTTGTCCTGATCGCACTCGGCGTTGGCACCTACATGACCGGCTACATGATGGTCGAGGAGATGATCGCTCATCTCAAGAAGTAAGGCGGCATCGGGAAGCCCTGACGAGCAGCGGGCGCGGCGTGCGGACGCACGTCCGGACGGGCCGTAGCCGGTGGAACAGACCGGAAAATCTGCTTATTTGCCTCAAATGATGCTCCTCCTTGAATCCCTGCCCACCGTGATCGGCACAGCCGCGGTAGCGCCTGCGCTGTTATTCCTGTGGCTCGTGATCGCGACCGACGAACGCCCGGGGCCCCCGATCCGGGTGTGGTCGGCGTTTTTCCTCGGTGCCGCCAGCATTTCACTGCTCGTCATCGTCCGCGCGCCGTTCGCCAAAATCGCGGCCGGGCCGGACCACCCCTGGCTCGCCCCGGCACTGCACTCGCTGCTCGGCGTCGCGGTCCCCGAGGAGATCGTCAAGGTGCTGGTGATCGTCGTCGTGGCGCTGCCCCGCCGCCCCGGCGCGGATCCGATGGACACCGTGGTCTATGGCGCCGCCGCAGGCCTCGGCTTTGCGGCCTATGAAAACCTCGCCTACCTCGTGCAGCATTCCGACATCTGGCGTTCGCTAGCCGCACTGCGCAGCGTGCTCACCGTGCCGTTCCACGGCGCGCTCGGCATCATCGCGGGCGCGTACCTTGCGATCGCGCGCTCCGGCGGCACGGCGCTTGGCGCCAACCGGCATCACCGCGACTGGGCGCGCGTCTCGAGCTGGGCGATGGTGCTGGCGGGGCCGGTCGCACTGCATGCGGCATTCGACTATCCGCTGCTGATGCTGCAGCAAAATCCCGACCTGGCGTCGTCGACGCGGCTGATCCTCGGCACGATCAGCATTGTGGTCGGCTTCTCCTCGATAGGCTTTGCGGTGCGCCTGGTGCGCAAGGTCGGCCGCCATCACGCGCCGCGCACCGACGTGGCGCGCGAGCGGCTCAGCCACTTGCGGCGGATGTGGGCGCTCCTGGTGTTCGGCGGCGGCGCCGGGTTTGTCGGACTTGCCTTCGTGCTGGGTGCTGCGCATCGCTGGCTGGTCAATCCCGAGCGCAACATGGCGACGGTGGTGGGGTCGGTCGGGTTGATCGCCATCCTCATCGGCGTCGCCTTGCTGATTGCGACGACGGGCGTCTACTTCCTCGGCCGCAACCGGATGCGCGCGTCGTCGGACGGATTTTCGTCAATCCCGGAGCGTGGCAGCTGAAGAGACTGGATCCCACGCAGCCCGTGCACGCTATAGTGCGACATCCTTGACGGCATCGACCCGCAAGCCGGAGCCTTGCAATGACCCTTCCCCATGACTTCACCGAACTGCAAGCCAAGATGCGCGACGCCATGCGCGCGCATTGGAAGATTTTCCTGTTCGAAGGCATCCTGCTCGCCGTGCTCGGGCTTGCCGCCATGATCGTGCCGCCAATGGCGAGCCTTGCGGTCACCATCTTCCTCGGCTGGATGTTCTTGATCAGCGGCATCGGCGGGCTGATCGTGACGTTCTGGGCGCGCAACATGCCGGGCTTCTGGTGGTCGCTGATTTCAGCTGCACTCGCCGTGCTCGCCGGCATCGTGCTGCTCGCCAAACCCGTTCAGGGCGCGCTGACGCTGACCATCGTGGTCGGCGCGTATTTTCTGGCCGAAGGTGTTGCCACCGTCCTCTACGCGCTGGAGCATCGCCGCGAACTGTCGGAGCGCTGGTCGTGGCTTGTGATCGCCGGCGCCATGGACATCATCATCGCCGGGCTGATCATTGCCGGGCTGCCCGGCTCGGCCGAGTGGGCCATTGGCCTGCTCGCCGGCCTCAACCTGCTATTTGGCGGGGCCACCCTGATCGGCATGGCGCTGGCCGCGCGCAACACCTGATACCGATCGGCAACAGTTTGCCGCGAACCGCCGCAGCGGGGGGTGACAAGCAACGCATCTCGCGCTATGTGGCCTGCCATGATCACCGTCGCCACCAGCTACTTTTGGTACTTTAGCTACGACAGCTCGCTGGCGGCAGGAGGATCACGCGCAATCTAAAGAGTGTTGCAGCAAACATCCGAACAGCCGCCAGACCTGGCGGCTTTTTTATTGGCCGGCAGGTTCTCGAAAACGCCAAGGAGAATCCGCCATGTTGAGTACCACCGACGATCTTCGCATCCGCGAATTGAAGGAACTGAGCACCCCCGAGCAGGTGATGCGCGAAGTGCCGCGTACGCTGACCGCAACACGGGTGGTGCTGGCCGCACGCAATGCGATCCACGCCATCCTTAATGGTAGCGACGAGCGCCTCTTGGTCGTCGTCGGCCCCTGCTCGATCCATGATCCCACGGCCGCCGTCGAATACGCCGAACGGCTCGCTGCCTTGCGCGAGCGGTTGGCCGATCGGCTTGAGATCGTGATGCGGGTCTATTTCGAGAAGCCGCGCACCACCGTCGGCTGGAAGGGCCTGATCAACGATCCTGATCTCGACGGCAGCTTCAATATCAACAAGGGCCTGCAGCTCGCGCGCAACGTGCTTTCAGCCATCAACAATCTCGGCCTGCCGGCGGGCACCGAATTCCTCGACATGACGACGCCGCAATACATTGCCGACCTCGTGGCGTGGGCGGCAATCGGCGCGCGCACCACCGAGAGCCAGATCCATCGCGAACTGGCCTCGGGGCTGTCCTGCCCGGTCGGCTTCAAGAACGGCACCGACGGCAATGTACGCATCGCGGCGGATGCGGTGAAATCGGCCTCCCACCCCCATCATTTCATGGCGGTGACCAAGGGCGGACGTTCGGCGATCGCGGCCACATCAGGCAATGAGGACTGCCACATCATCCTGCGTGGCGGCAGTGAGCCGAACTACGACGCCGCAAGCGTCGAGGCAGCGAGCGCCGATCTTGTCCGCTCAGGCGTGAAACCCCGCATCATGGTCGATGCCAGTCACGCCAACAGCTGCAAGAAACCGGAGAACCAGCCCAAGGTCCTCGCCGATATCGCACGGCAGATCTCAGCCGGCGAGCGGCGCATCATGGGCGTGATGATCGAAAGCAACCTCGTCGCCGGCCGGCAGGAAGTGCAGCCCGGCACGCAGCTCACCTACGGGCAGAGCATCACGGATGGCTGCATCGACTTCGAGACCACCGTGACGTCACTGGAGCAATTGGCCGAGGCGGTGGCGGCAAGGTCCGGTGCGCACGGGCGGCGGGTGAGCGAAATGTCGGCGTAGCGGCGCAAACGAACCAAGCGAGGCGCCGGCCAGTCCGGCGCTCCGCTTTCTCAGCAGCCGCGGCAGATGCTCTTGAGCTTCTTGTCGAGCAACGCATTCTCCTTGCTCAGGAGGTCGTTCGGATTGTCGATGTTCTTCTCGTTGGGAACATCGGCGGCGCGCGGCTGGCGGTGGCCGACCGGCGCCGGCAAGGGCCCGGTGTTCTTCACGGCGGAAGAGGAACCACCGGTGCTCTGGGCGAAAGCGGTCGGAGCCCCGACCACGACCACCAGCGCCATCGACAGAAGAGTTTTACGCATCCCGGCTCTCCATCATCTTCAAGACAATTCAATTTAATCGCCCAATTTTATCGTCCCTTGTCGGGAACCTCGATTGTCGCACAATTCCGCCGCCCCTGGGCAGCACAATCCTGCGCCTTTCGCACGTCGGCCATGGTGCCGAGCAGCCAAATTCCGGCGACCACCAGCACCACGAAGAAGCCGAGCATCACGGCATTCTCGGCCGTGCGGTTGCCTTCCTCCGGCGGTTCCGGTCCGCCCTTTCCGCCCTCCGTCATGACCCTGACGGTGGCGGATAGACGTGGACTTCACCGCAATAATCGACGACGCGATATTGCGTTTGCGGAAGTCTATCATGTTGCGGCGAGTTCCGCCTGCGACAAATAGTTCGGCCCCACCGGCGCCTTGCCGTGACCGCCGGGGATATCGAGCACATATTCCGGCTGGCACAGGCCGGAGACGCGGCCGCGCAGCGCACGCATCAGCGCCTGACCTTGTTCGAGCGTGGTGCGCAGATGCGCCGTGCCGGGCGCGAGATCGCCGTGGTGCAGGTAGTACGGCTTGATCCGCAGTTCGACAAAGGCCCGCATCAGCGCCTCCAGCGTCGCCGCGTCATCATTGACGCCGCGCAGCAGCACCGACTGGCTGACCAGCGGAAGGCCCGCATCGGCCAGCCGGGCACACGCAGCCCGCGCGGCGGGCGCGAATTCCCGCGGATGGTTGGCGTGGACCGCGATCCAGGTGGTCGCGCCATTAACCCGCAGGGCGGCGACCATCTCGGGGCTGACGCGCTCGGGATCGGCGACGGGCACGCGGGTGTGGATGCGGATGATCCTGACGTGATCGATGGCAGCAAGATCGGCCATGATCTCGGCCAGCCGGCGCGGCGACAGCATCAACGGATCGCCGCCGGTCAGGATCACTTCCCAGATTTCGCTGTGGCCGCGGATGTATTCCAGCGCCGTGCGATAGGCCTCCTCGGACAGCGCGTTCGGCTTGCCCGGCCCGACCATCTCGCGGCGGAAGCAGAAGCGGCAATAGACCGCGCAGACATGGACGAGCTTGAACAGCACGCGATCGGGATAGCGGTGCACGATGCCCGTGACCGGCGAATGCGCATCGTCGCCGATCGGATCGGGGTTTTCGCCCGCTTGCACCACGAGCTCTTCCGCGCTTGGAATGAACTGGCGTGCGATGGGATCGGCGGGATCGTCAGGCTCGATCAGCGCGGCGATCTCGGGTGTCACCGCAATCGCATAGCGCGCGGCGACCTCGTTGCAGATCGGCAAGCGCCGAGGCCGGCGCCAACCCGCGCGCCACCAGTTCATCGGCCTGGCGCAAGGTGGCCGCAAGTTTGGGGTCGATCCTGTTCATGTCTCACCTGCAGGCGGCGTCCACACCACCTGGTCGATCCGCGGCGCGCCGCTGGCCAGCATCACCAGCCGGTCAAAGCCGAGTGCAACGCCGCTCGCCTCGGGCATATGGGCTACCGCGGCGAGAAAGTCATCATCCAGCGGATAGCGCTCGCCATAGCGGCGCTGCTTTCTCGTCCATTGCCGCCGTGAAACGTTGCCGCTGTTCGGCCGCGTCGGTCAATTCGCCAAAGCCGTTGGCGAGCTCCACACCGCAGGCATAGACCTCGAAACGCTCGGCAACGCGCGGATCGGAAGGCTTTGTGCGGGCCAGTGCCGCCTCCGGCGCCGGGTACTCGAACAACACCGTCAGCCGCCCCTGCCCCAAATTCGGTTCGACATGCTCGACCAGCACCTTGCTGAAAATGTCCGACCAGGTGTCGTCATCGGCCACCCGAACACACTCCCTCGCCGCCGCGGCCAAGGCGGCGCGATCGCCCTCGCCGTCCGCAATCGTTGCCAGCAGATCGATGCCGGCGAAACGCTCGAACGCAGAGGCCACCGTCACAAGCTCCGGCTCGGCAAAGGGATCGCAACTGCGCCCGCGAAACGCAGAATTGCCCGATGCCGGTCGCTTGCGCAGCGTGCGCGATCACCACGATCGTATCAGCCATGACGGCATCATAGCCGGCATTGGCGCGGTACCATTCCAGCATCGTGAACTCGGGCAGATGCAGATCGCCGCGCTCGCGGTCGCGGAACACCCGCGCGAACTCGAAAATCTTTTGCTCGCCGGCGGCAAGCAGCTTCTTGCAGGCGAACTCCGGTGACGTACGCAGATAGCGGCTCGCGCGGCTGCCGTCGGCGCGGACGAGTTCGGTGCGCGGTGCATGAAGGTGCGTCTCGTTGCCGGGCGAGACTTGCAGGACACCCGTCTCGACCTCGGAAAAACCCTGCTCGTCGAAAAACGCCCTGGTCGCGCGCGTAATCTCACGGCGCGCGAGCAGAAATGGCTTGCGGTCGACGTGCCGCGCCGGCGACCACCAAGGCGATGGCTGGCCCGCCGTCATTGACTGGCTAAACCCGTCGCGTACATGCGCTTAATGAAAGATTCGATGGATATCATTGATATCTTTTCGCTTTTTGGGGACGATATCCCGCCGCCTGCTGGCTGGCGGGCTCCCCTGCGGCCTTCATGTCCAAAGTCCTGCGCTTTGTCCATGTTCGTAACTGAACCTTGCGCGGGTAGTGTTCCGAAAGGGGTGGCTTATCGAGGCCAAATCAGTATGTTGCGGCCCGAAACCGCCTCCTCAAGGCCATGGACGCGCCCGTCCGCACCGGCCGGAAGCCAGCAATTCAGGAAAATCGCTTTGAAAGTCATCGCCAGTTCCATCCGCAAGGGCAACATCATTGAGCAGGACGGCAGGCTCTATGTCGTGCTGAGCGCCGAAAATATTCACCCCGGCAAAGGCACCCCGGTCAGCCAGATCGAAATGCGCCGCATCGGCGACGGAGTGAAGGTATCGGAGCGCTACAAGACGACCGACCAGGTCGAGAAAGCGACCGTCGAGGATACCAACTTCAACTATCTCTATGAGGACGCTGACGGCTTCCACTTCATGAACACCGACAACTACGACCAGGTCCAGGTGTCGAAGGAGATCGTCGGCGACGCCGCGCCCTATCTGCAGGAGAACATGACAGTCAAGCTCTCGCTGCATGACATGAACCCGGTCGCGATCACGATGCCGCAGCGTGCGACGCTCGAAGTCGTGGAAACCGAGCCCGTAACCAAGGGGCAGACGGCATCGTCGTCCTACAAGCCGGCGATCCTGTCGAACGGCGTGCGTACCTCGGTGCCGCCACATGTGTCCGCCGGGACACGCATCGTCGTCATGATTGAAGACGGGTCTTACGTCGAACGCGCAAAGGACTAAACTCAGTCCCGCTGGGTGAGGAATTCGCCGGGGTGCGAGGTGCTGGGGAAACAAGTTGACCGGTTAGTCGGACGTCTGCTGGCAGCTTTCCTTTTGCAAGTGGCCGGCAGCACCCTCGTTTGCGCCGAGGAATTCCATACCCCTTCCATTACGGCCGTGCGCGTCGAATGGCGCGCCGCGCTCGATCAGTTGCGTACCGAGATCGGCGGCCAGCCTGAGATCGCGTCCAACTTCGCTTTCACCACCCAGCGTCGGGTGCCGGCCTCCGACCCGCGCGCGATGCCGGCGCTGGTGCAACTCAACGCAGCAACCTCCCAGGTCTTCAACGGCATCGGCCGCAGCCCGATTCCCGTCCTGCTGCCGTTCGACGCGGCAGCCTGGCTCGGCGCGAGGGAGACCGGCGTTCCGGGCGATGCCGCGCGCTTCCAGGCCGACTTCCGCGCGGACCTCTTCCATGCCGGGCCTTCCGGCTACGACGCGACATTCCTGCTGCCACCAGGTGCGGGCGATGGAATGGCGGGCCGGACATTTGCAAAGCCGGTCGAAGTGCAGATTACCGGGTCGCTGCTGATCTATGATCTCGCCGATCCCGCAAGCGGCAAGGGCGAACCGGTCAAGTCGCTGGCAGCGCAATTTCCGGACATGCGCCGCTTCATCCGCGAAGGCTATGTGCGCTACGCCTTCACCCGCTTCGGCGTGCCCTACGTCGTTTCGATCCAGTGCCTGGATTCGACGCCACGGGCACGGCGGCTCGCCTGCCGCGAGGCCTACCCCGTCGCGGAGCGCTTCCTGAAGGCGTTGCGCGTCGCCGGTGGCCAACCGTCGCGGTCGCGCAACGACATAGCCTCCGTTGCCGCCGAACGGCCGGTGGCGCAGTCGGCAGATTTCTCCTATCGGCCAAGCGGCGACATCATCGCCCGGACGGGTTCGCGACGGCAGTCCGGCCGTACTGACAGCACGGCCTATTCGCAGATCCGCTTTCCGCTGGCACGGACGCCGGTCGCGGTCCGCTCGCAATCATTTGCGAGGCGCGACAAGACCGGGCTAACGGCCGGCGTGTATCCCTGGCGCGACAATTTCTGTGAGGCGCGCAGCTTCAATGTCGGGCAATGCGCCAGCGGATTCGGCCATCAAGGGCAGGACATCCGGCCGCGCCCATGCCCGGCTGAGGAGGGCCCTGATATCTGCGACGACAAGCGGCAGGCCATCGTCGCCGTGCGCGACGGTGTCGTGATCCGGTTGGCGAAACAGCAGGCCGCGACGCTGCAGATCAACACGCGCACCGAGCACATCCGCTTCCGCTACATGCACATGAATCCGTCGGCGATGGACGCCGAGGGCCTGCTCAATGGCCGGCGCGTCAATGAGGGCGAAAGCATCGGCGTGGTCTCGAACTATCTCGACCGTCCGAACGGCACCAGCCGCCACCTGCATTTCGACATCCAGGTATTCACGCGCGATGGCTGGCTTTGGGTCAACCCCTACAGCACGCTCGTCGCGGCCTATGAGCGGCTGATCCGCGGCCGCGGCCGCGAGATCGGCACCGAACCGGTGACCGCCGCAGCGGTCGCCCATGCGATGCCGGAAGTGACGGCCCATCCCGATCTCCGCGAAGGCGGCGAGAATTAAACCCCGCCCAGACCGCCGACAAGTGAAGCGCTTCACTAGCGCAAAGGCTGTACCTTCAGTATCGTTCGCGCGTTTCGATAGGCACACCCTGGCTGTCCCAGCGGAGATCGAACATGTCGGACGATTTTCAGGTCCTTGGAACGAACGTCGCGGCCCTGTTCACGCTGAAAATCCATCGCGGCGACGGAATGGCGCTGCTGGCGATGAACTGGAAGCAGGGTAAGCCCCCGGAAGACTTCGTCGGCTTTGCGATCGACTACAAGGAGCCCGGCGGCATCAAGTTCTTCTCGCTGAAGAACCGGATCGCGTTTCCCGGTCCGAACGGCGCGGTCAACGCCAAGCAGCTTTCGACGATGCTGTCGCCGATCCAGAAGTTTCGCTGGGTGCATTTTCCCCGCAACGCCAACCTCGACGGCGCGTTCACCTATCGCGTCACGCCGGTGTTCATGAACGAGCACGACGAGCTCAGCTATGGCGAGGCGCAGTCGGGAGACATCGAGCTGCGGCGCGAGACCTTTCCCGGCAAACTCAATGTCACCTTTACGCGCGGCTTCGTATCATCACAGGCTTTCGTCGACCGCTATATCGAGGATGGCCCGGTGTCCACGCTCATCCCCGGCGAAGCCAAGGACGGATTCACCTTCATACCGACCCACCCGAAGCGGGAAAATGCCTACCAATGGATGGGGTTTGAGGCACGCGAGGCCATCCTCGGCACGTTGGACGAAGCGATTGCCGACGGCGCCAATGTGTTCGTGGTCGCCTACGATCTCAACCTGCCCGACATCGTCGACCGGCTCAAGAAAGTCGGCAACAAGCTGAAGATCATCATCGACGACAGCGACGATCACAGAGAGCCCGGAGCGGCAGAGAACGCTGCCGAGGAAATGCTGAAGCAGACCGCCGGCGTCGACAACGTCAAGCGCCAGCGCATGGGAAAATTGCAGCACAACAAGACCATCGTGGTCGACGGCCCGAATGTGAAGAGGGTCATTTGCGGCTCGACCAACCTCAGCTGGCGCGGTGTGTATATCCAGAACAACAACGCAATGCTGATCGAGGGCGCCGGCGCGGTAGCGTTGTTCCGCGCCGCCTTCGACAACTATTTCAACAAGCAGTCCACCTTCCGCAAGACGCCGTCTGCCACGCTGACAAACATCGGCATTCCCGGCATCGACGCGCAGGTCGCCTTCTCACCGCATTCCGCAGCCAACGCGATGCTCGCCAGCGTCGCGCAAGACATGCAAAGTGCCAGTTCCTCCCTGCTCTACTCGCTTGCATTCCTCTATCAAACGGACGGCCCCGTGCGCGACGCGGTCAAGAAAGTGACAGAGAACAGCGACATTTTCGTCTACGGCATCTCCGACAAGCATGTCGGCGGCATCGACCTGACCAAGCCGAACGGCAATGTGGCGCCGGTATTCCCGACCGCGCTGGCCGACCACTTGCCCGAACCATTCAAGAGCGAGCCTGCCGGCGGAGGCGGCGCCCGCCTGCACCACAAGTTCGTCGTCATCGATTTCGACAAGCCGACCGGACGGGTTTATCTCGGGTCGTACAATTTCTCCGGCGCGGCCGACACGACCAACGGCGAGAATCTGCTGCTGATCCGCGACCGGCGCGTCGCCGTGTCGTACATGATCGAAGCGCTACGGATCTTCGATCATTATCACTTCCGCGTCGCGCAGGGTGAGGCCAGCAGCGCCCGCAAGAAACTGCAGCTGCGACGACCGCCGCGGCTGCCGGGCGAAACGCCGTGGTGGGACGAGGACTACACCGACAGAACGAAAATCCGCGATCGCGAATTGTTCGCGTGAAATTATCACATCGCCGTTGATTGACCTCGTCAGGAGGCGGCGGCGCCGACGCTCTTGCGCACCGGCGGCGTCCAGCGAAAGGCAGCGCCAAACCGGTTCCAGACGTTGATCGAGGCGACCGCCGAGGTGAGATAGAACAGCTCCTTCTCGGTGAACTCGGCGCTCGCCTCTGCAAACACCTCGTCGCTGACGCCATCGGGCAGATGCGTGAGAGCTTCCGTCCAGGCCAGCGCAGCCCGTTCGCGCGGCGTGAATTGCGGCGCCTCGCGCCAAACCACGACCAGATTGAGCTTGTCGGCGGGCACGCCAAGGCTCTCGCTTAGCAGGATGTGATGCTGCACGCAGAACGCGCAGCCGTTGATCTGCGAGGCGCGCAGCTTGACCAGTTCGAGCAGCTGCTTGTCCATGCCGGCCTTGGCCGCGATCTGGCCCAGCGCCAGCACGGCGCTGTAGACGTCCGGCGCCTGAGTCTGGAAATCCTTGTACTCGCTGCGGGCGTGTGACATCTGCCTCACCTCATGTTATCAGTGTTCTTACTTATTATAAGAGCTCTTATATGGTCCGCAAGATTGGAACGGGAACGCGCAACCGGCGCAAGAATCCTTACAAGGCGGCGCGAAAAACCGCCGCGCGCGGCAAGGCCCGCGGCAAAAATCCGCCTCGCGCCCGGTCCGCCGGAATGGCCGTCCCGTCGCTGATCCTCCCCCCGCCGCCCGGCCATGGCAAGCGCGGCGAAGCGGGCCATCTCGGCTATCTGCTGCGTCAGGCGCAGGCGGCCAGCCGGCTTGCCCTGGAGCGGGCGCTGGCGCGGCTTGGCGTGACACCGCCGCAATTCGTCGTGCTGACCATGCTGCGCGCCTATCCGGGCGCCTCGGGCGCCGATCTCGCCCGCGTCGCGCTGCTCACCCCGCAGACCGTCGGCGTCATCATCCGCAATCTCGAGCGCGATGGCGCGATTACGAAATCGCCGCACCCCGTGCACGGCCGCATGCTGCAGTGGACGCTGACCCGGCGCGGCGCTGGCCGTCTCGCGAAATGCCGGCGGCATGTCATGGCGCTGGAACGCCGGCTTGCGGCCGGTCTGAACGCCAAAACCGGGGCTGCGGTCCGGCGCTGGCTGTCCAAAATCGCCACAGATTTGCAGGAAGGCTAGTTCCCCTGCGGCGGTACGGCTTTTGGTGCCGGCAAGCCGCGCCGCTAGACTGGCAACATGAAACATCCTGATTCCCCGATCTCCCCGACCCGCCGCGACGTGCTGAGAGCGGGCGTTGGCGCTGCCACCCTGCTCGCGGGCTCGACGGCCGCCTTTGCCGCGGCCCCGCCCGGCTTCGAGCAGTGGCGCGACGCCTTCCGCGCCCGCGCGCTCGCCAAGGGCATTTCGGAGGCGACCTGGAACCGGGTGATGGGCCGTATCGAGCCCGACATGTCGGTGTTCAAGAACTTCCAGAAGCAGCCGGAATTCACCGAGCAGATCTGGCAATACATCAATCGCCGCGTCTCCGACTGGCGCATCACCAACGGCCGCGAGGCGTTGCGCAAGAACGAGGCGCTGTTTGCCCGCATCGAGCAGGAATACGGTGTCGAGCGCGGCACGCTGCTCGCGCTGTGGGGTGTGGAGTCCGCCTACGGCGATCCGCTGGTGCAGCAGAACCATATGCGGCCCATCTTCCCCTCGCTGGCCGCGCTCGCCTGGAACGAACCGCGCCGCAAGGCCTATTGGGAAACCGAGCTGATCAACGCGCTGAAAATCGTCGACCGCGGCTGGAGTTCGCCGGAGGAAATGCGCGGCTCCTGGGCCGGTGCGATGGGCCATACGCAATGGATGCCGGAAGTCTGGCTCAATGTCGGCATCGACTATGACCGCGACGGCCGGGTGTCGCCGTTCGGCAAGCCGGACGATGCGCTCGGCGCGACGGCCAAATATCTGGTCAATCGCGGCAAGTATCACCGCGGCGAGCATTGGGGCTACGAGGTCCGCGGCGGAGGCGGAGCCGCAGGCGGCAACCGCACCTATGCGGCCTGGACCAGCGCCGGCGTCACGCGCGCGGACGGCCAGGCGTTTCCGCAACCGAACGCGTCGGCGCAATTGTGGACGCCGGTCGCGGGCGGTCCGAGCTTCCTGCTCGGTCCGAACTTCAATTCGGTGAAGAGCTACAATCCGTCGATGAACTACGCGCTCGCGATCTGCCATCTCGGCGACCGCATCCTCGGTGGGCCGACGTTCATCCAGCCCTTCCCGGGCTCCGAGCGCGCGCTGACGCTCGCCGAAATTCAGGAAATGCAGACGCGGCTCACCAAGGCCGGGTTCGATACCGGCGGCACCGACGGGCGCGTCGGCAACGACACCATGAAGGCGGTGAAGGATTTTCAGACCAAAATGGGCCTGATGCCCGCCGACGGTTATGGGGGCTTGAAGGTGCTGGCGCGGCTGCGCCAGGGCGGCTAGCGCGCGAATGCCGGCATCGGATGCGCGGGCGCGTCCGGCAGCCGCAACGTTCGACCTGCATTCATGCCGCCATCGATGACCAGTTCCAATCCGGTCACATAGCTCGACGCGTCCGACGCCAGATACAGCACGCCCTGCGCGATTTCCGAAGCATGGCCGGCGCGGCCGAATGGCGTTGCAAGTTTGGCGCGTTCTTCCGCATCGATCGGCGCGTTCTGTCCGTGTCCGCTCGCTCCCGTCGGGATCTTGCCCCAGATCGGCGTGTCGATGATGCCGGGATGCACGGAATTGACGCGCACGCCGTCGCCGAATGACGCGCATTCCAGCGCAATCGCCTTGGCAAACAGCCGCACGCCGCCCTTGGTCGCGCAATAGCCTGCCAGCGGTGCTGCGCCCTGCAAACCAGCGAGCGATGACATCAAGACGATCGAACCGCCGCGGCCGCCCTTGCGCATTGCCGGGAGCGAATGCTTCACCGACAGAAAGACGCCATCGAGATTGATCGCGGTTTGCCGCCGCCAGTCCTCCAGCGTCATCTGCGTGATCGAGGGCACCCCGATTCCGATCCCGGCATTGGAAACAAGAATGTCGAGCCGGCCGTAGCGCGCGACGACCTCCGTTACGACCTCGATCCATCGCTCCTCGCTGGTGACGTCCTGATGCCAGAACGCCGCCTCACCGCCAGCCTTCTTGATGCGTGCGACAAGCTCGGGACCCCTGAGGTCGTCGATATCAGTGACCGCCACGGAAGCGCCCTCGCGCGCCAGCAGCTCGGAGACCGCCTCGCCAATTCCCGATGCCCCGCCGGTGACCAGCGCGACCTTTCCCGCAACCTGCCCTGCCATTTCAACTCCCGACGTTTCTTCTGCCTGACTTACCTGATCACCGCCGGCCCCTGATCGGGCACGGCGACGTCGCTCACACGCAATTGCACACGCTCGGTTCCCTGCCAACGGTCCACCGCGAGCGACCCCGCGACATGCAATGGCTGGCCGCGGTTCTGCGTCAGCGCGTTGCCAAGCTTTTGTCCGACCGAGCGGAAGGCGATGCCGTTGACGATGGCGCCGTCACCGGACTTGAAGCGAACGCGCAGATGCGCCTGCCCCACTTCGTCGGCAAACACGAGTTGATGCGACGGCAGCGCAACCACCGGCTCCGGATTGCCCGCCCCGAACGGTCCGGCGCGATCGAGTATCCTGGCGAAGTCCGGCGTCACAGCGCGAGCGCTGACCGCGCCGTCGATGAAAAGTTCGTTCTCGTGGCGGGAATTGGCGACGTCGGCGGCAAGCGCGCTTTCCAGATAGGCGCGGAATTCGCGCGAGACGTTCCCTGCGCAGCGTGACGCCGGCCGCCATGGCGTGGCCGCCACCCTTCATCAACAGGCCGTCCTTCACCGCCTGCCGCACGGCCTTGCCGAGATCGACGCCGGAGATCGAGCGGCCGGAGCCGGTGCCGATGCCGCCGGGCTCGAGCGCAATCGCAAAGGCCGGCCGCGCGAATTTCTCCTTCAGCCGCGATGCCACGAGCCCGACCACGCCGGGATGCCAGCCTTCGGACGCCGTGACGATCACCGCGCCCTTGTCCTCGACACCGAGCGAGGCCAGCGCCTCGGCCTCGGCCTGCGCTTCCGCGGCCTGTTCGATCAGCCGTCGCTCGCTGTTGAGCCGGTCGAGTTCGGCGGCGATCCGCGCAGCTTCGGAGACATCGCCCTCCAGCAGCAGGCGCACGCCGAGATCGGCGCGGCCGATGCGGCCGCCGGCATTGATGCGCGGGCCCAGCATGAAGCCGAGATGCCAGGCTTCCGGCGGGCCGTTGAGTCGCGACACGTCCATCAGCGCGGTGTGGCCGACATGGTCGCGCCGCCGCATCGCGATCAGGCCTTTTGCGACGAAGGCGCGGTTCAGCCCAGTGAGCGGCGCGACGTCGGCGACGGTGCCAAGCGCCACATGATGCAGCATGCCGAGCAGATCCGGCTCCGGCATTTCCGCGGACCAAAAACCGCGCTGGCGCAGTTCGCGGTTGACCGCAACCAGCGTGACCAGCACGAGGCCGACGGCCGCGAGATGGCCGAGACCGGAAATGTCATCGGGGCGGTTCGGATTCACCAGCGCATCGACCTCGGGCAACTCTTCGCCGCATTGATGATGGTCGATCACGACGACGGACATGCCGAGCTTTTTGGCCTCCGCCAGCGCCTCGAGACTGGTGGTGCCGCAATCGACCGTCACGAGCAGCGTAGCGCCCTTGCCCGCCAGCATGCGCACCGCTTCGGTATTGGGGCCGTAGCCCTCGAACAGCCGGTCCGGAATGTGGATCAGCGGGATCGAGCCCGCAATGGCGCAGATGCCAGGCGAGCAGCGCCGCCGAGGTCGCGCCATCGACGTCGTAGTCGCCGAAGATCGCGACCTTTTCGCCACGCACAGCCGCATCCGCGATGCGCCTGGCGGCCGCCTCCATCTGCGTGACCGTGTAGGGATCGGGCATCAGCTTGCGGATGGTCGGATCGAGGAAATCCTCGACCGCGTCGATTTCGACATCGCGGCCGGCGATCACCCGCGCCAGCATTTCCGGCAACTGGTAGCGCTGCACGATGGTAAGCGCCCGCGCAGCACCCCGCGCGTCCAGCCGGTCGCGCCAGAGTTTGCCGGTGGCCGAGCGCGACGACGCCGAGGAATGCGTGCGGCGCCTCGACGGGAAAAGCGGATGCGGGAAGCGTCATGATGCTTTCTGAGCTAGGCGCTGAGCCAAGACACTTCAATGATTCGCTCGCCCGCGAACCGTTAGCAACCCATCTTGTCGGCTATCCCGCCAAAATCCCTGGCGACCACGTCCCAGTCGCCCTTGGCCTCGAAATCGTATTTCTGGTGCGGACCGTACTCGGTCGGCCGCGCCACGAAGGCGGTCTTCAGGCCTTGTTTCTGCGCGGCCTTGAGGTCGTTGTTGTGGGCTGCGACCATCATGACTTCCTCCGGCTTCAGGCAGAGCAGTTTGGCCGCGCCGAGATAAGTTTCCGGATCGGGCTTGTAGTGCTCGAACAGCTCCGCCGACATGATGAGGTCCCACGGCATGCCGGCGAATTTCGCCATGTTGGTGAGCAGCGCGACATTGCCGTTGGAGAGCGGCGAGATGACGTATTTCTTCTTCAGACGCGTCAGGCCGGCATTGGTGTCGGGCCAGGAGTGCAGGCGGTGCCAGCCCAGGGTAAGATGATGCAGGTCGGCGTCGGTGAGGCCCTTGATGTCGAACTGCGCGACCAGTTTTTCCAGTGAACGACGATGCAGGACGTCGAGGATGACGTAGCCGTTCTGCGGGTTCTTGCGCACCTCGTCCATCGAGGCGGCATAGACCGCACGCCAGCCGTCGACCAGCGCGGTCCAGTCCGCCTTGATGCCGCGCTTGTCCGACCATTTGGTGAAATCGTCGATCAGGCTGCTGCGCCAGTCGACGCAGGTGCCGAACACGTCGAACACCAGCGCCTTCACATCGAGATATCCGACATGTTCGCTTCCGTCTTCCCGTTCGTTCATGTTTCGTTGGTCTAGCAGCCGGCTTAGAGCTTCTTGCGGTACTGGATGAAGCCCGCCCGCTCGGCGACCTTGTTGTAGAGCGTTTGCGCGGTCTCGTTGGTCTCGTGCGTCAACCAGTAGAAGCGGCTGGCGCCGGCCGCGCGTGCGGCGGCCTCGACGGCCGCAATCAGCGCACGCCCCGTGCCGCCGCCGCGCACCGACGGCTCGACGAACAGATCTTCGAGATAGCAATAGCAGACCGGCGCCCAGGTCGAGCGATGCAGCAGATAGTGCGTGAGCCCGATCAGCTTGCCGTCGCGCTCGGCGACCAGCGCATGCAGCGGCTCGATCGGATCGAAGAAGCGCTGCCACGTCGCCTCGGTCACGTCAGGCGCGAGCGTCGACTTGTAGAACGTGAGATAACCCTGCCAGAGCGGGCTCCCAGGCCGCACGATCGCTCGGGCGAGCCGGCCGGACGATGATGTCGCCCGCCATCGCCGCCTCCGTCAGTCGAGGTGGAATTTTTGCAGCTCGCGATGCTCGGCCTTGATGTAGCGCACGGTGCCGGTGACCGAGCGCATCACCACCGTCTCGGTCTCGATCACATTGTCCTTGCGGAACTTCACGCCCGTCAGCAGCGAGCCCGTGGTGACGCCGGTCGCCGCGAACAGGCAGTCGCCCTTCACCATGTCCTCGATGCCGTAGACCATGCGCGGATCGCTGACGCCCATCTTCTGTGCGCGCTCGCGCCTGTCGGGCGTATCGAGGATCAGCCGGCACTGCATCTGGCCGCCGATGCAGCGCAGCGCGGCTGCCGCCAGCACGCCCTCGGGCGCGCCGCCGGTGCCCATGTAGATGTCGACACCGGTCTCGTCAGGCGTTGCGGTGTGGATCACACCGGCAACGTCGCCATCGGTGATGAGGCGGACGGCAGCGCCGGTATTGCGGATCGCCGAAATGATGTCGGCATGGCGCGGCCGGTCGAGCACGAGCGCAGTGATGGCCGACGCCGGCACGCCCTTGGCCTTGGCGAGCCGCTGGATGTTCTCGGCGGGCGGCGCGTCGAGATCGATCACGTTCTTGGCGTAACCCGGGCCGATCGCGATCTTCTGCATGTAGACGTCGGGCGCGTGCAGCAGCGTACCGCCATCGGCCATCGCCATGGTGGCGATCGCGCCGGGCATGTTCTTGGCGCACAGCGTGGTGCCTTCCAGCGGATCGACGGCGATATCGACCTGGGGGCCGGCATTGAGCCCGACCTTTTCGCCGATGAACAGCATCGGCGCCTCGTCGCGCTCGCCCTCGCCGATCACGATGGTGCCCTCGATCGGCAGCTTGTTGAGCTCGCGCCGCATCGCGTCGACCGCGGCCTGGTCGGCCGGCTTCTCCTGGCCGTGGCCGCGCAGCCGCGCGGCAGACACCGCCGCGCGCTCCGTCACCCGCACAATTTCGAGCGTCAGGATGCGCTCGAGCAACAGCTGCGGCGGAACGGAAATATGGGTGGACATCAGCTTACTCCCTCAATCTTTTCTTGGCGGGGCCCGTTGGCCCGCAACGCAAATCCAACGCGCGAGGCGCGCGGTCAGTTCTTCTCGATTCGTATCACCTGCGGACGGCCACTGATGATCTTGCCGTTCTGAACGGCAGCAAGCGCGCGACGCACGGCGTCCTCATGCGTGGCATAGGTGATCAGGATGATCGGCATTGGCGAAGCCTTCCCTGCGCCGGTGGGATCGATACCGTCAGGATGCCGCTGCACGATCGATTCCAGCGAAATCTTCTCCTTGGCGAGATGCGTCGCGATTTTGGCCGCGGTGCCGGCGACATCGCGCGCCATCAGGCGGATGTAGTAGCCACCCTCATGACGCTCCATCGGCGCCTTCTTGGTGTCGCGCAGTTTTTCAACCGGACGGCCGAACGGCATCGCGTGGATGCCGCGCGCCACGTCGGCGATGTCAGCGACCACGGAGGCTGCGGTCGCCGCACCTCCGGCGCCGGGGCCTACCAGCGTAATCGGCGGGACGCCCTCGCCGTCGATCGTCACGGCGTTGGTGACACCCATCACCTGTGCGATCGACGAGGTCTTCGGCACCATGGTCGGATGCACGCGCTGCTCGATCCCCTTTGCGGTGCGCACGGCAACGCCGAGCAGCTTGACGCGATAGCCGAGTTCCTCCGCGGCGCGCAGGTCTTCCGGCTTGATCGAGGAAATGCCTTCGACATAGATCGCGCTCTGCGACACCTTGGTGCCGAAGGCGAGGCTCGCGAGGATCGCGAGCTTCTGCGCGGTGTCGTGGCCGTCGACGTCGAAGGACGGATTGGCCTCGGCATAACCCAGACGCTGCGCATCCTTCAGGCATTCCGCAAAAGTCAGTCCCTCCTGCTCCATCCGGCTCAGGATGTAATTGCAGGTGCCATTGAGGATGCCATAGACGCGGTTGACGTTGGTTCCCGCGAGGCCCTCGCGCAGCGTCTTGATGATCGGGATGCCTCCGGCGACGGCCGCCTCGTAATTCAGAGCGCCGCCGTGTTTCTCGGCGGCCTTGGCGAGGCGAATGCCGTGCTTGGCGATCAACGCCTTGTTGGCCGTCACCACCGACTTGCCGGATTTCAGCGCCGCTTCGATCGCCGAGAGAGCGGGATCGCCGGAACCGCCCATCAATTCGACGAAGCAGTCGATCCTGGGGTCGGTGGCGAGCGCCAGCGGGTTCTTCGACCCAATCGATGCCGCGCAGGTCGACGCCGCGCTTCTTCACCTTGGAGCGCGCGGTGACCGCGACGACGCGGATGCCGCGGCCGCTTCGCGCCGACAGCACGCGGGCCTGCTCTTCGATGAGGCGGACGACTTCGGCGCCAACGGTGCCGAGCCCCGCTATGCCCACTTTGAGGGATGCGACCATGAGAAAAAGAACCTGTAGGTCAGATTAGCGCCGGTTGGCGAGAGGAACCACGTTGTGCAACGTTTCAATGCCGCTTTCAAGGAAGCGGCGCACACCGCGTGCGGCCTGGCGGATTCGCTGCTCGTTTTCCACCATGGCGATGCGGACATAGCCCTCGCCATGCTCGCCGAAGGCGACGCCGGGCGACACCACGACACCGGACTTCTCCACCATCAAGGTCGCGAACTCCATGCTGCCGAGGCCCTGGAAGGCTTTCGGCAGCGGCGCCCAGGCGAACATCGAGGCCTGCGGCGGCGGGATGTCCCAGCCGGCGCGGCCGAACGATTCGACCAGCGCATCGCGGCGCTTGCGATAGGTCTCGCGCATCTCGCGGATGCAGTCTTCCGGGCCGTTCAGCGCCGCGGTCGCGGCGACCTGCACCGGCGTGAACGCGCCGTAGTCGAGATAGGATTTCACCCGCGCAAGTGCTGCGATCACCCGCTCGTTGCCGACCGCAAAGCCCATGCGCCAGCCGGCCATCGAGAATGTCTTCGACATCGAGGTGAACTCGACGGTCACATCGATCGCGCCGGGAACCTGCAGCACCGAGGGCGGCGGGTTCTTGTCGTCGAAATAGACCTCGGCGTAAGCAAGGTCGGAGAGCAACGAAATCTCGTGCTTCTTCGCGAACGCGACGAGGTCCTTGTAGAAATCGAGATCGGCGACATAGGCCGTCGGGTTCGAGGGGTAGCAGACGACGAGCGCGAGCGGCTTCGGGATCGAATGCACAATCGCGCGCTCCACCGCCTCGAAGAATTGCGGTGTCGGTTCCGACGGCACCGAGCGGATCACACCGCCTGCCATCAGAAAGCCGAAGGCGTGGATTGGATAGCTCGGGTTCGGACACAGCACGACATCGCCGGGCGCGGTGATCGCCTGCGCCACGTTGGCAAATCCTTCCTTCGAACCGAGCGTGGCGACGATCTGGGTGTCGGGATTGAGCTTCACGCCGAAGCGGCGCGCGTAATAGGCGGCTTGCGCCTTTCTCAGGCCGTTGATGCCGCGCGAGGCGGAATAGCGGTCGGTCCGCGGCTTGCCGAGGGTCTCCTTGAGCTTCTCCAGCACATGGGGCGGCGCCGGCAGGTCGGGATTGCCCATGCCAAGGTCGATGATGTCGGCGCCCGCATTGCGTGCCGCGGCCTTGGCCTGATTGACCTTTTCGAACACGTAAGGCGGCAGGCGGCGAATGCGGTAAAAATCGTCCATGGCTCTCAAGCTCCGGGAGTGCCGGCCGCTTGGCGGCGGCCGGCACGTCTGACGGTCAGGCGGAACCCGATTCCGCGCAAAAGATGCGCCCAATCAAGGATTTAGGATAGGTTCAACCGCCAAACCGTTGAATCGGAACGTTTTACCCGCGCGAGGCGGCCGATGCCAGCGCAAATCGCGGGATTCTTGCCCTAGCGTTTAGGCGCGGGTTTCGCCTCGGCAGGCGTGGTCGAGGCGGCCTGACGGTCGCGCGCGGCAATCAATTCCGACTGGATGCGCTTTTGCTCGGTGAGATTTCATCGCCGCCTCGTCGCGGCCCTGCGGCAAGTCATGCACCGGGAGGTATGTGCCTGCCGCCTTCGCTCGAGGCGGCGCGTCTGAAGGCACGCCCACCACCGGTAAATCGGCGACCTGCGTCGAACAGCCGGAAACAGCGAGCGCCGCCGCAAGCAGCGCGCACGACATCAGAAGCCTTATCGCTCGATCCACCGGCACCCGCACGCTGTCCCAAACTCTCGCTTCGCTGATCCGCGGCCGGGCGCGATTAGTGGCCCGGGCCTTGCAGCGACATGACGTCTGCCTGCTCGAATTCTAGCACGATCGTTCAAACGATTGTCGCCCGAAACGATTAAGAGCCAGAGAAGAAAGCGGATGGTTGAGGCCTCAATATGTCGGAAACGAGCCGCTTTGACGCAGCGCAGCAAATGCCGGTGAAAAAAACTACCCGCAAACGGCGATCCCCGAGCTCCGCGGTGACGCCGCCGCATGGACACGTTAGTGTTGGCGACATGAGTGACGTTGGTACGCAGACCGAGGCTGAAAAGAAATTCGACGCTGAAGCGTTCGCCATGAATGTGGCGCGGGCCATGGAGAGTTCCGGCCAGGCGCTGGCCGCCTATCTCAAGCCGCGCGAATCCGGCGACGTGAAGGCCAAGCCTCCGGCCGAGGTCGCCGAAGTCATCAAGACGCTGACATCGGTCGCCGAATACTGGATGTCGGACAAGGACCGCGCGCAGGACCTTCAGCACAAGATGGGCAAGGCCTATCTCGATCTCTGGGGCTCGGCGATGCGCCGGATGGCCGGCGAGGACGTCAAGCCCGCAATCCTGCCCTCGCCGCGCGACAAGCGCTTTCAGGATCCGGAGTGGAAGTCGAACCAGTTCTTCGACTTCGTGATGCAACTCTATTTGCTGACGACGCAATGGGCCAATGAGCTCGTGCGCAACGCCGAAGGACTCGACCCGCATACCCGCAAGAAGGCGGAGTTCTACGTCCAGCAGATCACCAACGCGATGTCGCCGAGCAATTTCGTGCTGACCAATCCGGAAGTGCTGCGCGAGACCGTGGCCTCGCAGGGTGGCAATCTCGTGCGCGGCATGAAGATGCTGGCGGAAGACATCGAGGCCGGCAACGGCACGCTGCGCATCCGCCAGTCCGACCCGGACAACCTCCAGCTCGGCGTCAACATGGCGACGACACCGGGCAAGGTGATCTACCAGAACGATTTGATGCAGCTGATCCAGTACACGCCGGCGACGGAGACCGTGCTGCGCACGCCGCTCCTGATCGTGCCGCCCTGGATCAACAAGTTCTACATCCTCGATCTCAAGCCGGAGAAATCCTACATCAAATGGTGCGTCGACCAGGGCATCACCGTGTTCGTGATCTCCTGGGTCAACCCGGACAAGGAACTCGGCAAGAAGACCTTCGCCGACTACATGAAGGAAGGCCCGCTCGCCGCGATGGATGTCATCGAGAAGGTGACGGGCGAGTTGAAGGTGCATACCGCGGGTTACTGCGTCGGCGGCACCCTGCTCGCCTCGACGCTGGCCTATCTGGCGGAAAAGCGCCGGGTGCGCGTGACGTCGGCGACCTTCTTCGCCGCACAGGTGGATTTCACCCATGCCGGCGACCTGCTCGTCTTCGTCGATGAGGACCAGATCTCGGCACTGGAACGCGACATGGAGGACACCGGCGTGATGGAAGGCAGCAAGATGGCGATGGCCTTCAACATGCTGCGCTCCAACGACCTGATCTGGTCCTACGTCGTCAACAACTACCTGAAGGGCAAGCCGCCATCGGCTTTCGACCTGCTGCACTGGAATTCCGACGCCACGCGGATGCCGGCGGCGAACCATTCCTACTATTTGCGCAATTGCTATCTCGACAATCGGCTGTCGACCGGCAGCATGGTGCTCGAGGACACCCTGCTCGATCTCTCCAAGGTCAAGGTGCCCGTCTACAATCTCGCCACGCGCGAGGACCACATCGCGCCCGCCGAATCCGTGCTGTTCGGTTCGCAATTCTTTGGCGGTCCGGTGCGGTATGTGCTGTCCGGCTCCGGACATATCGCAGGGGTCGTCAATCCGCCGGCTGGCGGAAAATACCAGTACTGGACCAATGACGACATCAAGGCGGGATCGGTCGCCGAATGGATGAAGGGCGCCGTGGAACACAAGGGCTCATGGTGGCCGGACTGGCGGCAATGGCTCGAGGGCATCGACGCCGAACAAGTTCCGGCGCGCGCGGTCGGCGAGGTGCTGCCGCCGATCGAGGATGCACCTGGCAGCTATGTCCGCGTCCGTGCGTAGCGTAAGCAGGCCACTCCGCTATAAACCGGACATCCCGCCGGGCGGGCTTCGAAATTGCAATGAGGGGGAAGCGATGACGCGCGAATTGTTCTGGCTGACGTGCACGGTGATTCTGACGGGAATCCTCTGGATCCCCTACATTCTCAACCGCTGCCAGGTGCGCGGGCTCACCGGCGCGATGGCCAATCCCTCACGCAACGACAAGCCGCAGGCCGAATGGGCCAACCGGCTGATGTTCGCGCACGACAATGCGGTGGAGAACCTGATCATCTTCGCGCCGCTGGTGCTGATCCTGGCCCAGCTCGACTATTCGACGAAATGGACCGCGCTCGCCTGCGCCGTTTATTTCTGGTCCCGCGTGGCGCACCTGATCGTCTACACGATCGGCCTGCCGGTGTTCCGCACGCTGGCCTTCACCGTCGGCTTCTTCGCGCAAGCCGTGCTGGCGCTGGCGATCTTCAAGATGCTGTGAGCCGCGATTGCTCAGGGGCGTTTGCCGGCGGTCACAAACAACATCTGCGCCATCGCATCGTCAAAGCCCCTGACCTCGCCTGTTTCGATGGCGAGGTCTTGCCAGTCGGCCGCCTGCGCATAGGTGGCGCGCAGCCAGTCCTCAGTGGGATAATTGTAATAGCGATTGAGCGTATCGCGCCCGTCGCCGTCGCCGGTCTTGTAGCTGGCGTAGAAGATGCCGCCCGGCTTCAACGCCCGGTGGATCAGCGCAAGCACGCTGGCCAGCTGATCTCGCGGCACGTGCAAAAGACACGCGTTGGCCCAGACGCCGTCATAGGCCGCCACCGAATCCAGGTCCTGGAACAGCAACGTCCTGACCGGGCGGCCAAGATGGCGTGAGGCGATCTCGGCCATTTCAGGCGATCCATCCGTCGGCGTGACATCGAACCCCCGCGCCAGGATTTCCTCGGTGTCCGCGCCGGCGCCGCATCCCAGTTCGAGGATGGTGGCGTCGGGCGTCAGGCAGGCAAGGAATTTCGTCAGCCGCACCTGGCGCGAGGTGATCGTACGCTTCGCATAGGCCTCGGCATTGCGCCGGTAGAATTGCAGCGTGTCGTCGTCCACGACGGCCTGCTTCCGCTACTTGTCCGGCAGTCCCAGCATCAGCCGCATGTTCTGCACCGCCGCGCCCGAGGCGCCCTTGCCGAGATTGTCGAGCCGCGCGACCAGCACCGCCTGCCGATGCTTTTCGCTGGCAAAGACGTAGAGTTCGAGCATGTTGGTCTCGTTCAGCGCTTCCGGCTCCAGCTTCCCGCTCTTGGTTGCCTCGTTCTGCAGCGGCATCACCGAGACGTACTTGCTGCCCGCGTAGCGCTTCGCGAGCGCCGCGTGCAGATCGGCGCCGTCGGCTTGCCCGGCAGCGTGTCGAGGTGCAGCGGCACCGAGACCAGCATGCCCTGCCGGTAGTTGCCGACCGACGGCACGAAGATCGGCCGCCGCGTCAGCTTCGAGTAAAGCTGCGTCTCCGGCAGATGCTTGTGCTCGAAGCCGAGTCCGTAGAGCTCGAAGGCCGGCGCCGAGCCATCCTCAAAACTCTGCGATCATCGACTTGCCGCCGCCGGAATAGCCGCTCACTGCATTGATGGTGACGGGATAGTCTGATGGCACCAGGCCGGCGTCGACCAGCGGCCGCAACAACGCGATGCCGCCGGTCGGATAGCAGCCGGGATTGGAGACCTTCTTTGCGGCCTTGATCTTGTCGGCCTGGTCGGACGTCAGCTCCGGAAAGCCGTAGGCCCAGTCGGGCGCAACCCGATGCGCCGTCGAGGCGTCGAGCACCTTTGGGCCTTTCGCGCCCATGCTGTCGATCAGCGCGACGGTTTCCTTTGCTGCATCGTCGGGCAGACAGAGGATGACGAGGTCGACCTCCTCCATCAGCGCCCGTTTGGCGGCCGGATCCTTGCGCTTGTCGTCGGCGATGGTCTTCACCGCGACGTCGTTCTGCAGCCGCAGCCGCTCGGCGATGCCAAGGCCGGTGGTGCCGGAGCCGCCGTCGACGAACACGGTGGGTTTCCTGACCGCGCCTGCGGTCTTTTGATTGACTTCTGAGAGGCTCATCACATGCTCCCTTCGAGCGAAGCGGTTTTGTCTGTCGCATCCGTAAAAGCTTGAGGTCGCGTCTCGCGCATCAGCTGCGCGATAGTTTGCGAACCATGGTCGGGCATCGCCGCAAGTCCGTTGGCCACCGCGGCATAGTCGGCTTCCGACTTCTGCTGGTTGAGCTTGAAGCTGCCTTCGACGTCCTCGACCCGCATGGCCAGACCCACAATGCCTTTCTTTAATGCTTCCAGCCGCGCCGCCGTCATCTTGCCCGAGGTCCACGGCTTCTTCGGCGCCAGTCGATTCTCGAACTTGGCGCTGAGCGTATCGATCTGCACGACAAGCTCGTCGCCACTCAGCGTTCGCACCGGCCCGGTCAGGTGCACGGCCTGATAGAGCCAGGTCGGCACCTGGTCCACCGAGACGTACCAGTCCGGCGTTACATAGGCATCGGCGCCGTTGACCGCGAGCACCCACGGCGTGACGCCGTCGGCCGCTTTTATCAGCGGATTGTTTCGCGCAACGTGAAACAGCGCTACCGGCGTGCCGTCGTCGGCATAGTCCAGGTAGAACGGCAGGGACGATGCGATCGGGCGCTTGCCGTCCCAAGCGCAGGCCATTCCGAATCCGCGCGCTTCCGCAAACGCCAGGCTTGCGGCGCGATCGGGCTTGAACATGGGCGGCGTATACATCTTCCAACTCCTGCTTCAGTGAAGGAGCCGCCAGATCAAACCGCGTTTTTTGCAAGGAGGAAAGCCGCGGGAAGGATCCGGCGGCAGGGGCGACGATCTCAGACGCGAACGTCCGCCCATACCGCGAGGGTGCGGCGGCGGCGAGCGATGGCGATGGTGAAACCGTTGGTCATGGGCGCGGGTCATAAGACCGGTTCCCGTGGCGGTCAAGCCAAAATGCGAGAGGCCGCCCCGTTTCCGGGGCGGCCTTCCATCACGGTTAAGTCAGGTCCGACCGGCTCGACGACCCGGGATCTCCACGGCAGCCGGCACCAGCCGGTACCGGTGCCATCCTTCTCCACATTGCCAATGGCCGGGAACGGATAGTGGAAGCCCTGGACCCGCATCTTGTCGGCAACCAGCATGTCATAGACCTTGCGGCGGGTGGCTTCCGACATGGCCGGATCCTGGTCGAACATCAGGTGCCAGCCCGGATTGGCGACGAACACCGCGGGATTGTTGGTGACGTCGGACTGGATGAACACCTTGTCCGAGCCGCGACGACAGGATGAACGAGGTGTGGCCCGGCGTGTGGCCGAGGGTCGCCACCGCCTGCAATCCCGGTGCAACGTCCTTGCCGTGTTCGTAGGGCGTCACCTTCTTCTTCAGGCCGGCATCGAGCACGCGGCGGGCGTTGGCGAACACGCCCTTCATGCGCTCCGTGGTCTGCTTGCCCATTTCGCCGTCATCCATGAAGTATTTCCACTCCACAGCCGGCACCAACACCTCGGCGTTGGGGAACGCGAGCACATTGTCCGCGGTCAGCAGCCCATTGATGTGGTCGCCGTGGAAATGCGAGATCACCACCATGTCGATCGACTTCGGATCGATGCCGGCGGCCGCCATGTTGCTGGCGAACTGGCCGACATTACCCTTGCTGGAAGCGAACGCGCCCGGACCGTTACCGGTGTCCACCACGACCAGCTTGCCGCCGGTGTTGATGACGAGCGGCGCGAAATGGACGCTGACCTTGTCCTTGGGCAGGAACGCCTTTTCGAGGGCGGCGTTCACGTCGTCCTTTTTGGCGTTGAGAACGAAGGTTTCGGGCAGCGCAAAGGTGTTCACGCCGTCTGAAATCACGTTCACCTGGGCGTCGCCGACCTTGTAGCGGTAGAAGCTCGGCGCCTGCTTGTCGGCGATCGGCGCGGCGGCCTTGGCCGGCGCAGTGGGCAGTAATGGAGAGGCAGCGAGCGCGGCGGCTCCAGCAAGTGCGTGACGTCGTGTCAGTTCCATGAGGTGTTCTCCCTGTGTGACGATGGCAGCCCGGCGGGCCTCCCCCGCTTGGCGCGGGTGTAGGCGGACGAATCTATCAGCGATCAGAGGATATTGCGATGACGTCTGTGCGACGGCAGCGCCCTCCCCGTGTCGGGCCTAACCCCCGCTGTGCGGGCTTATTCCGCAGCCCTTCACGGCGCGCGCACCATCCATTCGATGATATGGCCCATGACGTCGCCGAACAGCAGCAAGCACCGCCGACCAGAGCAGCGCCGAGACGAAATTGGCGATCTGAAACGGCCAGTACGGCATTTCGAAAATGCCGGCCGCGAGCGGCACCGAAGCGCGCAATGGTCCGAAGAAGCGGCCGATGAAGATGCTCGGAACTCCCCAGTCCCGGACAAAGGCCTCGCCACGCGGCAGGATTTCCGGATAGTTCGACAAGGGCCACATCCGCGCGACCTGCTCCTTGTAGCGGTAGCCGAACCAGTAGGAGAGCCAGTCCCCAAGGGCCGCGCCCACGCCCCCGGCAAGCCAGATCGGCCAGAAGCTGATGCCGGAGACGCCGACCAGCGCGCCGATTGCAACCAGCGCACCCCAGGCCGGGACCAGAAGGGAGATGAATGCGAGCAATTCCCCGAACGCGAGGACCAGCACAATCGGCGCAGCCCAGACCTGATGCTCGCGCACGAAATTTGCGACGGAGTGCGCGAAATCTTCCATATCCCGAAATGCCCTCAAGCCCCTGCGGTTCTTTTGGTAGGCCAGTGCCTTAGGACACTTCAAGTCACAAAGCAGGACTTCGGTCGTGACCGGCCCGGCCGCGGCGGCCGTCACTTTTTAAGCCCAAGCATGGCATAGTCAGAGCGACCGATTCGCAGCCCTGCCTGCGCCTATTACATGAAAAGCCATGTCTAAATCATTGAAATCAGCAGCGAAAGCCAAAGAAAACGACCTCTTTGGTGGCACCGAGGCCAAGAAGGCCGGCCTCAAGGTCGCCTCCCGCTCGACCGGCGCCGAGGCCGGCTATACCGCGCGCGACATCGAGGTGCTGGAGGGTCTGGAGCCGGTGCGGCGCCGGCCCGGCATGTATATCGGCGGCACCGACGAGAAGGCGCTGCATCATCTGTTCGCCGAAGTCATCGACAACTGCATGGACGAGGCGCTGGCGGGACATGCCACCTTCATCGACGTCGAACTGTCCGCCGACGGCTTCCTCACCGTCACCGACAACGGCCGCGGCATCCCGGTCGACCCACATCCGAAATTCCCGAAGAAGTCGGCGCTCGAAGTCATCATGTGCACGCTGCACTCCGGCGGCAAGTTCGACTCCAAGGTTTACGAAACCTCCGGCGGCCTGCATGGCGTCGGCGTCTCCGTGGTGAATGCGCTTTCCTCGCGCCTCGAGGTCGAGGTCGCGCGCAGCCAGAAGCTCTACCGCATGAGTTTTGAGCGCGGCCAACCCAAGGGCAAGCTCGAGGACCTCGGCAAGATCAACAACCGCCGCGGCACGCGCATCCGCTTCAAGCCCGACAGCGACATCTTTGGCGCCAAGGCAACGTTCAAGCCGCAGCGCCTATTCAAGATGGCGCGCTCGAAGGCCTATCTGTTCGGCGGCGTCGAGATCCGCTGGAAATGCGCCCCCGAACTGCTGAAGGGCGTCGACGACGTTCCGGCCGAGGACACATTCCATTTCCCGGGCGGCCTGAAGGACTATCTGGGGGCCGCCATCCATGCCGACACGCTTGTTCATCCCGACATCTTCTCCGGAAAATCCGGCCGCAACGGCGCGCATGGCGCTTGCGAATGGGCTGTCGCCTGGACGGCGGACGCCGACGGCTTCCTCTCCTCCTACTGCAACACGGTGCCGACGCCCGATGGCGGCACCCATGAATCCGGCATGCGCAGCGCGCTGCTGCGCGGCCTGAAGGATCACGCCGAGCGCGTCGGCCAGGGCAAGCGCGCTTCGTCGATCACTTCGGATGACGTCATGGTGGGTGCCGCCGTGATGCTCAGCGTGTTCGTGCGTGAGCCTGAATTCCAAGGCCAAACCAAGGATCGCCTCGCCACCGCCGAAGCGCAGCGCATCGTCGAACAGGCGATCAAGGACCCGTTCGACCACTGGCTGTCAGGCAATCCGCTGCAAGCCAACAAATTGCTCGACTTCGTGGTCGAGCGCGCCGAGGAGCGGCTGCGACGCCGCGCGGAAAAAGAAATCTCGCGCAAGACGGCAGTGAAGAAACTGCGCCTGCCCGGCAAGCTCTCCGACTGCACCAACACTGCGGGTGAAGGCTCCGAACTCTTCATCGTCGAGGGCGACTCGGCCGGCGGCAGCGCCAAGCAGGCGCGCGACCGCAAGACTCAGGCGATCCTGCCGTTGAAGGGCAAAATCCTCAACGTCGCCTCCGCGAGCAAGGACAAGTTCACTGCCAATGCGCAGCTTGCCGATCTGATGCAGGCGATCGGCTGTGGCACGCTCGCGCAGTATCGCGAAGAGGATCTGCGCTACTCGCGCATCATCATCATGACCGACGCCGACGTCGACGGCGCGCATATCGCTTCGCTCTTGATCACGTTCTTCTACAGGCAAATGCCGCGGCTGATCGACGAGGGTCATCTCTATCTCGCGGTGCCGCCGCTCTACAAACTCACGCACGGCAGCAAATCGGTCTACGCGCGCGACGACGCGCACAAGGCAGCGCTGCTCAAGAGCGAGTTCAACGCCAACGCCAAGGTGGAAGTGAGTCGTTTCAAGGGTCTTGGCGAGATGATGCCGGCGCAGTTGAAGGAAACCACCATGGATCCGGCGAAGCGCACGCTGTTGCGCGTCGTGCTGTTAGCCGACGACCGCGAAGGCACCGCCGATTCCGTGGAACGGCTGATGGGTACCAAGGCCGAGGCGAGGTTCGCCTTCATCTCCGACAAGGCAGAATTTGCCAACGAAGACCTTTTGGACGTCTGAGGCCGCCAGGCCACAACAGGCGATCGGCCGCGCAGGTGCAAATTTCCCTGCAATTCCAATGCGCGCGACCCGAACCGCCTGCTTTTTCAGCAATCCCCACCCGTTTCGTTTTCGGGCAAGTGTGTTCCCACCGCAACAGCATTTCGATCGGAACTACGTATAGTCGCGGTACTGGGTTTCGGGAATCGGTGCCGCAGCACCCTGATCGAGCCAATCGAATTCGGCACTAATTTGGGGATTTAGAGATGAAAAAATTGGCGCTCGCAGTGACCGCAGTTGCGGCACTCTCCGGTCAGGCCCTCGCGGCCGATATGCCCGTCAAGGCAGTTCGTCCGGCACCGGTGGTCGCGGCTATCAGCTGGACCGGTTGCTACGTCGGTGGCGGTTTCGGTTATGGCCTCTTCGACCAGGAAAACACCGGCTACTTCGATCCGCCCGGTGGCGTTTTTGAAAACGTCCGTGTCACTGTGGCTCAGCGTACCCGAGTGACCGAGACCGTGGACACCGGCGGTCGTGGCTGGTTCGGCACCGTCCAGGGCGGCTGCGACTATCAGTTCGGCTTGGGTGCTAACCAGTTCGTGATCGGCGCGCAGGCCGACTACGACTTCGCCGACATTCGCGGTAATCACAATCCGCCCGGCACTAATCTCTGGGCTCGCGAAAAGCTTTCCGAGCAGTGGGCCATCGGTGGCCGCATCGGCTGGCTGGCCTTCCCGCAGCTCCTGACCTATTTCTCGGCCGGTTACACCGAAGCCAAGTTCGACCGTCAGGATTATACCAACCTGATCGGACCTCCCTTCGGCATTCCGTCGGGCGTCTATACGGCTGGCCGCTGGTACAAGGGCTGGTACCTGGGCGCTGGCGACGAATATGCGCTGAGCATCCTGCCCGGCCTGTTCTGGAAGACCGAGTATCGCTTCTCGCGCATGGATGCTGTGACCAACCCGATCTACATCACCGCGACCAACCTGCCGACGATCTACTCGGAAGACTTCCGCAAGTACGTCCACTCGGTTCGCAGCGAGCTCGTCTATCGCTTCAACTGGGGTGGTGGCGCGGTTGTCGCGAAGTACTGATCTCTCCTGGACTTGACGACCTGAAAGCCCCGGCCTTGTGCCGGGGCTTTTTTGTTATGTGCGCCTCATCCGCGTTCGACACCGCCGTGCCACAGGGTGACCAGCCAAGCGGCTGCTGAGAACTGCGCCATTCGTTCGGCCGATGTCGGCTTGTGGCCATCCTAACGCCCCGTGCTAACGTTCCCCGAAAATCAGGCTTTGACGGGAAAGGAAACGCAATGCGCGGTCGCCGGGTGCTGATGGAGTCCTTTGTGTCGCATGGCGTGCGCCATATTTTCGGTAATCCCGGCACCACGGAAACGCCGCTTCTCGACAGCCTGCCCGCCTTTCCGCAACTCGACTACGTGATGGCGCTGCACGAGGGTGTCGCGATTTCGGCCGCGAGTTTCTATGCGCAGGCGAGCGGCCGCCCCACGGTCGCCAATCTCCATGTCGCGCCAGGGCTCGGCAACGGCATCGGCGCGCTCTACGGCGCGCTCAAGGCGAACTCGCCTGTAGTGGCGACCGCAGGCCAGCAGGACACGCGGATGCGGCTCGCGGGTCCGCTGCTCGGCCATGACCTCGTCGCAATGGCGGCGCCCGTGACCAAATGGAGCGTGCAGATCGAGCGCGCCGACGAGATTGCGCCGATTCTGCGCCGCGCCTTCAAGGTCGCGACCGACACGCCAAAAGGCCCGGTGTTCGTCGCGCTGCCGATCGACGTGTTGGAGCAGGAGACCTCGGTCGAGGCCACCGCCCCGGATCGGCTGTGGCGCGCGACGGCGCCCGATCCCGCAGGGGTCGCGGAGCTCGCTTCTCGGCTGTTGAAGTCGCAAAGCCCCGCGATCGTGAGCGGCGATGACGTTGCGCGTGCGGGAGCCACCGGCGCGCTGGTGGCGCTTGTCGAGCAAATCGGCGCATCGGTCTGGTTCGAAGGACTGCGCCACCACGCCTCGTTTCCGACCGGCCATCCGAACTACCGCGCTTCCCTGCCGGGCGATGCGGCGCAGGTCCGTAAAGCGCTCGACGGCGCGGATCTCATCCTGCTGCTGGGCGGCCCGTTCTTCGAGGACATCTGGCATACGCACGGCGGACATATTCCCGCCGGCGCAACCGTGATCCAGATCGAAGAGTCACCCGAGCGCCTCGCGTTCAACAATCGCCTCGATGCGGGCCTGGTCGGCGATCTCGCGGTCAGCCTTGCCGCGCTGAACGATGCAGTGCGCGCGGGCGCAACGCCGGAATTCAACGCCGCCGCGCAACGCCGCAACGCTGCCTTGGTCGAGCTGCGCGCCCAGGAAAGGGAAGCCTACAAGGCGCGGCTGGAAAAGAGCTGGAACCGCGAGCCGACATCGATGCCGCGCGTGGCGGCTGAGCTGCGGCGTGGCCTGCCTGACAATGTCGTCATCGTCGACGAAAGCATCACAGCGAGCCTCGACCTCGCCCGCGCCTTCGACTATCGCGGCTTCGGCGATTACTTTGGCGGCCGCGGCGGCGGCATCGGCCAAGGGCTGGCCGGCGCCATCGGCGTCAAGGTCGCGATGCCGGACCGGCCGGTGGTTGCCGTCTCCGGCGACGGCTCGGCGATGTACAGCATTCAGGCGCTGTGGAGCGCGGCGCACCACAAGCTCGCAATCGTGTTCGTGGTGCTGGCGAACCGCGAGTACCGCATCCTCAAGCACAATGTCGATGTCTGGCGGAAGAACTTTGAAGCGGGAACGCAGCATCCCTACCAGCAGATGGACTTGACCGGGCCCCTGCTCGACTTCGTCCATCTCGCGGCCGGCATGGGCGTCGAGGCCGTTCGGGTCGAGAGAGCCGATGAGATTGCGCCGGCGCTGGCAAGGGCCGTCGCCGCCAACCGGCCATATCTCGTCGAGATCGCGATCGAAGGAAAACGGTGACGGCACAAGCACTGCTGCAAGCAGCTAAGCCGTCTGTGTGGCACCGAGATCCGTGCGGCAATGGACCGTTTGCCAAAGCCCAAACCTAAGTTTTGATTTCCGCTGCTCGGATGCTTGGGGATCGAAACGCGCGGCGACGTCAACGTCCGCTTTCGCTTGAGACATTTCGCTAGAAAGATTCTACATTGGGGGACTCACTGGACTACGGGGAACATGCGTGTAGCGTTCTTTCGGGAACCAGCCGCGGAGTTGGGCAATGAAAGCCTTGCAGGTCGCCTGCATCATGGGTGCCATTGCACTCACGGGGATTTATCTGGCTGCCGGAAACAGGCCGGCCTCGACTGTACCGGATCCAATGCCGGAAGCGGCTGTGAACGCCGTGGCGCCTTCCGTCGCCATGCCAGAGGAGGCATCCGCCGGAGCTGAAACAGCGGTAGCAGAGTCTGGTTGGTGACTGCAGCGGTTTCCGGTCCGTTGATGGTCAGCGCTGAAATCGCCAACTATTCTATCGGGCCAAAATTGGCGTCGCTGGGCCACCAGGATGTCGCCCAACCGCTGCCGGCAGCACGCGATGCACCCGGCGATGCCTCCAAAGATGCCTTCAAGACGGCGCAGGTAACGCAGGATTTCCAGTATCTGATCTATTATGTCTGGTCCGAACTGCCGCCCACCGAGAAGCCTGCGCAAATTGTCCTGAATTCATTCAAGGACATTCCGGTCGGAACGCCGGTCGAGGAAATCAAGCGCGCCTCCGACGCTTTCGGTCTCGATTTCAATTTCATGAAAGCGGTTGCCAAGATCGAGTTCGGATTCAACCCCAATCAACGCACCGGGTCGTATATCGGCCTGTTCCAGCTGAGCGAATACGAGTTCGGCAAATTCGGCTCCGGACAGATTCGCAGTCCCCGCGACAATGCCGTTGCGGCCGCCTACAAGGTCATCACCGAAGGCATTCTGTTCCAGTGGATAACGCACAGGAAGCCGGACTTGAGCGATCTTTACCTGATCCATCAACAAGGCTGGGAAGGTGCTGCCGAGCACATCAGCCAGCCCGATCGCATCGCCTGGAAATCCATGTGCGCCACCCGCGAAGGCAGGGAGAAGGGCGAAAAGTGGTGCCGACGCGCGATCTGGGGCAACACCCTTCCGGTCCTCAAAAAAGAGTGGAAATCGGTCGAGAAGGTGAAATCCGAGGCGTTCGTCGCAATGTGGCGCGCGCGGGTCGCTGAGTTCTATTCGAAATACATGGCCACCGCTGCCGCCGGACGGGCGAACCAGTAATTTCCGTTAAGCAGTCGGCAGGAGTTACCGCACCCTCGGCCGAGCGGCAAGCGTCAGGCGGGATCATCCCGCTGGACGAAAACGCTACCGCGTACGGCGAAGTCGTGTGGTCTTGGCGCCGCGACCGTGGCGTCTATCCGTCCCGCCTGTGCGGGAACGGCAACGGTGGCAAAAAACGCCGCTCACCGGGGAGAGCACGAAGCAAACCGTAAAACCATTGCGCGGGGAAGCCGGTGTGACTGGCTGAACTCGTGGTGAATTTGCACGGTGTCCTCTCTTTTTTGGGACCCGTGGCTGCGGGTGCGGCTTGCGCCCGGCTTTCCCTGCGCCCTCTGGTAACGCGAGGGGCAACGGCAATGGCATAACCCGGGCAAATCATGCCGCGGGAAGCTGAGGTCTTGCCTTTGGGGTTGGGTACCCCCTTGCCCGCCCCGCCGGCTTTGTATTCGATTGAAGTTACGGCCGTCGCCGGCGTCAGCTTCCAGCTCGCGTGGATATCGGCAGGCCGACACAGGGAGCGAAATCCATGCGCAAGCTGCTCTTGGTCGTAGGCTTTGTCGCGCTTGCCATCGGGATGCTCTGGATCGGTCAGGGCACCGGCGCGATCGCCTGGCCTGCGTCGAGCTTCATGATCGGCAGCCTGCAATGGGCGCAGTATGGCGCGCTGCTGTCCGCCGTCGGCCTGGTTCTGATCTGGCAAGGCAAGCGTTGAACAACAAGCGCCGACCAACAAGGTGGAAAGCAGCCAATGACAACCAACCTGTTCGAACTCAAAGGCAAGGTCGCGATCGTGACCGGCGGCAATGGCGGCATCGGCCTTGGCATGGCGCGGGGGCTGGCGGATGCAGGCGCCGATATCGCCGTCGTGGGGCGCAACGAGGCCAAGTCCGCGGCAGCGGTCGAGGACTTGCGCAAGCGCGGCGTAAGGGCGATGGCCGTCGCAACCGACGTCACCGACAAAGTTGCCGTGGCGGCGATGATAGAGCGCATTGGCCAGGAATTCGGCCGGATCGACATCCTCGTCAACAACGCCGGCACCAGCATACGCAAGCCGACGCATCTGCTGGAACTGGAGGAGTGGCACGCCGTGATGAATACAAATCTGACGAGCGCATTCCTGTGCTCGAAGGCCGCCTATCCCGCGCTCAAGGCATCCGGCCGCGGCAAGGTCATCAACATCGGTTCGATGATGTCGATCTTTGCCGGCAGCTACGCGCCGGCTTACGCCGCGAGCAAGGGCGGCATTGTGCAGTTTTCACGCTCCTGCGCCTGTGCCTGGGCGCCCGACAACATCCAGGTCAACGCGATCCTGCCCGGCTGGATCGACACCGATCTGACCAAGGGAGCGCGCCAGCAGGTCGCCGGATTGCACGAAAGAGTGCTCGCCAGAACGCCGGCTGCGCGCTGGGGTGAGATCGGCGACTTCGCCGGCATCGCCGTATTCCTCGCCTCGCCCGCGTCCGATTTCGTCACTGGCGCTGCGATCCCGGTCGATGGCGGTTTCTCCGTGATGTCCTGACGGTTACTGGAATCCGCTAGCCACCCGCGACCGGCGAGCGCACATGTTCGGGCCGCACGCCGAGGCCGATAAATCGCGCGGTAATCCCCTGCAGCCAGGGCACCGCCGTCACGATCCGCAGCGCCAGCGGCACCTTCAACGTCTGATTGCCCAACGCCAGCGCGGCCTTCACGATGGTGTCCTGGCCGACCACCTGCATGCGCTGCGTCATCTTCACCGGGAATTCGCGGCGCTGCCGTACCGCATCGAGCTCCGCTTCGGATGGGCAGCCCTGCATCAGTCTTGCGGCCAGCAGATTGGCAGTCGCAACCGCGTCCTGCACCGCAAGGTTGACGCCGACGCCGCCCATCGGCGACATCGCGTGCGCGGCATCGCCGATGCACAACAGGCCGGGCAGCGACCAGTGCTTCAGCCTGTTGATGGCGACAGTGAGGAGCTTGACGTCGTCCCAGCTTTTCACGTCGCCGATGCCGAATTTGAGGACCGGCGCCATCTTCACGACGTCATCGAACAGTGCCTGCAGACCGCGTGCCCTCACCGCCTGATATTCGCCCTTGGCGATGATGAAGGCGCATTGCCAGTAATCGCCACGGTCGAACGTCACCATCATCTTGCCGGGATCGACGCGGGCGAACACCCCTTCGGTCTCGTCGGGCCGCTTGCCTGCGCGAAACCACAGCACGTCCATCGGTGCGCCGATCTCCTCCGCGGCAAGGCCGGCGCGCTCGCGCACGATCGAATGACGGCCATCGCAGGCAACGGTGAGGTCGGCCTCGATATCGACTTCCCCTGCAGCCGTTTTCGCCCTGACGCCCGTGATGCGCTTGCCGTCGCGCAGCAGGTCGGTCGCCTCGGTGCTCATCATCACCTTTACCGAAGGAAAGCGTTTCGCGCTTTCGCGCAGGTAGTTGAGGAAGTCCCATTGCGGCATGAAGGCGATGAAGGGGTATTTGATGCGCAGCCGGCTGAGATCAGCGATTCGCACCGGCGTACCCCCGAACAGGCCCTCCATCTTCTGCAATCGCTGGTGCGGCAGCTTGAGGAAGCCGTCGATCAGTCCGAGTTCGTCCATGACCTGCAGGGTCGAGGGGTGCACGGTATCGCCGCGAAAATCGCGGAAAAAGTCGGCGTGCTTCTCCAGAACCACCGTCTCGACACCTGCGCGTCCCAGCAGGTAGCCCAGCATCATGCCGGCCGGGCCACCGCCGACGATGCAGCAGCGGGTTTTGATGGACTTTGGTTCCATGGATGTTTCCCGTTCCCTGCGGAAGCATCAGCGCCGGAACGTCTTGATCTCCGACACGCTGCCATCGCGATAGGTCAATTCGACCGAGACCGACTTGGTCGTCGGCGCCAGCTTCAGATAGGGCGACGCGTCGTGCGGGATGGCGCTGGGGTCGCGCGGATCGCAGGCTGGCATCTTCAACACCTTGTCGGGCACCGCGCTGTCGATGCCGATCCGAGCCTCGCGGATCGCACAGCGGTACGACATCAGGTGCGTATAGTAGACGAGCAGCCCATTGAAGTCGCGGAACGCCAGCCAGCTTGTTGCGGTCATGTCGAGAATCTTGCGCTGGTCGCGCAGCAGCGCTGCCTCGGGGTCGAATCTGATCGGAAACGGGCCCTGCAATTCACCTGACGCGTCGACATAGCGGACCTGGATCGTGGTCGCGCCCTGGTCGGCGGTCAGTTCGATCGAAGGATTGGGCATGCGCTTGCGGGTGCGCGGGTCGAGCGCGTCGATGAACCCGGTCTCGCGGAAGTCGCCGCCTTCACCAAGCCGCCAGGAAATCCCGAGCGTCGGGTCGGCGATCGAGAACACCACCGTCCACCCGCCATTGTGGCGGGAGAACGCCGCGATCGGCGCATTCACCGAATTGTTCGACGGCGCCAGCCGCTGCACCTGGGTCAGTGCTGCGACCTTCTGCGGCGGCTCGGCGGGCTTCTCCGCCACCGCAGGCTTCGGATCGGCCTTGGCCGTGGCGCCGTTGAGGAAGACGTCGTCGACCATCTGGTCGAAATAGACCGGGATCTGCTTGTGGCGGACGCCCTCGGCGGCCTCGCTGACCAGCCGGCGCGTGCGCTGCGCCACCTGCACGAGGTTGACGCCGGGCTGCGTCAGCTCCTTTGCGAAGGTGCGGGTGAACACCGAATTGGGATTGGCGTCGTCATTGGACAGACGATCGAGCGCGGTCTGGCGCGGGCCTGCCGAGAAGATCGAGAACACACCCTCGGGCAATTGCGTCATCGGCGCCAGCCCGCCGCCGCCCGCAACCGCGCGCGTCCCGGTCCGCTCGAACGGATTATTGCGGCAGGCATCGAACACGAGAATCGCCGTACGCGCTTTCTTGTTCTGCAATCGCTCTATGATGCGATCGGCAAGAACAGAGGAATCCCGCACCAGTTCTTCCTGTCCTTCGGTCGCCGCGGGTACATCGGTCGGCAGCAGGAAGTTTTGTCCGGCGATCTCAAAACCGTGTCCGGCGAAGAAGAAGAACGCAGTGTCGCCGGGCTCGACCGCCTTGTCGAAGGCCAGCAAGGTCTGGCTGAAGGCCTGTCGCGTCTGGTTCTCCGCGACCATCACCGTGAAGCCCAACTGCTTCAGGACATCGCCCATGGTGCGGGCGTCATTGACCGCCTTCTGCAGCTTGGGGACATTCCTGTAATCGTTGTTGCCGATCACGAGCGCGATGCGCTTTTCGGCCAGCGCCGGCGCAGCAAACAGAGAGAGCGCCGCCGCCATGCACAGCGCCGCCGTCGTTCTTGCAGACATCCATCTCATCGTCGAATTCCCCGCCTGCGCCGCGTCCGGGCGCGTCGTCAGCACCAAGTGCCCGTTGCGATAGTCGTCTGACCCAAGGGCGAGGTTCAGCCAACTACTATCCCGCCACCCGGCTCGGTCGCTGTTTGAAGGCAAAATGACGAAAAGCCGGTTATTTGTACGAAAACATTAAGGTTTTTCAGCTCTGATGCTGGTTCCAGATTGACTTTGGCCAATTCGACCCTATGTTCCGCCTCAACGCGGCCCTGGATCGAAATGCGATTCCCTGGATTAGCCGCTTGTCCGCGTAAGTCAGATCCCCTGAGCTTCATCAAAAGCACGCCGTTTCGGGGTTGAACGCGACAGCCTTTTTATCTTCGATCCCGAACGGCGGTGTCGATCAGAGGCTCAATGTCCTTTTCTCATCTCGGTTTGTCCGACAAGGTTCTCGCCGCTGTTGCGGCCACCGGCTACACCACCCCTACCCCCATTCAGGAACAGGCGATCCCTCTCGTCCTTGCCCGGCGCGATGTCCTCGGCATCGCCCAGACTGGTACCGGCAAGACCGCTGCCTTCGTCCTTCCGATGCTCACCATGCTGGAAAAGGGCCGCGCCCGTGCCCGCATGCCGCGCACCCTCATCGTGGAGCCGACCCGCGAGCTCGCAGCGCAAGTCAAGGAACAGTTCGACAAATACGGCGCCGGCCAGAAACTCAACGTCGCGCTCTTGATCGGCGGCGTCTCGTTCGGCGACCAGGACTCCAAGCTGACGCGCGGCGTCGACGTCCTGATCGCTACCCCCGGCCGGCTGCTCGACCATACCGAGCGCGGCGGGCTGCTTCTCACCGGCGTTGAATTGCTGGTCATCGACGAAGCCGACCGCATGCTCGACATGGGTTTCATTCCTGACATCGAGCGCATCTGCAAGCTTGTGCCGTTCACGCGGCAGACCCTGTTCTTCACCGCGACGATGCCGCCGGAAATTTCCCGCATCACCGAGACCTTCCTGCACAATCCGGCGCGGATCGAGGTTTCCAAGCCCGCCACGGCCGCCGTCACCGTCACGCAGTTGCAGGTACCGGCCGGACGGGAAGCGCATCAGAAGCGCGACGTCCTGCGCCGCCTGTTGCGCGATGCCAAGGATCTGCAGAACGCGCTCATCTTCTGCAACCGCAAGCGCGAAGTCGCCGTCGTCTACAAATCGCTGCAGAAGCACGGCTTCGCTGTCGGCGCGTTACACGGCGACATGGATCAATCGGCACGCACGGCTGCGCTAGAGCAATTCCGCAAGGGTGAGATTCCAGTGCTGGTCGCTTCCGACGTCGCGGCCCGCGGCCTCGATATTCCCACGGTGAGCCACGTCTACAATTTCGATGTCCCGCACCATGCCGATGATTACGTCCACCGCATCGGACGCACCGGACGCGCGGGCCGTTCCGGCACGGCGATCTCGATCGTCACGTCGCTCGACTCGAAGTCGATGGCCGCGATCGAGAAGCTGATCGGCCAAAGCATTCCGCAAGCTGAAGGCGACTTTACCGTTGCCGCCGCCGCATCCGAAGACAGCGATCAGCCGCGCGAACACCGCAAGCGCGAACGCTCCCGCGAGGGATCGCGGGAGGGATCGCGCGGCGGACGCAAACCGCGCCGCGAGCGCGAGCCACGGCATGCCAGCCAAGCCACAGCCACCGAAGGCGGCCGTCCTCCCGCTGCATCACCACCGCCGCCCCCGGCCGCCGCGAAACCGGCGCACGTGCCCTCGATCGGCCGTGCAGAACCGCGCCGTGCGGCGCGCGAGGACGCGGAGCCGGCAGATCACTCGCATCTCCCCGCCTTCCTGCTCCGACCAGTACGCGCCCGCATCTGATCGCAGCGCACAAGAGGGAACCGCCCGTTTACCGGGCGTTCATTCTCGTCCGTTAACTTGACCGCGATAATTTAAGTTATTGCTGCTGGATAACGGGCGGCGCTGCGCGCTTTTGGGGACGTGAAGTGGTCAAGCCGCTCGACGAGCACGAACGCACGATGGCTTTCGCGGAAGTTGCGATCGGCCAGATCAAGTCGCTCCGTCAGACCGCCGTCCCCCGCAACTACGAAATCTGGTACGTCTACGCGACCGGCTATAACGCTCCCCTCAACAAGATCATCAACGAGACGCTGGCGCGCAACGGCAAGCTGACCGAAGCCGATCTCGAACAGATCTACGAAACCTATCTCTCCCAGATCAAGACATCCGACCGCATCGACAAGGTCGGCGCGCGCGTCATCGGCGAGATCGACGACGTGATGCGGCTGATCACCGAAGCGCTTGGCATGTCGGCGACTTACGACGCCAGCCTCGACGGCGCCAGCAAGAAGCTGTCGAGCGTGCAGGACCGCGAGCAGCTCAAGGCGATCGTCGAATCGCTGTTGAAGTCGACGCGAGATATGCGCGACACCAACAAGGCGCTGGAAGAGCGGTTGTCGCTCTCGAAGACCGAAATCAGCAACTTGCAGCACAGCCTCGAGGCGATCCGCGCCGAGAGCCTGACCGATCCGCTCACCGGCCTTGGCAACCGCAAATATTTCGATCGCTCGATCGAGGCCGCCGTGCAGGCAGCGCTTGACGGCGGCGAGCCGCTGTCGCTCCTGATGTTCGACATCGACCATTTCAAGTCGTTCAACGATTCCTACGGCCACCTCACCGGCGACCAGGTGTTGCGGCTGGTCGGCATGTCATTGAAGCAGACCATCAAGGGCCAGGACATCACCGCGCGTTATGGCGGCGAGGAATTCGCGGTCGTGCTGCCCAACACGGCGCTGCGCCAGGCGCTGACTGTGGCCGATCACATCCGCCGCGCCGTGATGGCGAAGGAACTGAAGAAGAAATCCACCGGCGAGATCCTCGGCCGCGTCACCATCTCGGTCGGCGTGTCCATGCTGAAGCCCGGCGACGACACCGATTTGCTGATCGAACGCGCCGATGCCTGCCTCTATGCTGCCAAGCGCAACGGCCGCAACCGCGTGATCTGCGAAGTCGATCCCGAATACACCGCCGAAGTACTCAGCCACAGCCAGGTGGCCTGACGCGGCTAACGCTTCTTCCGTTTCGCCAGGTTCTTTTTGGCGATCGTCTTGCCGGCCGCAGCTTTCCTGGGTGCGGCCTTTTTTGTGCCGGCACCCGCAGCCTTCGCGATCTTTCGGGTTCTCGGCCGCTTCTTCAGCGCTGCCCGCTGTGCAGCCGCCAGCGCCGACCGTGCCCACGCGCTCAACTCTTCGGTGTCGTCGAACAGCCGTGCCGGCAATTGCCAGTACGAGTTGACGGTCACGGTCTTGGCGCGGGTCTGGTAGGAGAACGGTTTCGAGCCCTCCGCCTCGAATAGCGGGATCGTCGCCTCATCAGCACGGAGATAAAGCCCGGCGCGCAAGGCGAGCGCGAAGTTCGTCCCGTCGGCGGAAATGCCATAGCCGGAAAACATCGGTCGTATGGTGACCGGGCCGAAGTCGGCGAACAGGTCGATCAGGAAATCGCGATCCATGCCCCGCTCGACACGGATATCAGACCGTAGCCGCCTTCAACTGCACGGACTCGCCGCAGCCGCAGGCGGAGATCTGGTTCGGATTGTTAAACACGAACTGCGCCTGCATCTTGTCGGCCTTGTAGTCCATCTCAGTGCCTAACAGGAACAGAACGGCCTTGGGATCGACAAGTATCTTGACACCCTTGTCCTCGACCACCTCGTCGGTGGGACGGATCTCGTGGGCATATTCAACCGTGTACGACTGCCCGGCGCAGCCGCCATTCTTCACGCCGACGCGCAGCCCGATAATCTCGGAATCGGCCCGCTTGGTCAGTTCGCTGATCCGCGTGGCGGCAGCGTCCGTCAACTTCATCACCTGCGGACGCGGGCGCGGTTTCGGCTTGGAGGCAGGGGTGGCTGGTGTCATATCGGTCATTTGGTCAGTCCCGGCAGCAATTCAATGCCGCATTTGCAGATGCTAAGCTCAATCCCCTAATGGTTACTCACGTTTTGACGCGTTTCCCTTACGCGAACCGGTACCCACTTCGCTCGAAAACGCTATGTCACCACATGTTGAGCACAAGGCGCGCCTCGTCGCTCATGCGATCCGGCGTCCAGGCCGGATCCCACACCAGGTTGACATTGACGACGCCGACGCCGGGAACACTCGCCACCGCATTCTCCACCATGGTCGGCAATTCGCCGGCCGCCGGACAATTCGGCGTGGTCAGCGTCATCATGATATCGACAGCGCGGTCTTCCTTGAGGTCGACCTTGTAGATCAGGCCGAGTTCGTAGATGTCGGCCGGAATTTCGGGATCGAATACCGTCTTCAGCGCCGCGACGATCTCGCCGCTCAGCCGCTCGGTTTCCTCCGGCGGCAGCGCCGACTGCGTTTCCATGGAGACGGTTTTGACTTCGGCCGTATCGGTCATGCGAACAATTCCCGCGCCTTGAGCAGCGCCTGCACGAGGTGGTCGACCTCTTCCTTCGTATTATACATGCCGAAGGAAGCACGGCAGGTGGCTGTGACATTGAACCGCTCTAAAAGCGGCATCACGCAATGGGTTCCGGCGCGCACCGCGACGCCCTGACGATCAATCACGGTCGCAACATCATGGGCGTGCGCGCCCTTTAGTTCAAAGGAGATCACCGGCCCCTTGTTGCGGGCGGTGCCGATCAGGCGCAGCGAGTTGATCTCCCGCAGGCGATCCTCCGCATAGGTGAGCAGCTGATGCTCATGCGCGGCGATGCGTTCCTTGCCGATTGAATTGACATAGTCGATGGCCGCGCCGAGCCCGATCGATTCGACGATCGCCGGCGTGCCAGCCTCGAACTTGTGCGGCGGATCGCCATAGGTAACCCAGTCCCGCGCAACCTCGCGGATCATCTCGCCGCCGCCGTTGAACGGCCGCATCGCCACGAGATGCTCATGCTTGGCGTAGAGCACGCCGATGCCGGTCGGGCCGTACAGCTTGTGGCCGGTGAAAACGTAGAAATCGCAGTCGATGTCCTGCACGTCGACGGCAAGGTGCACGGCCGCCTGGCTGCCGTCGATCAGCACCGGAATGCCGCGCGCATGCGCGAGCTTCACGACGTCCTTGACCGGCACGATGGTGCCGAGCGCGTTCGACATCTGCGTGATCGCCACCAGCTTTGTCCGCGGCGTCAGCAGCTTTTCGAATTCGTCGATCAGGAAGTTGCCTTCATCGTCGACCGGCGCCCATTTGATCACCGCACCATGGCGTTCCCTGAGAAAATGCCAGGGTACGATGTTGGAATGGTGTTCCATGATCGAGATAACGATCTCGTCGCCCTCGCCGATGTTCGGCTCACCCCAGGAGGATGCTACAAGGTTGATCGCTTCCGTGGCGTTGCGGGTGAAGACGATTTCTTCGGTGCGCCCTGCATTGAGGAATTTTGCGACCTTGGCGCGGCCGCCCTCATAGGCTTCCGTGGCGGCATTGGCGAGGTAATGCAGCCCGCGATGCACATTGGCGTATTCGCTCTCATAAGCATCCGTCATGCGTTTCAGCACGGCGGTCGGCTTCTGGGCCGAGGCGGCGTTGTCGAGGTAGACGAGCTGCTTGCCGTAGACTTTGAGCGCCAGCGCCGGAAAATCCTCGCGGACCTTCGCTACGTCATAGGAACCGTTGGCGACTGCCGGATGCATGGTCATGTCCGTGCCTCCAGCCAGCGCTGCGCAGCGGCAACAGCGATCTCGCGCAGGTCGTCGTTGACGATGGATTCGATGGCCTCGCCGACAAAGGCCTGGATAAGGAGCGCCTGCGCTTCCTTCTCCGACAGGCCGCGCGCCCGCAGATAAAACAGCAGGCTCTGGTCCAGCGCGCCTGAGGTGGCGCCGTGGCCACAGGTGACGTCGTCGGCAAAGATCTCCAGCTCCGGCTTGTTGTCGGCCTCGGCCTCGTCGGAGAGCAGCAGCGCCCGCGTCATCATTTTGGCGTCGGTCTTCTGCGCAGCGGGACGGACGATGATGCGGCCCTGGAACACCGAATGGGCGCGGTCGTCGATCACGGCGCGGAACACTTCGCGGCTCGCACCGTGTGGTACTGCATGATCCATGACCAGCGTGGTGTCGGCATGCTGTTTGCCCTTGAGCAGGTTGACGCCATTGGTCTCGACGCGCGAGCCCTCGCCGGCAAAAGTGATGGTCGCCTGATAGCGGCTGACACCGGCGCCCGAGGTCATGCCAAACGTGTTGAAATGGGCGTGTGCGCCCAAGGTCACGACGGCAGACGAGATGTTGACGGCCTCGACAGTGTCCTCGACGAAGCGGACTTGGTCGAGCCGTGCATTGTCGCCGATGGCGATGACGAGGGAGTCATGAGCCTGATAGACCTTGGCTCCTTCGGCGGCCCGATAACTCTCGATCAGCGTCGCCGCGGTATTCTTGCCGAGACGCAGCAGCGAGCGCGTGAACATCGCCGATGGCACGGTGCCGGCCGCGATGTGGACGACATGCAGCGGCTGCGACAGCACGGTGCCGTCGGCTACCTCGATCACGACGCCGTCGGTGGCAAAGGCGCTGTTCAGCGCCACCATGGGATTGTCGTTGTCAGGCGAGAACAACTGCGACTGCAGCGCACTGTTGCCGCCGTCGAGCACCTCGCGCAGCGACCGAATCGTCAGCCCCTTGTCGAGACCGCCGATCTCGGAAAGCTCTGGCGCAAAGGCGCCGTCGACCAACACCAGCCGGCGCGCGCGCTTGACCGGATGCGCCTTCAGTACGGCTTCCGCGCGCTTCAGCGCGGCGGCATCCGGCGCGGCCGCCAGCGGCAGCACTTCGCGCATCAGGACGCGCAGGTCGGTATATTTCCAGTCCTCGATCCGCCGGTGCGGCAGGCCGGAGCGCTCATAGGCGTCGAACGCCTGTCGCCTGATCGTCGGCGACCTTGCCCTTGCCCGGCAGCCGCGCGCGCGCGGCAGCGAAGGCGTCGCTGAGCGCGGGTCCGGCCGTATCGGTCTTTGCCAAAATAACATTCATTGCAATCTACCCGGCCTTCAGGCCGCGTCCTCGAACTGGGCGTAGCCGGACTCTTCCAGCTCCAGCGCCAGCTCCTTGCCGCCGCTCTTGACCACCCTGCCCTTCGACATCACGTGCACGAAGTCGGGGATGATGTAGTTGAGCAGCCGCTGATAGTGGGTGATGACGACCATCGCGCGATCGGGCGAACGCAGCGCGTTGACGCCGTCGGCCGCGATCCGCAACGCGTCGATGTCGAGACCGGAATCCATCTCGTCGAGGATGCACAGGCTCGGTTCGAACAGCGCCATCTGCAAAATCTCGTTGCGCTTCTTCTCGCCGCCGGAGAAGCCGACATTGACGCCGCGCTTGAGCATGTCCTGCGGGATGTTGAGTGACTTTGCCACTTCGCGGACCTTCTTCAAAAAGTCCGGCGTGGAATACTCGCTCTCGCCGCGCGCCTTGCGCTGCGCGTTCAGCGCGGTGCGCAGGAAGTTCATGGTGGCGACGCCGGGGATTTCGACCGGGTACTGGAACGCCAGGAACACGCCCTTGGCGGCGCGCTCGTCGGGCGCCATCGCCAGCACGTCCTCGCCCTTGAACAGGACTTCGCCGCCGGTGACCTCGTAGCCGGGCTTGCCGGCGATGACATGGGAGAGCGTCGACTTGCCGGAGCCGTTCGGCCCCATGATCGCGTGCACTTCGCCCTTGTTCACGGTCAGCGACAACCCGTGGAGGATTTCACGCTCCTCGACACGGACTTGCAGGTTCTTCACTTCGAGCAACGCAGTCATTCGTTTTCCTTCTTGCCTGCCGCAGCCTTTCGCTGAGCGGGCGCCTTCGGGCTTTCAAGCAACTCCAGAACAATCTGCCCGACCGGAGTCATCAAAAGAAAGAGCCAACCAAAAAATCCTATCGCTCCAAGTGCGGCGGCCGACTTGCCGAACGCCGTCACACTCTCCAAACCCGCCAAGGCTCCGAACAGAGCCAACAACGCCCCAGCAATCGCAACGACCGCCGCAATCGCAAACGGCGCAAAGTAGGTGGCGGCCAGCAGCTTCCGGAACATCTTGCCTACCCGACGCTGCCCTCCAGCGAGATCGAGATCAGCTTCTGCGCCTCAACCGCGAACTCCATCGGCAGTTGCTGCAACACGTCTTTCACAAAGCCATTGACCACGAGGCCAACGGCTTCTTCGGGGCTAAGCCCGCGCTGGATGCAGTAGAATAGCACGTCCTCGGAGATCTTCGACGTGGTCGCCTCATGTTCAAAGGTCGCCGACGAATTCTTTGCTTCCACATAAGGCACGGTGTGCGCACCGCATTTGTCGCCGATCAGAAGCGAGTCGCAGGCGGTGTAGTTGCGCGCGCCAGTGGCCTTGCGATGCGCCGTGACGAGGCCGCGATAGGTGTTCTGCGATTTGCCGGCGGCGATGCCCTTGGAAATGATCCGGCTCGTCGTGTTCTTGCCGAGATGGATCATCTTGGTGCCGCTATCGACCTGCTGGTAGCCGTTCGAGATCGCGATCGAATAAAATTCGCCGCGCGAATGATCGCCGCGCAGGATGCAGCTCGGATATTTCCAGGTGATAGCCGAGCCGGTCTCGACCTGGGTCCATGAAATCTTGGAGTGATGGCCGCGGCAGTCGCCACGCTTGGTGACGAAATTGTAGATGCCGCCCTTGCCTTCCGAATTGCCTGGGTACCAGTTCTGCACCGTCGAATATTTGATCTCGGCTTCGTCATGCGCGACGAGTTCGACCACCGCGGCATGCAGCTGGTTCTCGTCGCGCTGCGGCGCGGTGCAGCCTTCGAGGTAGCTGACGTAGGAGCCCTTGTCGGCGATGATGAGCGTACGCTCGAACTGGCCGGTGTTGCGTTCGTTGATGCGGAAATAGGTCGACAGCTCCATCGGGCAGCGCACGCCCGGCGGCACGTAGACGAACGAGCCGTCGGAGAACACCGCCGAGTTCAGCGTGGCGAAGTAATTGTCCGAGGTCGGCACGACAGTGCCGAGATATTTCTTCACCAGCTCCGGATGCTCGCGGATCGCTTCCGAGATCGGCATGAAGATCACGCCGGCCTGCTTCAGCTCCTTCTGGAACGTGGTCGCCACCGAAACCGAATTGAACACGGCGTCGACTGCGATCTTCGAGCGCGGCGCGGCAGCGCCCTCTTCGCCATCATCGCTGAGCGGCTTCGTCACCACACCTTCAAGCACGGCGACTTCGCGGAGCGGAATGCCGAGCTTCTCGTAGGTCTTGAGGATATCGGGATCGATCTCGTCGATCGACGAGAGCTGCTTCTTCGGCTTCGGCGCCGAGTAGTAATAGAGGTCCTGGTAGTCGATCTTCGGATAGTGAACGCGCGCCCAGGTCGGTTCCGTCATGGTCAGCCAGCGCCGATAGGCCTCAAGACGCCATTCCAGCATCCAGGCCGGCTCGTTCTTCTTGGCAGAGATAAAGCGGACCGTATCTTCGGAGAGGCCCTTCGGGGCCTTCTCGGATTCGATGACAGTCTCGAACCCATATCGATACTGGTCGACGTCGATCCGCCTGACGCGGTCGACCGTCTCTTGCACGGCTGGCATTCAGTCCTCCGCTCGCGGTTTCAAGGACCGCGGTGGATCAAGTTCGAAAGTCTATTACGATGTTATTCCGACGAAATCACCTGCTTAGAACCGTTCAAGCCGTGTTTCGTCGCCTACCCTTAAGTAGGCTAGAAGCGAGCATTCGCCAAGCCTTCAGGGCTGAATCAATGTCTGCCTCAGTCGTAGACCAGCCCAGACTGAGCCGCACCGCTCCCTGCGCCAGTTCCACCCCGTAGCCCATTGCCTCCACCACATGCGACGGCTGGACCTTCCCGGAGGAGCAGGCGGACCCCGACGATACCGCAATACCGGCGAGATCGAAGCCGATCACCGCAGTTTCCGCCCGCAAGTCGGGAAAGGTGAATAGAACGGTATTTGGCAACCGCTGAGCCTCCCCGGCGAATATGATCGCTCCGGAGGTCTCCTGCAGCCCACCCTCGAGCCGGGTGCGCAGTCGCACTATTCGGCTGGAATCGCCCTCCCGCGCCGCCAGGGCGGCTCTAACGGCAGCGCCGAAGCCGGCAACGCCGGCGACATTCTCGGTCCCGGCGCGGCGTCCCTTCTCCTGCCCGCCGCCGCGGAGCTGCGCCTCCAGTTCAACCCCCTCGGCCAGCACCACGGCACCGACGCCCTTGGGGCCGCCGATCTTGTGCGCCGAAAGGGTCAGCAGGTCGGCGCCAACAGAAGCAAGGTCGAACGGGATTTTGCCAAACGCCTGGATGGCATCGACATGCAACAGGCCACCTGCCGCATGGACGATCTCGGCGGCCTCCGCGACCGGCTGGATGGCGCCGGTCTCGTTGTTGGCGAGCATGATGGAGACGAGCGCAGGTGGCGCGCCATCCAGCATGGCGCGCAGGCGATCGAGAGCGACGACGCCCGAACGGGTCACGCCACAGATGCTGATCGCCTCCGCGGTAAACCGCCCCCCGGCAAGCACCGATGCATGTTCGATCGCCGACACGATGAGGCGCGTGACCGGCCGCCCCTTGCCGCGCTTCAAGCCCGGGGCAAGCGCGAGCGCGTTCGCCTCCGTCCCGCCCGAGGTGAAGATCACGTTCTGGGTCTCGGCGCCAACCGCGGCCGCGACGGCGGCGCGGGCGTCCTCGACCAGCCGCCGCGCCTGTCGGCCCTCGGCGTGGACCGAGGACGGATTGCCGCCCGCCGCAAAGGCATGCGCCATCGCCGCCTGCGCCTCGGGACGCAGCGGCGTGGTCGCATTCCAGTCGAGATAGATGCGCTCGGCCATGTCAGTCATATAGCGCTTTCGCGCGATCTGGGTACTGCCGGCCGAACGGAATGTTAGTGCGCCGCCTGGCCGCAGGTGGAAAGCCGCATGACGGAAGCGGCATCGGACCGCTTGAGCCCGAACAGCGGCCGCAACCATGCGACGCGCCGCACGATCTCGTAGGTCGCGATGCATGCGATCGCCGTGCCGCCGATCACGATTGAGGCCTCGGCGCCGGCCGAAAGGCCACTGCCCTGCAGGGCATGAGCGATCATGATGATCGCGGTCTGGTGCACGACGTAATAGGGAAAGATCGCATCCGTCAGGTAGCGCCGCACGCCCGAGTCCCTGTTCAGCCAGCGTCGCGCAAAGCCGAGCACGGCGACCATGCAAAGCCACTGATAGCAGCCGTAGGCGATCGTGGCCGCGACCCTGAGCGGCACGCCGCCGTCCCTCACTGATCGCAGTGAGATGAAGATCGCGTACAGCACCATCGCGACTGACAGCGCGATCCAGCGCTGCCGCTCCACCGCCTGCCAGAAGCTGGCCGAATGCGCGAGCAGGAAGCCGATCAGGAATACGCTGGCAAACAGCGCATGATTGTACCAATCGCCGAACAGCGCATGCGTCGACGGATAATTCGGCAACAGGAAGAACCGGTAGGCCGCGAATGCCAGCGACGGCACGACGAGCAGCCCCGCGCCCGACATAACCGGCGCAAGAGAGCGCTCGATCCAGCTCACGAGCGACGGTGTCACCAGCACCACTGCCCCCAACGCCATGGTGTAGACCCAGAGGTAGACCACGAACCACAGATGGTTCCAGGTCGGCAGCACGATGCAGGGGTTCGGGCAGAATTGCTTGCCGAACGCGAGGTAGTGCGTCAGGTAGAAATCGACAAAGCCGTCGGGATAGCCGAGCGCCTCGACGATCTGGTCGTAGGCCTGCGGCGGCACGATCACCAGCATGCCGAAGACGAGCGGGATCAGGAGCCGCGCGGTGCGCGAGCGCAGCAGCGGCGCAATCCGGTATTTCCGCAGCATGAACCGGGTGGCGATGCCCGAGACCAGGAACAACAGCGACAGCCGCCACGGGTTGAGCACCAGCATCAGGGGTTCCAGCGCGGTGATGCGATGCGCGCTCTTGATGTGGAACCCCCAGGACACATAGAGCATCCCGACGTGGTAGAAGATCAGGAGAGCGAAGGCACCGATGCGGACCCAGTCGAGGTCGACCCGGCGTTCGCCCATGATGTCCGGTGGCTGTGGTAGGTTGTGCTGCATGGTTCGATCCCTCATTGCGCTGAAAGTTTCATGAGCGACGTCAAGGATGCGCGCGATCGGCCGGCCGTCGAGCCGGTTTGGGATCAGGATCGGCCCCCATGGGACGAGGCGAGATCCGCCTGGGACGAACGGTTTGTTTGGCGGGACCAGCGGCGATGGCTGGATTTACGCCGGGGTCGCCGCGGTTGCCTTTGTGGTCGGAATCGTCGGTGCGCTTTCGGCCGCCGACGACATCGCACGGCGCGGCGGCGTCTATGACCTGCGCACGCCCCTGCTGTGGGACATGACGAGCATCGCCGTCATCATCCTGCTCACGCCGGCCCTGCTCGCCGCCGTCCGGCGCATTCGCCGACAGCCCTCCTGGCCCGTCATCATCGGGCTTGTCGATCGCCGCCATCGTCGCCTTCTCCGCCGATGCACATCACGGGGATGGTGGCCCTGCGCAAGCTGATCATGTGGCTCGCCGGCGGTGCCTACGATTTCCACTTTTCGCTGGCGATCGTGCTTTACGAGTTCCGCAAGGACGTCATGACCTGCGTCCTGATCGGCGGCGGCTTGTGGCTGATCGATAGCCGCCGTGAAGCGCAGCGCGCGCTCCGGGTGGTGCCGCCGGCGCGGGTCTGCCGGCTAGCACCCGCCGCAGTGGTCTGGCTGCGCGACGGCGCGAAGAGCATCCGCATCGAGCCGCGCGACATCGTCTGGATCGCCTCGGCCGGCAATTACGTCGAGTACAGCCTCGCCGACGGCGCTAATCACCTGATCCGCGGCACGCTGGCCGCGGCCGAAAGCGAGCTGTCGCGCTTCAACCTCGTCCGCATCCACCGCACGCGGCTCGCCAATCTCGACCGCGTCACGCGGCATGGAGGCGAAACCGTCAGGCGATTTCGACCTGACCTTCGATACCGGACAGACCGTTGTCGGCAGCCGGCGCTACCGCGACGCCGTCGCCTCGCTCGATGCGCAGCGCAAGCTGCCCCATAGGCTTTGCGCGTCCGCGTCGCGATCGTCAGGAACTTCCTGAAATTTCCAGATGGCTTGCGAACCGATCTCGAACCGGATTCGGGCCTGCCAACCGCACAAAATCCTTGCTTTTTGCCCCTTGCCTCATGTTAGAACGCGGCCCACAAGTTCACCGCGCCGTTCGCGCACCGCCCAGCGGCGCCTATCACCCTTTTCACGAGCCGCTTTATCCGCGGAGAGCCGCTGAAGTCTGCTCCAATCGGTTGATTGACGGAGATCAATCAAGGGATCGCCATGCCTGAAGTCATTTTCACCGGCCCCGCAGGTCGTCTCGAAGGCCGCTATCATCCGGCCAAGCAGAAGAACGCGCCGATCGCCATGATCCTGCATCCGCATCCGCAGTTTCACGGCACGATGAATCACCAGATCGTCTACCAGTGCTACTACGCGTTCGCGCATCGCGGCTTCTCGGTGCTGCGCTTCAATTTCCGCGGCGTCGGCCGCAGCCAGGGCTCGTTCGACCACGGCACCGGCGAACTGTCGGATGCCGCTTCCGCGCTCGACTGGGCGCAGACCATCAATCCCGAGGCGCGCGCCTGCTGGGTCGCGGGCTTCTCGTTCGGCGCCTGGATCGGCATGCAGCTTTTGATGCGCCGGCCCGAGGTCGAAGGTTTTATCTCGATCGCGCCGCCCGCCAATCTCTACGACTTCTCCTTCCTCGCGCCCTGCCCGTCCTCGGGCCTGATCGTGCATGGCGAGAAGGATGCGGTGGTGCCGCCGAAGGACGTCAACACGCTGGTCGAGAAGCTGAAGACGCAAAAGGGCATCGTGATCGATCAGCAGGTCATCCCCGGCGCCAACCACTTCTTCGACGGCAAGCTGGAGCCGCTGATGGAATTGGTCACCGGCTATCTCGACATGCGGCTCGCCAACGTGCGCTAACTCATGGCCGCGTTCGTCGCGCTGCTGCGTGCCGTCAATGTCGGCGGCACCGGCAAGCTGCCGATGAGCGAGCTCGAAGGCGATGTGCGAGGAGCTCGGCTTCAGCGCGGTGCGCACCTACATCGCCAGCGGCAATGTCGTCTTCATCAGCCGCAAGTCCGAAGCCGCGATCAAGTCCGCGCTGGAGAAGCGGCTCGCGGCCTATGCCGGCAAGCCGGTCGGCGTGATGGTGCGCAGCGCCGCCGAAATGGCGCAGGTCGTGCGCCGACAATCCCTTTCCGCAAGGCCGCGCCCAACCGCACCATCGCGATCTTCCTCGACCGGCAGCCGCCGGCGGACGCGCTCGCCGGCATCCGCGGCCAGAAGGACGAGGAAATCCGGCTCGGCCGCCGCGAGATCTACGTGCACTACGGCGACGGACATGGGCACAGTCGAAGCTCGTCATTCCCGCCGCGGCAGACCGGCACCGCGCGCAACATGAACACGGTCGCGACGCTGGCGAAGATGGCCGCGGAGCTCTGACTTACGCCGCAGCGCGCTTTGCCGCCTGCAATTGCGACAGCCACGACTGCCTGCGGTCGATGAAGTCAGCGCAGCAGCGCCGGATAATCGGCGCTCACGGCCGAGCGCACCGACGGCCGCGCCGCAAGGCTGTTGCGCCAGCGCGCGAGCTTCGGCTTGCCGGCCAGGATGCCGAAATCGCCGATCTCGTCGAACACGTCGAAATAGCGGAACACCGGGCCGAACACGGCATCGACCAGCGAGAACTTTTCGCCGTCGAACCAGGGCGCGGCGACGACGCGCTCTTCCAGCCGCGCAAAGCGCTGCTCGAGCTGGGTGATCTTCGCCTTGAAGGTCGCCTCATCCTTGGCGGCATAGAAGCCCGCGATGTCGTTGAGCACGGCCGAGCCGAACTCGATCCAGGCGCGATGCTCGGCGCGATCGAGCGGATCGGCCGGGTGCAGCGGAGTTCGGCTTGCGTTTCCTCGAGATATTCGAGGATCACGGCGGACTCGAAGATCGCCTTGTCGCCGACCACCAGCACCGGCGTCTTGCCGAGCGGCGAGATCTTCAGGAACCAGTCCGGCTTGTTGGCGAGATCGATGTCGATCCGCTCGAACGGCACGCCCTTCTCGGTCAGCGCGATCACCGCGCGCTGCACATAGGGGCAAAGCTTGTGGCTGATCAGCTTCAGCGGCGCGGCCATGGGCAATCCTCGAGTTAATGCATCTGCATCTAAATTACATGCAGCTGCATATAACTGTCAAGGTCGATGCATCTGCATTGCAGATCACGGTCGCGCGATCACCCCGCCGGTCATGGGCATCGGTACGCCGGTAGTGGCGGGATAGCTCAGCGGCAGGCCCTTCAGCCCGCGCGCCGCCAGGAAGCCGAACGCCTGCGCCTCCAGCGCGTCGGAGGACCAGCCGAGCGCTTCGGCCGCCTCGACCGTCGCCGGCTCGAGCCGCTCGCGCAGCATCTGCATCATGGTGCGGTTGCGCGCGCCGCCGCCGCAGACGATCCAGCTGTTCGGCCATTTCGGCAGCAGCGGCACGATCCGGGCAATCGCCGCGGCCGTGAACGCGGTCAGCGTCGCAGCGCCATCGGCCGGCGTCTTGTCGGCGACCTTCAGCGCCGCGAAATCGTTGCGGTCGAGCGATTTCGGCGGCTTCAGGCTGAAGAACGGCAGTTGCAGCGCGCGCGACACCCAGGCCTGGTCCACGCGGCCCTTGGCGGCAAACTCGCCATCCTTGTCAAAGCGCTGGTTCATGGTGCGGAACATGTGATCGTCGATCAGCGCGTTGCCGGGGCCGGTGTCGCAGGCGATCAGCGTGTCCGTGCCGTCGATATAGGTGATGTTGGAGACGCCGCCGATATTGACCACCGCGATCGGCCCCTCGCGCTCCAGCGATTGCGCCAGCGCGCGGTGATAGACCGGCACGAACGGCGCGCCCTGCCCGCCGGCGGCGACGTCGGCGGCGCGGAAATCGTGCATGACCGGGATATGGATCGCCTTGGCCAGCGCGGCGGCGTCGCCGATCTGCACCGTCAATCGCTTCTCCGGCCGGTGCAGCACGGTCTGGCCGTGGAAGCCGACGATATCGATCTCTTCGCGGGTGATGCGGTGCTGCGCGGTGAAGGCGGCGACCGCCTCGGCATGGGCCTTGGTGACGGCCTCCTCGGCCTCGCGCAGGATGCCCGGCCGCGCGTCGCGCTGCGGCAAATGCACGGCCTCGGTCAGCGCCTGGCGCAGCAGGCCGCGCTCGCGGTCGGTATAGGGCCGGTAGCCGGACGGGCCGAAGGACTGGACCCGCTTGCCGTCGGTTTCGATCAAGGCGACATCGACCCCGTCGAGCGAGGTGCCGCTCATCAGACCGAGTGCCGTTAACATCATTGTTGGTGCCTCACGAGCCCTACCCCGGGACGCACGGCTTGTGCCAAAGGCAGCACATCTTATAATGCCACAGCCGGACGATGAATCCGGCAGTCCTTATCGCATCGGGTTCCGCAACTCGTTACAATTAGCGTGAAGAAAAATCGTGAAAATAGAATGATCAGAGCCGCCGACACATGACTGCATTTAAATCAGATTTCCTGAACATTTTACAGGAACGCGGCTTCATCCACCAATGCTCCGATTTCGAGGGGCTGGACGCGCTCGCCGCCAAGGGCGAGGCCACCGCCTATGTCGGCTACGACTGCACCGCCCCGTCGCTGCATATCGGCAACTACCTGACCATGATGATGCTGCACTGGCTGCAGCAGAGCGGCAACAAGCCGATCACGCTGATGGGCGGCGGCACCACCATGGTCGGCGATCCCTCCGGCAAGGACGAGACGCGCGCGTTGCGCTCGATTGCCGAAATCGAGGCCAACAAGGCCTCGATCCGCGGCGTGTTCGCAAAGGTGCTGCGCTATGGCGACGGCAAGTCCGACGCCGTCATGCTCGACAACGCGGAATGGCTGACCAAGCTGAACTGGATCGAGATGCTGCGCGACATCGGCCGGCACTTCTCGGTCAACCGCATGCTGACCATGGACTCCGTGCGGCTGCGCCTCGAGCGCGAGCAGGAGATGAGCTTCATCGAATTCAACTACATGGTCTGCCAGGCCTACGACTTCGTCGAGCTGTCGCGGCGCACCGGCTGCCGCCTGCAGATGGGCGGCTCGGACCAGTGGGGCAACATCGTCAACGGCGTCGACCTCGGCCGCCGCATGGGCACGCCGCAACTGTTCGCGCTGACCACGCCGCTGCTCACCACCGCTTCCGGCGACAAGATGGGCAAGACGGCCAAGGGCGCGGTCTGGCTCAACGCCGACCAGTTCTCGCCCTACGATTTCTGGCAGTACTGGCGCAACACCGAGGATGCCGACGTCGTCAAGTTCCTAAAGCTGTTCACGATCCTGCCGATGGGCGAGATCGCAAACTCGCGGCGCTGCAAGGGCGGCGAGATCAACGAGGCCAAGAAGGTGCTGGCGACCGAAGCGACCGCCCTGCTGCACGGCCGCGACGCCGCCAATCAGGCCGCCGAGACCGCGCGGCAGACCTTCGAGGAAGGCGCGATCGCGGACAACCTGCCGACGGTGGAAATTCCGCGCGGCGAACTTGATGCCGGCATCGGCGTGCTCGCGGCTTTCGTCAAGGCGGGTCTCGTCGCCTCCAACGGCGAGGCGCGGCGGCAGATCAAGGGCGGCGGCCTGCGCGTCAACGACGTCGCCGTCACCGACGAGAAGATGGCGCTGAATGCTTCGAGCCTCACCGGCGAAGGCGTCGATCAAGCTGTCGATCGGCAAGAAGCGCCACGTCCTGCTCAAGCCTGCATAGGCGTATTCGAAAAAGACCCCTGCTCCTTCGGCGGGAAAGAGCGCTCCCTTGACCCGCATGGATCAGAACACGCCAAGGGATGCGACGGGCAAGCAAACACCGGCCAAGCCGCTGAAGCCGGCGCGCGTGGCGCTCAACGTGCTGGCGCTGTGCTTCGCGCTCTCGGTGCTCGGCCGCGGCCTCGGCGAAAGCTTTACGGTCTTCCTGAAACCGATCTCGGAAAATTTCGGCTGGGACCGCGCGCAGGTCGTCTCGGTCTATTCGCTGACCTGGCTGATGCCAGCGGCCTGACCGCGCCGCTGGTCGGCCGCCTGTTCGACCGCTCCGGACCGCGCACGGTCTATGCGCTCGGCCTGCTGCTGCTCGGCGGCGCCTTCCTGATCGCCTCGCACGCGCAATCGCTGTGGCAGTTCCAGCTCAGCGATCGGGCTCTGCGTCGGGCTCGGCATTGCACTGGTCGGCAACGTGCCGAACTCGATCCTGCTCGGCCGCTGGTTCGGTCCGCGGCTGCCGACCGCGATGGCGGTCGTGTATTCCGCGATGGGCGGCGGCGTGCTGCTGCTGCTGCCGGCCTCGCAGACTCCTGATCGACCGCATCGGCTGGCGCGACGCCTACCAGTGGTTCGGCATCATCGTGCTCTGCCTGCTGGTGCCGCTGATGCTGCTGCCGTGGCGGCTGTTCGCGACCGGCTCGCCGCAAGTCGTGCAGAAGGCGCAGGCCGAGGCTGACACGGGCTGGACGCTTGCAAGCGCGATGCGTCACCACGCCTTCTGGGCGCTGTTCTCGACCTTCTTCTTCACCGCGGTCGGCATGTACGCCATCTCGGCGCAGATCGTCGCCTATCTGATCGACGCCGGCTTCCATCCGCTGCAGGCCGCGACCGCCTGGGGCTTTTCCGGCGTCGTGCTGACCTTCGGCATGGTCAGCGTGTCCACGCTCGACGGCATCATCGGCCGCCGGCCGTCGGTGCTTCTCAGCTACGCCATCTCGATCGTCGGAATCGTCTTTCTGTGGCTGCTGCAGTGGTATCCGAACTACTGGCTGCTCACCGCATTCGTCGTCTGCTTCGGCAGCATGATCGGCTCGCGCGGCCCGCTGATCACCGCGACCGCGCTGAAATTCTTTCACGGCAAGCGGGTCGGCACGATCTTTGGCACCATCTCGATCGGCAGCGGGCTTGGCTCGGCCTTTGGCTCGTGGAGCGGCGGCCTGATCCACGACTACACCCACGGCTACAACGCGCTGATCGTGTTCGCGCTGGTCAACGTGATCCTCGGGATGATCCCGTTCCTGGTGGTGCCGGCGCTGCGGCGCTAGGCACCGCCGCCAGCACTCAGTTGTTCGGCGGGAATTCCACCTGATTGTTCTGCTTGCCGGTGTTGAACTCGAAAATCTTGCGCAGCACGCCCGGCGCCATTGCCGAGATCGGATTGACGCGCAGCACCGGCGTGCTGGGGGGACCGACGATTTCGTAGGTGACGCCGATCAGGCCTTCATTGCTGCCGCCGCCGAGGAACAGGCCGAGGATCGGAATTTGCCCGAACATGTTGTTCAGCCCGTACATCGGCACGAAGGTACCGCTCATGCGCACCAAATTGCCGACATAGTCGATGTTGCCCTCGATGGTCGCGCCGATAGTCGGCCCTTTCACCACGCCCTCACGAACGGTGAGCTGCCCGCTCTGGCGGGTGAATTCCGCGCGCAGCCGCGAGAACGGCGACGCCGGTCTGTGCGCCCGGCGGACCGCCGGCGGCAACGCGCTCCAGCGCCGCCTCGCCCTTGATTGTGAAATCCCGGACGTTCATCAGGCCTTCCTTGGCGCTCGGCTCGACCGTCGGCGGCTCCATGGCGAGCTCAAGCTGGCCGCCAATCATTTTTGAGTAGGTATCGGTGAAGCGGAAAAACGCACCGGCATCGCTGGTTTCGAGATAGATCACCTCCCGCCGCGCCTGCCCGCGGCCGCGCAGATCGGCGGTCACTGGCGCTCCGTCGCGTCCGACCTTGCCGGTGAGCGAGAAGTTGCGGATCACACCGTTGCGGCGCGAGACCTTGCAATCGAGGCTGCGCAGCGCCTCGCCGTTGGAGCCGGCTACCGCGCCAAGCTTGAGATCGACGTCGAAATCGATGTTGCGCGATCTTGCTCTTGCTGTCGGCTTCGCGACCCGAAATCGCCGATTTGAGGAAGCCGCGGCCGTCGAACACGTCGCCGCGCATCGTCACCTTCACGACGCCATCGGAGCCGCGCTCGGCTCGCAGCGAGGTCTTGTCGCCGTCGGTCGGCGAATAAACCGGGAAGTTCGCGTTCAGGAGATCGCCGTTCTGGTCGACCTCGAGCGATCCGCGGATCGAGACGCCGCCGCCATCGACCGCGATGTCCTCGAACCGGGTCGATTGCGCCTTCTGCACCACATTGAACGTGGCCTTGCCGGACCTGCCCGACACCTTGACCCAGCCCGGCAGCACGTTGTCGAGCTTCAGTGCGGTGAGGTCCGCCTCGATGCCGAGGCGGCTGTCATGATCGCCGCTGCCGATCTTGCCAACCAGCTTGATCGGCAGATTGCCCGACACCGCGGGGCCGAGATCGAACCCCAGCCGCGCGCGACTTCCTTCGTCGAGCGTTGCCGAAAGCTTGATGTCGGCATCGCCCTCGGCCGGCTTGCGGTAGTCGAGCGTGGCCTGCTGACCGTTGATTTTCACATCGCCCCTGACCTGGTAGCCGGCATTGTTGGCGACGATCTTCAACGCATTCGACTTCGAGCTTCTGGTTCATCACCAGCTTGTCGGCGGCAAAGCCGGTGAGATCGGCGGCGACAGAGTAGATCGTGTCGGCCTTGGTCAGCGCGTTCTTGACCGGCATGCCCATATTGATGACGGCGGAGAAATTGCCCTTGCTCGCATTGGGATCGATCAACGTCCCGGCGAGGTCGCTGAGCCGATCGGAAGCGAGGATTTCCGCTGCCGCTGGAATCGAGCCGTCAACGCGCACCCTGACTTTCGAGGGCGACGGCTTCGGCGCCATGTCGGGCACCTCGAAACTGAAGTCGGACAGCGTGATCTTGCGGCCGGCCGGCGTGTCCGCGATGCCTTGCGCGATCGTCACGAGCGCGGTCCGCCCGGTCACCTTCGCCTTGAGATCGGCATCGCGCACCGGCGGCAATTGGTCGACGGGGCGAACGGTTACGCCGTTGGCGACGATGTTGACGGCAAGCCCTTCGTCCGGAATTGGAGGTCCCTTGCGCGAAAGGTTGCGCACCGGTGAATTGATGGCGATGTCAATGCGCTGCAGCTGGCCCTTTTCGATCCGTTCGATCACCCATTCGCGCACTTCCGGCACGACCAGGATCGGCCACATCCGCTTCAGCGCCGAGGCCGACATCGGCGTGCCCGCAAAGCCGAGCTGCAGCCGCGGCTCACCGGAATAATCGACGACCCCGGTGCCGGCGACGCTGATCTCGCCGTTGCTGATATCGGCCTGCGTCAGCAGAACGCGCTTGCGGTCGGTATCGAAGCGGAAACCGATTGCGATACGGTTGAAAATCAGCGGCTGCTCGCCATCGGCGCCGGGCAGCACGATAGTGCCGCCGGAGAGCCCTGCCTGCCAGTCATTGACGTTGCCGTTGGGCGGCTCGATATGGGCAAGCAGTGTCACGCGGTTGCCGCCGGAGAGGATCTTGAACGGCGCCACCAGCACGCGCCGCGACGAATCCCATTCGACATTCATCTCGGCCGTGTCGATCGCCATCGGATAGTCGGGCGTGTCGCTGTCGATGATGTGGCCGGCACCAGCGGTGACCTTGCCGCGGAAATAGGTCGGCACACCGTCGCGGCCGAGTTCACCCTTCAACTCGCCCGACAGCGGCAGATCGGCGCTGTAGGTGAGATCCTTCAGCCGCATGGCGAGGAAGATGTTGGCGGTCGGCACCTTGTCGGCACGGATATCGACCGAGCGTACGCCGTTGGCGGGCGGCCCGACCACCACGCGCAGCGACCACGGCTTGGCGCCTTCTTCGCCGAGGCTCAGCGCCACACCGCCGCTGCTTGGGCGGCGCAGGCTGAGGCTGATATTGTCGAACGCCCATTTGTTGCCGCGCTGCTGATCGTCGACAACGAGATTGCCGTTCTTCAGACCGATCTCGTTGAGGTTCTGTCCGTCGAGGCCGGTGAGGCTCAGGCTGTCGAGCCAGTCGAGGCCAGCGAGAATCCCGCTCTGGGCATTATCGGCGGGCGCCGCCATGCCTGGTGGCGTTACCGGAATCTGGCCGCGGGAATGTCGCAGGCAGGCCGGCATCCTTCTTGGAAGCGACGCCTGTTGCGAGCGGCTTGGCGGTGTCGCCGGCGGACACCGAGACCTGGCCGTCAGGCGAGATGCGGATGGCGAGTTCGGCGTCGACGAGGTTGAGGCTTTCGGCGCGCAGCCGCCCCATCAACAGCGCCGTGCCGGAGAGCTTGACCTCCGCCTTGGGTGCGGTCGCAACGATCGCGCGGTCGCGATCGCGCACGACGATGTCGCGGATGCGCACGGCGATGCGAATGCGGCCGGCGCGCTCGATCTGCGTGCCGCCGACCTCGACGGTATTGCCGTGGCCGATATTGTCCTCGATCGCCGCAGCAAGCCACGGCGTTGCGATGTCGAGATTGATCGGGCCTGCGCCGAGCCGCCACCACAGACCGCCGAAGCAGACGAAGAAGATCACCATCAGCGCGGCCGCGGCGATCGCCACACGCTTGACCCAGCGCTCGCCGGAAAGCCAGCGGCGGAGCGAGGCGACCCGATCGCCGACGCGATGAATACCCGAGCCCGATCCGGTCAACAGCCGTCTGGCGCGATAGCCGGCAGCCTCGTCCCGATCATGCCCCCAATCGTCCTCGTCCCATTGCGACGCGCGCGCGTCGGCACGCGGATTCGACGCAAGCTGCGCCCCCTGCTGCTGCGGAGAAGATCCCGGGCGGGGCGTTTGGGGCGACGAATTCCTTGCCATTGCCTCTCGGTGCTGGCGCTGATTACGGGTTGGCTCGCCGCCAAGGGAGCGCTCGTCGATCCCCATCGAGCGTTCCTGTGCCGGCATCGCTGCCAATCCTCGATTAATACTGTTAGTCGTTACCGGACCCAGATGGTCCTTCAACGGGCCGGCGTGTGATGCTTCGAATTCCTTGTAACCATACCCTGAGCTCATCAGATTTGCCCAGCAGCGAGAGCGAATCCGCAAGCCCCGAAGCAAGACCCGCAATACAGCATTGGTTGAGCCGCCGAAAGCGACGAAAGGAAGGCGTATGTCCAAGAAAACGCGCAAGAAATCCCCCAAAACCGCCGGCAGGAAAGCAGCAAAAAAACAGGCGAGTGTTCGCTCACCAAAAGCCGCGAAGGCACGTGCCTCGAAAACCAGCAAGCCGGCCGCAGCCAAACCGGGCAAGCGCGCGGCCGCGCCCCCTAAAAAACCGTCACCCAAAGCATCGCAGAAGGCGCCCTCGAAACCGTTAAAGCCGGCCGGCGCTGCGGCAAATCCGGGACTGGCCGAGAGTGCGCGGGCTCCCAACTTCCGTCTGCCGCGGGATGGCGGTGATTCTGTTTCCCTTGCAGATTTTGGCGGGCGAAAGCTCGTGGTTTTCTTCTACCCTCGCGCCGACACACCCGGCTGCACCAAGGAAGCGATCGATTTCACGCGTCTGAAGGACGCCTTCGAAGCGGCCGGTACGGCCGTGCTGGGTGTGTCCGCCGACACCGTGAAAGCGCAGGAGTCATTCCGCAACAAGCACCAGCTCGGCGTTCCTCTCATCTCGGATGAAAAGCACGAAATGCTTGATGCCTACGGCGCCTGGGGCGAAAAATCGATGTATGGCAGGAAGTTCCTCGGGATCATTCGCACGACAGTTCTGGTCGGCGCGGACGGCAAGGTCGCAAAGGTCTGGCGCAATGTCAGGGTCGACGGCCACGCCGACGAGGTGCTGGAGGCGGCCCGGTCGCTATGATCCGGCCCAGTTCCATTTCCTGAAAATTAACCATAACCGGGTTGAAATCACTCCCGCAATTTAGCCGTACGGAATTTTGTCCGACCGGCGCGGGAGTGCCGATGTCGCATCGTTCCGGTCATCATTCCGAGTACCAGCCGCAGGATCAAGGCCGGTCGCGCCGCCTCCGGCGCAAGGCGCCGCAGCAGCCCCCTCGTCGGCCAGCTACGTCATTACCCATGCCGGCAAGCAGGTGCGCTTCGGACCGGTCGTGTTCTGGATCGGGGTCGGCACAGTCACCCTGCTCGGCATGTGGTCGGCGGCCACCGCCACCTATTTCGGCTTCCGCGACGACGTGCTGACGCGCTTGATCGCCCGTCAGGCCGAGATGCAATACGCCTATGAGGATCGCATCGCGGAACTGCGCGCGCGGGTCGATCGCACCACCAGCCGGCAATTGCTGGACCAGGAGCAGTTCGACCAGAAGCTCGACCAGATCATGCGCCGCCAGACTGCGCTGGAATCGCGCGCCACCGCGCTCGGCGCCATTCCCGATGCGTCAGTGACCGGCTCGGTCCGCCAGCCCGGCCGCGGCGCCGCCGCAGACATGCCGGCCGGCACGCCAAAGCCCTCCCCGATCAGCGACACCGTGATCTTCGTGGCGCCCCCCGATCGCGAGGCGCGGCTGGAGTTGCGCGCGCCGGTCAACGTCGCCCCGCAGCCCAATCAATTCGCCAAGGTTCAGGGATTCGACAATGTTGTGGTCAAGCTGCAGACGTCGCTCGATCAGGTCGAGCGGAGGCAAATGGCGGCGCTCTCTGGCGTTGAAGATAGTCTGGAATTGCGGGCCCGACGCATGCGCGGCGTCATCAGCGACCTCGGCCTCGACATGGCGCAACTGGAAGCCGCAACACCGCGCAGCGCCGTCGGAGGACCCTTCGTCCCGGTAAAGCTTGCCGTCGATGCCAGTCCCTTCGATCGCCAGCTCTATCGCATCAACATCACCCGCGTGCAGGTCGATCGGCTGAACCGCACGCTTTCGCTGGTGCCCTACCGCAAGCCTGTCATCGGCGAAGTCGAGTTCACCTCCGGCTTCGGCGTGCGCAGCGACCCGTTCCTGGGCCGGCCCGCGATGCACACCGGCCTCGATTTCCGCGCCGCCACCGGCGACCCCGTGCGCGCCACTGCCAACGGCAAGGTGGTCGTCATCCGGCTGGCAGGGCGGCTACGGCCGCATGGTCGAGATCGACCACGGCAACGGGCTATCGACCCGCTACGGCCATCTCTCCGCCATCAACGTCAAGGTCGGCGAATACGTCAAGATCGGCCAGGTGATCGGCGAGGTCGGCTCGACCGGCCGCTCCACCGGCCCGCATCTGCATTACGAAACCCGAATCGATGGCGACGCCGTCGATCCGCAGAAATTTTTGCGCGCGGGCGTGCGGCTGAGTTCGGGCTAGGGCGGGCAGTCTCTCCATTCCGCTTACGGAACTGTCCGGTCCTTCAGCGAAAAAAATCTCTGCTTCGATGTCGGCAGCAAGTACGGCCAAGCGTCCTTGCGACAGAGGCTGAGCCAAGCCCGCCAAGATACGTCGACACGCTCCGCTCAGCCGTGGAGAACCAACGTCATGTCCCGGCAATACCGTCCGTCTGCATCGCGTCCTCGCCACCAAGCCGGAGAAGGTGTTTCGCGCCTTCCTCGATGCCGATGCCATGGCCAAATGGCTGCCGCCCTACGGCTTCACCTGCAAGGTCCACCATATGGAGGCGAAGGTCGGCGGCACATTCAGGATGTCGTTCACCAATTTCACGACCGGCAACGGCCATTCGTTCGGCGGCGAATATCTGGAAATCGTGCCCAACGAGCGCATTCGCTACACCGATCGCTTCGACGATCCCAACCTGCCCGGCGTCATCGAGGTCACCGTGGTGCTGAAGGCGGTCTCCTGCGGCACCGAGATCAACATCGAGCAGGCCAACCTGCCGACCGTGATTCCCGGTCGAAGCCTGCTATCTGGGCTGGCAACAATCGCTCGCCCAGCTTGCGCTGGTCGTCGAGCCGGACATTCCGGGATAGCGTTCATCAAGGAGGACACTGAACTGCGAGGCTTTCGGGCCTCCATTTCAGTGCCCGACCTCGCCATCGATGATCTCGCCGAACAATTCCCACGCTTCCCCGTTGAAGCGCATCAGCTGCATCTGCTCGATCGGAAAGAAGTCGTTCGGGCTGGTGTTGATCTTGATTCCGCGGCAGCAGCACGTCGCTGGTGAAGTTCTTCAGGCTGGCGGCCTGCCGCATGACGTTTTCGCGCGTCAGGTCGTCGCCGCACTGTTTCAGCACCTGCACCATGGTCTGCGCCGTCGCATAGCCGTAGACATTGTTGTTGTTGGTCTTGTCGCCTTCCGGAAAATACTTGTCCATGAACGCCAGCCAGCGCCTTGATGCCGGGGTCGTCCTTCCAGGCGGGGTCCGTCGGGTCCTTGATGTAGGCAGTCGAGATGATGCCCTTGGAATTATCCAGGCCCGCCGGCTTCAGCACGGTCGCGACCGACGTCGAGACGTTGCCGAGGAAGTAGACCGGCTTCCAGCCGAGCTCGGCCACCTTCCGGATCGCCTGAGCCGCGCCCTTCGGCGCCGCCCACGTCATGAAGATGTCGGCGCCGGAGTCCTTCAGGGCGACGATCTGGGAATCCAGCGTTGGATCGGAAACTTCGTAGGACTTGTCGGCAATGATCATGCCGACCTTGTCGCCAAGGCCGTCGCGCAGGCCCTTCATCTGGTCCTTGCCGGCGTCGTCGTTCTGCCAGATCGCCGCGATCTTGCTGTTCGGGTAATTCTTCTTGATGTAGGCGGCGTAGATGCGCCCCTCGCTCTGGTAGTTCGGTTGCCAGCCCATGGTCCATGGAAAATTCTGCGGATCGCCCCATTTGGTGGCGCCGGTCGCAACGAAGAGCTGCGGCACTTTTTTGGCATTGAAGTATTTTTGCGTCGCCGAGTTCGACTGCGTTCCGAGCGGCTGGAACACCAGCAACACCTCGTCGCTCTCGACCAGCTTGCGCGCCTGCTCGACCGCTTTCGGCGGGCTGAACCCATCGTCGTAACTGATGAAGTTGATCTTGCGGCCATTGATGCCGCCCTCGGCATTGATCTTGTTGAAATAGGCTGCCTGCGCCCTGCCGATGGTTCCGTAGGCAGACGCCGGCCCGCTATAGGGCATGATGTTGCCGATCTTGATCTCGGTGTCGCTGGCGCCGGGATCGTATTTCTTCTGCGCATTGGCGGCGGTGGCAATCGCCGCGGCGGAAACCAATGACAAGAAGGCAACAAGGCTCGCCCTGCGCAGCATATGATCCTCCCGCTTGCTTGATTTCCGCAGAGTGTGGCAAGCCGCGCCCGGACTGGCAAGAAGACTGGAAACAGCGCGGTTATTCCGCACGACGAAACGAGTTGTTGCGTGTCGCCAATTGTGCCACGAGAGGGGCCCGCGATCTGAAAATAGACGGTCTGGAATTGAACGAACGAATTGGTCCGCGAACCCCGCGCGTGGCGGCCGCTGGCTTTCGCTTTGCGCGATGGCTGGGGCGGCTGACGATGGGCAGGGCTGGCTTCCATCAGCTCGGCTCTGAGTTCGCCGATGAACGCCTCGCGCATATACGCAAAAAGCTCGGCCGCGGCGAAACCGTGTACCTCGCCGGGCTCGGGCTGCCCGGCACGCACAACACAGGCGTGGCGCTGGTCGAGCTGACGCAGGCGGACGGTCCGCGCCTGATCCTCAACAACGAGGAAGAGCGCTTCTCCGGCACCAAGCACACCACGGACTATCCGAGGATATCGATCGACGAAATGGTCGCGGTGCTGCGCACGATGGGCCGCGACATCGGCGATATCGATGCATGGGTGACGAGTTGGGATTATCCGACCCTGGCCGGCACGATGTTCCGCACCCTGCTGGAAGAGTTGCCTTCAAGCCTCAGGCTGTTGCGCATTACAGATGCATCGGCTTTCGACGGCCGCAGGCTCGACCAGATGACTCGCTCGCCGAAATCTCTCGGCCGGCAACTCGGCCTCGAAAAGCCCTTGCAGCTGATCTGCCTGCCGCACCATGGCAACCACGCGTGGTTCTCCTACGCAGCTTCGCCCTTTGCCGACGATGGCGAACCGGTCGCGATTGCGGTGCTCGACGGCACCGGCGATCTCGGCTCGATCTCGCTCTATATCGTCGAGAACGGCGCGATGCGTCAGCTCTACAGCAATGAGAGCATGTTCGATTCACTGGGCATGTTCTACAGCGTGATCTCCTCGACGCAGGGCGGCTGGACCTGGCTGTCCAGCGAAGGCCGCTATATGGGTGCGGCCGCGTGGGGCGACATGAACCGCGCCAGCAATCCCTACTATTCGAGGCTGAAGCACGTGCTGCACCTCGGCGCCAACGGCGAGGTCAAACTCAATCGCGCCATGGCGAACTGGCAGACCGATCCCTCGCACATCCCGTACAAGCAGCCGCTGATCGACATTCTCGGCGAACCGCTCAAGCCCGAGCAGTTGTGGAATCCCGACGCGATGCTGCGTGTCGAGGACATCAAGCACCGCCCCGACACCCAGGACCGCCTCGACAAGGCCGCCGCCACCCAGCTTGTGCTCGAAGACGCGATGATCCACATCGTCCATCATCTCCTGCGCACGACCGGCGCGCATCGTCTGGTGCTGACCGGCGGCGTCGCGTTGAACGCGATCGGCAACATGCGCCTGCTCGAGCATTTCGACGAAGCGTGGTTCGAGAAGAATCAGGGCCGAAAGCAGCGGCTGCATCTGTGGGTGCCGCCGGTGCCCGGCGATCCCGGTGTGGTGATCGGCGCGGCCTGGCAGTTCGCCCACCTTGCGGGCGCGCCGCGCGGCGCGCCGATGACGCACGCCTTTTACTGCGGTCTGCCGCCAACGCGCGAGTTGATCGATGCCGCACTTTCCGCCGACGACATCGCCTCGGAGGTGATCGGCGACATCTCGACACCGCAAGGACGCGACGCCATCGCCGACCTCATGGCCTTGATGGTGGCGCGCAGTGGCGTGATCGCGATCTACCAGGGCGCCGCCGAAACCGGCCCGCGCGCGCTCGGCCACCGCTCGATCCTCGCCAACCCCTGCGATGCCGATGCGCGCGAGCGGCTCAACGAGCGCGTCAAATACCGCGAAGCGATCCGCCCGCTGGCGCCGATGGCGACGCTTGAGGCGGCGCAGCAATATTTCGAGCTGTTGCCCGGCGCGTCGGACGCCAACTACAACGCCTATAACTACATGGTGCTGACGGCGCAATCGAAGCCCGGCGCGCGCGAAAAAATCCCGGCGGTGATTCATGCCGACGGCACCGGCCGCATCCAGATCGTGCGCAGCGAAGACGATCCCCTGATCTACGCCTACCTGAAAGCGCTCGGCCGCCGCATCGGCGTGGAGATGTCGGTCAACACGTCGTTCAATGTCGCAGGCCCCATCGCGCAGACGCCGCAGCAGGCGGTCGACACCTTGCGCCGCTCCAAGGGGCTCGACGTCGTGCTGATGGTCGCCGACGACGGCAGCGTGCAGGCGGCCTGGCATGGCGGCGAGCGCGACAGCGGAAGATTCAGAAACTGGCTTGCCGACTGGAAGACGGCGTCGACTTCCAGTCAATCGGATCGATGAGCGGCTTTTCCCGCTGAGGTCGGGCGCTCAACCGGTTCAGAGATCCACACGTTCGCTCGCAACCGCCTTGCGCTCTGCCATGTTGAACCTGCCGCCATAGATCGGGCGCTCGCCGGTCGTCGGACCGGGGTACTGGACGATAAAGATCTCCCCACCCGTCTCGGTGCGGAATTCGCCCTCGAAGTGAGGGTCGGGGTGAAACAGCACGGTCCCCGGACCGAGCAACCGTCCGTCGATCGAGAACTCGCCTTTCAGAATGTGCCAGACCTGCGCGAACCCGTGATAGTGCTCGGGGTGATAGGCTCCGGGCTCAAGGCGCAGGATGCCCGCGTTCGGCTCGGTCGGACGCTCCGGTCCCGGGTGAAAAAGCATTTTGCCCGTCTCGCCCGGCCAGCGGATCGTCTCCCACTCGACGTCGTCGAAATGGCGCACCTCGTAGGGCTTGTGGTCCTTTCGCGACGCTTCGCGCGCAGTCGTCAGCTCCGCATTCGCAGCCGCCGTGTCGGGAATTTCCTTGCTCGTGACAGCGCTCATTTTGCTCTCCCTTTTGCAGTGTTGTCGCGTGCGCCTTTCCTGCCCGCGATATTGCTCCACCACTCGACCGCAACGGCCGACTGATTTTCGATTGCAGTCACCATCAGTAGCCGTGCGCTCCCTGATCCGCGTGTCCACGCCATGTGCGGCACATCCGACCGCAAATGAATTGAATCCCCGCGGTCCAGCGCGATGGTTTCGTCTCCGACCTGGAATTCGACGCTGCCTTCGATGACGAAGCACATTTCCTCGCCGGGATGTGCGACCAGTGTCGGCTTGCGCGGTTTTGACGACAACTCGAGCATGAACGCCTCGAGCCGCTGTTCGCCCATGCCCGACGCGAGCTTGCACCAGGCATAGCTTGCATCAGCGCTCTTCGCTGGAACCGCGTCGATGGCCCGCACGACGCGAAAAGAGCGCGTCCGATCCTCACCTTCAATGTCGGCAAACAATTCGGCCGGCGGCAGTTGGAGAACACCGGCAATTTCCAGCAGATTGCCAATCGAGCACGCGACGAGGCCGCGCTCGATCCGCGACAGAAACGTCATCGACAGCCCGACCATTCCGGCCAGTTCATCGAGCGTCAAACCGCGCGCCGAGCGGGCCCGGCGAATGACGCCGCCAATCCCGGCAAGGCGCGCCGCTTCGCGCGCTCGCCGGCCGGATTCTGCCGCGACCATCGTGCGCCTCCTCATTTGCTCATTATGCAAATAATATTGCCTATTAGGCAAGTGTCAAGCCGGGTGACGGTTGCCGCGACGGACGGGCTAGCGCCCGAAAAGTTTCAGCACGCGTCCGTCGATCAACAGCAGCGCACTTCCGATCACCAGCGCGCCAACGATCTCGCGCAGCGCGATACGCTCGCCGAGCACGAAGGCGCCGAGCAGGATCGCGGTGATCGGCACCAGCAACGTCACCAGCATGACATTGGTCGCGCCGGAGCGTCGCAGCACCTGAAAGAACACGATATAGGCGAGCGCCGTCGACAGCGCTGCCAGCCCCAGCACGGCAAGCCACGTCGTCAGGCCCGGCATCGGCAAATGCCAGGGCCGCTCCATGAGGCCGGCGACAACCGCCATCATCAGGCTCGAGGCCATAAGCTGGAAGGTTGCGGTTGCCAGCGGCGGCGAATTCGCCAGTGTCCGCCGTGCCAGCAACGCCGCGATGCCGTAGCTGAAGGCGGCCGCAAGGCAGAGCAGGATGCCGATCGCCCTGCCCGCCATCAAGGTCGAGACGCGCCGCCACGAAGGATGGCGACGCCGATCAGCCCGACGATCACGCCCGCAACGCGCCGGGCGATGAGTTTCTCCTCGCCTGCCGCCGCCATCACGACCACGGTGAACAGCGGCGTCGTGGCATTGAGAATCGAGGCGAGCCCGCTCGGAACGATAGGTCTGTCCGATCACGATCAGCGAGAACGGCAGCACATTGTTGAACAGCGCCACCGCAAAGAACGGCCGCCAACCGGAGAAGCCCTTCGGAAACGGCACCCGATAGGCCCGCAGCAGCGGCAGCAAGATCAGCGCCGCCAGCGCGACCCGCAGCAGGACCAGCGTGAACGGCGGCAATTCGCGCAGCACCACGCCGTTGAAGAAGAACGATCCGCCCCACAGCACCGAGAGCACAACCAGCAGCGACCAGTCGCGCACGTCTATTCGGTCGTCGCTCGCAGTCATTTCCAGTATCCGGCAAGTTCGCGGGGCCCAACGCCTATACTGGGCGCAGCGCAGCCGTCCACCCGATTTCCGGAGATCAAGGGCTGCTGCTTCGGCCGCGATACGATCTCGATCATCTTGCCTTCGTCGTCGTCGGGCGCATGTTGCTTTTGCCGTCGTCATAGGCCGCAAGCGCCGCCCGGCTGACCGGCACGCCGGCAGCAGCGCTCGGCCAGCGCCACCGCATAGGCCGCATCCTTGTGGCGCAGCGCTGCAGTGAACGACGCGCCGGAGAAATCGCGCGCGACCATCCGCTTCGAATGCCGGATCACCTGCGGGCTTGCCACCGCGCCGGTCGCGAGCGCTTCCGCCACGAGCTTCATGTCGAGCCCGGCGTGCTCGGCCATCGCCACGCCCTCGGCAAGGCTTGCGATCTGCACCGCGCCCATCAGGTTGTTGATCAGCTTGAACACCGTGCCGGTGCCGACCGCGCCGAAATGGCGGATCGAAGTGCACAGCGGCGCCAGATACGGCTTCGCCTTTTCCAGGTCAGCCGGATCGGCGCCGACAAGCAGTGTCAGCTTGCCGGCGGCCGCAGCTTCCGGCAAACCGGTGACGGGGCAATCGATATAGATCAGCCCACGGCCGCGCAGCTCTTGCGCCATGTCGAGCGCATGGCGATGCGACACCGTCGAACATTCGATCGCGAGCGTGCCCGCCTTCATGTTGGCAGCAGCGCCGTCCTTGCCGAGCCACACCGATCGCGAGGCTTCGTCATCGGCGACCATGGTGACGACGGCATCGGCATCGGTCGCGGCCTCTTTCGGCGAGGCCGCCCATCGGGCGCCGCGCGCGATCAGGTCGTCGGCCTTGGCCTTGCTGCGATTCCACACCGTGACCTCAAAGCCGGCGTCGAGATAGCGGCCGGCCATGCCGTGGCCCATCCGTCCAAGTCCGATGAAGGCTATGCGGGGCATCGGCTAATCCACATCGTCGACCGAGCCGGGCCCGGTGCCAAAGGCGCGCTGCGCCAGCGTCGCCGCCATGAACTCGTCGAGATCGCCATCGAGCACACCCTCGGTGTCCGACGTCTGCACGCCGGTGCGCAGGTCCTTCACCATCTGATAGGGCTGCAGCACGTAGGAACGAATCTGATGGCCCCAGCCGATATCGGTCCTGGCGGCCTGATCGGCGGCGGCCTGCTCCTCGCGCTTCTTCAGCTCGATCTCGTACAGCCGCGCCCGCAGCATGTCCCAGGCCTGCGCGCGGTTCTTGTGCTGCGAGCGACCGGCCTGACAGACCACCGCGATACCCGACGGGATATGGGTCAGGCGCACCGCCGATTCGGTCTTGTTGACGTGCTGGCCGCCGGCGCCGCCGGAGCGCATCGTGTCGGTGCGCACGTCGGCTTCCTTGATGTCGATCTTGATGCTGTCGTCGATCACGGGAAAGATCTGCACCGACGAGAACGAGGTGTGCCGCCGCGCATTGGAATCGAACGGCGAGATCCGCACCAGGCGATGCACGCCGGCTTCCGTCTTCAGCCAGCCATAGGCGTTGTGGCCCGAGATCTGGATGGTGGCGGATTTGATGCCCGCCTCTTCGCCCTGCAACTCCTCGAGATACTCGACCTTGAAGCCGTGCTTTTCGGCCCAGCGCGCGTACATGCGCAGCAGCATCTGCGCCCAGTCCTGGCTCTCGGTGCCGCCGGCGCCGGCATGCACCTCGAGATAGGAATCGAACTTGTCGGCCTCGCCCGAGAGCAGCGCCTCGAGCTCGCGGCGGGCGACTTCCTTCTTCAATTCCTTCAGCGCGTTCTCGGCTTCGGTCACGACGCCGGCGTCGTTCTCCTCCTCGCCGAGCGAGATCATGTCGATGTTGTCTTGCAGGTCGCGCTCGACCTTGCCGATGCCCGACAGCGAATCCTCCAGCGAGGTGCGCTCCTGCATCAGCTTCTGGGCCTTCTGGGGATCGTTCCAGAGATTGGGGTCTTCGGCGAGCTTGTTCAGCTCGGCGAGGCGGGCCGTCGATGTCTCGACGTCAAAGATGCCTCCTCAGCAGCCCGACTGACTGCTTGATCTCTTCGACGAGGCGTTCGATTTCGGCGCGCATGAGCTTTCCAGCCGCTTTCAACAGGTGTGGCGGGGATGTAACGGCGCAAGGCCCCGAAGGCAACAGCCGATCCGGAAAGGCAGCCTAGTAGAGGCTGCCCGTTCCCGGCCGGAAGATATTGCCGGCATCCGGCGGGGCCATCATCGGCGGGCGGCTGCCATCGGAATCGGCGACGCCAATCGCGCTGTAATTGTCGGGTGGCGCGGTGCCGGGCTTGAAGGCTTCGAGGATGGTGCCCCTGCCCTCGCCCGGTCCGGTGCGCATGCCGCTCTTGGCCTCGACGCGGATCAGCTTGATGCCCGCCGGCACCTTGAAGGGGATCGCCGGCTTGTCGGCGAGCGCGAGCTTGAGGAAGTCCTTCACGATCGGTGCGGCCAGATGGCCGCCGGTCGCGCCCTTGCCGAGATGGCGCGGCTTGTCGTAGCCGATATAGACGCCGACCGCGATGTCGGGCGAGAAGCCGATGAACCAGGCATCCTTTTCGTCGTTGGTGGTGCCGGTCTTGCCGGCGATCGGCTTGCCGACTTCCTTGAGGATGGTCGCGGTGCCGGCCTGCACCACGCCCTCCATCATCGAGGTGATCTGGTAGGCGGTCATGGCGTCGAGCACTTGCTCGCGGCGGTCGACGAGCTGTGGCTCGTTCTGGTTCTTCCAGCCGCCGGGCGAATCGCAGCCGCGGCATTCGCGCTGGTCGTGCTTGAAGATGGTGTGGCCGTAGCGATCCTGGATGCGGTCGATCAGGGTCGACTTCACGCGACGTCCGCCATTGGCGAACATCGAGTAGGCCGTGACCATGCGCATGACGGTGGTTTCGCCGGCGCCGAGCGCATAGGACAGGAAGTTCGGCAGTTCGTCATAGACGCCGAACCGCTTGGCGTATTCGCCGATCAGGGGCATGCCGATGTCTTGCGCCAGGCGCACCGTCACCGTGTTGAGCGAGCGCTGCAGCGCGACGCGCAACGTCACCGGTCCGTAGTACTTGCCGGTCGAATAGTTTTCCGGCCGCCACACGCCGGCACCCTGCCCCTGGTCGATTTCGATCGGCGCGTCGACCACGACGGTCGACGGCGTGTAGCCATTGTCCAGCGCCGTGGAGTAGACCAGCGGCTTGAACGACGAGCCCGGCTGACGATAGGCCTGCGTGGCGCGGTTGAACTGGCTCTGGTCGAAGGAGAAACCGCCGACCATCGCAAGCACGCGTCCGGTCCAGGGGTCCATCACCACCATCGCGCCGGAAACTTCCGGCAACTGCCGCAGCCGGAACTGGCCCTCGATCGCGTTGCCATCCTTGCCGAACAATGGATCGACATAGACGACATCGCCCGGCTGCAGCACCGAAGCGACGTTGGTCGGCGTCTTGTAGCGGCTCGGGCCGGCGGCGGGCTTGGCCCATTTGACGCCCTCGAGCGTCACGATACCGGTCTGCCTGATCTTGCTGATCGCGCCGCCGAGTTCGCGACCGGGCTGGAAGCCGACCCGCGCCGACTGGTCGCTGGTCTCCAGCACGACGGCCATGCGCCAGGGCGAAATGTCCGACAGCGACTTGATGTCGGCGAGCTTGACGCCCCAATCGCCGGAGATGTCGAGCTTCTGGATCGCGCCGCGATAGCCGGTCGCCTCGTCGAAATTGACGAGGCCCGCCACCATGGTCTTGCGCGCCATCACCTGCAGCTTCGGATCGAGCGTGGTGCGCACCGACAGGCCGCCTTCGTAAAGCTTCTTTTCGCCGTAGCGCTCGAAGATGTCGCGGCGGACTTCCTCGGCGAAATACTCGCCGGCGAAGACGTGCGCAGCGTTGGAGCGCGAGGTGACGTTGAGAGCTTCCTTGCGCGCCTTGTCGGCGTCGGCCTGCTTGATCCAGCCGTTCTCGACCAGGCGGTCGACCACGTAGTTGCGGCGTTCGATGGCGCGGTCGCGGTTGCGCACCGGATGCAGCGCCGCCGGCGCCTTCGGCAGCGCGGCGAGATAAGAGGCTTCCGCAATGGTGAGTTCGTTCACCGACTTGTCGAAATACACCAGCGAGGCGGCGGCAATGCCATAGGCACCCAGCCCGAGATAGATTTCGTTCAGATAGAGTTCGAGGATGCGGTCCTTGGAATAGGCCTTCTCGATTCGCATCGCCAGCAAGGCTTCCTTGATCTTGCGGGTGAACGAGACCTCGTTGGTCAGCAGGAAGTTCTTGGCGACCTGCTGGGTGATGGTGGAAGCACCCTGCGGACGGCGGTTGGAGCCGAAATTCTGGGCGTAGAGGACACCGGCGCGCGCCATGCCCGTGAAGTCGATACCGCCGTGCTCGTAGAAGTTCTTGTCTTCCGCGGCGAGGAAGGCGTTGATCACCATCTTCGGGACCGCCTGGATCGGCAGATAGAGCCGCCGCTCCTTGGAATACTCGCCGAGCAGCGAGCCGTCCGAGGCATGGACGCGCGTCATCACCGGCGGCTCATAGTCCTGCAACTGGGAGTAATCGGGCAGATCCTTGGAGAAATGCCAGATCAGCCCGGCGGCGGCGGCAACGCCGACCAGGAACACCACGGTTCCGGCGGCAAACAGAAAACCCAAGAACCGCACCAGCAATCGCATTGTCGATGTTCCGTTCCTACCCTCAAGCCGCCGTATATCGGGCGCTCGCCATCAAATTCTGGATCCCGCTCAACGATCACTGCGTCGCGGGCACATAATACATGGTCCGGCGGGGAAATTTGACCAATTCCGCAAGCCCCTCAGTGCTTTTTTATTGGGCTGGCGCTGTGGCCAAACTAGGGCTCTCGACCGCCCGATTCCCATTCAGTTCGCCGATCCAGCTGCCACCAGCCGCTTGGCCAGGAAGGCATCGATGGCCTGGGCCATCGAACCCACCGTGCGCGAACGCCAGCTTTCCGACACCAGATGCTGGAGGTCGGCCTTGTTGGAGACGTAGCCCAGTTCGACCAGGACCGAGGGCACGTCGGGCGCCTTCAGCACCCGGAAGCCGGCCGATTTCATGGGATGCTTGTGCATCCGCACGGTACTCTTCATCTCGGTCATCAAGACCCGCGCGAAACGGTTGGAAAAGGTTCGGGTTTCGCGCTGGGCGAGGTCGATCAGGATGTCGGCGACCACGGGCTCCTCGGACATCGTGACCCCGCCGATGGCATCCGCCCGGTTTTCCGCTTCCGCAAGCCGTTCGGCTTCGGCGTCCGAGGCCTTTTCCGACAGCGTGTAAATGGTCGCGCCCTGCGCATCTCCCTCGCGACGCGGCAGCGCGTCGGCGTGGATCGAGACGAACAGGGCAGCCGTCTGGGCGCGCGCCATGCGGACGCGCTCGTCGAGCGGGATGAAGGTATCGTCGGTGCGGGTCATCACCACGCGGTATTTGCCTGATTTCTCGATGCGGTCGCGCAGCGCCAGCGCGAACGTCAGTACGAGGTTCTTCTCCATGATCTCGCCTGCGGCCTGCGTCCCGTTGTCGGGGCCGCCATGACCGGGATCGATCACGACCACCGGGCGCGAATCAGGCGGCGCAGCAGGCTTTGCCGGTGCACTCGCGGGCGCCGCAGCGTGTGCGTCGGCGATCGCGGGCCGCAGTTCAGGCCGCGCCTCCGGCGCAAGCGACTGCACGAAAGCTGCGCGGTCAACCTCGACGAGCTCCAGCACCAGTCGCGGCGGCTGACCGTTGGCGGCTTCCAGCACATAGGAACTGGTGATTTTCGCAGGTCCCGCCAGATCGAACACGATCCGCGATCCACCGGGCATCACGAGCCCGTAGCGGAATGCCTTGATCAGACCCCTGCCCGCCGTGCCGACGCCCGCGGGGAGCCGGAAGCTCACTTGCGACATGTCGATCACCACCCGGTAGGGATCGGCGAGCACGAAAGCGCGGTGGGTGATCGGCTTGTCGAGGTCGAGGACAAAACGGGTCTGCTTGGCGTCGCCGGCCATGCGGACGTCGGAGGCAATCGGGAAGTTGGAGACGGCAGCCGGCGTAGGCTCAGCTCGGCGGCTGCGACGACACCAAGGCGGGCGCACACCAATGCTGCGGCGCACAAGAGCGCGGCACCCAGCAAAACATGGTGATTTGCGCGGCTCGCCAACAATTCTTTGCCTCCGAAGGAGCCCTCTTTACCGCAATAAAACCACAGGGTTAATCGTGCCTTAATGTTCCCGCGGCGAATAAGGATGAGTGTTGCCGACCGGCGACGCTCCCTTGCACCAACCGTCCAATCCAAGTATGTAAACGCTTGCTGACGGCTAAATTCCCGGTTGTGTCGCGTTCAGCCTCCCGGTGCCACGCCGGAACCCCCGATCAAGGGATTTCCAGCGGTTTTCCGGTCCCTCCTGAGCCAGCGCTGCGCGCGGCTGACAAGGAGTGGCGGTAACGAGCCCGAGCGGCGGTCGGTCCCGAGTGACTTTTCACAAGAGTCATTTTTCTGCTTCAGGGACGGTTCTTGATACGGCGCAACAGATATCGACCCGCAAGGGATCGATAGCGATCGCCGGCGAAGCGCTTTTGCGCCGCGTCGGGCCTGCAGCGAACACCAGGCGGCACCTTTGCCGCCCCTATTTTTAGACGGGCCGACGCTTGATGCGCCAGACTGTGTTGCCGACCCTGATCCACGAAATCATTGCGCCGACGCGCCCTGACTTCGTGCGATCCCGTTCGGCGCGGCGCTCTGGGTTGCGTTTTGGCCTTCCCCTCACCCCCGAATCAGGTGGACCGTCGCGTCCTCGGGCCGCGCAGCTTGCGCGCGCCACGACACGCGCCCGCCGCCGTCATGAGTTCCAAAATGCCCAACAAAATGCTGATCGATGCTACCCACCCGGAGGAGACCCGGGTCGTCGTCGTCCGCGGTAATCGAGTCGAAGAGTTTGATTTCGAGACCGCCCAGCGAAAACAACTTCGCGGCAACATCTATCTCGCCAAGGTTACCCGTGTTGAACCGTCGCTGCAGGCGGCCTTCATCGAATACGGCGGCAACCGCCACGGTTTCCTCGCCTTCAGCGAAATCCATCCCGACTACTACCAGATCCCGGTCGCCGATCGTCAGGCATTGATCGAAGCCGACGAGCGCGCTCATCGCGAGGCCGAGGAAGAGAACGAAAACCGCCATCATCGCCGCCGCTCGCGCCACCGCAATTCGCGCCGCCGCGGCAGTGGCGATCGCGTCCGCAGCGAGGTCGTCGAGGGCGCCGGCTCCGATACGGCAGCCGAGGCGCAGAGCTTCGAGGGAAATGGGTCGCACGGCGGCGACCATCACGAATTCGAAGCCCAGGCGCACGAGGCCCAACCCTTTGAGGCGCAATCCTTCGAAGCACATGGCGAGCGCCATGAGCACGGCGTGGGCGATCATTCCCCCGAACACGAACACCATCATGATGATCCGCATCATGATCACGAGCATCATCATGATGGCCACGACCGTCACGACGACGGGCATGCGCATGAAGCGGCCGCGCAGACGTCGGACGAGGCGTCCGCACCGACCGATCCGGTCACGGCTGCCGTGGAGGAATCCGTTGCCGCCGCCGCAACTGAGACCACGGCAGGCATCGAGATCAATCACGAGGGCGAACGTACCGCCGAGGAACAGGCGCTGGAAAACGTTGCCCACGCCGATGACGCCGTGCATGCCGCACACGCCGGTGAGGAGCACGCCGAGACCCAACACGGCGAATTCATTCCGACCGCGCCGGGTGACGAGCCCGGCGAGGATGACGAAGATGACGGCGAGGATGGCGAAGAGGAAGTCGTCGAATCCGTCGGCGGCGACGATGTCATGGAGGAAGTGCCGGAGCGTACGTTCCGTCCGCGCCGCCAGTACAAGATCCAGGAAGTCATCAAGCGCCGCCAGGTGATGCTGGTGCAGGTGGTCAAGGAAGAGCGCGGCAACAAGGGTGCTGCTCTCACGACCTATCTCTCACTCGCCGGCCGCTACGCGGTCTTGATGCCCAACACGGCTCGCGGCGGCGGCATCTCGCGCAAGATCACCAGCGCGCAGGACCGCTCGCGGCTAAAGGAAGTGGTGCAGGATCTCGACGTGCCCGAGGGCATGGGGATCATCCTGCGCACCGCCGGCGCCTCGCGGACCAAGCCCGAGATCAAGCGCGACTTCGAATATCTGATCCGCATGTGGGAAACCGTGCGCGACATGACGCTGAAGTCGCAGGCTCCCACCCTCGTCTACGAGGAAGGTTCGCTGATCAAGCGCTCGCTGCGCGACCTCTACAACAAGGAGATCGACGACATCATGGTAGCCGGTGAAAACGGCTATCAGGAAGCCCGCGATTTCATGAAGATGCTGATGCCGTCGAACGTGCGGTCGGTGAAGCAGTATCGCGACGGCCAGCCGCTGTTCTCGCGGATGGGTGTCGAAAGCCAGCTCGACGCCATGTTCTCGCCGACCGTGCAGTTGCGCTCCGGCGGCTACATCGTCATCAACCAGACCGAAGCGCTGGTCTCGATCGACGTCAACTCGGGGCGCTCGACCCGCGAGCACCACATCGAGGACACCGCGCTCAAGACCAACCTCGAGGCCGCCGAGGAAGTCGCGCGTCAACTCAGGCTGCGCGATCTCGCCGGTCTGATCGTGATCGACTTCATCGACATGGACGAGAAGCGCAACAACCGTTCGGTAGAGCGCAAGCTGTCCGATTGCCTGCGCCAGGACCGCGCACGCATCCAGGTCGGCCGCATCTCGCATTTCGGCCTGCTGGAAATGTCGCGCCAGCGCATCCGTGCCAGCGTGCTGGAAAGCTCGACCGAGCCGTGCGCGCAATGCGGCGGCACCGGCCATGTCCGCTCCGTCTCCTCGGTGGCGCTGCAACTCCTGCGCGGCATCGAAGAAATCCTGATGAAGGGCGCGACGCATAACCTCAATGTCCGCACCCGCACCGACGTTGCGCTCTACGTGCTCAACCACAAGCGCGGCCACCTGCGCGATCTCGAGAGCAGCTTCAAGGTTTCGCTTGCGGTCGTCGCCGACGCATCGGTCAGCGGCCAGCAGTCCTTCATCATCGACCGCGGCGAGCAGGTCCACACACTCGAAGCGGCGAAGGCGCTGCTTGCCGCGCAGGCGGCTTCGGCTCCCTCACAGCAGCAGGACGATGAAGTCTACGAAGAGGACGAGGCGCTCGACGCGGAGACCGAATCCGAAATTGAAACCGAGGAGACCGAGGGTCTCACCAACGATCAGGCGGCCGGCGCGGAAGCCGGCAGCGACGACAACGGCCAACGTCGCGGCAAGCGCCGGCGGCGCCGCCGCGGCCGTGGTAGCAGCGAGCGCGAAGGCGGTCCGGCGCGCGAAGGCGCCGCGACCGGCGACGAAACCGAGGTCGTGCTGGCGGCAATGGCCGAGCCGACCGAAGGCGCCACGCCCGACGATACTTTTGCCGAGGACGAGGAAGGCGACGAGCAACCGGCGTTTGCCCGCGGCGAGCAGGGCCCGAATGGCGAACGGCGGCCGCGTCGCCGTGGGCGCCGCGGCGGCCGGCGCCGGCGTGGCACTGGCGGACCGGAGGACGGCCTTGCCGGCTCGATCGCCGACGAACTATCCCCGCCTCCGGCGTCAGAGGCCGTGAGCGCAGTCGCCGACTTCGACGGCGGGCCCGAACCAGCGCCGTCGCTTGTGGAGCCGGAGCCGGCCGCCCCGTCATTCCAGACCGAGGCGGCAGAACATTCCGCACCGGCTGCCGCACCACCGGCCCCGCAATCTTCGGCCGCCGAGGAAGCCGCACACGAAGCCGACAAGGCCGCGCGTCGCCGCTCCACGGTGCGTGAGAAGGTCAGTTTCACGTCCGGTCCTGCGCCGAGCGCTGCGCCCGTCATGCCGGCCAGCGCCGAACAACCGGGCGCGGCGGAGACCGCTCCTGCGGGCGTGAGCGAACAGCCACGCAAGGCCGGATGGTGGTCGCGCCGCTTCGGCGGCGGCGAGTAGCAAACGCGATCAACGAATAAAAAACCGCCCGGCAAAACCGGGCGGTTTTTCTTTGACGATGGCCGACGGTCAGCCGGTCGTGATTGCCGTTTCCATGTCGGTCGGATCGATCTCCTTCGACAGGTTGGCCTTGAGCTTGTCACGATCGAGTTCGCCCTCCCACCAGGCGACGACGACGCAGGCGACGCCGTTGCCGCAGAGGTTGGTCAGCGCGCGGCACTCGCTCATGAACTTGTCGATTCCGAGCACGATCGCCATGCCCGGCACCAGCCGCGGATCGACCACCGCCAGCGTCGCCGCCAGCGTGATAAAGCCCGCGCCGGTAATGCCGGAGGCGCCCTTCGAGGTCAGCATCGCCACCAGCAGGATGGTGATCTGCTGGCCGAGCGAGAGGTCGAAGCCGAGCGCCTGCGCGATGAACAGCGTCGCCAGGGTCATGTAAATGTTGGTACCGTCGAGGTTGAACGAATAACCCGTCGGCACCACGAGCCCGACCACCGATTTCGAGCAGCCGAGCCTTTCCAGCTTCTCCATCAAGGACGGCAGCGCGCTCTCCGACGACGAGGTGCCGAGCACGATCAACAGCTCATCCTTGATGTAGGCAAGGAACTTGAAGATCGAGAAGCCGGCAAAGCGTGCGATGAGACCGAGCACCACGAACACGAACAGCGCCGCGGTCACGTAGAAGGTCAGGATCAACCCGACCAGGTTGAGGATGGCACCGGTGCCGAACTTGCCGATGGTGTAGGCCATGGCGCCGAACGCGCCGATCGGCGCGGCGCGCATCACGATGGAGATCACACCGAACACGCCATGCGCGGCGTCATCGACGAAAGAGCGCAGCGTGTGGCCGCGCTCGCCGAGGCTCATGACGGCGAAGCCGAACAGGATCGAGAAGAACAGCACCTGCAGGATCTCGCCTTGCGCGAATGCACCGACCACGGTGTCGGGAATGATGTGCAGGATGAAGTCGACGCTCTTCTGCGCTTCCGCCTGCTTGGCGAAGCCGGCCACCTTGGTGGCATCGGCAGCGGCGTTGCCGAAACCGGCGCCCGGGCGCACCAGATTGCCGACGATAAGGCCGAGCACCAGCGCAAAGGTGGAAACCACCTCGAAATAGAGCAGCGCCTTGATTCCGATGCGGCCGACTTTCTTGGCGTCCTGGATATGGGCGATGCCCGAAACCACGGTGCAGAAGATGATCGGCGCGATGACCATCTTGATCATCTTGATGAAGCCGTCGCCCATCGCCTTGATCCAGTCATTGGTCGCGAAAGCCGGCCACAACCAGCCGACGATGGCGCCGAGCAGGATGGCGATCAGCACCTGCACATAGAGAACTTTGTACCAAGGTTTTTTCGCCGAGCTTGCCGGCGCAGCCGCAGCAACAGTAGCCGCCATGACGTTACTCCCCCTCGCTCGCGGACCCGCTCCCTAGAACTTTGGTCGCGTGGCGTTCCGCCGCAGCTAGCCAAGGGCAATCGGCCGGGTGGAGTCAATGGCGGCCGATATTTTTCCCGCGCCGATGTTGGCAGCGCTAACCGAGCCAGCGCGTAAGCCGCGCCACCGCCTCGCGCATCTCGTCGGCCGAGCGCGCATAGCGAGAAGCGGATGAAGGCCCGGCCGTGCACGGGATCGAAATCGACGCCGGGGGTGGCGGCGACATGGGCCTTTTCCAGCATCTGGCCGGCAAAGGCAAAACTGTCGGCGGTAAAATCCGACACGTCGGCGTAGAGGTAAAATGCGCCGTCGGCGGGCAGGAACTTGGTCAGGCCGGCGCGCGGCAGACCCTCGATCAGGATGCGGCGGTTCTCCTCATAACCGCGCTTGATCGCCTCCATCTCCTGCCGCCCCTCGAAGGCCGCTTCAGCGGCGATCTGCGACAGCGTCGGCACCGAGATGGAGAGGTTTTGCTGCAGCCGTTCGACCGGGCGCACCAGTGCCTCCGGAACCACCATCCAGCCGACCCGCCATCCCGTCATGCAGAAATACTTCGAGAAAGAATTGATGACGAGCGCATGATCGGAGAGTTCCGCGGCCGTCACCGCCGGAAACGCATAATCGAGCCCGTGATAGATCTCATCGGAAATGAAGCGGATGCCGGCCTCTTCCGCCGCGCGCATCAGGCCCGCCAGCGCCTCGCGCGACATCATGGTGCCGGTCGGATTGGCGGGGCTGCCGACCAGCACGCCCTTCAACGGCGTCTTGCGGTGGGCAGCGAGCAGCGCCTCGCCTGTGAGCGCATGACGGGTTTCGTTTGACGTCTCGATCAGCACGGGCTCGCAGCCGAGCGCGGTTAGGATGTGGCGATACGGCGGGTAGCCGGGCACGGTCACTGCCACGCGGTCGCCGGGCTCGAACGTTGCAAGGAAGGCGAGGATGAACGCGCCGGAAGAACCCGTCGTCACCACGATGCGTTCGGCGTCTACCTTGCAGCCATACGCCTCGCGGTAATGCCGTGCGATGCGTGCGCGCAGCGAGGGAATGCCGAGCGCCGAGGTGTAGTCGATCCGCCCGCCGGCGAGCGCTGCCTGCGCTGCCGCGATCGCCACCCGTGGCGCGGACGCTGCGGGCTGCCCCACTTCCATGTGAATGACGTGGCCGCCAGCGGCCTCGATCCGCGCCGCGGCAGCCATCACGTCCATGACCATGAAGGGGGGAACCTGGCTGCGTCCAGACGCCTGCAACAGGCTCCTTGCGCGGTCTCTCAATGTCGCATCGAGCATGGATATCTGCTATCTGACCCCGGCACATGCCAAAAACGCGGGATTGGTGCCCCGAACAAGCCGTATTCGGCGGTTTGTAAAGGGCATATCGCGTCTGAAGGCCGCCGCCAATCACTATCGATCAATCCATGCTGCGCAAAGCGCCGACAAGAAGAGCCTGCAAGGCCGTCGCCATCGCGACTGCGGCGGCGATGGCGCTCGCGCCGACGGTGGCGATGGCGCAGGGCGGTCTGCCGTTGCTGCGCGACACCGAGACCGAGCAGATGCTGCGCGACTACACCCGGCCGATTCTGCGCGCCGCGGGCCTCGAGAAGCAAAACATCCAGATGGTGATCATCAACGAGAGCTCGTTCAACGCTTTCGTTGCCGACGGCCGCCGCATCTTCGTCAACTACGGCGCGATCATGCAATCGGACACGCCCAACCAGATCATCGGCGTGCTCGCGCATGAGACCGGCCATCTCGCCGGCGGCCATCTCGCCAAGATCCGCGAGCAGCTCGCTACCGCCCAGACCCAGATGATCATCGCCATGCTGCTCGGCGCCGGCGCGCTGGCCGTGAGCGCGCGCGGCAACAATCCCAATAGCGGGCTTGCCAATGTGGGTGCGGCCGCTATCTCCGCGCCGCAGGAAATGATCCGCCGCAACCTGCTTTCCTATCAGCGCCAGCAGGAAGAAAACGCCGACCGCGCCGGGGTGAAATATCTCACCGCCACCGGCCAATCCGCCCGCGGCATGTACGAAACCTTCAAGCGCTTCACCAGCGAGGGTCTGTTCGCCGCGCGCGGCGCCGACCCCTATCTGCAGTCGCACCCGATGCCCTTCGATCGCGTCGCAGCCCTCGAGGAGTTGGCGCGCTCCAGCCCCTATTGGGACAAGAAGGACGATCCGGCGGCGCAGCTGCGCCATGACATGGTCCGCGCAAAAATTTCGGCCTTCATGGAGCGCGCGGAAACCGTTTACCGGCGCTATCCGCAGTCCAACAACAGCCTCCCGGCGCGCTACGCGCGCGCCATCGCCAGCTACCGTCATGGCGACCTGCGGGTGGCGCTGGCGCAGATCGATACGCTGATCCAGGAGCAGCCCGCCAACGCCTATTTCTACGAGCTGCGCGGCCAGGCCCTGCTCGAGGGCGGCCGGCCGGTCGAGGCGGTCGCGCCGCTGCGCAAGGCGGTCCAGCTGTCCCACTCCGCCCCGCTCATCGAGATGTTACTTGGGCAGGCGCTGGTGGCGTCTAATAATAACGCCTACACCGACGAGGCGATCGCAATCCTGCGCGCCGCAGTGTCGCGGGAGACCGAGGCGCCTATTGGCTATTCCCAACTCGCAATGGCCTATGGCCGCAAGGGCGACTACGCGCAGGCGGATCTCGCATCCGCCCAGGCAGCCTATCTGCGCGGTGACAGGAAGACCGCGCGCGACCTCGCCTCGCGCGCCAAGACGCGCTTTGCCATCGGCACACCGGGCTGGGTCAAGGCCGACGACATCGTCAGCGCCAAGCCGTTGCCCGGCGAAAAGCGGAATTAGGGCGTGATCGCGAAAAGGAACGATCATGCTGACACCAAAATGTAAACTTCTGCTGCGTTAGAGCGTACTTGGAAGAGGCGCGCCCACCGAATTGACCGAAAAGGAATACCCCATGCTTTCGTTCCGCCCGTTCGCTCCCGCCCTGCTTGCGCTGGCGCTCGCCGTCGCATCCCAGGCCGCCTCTGCGCAAAGCTTCTCCGACATCCAGCGCGGCGACATCGAGAAGATCGTCCGCGACTACATCGTGAAGCACCCCGAGGTGCTGGAAGAGGCGATGAACGAATTGAGCAAGCGCCAGGCCACCGCCGATGCCGAAAAGCACCAGGTGAGCATCGCGCAGAATTCGGAAGCCATCTTCAACTCGCCGCGCGGCGTTCAGCTCGGCAACAAGGATGGCGACGTCACCTTCGTTGAGTTCTTCGATTACAATTGCGGCTACTGCAAGCGCGCCATGACCGACATGCTCGAGATCATGAAGGGCGATTCGAAGCTCAAGGTCGTGCTGAAGGAATTTCCGGTGCTGAGCCAGGGCTCGGTGGAAGCGGCGCAGGTCGGGGTTGCCGTGCGCATGCAGGATCCCACCGGCAAGAAATATCTCGACTTCCACCAGAAGCTGCTCAGCGGCCGCGGCGCCGCCGACAAGGCGCGCGCGATGGCCGTGGCCAAGGAAGCCGGCCTCGACATGGCCCGGCTCGAAAAGGATGTCGGCAGCGCTGAAGTGCGCGCGACGCTGGAGGAGAACATGAAACTTGCGGAATCGCTCGGCATGAACGGCACGCCGAGCTATGTGATCGGCAAGCAGGTCGTGATCGGCGCCGTCGGGGCCGAAAGCCTGAAGGAAAAGATCGGCATCGCCCGCTGCGGCAAGGCGACCTGCTGAGGCGAGATACCGTCACGTCGCGACACTGCATCAAGGCCGGCGCAACCGCCGGCCTTTTTGTTTGCGCCGCTTTCCGGGCATTTCGGTTCATTTCCCGTTCATCAAACAAATGTGCGGGAACCGCAGATGTTCCGGAACATCGCTGCTCGCGCCTCGTTGTCGTGCGGGCAATGCAAACACTCTGAGGAGATATCAATGACTAATCGCTATTTGATTTCGGTCGCCGCGGCAGCGCTGATCGCGGGCACCGGCTTTGCGAACGCGCAGGGCGCCGGCGGCACGAAGAGCGAAGGCACGGGTTCCAGCGTCCAGCACAGCGCGCCTGCGACCGGTGGCGGTGCTGCTCAGTCCGCGCCGCAGCGCGGTGATGCGGCCGCGTCCGAGAAGGCCGGCGCGTCCGAGAGCAAGTCGATGGGATCAGGCAAGCAGGCTGACGACCAGCCGAAGGGCCAGAAGACCCAGAACACCGCCTCCGACAAGGGTGGCAAGGAGATGGGCAAGGACATGAAGGCCGAGGGCCGCGACAGCAAGAGCGGCACGGTTAGCCAGGCTCCCGCGGAAAAGAGCGGCACCAGCACCACTCAGGATAAGATGGGCGGCCGCGACGACAATAAGATGGGTCGCGACGACAAGACGGGTCAGAAGGGCACGACGACAGACACCAACCGCGCCCAGACCAGCCCGCAGGGTGGCACACAGTCGACGACGGGTGCCGTGACTTCGACGCGGGCCGCCGCTCCTCCGCCTGAGAAGCAGACCCAGATCGCGTCCGCGATCAGGCAGGAGACCAGCATCAAGGAAACCACCAATGTGAACTTCAACATCACGGTGGGTGCTGTGGTTCCGGCCAGCGTGCATTTCTACCCGGTCCCGGTACGCATTATTGAGATCTATCCGGAATGGCGCGGCTATCAGGTCATTCTGGTGAAGGGCCGCTATGTCATCGTGCGCCCGCAGACGCATGAGATCGTCTACATCATCGAAGGCTAATCACCTCGATTGGCGCATCCGGGGCGGGCAGTAATGCCCGCCCCTTTTGCGTAGGCATCGCGCTCGCGCCCGTGCGATGTCAGGCATTGGTTAATTCAACGATTTCCATAGCTTTTGCCGTATTTTTCGGCAACTGGATGAGCGGCTCGGGACCCGTCCCAAGGGTCCTAAAGGCTTCCCCTGCGGCCCGTTGTTACCTATAACGCGCCCCACCCACAGCTCCTTGCCGGGATTTCAATGGCCAAGGCCTCCGCCGACACAATCTATGTGCTCAACGGTCCGAACCTCAATCTGCTGGGGGTCCGGGAGCCGGAGAAGTATGGCCATGCCAGGCTTGCCGACGTCGAAAAGCTGTGCGTGCAGACTGCCGCGCAATACGGATTGAAGGCGGACTGCCGGCAGTCCAATCGCGAAGGCGAGTTGATCGATTTCATCCACGAAGCCCACGCCAGGAAAGCGGCCGGGATCGTCCTCAATGCGGGCGGCTATTCGCACACCTCGATCGCGCTGCATGACGCGATCAAGGGCGTGAACATTCCGACCGTGGAAGTTCACATCACCAACATCCACGCCCGCGAGAGTTTCCGGCACCACTCCTTCACCGCCATGGCCGCCTTTGCCAGCCTCGCCGGCTTCGGCATCGAAGGCTACCGGCTTGCGATATCGGGCCTTGCCGCCAGGATCGGCGCCAAGGAGACCTCGAAGGAAACCTCGAGTCGCAAGAGCTGACACTCAACGCACCCTGACGCGCCTCTCGCGTCACCCAAGAGAAAGTTTCGGATCAATACCATGGCGCGCCAGCCTGCCGACAAATCCTCAAGCTCCAAGAACGACGACAGCGCGCTCATCCGCGAGCTTGCGCTACTGCTCGATGAGACGAGCCTCACCGAGATCGAGATCGAGCGTGCGGGCCTGCGCGTGCGCGTTGCCCGCAACATCAGCGTGGCCGCCTCGCTGCCGCAGGCCTACGCCCCGGCGATGGCCTCGCACGCGGCGCCCGCTGCAGCGCCGGTCGTGGCAGCTGTCACTGATCTGGCAAAGCATCCCGGCGCAGTACCCTCGCCGATGGTCGGCACCGCCTACTGGTCGCCGGAGCCCGGCGCCAAGCCGTTCGTCGAGGTCGGCAGCAAGGTTTCGGCCGGGCAGACGCTGCTCATCATCGAGGCGATGAAGACGATGAACCAGATCCCATCGCCCCGCACCGGCACTGTCACGCAGATCCTCATCGAGGACGGCCAGCCGGTCGAGTTCGGCGAGCCGATGATGATCATTGAGTAGGGCGAATGGCGAGTAGCCAATGGCGAATTAGCCTTCACCCTATTCGCCACTCCCTTATTCGCTACTCGCCCGCCTAGGACAACATGTTCGACAAAATCCTCATAGCCAACCGCGGTGAAATTGCCCTGCGCGTGCTGCGGGCATGCAAGGAGCTCGGCATTTCCACCGTCGCGGTGCATTCAACGGCGGACGCCGACGCCATGCATGTCCGCCTTGCCGACGAAAGCGTCTGCATCGGGCCGCCGCCGTCGAAGGACAGCTATCTCAACATCCCCGCTTTGCTCGCCGCCTGCGAGATCACCGGCGCTGACGCCGTGCATCCCGGCTACGGGTTCCTGTCGGAAAACGCGCGCTTTGCGGAAATCCTTGCCGAGCACAATCTGGAGTTCATCGGCCCCAAGGCCGAGCATATCCGCCTGATGGGCGACAAGATCGAGGCCAAGAAGACCGCAAAGCGTCTCGGCATTCCCGTGGTGCCCGGCTCGGACGGCGCCGTCACCAACGACGATGACGCGATGACGATCGCCCAATCGATCGGCTTTCCAGTGCTGGTGAAGGCGGCTGCCGGTGGCGGCGGGCGTGGCATGAAGGTCGCGCACACCGCCGAAGACCTGGCGCTTGCGGTCACGACCGCCGGCAATGAAGCGAAGTCTGCGTTTGGCGACGCCTCGGTCTACCTCGAAAAATACCTCACAAAGCCGCGTCACATCGAAATCCAGATTCTCGGTGATGGCCGCGGTGGCGCCATTCATCTCGGCGAGCGCGACTGTTCGCTGCAACGCCGCCACCAGAAGGTCTGGGAGGAAGGCCCCTCGCCCGTACTGTCAGCCGCTACTCGCGCAAAGATCGGCGAAACCTGCGCCAAGGCGATGCGCGACATGAAGTATCTCGGCGTCGGCACCATCGAGTTTCTTTACGAGGACGGTGAGTTTTATTTCATCGAGATGAACACCCGCATCCAGGTCGAGCATCCCGTCACCGAAAGCATCACCGACATCGACCTCGTGCTGGAGCAGATCCGCATCGCTGCCGGCGGCGAATTGCCAGCCAGGCAGGAGGACATTGCCATCATCGGCCACGCCATCGAGTGCCGCATCAATGCGGAGAACCCGCAAACCTTCCGGCCCTCGCCGGGCCGCATCAACCAGTACCACCCGCCGGGCGGGTTGGGCGTGCGGATCGATTCTGCGGTCTACCAGGGTTACGTGATACCGCCCTATTACGACTCCCTCGTCGGCAAGCTGATCGTGCACGGCAAGACCCGGCAGGAATGCCTGATGCGCCTGCGCCGGGCGCTGGATGAGATGGTAGTCGACGGGATCGAGACCACGCTGCCGCTGTTCCGCGCACTGGTGCGTGAGCCCGCAATCATCGACGGCGACTACCACATCCATTGGCTGGAACAGTATCTCGCCGGCCAGTCTCCGGCTGTGCCTGAACCTCCTTCCGAAAAATAGTTCCCGTCGCCCCGGGAACCGCCGCGGAACCCGCGCGTTGACGCAGCGGGGACCATTTGCAGGGGCTAACAATCTCGCTTGCCTACGCCATCAGCCATTGATGATGCCTCGCGCCGTCGCGCGATCGGCCAGATTATCCTGCTTTCGGCAGGATTTTTGGTGCTGGTCGCGATCAGCATCGCCTCGGTGCTCCTGGTCAACAAGGCTCGCGACGACTCAGGATGGGTCACTCACACCGTCGAAGCGGAGAACCAGATCAATGCCCTGCTGCTCGAAATCCGCCGCGCCGAGAGCGCCGCGCGCGGCTTCCTGTTGACGCAAGGGGAGGATTTTCTCCGGGAGCATGATGCCGCGGTCGCCAACGTCATTCCCTACGTCAGGAAGGTCGAGCAATTGACCGGGGACAACCCGGCGCAGACCGACAATATCCGCAAGCTGCGGAACGCAATCGAGACAAGGCTCGACCAATTCACGCGCGAAATGAATTTCGTCAAGCAGAATGACCTCGCCGCCGCCACGGCGCTCGTCAAGGAGGCCGCGGCCAGCGGCACCAGCGTGACCATCCGAGACGTCGGCGCTGCGATGCGCATCGAGGAAGAGCGGCTGCTGGTGACGCGCTCCATCGCCGCCGACCGCAGCCAGGTGATGGCTTCCAGCGTCACCATTGCCGGCTCCGCAATGGTGATTGCATTGGCCGGTATCTCGATTTTCCTGGTCAGGCAATCCGCGCGCGCCCGCGACGAAGCCGAAGCAAGGCTGCGCGACAACAATCTCAACCTCGAATCCACCGTCGACGAGCGCACCGCCGATTTGCGCGAGGCCAACAACGAGATCCAGCGCTTCGCCTATATCGTGAGCCACGACCTGCGCTCGCCACTGGTCAATATCATGGGCTTCACCAGCGAGCTCGAGGAATTGCGCAGCGACATTTTCAGGCGCATCGCCAGCCTCGGCCGCGTCAAGTCACTGGTGCCCTCGTCACCGGCGGACGCCACCGAGGGGACTGAACCCGCGCTCGAGGGCCCGGACAAGCAGCTTTCCGACGATTTTTCGGAAGCTCTGGGCTTCATCAAATCGTCCATCGCGAAAATGGACCGCCTGATCACCGCAATCCTCAATCTCACCCGCGAAGGCCGGCGCGATTTCCAGCCGGAACGCATCGACATGCGCGAGCTGATCGAAGCCATCGTCACCACCGTCGCCCACCAGGTCGCGGAAGCCGATGCTCAAATCCGTATCGGCGCCCTCCCCGCCATCGTCAGCGACCGCCTCGCGGTCGAGCAGATCTTTTCCAATCTCATCGACAACGCGCTGAAATACCTCAAGCCCGGCGTGCCCGGCGATATCGACGTGCGCGGCCGCACCAAGCTTGGCTTTGCCATCTATGAGATCAGCGACAATGGCCGGGGCATCGATGCCAAGGATCACCAGCGCATCTTCGATCTGTTCCGCCGCGCCGGCACCCAGGACAAGCCCGGCCAGGGTATCGGGCTCGCCCACGTTAGGGCGCTGGTGCGTCGGCTCGGCGGAACCATGTCGGTTTCGTCCGAACTCGGTCAGGGCAGCAGCTTTACCGTCACCCTGCCGATCAACTGGAACGCCAATAACAGGAACACCCCTGCATGACTAATCCCGTCACCATCATCATGATCGAGGACGACGAGGGCCACGCGCGCCTCATCGAGCGGAACATCCGCCGTTCAGGTGTCAACAATGAGATCGTGCCGTTCACCGACGGTACATCCGCAATCGACTACCTGTTCGGCACGGATGGAACGGCGAGCGCCCGCAAGGGCCAGGCGCTGCTCGTGCTGCTCGATCTCAACCTGCCGGACACGAGCGGCATCGATATCCTCAAGCGTATCAAGGAAAACAGATTTCTGAAGTCGACGCCTGTCGTCGTGCTGACCACGACCGACGACTCCCACGAGATCAAGCGCTGCTACGAACTGGGCTGCAACGTCTACATCACCAAGCCCGTCAACTACGAGAGCTTTGCCAACGCCATTCGCCAGCTCGGCCTGTTCTTCTCCGTGATCAAGGTCCCTGAAACCGCCTTATGACCCAGACGACGCCGACCCTGCTCTATATCGACGACGATCCGGCGCTCGCCCGGCTGGTCGAGCGCGGCATGACGCGCCAGGGTTTCACCGTGGTGCACGCCGCCGGCGGCGAGGCCGGTCTCGCGCGGCTCGCGCAGGGCGGCATCGACGTGATCGCGCTCGATCAGTACATGCCCGGCCTCGACGGGATCGAGACGCTGGAGCACATCCTTAAAATCCCTGACGCGCCGCCGGTCGTGTTCGTCACGGCGTCGCAGGATTCGGCCATCGCCGTCACCGCGCTGAAGGCCGGCGCCGCCGACTATATCGTGAAGGACCCCGGCGGCGATTTCCTTCCCCTGCTGCAGGTCGCGGCCCATGGCGCGATCCGGCAGGCCGCGTTGCAGCGCGCCCGCGATGAGGCCGAAGCCGAGGTGCACGCCGCGCGCGATCGCTTCGAGGCATTGGCCGCCGAGCGCGAGATGCTGCTTCGGGAGGTCAACCACCGCGTCGGCAACAGCTTGCAGATCATCGCGTCGTTGCTGCATTTGCAGGCGAGCTCCAGCGCTCAGCAGGACGTCAAGGCCGCCCTCACCAATGCGATGGGCCGCGTCGCTGCGGTCGCGCAGGTGCACCGCCGGCTCTACACGTCGCAAGACCTCAACAGCGTGATGCTCAACCAGTACCTCAACTCGCTCCTGGAAGACCTGCGCCGCTCGGCCGAAGGCAACCGGATGTCGCGCCTGACGCTGAAGGCCGAACCGGTCGAGATCGACCCGGACCGTGCGGTCGCGATCGGCATCATCGTCAATGAGCTCGTGATGAACGCCGTGAAATACGCCTATCCGGACGGCGCCGGACCGATCCATGTCGAGTTGAAGACCGAAGGCGACGAGCTCGCGCTCGCCATTGCCGATGATGGCGTCGGCCTCAACGCCAAATCAGACCCGCGCTCGACGGGGATGGGCCAGCGCATTGTCGCGGCAATGGCCACAAAGCTCGACGCCAGCGTCGAGCGCGACGCGGCTCACGTCGGCACGCGCATGGTGCTGCGCTTCCGCCGCATCGCCAGGCCAGCGCAAAATCCGGCGAGCGCGGCGGCGAAGTAAAGTCGCTAGAGCTCAAACACCAGCTTCGGCAGCATCCGCCCCGCGATCGAGCCGGATGGCGCCAGCCCTGCATCGCGCGCACCGAGGCGACGGTAGAACGGCGCCGCATCCGGATCGGCCTCGATCGTCAGTCGCCTTGCGCCCATGTCCCGCGCGACATCGGTAGCCCAGGCGAACAGCATCCTGCCGATGCCGCCGCGCAGCGCCGAAGGTTCGATAAACAATTTCAGGAGATCCGCGTCGCTGCCCGTCATCCTGACCTGCGCAACGCCGAGGATTGTGCCTGCCTGTTCGGCAATTGCGATCCGCGATGACGACAGATCGCTCGGTTGAAAGGCCAGTTCCGCCCGGCACGCCGTCATGAAGTCGGCGTCGTAGCCCCAGACCGCCTTTGACCGCAGGCAAAGCTCGCCGAGATCGGGGAGCTCCTCGACTTCAGGCGCGCGGATGACGGGTTGCATGAAGCGCCCGCTAGAGGTTGGTGCCGGCCGGACCCGGGATCAGGTAGAGCACCAGCCAGACGACGACCGGCGCAATCGTTGTCCACGAAATCTTCACAGCGGCCCCTCGCGTTCCACCCCCGGCGCCGCGCTTTTTTGCGCAAAGGCACACCGCCTCTACGTCCAACCTAGCATAGGGCGTCACGGCCCTGCTATCCTCGCCCCGCCATGACGTCGCGCGACTCCGCCTCTTCCGAGATCACTCCCGAAGTGCTGCTGCGCGCCTATGCCTGCGGCATCTTCCCCATGGCCGAAAGCGCCGACGACCCCACCCTGTTCTGGGTCGAGCCGGAACTGCGCGGCGTGATCCCGCTCGACGGCTTTCGCGTCGCCTCGCGGCTTGCCCGCACGGTGCGCTCGGACGGCTTCACGGTAACGGCAAACACTGCCTTCAAGGCCGTCATCGCCGGCTGCGCCGCACCGCAGGAAGGGCGCGACGATACCTGGATCAACAAGCGCATCCGCGATCTCTATTTCGGCCTGCACCAGCTCGGCCATTGCCACAGCGTCGAGGTCTGGCAGGGTGGTGACCTCGTCGGCGGGCTCTATGGCGTCAGTCTCGGGCGCGCCTACTTCGGCGAGAGCATGTTCCATCGCGTGCGCGATGCCTCGAAAGTGGCGATGGTGCATCTGGTGGCGCGGCTGATCGCGGGCGGCTTCGAACTGCTCGACACCCAGTATGTCACCGACCATCTGCGCACCTTCGGCGCGGTCGAGATCCCGCGCCGCCGCTACCGCGCGCTGCTCGACCGTGCGGTTGCGGGCGGCGAGCCGGCCGACTTTCTCAGATTGCCGGCAGCCGAGCCGATCTCCGGCGCCCGCGCGCTCGAAATCATCGCTGCGAAAAATCCGCGCTGATCAGCGGAAGATGCCGAACAGGCCGCCCGGTTGCTGCTGGGGCTGAGGCGGCGGAGGCGGCTGCCCGTAGCCCGGCGGCGGCAACGGCCGGGGTGCTGCCTGCTTCTGCTGCGGCGGGCCCTTCTTTTGCGCGGCAGGTGGCGGTGTCGGCACCTTCGGCGGATCGGGTTGCGCGCTGACGATGGTCTGGTCCGGTCCCTTACAGTCGGTCAGCCAGATGTCGTAGACGGGATGCTCGACGCCGTGCAGGCCAGGGCTTGCCGCATACATCCAGCCCGAAAAAATCCGCTTCACCTCGCCCTGCAGCGTGATCTCGTCGACTTCGACGAAAGCGTCGGTGTTGGCGGCTTCCGTCGAAGGGCGCGTGTAGCAGACGCTGGTCTTCACCCGCAGCGCGCCGAACTGCACGGTCTCGCCGATGTCCTCGTCGAAATTGATGATGCGTCCGGTGATCTTGTCGAGGCCGGAGAAGGTCGCCTTCTTGTTGGTGACCTTGGTCGACGGCGGCTCGCTCACCACCTCGTCGCCGGGCTGCAGGCTTGCCGGCGTCTGCGGCACGCCCTTGGGCTGGCGCTGCCCCGGCGGCAATCCCGGCGGTGCGTTGGCAACGCCCGGTGCGGTCGGCGCCCCACCCGGCTGCGGCGGCGAAACGGCGACCCCCGGCTGCTGTCCCTGCGGAATGACGGTGGTACCAGGCGGCGGCGCCAGCGGTTGCGACTGCACCGGACCGGGCGGTGCGACACCTTGCCCGGGCGCGGCTGGCCGGCTCGGCAACAATCGCCCGCGCGGCAGTTCCGGCACCTGCTCGTCGTCGTCGGCCGGGGGCTGTTGCTGCTGCTGGCCGCGCGGAATCGATCCCGGCGGACGCAACGGCTGGTCGGAGAATATATTGCCGATTTGCGCCCGCGCCGGCGGGGCAACCGCGATCGTTGAGGCGGCCACCAGGGCCGCAAATCCGGTCAGGGCAAAGGTTCGCAACATCTCGCGGCTTCAAAGGGGCGAATCGGGCGACATCTTACCTTTAACCGCCGCTCGCGCGGCCTCCGGTTAACACGCCGAATACGGCGGGGAAAGGGCGGTCTGCTGCGATCGGGCGCCTCTGGCCAGTCCCGGCGACAAATGGAATAGTCTTTTTCGGAAAGGGTGCGCGGTCCCGCCGCGGGCGCCGAAAATCCGGGCCAACCGGAGCAACAGGGGATATCGCATGGCGGATCGGATCAGGTTGGACGGCAAGGTCGCCGTGGTCACCGGCGCTGCCGGTGTCATAGGCAGCGCCACCATGCGCCTGCTCGCCGAGCGGGGCGCCCGCATCGTCGCGGTCGACCGCAAGAAGCCCGAGCTGAAAACCGCGATCAAGGACCTGCCAGCCTCCGCCGACGCCTCGCTCGTAACCGCCGACGTCACGAGCGAAGAGGAAGTGACCGAATATGTCCGCGCCGCCCTCGACAAGTTCGGCACCATCGACATCTTCTACAACAACGCCGGCATCGAGGGCGAGGTGAAGGCGATCCAGGATTATCCGCTGGAGAGTTTTCGAAAAGTGCTCGACGTCAACGTGGTCGGCGTGTTCCTGGGCATGAAGCATGTGCTGCCGGTGATGCTGAAGAACAACAAAGGCAGCATCATCAACACCGCCTCCATCGCAGGGCTGATGGGCTCGCCGCATATCGCGGTCTACAGCGCGAGCAAGCATGCGGTGATCGGGTTGACCCGAAGTGTCGCCGGGGAATGCAGCGGCACCGGCGTGCGGATCAATTGCGTCTGCCCCGGGCTGATCGACAGCCGCATGCTCACGACCATCTTCCAGGGCCGCGCCGGCGGCAACGCACCGCCGCCAATGGACAAAATCGCCGAGCGCATCCCGGCGCGCCGGCTCGGCCTGGCGTCCGAAGTCGCCGCCATCGTCGCCTTCCTCGCCTCCGACGATGCGAGCTACGTCACCGGCTCGCACTACACCGTCGACGGCGGCCGGACGGCTGTCTATGGATAACTGGAGAGACCCGGCGATGCCCGTCGTACTCGATGCCGATGCCGCCGCTGTCTTTGAAGCGTTCAAGGCCGCCAACCGGCCGCCCTATGAAACGCTGAGCGCGCCGGAAGCACGCGCGGACTATCTTGCGGCCCGCTTCGCCACCAACCCTGACGCCCCGGAGCTTGCCTCAGTCACCCCGCTCGACATCCCCGCCCCCCACGGGGGAATCCCGGCACGCGTCTACACGCCGAAGAAGTTGCGCCAATCGAATGGACTGGCGCCCGCGCTGGTGTTCCTCCACGGCGGCGGCTTCGTGATCGGCGACCTCGATTCCCACGACGTCGGCTGCCGCAAGCTCGCCATCGAGGGCGAGTTGATCGTGATCTCCGTCGATTATCGCCTGGCACCCGAGCACAAATTCCCCGCGGCGGTCGAAGACGCCATCGCCGCGACCCAATGGGTGGCTGCCAATGCCGCGCAGCTCAAGATCGACACGGCAAAAATCTTCGTCGGCGGCGACAGCGCGGGCGGCAATCTGTCCGCCGTCGTGGCAATCGCCGCGCGCGACCACGGGCCGAAGCTCGCAGGCCAGGTTCTGATCTATCCCTCGACCGATTTCCGCATGAACCATCCCTCGCACAGCGAACCCGAAACCTCGATCCTGCTCACTCACTCCGTGATCAAATGGTTCATCGACCACTATATGGGAGGCGCCGATCGGGACGACTGGCGCGCCTCGCCCGCGCGGGCCAAGCTCGAAGGCCTGCCGCCCGCCTATGTGCTGGTCGCCGGCGGCGATCCCTTGCGCGATGAAGGCATCGAATATGCCGAGAAGCTGAAAGCGGCCGGCGTGGGCGTCACCTATCGCTACTTCCCCGGCCAATTCCACGGCTTCTTCACCATGGGCAAGCTCCTCAACCAGGCCAATGTCGCAGCACGCGAGATCGGCGCCTGGCTGAAGGTGCTCAACTAAAGCATTGCGGCATGTGACCGCCTTGCAGCAGTACGAATTCTCGCCTACGGCGGACGTCCAATAACGCTGTTTTCATGCGTGCTCCGAGGTTTCGTTGATCGAGCCCATCCTTGTCTTTGGAATCCCGGTCGACTTCGTCCTGTTCGGGCTGACGCTGCTCGGCGTCGCGCTATTCCACCATCACACCCTTCCCGTGGCGCTCAGCGGCCTCGTTGCCATCATCGCCTATAAGGTCGTCTTCACAGGCTTCAAATTCGGCACAGGGCTCGGTGGCCTCCTTGCGCACCTCGAGCACGAGTGGGTCATCCTCGCAAACCTGTTCCTGCTGCTGATGGGATTTGCCATCCTGTCGCGGCACTTCGAGGAAAGTCGCATCCCGGACAAGATGCCCGCGCTGCTTCCCGACGACTGGAAGGGCGCGCTTGTCCTGCTCATCCTCGTCTTTTTGCTGTCGAGCTTTCTGGACAACATCGCCGCGGCCCTGATCGGCGGCACGGTGGCGCGGCATGTGTTTCAGGGCAAGGTCCATATCGGCTATCTCGCCGCCATCGTCGCCGCGTCGAACGCCGGCGGCTCGGGCAGCGTTGTCGGCGACACCACGACGACCATGATGTGGATCGATGGCGTCAGTCCGCTCAGCGTGGTGGAGGCCTATGTCGCGGCTCTGGTAGCGATGCTGATTTTCGCAGCGCCTGCATCGATGCTGCAGCAACGACACTCTCCGATCGCGAAGAACCCGCCATCAGGCATCAAGATCGACTTCGCGCGGGTGGCGATCGTAGCGGCGATGCTGATCGCCGCGCTTGCGGCGAACCTTGGCGCAAATCTGAAATTTCCCCAACTGCTGGGCGTCGTCCCGGTCCTTGGCCTTGCCGTATGGGTGGTGATCCTCGCCACCGCTCGGCGTGCGACAGCCGGACTGGAAAATCATGCCGGAGACGTTCAAGGGCACTGTTTTCCTGCTGGCGTTGGTGACGGCGGCCTCGATGATGCCGGTCGAGAAACTGCCGGCAGCCTCCTGGCAGACCGCGCTCGGGCTCGGCTTCGTGTCCGCGGTGTTCGACAACATCCCCCTCACCGCCCTTGCCCTCAAGCAGAGGCGGCTACGACTGGGGATACCTTGCCTATGCCGTCGGCTTCGGCGGATCGATGATCTGGTTCGGCTCATCCGCAGGCGTTGCGCTCGCGAACATGTACCCGGAGGCAAAATCGGTCGGCAGTTGGGTCCGGCACGGCTGGCCGGTCTATTGTCGGCTACGTCGTGGGGTTTTTCGTGATGCTTGGCCATTCTTGGCTGGCATCCTGACACGCCCCACTGATCGGCTGGGCGGCCGGCTCGGCCTCCTCGAAAAAGCCTGATCCTCATGGAACTTTGCCGATCGGCGGATGTTATCCCTGACTCGCGCACGTCCGGAGGTCACCATGACGAGGCATCAAGTCCATCAGCGCGGCCGCTGCGGCACTAGCCTTTGTTGGCTCGGCAGCCTGGGCGGAGCAAGGAACGGTCACGCAGATCGACCGCACCACCAACACGATCGCCATTCAGCGGGCCCTGAGCGGCACCGTTGGCGTCAACGGCAGTGGCGGGGCCGCGGCCAGGCAATTCAAGGTTCAGTCGGCCGGTTCGCTCGAAGCGCTGCACGCCGGTGACCAGGTCGAGTTCACCGTCACCCAGTCCGGCGGCGTCGACACCATCACCAAGATCGAGAAGAAGAAGTCGAATTCTTCAAAGCTGCAGACTACGCAACTTTCGACGGGTTATCGGTGCCATTTCCCGTACGCCCCGGTCGCTTGGTGCTAAGCTCGGGCCCAAGCACAGGCTGTTCTCCGGGGGGAACGCATGCGGCGGCGCGAGTTCATCGCAGTTCTTGGCGGCGCGGCTACGTGGTCACATGCCGTACGGGCACAACAGGCAGAGAATCCGGTCCGCATCGGTTTCTTGCCGATCGGCTCGCCGTCCAACAGCTTCGACCAGTCGCTGGTCGAAGCGTTCCGACAGGGTTTGCGACACGTCAACCTGGTTGAGAATCGGAATATAACCTTAGACACTGTATGGGTTGCCGCGGATTCCGAGTTGTCTCAGGCGGTGAGCACACTTGTGCTCCGCGGGGCGAAACTGCTGGTCACGGCTGGCTCGAGCGCGTCGGTGGCGGCGAAGCACTACACCGCAACCATTCCGATCGTATTTGTTCCGGTCGGCAATCCCGTGGGTATCGGACTTGTCGCAAGCCTTTCGCATCCGGGCGGCAACGCTACGGGATTCAGCGACGTCCTCGCCGATTTGAGCGGCAAGTATGTGCAATTCGCCATCGAATTGGCCGAGCGACAATTACCGATTCACTACCTTTGGCATACCGACTGGTCGGACGGGCAGCATCGGCTTCAAGCAACCGAGCGAGCGGCCAAATCCCTTGGCGCGCAACTTCGGCCGGAAGGCATACGCGACATTGCCGAATCGAATGATGCTTTGGCCGCGATGAAAAAGAACGGCGCGCTCGCCTTTATCATTCAGCCGAGCCCGTTCACCTACCGGCATCGGGTCACTCTCATTGACGCCGCGATAAGGCATGGCCTGGCGACGATATTGCCCTGGCCGATAGGAGCACGGGAGGGCGGGGTGATCGCCTATGGCCCGGATTACCCGGACCTCTATCGTCGGGCCGCCGCTTATGTCGAACGAATACTCAAAGGTACAAGGCCGGCGGACCTTCCGGTCGAAGAGCCCACCAAGTTCCTCCTGGTGATCAACCTCAAGGCTGCGAAGACGCTCGGCCAATTGGTCCCGACCTCAGTTCTCGCAACCGCCGACGAGGTGATCGAATAGCCTGGAGCTCGGACCGACCAAGCCTGCCCTTGGGCGTCTGCGCGGTTGGCGGGCCGGACTGCCTCTCCCGAAGTTATCCCGCCCGCGCCGCGCGCCGCAGCGATTGCGGCGGCTGGCCGAAGGCGCGAATGAATGCGCGCCGCATCCGCTCGGGATCGCGGAAACCCGTGGTCTCGGCCACGCGCTCGATCGCTTCGCTTGATGATTGCACGCGCTGCCTTGCCACCTCGATGCGCAGCCGCTCCACCGCCTTGGACGGCGTGGTGCCGGTTTCCGCGACAAAGGCGCGGGTGAAATGCCGCGCGCTCATGCCGGCCTGCTCGGCCATGTCTTCCACCGTAAGCGGCGCGCCGAGATGTTCGCGCGCCCAGGCGAGCAGCGGCGCGAACCGTCCGGTCGGCGCCTTCAATTCCAGCAGCGAGGAGAATTGCGACTGCCCGCCGGCGCGCCGGTGATAGAGCACGAGCTGGCGCGCGGTCTTCTGCGCGACCGCCTCGCCAAAATCCTCCGCGATCATGGCGAGCGACATGTCGATGCCTGCGGTGATCCCGGCTGAGGTCCAGATATCGCCGTCGCGCACGAAGATGCGGTCGGGCTCAAGCTTCACCTTCGGATAGGCGGAGAGGAAATGCCGGGTGCGCTGCCAATGCGTGGTGGCGCGCTTGCCGTCGAGCAGGCCGGCCTCCGCCAGGATGATGGCGCCGGAACACACGCTGGCGACGCGCACGCCACGTTTGGCCATGCCGCGCACGAAAGCCAGCGTCTTGGCGCAGCGCGCGGCCTCATCCACGCCCTCGCCCCCCGCCACCACCAGCGTCGTGATCGCAGCCGCCGGCCGCGTGGACTGCGCCAGCATCTCGACACCTGAGGTGCTCTTTACCGGTCCCGGCGTCATCGCCATCACCCGCATAGCGGGCGCAGCGCCGGAAAACCGCGCCCCGATTTCGAATGTCGAGATCGGCCCGGCTGCGTCGAGCAACTGGAAGTTCGGAAAGATCAACACGCCGATCATGAGTGAAATCCCAGCAATGTCCTGAAATGAGGGAAATATGCCATTTCAGACAGAAAGCCACCATGAGAGACTGCGCCCCGTCAAGCAAAATCCGGAGGCCAGAGATGTCCACGCCCCTTCAAATCGGAATCGTGCTGTTTCCGCGCGTCACCCAACTCGATTTCACCGGCCCCCTTCAGGTGTTCTCCAGCGTGCCCGGCGCAAAACTGCACCTGATCTGGAAGCGGATCGAACCGGTCACCAGCAACTCGGTGATGGCGATCACGCCGACGATCACCTTCGCCGACTGCCCGCAGCTCGACGTGATCTGCGTGCCGGGCGGTATCGGCACCGATGACGCCGTCAATGACGAAGAGATACTCGCTTTTCTGAAGGCGCAGGCGGAAGGCGCCAAATACGTCACCTCGGTCTGCACCGGCTCGCTGGTGCTGGGCGCCGCCGGCCTGTTGAAGGGTTACCGCGCAACCACGCACTGGTCGCAGATGGAGGCGCTTGCGCCGTTCGGGGCGATCACGACCAAGACCCGCGTTTGCGTCGATCGCAACCGTGTCACGGGCGGTGGCGTCACCGCGGGCATCGATTTTGCGCTGACGCTGGTCTCGATCATGGTCGACCGCAGACTCGCGGAAGCGATCCAGTTGCGGCTCGAATACAACCCCGCCCCGCCCTTCAACGCCGGCTCGCCCGACACTGCGCCGGCCGAGGTGCTTGCGCTGATCCAGGCGCGGATGGCGCCGACGCAGCCAAGCCCGGATTGAAAATTACCGCCAAGCCGCCGAGCGACTGCACGCGCACAGCTAGCACCCAACAAAACAACAGAAAAAGGCCGCCTGGTTGCCCAGACGGCCTTTCCTGTCTCACGGTAGCCCCACATTAACGGGCGATTTCAGAACATCCGCACCGGGGGCCTATCTCCCAGCCGTGTCCTACTCGGGGGCCGCTGCTTATCGGGACAGTCGCGAACTGGAGCCCGAACCGTACGCGATGGTTTCCCATCTCCGTAAGATGGGTTCATTGAGCCGCATTCCCGCGGATCGCGCAACGGCGCGCTGATCAGCATCCCCGCTGTTACCGTTGTTCACAGGCAACCGCGTTGCAGCAACGATTCAGCTTGCAGCCGGCGCAGTCGCCCGCGCAAGGCGGAAAAAGACGATGCCGTGCACGATCAGGAGCATCGGCACCAACACGGTCGGAAGCAGCGACCATGGCAGCATCTGCATTGCCTGCGAGCCCACCCCGGCGTGAATGACCTGCAGCGGCGAGCCATTCGTAGAGATAACTCCAAGTGCAAGCGCGTCCACGAGATCGATCGTGCCGAATGCATTCCAGATCCAGACCGGCGCCTTGCCACGTCCGTGCAGTGCAAGCCAGGCCACAGGCAAAGCCAACGCTCCGGTTATGATATCGCCCCAGCCGGCCGAATACGGAAACGGTCCGGCAAGTCGGCCTTCGGCCGCGAGCCCGAGGAGGAAAAATCCTGCCGCCACACGCCAGACGTTCAGACCGATCAGCAATGGTATCGGCATCCCGAGCAGAGCAGCGCGCACAGATGGCGAGATCGTCGCCGCAACGGCCGTCGCCAGCAACGGAAACAGGATTACGGCGCCGATCACCGGCGGCCCGATCGGGTTTGTGCCAGCAAACAGGTTCGCGCCCGCGAGCGCTGCCGCTAGACCCGTCCACAGACCGGCGCCGACCGAAAGGGCAAGACGTTGGGATGCGCTGACCGGCATCGCGCCCGTGAGCGAATTGATGCTGACGATGGTCGCCGCAACGAGGACGATGGTCCCGATGAAGTCGAGCACTATGCTTCTCCTTACGTGTAAATACACCCATGTTCACAAGCGAACGTCTGCCGAGGATTGTCGCTTACCTCATCCCAAATTCTTGGAACCCAAGTTCTTGGAACCCAAGTTCTTGGAACCCAGGAGTTTCAACGCCGCCTGCCCGTCAGCGCCGAGTAGTTTCCCGGCTTGGGCCTGCGCGCTCAACCAATAGGGAAAAGCGCGGCGCACGAGCGCCCTGCCCGGCGCGGTAATTGCGATGATGCGCGCGCGCGGATCGTCGCCGGCGCGCGCCGTGATCCATTTCTGCTGCTCCAGCGGCGCCAGGTTGCGCGTCAGTGTCGTGCGCTCCATGCCGAGCAGTCCCGCAAGCCTGCCGAGAGGCATTTCCCCGCGCAGCATCAGTTGCGACAGAATGGTGAATTGGGTGCTCCGGATCCCGGAATCCTGCATCAAGCAATCGTAGAGTCGCGTGATCTTGCGGGCGGCTTCGCGCGAGGTCATGCAGAAGCAGCCGGCGGCGGCCATGTAATCGGTCGTATCGGTTTCGCTGGGTCGGGCCATCAGATAAGTGTAGATACACCTATCGCGATGCGCAAGGATGGCCGCCGGGTCGTCGCTCAAATAAGAGTGAGATCAGCTTCCCGGCGTCCAGGCCTGGTAGTCGCCCGTGGCGGCCGGACGGCGGCCGGAGGCAAGCGTCGAGCCGGAGGGACGATAGGCCTGCGCGGTGCCGGTCATGTTCGGCACATGCGGCTTCTCCCATTCGCGCGGCGTGTATTTTTCGTCCGTAGGCGGCACGTCGACAGTGTGATGCATCCAGCCGTGCCATTCCGGCGGTATGCGCGATGCCTCGGCATAGCCGTTATAGATCACCCAGCGCCGCTCGAAGCCGAGCGTCGGGTCAATCACCCCGCCCTTGGTGCGGTAGTAATGGTTGCCCTGATCGTCAGTGCCGACCAACTCGCCGAAACGCCAGGTCCAGAGCTGCGTGCCAAAAGTCTGGCCGCTCCACCAGGTGAAGAATTTCAGAAAGAACTGTTTCATCTGATCTCGGCCGTCGTTCGAACAGGTGCTGCGGTGATGCCATTGCAGGGACGAATTGTCCAGCCGCGCTCGCCGACACATTACAGCTTGTTCAGGCGGCAGAATGCGCGAAATGCCGCAGAATCATCGCAATCCGTTCATCGCCCATACAGTCGCCAACTGACAGTCTCGCCATCACGCACAAGTGGTGTGGAATCCGGGAACGTCTGCCGCCTTAACGGGTTGCCCCGACGACCCGGAGATGGAGCCAAAAAATGACCAGTTTGAAAGTCCTGAGTGTTGCAGCGGCGATGGCGCTCGCTTTGCCGATCGCGCTGCCGAGTGAGAGCTTTGCGCAGCACATGAGAGGCGGCGGCGGCGGCGCGCGTGTCGGCGGCGGCGGCGGTGGTGCTGCGCATGTCGGTGGCGGTGGCTTCCGTGCAGGACCGGCCATGGGCGGCGGCGGCGCGCGATTCAGCGGTGGCCCTGCTCGATTCGGCGGCGGCGGTGGCGGCGTTGCCATCAACGGCGGCGGAGTCCGTGGACCGGTCGCAGGCGGCTGGAACGGCGGCGTCCGCGGTCCGGCCTATGCCGGCGGCAATTGGGGCGGCGGATATCGTCGCCACTATGGCGGCGGCGGCTTCTACCCCGGTCTCGTAGCCGGTGCGGTCGTCGGCGGCGCGCTCGCCAACAGCTACGCCTACTACGGGAGCCCGGGCTACGCTTACGCTCCGGGCTACTACGACGATGGCTATTATGATGAGGGCACTGTAGCCGTGGTGCCGGGCGGCGATGACCCTGCGTCCTGTGCGCAGCGCTATCGCTCCTATGATCCGGCATCGCAGACCTATCTCGGTTACGATGGCCAGCGGTATCCCTGCCCGTAAGGTCGAGAGTTAGAGATGACGAAGAGCGGCGCATTCCGATGCGCCGCTCTTTTCATGCCCGCAGCGCCACCGCGACGCCACTGAGCGCGACCGCGAGTGCCGCGAATTCGCGCAGGCCAAACGGCTCGTGCAACATGACGGCCGCAGACACCACGCCGACGACCGGCACCAGAAGGGTGCCGATCGAGGCGGTCGCCGCCGGGAGGCGCTCCAGCGTCGCAAACCAGCAGACGTAGCACAGGCAGAACTGGATCAGCGTCATATAGGCCATCGACGCCCAGCCGATCGCCGACAGCGCCGCCAGCTGCGGCTGCTCGACTGCAAGGCCGACGATCGCGACCGGCAGGCAGCCGATGCCGATCTGCCAGGCGGCAAGCGACAGCGGCGGCATCGACAGCGGAAAATGCTTGGTCAAGACAGTGCCAAGCGCGACCGAAACAGCGCCGACCAGCGCCAGGATCAGCCCCGGCAGTTTTCCAAGGCTGGCATCGACGCCATCGCCGCCGATCAGGATCGCGATCCCGGCCAGCGCCACCGCGAGCGCAATTGCCCGAACAATGGAGATTCTCTCTCCGAGGACCGGCCATGCCAGCAACGCCACCCACACCGGTATCGAAATGCTGATGACGGCAGCCTCCCGCGCATCGAGCCACAGCAATGCCAATCCGAGAAAAGCCATCCATCCGCTGATCGTCAGCAGCGATACCAGCACGAGCCGCAGCCGCATGTCGGGCGGCACCCGCACTCCCTGCCCTCGCACGATGGCAATCAGCGCCAATGCGGCTGCGCCAACGAATCCACACAATCCTCGCGAAGAGAGCGGCGGCCACTCGCTCAAGAGGTGCTTCATGATCGGGAAGTTCAGCCCCCACCCGATCGAGGCGACGGCGAGGAAGAGGAGACCGAGCGGCGAGATCCGGGCACGACCCGTCGTTGAAACTGCTGGCATGGACGCGTTGGAATTCCGGGTGCGGTACGTTTGTCAGTATTGGCACACAGCTACAGGGAAATTGCCGCGACGCAACTCCCCTCGACCGCGACGGGGCGCTTCATCTTTCGCTTATCTGGCCACACCGATCCACGCGCCTCGGCGCGAAGCAACCGCCGACACGATCCGTCTTGGAACTTGAGGCGGTATGGCACGTTGCCGCGCAGAGATTCCAATACAGGAGATGGAAATGTCGCGCGGGATGCCATCGATGACGGCGTTGTTGGGCTTGCTCGCTCTGGCGGGTTACCAGAACAGGGACAAGCTCGCGGAGATGCTCAAGGGAGCTGGTAACAGCAGCAGCACCCAGCCGGGCGCAAACAACCCGCCCTGGGCGGCCTCCTGGGCAGCTTGGGAGGCGGGTTAGCCGGCGGCGGCGTCGGAGGCCTGTTGAGCGGCGGGCTTGGCGAACTGTTCGAGCGGTTCAAACAGAACGGCCAGGGAGATGCCGCAGAGTCCTGGATAAGCAAAGGACCGAACAAAGAACTTCCCGCCCCCCAACTCAAGCAAGCCATCGGACAAGATGTATTGGCCGCGCTCGAGCAGCAGACCGGTTTGTCCCAGGAAGAACTCTTGGCGAGATTGTCGCGCGAACTTCCTGCGGCGGTTGATCAATATACGCCTGACGGTCGCCTTCCCCACTAAACGCCTCACACCAAGGACCATGTCATGAGCATTTTATGGACAATCATTATCGGCTTCATCGCCGGCGTCGTCGCCAAGTTCATCATGCCGGGCGATAACGAGCCGGCCGGGTTTATCCTCACGACGATTCTGGGAATTGTCGGGGCGTTCGTTGCGACTTTCCTGGGTCAGGCGCTCGGTTGGTATCGCCCAGGCGAGGGAGCGGGTTTGATAGGCGCCGTAGTTGGCGCCGTGATCGTGCTGCTCATCTATGGGATGGTCGCAGGACGTCGACGCGCAGTCTGACGCAGACGGGGCGTCTGTTGGCGCCGGATATTGCCTTGGTGGGGCTGTGAGCGACGCAAGCTCAGCAGCAGGCAACCCCGAATGCACACCGCAGTGCAAACCGGGTCTCGCGTCGCCTTTTCACATTTTTTGGTTGAAAAAGGCGATCCGCTGACGAAAGCTGCCAATTGCGAATGCGAGTATAACGGGTTCCCTCGTCTTCCGGTTTCAAAGGAAGCCAATTTGCCGCGCGTTCTCGTGGTCGATGACGACCCGATGGTGTGCATCGCCATCGAGGTCTGTCTGCGAAGGCAAGGATTGGAAGTCACCATCGCCGACGGTGGCGATGCGGGAATGCGCGAGCTTGCATCAGGAGAGTTCGACGTGATGCTGGTCGACATCTTCATGCCGCACATGCGCGGCTTCGAATCGATCCGCATCTTCCACGAGCGCGCGCCTGGCATCCCGCTGGTCGCGATGTCCGGATATGCCTTTGCCAATGCCGACACGGCGTCTCCCGATTTCCTGCGCATGACGCTGGAACTCGGCGCGACACACTGCCTGCGCAAGCCCTTCACCCCGGCCGCCCTGCTCGCCGCGGTCAACGATTGCCTGAACAAGCCCAAGGTCAACGCTCATTACCAGGGAAACTGAAGAAAGAACTGAGAGGCAAGCCGGCGTGCGAGCCGGCAGGCAACCGGTCCTGACGCGGCGTCTTGTCCTCGGCACGGGTCTTTGCATTCTGCTGGTCATCAGTGGGACGTCGATCCTGCTGGAACAAAAGTGGCGCACCAACGCGGATGCGTTCGATCATACCGTCGGCACGCTGAAAAACCTCGCCGACCTCAAGGTGCTGGTGCGGGGCGCCGAGGGCGCCGCGCGCGGCTTTGCGTTGACCGGCCAGGAAGGCTTTGTCGCCGAATTCGGCCAGGCAAGGGATGCGATCGCGCCGGCCTTCGCCGAGCTTTTGAAGGCGACCGGGCAAAACCCCGAGCAGAACCGCCTTTTGCAGGAGACAAAGGACCTCGCCGAGCGGCGGCTTGCCATCAGCGAGGAGTTGATCCGCTTCCGCAGTTCCAGCGAAAGCGGCGGGATCTCGGCGGGCAAGATGGTCGCCGACGCGCGCCGGATGGGCGAGACCATCAGCGCCAATCTCGACAAGGTCCAGGCAGAGCAGCGGTTGGTGTTGACGCGTCAGTCGGCGGACTCCCGGCTGACCGGGCGGATCGTGCTGATCGTCGATCTCTGCGGCGCGGCGCTGATCCTGCTGCTTGCCGGTGTCCTGGTCCGCGAGAGCAGCCGCTCGCGCGCGCGCGCTTGCGGATTCGCTTCACGCCACCATCGCGACCAAACAGGAACTGGAGGCCGCGGTCGCCGAGCGCAGCGAGGATCTGGTCGCCGCCCACGAAGAACTGCGCCACTCCTCCTCGGTGATGGAAAGCACCTTCCACAGCATGGCGGAAGCCGTGCTCGTCATCGACACCAAGGGCGAGGTCGTGCTGTCCAATCCGGCCGCCAAGCGGATGCTGCGCTATCGCCCCGGAATGAACGTCACCAAATTGCGCTCGCTGAGCACCGTGTTCCACGCCGACGGGGTCACGCCCCTGACGGCCAGCGACCTGCCGGCGGCGCGCGCCCTGCGCGGCGAAGAGTTCGACGACATGGAATTCATCGCCCGCCCGCGCTCGGGCGACGCGCAGGTTCATCTCGTGGTCTCAGGCCGGCCGCTGCGCGACGCCGCCGGCGCGATCAGCGGGGCTGCGCTCGTCTATCACGACATCACCGCCTCGCGGGAAATCGAGCGCAAGCTGCATCAGTCGCAAAAGCTCGATGCCATCGGCAAGCTCACCGGCGGCGTCGCCCACGACTTCAACAACATGCTGACCGTCATCACCGGCACGACCGAGACGCTGGTGGCGGACCTGAAGGACCGCCCGGCGCTGCAAAAGACGGCGGAGCTGATTGACCAGGCGGCCGAGCGCTGCAGCGAACTGATCCAGCATCTGCTCGCCTTTGCGCGGCGGCAGCCGCTGCATCCGCGCAATGTCGACGTCAACGCCACCATCGCCGACGTCGCCAAGCTGTTGCGCCCGACGCTCGGGGAGCCGATCGAAATCGTGACCGTGCTCGACCCGACCGTCACCAGCGCCCATGTCGATCCCTCGCAACTCGCCAATTCCGTGCTCAACATGGCGATCAATTCGCGCGATGCGATGCCGAGCGGCGGCAAGCTCACGCTGGAAACCCGCAGGCTCGCCGTCGACGAAGGCGATACGCAGGCCGACCTCGCGCCCGGCGCCTATGTGATGGTGTCTGTCAGCGACACCGGCACCGGCATGCCGGCGCAGGTGCGCGACAAGGTGTTCGAGCCGTTCTTCACTACCAAGGAAGTCGGCAAGGGCTCCGGCCTCGGGCTCTCGATGGTCTACGGCTTCGTCACCCAGTCCGGCGGCCAGATCCGCCTCGACAGCAAGGAAGGAAGCGGCACCACCATCCGCCTCTATCTTCCCGCCGCCACCGGCGAAGCCGATACCGCGCGCACGGCTGGGAACGCCGCGGCCGGCGGCAGCGAGACCATTTTGGTGGTTGAGGATGACGCGCTGGTGCGCAACTTCGTCACCGTGCAGCTGCAAGGCCTCGGCTACAAGACCATCGCCGCCGCCGACGGCCCGGCTGCGCTCGCCCAGGCGAGAGACGGCGCGACCTTCGATCTGCTGTTCACCGACGTGGTGATGCCCGGCGGCATGACCGGCCGGCAGCTTGCCGATGAGGTCGGCAAGCTGCGCCCGGGCACCAAGGTGCTCTACACATCCGGCTATACCGATGAGACCGTCATGCATCAGGGCCGCCTCGACGACGGCGTGCTGCTGCTGCCAAAACCCTACCGCAAGGCCCAACTCGCGCAGATGATCCGCCAGGCGCTGGGCGGGTAGCGGCGCTTTCACTCTCGTCCGGCTACGACCGCGTCGCCAGCACGACCGCGGCAAGCGTCAATGCCAGTGCTGCGATCTGGCCGGGGCCGAGTTGCTCGCCGAGCGAAATGGCCGACGCCACCACGCCGATCACAGGCACCGCCATGGTGCCGATGGCGGCGACCGAGGCCGGCAGCCGCGCAAGTGCTGCAAACCAGCTCACATAGGCGACGCAGAACTGGATCACCGTGGAATAGAACAGGAGCCACCAGCCGACCGGCGTGAGCCTGTTCGAGGTCCGTCGTCTCCAGCGCCAGGCCTGCCAGCATCACCGGGAAGCAGCCGATGCCGATCTGCCAGGCCGCAGCCGTGATCGGCGGCAGCCTTATCGGCAGCCGCTTTGCCAGCACCGTGCCGAGCGCAAAGCCGATGGCGCCGCCGAGCGCCATCAGGATCCCCGGCATCTTGGCGGCGCTGGCGTCAAAACCGTTGCCGCCCACGATGGCGGCGAGCCCTGCGAACGCCATCACCAGCGAAATCGTGCGCAGCACCGTCGGCTGCTCGCCGAGCACCGGCCAGGCCAGCAGCGCTGCCCATACCGGCATGGTGTAGGCGATCAGCGCCGCCTCGCTCGCCGGCAGCCAGAGCAGCGCGAGCCCCATCAGCACCATCCAGCCGGTGACGTTGAGGATCGCGGCCATGATGAGACGCGGCCACTGTCCCTCGGCGACCTTCAGGCTCTGCCCGCGCAGGATGGCGAAGGCGGCAAGCAACAGCGCGCCGACCACGCCGGTCACCCCGCGCAAGGTCAGCGGCGGAATTTCACCGATCAGGTATTTCGTCACCGGCCAGTTGAAGCCCCAGCCAACCGAGGTGATGGCGAGGAACATCAGGCCCGCCGGCGCGATCCGCGCCCGGGCGGCGGGTGGTTTTGATTCTGTCATGGGAGTGCAGGGATCCGGGAGCGCATGACCCGAAAAAGTGGGAAGCGGTTTCGATCAGGTCATGCGCGAGATAGAGAATCGGGGGCACCATGCCCCCTCTCTTCAGCTGCCGCCACGCCCTGGTGGACATGGCTGCCCCAACGAACTTTGAAGAAACCCGAGAGAATCTCCGTAGGCCTACCTGAGTCTCCAAAACGCAATCCGCCGGTCGCAAAAAATACCTGTCCTGTGAACAGTGTGAGGAAGGCTTGCCGGGGCCCTCCGAGAAGATTTTTTTCGCTTGGGAATCCCTGAGGACTCACTGATACTTGGCGACATCACGGGCGCGTCATTGACCCCTGTTTTCCCCCTCCATCCACCATATTTAGTATTTGATTCAGGAACTCGTACTAGTCCTTGACGTGCGTAACGGAGTTGTCCTAGCTTTCAACTGTTCGGCGCGAGTGTGTTTGGAGTCCCCGCCGGTCACTCCCAAAGGGTTCCAAAACTGACATTCCGCCGGCCGGTCGAGGCAGCGGGTGGCGGGCGCGTCTGCCCAAAATCCGGATGGCTGTGGGACGTCAGAAACGGGCCGAAAACGGGCCAAGAAAGCGTCGAGCGTGACGTGTCGGAAGTAGGCGTTGGGGCGTTGAAAGTCTGGCCCGGAAATTCCCCGGATGGGGGAAGCGGGACAGGCGGCCGAAGGACCGGTTTAGCGCACCGGTCGGGCGGTTCAGAGAAACAGGCCGGGTCCACCGGCTTCACTGCGAGCATCAGGGCCTTGGCGAAAAGCCAGGGCAAAGAGGTTCGCTCAAGGAAACAATAACAGCCGGTCCTGCGGGGTAGCAGTCCGGCTTGATAAAAGAGACGGGGCACGACCATGCGAATCGAACGCCGCAACACCACCGCCGGCCAGTCAGCCTATGCCGGGATCAACTTCCGCCTGACGACGTCGGAGATCCGCAATCCCGACGGTTCCGTCGTGTTCCGGGCCGAGAATGTCGAGGTGCCGGAATTCTGGTCGCAGGTCGCCTCCGATGTCCTGGCCCAGAAGTATTTCCGGAAAGCGGGCGTCGCCGCGAAGCTCAAGCGCGTCGAGGAAGAGACCGTGCCGTCGTGGCTGTGGCGCTCGGTGCCCGACACCGAGGCAATGGCAAACCTGCCCGAGAAGGAGCGTTTTGTCAGCGAGACCTCGGCCCGCCAGGTATTCGATCGCCTCGCCGGCTGCTGGACCTATTGGGGCTGGAAGGGCGGCTATTTCTCATCGGAAGAAGACGCGCTCGCCTTCTTCGACGAGCTGCGCTTTCAACTCGCCAGGCAGATGGTCGCGCCGAACTCGCCGCAATGGTTCAACACCGGGCTTGCATTGGGCCTATGGCGTCGACGGTCCCGGCCAGGGCCACTACTACGTCGACTTCAAGACCGGCAAGCTGACCAAGTCGAAATCCTCCTACGAGCATCCGCAGCCGCACGCCTGCTTCATCCAGGGCGTCAGCGACGACCTCGTCAACGAGGGCGGCATCATGGACCTCTGGGTGCGCGAGGCGCGCCTGTTCAAATACGGCTCCGGCACCGGCTCCAACTTCTCGAGCCTGCGCGGCGAAGGCGAACGCCTGTCCGGCGGCGGCCGCTCCTCGGGCTTGATGAGCTTCCTCAAGATCGGCGACCGCGCCGCGGGCGCCATCAAGAGCGGCGGCACCACGCGCCGTGCGGCCAAGATGGTGGTGGTCGACGTCGATCACCCCGACATCGAGACCTATATCGACTGGAAGGTGAAGGAGGAGCAGAAGGTCGCCGCCCTCGTCACCGGCTCCAAGATCAACCAGAAGCACCTCAAGGCCGTGATGAAGGCCTGCGTGAACTGCGAGGGTTCCGGCGACGACTGCTTCGACCCCGAAAAGAACCCGGCGCTCCGCCGCGAAATCAAGCTCGCGCGCCGCTGCCTCGTGCCCGACAACTACATCAAGCGGGTGATCCAGTTTGCCAAGCAGGGCTACAAGGACATCAACTTCGACATCTACGACACCGACTGGGATTCGGAAGCCTACCTCACGGTCTCCGGCCAGAACTCCAACAACTCGGTCTCGCTGAAGGACGATTTTCTCCGCGCCGTGGAAACCGACGGCGACTGGAACCTGATCGGCCGCACCACCAAGAAGATCACCAAGACGCTGAAGGCGCGCGATCTCTGGGAAAAGATCGGCCACGCCGCCTGGGCCTCGGCCGACCCCGGCCTGCACTTCAACACCACCATGAACGACTGGCACACCTGCAAGTCGTCGGGCGACATCCGCGCGTCCAATCCGTGCTCGGAATACATGTTCCTGGACGACACCGCGTGCAACCTTGCCTCGGCCAACCTGCTGACGTTCTACACATCAGCCAGTGCCACTGGCCGGGCCGCTTCGACATCGAATCCTACGAGCACCTCTGCCGGCTCTGGACCATCGTGCTCGAAATCTCGGTGCTGATGGCGCAATTCCCCTCCAAGGCGATCGCCGAGCTCTCCTACGAGTTCCGCACGCTGGGCCTCGGCTTTGCCAATATCGGCGGCCTGCTGATGACCATGGGCCTGCCCTACGACTGCAAGGAAGGCCGCGCGCTGTGCGGCGCGCTGACCGCCGTCATGACCGGCATCTCCTACAAGACCTCGGCCGAGATGGCGGCCGAACTCGGCACCTTCCCCGGCTACAAGAAGAACACCGCGCACATGCTGCGCGTGATCCGCAACCACCGCCGCGCCGCGCATGGCCTCACCAGCGGTTACGAGGCGCTGAGCGTCAACCCGGTCCCGCTCGACCACGCCTCCTGCCCGCAAGCCGACATCGTCACGCACGCCACCGCGGCGTGGGATGCCGCGCTCGCGCTCGGCGAAGCCTCAGCGGCTTCCGCAACGCCCAGACCACTGTCGTCGCGCCGACCGGCACCATCGGCCTCGTCATGGATTGCGACACCACCGGCATCGAGCCTGATTTCGCGCTGGTCAAGTTCAAGAAGCTCGCCGGCGGCGGCTACTTCAAGATCATCAACCAGGCGGTGCCCGCGGCCCTTCGCGCGCTCGGCTACCGCGAGAGCGAGATTGCCGAGATCGAGGCCTATGCCGTCGGTCACGGCTCGCTGTCGAACGCGCCGGGCATCAACGCCTCGACCTTGAAGACCAAGGGCTTCACCGATGAAGCCGATTGCGAAAGCGGAAAAGGCCCTCCCGACCGCCTTCGACATCAAGTTCGCCTTCAACAAGTGGACCTTTGGCGAGGATTTCATCCGCGACCAGCTCGGCATCGGCCCGGAGGCGATCGCCGCCCCCGGCTTTGACCTGCTCTCCGCGCTCGGCTTCACCAAGCGCGAGATCGAGGCGGCCAACGTGCACATCTGCGGCGCCATGACGGTCGAGGGAGCGCCGCACCTCAAGGCCGAGCACTATCCGGTGTTCGACTGCGCCAACCCCTGCGGCAAGATCGGCAAGCGCTATCTCAGCGTCGAGAGCCACATCCGCATGATGGCGGCCTCGCAGCCGTTCATTTCGGGTGCGATCTCCAAAACCATCAACATGCCGAACGACGCCACGGTGGAGGATTGCAAGTCCGCCTATCTCCTCTCCTGGAAGCTGGCACTGAAGGCCAACGCGCTCTACCGCGACGGCTCAAAGCTGTCGCAGCCGCTGAACTCGCAGCTCATCTCCGACGATGAGGACGAGGAAGATGCGATCGAGTCGCTCTACGAGAAGCCGATGGCGGCGCGTACCGCGCAAATCTCGGAGAAGGTGGTCGAAAAGCTCGTCGAGCGCATCATCGTGATGCGCGAGCGCGAGAAGATGCCCGATCGGCGCAAGGGCTACACCCAGAAGGCCGTGGTCGGCGGCCACAAGGTTTATCTTGCGCACCGGCGAATATGACGACGGCCGCATCGGCGAGATCTTCATCGACATGCACAAGGAAGGCGCGGCACTTCGCTCCTTCATCAACAACTTTGCCATCGCCGTGTCGCTCGGCCTGCAATACGGCGTGCCGCTCGAAGAGTATGTCGACGCCTTCACCTTCACCCGCTTCGAGCCGGCGGGCCCCGTGCAGGGCAACGACTCCATCAAGTACGCGACCTCGATCCTCGACTACGTGTTCCGCGAACTGGCCGTCAGCTACATGAGCCGCTTTGATCTCGCCCATGTCGATCCCAACGAGTCCTCCTTCGACGCGCTCGGCAAGGGCGTCGAGGAAGGCAAGGAGCCGGAAAGCCAGAGCCAGCAGGCCAACAAGTACCTGTCGAAGGGCCTGACCCGCTCGCGCACCGACAACCTCGTCGTCATGCGCGGCGGCTCGATGCCCACAACCGACGGCGATGCCACCGGCCGCGTCACCGCGCTGGCCTCCCACGGCGCCATGTCCCGCGCCAGCGATGCGGTGGAAGGCGCGGTCGCGCTGAAGCAGGAAGTCAGCCACGACCTGTCGCCCACCGAGAAGCTCGAGGCCCTGCAATGGAGCAAGACCGGCTCCGCGCAAGCCGCCCACCCCTCCAAGGCCGAACGCCGCGCCGAAGCCAAGGCCAAAGGCTACGAAGGCGAGATGTGCGGGGAGTGCGGGAATTTCACCCTGGTGCGGAACGGCACCTGCATGAAGTGCGATACGTGCGGAAGCACGACGGGGTGTTCGTGAGGCAACGACCAGCATTTCAGCGCTGGAATTGAATCAAAAGGGGCGGCTACAGCCGCCCTTTTCTTTTTGACTGAACTCTCATACAACTCTCGCGTGCTTTTGCATCTTTTGCCTGCAGGAACTGTTCAATTCCGACCCTCTAATCAAATTTGGCTCTCATAAATTCCGCAACATGACTATTCCCAAAAGCCCCGTCGCTTTTATTTCCTACAGTTGGACGTCGCCGTCTCACGAGCAGTGGGTCATGGATTTGGCAACACAGCTGGTAGAGCACGGCGTTGACGTTCGCCTCGACAAATGGAACCTCCGCCCCGGACAAGACGCCTTCAAGTTTATGGAGAGCATGGTCGTCGATCCAGACGTCACGAAGGTGATAGTGGTGTCCGACAAAGCCTATGCAGAAAAGGCCGACAATCGGAAAGGCGGAGTGGGCACCGAATCTCAAATTATGTCGCCCGAGATATATCGAAGTGCTGAGCAAACAAAATTTGTGGCCGTGGTGTCCGAGCTAGATGCGAATGGCCAGCCCTATTTGCCTACTTTTCTTGTCAGTCGCCTCTTTGTCGACATGTCGGAAAGTCGTTACGCGACGAACTATCAACAACTATTGCGTTGGCTCTTTGACAAACCCACCTTCGTAAAGCCTACGCTTGGGAAACCTCCAGAGTTTTTGAATACAGTTTCAATCACTCCGACACGCGCGAAGGCGCAACGCGCTATTGACTTGAGTTCATCGTCTCCGACATCGGCTTCAGCCTCCGCGAACGCCTATTTGGAGACGCTAGCCGGAGCATTTGAGCAATTTCAAATCTAGCACCACTCCAAACGATTTTGGCCAAGTCGTGCTCGACAGCATCGAGAGCTTCCTACCACACCGTAATGAATTTATTGACGTCATACGAGCGGCCGCATCGGCAGGGGATCAAGAACTTCCAAAGCGTCTACAGAGATTTTTTGAGGACATCATCCCGTATATGTCGAGACCTGAGCACGCAGCAAATTGGTACAATACAGATTTCGACAACTATCTATTTATAGTCCATGAACTCTTTCTCTACGCCGTTGCTCTCTTGCTTCGCTACGAGCGTTACAGCTCTTTGGTTGAGCTGTTTTCGTTACGATTCTACGTGCCGCGCGACGATAACTTTCCCAATAAGGTTATGCACCCCTTCAACATCATTCGCAGGAATATGAGTTCGCTTGGTCCTAAGCAGCAAGAACTTCGGCGAGTTTCCCTTCGCGCAGATCTTCTCGAGCAGCGCAGCCACTCTAGTGGCATGAAGTTTTCAGAGATCATGCAAGCTGACTTTATATTGTTCTTGCGGGGCGCGATTGAACCTCCTCGCGCTTCGTGGCTTGATGCGGATGTTGGTCTTCTCCAGCCCGAGGTGATCTTCCTGATGCGTCCGGCCGATCACGAACCGCCGCATAGAGTTCATGCAAATTGCGTCCTACCCGAGCCGCCGTTACGCGCAACTTCCGAATTTCGTCGCATCGACATAGGGATCATGAGCGCGGTGGCCGCTGCGATTGCAACGCATGCTGAAGCGATCAGATCTAAGAAGACAATTTCCCGAATATAGCCTCCACTGCGGTTGTGGGAGCCCGGCAGCAAACATCCAAGCTCGGCTCACCTCTACATGGGAGTTGAGGCGCTCACGAGCCCAAGCTCCGGCAGCACTTGGCTGCATGAACCTCACCGAAGAGCAACTAATCATAGGTTCGCAAATCAAGAAGAAACAAATCTGTCTCTAGGTTATCCTGACCATTACCTCATTAAGCTCAATGGCCATTATCCGAGTGCGGCTTCAGGCGACCTTCAACCACGTCGCGACCGCCATACTCGTGATATTCCGATCTGAGCACAACGACGGCGATCTGTCCTTGCTGCCAAATTCAACATCTTGAGGTCGTCGCTGAATACAAGATCAGGCTCGTAAACGGAAACCTGTAATCCTGCGGGCAGTCTGGTCCCAGGTTCAGCTATGCTGGGCGATCACGACCTGGCGGCGAGCGATCCCTCAATGACAAAGCCCGCATTGATCCTATTTCCCTGTCACGGAAGGCGGGTTTCCCGTGAACACATCGGGTGTGGCCTCCATCAAGAAGCCGGGCAGCGCGCCATTCGAATGACCCATCGACCAAAAAAGCAGCACAAAAACGGCCCCAAAGATTGACGACAGACCTATAAAAATATTCCTGGACGCACACGGACACATCAACGAGAGATCACCGTCACTGTGAAGCCAGGAACATGGAACCACAAACCCACTAAAAGCTAAGTAGGGCGGATTAGCGCAGCATAACCCGGCCAATACGCAGGAGTTCAACCAAAAGCTGGCAGGATTACGCCTTCCGCCTTCGCTCGTTGAGCTACGGCGGACAGGTCGGCTAATCCGCCCTACGCGCTCGTTGAACAAAAAAAGCCCGGCTCAAGGCCGGGCTTTTTCATTAGCGCTTGTCCTGGCCGTGGCCACCGCCACCGCCCGGTCCGCCGCCACCACCGCCACCGTGCGGTGCGGCGTTGTGCGGCGCGCCGCCGCCGCCCGGCGACATCGCCGGCGCTGCTGCGCGCGGAGCGGCCGGAGCCGGCATCTGCGCGCGTGCGTTCATCGGCGGGCCACCGCTGCCGCGCGCCGCATTGGGCTGCGTCATGTGGGGCGTGGCACGATCGATGCGCGGCGCAGCCGCACGCGGTTCGTCATGACCGCGCGCCATGATCGGCGGCGTCTGCGTGCGGGTGCGGGCCATCGGCTGCTCGTGCTTGGGCTGCTCGCGCACCGCCGCCCTTGCGTTCTCACGCGTCATCCGTGAGTTCTCGCGGGTCATCCGCGCGTTCTCACGCACCGTCCGCGCGTTCTCGCGCGTCACGCGCTCCGTCGCACCGGCGCGGGTCCGTTCCTCGACACGGGCTGCGCCGCGCGACTTCTCCTCGACGCCGACACGCGCCTTTGTCTCGGGGCGCGCGGCGTCGCGCGCTGCCGCCGCACGGCCGATCCGGGCCGCCGAGCGGTCGAGCGTCAACCGCGTCGCGAAACGCTCATGCGATTGCCAATAGCCGCCCCAGTAGGCGCGGCGCTGATACCAGGGACGTGCCGCATAGTAGCTCGACCAGTACGAGGTCAGCACGAACGGCACGATGGGAACGTCGATCTCGTCGACATAGTCGGGCAGATAGACGTAGCGGTTGCGAAAGAGATATTCGAGATATTGCGACGACACCCAGCCACGGTCATCCGACCAGCTCACGTCGCACCAGGCGATGCCCTTGAGACATCCATGGATGTTGACACGGTCGCCGCCGGGAATGCGGTCGACCGTCGGAAAGCCTTCACCGGGCCCTGCCCTCAGGCTGACCGTTGATGTGACGATGCCCGGCGCCGCCAATGCGGCGGCCGGCATCAGCAGCACGGTTGCTGCGATAAACAATCCTCTGAGTTTCATGGCAAGTTCCTCCAGGAGTGGGAACGCCGCAGCGAGACATGCGTTCCCCTGGAGATGGTCGCGTGAGCCGAAAGGACGCAGGCGTCCGCAGGCGCGTGTCCAGTCGGTGCCCCCAGGCAGCGATCAACGCCCTGGCGTCGACCAAATCCTACTTTGCATGGGGTTGTTTTCGATATTTTGGTTGGGACGGACGCCACCCCCTCCGCTGTCGTCCCTGCCTAGGGCGCAATCGCGCTCCGGCGCAGGGACCCATACCGCGTTGTGCTCTCGTGGGAACGAGAGGACGATCCGACCTTCGCCAAACCCAAGCCGGTGGTTATGGGTCCCTGCGCCGGAGCGCAATTGCGTCCTAGGCAGCGACGACACTACCCTTCGGCTCCCACCGATAAGCCTTGGCACACGCCCCGCCCATCAGCATGGCCCGCTCGGCTCTCGCTCAGCCGCTCCGTCGTGCGGAACGGCTCGACGCCCTGCGCGTAGTTGACCACCGCGGCCGCGCGCGTCCAGTCGGTGCCCCACAGGCAGCGGTCGAAGCCCCAGGCGTCGAACACGCGCGCCAGCGGATCCCAGATGTCGGGGTACGGATACGGTTCTTTGCGACAGCGTGCAGGCGCCGCTCACCTTGATCACCGCGTTCTTGCGCTTGCGCCAGCTCCAGCACCTTCGGCAGGTCCGCCCAAGGCTCTGCCGGCGCCGGCGGGATGCGCGGCTGCAGGATGCCGAGATGGTCGATGATGAAGCGCGTGTCGGGATGGCGATCGATCAGCGCGGTGCCGTTGTCGAGATTGTCCCAGCACATGCAGGTTGACCGGAAAGTCGTAGCGCACGGCGGCGCGCGCGATGCGGTCGAGGCCGGGGTCGTCGGGCGCGCGCTTGTTCTCCTTCGTCAGCATGATGCGGATGCCGACCGCGCCCGGCGTCTTCTTCCACTCGGCGACGACATCGGCGACATCGGGGTCGTCGGGGTCGACCGGCTTGACGATGGCCATCCGGCCGGGATGCGCGCGCTGCACCTCCACGGCGTAGCTCGCGTCATAGCGGTACAGCGAAAAGGCCGAGATGAAGATCGCGCCGTCGACGCCGACCTTGTCCATCGCCGCCACCATCTCGTCGCCGGTGACGTGATCGGGGCCAGTTCGGCACGGTGGCCCACGGCCGCTTCGGCGTGTTGGCTTCGTAGGCATGGACCTGGGAGTCGATGATCATGGGGCGTTTCCCTTATGCCGGGCGGTCTTGCTAGGCTCTGCCGTCATGCCCGAGGCTTGACCCGGGCATCCACGTCTCTGGCGCCTGGATCAGAAACTGCGTGGATGGCCGGGTCGAGCCCAGCCATGACGAAATCGGAGCGCGCCCTTGCGCGCGTCTCCGCAAGCTCCCAGGATGAGTAGTCCTTTTCCGTAAAAAACTTCGTCCCGTCGAAGAATCTATTCGGCCGGTTGAACACCGCCAAGAACGTCGCCCCGTTGGGTGCGTGCGCGACATGGATGTTGCCGCCCGGCCGCCACACGAAATCGCCGGCGCCGCATTTGCCCCTTCGGCGTCCTCCAGCGAGCCCTCCAGCATGTAGGTCTGCTCCAGCGCGGTGTGCTCGTGCAGCGGCACCACCGCGCCCGGCGCCATCTTGAACAGGATGGTGGAGCGGCCCTCGTCGTCGGAGTAGAGGATCTTCATCTCGATCCCCTCGAACTGCGTCGGCTGCCAGGGCATGCTTCGATGCCGGCACGAGGGTGCGAGCGAAGGTTGGGCGGGTTGACGGGCGCGAGGTTCGGACTCGGGCTTGTTCATGGCGCTTGCTCCGGTATGTGCGGCTCTGCCGGCCGCCTGTTGACGGCGAGGTTCGCCCACTAACGAACGGGCCCGCGAGACAGCCAGCATGCCGCACATCTATTCCCTCGCCTACCTCACCTCCGCCCCGATGGCGCCGCCTGAGGCGCTCGCGCTGGCCGGAAAGCTCGGCTACCAGGCGATCGGCGCGCGGATCGCGCCGTCGATGCCCGGCGGCGACTTCTCGCCGCTCACCACGGACGCCGCCATGCTGCGCGACACCATCCGCCGCATCGACGATACCGGCGTGCAGGTGTTCGACGTCGAGATCGTCAGGCTCGGCCCGGAATTCAGCGCCGATGCGACTTCGCCGCCTTTCTCGAGACGGCGGGCACGCATAGAGGCACGCGCGATCCTGGTCGCCGGCGACGATCCTGACGAAGCGCGGCTGACGGAGACCTTCGCGGAATTCTGCCGCGCCGCTGCGCCCTACGGCCTGACCGCCGATCTGGAATTCATGCCGTGGACCGCGGTGAAGAACGTCAAGCGCCGCGCTGCGGATCGTGACGAGGCGCCGGCGAGCCGAACGGCCGCGTGCTGGTCGATGCGTTGCATGCGGCGCGATCGGCCACGACGCTGGACGACATCGCGGTTCTCCCGCGCCATCTCGCTCAGCTACGCGCAACTCTGCGATGCGCCCGCCGGCATTCCTGCCACCGACGACGAACTGATCCACACCGCACGAAGCGCCCGCCTGCTGCCCGGTGACGGCGGCATCGATCTCGCCGGCATCATCCGGAGGCTGCCGGACGACCTGCCGCTCAGCCTCGAAATTCCAAACGATGAGTGGCTGCCAAAGCTCGGCGCCGAGGAATGGGCGCGGCGCGCGCTGGCGGCCGCGCGGCGGATCGTTGCCGCAGTGGGGTCCTCATCCTGAGGAGCGCGCTTGCGCGCGTCTCGAAGGATGGCCGCGGGCGGGATCGGGGCCTCAATGCTTCGAGACGGCGCTTACGCGCCTCCTCAGCATGAGGGGAGAGACCGCTCCGTGATCTCCCGCACACTCCTCCGGCCCGCCCCCGAACGCCCGGCCCACCCCGGCTGACAAACGCGTGAGACACCTCACGGAACCGGCGCGGCCGACATGCTCTGCTGAAACCAGACCCGCGGCATCCTCCGTAACTGTAAGCGATCGCCCCTGAAGGAGGCGGAACATGACCGAAGTCTATTTCAACTGCTCCAGCCCCGGCCATATCCTGCGGGACCGGCGCGGCCTCACCGTCAGAAGTTTCACCGAAGCCTATGCCGAGGCCGAGCGCTTCGTGCGCTTCCTCGTGATGACGCCCACGGCCGAAGACTGGCGCGGCTGGGAGCTGCGCGTCACCGATGAGCTCGGCTGCGAGATTTTTGCGATCCCCTTCGCCGCCGTCGTCGGCAAGCTGCATTGAAGGTGGCGCGATCGCAGCGTGGGGCGGATTAGCAACAGCGTAATCCGCGGCGTCTTTTCCCCTCGTCATTCCGGGGCGTGCGCAGCACGAGCCCGGAATGACGACTGAGATGCTCGCGCATTTGCCATACCCGCACTTTCTAACCATCCGGAAATGAAGTCATTTTCCGTCTTGGCCGGGCTTGTCCCGGCCATCCACGTCTTTCTTGCGTGTTGGAGCAAAGGCGTGGATGCCCGGCACGAGGCCGGGCATGACGGGGAAAGAATCCGCAAATGTCCGACCGACCTGCCACGACCGACACCAGCATCACCTCTCTCCTCCCCGAGCTCGACGCGCTCGCGGCCGAGGCCATGGCCGAATGGAAAGTCCCCGCCGTTACGCTTGCGGTCGTGCAGGATGGCGAGACCACCCTGCTCAAAGCCTGGGGCCAGCGCGACGTCGAAGCCGCCCTGCCGGCAACGCCGCAGACCGACTTCCTGATCTGCTCGATCACCAAGACATTCACCGCGACGGCGCTGGCCTTGCTGGTCGACGAGGGCCGGCTCGACTGGACCAAGCCCGTACGCGATACCATTCCCGAATTCCGGCTGCATGATCCGGTCGCGACCGAGCGCGTCACGGTGCGCGACCTGCTCTGCCATCATTCCGGCCTGCCGCGGCACGACTGGATCTGCAATTCCGCGGACCTCTCGCCGATGGAGATGATGACGGCGCTGCGCCATCTCGAGCCGGCCCGCGATATCCGCACCGCCTTCCAGTACAACAACCTCGCCTACAACGCCGCCGGCCTCGTTGCTGAGCGCGTCAGCGGTCAAAGCTATGCCGAGTTCGTCCGCATGCGGCTGACGGATAAATTGCACATGCCGGTCGGCTTCTCGGCGCAAGAGCACGCCGCTTCCGCCGATGCCGCCGTTCCCTACCTGGTGGAGCGCGACGACCGGGAACGGGCTCGACCGGCTGGTACATGGTCGACGGCCAGACCCGGCCGTTCGGCCGCTGGGAATACCAAACCACCATCACCAACGCGCACCAGCTACAGCTGATGGCGATAAATCTCGGCGCGAGCTACACGCTGGCGGGCAATATCGACCTCAGCTCCAGCCTGGCGGCCGTCGGCGGCAAATATCCTGGCATGTGGTCGTCGGCGGGCTTCGTCCCGATCGGCAGCACCGCCACGAAATTCACCGGAGCGTTCAACGGCCAAGGGTACACCATTGCTAACCTGACCATCAATCGACCGACCACCGACGAAGTTGGGCTGTTTGGGTATGTCGGCGCGGGCGTAACGGTGCGGGACGTCGGCCTGCTGGGCGCCGCAGTGACCGGCAGGAACCAGGTCGGCGCGCTGGCGGGTATCAACGCCGGGACCATCACGCGTTCCTATGCTGCCGGCATCGTGAACGGCACCGCCACTTATATCGGCGGATTCGTCGGGCACAACATTGGTACGGGCAGCAACATCACGCAATCCTATGCCAGCGTGACGGTCGGCAGCCCCAGCTGGTATGTCGGCGGACTTGTCGGCTACAGTGAAGGCGCGATCGCGCAGTCCTACGCCGTCGGCGCCGTCAGTGGCCAGAGCGCCGGAGGCCTTGCCGGCTACAGTGCCGGCGCCATCACCCAGGCCTACGCGGCTGGGGCGGTGAGCGGCTCTATCCTCGGCGGGCTGGTCGGCAATAACGGTGGCACGATCACCCAATCCTATTTTGACACGGTGACGACAGGCCAGAACGCCGCCATCGGAAACGGAACCGTCAACGGCGGGATCGGCCTGACGACCAGCCAGATGCAGAATCCTGCCAACTACGCGACCACGTATGCCGGCTGGGACTTCGCCAACGTGTGGTCGGCGCCGAGCACCGGCTATTATCCGCAGCTCTACGGCGTCAACTATGTCCTGCGCGTCGATCCCGCCAATGCGTTGCGCGCCTACGGCGACGCCAACCCGGCTCTCACCTATACGTTCTACGGCCTGCACACCGGCGACACATCAGCCATTCTCGGCGGCCTCTCGCTGTCGACGACGGCGACGACGACGTCCAATGTCGGCAGCTACGCGATCACAGCGGGCGGCAGCGTCGTCAGCACCGCCGGGCAGGCCTATCGCCTGATCCAGACGCCTGCCGCGCTGACAGTCACGCCGCGCGCGATCACGGTGACGGCCGACGCCAAGAGCCGGGTCTACGGTGATGCCAATCCGACGCTGACCTGGCAGGTCGGCGGTTCCGGGCTGGTCAACGGCGATACGCTGTCGGGGGCGCTGGCGACGTCGGCGACAACAGCCAGCAATGTCGGCCTCTACGGCATTACCCAAGGCACGCTGGCCGCCTCGAGCAACTACACACTGTCTTCATTCACGGGCGCCAATCTCACCGTCACGCCGCGTGCGATCACGGTAACGGCCGACGCCAAGAGCCGGGTCTATGGCGACGCCAATCCGACGCTGACCTGGCAGGTCGGCGGCTCCGGGCTGGTCAATGGCGATACGTTGTCGGGTGCGCTGGCGACGTCGGCGACAACAGCCAGCAATGTCGGCCTCTACGGCATCACGCAGGGCACGCTGGCCGCCTCGAGCAACTACACACTGTCTTCATTCACAGGCGCCAACCTGACCGTCGGCCAGCGCGCGATCACGGTCACGGCCGATGCCCAGAGCCGGGCCTATGGCGACGTCAATCCGGCCCTGACCTATCAGGTCGGCGGCTCGGGGTTGGTCAATGGCGACACGCTGTCGGGAGCGCTGGCGACGTCGGCGACAATTTCGAGCAATGTCGGCACCTATGGCATCGGGCAGGGAACGCTCGCGGCCTCCGGCAATTACGCGCTGAACTATACGAGCAACAACCTGACCGTCACCCAGCGCGCGCTCACCGTCACAGCCGATGCCCAGAGCCGGGCCTATGGCGACGCCAATCCTACGCTGACCTATCAGGTCGGTGGTTCGGGCCTGGTAAACGGCGATACGCTGTCGGGCGCGCTGGCGACGTCGGCGACCACTTTGAGCTCCGTCGGTGTCTACGGGATCACACAAGGCACGCTGGCAGCTTCGGGCAACTACGCGCTGAACTATACGAGCGCCAACCTGACCGTCGGCCAGCGCGCGATCACAGTCACGGCCGATGCCAAGAGCCGTGCTTATGGCGACGTCAATCCTGCGCTGACCTATCAGGTCGGCGGTTCGGGCCTGGTCAACGGCGACAGCCTGTCGGGTGGGCTGGCGACATCGGCGACGACAGCCAGCAATGTCGGCACCTACGGCATCGGGCAGGGCACGCTGGCGGCCTCGGGCAACTATGCTCTGAACTATACGAGCGCGGACCTGACCGTCACCCAACGAGCGATCACGGTGACGGCGGATACCCAGAGCCGCGCCTATGGTGATGCCAACCCGGCGTTGACCTATCAGGTCGGCGGCTCGGGCCTGGCCAATGGCGACACCCTGTCGGGCGGATTGGCAACATCAGCGACAGCTGCCAGCAATGTCGGCACCTACGGGATCGGGCAGGGGACACTCACGGCCTCCGGCAACTATGCTCTGAACTATACGAGCAACAACCTCACCGTCACCCAGCGGGCGATCACGGTGACGGCTGATGCCAAGAGCCGGGCCTATGGTGATGCCAACCCGGCGCTGACCTATCAGGTCGGTGGCGCGGGCCTCGTCAACGGCGACAGCCTGTCAGGTGGGCTTGCGACGTCGGCGACCACTTTGAGCAACGTCGGTGTCTACGGCATCACACAAGGCACGCTCGCGGCCTCCGGCAATTACGCGCTGAACTATACGAGCGCCAACCTGACCGTCGGCCAGCGCGCGCTCACCGTCACAGCCGATGCCCAGAGCCGTGCCTATGGCGATGTCAATCCTGCGCTGACCTATCAGGTCGGTGGCTCCGGCCTCGCCAACGGCGATACGCTGTCGGGTGCGCTGGCGACATCGGCGACGACAGCCAGCAATGTCGGCATCTACGGCATCGGGCAGGGCACGCTCGCGGCCTCGGGCAACTACGCGCTGAACTATACGAGCGACAACCTGACCGTCACCCAGCGCGCGATCACGGTGACGGCCGATGCGAAGAGCCGCGCCTACGGCGATGCCAACCCGGCGCTGACCTATCAGGTCGGCGGCTCGGGCCTCGTCAACGGCGACAGCCTGTCGGGTGCGCTGGCGACATCGGCGACGACAGCCAGCAATGTCGGCACCTACGGGATCGGCCAGGGGACATTGGCGGCCTCGCGGCAACTATGCTCTGAACTATACGAGCAACAACCTCACCGTCACCCAGCGCGCGCTCACCGTCACAGCCGATGCCCAGAGCCGTGCCTATGGCGATGCCAATCCAGCGCTGACCTATCAGGTCGGCGGCTCGGGCCTCGTCAACGGCGACAGCCTGTCGGGTGCGCTGGCGACTTCGGCGACGACAGCCAGCAATGTCGGCACCTACGGGATCAACCAGGGAACATTGGCAGCCTCGGGCAACTATGCTCTGAACTATACGAGCAACAACCTCACCGTCACCCAGCGCGCGCTCACCGTCACAGCCGATGCCCAGAGCCGTGCCTACGGCGATGCCAATCCGGCGCTGACCTATCAGGTCGGTGGCTCCGGCCTCGCCAACGGCGACACCTTGTCGGGCACGTTAGCGACATCAGCGACGGCAGCCAGCAATGTCGGCGTCTACGGAATTGGGCAGGGAACGCTGGCGGCCTCGGGCAATTACGCGCTCAACTATACGAGCGCCGACCTGACCGTCACCCAGCGCGCGCTCACCGTCACGGCCGATGCGAAGAGCCGGGCCTACGGCGATGCCAATCCGGCGCTGACCTATCAGGTCGGCGGCTCGGGCCTGGTCAATGGCGACAGCCTGTCGGGTGCGCTGGCGACATCGGCGACGACAACCAGCAATGTCGGCACCTACGGCATCGGGCAGGGCACGCTGGCGGTCTCGGGCAATTACGCGCTGAACTATACGAGCGCCGACCTGACCGTCACCCAGCGTGCGATCACCGTCACGGCCGATGCGAAGAGCCGAGCCTATGGCGATGCCAATCCGGCGTTGACCTATCAGGTCGGCGGTTCGGGCCTCGTCAATGGCGACACGTCTGTCGGGTGCGCTGGCGACATCGGCGACAACAACCGAGCAATGTCGGTGTCTACGGCATCGACCAGGGCACGCTCGCGGCCTCGAGCAACTACGCGCTGAACTATGCGGGCGCTAATCTCACCGTCACGCCGCGCGCGATCACGGTGACGGCGGATGCCAAGAGTCGAACCTATGGCGATGCCAATCCAGCGTTGTCCTATCAGGTCGGCGGTTCGGGTCTCGTCAATGGCGATACGCTGTCGGGTGCGCTGGCAACATCGGCGACAACAACCAGCAATGTCGGTGTCTACGGCATCAACCAGGGCTCGCTCGCGGCTTCGACCAACTATGCGCTGAACTATGCGAGCGCCAATCTCACCGTCACGCCGCGCGCGATCACCGTCACGGCCGATGCCAAGAGCCGCGCCTATGGCGATGCCAATCCTGCGCTGACCTATCAGGTCGGCGGCTCGGGCCTCGTCAATGGCGACACGTTGTCGGGTGCGCTGGCAACGTCAGCAACGACAGCCAGCGATGCCGGCGTCTACGGCATCACGCGGGGGACGCTGGCGGCCTCATCGAACTACGCCTTCGCCTTTGTTGGAGCGAACCTCACGGTTACGCCAGCGGCGGCCCCTCGCGTACCGACCGCAGAACTCGCAGCTTACGTGAAGTCGCGGGTGGCTTTGCCCGCGCCGCAGCCGCCCGAGCAGATGCGCGAGCCCGTGAGCATCGAGCAATCGTCCGCCGCAATCATCTGCAAATCCAGGCAATGCCTTGAGCTTCCTCATCCGAACAATCGGCGGATTGGCGAGCGCGCCAGATTCGTCGACACGATGATCAATCGCAATCGGCTGCCAGCCTTTGTCGACAATTGATGTTGATTGCGTGAGGCCACGGCAAGCGGCAACGCACATTCGGATGTGTTGATGCACGCATAAGTTGGTGTGAACGGAGTCGTTTCAACCGTACACGCTACGGTTCTGTCACACGTGGAACTCAACTTAAACCGTTCTTAATCCATAAACCATATTGGTTGACGTATTCATTGTTCGCCGTGTGCGACAGAACGTCGGGACGTGCAAACTCATGCAAACTCATCCGTCGATATCCGGAAAGCCCTGGCAGGCTCCGGTCGTCATGATGCAGTCGCTTTCAGGACATGTCGGATCGCGCTTGACGCAACGGGTGCGAACATCCGCGCGTCATGGAAGCGGAATCGGCACCTGTTGCGCGCTGATCATGGCCTGCACTGTTGCGATCGCGCCTCACGGCATCGCGCAGGCGCAAGTGGTGGAGCGCAATCTGCCGCCGGAGCCGCCGCGTCGCGCGTCGGCGATCAAGATCGATACCAACGATCTGCTCAAGAGCGATGATGCAACGCCGCTCGGCGTAAATGTTCAAGCGATCGTCCTGATTGGAGCGAACGCCGGCGCGAAACAGGTCGGCGGCGTGAAGGGTGTCGATGTAAGTCAGGTCAGCGGGCTCGACGCCGCGGCGCTTCGCGAGCAACTCACGCCATTCGTCGATCGGCCGCTCAGCCGCAAGCTGATTGCCGAAGTGCAGGCGGCGATAGCCGCGGCTTACCGTGAGGCCGGGCGACCATTCGTGTCGGTCACGCTGCCGCCGCAGGAAGTATCGTCCGGCGTGCTCCAGCTCCGCGTGATCGTCTTCAAGGTCGCCGGCATCAAGGTGACGGGAGCCGCGCCTGAGAGCTATCCGCCAAGTCGCATCCGCCTCGTCCCCGGACAGGAAATCGATGCCCGCAAGCTCGAGACCGATCTCGACTGGGCCAACCGCAATCCGTTTCGGCAGGTCGAAGCGGTGTTCGGTCCCGGCAAGGATCTCGGCATGACCGACGTCAACATCCAGGTGACGGACCGCAAGCCGTGGCAGGTGTACGCCGGCTATTCCAACAGCGGCACGCTCCTGACCGACCGCAATCGCTATTATGTCGGCGCCAACGGGGCGCCGTCCGCCGATATCTTCGCATCCTATCAGCTCACCGGCAGCGGCAATTTCTGGATGGACGACGGGCTGTTCAGCCGGCCCGACGACGCCAAGTATGTCAGCCAGGCGGGGCGGTTGCTCACGCCGCTCGGATTGCGCACGAGTCTCGAAGTCGTGGGCGATCATGTGCTGACCAATGAGCGGCCCAACAATCTGTTCCGGATCAAGACTCAAACCAGCCAGGCATCGGCGATCGTTCGGACCGCGCTGTCCGGTCTGCTGCCCCCGGCAGTCGGCGATCTCCTCGGCGGCGTCGAGCTCAAGCACCAGCTGCGCACGACCATCTTCGATGGTACGCCTGTCGCGGAGGGCAGCGCCGACGTCGCCCAATTGGTGGTCGGATGGAACGGGCGCTGGTCGGACAATCTGGGCACCAACACCCTCGACGTCCGTTTCAAGTCCAATCCCGGCGGCATCCTCACCGGCAACAATTCGCTCGCCTGGAGCGCCTTCACCAATGGACGCGTCACCGACGTGCGCACCAATCTCGTCACCCTCGAGTATGGCCGTGTGACGCCGCTGCCGAAGAGCCTGTCGCTGAAATCGGAAGTATCCGTGCTGGCATCTTCCAAGCCGCTTCCGGACACCGAACGCATTGGGCTTGGCGGGATCCACGCTGTGCGCGGTTATGTGACCGAAGACGGTGCGGTCGACCAGGCCGTGATCCTTCGCAACTCGCTCTACGTCTCGATGCCCAGCATGCCTTCGTGGATGCCGGGCACGCTGGCGCCGTTCCTGCTCGCCGACGTCGGGTGGGGGCGGGATCTGTTTTCCCGGCGCAACTCCACGCTGTCGTCGGTCGGAGCCGGGCTAGACTTTGCGGCCGGGACGAACTTCAACTCCAAACTGCTGGCGGCCAGGGCAATGACCGACGGCCTGCACACCCCGGCCGGCTCCTGGCGCGTCTCGCTGCAGGCGTCGGTAAGCTACTGAGGTTCTTGCGGCGGTTGGAGGGCACAAAAAAACAAGGCCGTCGACGCAATATACCGTCAACGACCTTGCCAGCCCCGGATATTGAAATCGGCTCACGCCATCCGGTGAATTTCAGGATGCCCGGGATTCTTGCGGGGATATGTGAACCAGTTCACAAAGGCGGAAAAAAGTTGCGGCAGGGCGTGCCGTAACGGTGGAAAATATCCCGTCGCCCGGCCGCATGCAGAGGCCTGATTGGGCTGCCTCCCAAGGTACCTGCAATGACGGTCGTTGTGAGGCGGCTGGACTGGCAAGATACTGAGCAAGTACTGATCAACGCGCAATTTCGGCCGGCCGCGCGTCAACCCGCTGAGCGGGACTTCATCGCCAAGCGCCGTCCGGACCGATCAGCCGCGCGCCTTGGCGCGGCTGCGGTTCGCGCTCCGGTTTGAGCGGGGCTTTGCCTTGGCTGACCGCGTGCGCGACGCGGGGGCCGCCGAGGATTCGGAGGCTTGCGCGCTGGCAAAGGATTGCCGCAAGCCCTCGATCGCTTCCGTCAGCGTTCCGACCTGCTCGGAAAGCTTTTTGGTGTCGGCCTGCTGCGCGCCGAGCAAGCGGCGCACGGTCTGCAGCTGATCCTGTACCATCTGCAACTGATCGATCAATTCCTGCTGCGTCGCTTCCAGACCCTTGGTCTTCTCGACCAGTTGTTCGGACGCCTGCGTGGCGCGCGCCTGCAACTGGCGGGTCGCGACCACGCGATCGGTCTCAGGCGCGTTGCCGGTATAGGCACGCCAGAGGGCGATGGAGCTTACGCCAAGCACAACAATGACGAGGGCCGCTGCGGCGATCGCAATCGGCTGTCCGCCGAAACGCGCGATGGGGCTGGCACTCCGGGGGGCGAGTTCGATCATGCGACTCCAAATCCGGACGTGATTCTAAAGTTCCAAAATAGCACAGGCTGGACGGCGCTAAAACCCGGGATTTGCTGGGAGGGCGGGGGATTTCCGGCAAAACCCGGCAAGATCAGGGTTTTGGGGCTAACCGATATGCGCCCGGATGAACTGGCCGGCGTACGCCAGCGCGCGCCGGCCATCCTGGAGGCTAGCATTCCAGACCGGCCATGCATGGATCATGTGCGGCCAGATCTGCAGCGTCACATCGACATCGGCCGCGCCTGCGGCCTCGGCAAGCCGCGTCGCGTCCGCGAGCAATGTCTCGGCCGATCCGACCTGGATCAGGACCGGCGGAAAGCCCGCCAGATCGGCAAACAGCGGCGAGATCAGCGGATCGCGGCGATCGATGGATGGCGGCGCGTAGGCATCCGCGAGCTCGTCGAGATAAGCCTTGTAAATCAGCGGATCGATGGCGTCCTTGGTGGCGAGCGTGCTGCCGGACATGGTGAGATCGGTCCACGGCGAGACCAGCCAGGCGCATGCCGGCAATTCCTCGCCGGCCGCATGCAAACGGCTGATCAGCCCGAGCGTCAGGTTGCCGCCGGCGCTGTCGCCGCCGACAGCGATATCAGCCGCCGCAATGCCTTGCCGGCGCAGAAAGCGCCACGTGGTGAGCGCGTCGTCATGGGCGGCGGGGTAGGGATGTTCAGGGGCAAGCCGATAGTCGATCGCAAGCGTGCGGGTCCCCGCCGCGCGCCCGGCCTCCGTTACCAGGCGGCGGTGACTGACAATCGAGCCGGAGCAATACCCGCCGCCGTGGAAATACAGCAGCACGCGCGAAGGCTCGCTGCCGGGTGCGATCGACCACTCACCGGCGACGCCATCGCAATCAACCGTCTCGCATTTCACATCTGATGCCACCGGCCAGGTCGATCCGACCTCGTCGAGGCGCTGCCGCCGCTCCGACCAGCCGACCGGCCGCGGCTTCGAGCCCAGCAATGTACGGATGGCGTCGATCTCACGTTCGGCCATGTCGCGCTCCCGATTGTCCTCGCTACAACAGCCCGCGATAAATGCCGGGCTCGGAGCCCTCGATCGGTATCGCGCCGACCGTCTTTGCATAGAACTCGGCGGGGCCCACACCGCCGATGATGGCGTAGCCATATCCCTGCTGCTTCATGGCTTCGAGACAATTGAACAACAGTGCCTTGCCAATCCCGTGCCTTCTTTCGTTCGGGTCCACTCCCGTGGGCCCAAAGAAGTTGGGGCAGGTCGCGTCATGGCAGGCAAACCCCAGAATGGTTTTTTGCCTGACGGCTATGAAGCAGGAGACCGGTTGCCGGGAAAGCGCCACATCGACTTCGCTGGCCCAGGCCTCACTGAAGTTCTGCCGGACCCAGGCGACAACCCTGTGCTTTTCCGGAGGCAGCGCGCGCCGCGTCGTGATACCCGCTTTGCTCAGGGGCTCATACACGTCGCGCGAGTCAGGCAGCGCGTAGAGCTTGACGAGCATATCCATGGCAGGCGGTGTCCTCTGAGAAAGTTGCCTGCGCAATTCTAAATTCTCGTCGCGCTTACCTCAAGCTGAGCGGGGGCGTTCCGGGATCGGCGTCACATCACCGATGGCGACCTTCGGAAGAGCTTGGTCGTACCGAAAATGGGATCTTCGCCGGGGTAAATGGCTATAGGAAATTCGGAACTGTCTGCGAGCGACCTCCGCGATTTTGGAGCGAGTCGCCAAAAAAGGTGCGGCCAGCCTTTGTAAATCTGTTCTCGGCAGTTCGCTGTTGTTCGCCGGCGTTCAGTTTGTGTTTGTAGAACAATGACTTATTGTTTGTTCACGTTCGGATCAGTTCGCGGACTGCCACCAACTTTGTTGCGACAGCGTTGCGACGATTGAGACAGCGAGGGCTAGGATAATGGTTTGTGGTTCGGGACTGACGCGCGGCACCGTTTCGCTGACGCACCGATCGATCGAGGCCTTGAGGCCGGCGCAGGCGCCATATCGAGTGTCCGATCAGCGTTGTATCGGTTTGGCGGTGCGGGTTGCGCCAAGCGGAGTAAAAACCTGGGATCTGGCCTATCGGGTTCGCGGCACGGGAAAAGTGCGCCGGATATCCTTTGGGCGGGTAGCGGACGTCAACTTAGAAAAGGCCCGTGAGCGCGCGAACCTGTTGACCAGCGCGGCGCGAGGTGGTCGCGATCTGATTGCGGAGGAGGAAGAAAGCAGAGCCGCCGCAGCTTCGAGGCTCACGGTCGATGGGCTAATCGAACTCTATGTGCGACGCAGGGTTGCCGACCGCCTCCGAACCGCCAAGGAGATCGAGAGCCGCTTGAAGCGAACACTATCCCCAGTCAGCCAGCGATACGCCGATGAATTACGCCGGCGCGATATCCGGCAATTGCTCGACGCCACGGCTGACCAAGGGATAAGACGCGAGGCCGAGAAACGCCGCCAAACTATCGGTGCGATGTTTCGGTGGGCGTTGTCGCAAGATATCGTTGAGATAGATCCCACTGGCGGGCTGGCGGCTTACGATCCCGGCATGCCACGTAACCGCACCTTGACGGTGCAGGAAATTGAAAGCCTTTGGAGATGGCTGTGCTCGGATGCATTGCCACCGGATCCGGCGGACGTTTTGAAGCTTGAGCTGTTAACTGGCGCTCGTTGCGGGGAAATCAGTGGTCTTTGTGTCGAAGAGATCGATTGCGACGAGTGGATATGGACGCTTCCCGCTGCGCGTTCAAAAAATAAGAAACCGCGTGTAACGCCGATCGTTGGGATGGCCCGACAGATCATCCAGGCCAGGCTTTCCGCCACTTCGGCAGGACCACTGTTCACGACCGAAACCGGCACCCCACTGCGATCGCATCACCTAGGATGTTTTTTACTAAATCGTCGACGGTGGGTTACCAATCGAGAAGTTCGTGACACATGATTTACGGCGCACGTTTGTAACGATGCTGGCGGAGATGGGTGTCGCGCTAGATCTTGTCGCGGCGGTTGTGGGACACGAGGCGGGCGGAAGGGAGACTCGAACGCTCGTACGTCACTACATCCACACCGACATGATCGAGCGAAAACGACACATGCTACACTCCTGGGATACTCTGTTGCAGGACATTGTGGCCGGTCGCGAGGCTAACAGAGTGGTACGCCTCAAGAAAACTGGCTGATCGAGCTTGGTCCCAACAGGTGGAGGCGGTGGACAATGGCTGAGAGCATCTTCGGGGCCGCATGGTGGCCCATTCACGTTGCTGTCGCGTGGGCGCTGACACGCGACCGTGCATTTGTCGAACGTTCAAATCGCGCGGGGAAGTCGCTGCTTAGCATTGCGGTCGCGCTTGCCATGGACAAGGTAGGTGGAAAGCCAACCGAACGCTACTTTAAAGGCAGTACTGACGCTTGGTCCGCGCTTCGCGAAGAAATGGCTGCTGGCAACGTCCGTGCGTCCGGCACGCCGTTCCGGCGGGTCGCGGATTTAGAAGGCGGTGCGGTCAATACGAGCGGGATGGCCCGTGAGATACCGGCGGTAGAAATAGCATCATTGCGGCTTCAGGACGATGGCAACGATAAGGATTGCCTCGTACCTGAGGATTGGCGCGTGGCCCATGGCTCGAATTGGAACAATTTGCGCGGCTATCGGAACGTCAAGGTTTTCCGGGACGACGTGCTTCGCGCATTCGATGCCGAAGGTGCGACGCCATACGTGCCAGATTGGGAGCGGCTGCCAGAGGCGGTGAAGCGCGTCGTGGCCACCGGCGTAAACGAAGATCAGGCCAAGCAGGCCATTTGCACAGCGATTGCCGACAGAAAGATCATAATCCGGTTCTCGATTGCAAGCGAGGAAGGCGGCGCCTCCTTCGGCGAGCATGTGGTCGGGACGGTGCGCGGCGGTAGCGAGATTGAAATCCCGTCGCAGCTCGCCCCGAATGAGTTCAATGGCAACAGTCACGTCCACCGAAGCCATGGCGTGACATTCGCGAGGGTTTCGGCGCACTGGAAGCGCGTTGGCATCTCGAATGGATTGCGGTTTTCACGGCCGACGTTTCGGAGGTCCTTTGCAGCGTTAAGAAAGATGCTGAGAAAGCACTGGCTGATGGTGCTCGTACGGCCCCACCACGAAACCGCAGCAAGAGCCAGCCGGCGCGTGAGCGTGCCTGCGGCGCGATCAAAGAGCTTTACCCCGAAGGGGTGCCAACCGAAGCGGTTGAACCGAACGCAAAACTGTGTCGGCGCGTCGGCGAGAAGCTCAAGCACGCAGGTCTGCTCGGCGTTTCCGACGACACGATCTTGAGGGCCGCGGTCGCCGCAAATAGCGCAAATTCAGCATTGCGGCATTTGCCGTATTTGCGGAATGCGGAATCGACATTCCGCTCCTATTCATCTCGCCATCGCCCGCACATACGCGAGCGCGGTCGCCGGAACCATCCCGGCCAACTATGGCGAGGTCACCTCCATGAAACCGAAAATTTCGGAAGCAGAACGACGGCGGCGTGCCACTCAAAGAGCCATGAGCGTCGCTCAGTTCTGCCAAGATTACAATGTCGGACGAACAAAGGCGTACGAGGAAATTGGATCGGGACGGCTGCGGGCGCGCAAGAACGGAAAGCGGACCATCATCACCGAAGATGACGCTGAAGATTGGCTGCAGCATCTACCGGTCTTTGAGTTGGCGCGATGATCGCTGAGCCAGTCCCCGAGATGCTCAGTGCTCACAACGCAACACTTCGTCGATCCCAGCACTCAATCCAATCTACGAGGTCCATTATGAAAAAATTCTTCTCGCCAGACATCGGGCAATGCGCCGACCGCCGACGTCAATCTCGACTTCGGAGCAGCAGGCGCGAAGGTCGCCCGCCTATTTGAGCCAGGCGAATACCGACTTCGCATCGACTCCGCCCGCATTATTCAAAACAATCAGAACGTTTCTGTGGTTCTGAACCTCATCGAAATGGAAAGCGGCAGCCGGGTCGACATCCGACCCCTGTGGGTGGACGGGCCGAACGCCGGCGCGGGCGATCTTGCTGGGAAGAACCAGCACCTGATTGGACAACTGCTAACGCTCCGTGGGCTGCCAACCGCGGGTAACGTTGGCGACCTCATTCCGCAATTGGCGGGGCTGGAGTTCGATGCGCGCCTCGTACTCGACCCCGACGGTCGCACCGGCCGAACCTACAACGCGCTCGCTGACATATATACGGATGATGGGCCATGACGGGCCCACCAATCACATTCGCCGCGGTCGCGCAGCCGCTGGCTAAGCAAGGGTGGCGGCCTTTCCCCGGCTATCAGGCCAGCAAGACGCCGGCGATGCGGGGCTGGCCTGGTCTCAACGGTGCCGAATGGGACGATGCAGATCTCGTAGCAGCCATTGGCGATTATCAGCCGGACGATTTGTTCTGCTGTTGCCTCGCAGCACAGCCAGAGATAGTTGCCATTGATCTCGACATCGTAGATCACGAAAACGCAGCCTTCGCCGACAGGCTGGCCGATAACATTCTTGGCCGAACGCCGTTGGTAAGGATCGGCTTCGCTCCCAAGCAGATCCGCGTTTATCGAAATTCCGGCGGCATACATTCGCGCAAGTTACACCCGCTCGAAATCTTCGCTGGCACCGGTCAATTCATCGCCTTCGGCTGGCACGAGAAGGCAGGCCGTCCGTACCTTTGGCCGGATGCCTCTCCACTCACTATCAGTGCCGACAGCGACGCCATTCCGTTGGTGACGCCGTCGCAATTAAATCACTTCTCCACCGAACTATTCAAAGTCGTGCCGCGGCGGCTCTTACCGACGAGACAGGGCCGGCCGGGTGGCCCGCAAACAATCGGCGAACGCTTGAACATGCTGACCACTTTTCATGGCAGCTGGAGGCGCGCCGCAGCCATCGTTCTGGGCGAAGCCGTCGAAGGTTGCCGGAACGATACCGCCTGGATTGTGATCGCGTCAGCCGCCGGACGTGGCATCCGCGAGGATGTCGTCTGGGAGCTTTTTGAGAAACATTTCCGCGGATGGAGCGGAATTTCCGACGTCCAGATTGCCTCCATGATCGAGCGCACGCGCCCCGTGTATCGGCCGTCCGACATGACCTTCATTGCTCCGTCGTCTACAGGGGGCATCAATGGAAGATAACCCCAACGGCCCCAGCGTCCCTGAGGCCGACAATGTTATCCCTTTTGAACGCGCACAAAGTTTCAGGACGGCACACCCAAGTTACAGCGGCTCTCACGATGACGATGAGCTGCTGAAGGGAGCGAACGACAAGATTGCGGAATGGCAGGCCAATTCCAACTTGCCCAGCCTGACGCAGGTGCAAGAATTATTTTTTGAGTCAATCTGTGCTGGCGCTAGCGCAATGGCCCGCGACAAGATCGTGTCAGCCATCATCGCCGCCTTCGGTGTTGAACTCGGCGGGAAGCGTGCGCTGGGGAGTACTTGGAACCTGCTTGCCAAGCAGTTTGCGGCGGAGTGCGCGCAAGCGGCGCGCAATAATCGGGCCGACACCGCGCAAGAGGCATTAACGCCTACTGAGAAAAAGGCGTTGCGGGATGACCTATGGCCCAAGGTATGCGAGCTCGCGCAGGCGCCCGACCTAATGGATCGGGTTGTTCAGCAGGTACAATCCATGGGTGTTGTGAACGAACGCGAATTGATTGTGTTGGTCTACATCACCGCGACCAGTCGCGTGCTCGATCATCCGTTGAATGTTTTGGCAAAGGGTGCCAGCAGCAGCGGCAAATCATTCACGACGACAAATACGTTGGAGCTGATCGGCCCGGACTTCGTGAACCACCTGACGAGTAGCAGCGCGCTATCCCTGGTTTATGACGACCGTCCCCTCGCTCACACCATACTTTTCATCAATGAAGCGAACCAGCTGCAATCAGACGAGAACAGCACGTTTGCCATGCTGGTCCGCAGTCTCATCAGCGAAGGCCGGATTGTCCACCAGACCACGGTTGAAGACCCAGAACTCTCCAACGGGCCGGCGCGTTGAACGGATTGTGCGGGAAGGCCCGATCTCGCTCATCCTCACCACCACAGGAGAGCTGCACGCCGAGAATGAAACCCGCATGCTGTCTTTCCAAATCAGTGAAAGTCACGATCAGACGCGCGCTGTCATTGCCAACCTAGCATTGCGCGCTACCGGCACCGCCGCCGTCCGAGATGATCTTTCTGTCTGGCACGAGTTTCAGCAATGGATCGCGCTAGGACCTCGTGACGCCGTAGTTCCCTTCGCGCCACAGATTACATCGGGGATACCGCCCCTGATGGTTCGGTTCCGCCGCGACGTCGGCTCCCTGTTCAGCTTCATCAAGGCATCGGCCATTTTGCATCAAGCGCAACGGCAAGTGGACGACCAGGGTAGGGTGGTGGCGACGGTCGCCGATTACGCATTGGCCTTTCCGATCTTTTGCAAGGTGATGGCGCAGTCATCAGGCAAAGGCGTCCCGGACAACGTGCGTGAAGTTGTCAAGCTAGTGGCCGAGCTCGCCGGCTCGGCAGCGTCAAGGCCATCGAAGGGTAAGTTTCAGCGCACCGCCCCGGCTGGCCCTGGCTCGGAAATTGTCATCTCCAGCCAGCAGATCGGTACCGCGACGGGGATTGGCAAATCGGCCGCTTACCGGGCCGTGATCGCCGCCCTCGACTTGGGGTTTTTGACCAACAACGAAACCCGGCCAGGCAAGCCGTTCAGGCTCACTCTGAAGCAGGGTGTCGATGACGCGGGACCTTCGTTGCTCCCCGATCCGAATACGATCGCCCAGGAAAGCGGTGCAGCATGATCCCTTCGCCAGCCAACAGGTGGTGCATAGCCGTTTCAGGCAGCCGTTTCAAACCGGGGTGAAACGGGCAAGCCATTGATAGAAATGATGAAACTGCCCGCCGTTTCGCTGTTTCACGATTTTGGCGGAACACCGCCCGCGAAATTTTAATAGGGATCGGCCCGCCGATTTGAAAATTCCCAGCGGCCTCCCCCTGAAAACGGTGAAACAGCGAAACAGACGGCGATTTATCCAGCAATATCAAAGGCTTGTCTGTTTCACCCGGTTTGAAACGGCCTGAAACAGCCAGGCGCCACGGGACGGCACCAGGACATGACGATCACCAATCTTCCCAAACACCTGCGGAAACCCCTTCTTGATCTTCTGGCAGCTGGCGGCTGCGTGGCTCGCGAGGGCAGCCGAGTGCTGATCGATGGGCCCCGGCAATTGGCCGATGCGGTGCGCGCTCACGCTCACCAGCTGACGCAGCATGTCGTGCCTTCGGTTAGCGCCGACGAAGCCGAACTTGTCCGCAGCCTGCTGTCCGACGCAGGCGCCAGCGTCACCTACATCACCTCACCCTTTGCAGCGCGCGCGGCTGTGACTGAAATATGTGCCGGCACGCCCGACGTCATTGGGTTGGATTTCGAGACAGAGGTGCTGCCCGCATACCGACAGCCAATCCCCATCAAGTTCGCCAAGAACGGCAACCTCACCGCCAGACAACCCCGCGATGGCGCAGCCGGTGCGGCACTCGATCCCTATCGCTCAAAGGTTCGTCTCGTCCAAGCCTGGGCGGGCGGCGCGGCTTGCTACGTCTTCGATATGAGGTCTGTGGCTTGGGCGGATATAGCGCCGCTGTTCGAACTGCCGCTTGCGATTTTCAATGCAGTGTTTGAGGTCAAACGATTGATCCACGAAGCCAAAATTGAACCGACTGGCCGCATCTACGATGTCATGACCGCCGTCTGGTTGACTGATGGCCGTCGACCCTCACTCGCCGAGGCCGTCACTATCAATTACGGCCTCAATATACCCAAGGACCTTGGTGCTTCCGATTGGTCCGCCGACATTTTGTCACCCGAACAGCTCGAATATGCTGCCCTGGACGCCGTGCTGTGTCGTCTTCTTTGGAATACCCAGCAGAATGAGGTGTTCGACGACATCGACAGGCAATGCCAACAGGTGGCCGATGCGGTTATCCCCGCGATCGCGCGCATGGAATTGCACGGCATGCCAGTTGATGTAGGTGCACACCGCGCACAGATCGCGCGATGGAATACCGAATTAGCTGCCGCCCAGAAAGCACTGCACCATGCATCGCCCCTGCGCGATTTGCAGAAACCCGCCGAATTGCAGGCACACCTGTGCGAAGTTCTGGACGTACTGACGCTGGCCGCGTGGCCCCGCACGGATAGTCGCCGGCTGCTGTCGACCCGCCGTCAGCAACTGCAGCTCAATAACCATCTACCCGCACTCAATGAGCTGCTGCAGGTGCGTGCATTGCAGAAGCTGATCGGTGCATTCGGCGACAGTCTAATCGACGCCATCAATCCGGTGACCGGACGACTGCACACCAACTTTATCATAGCTGGCGCTTGCACAGGCCGTTTCTCGGCACGTGGGCCCAACCTGCAGCAGATGCCAAAGCGTCGTGAGGCAGGTTTTCGCAAAATATTTGCCGCGCCGAAGGGGCAGCTGGTGATGGCGCTGGATTATAGTCAGATCGAGCTGCGCGCCGTGGCTGAGCTGATAAGCGACTGGTTTGGCACCGACAGCATCTTGCGTCAGTCGTTCGCTGCCGGCGTAGACGCCCATACGGCCACTGCGATGGCGATGACCGGCAAGCATAGCCCGCAGGATGTCACTGAGGACGAGAGACAACTGGCAAAGCCGTGCAATTTCGGATTGCTCTATCGGATGGGAGACAATGGCTTCTATAACTATTTGCGAGCCAACTTTGTCCCGGACATCACTTTTGAAGGGGCCTGCGAATTGAGAAGATACTTCTTCGCCGGTTACCCCGATATGGCACGCTGGCAGGATGAATACGCGCGCCACACTCGCGAGCAAGGCTATACGCAGACTGTGGCAGGCCGGCGGTGGCACTGGAAATGGCAGGCGCAGGACCCAGAGGACGTCGACGAAGACGCCCCGTTCTACGCCGACACAATCAGTGGTTTCCGCGGCGCTTACGCCGTCAATCATCCGGTTCAAGGCTCGAGCGCGGAGGTGATGCAGATCGCCTTGACCCGGCTCGATCAAGCGCTTCGCAACGAACCGGTCCAGATTATTGCAACCGTGCACGACGAAGCGGTGATGTTGGTTCCGGAGGACATTGCTTCCGTGGAACGGATCGGCGCCATCGCTCAACAAGAAATGACTGATGCCTTTCTTGAGGTATTCCCGGACGCGCCAACCTTGAACCTTGTTGATCCCAAGGTCGGACCGACTTGGGGCGACTTGCAGTCATTACCGGCCTGGCTGCAAAGCCGTCGCGCAGGCGGGCACAACGATGGTTATCAATGTGCCTCCGGCTCTTGGTCCTGTAAGCCCACCCCACGTCCGCCTGAGGGTGAGTTAGACGACGTGGACCAAAGAAGATGAACGCGGCATGAGTTGAGGACATCTCGGGTTCGAAAACTCGGACAACATGGCCGACCAGGGCTTTGTCGTGCATCGTCCAAAGTTCCTCGACGAGTACCGGTCGTGCGAGTACACGGGAACGGCCGGTCTCAATCGCATGCTGAAGGAGCCATGAATGAGCGACAGTGAAGCATAGCAAGGGCGGCGCGCACCTGTCGTTAAGGCCAATGCCGTTCTTTTCATGTCCTTAACCCTTTCCGGTTTTTCCGAACCTTTAACGGGCGAGCTTCGAAAAAGGTTCCAGTCTGGGCGGTCGGCCGCGAGGTCTTGGCATGGGCCGTGGCCACTGACTGAAAGCCATCTTTTGAAAACTCGCCCCGCTTCTGCGCGGCGTCGTATTCGTTGGGATGGCAAGCCGCAACAGCAGTGAGCTCGCATGATTGATGCGTGCTGTGAGGGCTTTAGAGAACTCGCTTGAAACTCGTTTGCGTCGGGGCTGGGGCGTTAGCGGCCGACAGCAAAAGGCCTGGGTGAGCCGCGTTTGAGTCACTGAGGCGTGCCTCAAGGGATGGCCTGCATACGAGAGCACAAAACACCCCCGCATGACGGATCGCTGGCGTGCGCCGGGCGCGAGGGCACGGTGCCCAGCGGGTGCGGCAGGCTGCGGCGCGTAGCCGACTGTGCGCTGACGCGGCTTGCAGTTTCCTATAAGACCTGCCGATCTTTCTGTTTGTCTAGATCGATCGGCTATCGCGTCGCGCGACCGAACGGCTGCGTCGGTGTCTAAGCAGGTCATCGGAACATACGAGTTGCGCGTTTCCACTCAGGTCGGCCCAAATCCAACGACTGCCACATCAAAGTGCTCAGCCTTTGCATTTGAGGCGGAGCGCGCAGTCGGAAGCGCTTTAGGGTGTATCGTTGGACCACGAGGTGTACGAAGGGTGGATGCAAACCGGCTGAGGCGGCGTGTATGTCGGGAGCAGACTTAAGCGCGCGCAACATCCGGGAAGGCGCTACCTGAAATGCCAGCCTTCCAGCCGTATCGGGGAAAACCCGCCGTACGGAATGATAGGGGGGATCGAGGAAACGTCGGCAGCATGCGAAGCCCGGTCCGCGCCTCGATCCTACCCGACCGGGGGCGGGCAACAGCCTCCGGCGACCCGGTGGGCGCGAGGTAACTCGCGTCCCTACCGCGAAAGTCGTCGGTCAATGCCAGCGGCGGCGATCATGCAAATAATCAAAATCTTGGGGTTCGGAGATCTTGGGGTTCGGAGGAGACACACTTGGTCGGGGTATTGAATGACCAATTCGACAGGAACGAGTTCCACTCCAACGAGTTGGTTTTTACAAGACTCGAAAGTTGGGAGCGGAACCATGCGCACCTTAACTGAGGAGGATATCCGGGCGCGGGCCTACAAACTTTGGAAGGCCGCCGGTGAGCACAATACTAAGATGGATGCCTTTTGGTACCAAGCAGAGAAAGAGCTATTAGGCGACAGAGCGAGCGAGAATTCCGCGCCGAATGTCGCGCGTCGTCGAGCTATTCGACGACGGCGCAAGACAATCCCGATGGTCGCTCACTAAGCCTGATATAAACGTCGCAAAAAGAAGAAGCCGCCCTGAGGCGGCTTCTCAATTCATCGGATCAAACCTTTTTCGTCAGATTTCAATCTCAGTCGCCATGTTAGAACGCACCCACGTAGTGTAGCCCGCCTTCATCCTCTTAGCTTGCCAAGCTCGAACTTCTTTGTCCTCACCCATCTTATCAACAGCTGCGCCGTATGCTGCAAAGTTTTCGAACGTTATCGACAACACCCGATTTCCAACTTCACCAACGGCGACAGCCCAATAGGTTACTTTTCCGCCGTGTTTGCGCCAGAGGGCAGCGCCTTCCTTGGCGAGCTCGGTAATCTTGGCGGGATCAGTTCCGGGGTTCGGCTTGACTACATATTGAACAGCTACTGACATTGCTTCTCTCCCATGAATATTGAAAAGCCCCTCCGCTACAGGCTCTGCGCTTTTGTTAAACCCCGCAAGTTGGATCGAACCGCAGGTGTTTTTCCGTTGGCATCGGTACGTTGCACAAAAGACCGCCCGGAGGAGGCCGCACGCGCAAAAGCCGCTGGGGGTAACCCAACGGCTTTTCGTTGCGTGGAGGTTAACTGCGTCGAGCGCAGCCGTGCCTGCCTTGCCATGGGACGCAGGGCCTCCATGAGGCGCGAGTGCGTTGCCAGTGTGTCGGGGCCAACGACCCCCGATAGCGCGGATGCTGTCACTAGCGATGATGCTGATCAAGCCAGCGTTGCTGTCCTACCCCGGCATGTTGATCGTAAGCTTGCTGCGAGCGGCCGCCGGCCGGCGAGATCATTTCCCGTCTACCGACTCGCCATCCCCGTAGGTTTCGAGAACCTCGCTCGCGGTGTGAACGACGAACACGCTTTCGTCGGCATACGACTTGTCGCTCGCCCAATCCTGCGCGGCCCTGAGCCTGGCGAAGGCCGCGACGATGCGGTGATCACGGCGCACGGTGAAGGGAAGCCCATCGATGGTGCCAAAGGATCCTGGAGATCGCCAACGGCGTCGAGGCTGTGCAGGACGGCCGCATTCACATCGAGAAGATCAACGGTCCGCGAAATCGGCGGTGGCACGGTCACGGTGCCGGTATGGGACACGCTGCAGCGTTACCACCCGGTCACCTTGGGGCATTAGGGTTCGAACGCAGTCTTCCGCATGCCGAATAGATAGGCATAAGCGGGCTGAATGCGAATCTCCGCGCTGGAAACTTGCCGAATCAGTCCATCATTTGAGGATGTGCAACGATGCCCAACTCATCGTCCATTTCTCCTGCCCGCACTGCGGCACGGTCTACACGGCGAGCCAGGAACAGCGGCAGGAGCCGTGCGCCGGCCGCTTTCAATGCGGTAGGTGTGCCGTTCAGGTCCACGAATGGACCGGACTCTATAATTTCTCTAACTGGCAGAAATACAGGTGTCCGCCAACGACGTTGGTAGAGCTCCGCTGCAGGGTTGGTATCAGGCGAACAGTTCAGCCCCGGCTTGGGTGAACTTAACATTTGTTCCGCTCTCGTGCAGCTCCAGCCACCCGCGCTTGATCGCCAGTTCACCCGCAGCGCATGGCACGGCGCGGCTAGAAATAGTGCGCTCGCTCATTTTTTTTCGCTAAACAAAGCGAGAAAGTCGTCGAATAACAAAATGCCCACTAGGTAGGCGACGGACCCGAAGGCGAGCACCGCAAGCGCCATCCATACTGTTAGGGGGATCGCTTCCCGTGGCTGTCTTAGCTTCATTGCTTCCTCCAACCCGGCAAAAGTATCCAAGCCCAAGGTCTGGTAAGTGGGCAAGTGTCGCGAGGTCGCAGGGCTGCCCCTCGGGTTCTGCTTCAAGCAGTGCCCGCTACCTGCTGATCGAGTTCATCGGCGGCAAGCCGTGAGCAATGCTGCGATCTGGTTCAAGCGCCGGGCTCATCGCGCTGCCATCGACCCTCGAATTTTGTACTGGATCGCAACGCAACCCGGAAAACCGCCGGGGCAAATATCTTGAAAGTGTGCCGTCGCGCGGTCCCCCCATCCGTCTCCCTCTCTCAGAGGACCCCAGCTCCTGTAGGGGCGTGCAGACCGTCGCCGCACGTTCACCGCGTCACCGAGCGCAGCGGCGAACAGGCGGTGCCGTTAACCCTCCCTTAACCGACTGGGAGGACCATCGGTCCCGTCCTTGTCCGGACACTGTGCTGCAACGAGAAGCCGTCACCGTATCCCTGACCCCGGTGACGGCTTCTTGCTGTCCCGACATGAGATGGGCGGCGCGGGCGGCACTTCAGCAGGTGATCTTCTCAATGGGAAGAGCTACTCATTCTCGCATGCCTTCGGGCGTAGCTCTGCGTTCCTTGGGTCCCATATCGGACTATGGGACCCTTTTTGCCCGCAATCTCCGAGCGGTTTCGAGTTCCTCGGCCTTAAGCTGCTGCTCTTCCTCCGGGCTCACGGCAGCGGTGTGCGTCTTTGGTTGCACTATGGTTGGGTTGAGCCTCAGTGCGTCCCTCGGGTACCCTTCGGTCGGTCCGGCACCTCGCCTGTAGCAATTCCATACGGGCCTGGGCGCCGGCAAAGCTGAAGGAAATGGTTCTCTTCGGCATCGTCCAGGTTCTATAGAATCAGCTTCGGAATTCGACCCCGAGTTTCAGGGGATTCAAAGACCATTGGAAGTCCGGAAACAGTTTGCGGATCTCATGACGTCGACATCGGTCCATCGAGGAATTCAATGAGCGGCGTGAGATCACTCACCGGTTCGGACATCGACCAGGTGGCCGAGCTGCACAACAGGGTGTTCTTCCCGTCGCGACCGATGACGCCGCAGCTGCGGCAGCGGTATCGCCAGCTCGAGACGGTCTTCCTGAACAATCAGGCGCGCCTGCCAGGTTACGATCCACTGGTATACGAGCACGAAGGAAGTGTCGTCGGCTTCATCGGCGTTGCGGGACGTCGATTCACGCTTCTCGGGCAAACCTACACCGGAACGCTGCATTCCAACTTCGTCGTTCATCCCGCGCACCGCGGGCGCGGAGTGGGCGGCGCACTGTTTCGGGCTTATCTGGAGTTGCCGCGGGACTTCGCGTTCGTGGACGAAGTCGGCGAGCGCAACCGGCCGTTGCATGAACGCCTGGGGATGACGGTCAGCATGGCGCAGAGCGTTCGTTGGATATTGCCGCTGCGACCGGTGCGTCGCCTTGCTTCACTTGTCACAGACCGGATGCCAAAGGTTCTGCGCCCGGTGTGTCTGCTGCCTGCCGACGCCATGGATGCCATGCTTCGCCACGTCCCGCGAAGTCCATACAGGTTCGGTGTGCCGGATCTGCAGGTCACACCCATGTCCGGTGCCGGACTTGCATCACTGATTGCAGGTTTCCAGGGTGAGGATCTGCTGCGTCCGGATGCGACCGATGGTTCAATCGAGTGGCTGGTCGAGCGCGCCAGGTCGATGCAGGAGCACGGGCAACTCGTGCTGAGCAGTCTGCATGCCAAGGGCGCTGTCGTCGGTTGGTACATGTACTACGCGAACAAGGGTGGAGGACGGAGCGAGGTCCTGCAGTTAGTTGCTGATCCCGAGTGGGCTGCTCCTGTTTTCGACAGCCTCGCTCATGACGCATGGCTCCGGGGAGCCACAAGTCTGTGCGGCGTGCTGCATCCGTCGTTGCTTGCTCCGCTTGCCACGCGGCGCGCCGTGTTTGAACCGTGGGTGCGCTGGATGCTGGTGCGAACCCAGCACCCCGCCATCCTCGAAGCGTTCACGCGGGGGCAATCGCTGCTCTCGCGGCTCGATGGTGAGTGGTGTCACCACGCCTGCGATTAGAATGGATATGTACATGAATCCACGCCCCCGCAATTCGCGATGATGCACCGACTGCTGACGGGGTTGTTGGCCACCGAACCATTGCTACACAGGGCGCGCCGCAGATCATCCCCCGGCGTCACGGTGCTGATGTACCACGAGGTGCTCGGTGACGACGATGCAGAGGCGTGGACTGCCGTCCGTGTGTCGGAGCTGCGGCGTCAAATCGAATATCTGAAATCCGCGGTCGACATCCTGTCCCTCGATGAGGCGTTGACACGCAATGTCAAAAGCCGTGCGTCAGGATCATGAGCCTATGCACGCTGGTTAGAACGCCGGCGGAGCCTCATCCCCCGTGCGCAAAGCGCCATGCGCGCACCAGGCGCTGCACACGCCAGTGCAGGGATGTCGCAAGCACGCTGTCGCGTCCCGCCAGCGCCAGATGCAGCGCGCGATCATCTACCGCGTTTTTGCGCTCATGCGCATAAAACGCCGCCACATCAGAGGTGGCAATGCTGCCGGCAGCCATCCAGCGCGGCACGAACTCATTGCATAGCACGTCCACATCGGTGAGCACCTTGCTCAGGCCCATGCCGGTAGACGGGCAGACACTTTGATAAGCGTCGCCGATCAATACCATGCCGGCACGCGCGCACTGCTGCATGCGATACAGATCGATCTTGAACGGTTCAATCTTGCCTTGCACAGCATAGCTTCCAATGAGCTGATCCAGGCCGGGGAGCAAGCGCGGCAGGGCGGTAGCGGGCTCGCGCAGCAATTCCTTGGTGGTGGCGTCCTTGGCGGGCCAGTAAGCAAAAATATTGGCACGCATCGCATTACCCATGCGGAATAGGGTGACGTAACCGACTTTGTCGGCCAGGGTGCCGGTGTAGTAGGTGACTGCATCGAAAGGGAAGGCCTGGCCGTCGGTGCGCTCCAGCATAAAGCCGAAGGCCATCGACAGCTCTTCTTTGACCATGCGTTTTTCGATGCCTAACTGTTCCGGCAGCCGGCCGCTCATGCCGCTGGCAAGGATCAACAGCCGGCCAACGCAGACGCTGCCGTCAGCCAGTTCGACCCGGGGGCGGCTCTCATCGGGCGTAATTTTTTCTACCCGTCCCAGCCGGAATTCGACTTGCTCCGGAATCTGCGCCCGTACCTGGTTGACGATGTCGCAGTAGGAAATGCCGAACTGCTCAATCTGCCGCCGCCGCAGCATGCGGCCGGCACGGCCATGGATGATCTCGCTGATGATGCGGGTCTTTTGCTTGACCTTATCGAGCAAGCCCAGCGACTGCAGCAGCGCGGCCTGGTCCGGCTCGATTTTTTCGGCGCGGAACAGCGGCGGGAATTCGGCGTAAGGATCGATCACGGTGACCGACAGGCCGCGCCGCGCCAGCACGGTGGCTGCAGCCGAGCCGGCCAGGCCGGCACCAACAATCAGGACATCACGCGTAACGACGGCTTGCTCTGCGCTCATGCACCCCCCACGCCCGACCGCTGCCCGCTGCCCGCTGCCTTTGGCCGCCCGCCGCTCGGCTCTTGCAGCCACCGCTCAGGCCAATCTCATCATGCCCTAGCTCTGGGCACGTCGCTTCCCTCGGCTGAATATTGCCGGATCTTGTTACGCAGGGTGCGCACGGATAACCCGAGCACCCGCGCCGCGTGCGTGCGATTGCCATCGAAACGCGCAAGCGTTTGCAGCACCAGCTCCCGCTCGATCTCGCCGACGGTGGACCCGATCAGCATCGGCACGATTTCATTGGGGGCAAGGCAATGCGCAGCATGCTCAGGCGCAGCGGAGTGAACAGTTGTCATCAACACCTCCCGATCAACGCCCGCTTCCATCGTCGGAAGCGGATCGAGCCAAACGAACCCCAAGCCGCAGGTGACAGTGGGCGGGCTTGGTTAACGGTCGGTTAACAGAAGCCAAATGCCTTGATAGTTCACGGGGATAGCCGCAAAGCCGCCATGTTTGGCACAGGCGGCATAACGGCTTGCTCTTGCCCCGCGTCCGGTCGATCGACGCCGCGCGCGGGCGATGGGCTCCGATGCGAATGGCTGTCGATGGTCGCATGATCCCCCGGGCAATTGCTTCGACGCGAGATCGGCGGTGGCAGCGGTCGCGGTGCCGATGTGGCCGCACTTGGCGAAGCGGACGGGCCATGAACTATCCGCCTGATCATGGACGGTGGATACAAGAGAGAATTTTGAGATGATAGAGCAAACTCCAAAAATTCGTACTGGCCCCGCTTTGACCAAGTCGGACTAGTCCGACATGGGCCATTCACGACCGGGTTGAGCCAGCGGCAAGTCCGGGCGTGGTCGCTGTCGCAATTTTCAATGGTGCACTTAAATTTCGACGCGGCTGATGTGTTGACGGTGCAGAAGCGATATAGTGATTTTCTGAGTTGTCAGTTGGACGTGCCGAAGTTCCACGTGATAGTTCAATGGCAACGTGCATGCCGTCGGCGGGCATCGATCTAGACCCGGATTTCGGGTCCATCCAAATTTAAAGTGCATCTTCAGACAACCTTCGAACGGAGGAGAAAATGCCTTTATTCATCACCTACGCCTCGTATTCCAACACCGGCATCAAAGGCATCATCGATAAGCCGATAGATCGCACGGAAGCCATCAGGACGCTCGCGGAGAAGGCGGGCGGCAAGCTTATAGCGGCCTATATGACGACGGGGCCGCATGACGTAGTGGTCATTACTGAGCAGGCGGATGGATCGGATGCCGTTGCCGTGGGAATGGCCGCCGCCGCAAGCGGTGCCGTGGCCAAAATAGAAACTGTGCGTGCCTGGACGCTTGGCGAATTCAAGGGCATTGCCGAAAAGGCGTCCGGGTTGGCTGAAGTGTACGTTCCGCCTGGGCGGTAATTGCGTGCTCCAGGGAGAAGGCCCGGAGTGCCCCAGCACTCCGGGCCGCCCTTCGTCAAAGTCTGCGCTGAGTGTTGACGGCATGTTGAGCCGCCTTGGGCCAAGCGGCGCTCCATTCGGTTCAATGAGCATCTGATTGGTGACGGGCCGACCGTATTCGAGCATATCTGCCGCATGGGCCTTGAGGGCATCGTGTCGAAGCGGATCGATGCGCCGTACCGGAGCGGGCCGTCAAGGACGTGGCTCAAGTCCAAAAATCCGGCCAGCGAGGCGGTGCGGCGGGAACGCGAGGAGGACTGGAGGCGCTGAACGGATGGCGCCAGCTTGATGGCTGGGCCATGCGAGGACGCGACTGTCGCTTAGAGCGGCTCTAGATTGTCAATAAGTCGCCAGAACAGCCCAGTGATGACGTGGGATGCTTCATCGTATGGCATGTCACGCACGCCGGGCTTTCATCGGCGTTCGCGGGTGTCCGTGTCGGTTAATCCTCGACCGACTGGCAGTATCTCCAAAGGCGCTTGTGGCAAATCTTCTGGCTCGGCTGCTGACCGAAGCAAACTTCTCGTAACTACCCAGCGTGCTCTGTACTGAGTGTGGCAATCGCGTGAGCAAAACTGAGCAGTAAAGTGCCGGTATCGAATTAGGCCGAAAGAGCGGTCACAGCCCGGCAGATCGCAACGGGTTTTGGACATGGCAAGCTCCCAACACCAAATCCAAAGCAAATCTTGTGCCAAAATCGTTCCGTCGGTTAACCGCCATGCCATCACGAGACAGTAACGGGCGATGGAGAGGGGAACCTCCAAGGTTGTGAGCTGCTGCGCGATGCTGCGAGGCACCCGTCGCCCGCTGATACATGCCGCATCCAATGTGGTCGACCATCAGAACGCAAGAAGCCGTCACCGGGGTCAGGGATATGGTGACGGCTTTTCGACTTGTGCAAGTGCCTTTGTCCCAGAAGGGACGGGACCGATGGTCTACCCAATCGGTTACGGGTTAACGGCACCGACTGATGGTCCTCCCAACCCGTTAATCGGATGTTAACGGCACGGTGATGCCACCCAAAGTGATGGCAACCGATACCGATATTGAAATGGATTGCGCGACCGATGCGGTGGTCGTGTTCGAGGTGACGGCGTTGCGATCAGCCCTCGTCAGGAAGCGGCTCACTCAGGATCGCAGCAACTACCTTGACGATCATCTTTCTCTGCGCGGGCTTGGCTCGGTCCCACATCGACCAGATCGCATCATCATTGGTAGGGTCAACCATGAGGAGTTGGCCCGGATCGCATTGAAGGGCTTTGGCAAGGGCTTCCAGACCATCTTGGGTGTAGGTTATGCCAGCCCGCTCAGCGACTAACTTCCGCCATTCCCTGACGTAGGTACGGCGTCGGTTGCGTTCTATGTGAGCATCAGACATCGCAATCCCAGGACAACAGCCCGAGACCCAGTGCCGGCGAAAAGCTGTCCCTCTTACCGGCAAAGGTAGTAGAGGTTGATCCATGTCAGACCTTGGACAAGCTCGACGTTCCACGCTGCTCGACGCTGCCTGGCGGACAGCATACCGCGTCGGTTTCCCGCTTGCCCGCATCTGGTGGCGACTGCGGCACCAGCAGCATGAGGGGGCGCTTGTGGCTGTCTACGTCGGTCAGGCGCTACTGCTGGTGCGCTCGTCGTATAGGATCGAATGGAACTTCCCCGGCGGCTCTGTCCGGCAGGGTGAGACGCCTGAAGAAGCGGCTCGGCGCGAGCTGGCAGAAGAGATCGGCCTCGCCGGAGCATTCCCGCTGGTCGCCGTGGGCGACGCCTGGGGCCTCTGGGACGGGCGAAAAGATAAAGTGCATTTCTTTGAACTACGACTGGATCGGCTGCCCGAGTTACAGCTCGACAACCGCGAGATCATCGGCGCACGGCTGATATCGCCGAGTGAGTTGCGCGGCATGGCGCTGACCGGGCCGGTCGCCGTCTATCTCGGCAGGACAATTCCGCCGGGCTGCCATTTAGAGTGACCGCGCAACGCTACTGCAATGTTCACGATCCTTGAAGGCTGAAAGCTTCCGACCGACGCGAGCGGATTGGCGACCGATGGTGCGAATGTCAATGGCACGGCTTGGGAGCGACAACCATACCCTACCACATCATTTGCATGAGGGGCTGTGTTGTGCGTCACAGCAAAGATTGGCCGCCCAGCCGTTGCTCCCAACGTTTAGGCAGCTAATAGCGCCGTCAGTGACTGATCCTCGCTGCCGGCGCGTTTCTCGCGCATCATGGTGTTACATCAGCGTCAGCCGCTGATCCTGTTTCGCCAAGGTCGACGATTGGCCCGGCGCTCTTCCGGGGACGCGGTATTCCAGATCGCCCACATGTCGAAGTCCTGCAACAGCGTCGAGGAATTGGTCAGTAACCTGAAGGAGAAGCGAGTGAGCGAGGGTGGCCGTAGTGGCCGCGCTGTTAAAGGGGGAATGGGAAGCCTCACATGCCAGCCGCCGCGCGGTCGTTTGATTTGCTATCAGCCCATCAGCCGGCGCAGCCAGTCGGCGGACTGCGCTGGTGCGGCTGTGGTGCCGTGGGGCACATCGGTGGCGACGGCTACGACTGAAACAGCGCGAAGTAAATCACATACAGCCAGCCCAAGATGCCGTGTATGATCGCCCAGAGGATCGAATGGTTGGCGGTGTAGCTGATCGCGATGGCGAGGGCGCTGCCAAAACTCACGCCCCACTTCGCGCCCTCTGTTCGAACCACGTAATAGCGACTACCGTTCATTCTTCGCTCCATGCAGCACTCACCGCTCGCCCGGCCACCACGTCGAGGGCGGATCGTTCGCCGTGATCTTGGTCGGTCGCAGCGCGACCAGATGGCTGCGCTTGTAGGCATAACCCCGAACTTCGGAGCATTGGCGGCAGCGCATGTAGCGTTCGAGTTCATGGACCGGCGTTGCCTTCGGTCGCCGCACGATGTCGAGGGCAACGGTCTGATGCGTGTTGCAGCCAAGGCATTTCACTTCGAGATAGCCAAACCCGGCGTTGATCGCGTCGCCCAGCGTCGGCGATGGCTGCGCCGGACCCTGAAAGCCGAGCATGCGCTTATTCCACGCCTCGACGGCGAGCCGGTCGGCTTCCTTGCGTGCTTCCGTCGCCCGCTCTGCCGCCGCCCGGATTGATCCGCCGTAAATGGTCTCGCGTGACTTGGTGCCCATGTGAGAGAGGATGCGCCGGGCCGCGCGGGACAGGCAAGCCGCTACAGATTGCGGTGGATGAGCGCGTCCGGCACAACGGAGCGACGCAGTCGTTATGCGAAGCCCGCCGCGTGGGTCAGCTCTGCTCGCTGAGCGGCGGTTCACCGCATGCGTCCGCTGCCTTGCTGCACGCCTCGGCAATCTCGCGCCTGATCTGCATCACCACCGCGTCGATGTTGCGCCGGACCTGCATATCCCGCGAGCACCGGGCCGACATGCCGGACAGGTGCGTCAGCACGGTGCCGGCGATCTGGTCGATCAGAGCATCGACATCGTCCCGGCGCACCAGTTCGTGCCGCTTCTCCATCAGCCGCACCTGTAGCATCTCGGTCTTGACCTTGATGTGATCAGCATCCGCTTCACTGCGTGGCGATTGCCGCCGCTCGCGCCGCAAGTATCGCAGGTAGGCAACGCGGCTCTGGTCGAGCGGGAAGCCGTCACCTTGCCGTTGGATCACGCCTTCGGCTTCGAGCTTGCCGATGTAGGTCCGGCTGCAATCGAGGTGCAGCGCCAGTGCCGACGCGCTGACGGTCGCGGGCTTGGTGGATCGCCGTCGAGAGACAGGCTTGGCGACGGACGAGCCATCACTGGTGACATCTCAGTCATCGTGTTCGTTCCTGTTGCGTCGCGGTAGGATAGCTCACTTTCGCTTTCGGCGGCATAGCGGACCATGCCCGGACTTGCCGCTGGCTCAACCCGGTCGCGAATGACACCAACTCGGACTTCCCGAGTTGACGCACGCTTGTCGTGGCCCTGCCACGACCCGGCAATTGCCTCCTAAAAGCTCCTTAAATCCCCCGCTGCAAGGTGCTAGTCTCCCAGTACTATTGGCGTGGGCCCTTTGGAGGGAGGGACACATGCGACGGCGGAATTTCATCGCGGGGACGGCGGCCACGGCGGCGATGAGCTTTGCTCAGCCGATATGCGCCCAGATCGACGGTCGATCTCTCGGCACAAAACGCATCGCGTTTGTTCATCTCACGGAAAAGCTCGAGGGGATGACCGCCAATGGTCGCTACAAGCCTTTTTTTCGCGAGTTGAATAGGCTCGGCTATATCGAAGGGCGAAACCTAATCGTGGAGCGGTATTCGGCACTCGGTGAGACGGAACGCTACGGAGTTACGGCTCGTGCCGCTGTCGCAAGCCATCCGGATCTCATCATCTCGTTAGGGACCCTGCTTGCCCGCCTGCTTATGCCGCTAACCGCCACGATCCCAATCCTGACAACGAGTGCCGATCCGGTTGCCAGTGGACTTGTGACGAACTTGGCCAGGCCGGACGGAAATATTACGGGAATAAATGTTGACGTCGGAGCGACACTCTACGGCAAGCGTCTTCAATTCCTTCGCGAGACGGTTGGCAAACTGACGAATGTTCGGCTGCTCATCCCTGCATCTGCAATTATGTATTGGGAAATGGTTACCGCACCGCGGCTACGCGAGACTGGTGTACCGATCACAGCTGCGGTGCTTGCCGACAAAGTCGTCGATCGCGAAGCATATGAACGAGTGTTCGACGCAATGGAAGCAGAAAGAGTTGATGGTCTTGTGGTCGCGGACGCCCCCGAGCACATCACGAACCGTGAAGTGATCGTTGACCTCGCGGCCAGACATCGTCTGCCGACGATCTATCCCTATCGGGAATACGTCGATGTGGGCGGGCTGGCATCCTACGGCACCGATACTGCGGATCTGCTGCGTCGCCTCGCCAATATGGCGGACCAAATATTGCGAGGCGCAAAAAAACCGGGCGACATCCCGTTCTATCAGCAAACCAAATTTGAGTTGGTGCTCAATCGAACAACGGCACGATCGCTCGGGTTGGAGTTTCCGGCGACTTTGCTGGCTGTCGCCGACGAGGTGATCGAATAGTGTGGTGGTTTGCTGCGATGCATAGAGTCCGGAATTGGTCCGTCGCATCATTTCGCCACGCTGCGGAATGCTGGCGGCATAGCGGACATTGAGTAGGACGCACCGCAATCTCGTGCGCGATTTTCACTCTTTCTGATCGGGCGTGATTGATCCGGTCGGTTGCTCAGGCAGGGCTTGCGGTTCCGTCGTGGTTGTCGAGCCTCTAAGCTCCGATCCTACGCAGTCACCAGCCCATAGCTTTGTGCCCCGGACCGTTCCAATGAGTTTGCAGCCCATCGGCTCTTTCACCAGCGGTTTGCTACCGAGTTTAGGCGGCGCACTCTGAGCGAATGCGGTAGCCGAAAAGCAGATAGCAACGAGAATGAGCAGTGACCTCATTATTACCCTTTGCCTCACGACACTCCGATCTCCCCGGAGGCGGATTACGGAAAATATCCCGCAGAGCATTCGCGCTCTGCGGGCCGCCGCGCCGGTTTCCTCAAAATTCATTGCTTACTGAATGGCCCACCCCGGGCTTTAACAAGCTTGCACCGGGCGGGGCGGGGTGCGAGTCCAAAATTGCGTTCCATCGAATGAAACAATAGAGATGTTGCACCGAGGACACGGCACCATGTTCGCGCGGATCGGCACGGTTACGGATTTCACGGGAGGCCTTAAAGAAGGCGCGAGATCTGGCTGACGCGTTGCCTCTCCCCTGTAACTGCAACCCCGGATTTGCTCGCACCAGATATCCTCAATAAGTGCGGTCGCGCGGTCGCCCCGGTTCCCTCCTGTCTCGGGAGGACCCATGCTGCTCGACTGCGGACACCTCGCATCGCCATCGCTCGCACGTCATCACGCTGTCGAGCATCACAACGTCGACGACGACCACGACGACGACAGCAACAGCGTCACCACGATGGACACCGCCCGTCGATCACTGCGGCTAAGCGTCCCTGTGTCGTTAACGGATCGTTAACCGGCTCAGAACACCATCGGTCCGTTCTGAGGGGACACTGCGTCGGGTTGCGTGCGTGAGGTGAGAAGTCGTCACCGTACTGTCGTCCATGACGCATCGTCACCACGACGCGACCGTGCGCCAGCATCAAGCGCACGACCCTCACCAATCCCTCACCGGGTGAGGGACCGCACCACGACGACAACCGGGAGCCAGACGGGCAGCGGCTCGCACCATCAGCACGTCATCGCGTCATCAGCAGCGCGCAGACGACGGACACGCCAGCGTCGAGCACGTCACCATCACACCACGACAGGGACAAGGGCATGCTGCGATGTCCGATATGAAACCGTCTCGCTCCCAGACGCCGAGGCTAAAAAGGTGCGCGAGGAAATGCTCCAGCGCGTGGGCGCCCCTCTATCGCGCGCTGCGCGACAGCCTGCGCGGGCCCAGGTATCACCGCGGCATGGAGTGCATCGACGTGCGCTCCGATGCCGGCAGCGCAACCGCCCGCTTCGCCGACGGCAGCGAGGTGCGCGGGGACCTCCTGATCGCCGCCGAAGGTTTGCGCTCCACCGTGCGCGCGCGCCTGCTGCCCGAGCTGCAACCGGCCTACGCCGGCTACGTCGCCTGGCGCGCCCTCATGCCAGAAAGCGAGACGGTGCGCGCCACCCGCGACATCCTGGAGAGGGACTATCTGTTCTGCGTGCCGGAAGGCTCGCTGGCACTATGCTACGCCGTGCCGGCGCGCGACGGCGACTTGCGCGTCGGCCACCGCGACTACAATTGTGCCTGGTACCGGCCCGTCAACGAGGCCGAGCTGGCGGAGCTGTGCACCGACACCAGCGGCAAATGCCACGGCACTTCGATCCCGCCGCCCCTGATCCGGCCCGAGGTCGTCGCCGACTTCCGCCGATCGGCCCGAGCCGAGCTGGCCTCGCCCATGGCCGACGTCGCCACCCGCGGCGAGCAGCCGTTCTTCCAGGCCATCTACGACCTGGCCTCTCCGCGCCTGGTGTTCGGGCGGGTGGCGCTCTTGGGCGATGCCGCCTTCGTCGCGCGCCCGCACGTCGGCGCCGGTGTCACCAAGGCGGCGCTCGATGCGATCTGCCTGGCCACCGCCATTGCCGGACACGGGGGCGACCTAGACGCGGCGCTGGCCCGCTACGGCAGCGAGCGGCAGCGGTTCGGCGACTGGATCGTCGGACGCGGACGCGACCTCGGCGCCTCGATCGGCATGCGCGCCGGCGCGGGCGCCCGACTTGGCCGCGAGGAGCTCGACCGTCGCGCCGCCGCCGTGGTGAGCGCCTACGCCGCCAACGCCGACGAACTGTCGCGACTTGCCGTCGATGGCAGCATCCCCGGCGGCGCTTAAGCGCGCCGGGGCGAGCCTCGTCTCGAGCCGGCTGCGCGCACCGTTTGGCTGCCCTGCGCCTGTGCCTGCGACCGCCGCCCGCGTAATGTGAGCGGCAACGATGGAGGAAGCGAGAGGCGCATGACCTTTGGCTTACATCGCAGCGCGCCAGATGGCGAGCGGCGGCGCGTTGCTGACACCCGCGTGAATGCATCTCGTTACTTCTGAAAGTGGCACCTTACGGAAGTGGTGGTCCCGAGGCGTGATGTCCGCAGTTGGAGGAAGACCGGAAGTGGTCAGCGGTGGGACTAACCGACGCGATTGACCCGTCTCAGACATTGGCCGCAGGAAGAGCCAGCCGTGACTTCGACCAACGGGCGACGCTTGGCGGTCTTTTTTCTGCCCTGACAGGAACAAACGGTTCAACAAACTTTAAGCGACAGCGCGACGCTAATCAGGGGAAGCGACGTCAATGTTGCCCGATCAAAGCGCTGTCTACTATCCCGAAGAACTCTCGCTTCTCGGACAGATCCTAGATCAGGCGGTGCAGTCATTGCCGCTGAGTATGCGGACGCCTCAAAATCGCGCAGCGATCGCAAAAAACATCCTGGCCTGTGCAGCCGCTGGTGAGCGAGGCCCAATCGAACTTAGGCTGGCGGCGTTGATTAATTTGAAGGTCACTGTCGCGGCGTACCGGACGCCGATCAAGCAGTTACTGTGACATTCTTCCCGTAGCCGACACGCACGGCTGACGCTTCACCGACCTCAAACAAGTCAATTCTCTTATCGTGCGACGATCTCACAAACGCCCTAGGGCTGCTGCGCTCCTGCCTCCCTTCCGCCAAACCAGGATCGCCTCTTCCCTCAAATAATTAGGAAGAAACGTCGGTGGAGGTACCAATGTTATACTCGCAAAGCCCACCACTCGCGGAGAAAGAGTGGCTGACAGCCGAAGAAACTTCGTCCGGCAGGTCTGCGCGCGATCCGGACGCCCGATTCGATCTGCGCTCCGGTAGGCGGCCCTTGAACGCGCCGATCCATTCTCCTCATCCCTCCAGACTCAACGACCGTGAGGTCGCAAGCGACCGGCCATCGATTGGCAGGCGCATGTTGCGTAGCCTTACCCGGTTCTCTATTGCGGTTCTCATCGGTGTCGGTGCAACGCTTGGCTGGCAGTCCTACGGGGATGCAGCAAAGGAGATGGTCATAGCCCGGGCTCCAACGCTGGCCTGGTTGTTATCCATTTCGACGACGAAGCCGCCAGTCGCGTCTGCAACTTCCCCCGACCTGGCGCAGCAGCTTGCGCCCTTGGCGTTAAATCTGGACGTCGTGCGGCGCGCCGTAGAGCAACTCGCTGCCAAGCAGGAACAGATGGCCCAAAACATTACGGCACTGCAGGCTGTCGAGGAGGACATCAGACAGAAGGTGTCGTCCACGCCTCCGTCCCCGGCCCCGCAGGCGGCCTCTATCCCGCAGCCCACCCCCTCGCAACCCAGGGCGCAGCCATCGGCTGTGCGGTCATCGTCGGTGCCTCGCCCGCCGCCTCCCGCCGGACCACAGCTCTCGCGCTGATGGCCCAGACCGTGGGAGGGGGAAATTGACAAGCGCTTTTCAATTTGCGGCCGGTCAACTTTGGCTATGACCTTTGAGTGACGAGGTTGTTCTATTCTCGGTGACGTTAGGACCATCTGTTGGACTAAGCCTGCGCGCAGGAATGTCGTCCCAATAGAAGAACGCTAGGACGCCCGTCAGAGAAACGGACTTCGAAGCTGCCCGTTTGGGGCACGACCTCGTGCTTGATAACTCGTATTGGCATCCGCGCGGCCTAAGTCCCGGCCGCTTGCTCAACGAGCTGTTGCAGCGAATCCGGCAGTTCGCGATCCTCATCGGCGCAGCGCTGGCGCAGCGTTCGCGCTACGTCCTCGGACACGTCGCGAACCCAACCTTCGGAGACATTAAAGCCAATGACGCATACCGGGTTCTTGTACTGGCCTTCCAACAAATCGTTGATGACAGCTTCAAGATCGGTGTCTTCAACGTTTGTCTCGCGCCAGGCACAACCCAGGCCGAAGTCGTCGAGGACCAGATAGACATCCCGGTCGATGCCGCCGGGGACGATCGATGGTGACGCACGCATTACCCAACTCCACGCAACCGAAAGTGACTCAAAAGACGGTGGCTAGGATACCCGTTTGCTGATGGTTGACTAGATCCAGACAGTAGTGGTCAGGAGAACGTGTCCATGACCCGCTCCATTGCGGGATGCTTTCGGTTCTTGACCTTGACCCAGTGCAGGACTGTTCTAAATCTTAGCTGTGACGGGGAAGGTTGCCTGCACTCAGCAGCTCAAATTCTGACTGCTCCTCTGACAGGCGCCTTTCGATGAACTGGCACTCAAGGTCCGTAAGGTTAGTCTTGAGAAGGCCTCGGTAGCGGGCAATGTTGTTGCGGTGGGTCCGCAAGCGGGCAAATCGTTCGTCAAGCATCGTAATGATCCACTCCCGAAATGGTAGGAATAGGCGGTTGCCTCCAAAAATGGACGCCACCGGAATCGAAATACCGTGCTCGGCGGCGTCTTGGTCACGAACTGAGGCACTGAAATCCCCAGTCACCAATCGACAGCAATATCTGTGCCATACCTGCGAGCCGGATTCTAGAAGGGAAACGACCCCAGCTCGCACTAAGCTGGGGCCGCCAACCTAACGGGGCGTCGCTGGGGGCTAAAACCCGGAAGGTTGGCTAAGCTAAGCCTGCCGCAGGTTTGTAAATCTTTGAGGACAAGACAGGGGCGAAACCCTGGCACCGACGCCACGCAAACCTATACGGGAGTTCCAATTCCTAGGTGACAAAGCGAACCGACGCTCGTGTCATTCTGATCTAAGATGTTCGCGTTTCATCACGTTCGGAATGTTTGCGAATCGCCCGGCCAGCAGCCGGGCTTTTCGTTTGGGAAAAGAAACGGCCCCAGCGGGGGCTGAAGAGCTGGGGCCGTCATTCCAATGCGCCAGGCGGGACAGCCGGCGCCAGCATCCAACGCGCCTAGCGACCGCCCGTTCCCATCCTCGCTGGCTCGAAGAGCGGCCCGACATCGGCCGATTAGGGCACCTTGCTGACAATGTGTCCCACGTTGTCGCCCTCTTTCGCCTCTGTTGTTGCCAGTTTTCCCTCCAAAGAGACTTGCGCTTTGATGGGCGCTCAGAGAGAGGAAACGGTCCCGGCGCTGCCCAGCCCCCGGGACCGTTTCTTTGTCTACAAACCTTCCAGGCGATGGCGAGCGCCAAGGTCTGCGGCCGATCCGGTTTATCGATTAGCCAGTCCCATGCGTGCGCGTTCGAAGAGCGGCCTGATATCGGCACCCCGATGGCCGCAAACCTTGCAGGTGAATTTCGGCTCCAGGTCTGACAGGCGCACGTCATCGCCACCCAGCCGCCAGCGTCGATCACGACCGAATGAGCCGCACTTGCAATCGCCACAATAGACGATGAGCCGGGTAGGGCCGGATTCGCGCATCTCGCCGAGTGTGATTTTCTGTTGTCGTTTCATGCCGACGTCGGATCTCGCTACGATGGCATCAGTTCACAGCATTTCTGCTCGCAAAGCAGCCTTGCCTCCCTCAGTAATCCGATAATGCTGCGTCGAGCCCGCTCGTTCGATCCAGCCTTTTTCCAGCAACTTAGCGATCGTGGTACGGCCCGCTGGGAATAGCTTAGAAAGCGGCAGCTCGCGGCCGGATGCCAGTTTCGTGAGCGCGCTGCGCTCGTAGTGGTTGGGAAGGTGGCCCGGCCGCGGAGGCACTATTTCACCTCCGCCTTCGGCCCCCGCTCGGCGGCGGCCTCGACCGTATTCGCAATCTCCTTGAGCGCTATTGCCGATGCAAAACCGTCAATCGAATAGCTTTTGACGCCGTCGCTAATAGAGACGTTGGTAAATCTGTTGACGACATGCCACTCGACCGCTTTGGCAAAGGCTTCCTTCGCGGTTTGCACGTTCGCCGTCAGCGCGCAGCCGTCAATGTGGGCCTTCACAACGAAGGACATGGCTTACCTATCCTAAGTTTAGTTCGAGCGCTTTGGTCCGTTTTAAACTGAGGCATTTACCGCCGACGGCGGACGTAATCTCCGCACCTAACGCGCCGATTATTCCGGAACTCGATTAATCGTGATGTTAAGGGAGGCTGTCGCCAAACAAAACGCGGCCGCAGCCTTTCACTTTGAACTGCTCCATAATGAAGTATGTGGAGTGGGGCTCATAATCTCGCAAATTGGTGAATACAAGCTGAATTCGCGGCGGGCGCTGGCCCGACACGGCTTAACCGGCTCACGTCACGCGCGCGGCCGGCGGCCAATGCGCTGCACGAAATGCACTTTCGGCGGGTCCGGCGCGACGTTGAACGCCTGGTCGCAGGTCTTGCAAAAAATGTTCCGGCTCATACCGATCCGCGGTTTGTGGTCCAAACCATAGGCGTCGCAATCCGGGCACCGTTCGGCGTTGAGTGCGATCACAATACGCATACGGTCTGGATGAGCCTGCGAGATATCTTCGATCATAGCGGAAATATGCCCCAGATCGCCGCTCCACAGAGGACGACAAACCAAAAGAGCGAAAGCCAGACAAGCACGTCGTCTCGGTTCATGAACCGGTTAGCTTGCTCATGCTTCATTATTTGTCGCTGCCATTGACGACGACCAAGCACCGTGGCGAACAGACGCCAGATCATCACGCAGCCTCCTCGTCCAGCGCGGCCTTGTAGAGACCGTCGCTGACGATCTTCTCCAAGAGGTCGCTGACCAGCCGTGCCGCGCTGTCCTTACCGATCGCCCGCGCGGCCTCACGCAACGACTTCAACACGCCGTCGCTGAGGTGGCAGTGGCTCGTCTAGCAGCGTCAGGCTGGTACGCTTAGGAAGTTTGGTACGCTTAGGCAGTGACCCGCCTCTGCGCAGCGATATGCCGCGCTGACTGCACAGCACCGCCAAGGTACCGCCCACCTCTATCACAAGACCGCGCTGCCGGGCACATGCTGCTGCCCGGTGGCGTGTTAGGGCGGCCACCTCGCTGGCGCAGGGTGTGCCGCCCGATCCGGCATTATAAATGGTTCGCTTATGCGAATGACTTCGTCACCGGCTTCGAGCACCATAGGCCAACCGCGTCGCGCCGCTCAGTACGGACGGTACCCGCCGGCGCAAACGTAGTTGCCGTAGGCGTCGTAGCAGCTGCCGCGGTACGCCCCGGCCGCAGCGGCACCGACCGCAGCCGCGCCCACTGCCGCCGCACCGACACCGTAGCCGCGATAGCCGCCGTAGCCGCGATAGGCCCCACCCCGATAGCCGTAGCGCCCGCCACGCACTGCGACAGCGCCGCCTCGAGCCCCTCGAACTGCGACAGCGCCGCCGCGGTAGCCTCCGCCACCGCCCCGATAGCCGCCACCTCCGCGACCGCGAGCATCGGCGTCGTCGGGAGTGAAGGTGACCAGCAGCATGGCTGCGGCTGCCGAAGCGATGAGAATTCGACGTAACATTGTGTACTCCTTGTTCTAGAGAGAGAGAAAGGGACCGGGCAGGCGATAGCCGGGACGCGACGTGAGGAATTAGGGAACGCGCCGCCACCAATCCTACGCGAGGCGGCCGAAATCGTTCCTTTTTGCCTGGGCAACTGGATGCCGGTTCTTCACCTTGACCAGCGATCCGAGCGGCCGCCGCGACAGGTGCTCTCGCGCGGCCTTCGAGACCCATCAGGCAGGCGTACGGAACAACTCCGGGCCTAATCTCGCCCAGTTAGCGCGGATGGGCGGCCAAGAGGTCCCGGGCGCGATAATCACCTGTTACTTGATCTCGACCGATTTTTTGGAAACGTCTGCGCCAGAAGAGCGAACGCTATTTCCGATTTCCTTTAGCTGCTCCGTTGCGGCCTCGTACTGCGTTGTCAGAAAGTCGGTTTGAATCCGCATTGCTTCTTGCAGGTCATTTGCATGAAGAAGCTTTTTCGCATGATCAAAGGCGCTTTTCATATTTTGCTCGGTGAGCGACAAGGCCCTAAGCGACAGGTCAGTGGTTGGATTGGGAAGCATGGAGACTGACTTATTTGCGGCTTCAATGAATGCGTGAAAACTCCTTTCAGCTTGATCGATTGTTTTCTCGGCTACTTCCTTGATTTGCGCAGGAACTTCTAACTTGAATTGCTGCTCTGCCATATCTACGCCTCCTGAGGGACTCCGGGCACATTGGCCTCCAAGCCTGCAATACATGATTGGCCGATTGGTTCCGTGAACCGACAGAAGCCGTTCACGGATGCACTCAGGGTAGCGCTTCTGAGCCCGCGTATCGTCGCCGGAAGGTTGGTGGAAGCAGCAGAGCAAAGACAACTTACAGCCATCCAACAGATTGCTGCGAAGTTAAAGGAGGGGGGTATCCCCATGCTAAATGGCTAAAGCACCAGCAGATTTGCGCTCTTTGGCGCGTGCCCACACCGAGATGGGCATACAGACACTGGCGGGCATCGCCAGAAGCAGCACGTCTGACACCGCGCGCGTGCAGGCTGTCGGCATGCTGCTCGACCGGGCAGGGCCGCGCGCCGCAGCCCCACCGGGCGAGGACGACAAGGATATCCGCATCACCCATCCGGCTTAGAGGTATCGTACTACTTCGTGAGGCGGCGACTGGCTGGCGCGAGGCGTAAACCCGACAATGTCCGCGAACAGGATCGTCACCTCGTCAAAGCGTTGAGGCTTGGCAATCTTGACCGGGTAGCGCCGCCGCTCCGGCGGGCGGAGGATCGCGTCCGCTTCATTGGAGCCTGCGCAAGGCAGGATTGCCGGAGTGACGCGTCTGTCATCTTGCGGCAGGGGTAAATCTCTCTTCTAGTCTGATCGGGCATGATGCGAACCATTGGCGCGATTTCCGATACTCATGGCCTGCTGCGGCCGCAGGCGCTCGCGGCACTTGCCGGCTGCGATCCCATCATCCATGCCGGGGATGTTGGCAGCCCTGACGTACTTGCGAGGCTCGGCGCGCTGGCGCCGGTCCACGCCGTGCGCGGAAACGTCGATCACGGCGCCTGGAGCGCGAATCTACCTGTGACGCAGCGCATCGAGATCGATGGCTTCCGCATTTACGTGCTACACATTCTGGCCGAGCTTGACCCCCAGGCCGCCGACAACGTCGACGCGGTGATCTATGGTCATTCGCACCAGCCCAAGATCGAGACAACGAACGGCACACTCTTTTTCAATCCGGGCAGTGCCGGGCCGCGCCGCTTCCGCCTACCCATCACCGTCGGCCGCATGACCGCCGAGCATGGCAAGTTGCGCGCCGAAATCGTTGAGCTCAGCGTCGAGAAATAACTCGTGCGGAGACGCTTGGGATGGCTGCTACCGCTCTGCCACCGTCACGTTCGTTTTGACCGAGTTTGCAATGAAGCAATTCTCATGTGCAGCGTGATGCATCTTATCGAGTTCTTCTACACTGGGTCTTCGGTTGCCGCTCCATGTGATCTTCGGGCGTAGCTCAACTCGAGTGATCGCCAGCTTGCCGTCCGCGTTTTTCTCCATATGGCCGACTGCCTCGTCCTCGTACGAATCGAGCACGAACTTTTTCTTACAGGCAATCGACAGGAACGTGAGCATGTGACAGCTCGCGAGTGAAGCTACGAAAGCCTCCTCGGCTCGACCGGGGCAAGGGCCGCGCGCCGCAGCCCCACGCGGGCGAGGACGACAAGGATATCGGTTGCCGAGTCTGAAGGGATGGGTGGCGGTGAGGAGAACAAGCTCGGACGCGTAGAACTAGCGATCGCCCTGGTTGAAAAGCAGCCCTGAGCAGGCGGAGATCGACGCGCTACAGTCATCCGACCATCTCTTGAAAGGTCTTCTGTTCGACGATGCCGGTCATCGCATGATCGCAACACATGCCACGAAGGCCGGCGTGCGCCACCGCTATTACGCCTCAAAGCCTGCCCTGCATGGAGAGGCCCGGATAGCCAAGCTCGGATTCTCGCGCGTCCCCCCATCCGAGATCGAAGGGTCATCCAAAGCACCTTACGTCCTCCCAGAAAGACTTTCACCGGTGAAATTTTCACTGCTGGCGACGGGCTGGGCTCTACTATCTAGTAGTGATCGCTCGTTTCGCTGCTAACCTCGAAGCGACACCGCATTGCGGTGAACGATCTAGAGATTGAAGAATGGTTTGGGGCTTTCTATCTGAACACTCAGCCTCACTGGGTCTCACGGACACGATCTTCCGTTTGTTGTTTCTTTTTTTTTCTCTCACTCTGATGGCGGAATTGCCTGATTGAGCAGAAGCCTTAGGTTCGTGCCAGTGACGGCTTACGATGCTCTCGCTCACAGCCCGATGGACGCTAGCATCTACTGGATCGATCTTGACGGGGATAACGGGTGTCGCTTCGAACGAGGCCAACTCTACATTGACGGTCTCGGAGGCCAACTCTGCATTGACGGTCAGCCTATCAGCCTTGGTCGACTCTTCGTTTTTGGCATTCAATCCCACACTAGCTTTCTCCAACTGGGCGCTCGGATTTTCAACCCTAGTGCCTAATGCGGATGAGACGAACTTCACGGATGCGATTGTGGCTAGGCCGGCCAGGCAAAACAAAGCCAGCCAAATCGTTCTGATCATCGGCGTCCACCCAGATAGCTTCGAATCATACGGTTGCGACCGATTGAGGCCTAGACACGGCTGTCCATTGGGGCTTTGACGATTTCAACAGAAACTCGCAGGTGGTCTGCCAGATTTGGCTTCGTGCCGGCTGTTTTTGGAGAGTTAATTCGTACGGAGCAATTTAGCTGGCTCAGCCCGCATTTCTCCCCTCAGCTTCCCATCGATCCGGCACTGGGAGCGTCACCTGGTAACAAGTTTTTCTAGATCTGGTGCGGTGCCGCCTCGCTGAAAAGCAAGAAGATCAAGGGACGGCGGCTCACTCCCCGTTAGAATAGATAGGCAGGCATGTGCCTGTCCCCGGTGATGCGTCTGGTGATTGAAGAGATGCATCAATATATCTCCGAGCACCTGCGAATGGGGCATTCCTGAGGTAGTCTTATAGCTGTGCAAATCTGTCAGCGCTGCTTCGTCGTATTTTGCGATTAGTTTTATGAGCCGCTCATCCTCCGCAATACGTGCACGGACCAGTTCCGTGCGGTCTTCGTACAAGATGGCATCTAATCGGTCTGGGTGGTCGCCCTCACCTGTCAACCGCTTCAACCAGAGCCGGTCCGTGAGCAACAGATGATTAAGTGTGCCGTGAAGGCCACCGAAAAAAACGCCGATGTGCAGCCGGTAAGATTGTTCTGACAGATCTAGCGCTGCGGCATAAAGACGTGCGTTGGCCCACTTGTTGTAAGCCGCAAACTGTTTGAATTGGCCCACCGACATAACACTTGCCCTTAGAACTCTAATCAGCGGTTCAGCAACGATCTGCAAGGCATCCTTAAACAATGAAGCTTGCGATCCGCTCGATTCTGGGACTTTGATGTGGCCTTTGGCCGCTCGTAGCAGAGATTGCGACCAATATCAGTCAACGGTATAAGATATCGCCCAAGAAGCCTTGCTATTTCCTCGCAAGGCAATGGAGGTCGACATGAGGACCTCTGCTATTGGAATCCGCAAGCGGTTGGTGGACTGCGCTCAACTGACAGTCCTGATGGGTCTGCTTCTGAGTTCTCCGGCTATTGCCGACATCTACCCTATCAACGGGGTGTGGGTCGCCCCCAACTCCGATTTTCCTATCGGACCAAATGCAGTTTGCTTGACTGTAAGGCTGTCAGGCATCGAGGCAGTGGCTCGGAAACTCGTCTCTGAATTGCTAATATTCAACGAGAACAAGCGATACGGAGTCAAACAGAACTTGCAGACAGTCAGCACGCTGATTTCCACGAAGCCAGCGGAGGGCGGTTATTGGATAACTGAGATTCCGGATGTTCGTAGGCGATTCTGGTTCAAACAAAAGATCACCTACCTTCTTACGATAATTGATCCTACGACTATAGAGATTAGAAACAATTCACACAGAGCAAGATTCGTGAAATGCGGCCCACGAGGCAAGTTGCCCGTCTGAACGAGGGCAGCCGTATCGTCATTGAGTATCGTCAGATTGGCGGTCGTGCGCATCCTTGATGTGCACGCCGCACCCTACGGAAATCAGACGGCGGTAACAAAGCTTTGCGTACTTCGACAATTTCTGCATTCGTAAACGTGATGCACGAAGCCCGTCGTATGCGGCTCGATGCAAGAAAAATGCATCTTGGAACCGCATTTCACGCAATCCACGTCTCTGTCCAACCCCTTAGGCTCGCTCTTAGCGTTAGGCATTTTTCGACCCCTGGCTGGCTGCTTTTCGGATGATTTCACAACTTAAAAACGTGCGCATAATCAGAGATTGCCGTTCTGCCCCGCAGGTAATGGCGATGGAGCGAGGTCGCTCTGGGAAAAATCGTAGCTAGGCGGCGGTCGACGACGCCGTTCCGAGCAATCAGAGAAAATCCTGCAGCCGGGCAAGTTCAGAAACGATCTCGCCAGTTAAGACTGGCTCTACTAGAGGGGGCTGCGGCAACGTGTGAACCTCATACAGGTGCCGTACCGAGACGGGTTTAGCCATGAATGATCGAATGCATGCATTGAGGGTGCCATCGACAACCAGATAGGCACCGTAACCTTCCATCCGACGCTCGTTCTTAAGCGAAGGCCATTTGCGGAGAACAGCCGGAGCATTGAAATCAATATGATGGCCCGTACTGGTCATCGGTGCTTGCAACTCGTGGACGGAGCAGGGCCAAACCGTAGAGCTCGATCTACGTGTGCCCGCCATTGTGTACTCGATAGGCTAGGCCACGCATTGAATAGCAAATGATTTGTCTGGGCCGCAGTGGCACGGGAGCGTCAGAATATCGTCAAGGACCTCGATGCAGCGCACCATTGCCTTGATCACCCAACAATTGTCGATCGTGCTCGGTCAATATATGATTCGTCTCCCTGACGAAAGCTCTCGCATGGCGAAGCGCAATATGAACCGGCATGAATGCTTTCTCGTGAAGGCAAAGATCTACGTCAACACTGGGGAGCAGGTCGGCGCCCCGAGCAAGGTTTGCGTTTCATTAGAAGCTCGGCCTTCAGAGGCATCGAGGTGATGTGCACGTGCTTGATCTCATGAAACCACTCCAGCCGGTCTGGAAACCTTAGTTCCGCGCGTCGGAATGCAGGGGTCGAACGCCGGTTTCCGCATCCAAGGGCTGGGGCCGCCAACCTGTAGGCCGGGTTTTCTTCTGGCTAGGGGGCTTTGGGGGCATCGGCCGGAAGCGAGGATTTGACGTTTGGCCGGGCCCGGAGTTCCAACGATTGCAACACCTTCCCGACAGCGCGGCAGTGGCTCGCGACCAGTGACTAGGCGTTGTTCCTTGGGCGCGAGAGTCCAGAAGGCTTGGCAAAGGCGGCATCGGCTGGCGAGGAGTTTCGGTCGGCTCGTCGGGAGGTGGTTCGCGTTCTCCTTCCGGCTTCTTTCCGCTGACTAGGGCACCAACAAAGCCGGCGACCACCAGCAAGGTCCCTGCGATCATCAGCCAATGCGGTAATTCCAACGATGCCAGCATGAGCCTCTGCCGATGTTCATTCCATCCCGGAAGGCAATGGCGCGCGGTGAGGTCCGTTCCTAGGGGCATTCCTCGCTGGCGCTTGTGTTGACGTAGACAAAAACGGTCATTGGTCTCTCTTCAGCTTGCGCCGGCCCCAGTGGTGATCCTTTCGGTCCGGATTGAATTCCCGGACGACGTGATG
>CAWFLW010000007.1:0-119638 GCA_963816655.1 uncultured Alphaproteobacteria bacterium | reverse complement strand
GGTCCCCAGTATTCTTCACTGCGCAGCGACCGCTTGTAGCGCTCGCCCTCATTTTGATACTTCTCTGCTCGATCGTCGTCTTCATCGCAAGGCAATGGTCGATTGACAGGACTTCGGGCGCGCTATTTATCCCGTACGCCGCCTGGGTGGCGTTTGCGTCCATCCTGAATTTCGAGATCGTTCGCCTTAATTGATGGCGTACATGCGGATCAACGAGGGCGCGGCGGGCCTCCGACTAGCGCAATCATCTCGTTGAAATTGCTAAGTTCGCAGAGCACGACGGCCTGGCCTAGGGGGCTGCCGCTGCTTGGCGTTTGACGAATATCGTGCAATCGGTCCGCACCGTTTCTAGCGTGCGGCGTAGCCAGGTCTTGATTGTGCCGACGGGTACACCAAACCGTTTCGAGAGCGACTGGCGGCTTTCGCCGTCAATGTAGGCGAGCGACAGGAGTTTGCGGCGGTCGTCCGGAAGTTGACTAATGAAGGTTGCAACGATCGGCCGTGCGTGGTCGTAATCGAAATCGCCAAAAGTATCCAATGTTGGCTCCGCGACGTGCAGCGCGTGGTCGAGATCTGTGGTCGGGACAGTCTTGCGGCGGTTTGCGTCGATGGCGGTGTGACGAACAATCACGGACATCCAGCTTATTGGGGAAGATCGTTCTGGATCGAAGTGATGTGAGTTGCGCCAGATCTTCACGAAGGAATCTTGAAGTATGTCCTCCACCTCTGCACCGCGAGCAGACACGGTGCGCGCGGTGTTGCGCATCTTTCGGTGCGTTAGCGAATAAAGCTCTGAGAATGCGGCGTCTTCGCCTCGGGCGGCTCGTGCTATCAGGAAGGAAAGACGATCCCTAGCGTCAGCGCTTGATGTTACGATTTTCATCCTGATCTACCCGAGTTGAGCGATTGTTCTCGGGTAGGAACGATGCAGTCGCGGGAATGGATCACTGGAGCGAGATGACTGGCCATTTTGCCGCAGTCTTTAGCCTTCGGGATCAAAGGCGGACGAAGGGGCTGATCAGGCGACCAAAGAAGCCGTTCATACGGAGATCGCCAGTCATTGCCACCAGGCAAAGGCAGGGCTCGCCGTCGCCGACGATCGGTTGATGATCCAGCGTCTCGTCTCCGAAATCGAAATCGCCCGGGCCGAATTGGCCACCCTCGTGGCTGAAACTGCCCCTCAAGACGCACGTCAGTTCAGTCCCGGTATGGGTATGCTCAAGCATACGCGTGCCCGGGTTCGACATGAGCAGAAACGCGCGTGACTTTGACTGGCCCGGCAATTCGATCGGCCGCATGCTGACGCCGGGGGCTATACGCCGGCGCCGTCCAATACGGTAGTGCTTCAGAATCTCCGGCAGGGTGTCGTCCGTGCCGCTATCGGAGCGCGCACGGGCTGGTCCGGGAGACGGATCGAGTTTCGCCATGACGGCCTCGAACGCGCCGACCTTCATGGGGGCTGGTTCAATGGCTTCTAGCGTCGAGCCGCCGATGATTTCGACCGCACGCACGACCCGCCGGCACGTCGAACAGCCCGACACATGAACGGCGACGACGAGATGTTCGCCCGCATCAAGCGTTCCGGCAGCGAAACTTGCCAGCAGTTCCGGAGTGACATGGTGGGTTGGGTTCATCTCGTCTCGTCCAGCAGGGCCTTTAGGCGGCTCATCGCAAGTCTGATCCTCGATTTTACAGTCCCCAACGGAATACCGAGTAAGTCCGCGATCTCGGAATGAGGACGCTCCTCAATAAACGACAGCTGGATCGCCATGGATTGCTCTTTAGAGAGGCCCGACAGCGCCGCGGTGACCTGCTCGACCTCGTCCACACGCACGATCGCCTCGTCGGCTGGTTCAGCAGAATCCACCAGGTATTCGAGTTCCGCCTCGTGATCGACCGCTCCGGTGCGGGCGGCTCGACGCATCGCATCGATCCGCAGATTTCGCGCGATCGTGTAAATCCAGGCCGATGCTCCCGCCGACGCTGGGTCGAACTGCGCAGCCTTCCGCCAAACCGCAAGCAGAGTTTCCTGCGCGATCTCTTCAGCGTCGTCGCTGCTGGCACCAGCCTTTAGCATCAGACCCTTCACCCGAGGGGCAAAATGCTCAAACAGCCGTCCGAACGCCCCGCGATCACCTTCCGCGATGCGTCCGATCAATTTCGCCCACTCCACCGTTACCTTAACCGTTATCTTGTGCCTCTCGTTTCCGCATCGCTCCGAGCGGCTCGGCCGGAGCCTCTGCTTCGAGGAATGCGGGTTTGGCAGGATTCTGATCGCTTGGGAACCACGGGTCATTGCGTCGCTCAAGGGGTACTTACCCAAAAACGACCAGGACGGCGTTTTGGATCACTGGATATCGAACTTGACGATGCCGGTGCCGCAAATGGCTGCGGTATTCCGGCAATTTTGTCGTGCAGCGTATCTGTGATTTATGTCCCCTATGCTCACAAAGCAGACGTGCCGGAGGCCAACTCCTACAGGGCGAGATCGATTGGAGCGGCAAAATATCGCGCTGTGGCGGGTCAAGGTGAAGAACCGCTCGGCGGCCTTTGCGACACGCTTCGCCAAAAAATGACGTAATGCCAGTTCTTATCTGAGCAGTCCCGCAGGCCGCGATAAGGCCGGTCCCGACGCTTGCTGACCAGGCTCTCAAGCCCTAACCGGCATGCGGTCAGCAGCCGGGGCTTCACCTGATCAGAACATTTCCTGGCCCCGGTTCATCGCGGGCGACAAGTGATCCGATGGACCTCGCCGAACGTTCCCGACCGAGGGAATAGTTCAATGCCTGATATAGTGTTCGTAACCTGCGTGGTCGTCGCGGGGCTGCTCGTTGTGGCCCTGAGCGCGTTTGTGCTCTTCAGTTTCTGAGACATCCTTCATTGGGGCGATTTCGGGCTGGGGCCCGCCTCGGTGGGGGTATGGTTAGACCAGCCGAAGCTGTTGCTGGTCGACGCGACCTTCATGGCGCTGGACGAACTCCTGCAGGTTGGCAGGCACCACCGTCATCTGCAGATCGCAGCGCCGCCTCAACTCGTCGGCGACATCCACTGGAGACGTCGTTACACGCTGGTGGCAGTCAGCCTCTGCGACCGAGTAGGCGCAAAGTGTTTTTCTAAAAATTGCTCACGCCACCGCTTTCGGTTTGCTTCTCTGTCAACTTCGCCTTGGGTATCCGGATCTCGCACGCATAGCCGTTTGGATGGTATTCGTGCTTTATCGTCCCATCGAGCGATATTAGGCTTGCTCGTATCAATTTCGATCCAAATCCCATTCTTTCCGGCGTGACCACGGGCGGACCATCTTTTTCTCTCCAACGAAATTGGCAGTGACCGTCCTCATCTGACCACTTCACTTCCACGATACCTTTGTTCTTGCTGAGAGAGCCGTATTTGGCGGCGTTCGTTGTCAGCTCGTGAACGATCAACGAAATGCTGCGCGCAGCTTCGCCGCAGACTTCCATCGGAGGTCCGTCCAACCGAAGTTTATCCAAAGCACAATATGCTGATACTTCAGTCCGCAAGAGTTTGTTCAGGGAAATTGCTTCCACGGCGGTGGCGCTGACAAGTTTGTTGGCTCGCGATAGGGCTTCGATTTTACCCGAAAGCCGTTGCCCAATTAGTTTGTTGTCCACTGTGCCATTAATTACCGCCTGGATGATCGCGAACGTATTTCCAAGCCGATGATTTAATTCATTAATCAGTAGTGTCCTTGCTGCATCTGCTTCAACTAGTTTGCTTACGGTGCGTCGGTAGAGATGCGTCACCCAAATACTGAAGCCCGCGCGGGCGACGATCTCGCAAACGGGATCGTCTCGGTCAACGAGGCTGAGGCGGCGCAGGTTGAACGTGTAGGCGCGGTTAAGTGCCGAACGGATTCGTGGACAGCTTGCCACCATTTTGCTACCCAACTCGGTAGCACAGCCCGACATGGCTGGACACGACGGAGGCCGTGACAGCTAAAAACTCCCAACAATCTGAGACATCTTGATACTGAACAAAACGGGGAGGCACGGTCACTAGCGAATTTCGAGTGCGGTGCATTCAACCACTCTGCCACCTCTCCAGGCGCCAAATCGGGGCGATTCCCCGTCGTGATCGGGCCGTGTTCTAGGCGAGGATGCTGGGCGAGACAAGGCGCGAGGGGGATAAAATGCGCCCTCACCGCGCAAAAAAGGAAGCAAAAACAATGGAGCACCTCAACGTTCAGGCGAACGGCGCGGCCATTCATGTGGTGCGGGCGGGCCAGGGGCGGCCGCTGTTGTTGCTGCACGGCTGGCCGGAATTCTGGCTCACCTTTGAGCCCGTCATGACGCGGCTCAAAGACCGCTACACGCTCTTTGCACCCGATCTGCGCGGCTTCGGCGACAGCGACAAGCCGAGCGGCGTGTTCGGCCCCGAGCAGCAGGCCTCCGACATGCTGGCGCTGATGGATGCGCTCGACATCAAGCAGGCCGGCATCGTCGGTCATGACGTCGGCGGCGCGCTGATGCAGCCCTTGGCGCGCCACGCGCCGGCGCGCATCGCCGGGCTTTTCTTCTTCGACTTCGTCTATCCCGGCATCGGGCCGCGGATGGCGGAACCAGAGCGGCTCAACAACATCTGGTATCAATCCTTCCACCAGATGGAGATGGCACCTGCCCTCATCGGCGCGACGCGCGAGACGTGCCGCGCCTACATCGCCCATTTCCTGAAGAGTTGGTCGTTCAGAAAAGATGCATTCGACGACGTGCTCGATGATTTCACCGACAACTTTCTGAAAGCAGGCAACCTCGAAGGCGGCTTTGCGCACTACAAGGCCGCGCATGCGGCCGCGTGAAGATGCTGAAGGGCGAAGCGCCGAGCCTTCCGCCGATCAGCGTGCCGACCTGCGTGCGCTGGGCCGAGCACGATCCGCTGTTTCCCTACGCATGGACCGATCGATCTCGGTGAGACCTTCACCGATCTCGATCTTGCGATGTTTGCCGGCGTCGGCCACTTCCCGCACCGGGAAGATCCCGATCGCGCCGCGAGCGAGATCGCAGGCTTCTTCACGCGCATTGGCTGGAAGTAAGGATCGGGCTGGAAGTAAGGATCGGCTGGAAGTGAAAGGTGGGACCGCCAGACGCGACAAAACACCGGCGGTCCCGTGCCGCTTCATTGAAATCCTGACCGTGAAGTGCGGCTTCGCCGGTCAGCCGGAGCGACGAAATGACCGTAGCGACTACGCCGCGAACGGCAACGCGATTGCATTTTTAACCTAACCCATCAAGGTTACCTGCGCCGCGCACGCTCAATCTTCTCAGTCCTTGCTCTTCTTGGTTTTCTTCTCGTCCTTTTCCTTCTTGTCGTCCTTCTTCGCATCCTTGCCGTTGCGCCGGTTGGTGAAGCGCGCATTGCCGAGCCCGGTGCCGATCGTCAGCACGCCCCAGTGGTCGACGTCCTGCATGAAGGGCACTTCCGCAAGCCCCTGCGCCACGCCGTCATTGTGCATCACGACCGCGGTGTCGTGATCGCCGATCTGCGGAATGCCCTCGATCAGGCTCGCCGGCAGATTGAACTTGCTGCTCTCCCAATTGCCCGGAAGATTCTGCGCGCCCTTCTCGATCGAGCCGTCCTCGTTGATGACGCCGGGACAGGCGACGCCGATAAACGGCGCCAGCTTGAAGCCTTCCTCCTCGGCCTCCGTGATCAATCCCTTCAGCATCTTGACCAGACGCTTGACTGCGCCCTCGCGCGTCGGCTCGTCGTCGGCGTGACGCCACAGCTCCGATTTCCACACTGCCGCCTTCGAGAGATCCTTCGCCTTCTTCCAGTTGGTCTCGACCACGCCGCAGCGGATGTTGGTGCCGCCGATATCGACGGCCAGAATGCTGTCATGCGCCTCGAAGATCCATGACGGCGCCAGATGCAGCGTGCCGATCAGCCCGGCATCATCAGGGTGGAAACGGATCGGCACCAGATCGACCTTGAAGTCTTCCGCCTTCAGCATGATCTCGGTGCGCGCGATCGCGATCTCTCCCAGCCGGCTTTCGCGAAAGCCGCCGCCGACCACGATGCGCTCGGTCTTCGCCCAGGCCTTTGTCTTCAGGAAACGCCGGGTGACGTAGGCAAGCTCCTGTGCGAACTCCTCGATCGCGCTGTGCACGACGGCCGACGCGCCGACATCGTCGCCGACCAGAACGGCATCCAGCGCCTTCTTGCTGATTTTCTCGGACGGCTCGTCGCCGAACGGATCCTCGCCGGCCTTGCGCAGCGGCTTGCGCCAGCGGTCGAGGATCTCGCGGAACGCGCCCTTGCTGGCGCGGTCGCCCAAAAAGCCGTCGTCGTCCTTCAGCTCGATGTTGAAGCTGTCGACATCGACGGAGGGCAGGCGAGCCGCACCGTGACCGGCGATGCCGGTGGTATTGATGAGATCTTCAGCCATGATTCCCGAGCCCTGACGGAGGTGCCGGGAACAACGGCAATGGAACCCATTGGTTTCACTGCGGCCCTGTGGCCGCCCGTCGCGGCAGGCGGCAGCTCGAAATCGGCCAAATCGCTCATATTTCGCGGTTTTTCGGCCCCGTTTGCCTTGACTCGAAGCTCTTTCCGGCTATAAAGCCCGCCATCCGGCGCGGGATTTCCTGCGCCGCTTGTTTTTGCGCGGAATCCAGGGGGTAACCCGGATCGCGCGGAACAGTACCCATACCGACTGAACAAGAAGCCGACCCGGACATCGCCCTCGTGGCATCGGTCCGAGGCCGGGATCGAACACGAAGGAATCAAACGATGTTCGCAGTCATCAAAACCGGCGGCCGGCAGTACCGCGTCGTTCCGAATGATGTACTCGAGATTGGCAAGATCGCCGGCGATGTCGGCTCGATCGTGCAGCTTGGCGAAGTCCTGGTCGTCGGCGGTGACACGCCGGTGCTGGGCATGCCCACGGTGGCCGGCGCTTCCGTCGCAGCCGAAGTGCTGGACCACAAGCGCGGACCGAAGGTCATCGCCTTCAAGAAGCGCCGCCGCAAGAATTCGCGCCGCAAGCGCGGCTACCGCGACGAGATCACGGTGCTTCGCATCACCGAGATCCTGACCGACAACGCCAAGCCGACCGTCGGCCCGCGTCCGAAGCGGGAAAAGGTCGTCGCTCCCGCCACTGAGGGCGACGACGATGAGGCGCCGAAGGCGGCCAAGAAGAAGGCTCCCGCCAAGAAGCCGGCGGCCAAGGCAAAGGCAGCGGCCAAGCCCGCTGCCAGGAAAGCCGAGAAAAAGCCGGCTGCCAAGAAGCCGGCCGCGAAGGCCAAAAGCGAGAAGAAGTGATCGCATCGCGTTGCGATCTTGAAAGCGTGACAAATTTTGCAATGATTCCGTCAAGGAATTGATCTAGAAGATATCTGAAGTTGGAGACGGGCCATGGCTCACAAAAAAGCAGGCGGTTCATCGCGAAACGGACGTGATTCAGCGGGCAAGCGGCTCGGGATCAAGACGTTCGGAGGCGAGCACGTGATTCCCGGCAACATCATCGCGCGTCAGCGCGGCACCACCTGGCATCCCGGCCTTAATGTCGGCATGGGCACTGACCATACTCTCTTTGCCAAGATCGAAGGGCGCGTCGAGTTCCGCAACAAAGCCAATGGCCGCACGGTCGTGTCGGTACTTCCGATGACCGAGGCTGCTGAATAGACGGTGGATCAAATTTGAGTCCGCCGGGTCCTGACAAACCGGCGGAGTCCTTAAGAAGGCTCCTAAAGGGGAGGCGGGAAACCGGCCTCCCCTTTTTTGTTGTCGACTTCTCGTTTTTGAAGTGCATCACAGGAGCCGGACGATGCTGCAGGAATTTTCCACTCCAATCTTGCGCGAGGCCAGTCCTTGCGTCCTCGAGACCGAACGGCTGAGCCTGCGCCGGCCGACGCTCGCGGACGTAAAAGCGATTGCGCGTCTCGCCAATGACCGCCGCATCGCCGAAAACACCCGCCGTCTGCCGCATCCCTATTCGCAGGATCACGCCATCGCGTTCGTGCGCCATGTCGCGACCGAGCCGCGCGAGATCGCATTCCTGATCGAGTACAATTTCGCGCCGATCGGCACCGTCGGCCTCAACATGATCGAGCCCGACGCGCCGACGCTCGGCTACTGGCTCGGCGTCGCGCATTGGGGCCAGGGTTTCGGCACCGAAGCCGCGCGCGCGATGATCGACTATTTCTTCGAGGAGTTCGACCGCGAGCATCTGTTTGCCGGCGCACGCGTCACCAATCCCGCCTCGCGCAACATCCTCGAGAAGTGCGGCTTCCAGTGGACCGGCGTCGAGCTGCACCGCTTCGAGGCGCTCGGCTGCTCCTCGCCGGTCGACCGTTTTCGGCTGTCGCGCAGTGTGTGGTCGTCGCTGAAGCATTGGGGGAGTTCGGTGCGGAAGAGCGAGGTAGTTTCTCCGCTTTCGCCTCACCCACCGCTGTCGTCCCCGCGAACGCCGGGACCTGTTTTCTGATTCAACTATCAAACAGCCCATCCACCGCATTGCGAGCGAAGCAACGATCCAGCTTTGCATCAACAAGTAAGCTGGATTGCTTCGTCGCTTCGCTCCTCGCAACGACGTGGAAACGGCACTTCGATTCCCGCGACATGTTTTCTGCCCGAGTTCTGCAAATCATTGTCCCTCTCCGTGAGAAGAGGGCGCAGGGAAAGCCGGGCGCTGACTGCGCCCGCAGCACCGTGTGCAATGGTAGATAAGAAACCGCACACGGATTAGACAGGTACAGCCAAGACATCCCGGCTTTCCCCGCGCAATGGTTTGACGGTTTATTCGTGCTCTCCCCGGTGAGCGGCGTTTTTTGTCACCGTTGCCGAACCCGCTACGAGGCGGGCCGGATAGACGCCACGGTCGCGGCGCCAGGACCACACGACTTTGCCGTACGCTGCGGCGTTTCGCCTGGCGAGCGAACCCGCCTGACGCCACAGCGTCCATCGCAACCCGCGCCGACGTTCCGTGACGATCGCGTAGCGTCCCCTTATGTGGGCCCGGGCTGAGCGGACCAGTGCCTGTGATTTGCCCGACGGCGCAAGGGAAATATTTTGATTTCACGAATTCGTGAAATGCGAACTTTTCCGTCCCCTCACCCCGCAACCGGTTTGCGATACACATCCTTTGTCGCGAGCTTGCCGTCGGCAAAGGTGTAGAGCTCGACGCCGCGCTGGTCGCGCGGTTCGCCGGTCGCGCGCACCGTTTCGCTGACGCGGAAGGTCATGAAGGAGATGTCCGGCAGGTGATGATAGACGACGTCATGGAAGCGGCTCGCGGAATAGAATTCCCTGCGCTCCTCGATATGCGCCTTGATGGCCTCGCGGCCGGTCAGCACGCGCTCGGTCGAAACGCCGTCGTGGTAGCGCCAGACGAAATCCGGCGTGACGACCTCGTAAAGCGCAGCCATGTCGCCTTTGAACAGGGCGCGGGCGAAGGCCTGGAACAGCGCGTCGCGTTCGGCGGGCGTGGGAGTCATGAGCAACGACCTCGCGGATCGGTGGAGCGTACCGGAACCCATCCTGACGCGGCAAGAGCAGCCGACATGGCACCCTTCTCCCCAACCTCCATTTAAGTCTATGCTCTGCAAGCTCAACGGCCCCAAGCAGCGCGGCATCGGCGAAACCCAGGGAGAGCGAGATGGTATCTCAGGCAGCCAAGAAGGAGCGGGATATGAATCCTCGCACCATTGAACAGGCGCAGGCATTTGTGGCGCACGTGCAGTCCCTGTTCATGCCCTGGAATATCGATGCGCTGGTCGACGGCTTTACCGACGATTGCGTCGTGCGGTTCGGGGTGATCCCGGAATTACGAGGACACGACGCGCTTCGAAAATTCTTTACCGCGAGAAGCGCCAGGCAAAAGGGATACCGGCTCAACAAGCGCTTTTGCACCCTGATGGGGGATTTGATGTCGAATGTTTGGGACGGCGAGTGGGAAGACGCCGACACCGGCCAAGCCATGAAGGGGTTCGGCGTCGAAGTCTGGACGATGCGAGACGGCAAGATTGCGCTCTGGGAGGCATCGTTCAGCGCGGCTCCGGCAAGTCAGGCCATGACGATCGATCAAGCCCTGCGCTGATATCGCGCCGATTGGGCATTTCCGCTGATCAGGAGAGGCGCGCACGTCAGCATCCGTTCGCCGATGCACAAGCATTCGCTTCATGATTGCGATGCAGCATGTAGAGCAGACCCGCACTTGGATGGGTAGTGCAATCCGCTGCCGCCTGTACAACAGGTTGAAATCGGATTTGCCTCGCAATGCCGCCGTCCCCTTTGCATTCCGTTGAGACCAGGGCTTCCTGGGTCGTCGCCTCGGTCGCACTGGCTATTCTTGGGATGTCGTTCGGCGCAGCGTGGATCACCACGGTCGCGCTCAAGGACATCGCGAGCGAAGTCGGCGGGGCGCGTTCGGTGCCGGCGCTCGCCGGCGCGCTGGCATGGCTCGGCTCCGGAATCGGCGGCATTTTGATGTCGCGTATCGCCGAGCGCATTGGCACGCGCTCCACCGTCATTTTCGGTTCGCTGATGATCGGTGTTGGCCTCACGATTTCGACCTTTGGACCGCCGTGGCCGCTGTGGATCGGCCATGGACTCTTTATCGGCCTGATCGGATTGGCCGGCATCAATGCTCCCCTGTACATCTATGTCAGCCGCTGGTTCGACCGCCGCCGTGGCTCGGCGCTGGCGCTGATCTCGAGCGGCACCTACATCGCAGGCGCGATCTGGCCGCCGATATTCCAGGAGGTGATTGCCAATTACGGCTGGCGGCAGGCGATGCTGTGGTATGCGCTCGCCGAGATCGTTGTTGTCGTACCGCTTGCCACAATCTATTTGCGGCCACCGCCCGAAGTGGCTCCGCCGGCAACGGTGTCCGGCGCCGGTCCGGGCAAAGCGCGCGTCCTCGGCTGGCCGCCCAACCTTGTGTTCGCGATGATGTGCGCGGCGGGCGTCTTGTGTTGCATTCCCATGGCGATGCCGCAGGGCCATTTAGTCGCTTTTTGCAGCGATCTCGGTATCGCAAGATCGATGGGAGCCCTGATGCTGTCGGTCCTGCTCGGCACCGCGTTCATCAGCCGGCAGATCTGGGGTGTCATTTCCGATCGTATCGGAGGGCTCGCGACGATCATGATCGGGTCAGCGTGGCAGGCCGCATCGATGACGGCATTTCTGTCGACACAGAATGAAACGGGCCTGTTCACGGTGGCCGCCGTGTTCGGGCTCGGCTTTTCCGGCATCATTCCAGCTTATGTGCTGGCGGTGCGCGAACTGTTTCCGGCATCGGAAGCCGCCTGGCGAATCCCGACATTCCTGCTGTTCAGCGGAAGCGGCATGGCGCTGGGCGCCTGGCTCGCCGGCCTGCTCTACGACCACTTCGGGTATTATGCACCCGCGTTCGCGTTCGGTATCGGCGCAAACATTCTCAACCTGCTCATTATCAGTGTGCTGGTCGGGCGAAAACGCCAGCAACTCGCGTATGTAGCGGCGGTCTAGTAGCTCGGACGTCGAGGCGGGGTCTGGCTAATGTCTGAAGTGACCCAAAGCGGACATCCAACGCTTGGACGCTTGCCGCAAAATCGCTTACGCTCGACGCCAGGTCATCTGGGGGCACAACAGGCAATGATGCGGCGCGAGTTCATCACGCTTATCGGCGGCGTAGCTTCTTGGCCACTCGTTGCGCGGGCGCAGAATAGCACCAAGATTTTTCGGATCGCCGTATTCCCCGATTTCATACCGCAGGTTGCTGTTTGGTTTTCCGCTGAAATGAGCAGTCACGGCTGGATCGAGGGCCGCGACCTCATCATCGAGCAATTTGGCTCCAAGCTAAGCGACCTCCAGCTTGACGAAGCCGCGCCACGCGTGGTGGCAAGCAAGCCAGATCTCATCGTTACGATATCGACCGCTCATGCGTTGGCGCTGCAGCGTGCGACGAGGTCAATCCCGATCGTGATGCTGTCGTCGGGATACCCGGTCGAGGCAGGTGTTGCTGACAGCCTTTCCAAACCTGGAAGGAACGTCACCGGTAACGCTCTGTATGCGGCAACGGGCGTCTGGGGCAAAATGTTACAACTGATTCGCGACGCCAAGCCGAACATAGAGCGGGTGGGCGTCTTGTGGACCTACGTCGTGCCTGCTTTTCCAAAGGAAGAGATCGATCCTTGCTTCGCCGAACTCGAGAAGGGTGCACGCTCGTTTGGCTTGAAGCTTCACATTGTGGAGGTTTCGAACTCCAATCCGCTTCAGGCAGCGCTTGCCAATATCGAGAGCGGTAAACCGGACGGCTTGGTGTTGACCTCTCTTTTTGCCCCGGATGCGCTCTCCATCGTCACCCAGTTTGCCGTGCACAAAGGCCTACCCACAATCATTGATTTTGATTGGGCGCCCTACGGCGTGTCGCCGCTTCCTCTCATGTCGTACGGACCTGTCTTTCGAGGCCTTGTGTTGCGCGCAGCTGCAGCGACTAACCAAATACTTCGCGGTTCAAAACCCGGCGACATACCTATCCAAAACCCCGACAGATTTGAAATGGTTGTCAACCTCAAGACGGCTCGGGCAATCGATCTGTCGCTCCCAGAGAGCTTCTTGCTGCGTGCAGACAAGGTGACCGATTAAGACCTCGCGTCTGCATATGTCGTCCCATAGCAGATGAGGTGGATGGCTCCCGCTCACGGCATCTCGGTGCCAAAGTGTGAAGGCCATCAGGCGTTCACGAGCAAAATGGGAGCCATCCGCTATGCAGATTACCACGATCGGCCTCGACTTGGCCAAGAGCGTTTTTCAGGTCCACGGCATTGATGCGACCGGTCAGGTTGTGGTTCGTAAGTCGCTTCGGCGGTCGCAGATGCTGCCATTTTTCGCCAAGTTGCCCTCTAGCCTGGTCGGCATGGAGGCGTGCGGCACGTCGCATTACTGGGCGCGCGAGCTGATCAAGCTAGGCCATGAAGTGCGCCTAATGCCGCCGGCTTACGTCAAACCGTATGTGAAGCGCGGGAAGACCGACGCAGCCGATGCGGAAGCTGTTTGCGAGGCAGTGACTCGGCCGACAATGCGGTTCGTGCCCGTCAAGTCACCCGAGCAGCAGGCGGCGCTGTCGATACACCGGACGCGCGATCTGCTGGTCAAGCAGCGCACGCAGCTGATCAACATGATCCGCGGTCTACTGGCCGAATTTGGCGTCGACATCCCCAAGGGACTGGAACGTGCGCTGCTGATGGCACGGCAGATCGTCGATGGCAAAGCACCGGATGTGCCGCTCGAAGCTGCCAAGATCGTCGGTACACTGTCACAGCAGGCGCTCGACACCCACGTTCGGCTCCGCGAGATCGACCGCGATCTGGCCATCTGGCTACGTGGCAACGATGTTGCACGTCGTCTCATGACGATCCCCGGTATCGGGCCGATCGGCGCGACGGCTCTTGCAGCATCGGTTACCGATCCGCATCAGTTCCGCTCGGGGCGGCAATTCGCTGCCTGGTTGGGACTAACGCCACTTCAGAAGTCGAGCGGTGGCAAAGAGCGGCTCGGTCGTATCACCAAGATGGGCGACAAATATCTGCGCAAGCTGCTCGTTGTCGGCATGACGGCGCTTGTGCGTCGTGCAAGGCAAAATCCCGAAGGCGATCCGCGGCTGGCGGATCTGCTTGCGCGAAAGCCCACAAGGGTCGCCACCGTCGCGATGGCGAACAAGACCGCGCGGATCATCTGGGCGATCATGACACGTGGCGAGACATATCATGCCGGTCACCGACCGGCACTGGCGGCATAAACAGCGTATATACGGCTTAGCTGAAGAGGAGATCAGCTTCACGAGGTTGCGAGCGCGATGCGATGTGATGGCAGACCGGTCAGACCGGGAACAGGGACAACCCAACCGATGTCTAAGGCGTCATAGCCTGATGAACAGAATGGGACCTTGTTCGCGGACTCCATCAGGGCCAGCAGTCCTCACCTGACTGCGTCAACAGGCCGGACAGAAGACTGCACCCGACCAATGCCACTGCGTCAATTTACGCCCTTGCAACGCGGGAGCCATCCACAGAAGACGTCGAACCATGTTCGCTTCTGCGTCGCTGTGGCGGCTAACGGACATGGAAGATTTATGAGCACGCGCCCTGATCCCGTTTTAGCGGTTGCGCACCGTTCGCTATGCACCAGGTCCGTTTACGCGGCGTCTCGCCCTGACGCGGACAGATCGAGCAGGCCAGCTTCCACCAGCGCATTACGGATGCGGGCGATTTCCGCCGCTGCGATCTTGACCAGTGGCGGACGAACGACGGCGCGTGGCAGCTTGCCGAGCAGCACGAGCGCCTCCTTCATGCGGTTGTGCATGTCGACGAACGGGTCGGCGTAGAACACCCGCGCCAGCGGATAGATCAAATCATTGATGCGTCGCGCTTCCGCCAGATCGTTGGCCTGCACAGCCCGGAACAACCGCGCCTGAAGGTCGGCGATGACACTGCCGCTTCCGGACAGCAAGCCGTTGCAGCCGAGCACGAGCGAGCTCAGCAGCCATGCACTGCTGGTGGACAGCACATTGATCGGACGCTTGCGGCCCTGCAACGCGCGGATCTGAGCCTCGTGCTGCGGCACCAGCGGCGTCCAGTCCTTGATGGCGCGGATCGTGGGCACCTCGTCAAACAGCCGCTCCAGCGTCGCCGCCGGATAACCCTGCCCGGTGGCCAGCGGATATTGAAACACGATGATGGGCAAATCACAGGCATCGCTGATGGTCTTGAAATGAATCAAGGCCATCTGCGGCGACTGGCCGAGCGTGAACGGGGCCGGCGGGAAAACCAGGAGCGCAGAGGCTCCGCCCCGCTGCGCCTGACGCGCGATGCGCGCCGCCTCCAGGCTGCCGTCCGCCCACACACCGTGGATGATCGGCAACAGGGAGCCTACTTCCTCGCCGGCAACCTCCATGACGCGACGCTGCTCATCGCTGCTGCATGAAGCAACCTCGGTGGAGTGTGCATTGACGGTAATCGCCGAAAGACCTTTGACCCCCGCGACATCGCGCAAGTGCGCCCGAAAGCTCGCCTCGTCGATCGACAAATCCTCGTGGAACGGCAGCAACACGGCAGGAATGACGCCTTGAGGCACGAAATCCGGATGGCGGCCCATTTGTCATCTCCATCAAAGTCCCGTCGGCAAAGCCTATCATTTTCGTGCCGGCGAGGCGAATGGCCGTTTGCGGCTCTCGTTACGCCGGCGGATTGACCGCCGTCTCCGGTTTCCCGAGTGCCTGCTCGCGCAGGAAGATATAGATGCCGGCGCCGATGATGATGGCGGCGCCGACGATGGTCGCGACCTCAGGCACGTCGCCGAACACGAAATAGCCGAACAGCACCGCCCACACGATCATCGAATATTGATAGGGCACGACGACGGAGGCCGGCGCGTGTTTCAGCGCGCGGTTGACGCAGAGCAGCGCGCTCACCGAGATGCCCCCGGCCAGCGCGAACAGGCCGAGGCTGCCGAAATCAGGCGCCACCCAGCCGAACGGCGCCATGACAGCGCCGACCGCGAAAGTGCCGACGAATTGCGTTGAAGCCAGCACGATATCGGGCGTGGCCCGCAGCGAACGGGTGATCAGCATCAGGAAGGCAAACGAGATGCTGCCGCCGATCGCGATCAGCGCCGGCCAGCTCACGGTCTGCGCCGAGGGCCGCATCGCGATCAGCACGCCGCAAAAGCCGATGATGACCGCACTCCAGCGCCGCCAGCCGATTTTTTCATGCAGCACGAGCCCCGACAGCGCCGTGACGAAGATCGGACAAGCGAGATAGTAGGTGATGACGTCGGCGAGCGGCAGATAGACGACGGCGATGAAGAACGCCGCGACCTCCATCGTCGACAGCGTCACCCGCAATAATTGCAGCCACGGACGTTCGAGCGTGAGAAACGCGCGACGCTGCTGCCAGATGACAGGCAGAAGCAGCAACAGCGCGGCGCAGGCGCGCAGCCAGAGCAACTGGCCGACCGAATAGGTGCCGACCAGGAATTTGCCGAGTGCGTCGCCGAACGAGAACATGAAGACGCCGAACAGCATCAGGCCGATGCCGGCCAGGCGTGCGGAGCGTTCATCGAGGGCGGGGGCTTTTGCGAAGAGGGGCATGCCTGAATTGCTGTCGCCGGATGATTTCCGGTCTTCCGTTGTGGTGCCCCGCCGTTTTAAAGACATGAGCCCCGAGGGCAAGCCCCTACGGGTCAGAATTGAACCAATTGTCGCAGGAAACACCATGACCGAGTTCGATCCCGCCAACCACCGCATGGTGCCCGAGCAACGCTGGTTCGAGGATTTTGTCGTTGGCGAGCGCTTCGTGCTGCCCGGCCGCACCCAGACCACCGCGATCTTCGCAGCGTTCCAGGCCGCGAGCGGCGACACCCACCCGATCCATTACGACGTCGAATATTGCCGCGCCCGCGGCATGCCGCATCTGCTGGCGCACGGCTTTCAAACCCTGGCCCACACCGCGCCCGGCGCCGGATTGTTTCCCTTTGTCACCGAGGAATCGCTGGTCGGCTTCCTCGAGCAATCCAGCAAATTCTTGAAGCCCGTCTATGCCGACGACACCATCTATCCCGCACTTGAGGTGATCGAGCTCGTGCCCGGCCGCACCACCGGCGTGGTGACGCTGCGCTCAAGCGTGCACAACCAGCGCCGCGAACTGGTGCTGGAGGGGATGCAGAAGTTTCTGATCCGGAAGCGGCCGGGGTAAAAGGAACGGGCGACCGCTACCGAGATTCGCGGGGCACCGGTCCGTCGATCCGCCCACTGCCGAGCCGACGCTCTTGGGGTGAACCTGGCGCGGGGGCCTTGGCGTCATTGTTCGCGGCGAAATACTGTACGGCAGCGCGGTCGCTTCGCAATCCGGCGGTCAGCCACTCCGAAACCCACCGCGTGACTTGCGGCGCCGCGACGCTCGTTCCGTTCAACGCGATGACTGAACCACTGCGCGTGCCTGCGGCGAGGATGCCGTGCATAACAACGAAATCGTCGGCGATTGCCACGGCGTCTGGGCCAGGACGCGGCGTGGCAACCGGCCCCGCGCCAGAGTACCGGCTTGCCGTGTGGTCGCTGCGCCTGAAACCACCGATGACAATGGTTTGTTGCCCCGTGGCGAGGGCGTTCTGAGTGCCGCGCCGGCGGATGTAGCTCGCAGGGTCGTCGTCCTCTTCCAATCGCCCGGCGAGATCGAACCGCACATATTTATCGTCGTCAAATCGGGATTGCCGCCCCCACAGCGGATAGCCGAACGGCGTATCACCGCGCTGGACCCAGGCATCGACATCAACCTTGCCACCGTCGTTTCTGATGTCGATCCGCCAGGTTCCGGACGGCGCGGTGCGCGGGCTTGGCGCCATCGCCGTCGGCGACATCGAGAGTCTGATCCAGGGCCGCTGGCCGGCTATCTCGTAGTACTTGGCCTCGAATAGCAGCTCATTGGGATTCACCGACGGCCAGGGCCAATACGTGACCGCAGCCGGATCAATCCAACTGCCGGCATGATCGTTCGGTGGCTTGATGCGAACCGAAAGCTTTGGACGCATGCCGTCGTTGGCGAGCATTGGCAACCAGACTTCCGCAAAGCTGCAGGCCTTGTCGTCCGGCTGCACACGCCAGTGCAGATGCTGGATCGGCTTGTGGTGCGCCGTTGCAGCCGGCAAAGTGAAATGGGCGTGACACCGTGCCAGGTAGTGGTTGCCGGCCGGAAGCACGACGCGCAGCGGCGCTACCGTCTCGCGCGCCGTAATCCATTGGTCGATCGCCGTCTCAAGCACACCGGTTCCGTCATGCGGGCCTGCGATGGTGCCGTAGCTGAGGTTGATCACCACCGGCAATGGCGCAGTGCCGTCTTGCGCGGCGATCCTGTCGGCGCGGTCGAGAATGTAGGAAATCGCTGCGTGAACGAGTGGAGTCAGCAAGGCACCCGAGGTTTCCTCGGTTACCCATTTCGGCAGCTGAACGCCAATCAAATACGGGGAATCGGTGGCCGATACCTCGTCAGCATCGAGCCCGCAGGCAACGTCCATCACATGGGTGCCGTGCTTGGCACGTCGAGCGGCAAGATACTGCCCGGCTTCCTGATACAGCGCATCCTCGTCGACAAGACCGCCATGGTCATGCTTGACCAGCAGTTGGTTGATATCTGTTTCATTCAACTCACGGCCCCAGCCTAATCCTACCGTAGCATTCAATGCTGGATCATCCTGATTCCAGAAATACTTGAATCGAGTGTGCTTGCGGTCGGCCGAGCGAAAGCGTTCATGCGCGAAGGCCAATCCATCATCGATCACGGCCACGATTGCGCGCTGCGGTGGGCTCGTTGCAAGCTGCTGGGTGACGACGGGGGTCGGATCGGTGCTGAACAATGTCGTCGCCGGTGTTCCGAGTTCGATCCGTATCAGCACCCGCTTTATTGGGTTGAGCCTAAGGATGTCCGGCTCGCGCCCGTACCCGGTTAGCAATATCCTGAGCGCTTCCCTGGTCATGATCGCCATGCAGAAGGTGGCGTCGTCCCTGCTGAATTCGCGTGATGGCTTGCGGTAGATCGGCGGGATACGGACGAGATCGTCGACCTTGAATTCGTCCATCGCGTTGGCGAATCCCGCCGCCGACACCCTCAATTCAAGCAGAACGCGAAACCAGTCACCTTTCAGAAAGGCGAAATTGGTGGCGATCGCCCATTCCGCATAGGGCCCTATGACATGCACGGGCAGCTTGTCGTTGTCGGCCATGAAGCAAGTCCTGCGATCACTGGATCAGGGTGCGGTCGTCCATTCTTCCTTTGCTTGATTCCAGAGCCATTCCAGGATTTCCGATTTTGGAGGCGCCTGCGAATTGACCTGATCGATATAGGGCGGCTTGACCGCAGGATCCGGCGTCTCGGTGCCGTTCTGCGTGTCATAGAATTTGTGAAAATCGAAATCCCTGCCGAGCGGATAGCGTTCTCCGTCGAAGCGCCATCCGTTGAAAGCGGCACCGACACCGGTGGCCCGCTCAATGAAGTAGCGCGCAAGCGTGAGGCCAAGCACCTGTCCCGCCGCCGTATCGATGGGGAAATGGACGCCGGCCACGGTGCGGTTGACCGCAATCCGCGCCGCCGCCCGCATCAGCTGCTCACCCGTCTCGTGGGACTTGCCGAGGAATTCCCACAGGATGCGGGCGATCATGTGGTTCTCGGTCGAATGGCCGCTCGGGAACGTGCCATGCCCGGGGGTGAGAATGATTGGCTGCACCTGCGGCGAGAGTTCATTCGGCCGGCGGCAGGCGAGCGCGTGCTTGATGCGCATCTCCACGAAGTTCGCCAGTCGCAGCGCCGCATCGAGCAGTTCGATCGTCTTCTTGGTGCGGTCCGGATGCAGATAGACGACCGAACTCCAGAACGCATATTGCGGGCCAAGCTGAGTGATGATTTCCGAGGCGCGGTCTTCGCGCAAGTCGGAATAATCATCGAGGAACTTGAGTTGGTCCTTGAAAACAGGATCGGACGGCCTGATGAAAGTCACGAGCTTGGCCGGGGTAACCGAGGGCAGCGGATTGGCCGCAGATGTCGGCTTGGTATTGAGACCCCACACCGTCACCGCTTCGTTTGCCGTCTTGGGGACTTGCTGGCCGTTGTCCAGATAGGTGAACGTGTCCTTGTGCTTCGAGAAGGAAAGATCGGAGACCAGCTCGAAATCAATGACTGCAGCCCGTACCCAGGGTTCCCAATCTTTCAGGTTCTTGGCATTCTCGATCTTGCGCTGATTCATCGTCAGCGTCGGCCCCTGCCAGGTTCCGACGATGCCGTCGCGCTCCGTGATCAACGCATTCGATACGATCGGGGACCCATAGCCGCCATAAGATGCGCCTCCGGCTCCTCCCGCACCCCCGGCGCCTCCGGCTCCACCTGCTCCTCCGGCACCACCGGCTCCTCCAGCGCCGCCTAATACCCCCGCACCGCCTGCTCCGCCTGCGCCACCTTCGGGACCCATCGTGCTCATTGGACTGCCCTTTCCTGAGAGCTAGAGCGGCACACCCGCTCCTTGCAGTGCACTGGACCAGATCTTGCCCGTCTCGAAGCCGCTGCTCGGATGCCGCTCGCGATAGCGCGTGATCGTAAGCGTCGGCTCCAGTCGCATCAGCTCGTCAACCGTCGTGCGCGCTTCGGCATGCATGCCGAGCTGCCATTGCGAGATCGCCAAGGCGCGGAACGTCGAAGTATGTGTACGATTGGCGCGCAACGAACGGGTCGCCAGTTCAATCGCCCGCTTGTAGTGACCCGCGGACAGCGCGGCTGTCGCCGCCAGCGAATCGTAGAAGTAGCGGTGCGGATCAAGCGGCGAGAGCTTTAACGAACGCTGCGTGTGCTCGACGGCGATTGTTCCCTCGCCCTTGAAGGCGTGCAAGGTCCCTTTCAACAACCAGGCCAGTCCGTCATTGGGATTGATACGCAACGCGAGATCGTACTGCTCTTCGGCGATATCGAGCTGCTTCAGGAGATTGGTATGCACGAAGCCGGACATTGTAAGCGCCAACGAGCACTGGGGATCGGCACTGAGCGCACGCCGGCCGCAATCGAGCGCGAACTGTGCGTCTACCTGTGGATCGAGCGACCAGCCCTGCTGCACACGCAGCACATGCCATTTGGCGAGCCACGCCCACGGGATCGCCTGCCGCGGCAGGCGCTCGGTGAGCGCCACCAGCATTTCCCGCGAACGGTCGAAATCCCTGCGTGACAGACGATGCATCAGCGCGATTGCACCCATCAGGAGCGTGTAGCTCTCCAGTGTCGGCATCGGCTGGGTCTGCGCGCGCTGCAGCTCGCGCGACATGATCGCCATGCTGACGCCGGTGACGATGTCATCGACGACGCCGTCGCGTCCGCTGACCAGCGCCTGGGCGTTGCCCTCCATGCTCTCGGACCAGACGATGGTGCCGGGCTCGGATGACGCGAGCTCAATATTGAGGCGGAGCTTGCTGCCGACCTTATGATAGGCACCGGACAGCACGTAATTCGCTCTCAAATAGCGGCTGACTTCGTCGACCGACGTCTCGCGCCCCCGGAACACGGTGGTGGACAGGCGCGAAATGACGTTGAGCTCCGACGAGCGCGACAGGGCCGCAATGATCTCGTCGGCAAGAACCTCGCCGACAACGTGATGGTCCGCCTTTTCCGACCGTTCGACAAAGGGGATCACAGCGATCGTCGGACGCAGTTGGGGCGTCGACATGGTGCCAGGCTCGATCACGGGGCGTGGTCCTGGTGGGCCGACGCGATAGGCTCGAACTGGCTCTTGCACGTGCTTGAGATAGCACGCGCCCAGATCCTCGATATCCGCATCCAGCACAGGCGTGAGTTGATCGCGGACATCCGCGGAGATGACGATTTCGCCGGGACCAGCGAGACCGGTAAGCCGGGCCGCCAGATTGACGCCGCTTCCATAGACATCGTGATCGTCGGCAATCAAGTGACCGGAATGCAGGCCCATGCGCAGCAGGATGTGCTGATTGGGAGAGACGCCCACATTGGCGCTCGCGCCGGCACGTTGCATCGCGAAGGCAGCCTTCACCGCCGGCGGCACCACGGGGAATTCCAACAGCAATCCGTCGCCATGGCTCTTGACGAGACGGCCGTGGTTCGGCGGCAGGATTTCCTTCTCTACCACGCCGACGAGGCTGCGCCAGCGGCGCACCACGTCGCTCTCGTCCTGTTCCATCAACCGAACGGACTCAACAACGTCAGCGAACAGCAATGTCCGCGTTACCCATTCGGGCCCGACCAACGCTTTGGGGCGAACGTCGTCTGACATGATCTGACACGTCGTCATTTGGAAGCCTGTCTATCTTCGGTCACGCCCCTGTTGTTAGCAAGGACGAACGCCTCCGATTGCGCCAACCACAGATCTCCCCCAGCAGAGATGCCATGGCACTCAAGCTGCGGGACTTTCGCCCCGCAGCGGAGAGTATTCTGCACCAAGCTTCAGAAAACGTATGTGAATTGCTTCATATTTGAGCGCTTTGCGCGACGGGCAATTTGCTCGGCTACCACAACTTGTGTTGCTTCATCCGATCACCTCTTCCGCGCGCGCGATCTATCGGCGCTGCCCACAGACTTCAAATGTCCCAGCACCACCACGCGAAGGCGACGTTTCGAAGAAAAAGGCCCGAAAGCTAAAGCATTTCGGCCAATTCGACCCATTTGAAGGGTTGCCGCAGCGGCACGGCTGCCTTACCTGTCAGCCATGAAATTCCTTGACGAAGCAAAGGTCTATGTCCGCTCCGGCGACGGCGGCAACGGCTGCGTGGCGTTCCGCCGCGAGAAATTCATCGAGTTCGGCGGACCCTCAGGCGGCAATGGCGGCCGCGGCGGCGACGTCGTCATCGAGGTCGTGGACGGGCTGAACACGCTGATCGACTACCGCTACCAGCAGCACTTCAAGGCGCAAAAGGGCACCAATGGCATGGGCAAGGATCGCCATGGCGCCAACGGCAAGCCGATCGTGCTCAAGGTGCCGGTCGGCACGCAGATATTCGACGAGGACCGTGAGACGCTGATCCACGACTTCACCGGGCTCGGCGAAAAATTCACGCTCGCCGAGGGCGGCAATGGCGGTTTTGGCAACGCGCATTTCAAGTCCTCGACCAATCGCGCGCCGCGCAACGCCAACCCCGGCGCACCCGGCGAGGAGCGCTGGATCTGGCTGCGGTTGAAACTGATCGCGGACGCCGGCCTCGTCGGCCTACCCAATGCCGGCAAGTCCACCTTCCTCTCCGTGGTCAGCGCGGCAAAACCAAAAATCGCCGACTATCCCTTCACCACGCTGCATCCGCAGCTTGGCGTGGTGAATTCCGACGGCCGCGAATTCGTGCTCGCCGACATCCCCGGCCTGATCGAGGGCGCGCATGAGGGCGCCGGCCTCGGCGACCGGTTCCTCGGCCATGTCGAACGTTGCCGCGTGCTGCTGCATCTGGTCGATGCAACCACCGAGCATGCCGGCCAAGCCTACAAGACGGTGCGGACCGAGCTCGAGGCCTATGAAGGGCAGCTTGCCGACAAGATCGAGATCGTCGCGTTGAACAAGATCGACGCGGTAACGGCAGAAGAGCTGAAGAAGCAGAAGGAGCGCCTGAAGCGCGCCGCGAAAAAGACGCCGCTGCTGCTTTCCGGGGTAACCGGCCAGGGCGTCAAGGAAGCGCTGCATGCGCTGGTCGAGGTGATCGGCGAAGCCCCGGTCTCCAGCAAGGCCAAGAGCACGGCGCAAATGGAGCCTTGGACGGCCGCCTGACGGCCTAGCATTGGACGGCCTAAGCATTGGACGGGCTGAGCCGCTTGTCTTCCATTGCCTGATGTCGCAGCATCCGCGCCTGCTATTATTTTGCTTGCGCATGATCTTATCCGAAAACCGGTACCCACCCCGCATCAAGTGCGGTGCAGGCTTTTTCGGGATCATGCGCCGAACGCAAGAAGAACCATGGCGCCCGCGAAAAAGAACGTCCTCTGGATCATGTGCGACCAGCTTCGCCATGATTATCTCGGCTGCACCGGCCACCCGACGCTGAAGACCCCGAACATCGACGCGATGGCAAAGCGCGGCGTTCGTTTCTCCAACGCCTATGTGCAGTCACCGATCTGCGGCCCGTCGCGGATGTGCTTCTACACCGGCCGCTACATGCGCTCGCACGGCTCGCACTGGAACGGCTGGCCGCTGCGCGTCGGCGAGCCGACCTTGGGCGATCACCTGAAGAAAATCGGCGTGCGCAACGTGCTGGTCGGCAAGACCCACATGGCGCCCGACCTCGAAGGGTTGAAGATGCTCGGCATCGCGCCCGACTCCATCATCGGCGTGCATGTCGGCCGAATGCGGCTTCGAGCCCTATGAGCGCGACGACGGCCTGCATCCGACGCAGCGGCCGCGGCCGCGCTACGACTCATATTTGCGCGAACAGGGCTATGATGCGGAAAATCCCTGGGAGCACTGGGCAAACTCCGGCGCCGACGCCAATGGCGAATTGCAGAACGGCTGGCTGCTGGTGCATGCCGACAAGACCGCGCGCGTTCCGGAAGAGCATTCCGAGACGCCCTACATGACGCGCCGCGCGATGGACTTCATATCCGAAGCCGAAGAGCGACGGCCGGCCATGGTGCCTGCATCTGTCCTACATCAAGCCGCACTGGCCTTACATCGCGCCCGAACCCTATGCCAGCATGTACGGGCCCGAGGACGTGATGCCCGCGATCCGCTCGGAGAAGGAGCGCCAGGAGGCGCATCCGGTGTTCGCCGCCTACATGGACATGCGCTACTCCCGCAACATGTCGCGCGACGAGGCCCGCGAAAAGGTCATCCCGACCTATATGGGCCTGATCAAGCAGATCGACGACCAGATGGGCGTGCTGATGAAATTTCTCGAGGCGCGCGGCCTCACGGACAGCACCATGATCGTGTTCACGTCGGACCATGGCGACTATCTCGGCGACCACTGGATGGGCGAGAAGGATCTGTTCCACGATCAGTCGGCGAAAATCCCGCTGATCGTGATCGATCCTTCGAAGGAAGCCGACGCGACGCGCGGCAGCGTGTGCGACGCGCTGGTCGAGGGCATCGATCTGGCGCCGACCTTCATCGACTATTTCGGCGGCACGCCGCCGGATCATATCCTCGAAGGCCGTTCGCTAATGCCACTATTGCACGGACAAGAAGCCCGCATGGCGCAAGGTGCTTTTCTCCGAATACGACTATTCCATGCAGGAGGTGCGGCGAAAGCTGAACCAGCCGATCGAGCAGTGCCGCCTGTTCATGGTCTATGACGGCCGCTGGAAATACATCCACGCCTCCGGCTTCCGGCCGATGCTCTATGACCTCGCGAGCGACCCGCAGGAGTTCGCCGACCGCGGTGAGGATCCCGCTTGCGCCGATGTCATTGCGCGCCTGCAAGCGGCGCTGTTTCGACTGGGCGCTGCATCCGAAGATGCACATCACCATGCCGAACGCTCGAATTGCGGCCTATGGCGACAGCGAGTTGCAGGTGAAGAATGGCGTCCTGATCGGCATTTGGGACGAGCAGGAACTCGCTGCGATCCGCGCGCGGATCGAGGCGCGATCGGCGCAATAGGAATTTTGCGCGGACCCAAGGCGAAAGAAAAGCCAGGTATGATCACGATCTACGAAGCCCGCAAGATCCTGACCATGAATCCGGCGCGCCCGGTTGCGACCCATGTTGCCGTCCGCGACGGTCTCATCGTCGGCGCCGGCTCCTTGCAGGAGCTCGCCGGCTGGGGCGAGCATCGGCTCGACCGCACCTTTGCCGACAAGGTGGTGATGCCGGGGCTGGTAGAAGGCCATAGCCATGTCGCCGAAGGCGCGATGTGGCGCTTCGTCTATTGCGGCTTTTTCGATCGTACCGATCCGAACGGAAAAGTCTGGCGCGGGGCGAAGGCGATCGAGGAGGTGATCACCCGCCTGCAGCAGAACATTTCCCCGGATCAGGCGACGCCCCTGACCGGCTGGGCGCTTGATCCCATCTACTTCGACAACCGCCGCATGACGCGCGGGGATCTCGACCGCGTGTCCACAACACGTCCGATCGGGATCATGCATGCCAGCGGCCACATCATGAACGTCAACAGCAAGGCGCTGGAGCTGGCGGGCCTGCTGCGTATCGGCGTCGATCATCCCGGCATTCCGCTGGACGAACAAGGCCTTCCAGCGGGCGAGATAAAGGGGCCGGAGGCGATGACGCCGCTGGGGCCTCACGTCGGACTTGATCGCGGGCTGCTCTCCTCAGACGAGCCGGGCCTGCGCGCCTTTGCCAGGCTCTGCGTGCGCGCGGGCGTCACCACGGCGGCAGATCTCGCCAACCTGCTGCCGCAGCCGGCCGTCGACATGATGCTGCGCGTCACGGCCGAAGAAGATTTTCCGGCGCGGATCGTGCCGCTGCGCGTGGCGCGTGAAATCGGCCCGGCCGAGCTCGTCGAACGCGTCGTGCAGCTCGGCAAGCTCGCGACCGATCGCCTGCGCCTCGGCAAGATCAAGATCGTCGTCGACGGCTCGATCCAGGGATTTTCCGCGCGACTGCGTGCGCCCGGCTATTACAACGGCGCGCCGAACGGATTGTGGTACATCGCGCCGGAGCAGCTGCGCGAAATTCTGGAGCGCGTCGCTCGCCGCCGGTCGTCCAGGTGCATTGCCACACCAACGGGGATGAGGCGACCGAACTCGTGCTCGATATGCTGGAGCTGGCCCTTCGCAAGCATCCCTCGCCCGACCATCGCTTCACCCTGCAACACTGCCAGCTCGCCAATCAGGCGCAATTCCGCCGCATGCGCATCCTCGGCATGTGCGTCAATTTGTTTCCCAACCATCATTTCTACTGGGGCGACCAGCACTACGCGCTGACCGTCGGTCCCGAGCGGGCCGAGCGGATGAACGCCTGCGCAACTGCGCTTGGCCTTGGCGTGCCGATGGCGATCCATTCCGACGCGCCGGTGACACCGCTCGGCCCGCTCTTCACCGCCTGGTGCGCGGTCAACCGCAAGACTGCGAGCGGGCGCGTGCTCGGAACGGAAGAGCGCATTTCGGTGGCGGATGCGCTGCGTACCATCACGCTCGGCGCGGCCTACACGCTCGGCCTGGACGGCGAGATCGGATCCATCGAAAGCGGCAAACGCGCCGACTTTGCCGTGCTCGAGGACGACCCGAGCGAGATCGGCGGCGATCGCCTGAAAGACGTGCGCATCTGGGGCACGGTGCAGGCAGGCCGCGCCTTTCCTGCTGCCACGATATGATGTCCCGCACGCCGGTCACTCTGATCAGCGGCTATCTAGGCGCCGGCAAGACGACGCTGGTCAACGCGCTGCTGCGCGGCGCCGATGGCCGCCGCCTTGCCGTTCTCGTCAACGATTTCGGAGAACTGCCTGTCGATGCCGACCTGATCGAGGCGCGCGAGGGCAACCTCATCAGCATTTCCGGCGGCTGTATCTGTTGCAGCTTTGGCAGCGATTTGATCGGCGCCCTGATGGAGTTGCGCGCCGGCGACAGGTTGATCGATCATCTGCTGATAGAAACCAGCGGCGTCGCGCTGCCCGCATCGATCGCGCAATCGCTGCGGCTGCTGCCCGATCTCGACCTCAACGGCATCATCGGCCTTGCCGATGCCGAGACCGTCAGGGAGCGCGCCCAGCGATCGCTATATGGGCGACACCGTCCTCGCTCAACTTGCATCCAGCGACATCATCGTCCTGAACAAGATCGACCTCGTTACACAAGAGCAGGTTTCCGCTGCCTGCGACTGGTTGAACGAGATTGCGCCAAGGGCCCATTTGCTGCCGGCACGGAACGCGAGCCTGCCGCCCGACCTGATCCTGACGCGGCATGGCGGACGACAGCCCGGCCATTTCCTGGCGACCGGCCACGACAAATCGAAGCTCGCGACCATCAGCCTTGAAATCATTGGCAACGGCGATCCGGAAGCGCTGGCGCGCGCACTTGCTGATCCGGCGCTCGGTCTGCTGCGGGCTAAAGGCATCGTGTGTGACCGGCAGGGGAACCTGACGGCCATTCACGTCATGGGCCTGCGATCTTCCACCGAGCCAGCGCCTCCCGCGACACGCGGTCCGGGCCGACTTGTGTGCATTGGTCTCTCCCATGAGATGCGCGGCGACGTCATCACCGCTGCCATCGCGGCTTGTCCGCCTTTTTCTTCGAAGCTGGCCTGATTGCGAATTTCGTTGCGATCTTGAAGGCAGGCGTTGCGGCGCGAGCGGCCGGACTTCGTTGCCGGGGCGGGTACGCGTCAACAGGAACCCACTGCCATCTTCTGGCAACGATGGTGAATGTTTGTTCAAGAAAGTTTCTTGCTGTTCCCTGCAACAGAGCAGGGCGGCGTGCGTTTTCTCCACGTAACTACGAGTGGAGAAGGAACCATGAGGAAGCTCTCTTACGTATTGGCTGCTTTGGCAACCGTTGCCATTGGTGCGCCTACGGTCGCTAGCGCCCAGGGGTTCGGCGTTTATGTAGGGGGCGATCGCGGATACTACGGCGACCGCTACTATGGCGGCCCGAGCGTGCGATTCTATGGCCACGACCGCGGCCTGCATCGCGGATGGTATCACCGCAACCATGACTATTATGGCGACCGTGGTGTCGTTATCCGGCGTCATTACTGGGACTAACGCAGACGCCGACTAGCGAATTCGACTAACGAAAATGGCCCCTCACGAGGGGCCATTTTTTTGTCAATGCGGGGCTGAGGATCCGACCTAGTTCGTGATCTTGTAGCCGGTCGCCTTCACGATCGGCTGCCAGAACGCGGTGTCGGCGGCGAGCGCCTTGCCCAGGCCCTCCGCCGACGAGCCGACCGGGATCAGCGTGACGGCCTTGAGTTTCTCCTGGACGTCGGGCTTCGCCATCACCTCGGCAACCGCTGCGCTCAGCTTTTTGGCAAACTCAGGCGGGCTGCCCGCCGGCAGCCACATGCCGTACCAGCCGTCCGCAACGATATCGACACCCGCCTCCTTCAAGGTCGGTACATCAGCCAGGAACGGCGAGCGCGCAGGCCCGCTCACTGCGACAATGCGGATCTTGTCGGCCCGGTGCTGTGTGATGGTGTCCGACAGCGTGGTCACGCAGATCGGCAAATGGCCTCCAATGAGATCGTTGATGATGGGCGCCGAGCCGCGATAGGCGACGCGGGTCATGGAAAGGCCAAGCACTTTTTCGAGCTGCCAGCCGGTGAAATGCGGAATGGTCCCGCTGGACGGCACGCCGTAGCTGGCCTTCGACGGGTTTGCCTTGACCCAGGCCACCAACTGCTTGAAGTCGGTGACGCCGATCGACGGGCTTACCGCAACCACGAATTCGAAGCGCGCGAGCTGCGAGACCGGCACGAAATCCCTGGCGGTATTGAAGCTCGGCTCGGTCTCCACCATGGGCAGCAGATACATGGTCGGGCCCGTCGTCACCAGGATCGTGGCGCCGTCGGGGGCTGCGCCCTTCACCGACTTGATCCCGATCAGCCCGTCACCTCCGGTGCGATTCTCGACGATGAAATTGCGGTCGAGCATGGGGCCGAGATATTGCGCGATCAGCCGGCACAGCATGTCGCCGCTGCCGCCGGCCGCGAACGGGAAGATGATCCGCGTCAGCGGCCCCGATTGAGCCGGCGCAGGTCCGGCCTTGGCCGCAACCGACACGGCAAGGCTTCCGGCAATGAATTTTCGACGGTCCAATTTTCGACGGTCCATGGACATCTCTCCCGGCAATTTGGCGGCATTACAACAGACCGGACGATCAGGCGAAATAGCCATCTCGTCGAAGGGCCGTCCCGGCCCCTGACCGCTTGCGCGGGCGGGCCTCCTGCTGCAAAAGATCGTTGATGAAACGTCCTGCGCTGAAAAATTTCCGCCGTATCGTCGTCAAGGTCGGCTCGTCGCTGCTGATCGACGCCGCCAAGGGCGAGGTGCGCGCGGCGTGGCTGAAGGCGCTCGCGGCCGACATCGCCAAGCTGCATGGCGAGGGCCGCGACGTGCTGGTGGTCTCCTCCGGCTCGATTGCGCTCGGCCGCGCCCGCCTCAAACTGCCGCGCGGGCAGCTCAAGCTCGAGGAGAGCCAGGGCGCGGCCGCCGTGGGCCAGATCGCGCTGGCGCGCATCTGGTCTGAGGTATTGGGCGATCACGGCATCGGCGCCGGGCAGATCCTCGTGACGCTGCAGGACACCGAGGAGCGGCGGCGCTATCTCAACGCGCGCTCGACCATCGCAAAGCTGCTGGAGTGGCGTGCGGTGCCCATCATCAACGAGAACGACACGGTCGCCACCAACGAAATCCGCTACGGCGACAATGACCGCCTCGCCGCGCGCGTCGCCACCATGACCAGCGCCGATCTTCTGATCCTGCTCTCCGACATCGACGGCCTCTACACCGCGCCGCCCGCCGCCAATCCCGACGCAAAGCTGATCCCGGTCGTGGAATCCGTCACCTCGGAGATCGAGGCGATGGCGGGCGCGGCGGAATCCGAACTGTCGCGCGGCGGCATGACCACCAAGATCGAGGCGGCGAAGATCGCGACCACGGCGGGCACGCATATGCTGATCGCGTCGGGCAAGATCGAGCATCCCCTGCAGGCGATTGCCGATGGCGGGCGCTGCACCTGGTTCCTGACGCCGGCAAATCCGGTGACGGCGCGCAAGCGCTGGATCGCGGGCTCGCTGGAGCCCAAGGGCACGCTGACCATCGATGCCGGCGCGGTGACTGCGCTGCGCGCCGGCAAAAGCCTGCTGCCGGCCGGCGTGATCCGGGTCGACGGGCAGTTCGCGCGCGGCGATGCCGTCGTGGTGCGCGGCCCTGATACGCACGAAATCGGCCGCGGCCTTGTCGCCTACGACGCCGAGGATGCCGAGAAGATCAAGGGCCGCTCCTCGAAGGATGTCGCCACGATCCTCGGCATCAGCGGACGCGCCGAGATGATCCACCGCGACGATCTGGTGGTAGGCCCGGCCGGTACGGTGCCGGCCAAGTAGCCAGGCAAGTAACTGGGCAAGTAGGCCATTGGCCGACCTCGCAAAATCCGCCGCGCGCCGGCCTGCCATGCCGGTTCCGCGCCTCGCCAAAACCCCGATTTCCGTGCTAGGAGAAGCCCTTAATTGAAGGCCGACCTCCATGACAACCGCGCTGAAGGCCATTGACGGCACCGCCGACCTGCCCGGTTTGATGACCGAACTGGTCAGCCGCGCCCGTGCGGCTGCGCGGGTGCTGGCGCTGGCTTCGCCGGAGCAGAAGAACAAGGCGCTGGAGGCGATCGAGCGGGCGATCCGCGGCCACGCGGCGCAGATTCTGGCGGCCAATGCCGAGGACGTCGCGGAAGTGAAAGCGGGTGGCGCGACCACGGCCTTCATCGACCGCCTGGCGCTGACGCCGGCGCGCGTCGAGGCCATGGCCGATGGCGTTGCCATCGTGCGCGGCATCGCCGATCCCGTTGGTGCCGTGACCGAGAGCTGGCAGCGGCCGAACGGCATGGTGATCGAGCGCGTACGCGTGCCGCTCGGCGTGATCGGCGTGATTTTTGAGAGCCGGCCGAACGTGGCGGCCGACGCCGGCGTGCTGTGCCTGAAATCCGGCAACGCCGTGATCCTGCGCGGCGGCTCCGACAGTTTCCGCTCCTGCCGCGCCATCCATGAATGCCTGGCGCAGGGCCTGCGCGAGGCCGGCCTGCCGGAGGCCGCGATCACGCTGGTGCCGACGCGCGACCGCGCCGCCGTGGGCCTGATGCTGTCGGGCATGAACGGCGGCATCGACGTCATCGTGCCGCGCGGAGGAAAAAGCCTGGTCGCGCGCGTCGAAGCCGAAGCGCGCGTGCCGGTGTTCGCGCATCTCGAAGGCGTCAATCACATCTATATCGATGCGTCCGCCAATCCCGAGATGGCAAAATCGATCGTGCTGAACGCAAAGATGCGGCGCACCGGTGTCTGCGGCGCGGCGGAGACGCTGCTGGTCGATCGCGCCGCTGCTGCGGCCAATCTGAAGCCGCTGGTGAGCATGCTGATCGATGCCGGTTGCGAAGTGCGGGGCGACGCCGCCGTGCAGGAGATCGATGCGCGCGTGAAACCGGCCTCGGACGAAGACTGGGACACCGAATATCTCGACGCCATCATCGCCGCGCGTGTCGTCGGCGGCGTCGATGAAGCGATCGCCCATATCCATAATCACGGCTCGCGCCACACCGACGCGATCGTGACCGAGAATGCGCAAGTCGCGCAGAAATTCCTCAACGAGGTCGACTCGGCGATCGTGCTGCACAACGCCTCGACGCAATTCGCCGATGGCGGCGAGTTCGGCTTCGGCGCCGAGATCGGCATCGCCACCGGCAAATTCCACGCCCGCGGCCCGGTCGGCGCCGAGCAACTGACGAGCTTCAAATATCGCGTGCACGGCACCGGGCAGACCCGGCCGTGATGCGCCGTTCGGGGGCATTTCGTTGAAGCCAGCCGAGGGTCGCGTTGCCGGCCGCAGGCGAGGCCATTCCGCTGCACAACAAGGGGATGCGCATCGGGCTGCTCGGCGGCTCCTTCAATCCGCCGCATGCCGCGCACCGCGCCATCAGTCAGTTCGCGCTGAAGCGGCTCAGGCTCGACCGCGTGTGGTGGCTGCTTAGCCCCGGCAATCCGCTGAAGGATACGGGCTGCTCTACGCGATCTTGCCGCGCGCGCGGATGCGGCCAGGCGCGTGGCCGACGATCCGCGCATCGATGTCAGCTGTCTCGAAGCTGTCATCGGCACCCGCTACACTGTGGACACGATCATGCATTTGCGCCGCCGCGTTTCCGGCGTGCGCCTTGTCTGGATCATGGGCGCCGACAACCTCGCGCAATTCCATCGCTGGAAGGATTGGCGGCGCATCGCCGCCGAGGTGCCGATTGCCGTGATCGACCGCCCGCCGCAGAGTTTTCGCGCGCTCGCCGCTCCAGCGGCGCTGGCGTTGGCGCGCTACCGGTTGCCCGAGAATCAGGCGGCGAGCCTGCCGGATCAGCGCGCGCCCGCCTGGGTCTTCCTCACCGGACTGAAACTGAACATATCCTCGACCGGACTTAGGAACCCGGACGGGAGCTGGCGGATAAATAGGCAACACTCGTGAGTGTCGTGCGGTGGTTACTGGAATATTGAAACCATTAACCCCACATGCATAGTATGGTTGGCAGGCGGCCTCAGGATTCGGCCGTCTGCGATACAGCGAAAGGAATGGTCCCTGGCCACACCTGTATTGTCCAAGTCGGTTTTACCCAAAGGTTCAAAGACCACTGGTTCCAAAACCGCGCGTAAAACATCGACCCAAGCTGCGGCCTTGAAGGCGCAAAGCGACGCCGACAAGACGCTGAATATGATCCTCTCCCGCCTCGACGATATGAAGGCGGAAGAAACGGTCACCATCGACCTTCGCGGCAAATCAGCATTTTCCGACTACATGATCGTCACCTCGGGCCGGGTCAACCGGCACGTCGGCGCGATCGCGGAAAATGTCACGAAAGCGCTGAAGGAAACCGGCATCAAGAACATCCATGTCGAGGGCATGCCCAATTGCGACTGGGTGCTGATCGATTCCGGTGACGTGATCGTGCACGTATTCAGGCCGGAGGTGCGCGAATTCTACAACCTCGAGCGGTTGTGGACGCAGAACCCCTGCGGCAGCGAAGGCGATCTAGCAGGCCGGAGCCGATGCGAATCGGCTGACGCGCATGTACTTTGTACTGCGCACCAACAGGTGCGCAGGAAAACAGACCCTTATGCGCCTCATCGTCATCGCCGTCGGCCGGCTGAAGCAGGGTCCCGAACGGGAGCTTGCCGAGCGCTACCGCGAGCGCTTCGACGACATCGGCCGCAAGCTCGGCTTCCGCGGCCTCGACATTCATGAAATCCCGGAAAGCCGCGCCCGCGACGCCGCCACGCGCATGGCCGAGGAGGCGGCTGCCATCTGCAGTCCATTTCCCGGAAAAATACGGGCTGATCGCGCTCGACGAGCGCGGCAAGAGCATCGACAGCGCCGGTTTTGCCGCCCATTTGGGCCGTTTCCGCGACGAGGCGCGAGATGTAATTTTCGTCATCGGCGGCGCGGACGGACTTTCGCCTGAATTGCGGCGCAAAGCTAAGACCGTGGTCGCCTTCGGCGCGGCGACCTGGCCGCACCAGATGGTGCGCGTAATGCTCCTGGAACAGATTTACCGGGCCGCCACGATCCTGGCCGGCCACCCCTATCACCGCGCATGAGGCGCGACACGGAAGCAATGCAGCCAGCGCGGGACATTCAGCAGAGCGAAAGCGCCGCGCGTCGCGGCCAGCGTTCAGTCGCCGTCATTCCGCTTTCGCTGGTGCTGCTGTCCACCGGACTTGCCGCGCTGCCTGCGATCGCGCAATCGCCGGCGCCGCAAGCCGACGTCTTCCGACGCGATCAAGCAGCGCGAGCAGGAACTCGAGGCCGCGCGCAACGAGCAGAAGCGCGCCGCCGACCTGCAGCAGAAACTGAAGGCCGACATCGCCGCGATCGGCCAGGACCGCAGCAAGCTCAACCAGCAGCTCATCGACATCGCGACGCAAGTGCGCACCGTCGAAACCCGCATCAGCGATGCCGAAGGGCGGCTGCGTCCGCTTGACGGCCGCGAGGCGCAGATCCGCGCGTCGCTGGATTCGCGCCGATCCGAAGTCGTCGAGGTCCTGGCAGCGCTGCAGCGCGCCGGACGCCGCACGCCGCCTGCGCTTTTGGTGCGGCCCGAAGACGCGCTGCAATCGCTGCGCACGGCGATGCTGCTCGGCGCCGTGGTGCCGGAGCTGCGCGGACGCGCGGAAAAGCTCACCGCCGATCTCGGTGAACTCGTCGCCCTGCGCAAGCAGATCGCCACCGAGCGCGACAAGCTCGCCCTCGATCGCGACCGGCTGAAGGACGATCAGATCCGGCTCGCCGCGCTGGTCGACGAGCGCCAGCGGCAGCAGGCCGCGGTCGAAAAGGACATGGACGCCGAAGGCTCGCCGCGCGGTGGCGCTGGCCAGGCAGGTCGACAGCCTGCAGGGCCTGATCGCCAAGATGGAGCAGGACCTCAAAACGGCCGCCAAAGCGGCCGCTACGGCCACCCTGCAGGGCACCCCTGCCGTTACCAATGGCAAGCCTGGTCCGGGGGCTCTACAAGGACCCCGCCCGGCAGAGCCCGGCGATCGCCTTTGCCTCCGCCAAGGGATTATTCGCCTATCCCGGTTAATGGGGCCAAGATTCGCGATTTTGGCGCTTCTGACGGTGCCGGTGGCGCAGAAAAAGGCATTTCTTTGGCAACCAAGGCCGGTGCACAGGTCACAACCCCGTGTGACGGCTGGGTTGTTTATGCCGGCCCGTTCCGCAGCTACGGTCAACTCTTGATCCTCAATGCCGGGGGCGGGTATCATGTCCTGATCGCCGGGATGGAGCGCATTTCGGTAAATATCGGCCAGTTTGTTCTTACGGGTGAGCCCGTCGCGACCATGGGAAAAACCTCCCAGGTGGCCTCGATTCTCGCAACCACAGCGAGCCAACCCGTGCTCTATGTCGAGTTCCGTAAGGACGGCACTCCAATCGATCCAGGCCCATGGTGGGCCGCAAATGAAGGCGAAAAGGTTCGCGGATGATGCGCAAGACTTCTGTAATCCTCCTCAGCGCCGCGACCGGCGCGGCTCTCACCCTCTTCGTCACGCAGCCGCGGGCGGTGCTGATGGGTTCGAGCGCGCGTGCCGCGACCTCCGACACCTATCGCCAGCTCAATTTGTTCGGCGACGTGTTCGAGCGCGTGCGCAGCGACTATGTCGAGAAGCCCGACGACAGCAAGCTGGTGGAGTCGGCGATATCAGGCATGCTGGCCGGCCTCGATCCGCATTCCAGCTACATGGACGCCAAGAGCTTCCGCGACATGCAGGTGCAGACCCGCGGCGAGTTCGGCGGACTCGGCATCGAAGTCACCATGGAAGACGGCCTGATCAAGGTGGTCTCGCCGATCGACGACACGCCGGCGTCCAAGGCCGGCATCCTCGCCAACGACATCATCACCCAGCTCGACGATGAAGCGGTGCAGGGCCTGACCCTGAACCAGGCGGTCGAGAAGATGCGCGGTCCGGTCAACACCAAGATCCGGCTGAAGATCATCCGCAAGGGACAGGACAATCCGATCGACGTCACGCTGGTGCGCGACAACATCCGCGTCCGCTCGGTGCGCGCCCGCGTCGAGCAGCGACGACATCGCTTTCATCCGCATCAGCACCTTCAACGAGCAGACCACCGAAGGCCTCAAGCGCGAGATCACCAATCTCTCCAACCAGATCGGCGACAAGCTGAAGGGCTTCATCATCGACCTCAGCAACAACCCGGGCGGGTTGCTTGAAGAAGCGGTCACGGTGTCCGACGCCTTCCTCGAGCGCGGCGAGATCGTTTCCACCCGCGGCCGCAATGCCGAGGAGACGCAGCGGCGCGCCGCGCATGCCGGCGACCTCACCAAGGGCAAGCCGATCATCGTGCTCGTCAACGGCGGCTCGGCGTCGGCATCCGAAATCGTCGCCGGTGCGTTGCAGGACCACAAGCGTGCGACGCTGATCGGCACGCGCTCGTTCGGCAAGGGCTCGGTGCAGACCATCATCCCGCTCGGCAGCGGCAACGGCGCGCTGCGGCTCACCACCGCGCGCTATTACACGCCGTCGGGCAAGTCGATCCAGGCCAAGGGCATCGTGCCCGACATCGAGGTGCTGCAGGACGTGCCGGACGAGCTGAAGGCGCGCACCGACACCAAGGGCGAAGCCTCGCTGCGCGGCCATCTGAAGAACGACGGCGACGAGAAGACCGGCTCGCAATCCTACGTGCCGCCGGATGCCAAGGACGACAAGGCGCTGAAGACAGCCGTCGACCTCCTGCATGGCATCAAGGCCACCGCGACCGCAGCCGCCGTCGGCGACCGACAAGCCGCCGGCCAAGGCGGCGAACTGAGCCAGCTTCCATTCAGGACCTCACCAGGAACTCGCAAAAAAGGGCGGCCTTCGGGCCGCCCTTTTCGTTTCACGCTCTTCTCGCTTTGAGCATGGCCCTTGCGGAGAACCGGCCACTTTTCCGGGGCCATGCTGTTGCCACAACGACGGCCCTGACCCGGCGGAACCGCGGCGATTTGGCCTCGGCGTGGTATCTTCGCCGGCGGTGATTCGGGGAACTGGATGGAAGATACGGCCGACGATCTGAGCACGCCGCTTGGACAGGAAACGGTGCGCCGGAAGCGCCGGTTCCGACTGCCGTTTACGGCGATGCAGGGTCTGGCCGTGCTGCTTGGCCTGTTCCTCGCGACCTTCGCCGGCTTTGCCCTGTTCAGCGACAATCCGCTGGGCGGCGAGCCGACGGCGCGGGTCGTGCTGCGGCAACAGCCACAGGAGGCCCCGCGGCCGCATCCGGCGCGCCGGGCGCCGAAACCAGGGCCGCCGCCAAGCAGCCTGCCGCCGGCACCGAGCAAAAGACCGTCACGATCATCGATGGCTCGAGCGGCAAGAGCCAGGCTGTCGTGATCGGTGGCGATGCGGCGGCCAAAGGCGACAACGACGCGGCAGCCGTGCCGATGGCCGGCATCGATCAGCGCCTGCTGGAGAAATCGCGCTACGGCATGATCCCCATGATTGCCGACGGATTGAAGCCGTTCACGGTCTATGCGGCCGAGGCCGACCGGGCGAAGGCGGCGAAAATGCCCGTGGTGGCGATCGTGATCGGCGGGCTCGGCGTGGGCGCCGCCAAGACGGCTGACGCCATCATGAAGCTGCCGCCGGCGGTGACGCTGGCCTTCACGCCCTATGGCTCGGACCCGACCAAGCTTGCCGAACGGGCGCGCGCGCAGCGCCACGAGATCCTGCTGCAGGTCCCGATGGAGCCGTTCGACTATCCCGACAACGATCCGGGGCCGCAAACGCTGCTCTCGACGCTCGGCGCCGAACAAAATCTCGACCGGCTGCACTGGCACCTCAGCCGCTTCCAGGGCTATGCCGGCATCGCCAATTTCATGGGCGCGCGCTTTGTCGTCTCCGACAATGTGATGCAGCCGATCATCCGTGAAGCCGCCAAGCGCGGGCTCGGCTATCTCGACGACGGATCGGCGCCGCGCAGCGTGGCGCCGTCGCTGGCGGCGGGACAGGCCATGCCGTTCGCCAAGGCGGACCTGACCGTCGATGCGTTGCCGACCGCGGTCGAGATCGACCGCGCGCTGACCAAGCTCGAAACCATCGCGCGGGAGCGCGGCGTGGCGGTCGGGATCGCCTCGGCGCTGCCGATCTCGATCGACCGGATCGCCGCCTGGAGCAAGGCGCTGGACGGGCGCGGCATCATGCTGGTGCCATTGACAACCGCGATGCTGAAATCAAAATCGGGCTAGAAACAACTCGGTTGGCACGCGCGCAAACGCCCGAGGCGGCGCCCGTCTGATTGTATGGAGCCGTGACGGAATGGCGCGCTACGAAGACCTGCCCTACCGGACCTGTGTCGGCATGATGCTGCTCAACGCGGCCGGGCTCGTGTTCATCGGCCGTCGCGCCGGCGGCGTCGAGCATGTCGACGATTCCCATGTCTGGCAGATGCCGCAGGGCGGCGTCGATCCCGGCGAGGACACCTGGGCGGCCGCCAAGCGCGAACTCTATGAGGAGACCAGCGTCCGCTCGGTCGAGAAGCTCGGCGAGGTCCCGGACTGGCTGATCTACGACATTCCGCGCACCGTGGCCGGGCGCGCCTGGAAGGGACGCTATCGCGGCCAGCGGCAGAAATGGTTCGCGGCGCGCTTCACCGGCAAGGACGCCGAGATCAACGTCGCCAAGCCCGGCGGCGGCCACAAGGCGGAATTCATCACCTGGCGCTGGGAGCCGATGAAGAACCTGCCGGAATTGATCGTGCCGTTCAAGCGCCCGGTCTATGAGCGCGTGGTGAAAGAGTTCGCCAAGCTCGCGGGCAAGTAGTACCGCTTCAGTCGCTTCGAGAGAGCATGTCCTCCGAAAAACCCTATCGCCCCAATGTCGGCATCGCGCTGTTCAACGCGCAAGGCCGCGTGCTGATCGGCCGGCGCTTCCGGGATGACGGACCCGAGATCATCCTGCCGGGGCTGGAGTGGCAGATGCCGCAAGGCGGCATCGACGCGGAGGAAGACCCGCACGCGGCCGTGATGCGCGAGCTCTGGGAAGAGACCGGTGCGGTGTCCGCCAGCTATCTCGCCGAGACCGACTGGATGACTTACGAATTCCCGCCCTATGACGGACCGGCCAGCCATCGCCTGGCCAAATTCCGCGGCCAGCGGCAAAAGTGGTTCGCGCTGCGCTTCACCGGCGACGAGCGCGAGATCGATCCGCTGACGCCGCGCAACGATCAGCCCGCCGAATTCGACAGCTGGCGCTGGGAGCGGCTCGACCGCGTCGCCGATCTCGTGGTGCCGTTCCGTCGCGAGGTCTATCGCACGGTGGCGCAGGTGTTTGCGAAGTTTTCCTGATCATGTCCGCTTTACCTCAGCAGCAGACATCGCCGAGCCGGTCCCGTAGGTCCGCTTTGTGCCACAAGCGGAAGTCGCGGAGCCCATCGCCCGTCACTCCGGAAGTCCTGCCTTACGAAGGTCGGCGATCGGCGGCCGGGCGGGTCGCGGCGGCCAGCGCTTGCATTCTGCGGCCACCTGTTCTTGCTGAAGGGTAATCAAGAGGTTTTCCGCGAATTGGAGCGACCGCCTCAGCTTCCTGCCTGTGGCATTGTTGGTCGGATCGCCTAGACCAGCAGTGTGTGGTCCGCTCCCTCGAACCTGACTCTGAGAAGATCGGCGCTGCTGGTGCCGTAGCCCGTCAGCGTAGCCACATCGACGAAGCCGTCACCGCCACCGTCGATATCGACCTGCAGGGTGATGCTCGAACCGGTTTGCAGCGCCCGGACGAAGCTGGAAACCGGCTGGCCCGTGACGAAGCCCGCATCGAGCAGCGCCGACAGATCGATCGTATCTCCGTCGACAAAGCTGTAGTCGACGATGCTGGCACTGTTCGCGGGCGCGGTTTCGGTGAAGATAAACATGTCAGCGCCGGTGCCGCCCGCCAGGATGTCGTTTGCAGCGCCTTGAAGCGTGTCGTTACCTGAGCCGCCGAGCAGCATGTCGGCGCCAGCATCACCGCTCAAATTGTCGTTCCCGGCGCCGCCGACCAGGATGTCGTTGCCTGCGAGACCCGAGATGGTGTCGTCCCCGGCCGTCCCTATGGTGGTGTCGTCAGAGATGTCCGGGGTCGCGTCAAAATCGGGAAGGTCCTCGCCGATGGAAGAAAATTTGACGAACCCGCTGGCGCCGGTGGCAAGCGCAAGCGAAACGTCCTCGAAATTTGTCGCCGTGGCGTTCCAGCTGGTGGCGCCCAGAGACAGGGTATTGTCACCGAACGGACCCGCGACATCGCCGTCGAGATAGTTCTGCAACACGCCACGGTCGGTGGCGTTACTGAGGATCGCTTCGAGCTGCTGCGGACTGAAGACCAGCGTGATGGTGTCGAAGCCGGAGCCGCCGTCGTATTGAATGTCGGTGGGGTCCGGACCGTGGCTCCATGCGGTCACGACCAAGTTCATTGCCTCCACCAAGGTTGATGTTGGTTTCGTTGAGGTTCCAGCCCGCGAGGCTGGGGTTATCGCCGAAGCCGCTGAAGTTGGGCGGGACGCGGACGAACAACACGGATGTCGACGCCTCCATCCCGCCAGCCAGGGGCCATTGTCATCGATCGTCAACGTGAAGCTGTGAACGAAATCGTCGGAGGGCCAAAGAATATTGTTGCCGCTGACAAAGGCGTTGATGGCCGCGATCGCCCCGGTCAGCGTAATTGAGCTGGTCCCCCCGCCGCCGACGGTTACCCCGCCGCCGGAGCTCGCCTGCAGGATGTTCGCGGGATTGTCGGATGCGATCGTAACCGTCACGTCGCCGACGGAATCGATGTCCTGAAAGCTGAAGCCATTGATGAATATGAGATCTCCAGCCTGCGGCGTGGTGAACGGATGGAGGCTGGTGGTGTTGATGTAGGGCGGGTCGTCGCCGCCCGTGACAGTGATATTGAGGGTGGTCGACGACGTGGCGCCGTTGGCGTCGCTCATCGTGTAGCTGAACGTATCAACCGCGGTCTGGTTCGGCGCCAGCGCCAGCGTATCGGGATCGGCTTCGTTCAGGGTATAGGCCCAGACGCCGTCGGCCGTCAGGGTCATCGTGCCATAGCTGCCGACGAGTGCCTGGCCGACATTGGCGGCCGAGCCGTCAACTTCGGTCACCGTCATGGTGTCGCCTGCATCGACGTCGATGTCGTTCAACAGCACGTTGCCGGTCGCCAGCAGATCGCCGGGCCCGCCGACGGTCCGCTGCACGAGATCGCCGTTGTTGTCATCCGCCACCGCCACCGGCGCGTCGTTGGCGCCGGTGATGTTGACTGTGACCGTCTGAGGCGTGCCATGCTCGGTCAGCACCGTGAAGCTGTCGGTCAGCGTGGCGCCGCCGGCGTTCAGCGCCTGGATGTCGGGATGGCGATTGTCGAGGGTGTAGGTCCACACGCCGGCGGCGGTCATCACGAAGGTGCCGTATCCGTTGCCACTCGGCGTCGGCGTGAAGACCGCTTGCCAGCTGTCGTCCGGGCCGTCGACGTCGTCGGCCAAGAGATCGCCGGTTGCCACCGGTGTGCCGGGGATCGGCATTGGCTACCCCGCCGGCCTCCACCGCCGCGCCTGTCACATCGCCGGTGACCACACTGGCCGGAAGAATGAAGTGCCTGCCCGCGAAAAAGACATCGACCTGATCCGACATGTCGTAATTTTCGAGGATTGCCACTTCCGTCCAGCTCGTCACGCCGGCGGTGCCGTCCACGTCGACCTGCAGACTGACACTTCGCCCTATTTGGACGACGCGGACAAAGTCTGCGACGCTGCTGGTCAGTTCGAAATTCGCATCCAGCAAGCCCGAAAGGTCGATGAAGTCGTCTTGGCCAAAGCGATAGTCCGAAATGGTGTCGACGTCTGCCGGACCAGCCTCGGCGATGACGAATTGATCCGCACCGCTATCTCCCTCGAGCCTGTCGTTGCCTTCGCCGCCGCCAATAATGTCGTTATCGGCCCCGCCGGTCAGCTCGTCGTTTCCTGCCCCGCCAAGCAGCTGATCCGCGTTCGCGCCGCCGTCAAGCGTATCGTCGCCGTCGTCACCGAGCAGCACATCGGCGTCGCCGGCGCCGATCAACACGTCGTTCCCCGCTCCACCCATCAATACGTCGGTACCGCCACCGCCGTCGAGCTCGTCATCGCCTTCGCCGCCCAGGATGACGTCATCGCCGCCGGCGCCGTTCAGAATATCGTTGCCTTCGGCGCCGGACAGGAAGTCGTTCCCGATTCCGCCGTCGAGCCGGTCGGCCCCGGCATTGCCGTAAATCGCGTCGTCGCCGGAGCCACCGTCAATCTGGTGACTGCCGGTGCCGGGTTGTACCCAGATCACATCGGCGCCGCCGCCGGCACTAACCTTGCCGGCAATATCGTCGTTGAGGATGACGAGATCGCCGGTTGAACGGTTTGTCGCGGCGCGCTCCAGCTCGGTATCGACCGTGACATCAAATTGCAGGGCGTCATCGCCGAGCAGCGTGAATGCAACACCCGATACCTCGCCTGCCGCGAATACCAGGGCCGTGTACGTCCCGGCCAGGCCATCGGTGATCGCCGCCGGGTCGGCGGACAGGATGGGGATCGCGGACTGATCGAGCCACGACCAGTCGAGCGGGCTGGTTGGGGAAAAGTACGTGAGCGAATAGGTGAGTGGTTGAGCTCCCCCCGAAATGATGTCGGAGAGGTCGGCGAGGATGGCGTTTGGAACCATGCTGTCGAGGGAGAACGCATAATACGGCGCCGGGTTGTTGAGGATGACCGGTGGCTCCGGCCCGGGATTGCCGATTTCGATCAGCAGTGGAGCGGAGCCCTGGTTGAGGATCCCCGCGCCGTTTGCGGCTGTATAGTCAAAGCGTTCCGTGACGACCTGACCGGCGAGCAGCGCGACCGTATCCGGGTCGGCGTTGTCGAGGACGTATCGAAAGTTTCCATCGGCTTCGATGAACAGCGTGCCATAGACACCGACAACTGCCGTCTCGATGCCGTCGGTCTGATCGACCGTAACGCCGTTCACCTGGGTCACGCGCAGCAGCGCCGTCTCGTCGGCATCGACGTCAATGTCGTTCGTTAACACGGATGAGGGGCCAACAAACTCCGTGCCATCGGAACTATGGCCGACGACGACATGAAATATCAGATTGGCGAAGTCGGCGCGCGCGACCGGCGCATCGTTGGCGCCGACAATGGCGATGGTGACGAGCTGCGGGGTGCCGTCCACGGTCGTTGCCGTGAAGCTGTCGGTCAGGACGTCGGCTTCATGGAGCGCCTCCACCGCGGCGTTGGTGTTGTCGAGCGTATAAAGCCACACGCCGTTGTGCTGGAGCTGGAAGGTGCCGTAGCCGTTGGTGCTGGGGGTCTGCAGCAGCACCTCGGTCCATTCGTCCGGCGTGTTGTCGACATCGGTGGCGGTAAGGTCGCCAGCGGTGGTCAGAGACCCCGACTGAGTGTTGTCGATGCCACCGGCCTCGATCACAGCACCGTTGCTGTCGCCGCTGATCTCAGCCGCATCGTTGGCGCCGGTGATGGTGATGGTGATCAGCTTGCGTGTCGGTACCGTCCTGCCGACGTCACCGTGATGGTGTCCTGCAGCGTCTGCCCGGCCGGCAGCGCCTGCACGGCGGGATCGGTGTTGTCGAGCGTGTAGGTCCAGGCGCCGTCGGCCAACACCTCGAAGGTGCCGTAGCCGTTGCTGCCGGCGGTGCCGGTCACGATCGGCTGCAGCTGGTTCTCGCCGCTGTCCTCGTCGGCCACATCGAGATTGCCGGACGCGGTCTGGACGCCGTCCTCGGTCACCGCACCTGACACGTCGCCGGTGATGACCGCCAGCCCGTTGGCGCCGGTGATGGTGATGGTGATCAGCTTGCGTGTCGGTGCCGTCCTGCCGAGGTCACCGTGATGGTGTCCTGCAGCGTCTGCCCGGCCGGCAGCGCCTGCACGGCGGGATCGGCATTGTCGAGCGTGTAGGTCCAGGCGCCGTCGGCCAACACCTCGAAGGTGCCGTAGCCGTTGCTGCCGGCGGTGCCGGTCGCGATCGGCTGCAGCTGGTTCTCGCCGCTGTCCTCGTCGGCCACATCGAGATTGCCGGACGCGGTCTGGACGCCGTCCTCGGTCACCGCACCCGACACGTCGCCGGTGATGACCGCCAGCCCGTTGGCGCCGGTGATGGTGATGGTGATCAGTTGCGTGTCGGTGCCGTCCTGCCGACGTCACCGTGATGGTGTCCTGCAGCGTCTGCCCGGCCGGCAGCGCCTGCACGGCAGGATCGGCATTGTCGAGCGTGTAGGTCCAGGCGCCGTCGGCCAACACCTCGAAGGTGCCGTAGCCGTTGCTGCCGGCGGTTCCGGCCGCGATCGGCTGCAGCTGGTTCTCGCCGCTGTCCTCGTCGGCCACATCGAGATTGCCGGACGCGGTCTGGACGCCGTCCTCGGTCACCGCACCCGACACGTCGCCGGTGATGACCGCCGGCCCGTTGGCGCCGGTGATGGTGATGGTGATCAGTTGCGTGTCGGTACCGTCTGCCGACGTCACCGTGATGGTGTCCTGCAGCGTCTGCCCGGCCGGCAGCGCCTGCACGGCAGGATCGGCATTGTCGAGCGTGTAGGTCCAGGCGCCGTCGGCCAACACCTCGAAGGTACCGTAGCCGTTGCTGCCGGCGGTTCCGGCTGCGATCGGCTGCAGCTGGTTCTCGCCGCTGTCCTCGTCGGCCACATCGAGATTGCCGGACGCGGTCTGGACGCCGTCCTCGGTCACCGCACCCGACACGTCGCCGGTAATCTCAGCCGCATCGTTGGCGCCGGTGATGGTGATGGTGACGAGCTGCGAGGTACCGTCCGTGGTCAGCGCCATGAAGCTGTCTATCAGCGAGACGTCGGCGTTGAGCGCTTGCACGGTGGTGTTATTGTTGTCCAGCGTGTAGGTCCATGCCCCGGTAGCGGTCATCGTGTAGCTGCCGTAACCGCTGACGCTTGCGGCCGGAGAGCCAACCGCCTCCCAGACGTCGTCTGGGTCGTCGACATCCGCGGCATCAAGATCGCCGCTGACAACCGGCACACCCGGGATAACGTTGGCCACGCCGCCGGCCTCAATGACACTCCCCGCCGTGTCGCCGGTAATTACGGCGGCGTCGTTGGTCCCGGTGATGGTGATCGTCACCAGCTGGGACACAGTCCCGCCGTGGCCGTCGTCGATCTCGACGATGTAGGTTTGCATCAGCTGCTGGCCGTCTTGCAGCGCCTGCCGAAGCTGGTTGTTGGCCAGGAACACCCAACGCACGTGCCCGCTGCCATCGCCGCTTGAGGCGTTCGTGACATCGGCGACCAAGGCTCCGAGGTAGCCGCTGCCCCCGGGCGTCACCGACGTGACGTGGGCATCGATCAAGTCGACGTCGCCGAAGTCGATCGTGCCCGTCGTCGTCATCACCGGCAATGGACCCTCCGTCACCTCGCCGCTGTCCACCGCTCCGGTCACCAGCGGCGCATCGTTGACGCCGGTGATGGTGATGGAGACGACCTGCGAAGTGCCGTCGACGGCAGTGACCGTGAAGGCATCATTGAGCGTGCCGCCGACGGCAAGCCCGTCTACCGCGGCGTTGGCATTATTGAGTGTGTAGGTCCACACGCCGGCGGCGGTCATCACGAAGGTGCCGTAGCCGTGGGTACTCGGCGTCGGCGCCCCGACCGCATTCCAGCCATCTGCCGGGCCGTCGACATTGGTGGCATCAAGATCGCCGCTGACAACCGGCACACCCGGGGTGGCGTTGGCGGTGCCGCCCGCCTCGATCGTCACACCGGCCGTGGCGCCCGTGATCACCGTAGTGTTGCTCGGAGGGAGCGTCACCGGCGGCGGCAGGAGCAATGGTGGCGGCATCGGCGGCGGCGGAAATTCGACACCCGGCGCCGACGGCGGCGGCGGGAAGGTCAACCGAACGACGTCCGGCGCGTTTTGTGCGGTCAAGCCGCCGGCCGCTTGATCACCGTCATGTCCTTCAAATGCGGGGACGGCCACGTAGCCGCTGGTTTTTGTAACCCCATGCGTGCGGGCAAACTCCTTCGATGACATCAGCTGTGTGGCGGAGATCCGGACCAGAAAGTCGCCCAGTGCATCTGCCAGCGTGCCGGTGTGGTCGCCGCCGTTGGCAGCGTCGCCAGTAAGACTGTTGGCGTAAAAATTCAGGAGCTCGATAACCGAGCCGTCTTTGAAGACAATCCTGAGCGTGAAGCCGACCTGGACCAAAGCCGTCCATTGATACTCAATGGGCAGAAAATCGATGAACGAATAGTCGCGTGCATCGAAGGTGGAAATGACACCGGGTGCAGTTCGGCTGAGCGTCAAAGTGCCCGCCTTCATACTCGCACTCCCACGCGACCTTTAGCAGTTGCTGAAAACGACCTGCCAATGTTTCCATCTGGCACCCTCGTTACCCGGGTCGTCGTTGCGCATCGGATCCCAGCCTAAGCGACCGGCCCAAATGAAAATGAAAACGGAAAGGAAGAATGAGAGAGAAAAGAGCCTAAATAAATCGGGATGCGAGCAGAGATGAAGCGCGCTTTGATTTTCGCACAAGGTATCCTTGATCTAGATCAAGGACGGCTCCATGTTGTGCATCGTCGAAAATGTCGAGGGATTGCCGCGCCGGTAACGCAACCATGGCCTTGACGAACAGAAATTCGCGTCGATCGAGGCGGGTGCCGACCAACACGCCCCTTCTCACGAACACCGCCATCAAGCGCGTTACCTGATTACGGTCAGATCGAGCGCCATTGAACTTTTTCTGAAATATCTTGGTGCGAGCCGCCAACACCAAAAGTTTCCGAAATCTGATAGCGAACTGTGTGTTGATGTTGCGATGGCCAAGATAGGCCCAATGTCCGCTTTAGGTCATAAGCCGGCATTGGCGGACGATGAGAGGAAGTCTGCTCTACCCTCAAGAGCGGATGTCCGCAGTCGTGCGCAGACGTCCTAGTTCGGCCCGACCGCGAACGGGCCAATCGCGACGACGTGGCAATCGCTGTCGGATTTCACGCAATTGCCCAGCGCCTCGTTGACCGCGCTCTGCTCGTTGACGGCCTTCAGCGACAGGCCCGGTCGTCCCGCAGCGCCGACCGCAATCGCGCTCCAGCCGCCCTGCGCTTCGCCGAGCTTGCGAAATACCTCGTCACGCGTGTCGGCCGATATCATGCGGGCATCGCCCGGCCGGAAGAAGCCGGTGACCTTCATGGTCCTCGGCACCGCCACCACGAAAGCGTCGTCAAGCGCGACGACCATGCAGGGCACGCCGGCAACCGCGCCGCACAATTCGAGATTTCGCCGCGCCGCATCCTCCACGGAATCAACGCCGGCCGAGAAGAAGAACTGCCCGCCCGGACCGAGCGCGATCACCTTGGTCTTGCGCGCAGGCGTGTAATCGTTCTCGAGCCGCGTCTTGGCCCGATCGCCGATCAGCGGCATTTCGTCGGCGACAAATGGCCGCTCGATCGAAGGATCGTGCCTGATCCACGGCAGCGGCGGAACCGGCGGCTTGCCATGCGAATAAACCACGGTATTGCCGACGGCGTAGATCTCGCATTTGCGCGACACCTTGGCTTGTTCCACGCGCTTCTGACACTGCTCGAGCGCGGCACTCTTTGCTGCGTCTTCCGTCGGCTGGCCGACCACGAACGCATTGATGCCGTTGATGGTGGTGGCGAGCGCCTTGGCATCGGGGGCTGGCAGATATTCGCTGGCGAGCGCCGTTCGCGTGCGCGAGCTGACAAAGGGCATCGCGTCGGGGACAAATCTTTCGTTCGATGCGATTGGGGGCGGCGATGAGGGCTGTGGCGCCGCCGCAGCTTTCGCCGGCGGAGACGCCGGCGTGGCGGTCACGGATTTCCCCGGTGGGGGCGGCGTCACAGGTGAAGGCGGCGCCGCTACCGTCAGCGTTGGCGCCGGCGACGGTTGCGGTAACGCCGCCGGCTCTGTCGTGCTGCTGGCGGTGGACGGTCCCTTCGCGGCCGGCATCATCTCCAGCTTGGTGAGATAGAGAAAACCGCCGACGCCGATCGCAGCAAGACACACCACCGTCACTGCTGCCGGCCACATCCAGTTCGGCGGTGGTTGCGGCCGCGCGGGTTTCTTCACTTGCGGCTTGGCGTAGGTCCCGTCCGCCCGCCGCATCGCCACCATGTAGGCGTGTACGGGGTTGGGGATGTTCTTGACCTCCTGCTCGCCGATATCGGCGAACTGCACCGACAACTTGTTGGCGACCTGTTCGTGCACCGCGCGCGATACGCAGATGCCGCCGACCTCGGCGAGGGCCTCCAGGCGTGCTGCAATGTTGACGCCGTCGCCGAGCAGGTCGCCGTCGCGCTCCACCACGTCGCCAATGGTGATGCCGATGCGCAGCGCCATCTGCCGGCTCGGCGGATAGGCCATGTTGCGGGTCCGCAAGCTTTCCTGGATGTCGATCGCGCAGCGCACCGCCTCAACCGCGCTCGGGAATTCGGCGAGCACGGCATCACCGGCGGTGTTGAAAATGCGGCCGCCGCATTTGGCGATGAAGTCGTCTATCACGTGACGATAGGAGACCAGGCGCCGCAGCGTCTCCTCTTCGTCCTCGGCGACCAGTCGGCTGTAGCCGGCAACATCGGCCGCAAAAATCGCCGCGATCTTCCGCTTCATGAAAGGCAGTTCCGCACAACAAAATGCCGCCACAGAATGCCGTTTCGCAACGTTTGGCGCAACCGGGTTCAGGCGTCCGTCACCATGTGGCGGACGTTGAACCTACTCGGTTTTTCAAGCGGATACGGCCTGCGCCGATCAATGCATCGCGGTCGAGGAGACCTGCTGTTGCACGTTCCTGTACTGATCGAGCCGGTACAGCGCGAGATCGAGCTCGTTGCCTTCCTTCTCGGCGAGTTTCGCTTCCATCTCGGCGATCGCTTCCGCAAGCATGGCGCGGTCGAGCTCTTCCAGAGACTGCGCGACGTCGGCGAGAATGGTGAGGCCCTTTTCCGACATTTCGGCAAGGCCGCCGAGCACGATGATCTTCTGCTTCTCCTCGCCGGTGTGCACCGTCAGGATGCCCGGCCGCATCGCCGCCACGATCGGTGCGTGGCCGGCGAGCACGCCGAAATCGCCTTCGAAGCCGGGAACGTCGACCTGGTCGACCTCGCCGGAGAAGGCGAGTTTTTCAGGAGAGACGAGATCGAAGTGGAAGGTGGCCATGGTTTAGCAACCTGCGAGTAGCGAATAGCGAATAGCGAGTGGCGAAGATGGCGGGCAGCACGCGCTATTGGCTACTCCCCAATCGCCATTCGCCCTTAGGCTGCTTCGGCGGCGAGCTTCTTGCCCTTCTCGACCGCCTCTTCGATGGTCCCGACCATGTAGAAGGCCTGCTCCGGCAGGTTGTCATACTTGCCTTCGCACAGGCCGCGGAAGCCCTTGATGGTGTCGGCGAGATCGACGAACTTGCCGGGCGAGCCGGTGAAGACTTCGGCGACATGGAACGGCTGCGACAGGAAGCGCTCGATCTTGCGGGCGCGCGCCACGGCAATCTTGTCCTCTTCGGAGAGCTCGTCCATGCCGAGAATGGCGATGATGTCCTGCAGCGACTTGTAGCGCTGCAGCACCTGCTGGACCATGCGCGCGGTCTGATAATGCTCCTCGCCGACGACGAGCGGGGAGAGCATGCGCGAGGTGGAGTCGAGCGGGTCGACCGCCGGATAGATGCCCTTTTCGGAGATCGCGCGCGACAGCACCGTGGTGGCGTCCAGATGGGCGAACGAGGTCGCCGGCGCCGGGTCGGTCAAGTCGTCCGCCGGCACGTAGATCGCCTGCACCGAGGTGATCGAACCCTTATGCGTCGTGGTGATGCGCTCCTGCAGCGCGCCCATGTCGGTGGCGAGCGTCGGCTGGTAACCCACGGCGCTCGGAATGCGGCCGAGCAGCGCCGACACTTCGGAACCTGCTTGCGTGAAACGGAAGATGTTGTCGATGAAGAACAGCACGTCCTGGCCCTGGTCGCGGAAATGCTCGGCAACCGTAAGACCGGTCAGGCCGACGCGGGCACGCGCGCCCGGCGGCTCGTTCATCTGGCCGAACACCAGCGCGCATTTCGACTTCACATTCGGATCGGGATTATGCGGATCGGCATTGACCTTGGACTCGATGAATTCGTGATAGAGGTCGTTGCCTTCGCGGGTACGCTCGCCGACGCCGGCGAACACGGAGTAACCGCCATGCGCCTTGGCGACGTTGTTGATCAGCTCCTGAATCAGCACGGTCTTGCCGACGCCGGCGCCGCCGAACAGGCCGACCTTGCCGCCCTTGGCGTAAGGCGCGAGCAGGTCGACGACCTTGATGCCGGTGACGAGGATTTCCCCTTCGGTCGCCTGATCGATGTAGGTCGGCGCGTCCGCATGGATCGGGCGCATGCCCTCGGCCTCCACGGGACCGGCTTCATCGATCGGCTCGCCGATCACGTTGATGATGCGCCCGAGCGTGCCCACACCGACCGGCACCATGATCGGCTGACCGGTGTCGGTGACTTCCTGGCCGCGGACCAGACCTTCGGTGACGTCCATCGCGATGGTGCGGACGGTCAATTCGCCGAGATGCTGGGCAACCTCCAGCACAAGCCGGTTGCCACCGTTCTTGGTCTCCAGCGAATTGAGAATCGCCGGCAGGTGGCCCTCGAACTGCACGTCGACGACGGCGCCCATAACCTGGGTAACGCGACCGTTCTGGTTGGCTGGTGTAGCCATTGACTGTCTCCTTCGATCCGAATTTGAGACCACGGTCATCTCGACCGGGATAGTGATGGTTCCCCGGTCAGATGGCTTCTGCACCGGAGATGATTTCGATCAGTTCCTTGGTGATCTGGGCCTGACGCGTGCGGTTGTAGACCAGCGTCTGCTTGCGGATCATGTCGCCTGCGTTGCGGGTGGCGTTGTCCATCGCGCTCATCTGCGACCCGTAGAACGAGGCGTTGTTTTCCAGAAGCGCGCGGAAAATCTGGATTGCAAGATTGCGCGGCAGCAACCGCGTCATGATCTCGTCTTCCTCCGGCTCGTATTCGTAGGCGGCCGTCGACCCGTCGCCGGCCCCTTCTTCCACGATCAGCGGAATGATCTGCTGCGTGGTCGGGATCTGCGCGATTACCGACTTGAATGTCGAATAGATCAGCGTGCAGACATCGAATTCGCCGGCATCGAAGCGGGCCAGCACCTTCTTGGAGATTTCCTCGGCGTTGAGGAAGCCGAGCTGGCGCACGCCGCGCAGATCGACATGCTCGATGATCTGCTTCTCGTAGGTGCGGCGCAGTTGCTCGTAACCCTTGCGGCCGACGCAGAAGAACTTGACTTCCTTGCCCTGCGCCATCAGCGCCTGGGCGCGCTCGCGGGCGAGCCGCACGATTGCGGAATTGAAAGCACCGCAAAGGCCGCGCTCCCCGGTACACACCAGAAGCAGATGAACCTGGTCCCGGCCGGTGCCAACCAGAAGCCTCGGTGCGCCGGGCGAACGCGCCGCAGCAGCCGCGATGTTGGAGATGACCGCATCCATCTTGGTGGCATAGGGTCGCGCCGCCTCGGCGGCGACCTGCGCGCGGCGCAACTTGGAGGCCGCCACCATCTGCATCGCCTTGGTGATCTTCTGCGTCGCCTTGGTCGAGGCGATGCGGACCCGCATGTCTTTCAGTGAAGCCATTCTTCGTTCACCCTGGCGGCCTGCCGTGCGACACGGCCGCAAACCCCTCTTGCGTCATGCCCGGGCTTGCCCCGGCCATGACGGATTTACGTGAATGACTTCGCAAAGCCTTCGACGACCGATTTCAGCTTGGCGGCATTGTCGTCGCTGAGGTCGCGGCTGTCGCGGATGGAGTTGAGCAGATCGGTATTCTTGCCGCGCAGCAGCGACAGCAGGCCATCCTCGAACGCGCGTATTTTGTTGAGCGGCAGCGGATCGAGGTAGCCGTTGGTGCCCGACCAGATCACGCAGACCTGCTCTTCCATTTTCAGCGGCGAGAACTGCGGCTGCTTGAGAAGTTCGGTCAGGCGCGAGCCGCGATTGAGCAGGCGCTGGGTCGAGGCGTCGAGGTCGCTTCCGAACTGCGCGAACGCCGCCATTTCGCGGTACTGCGCCAGCTCGCCCTTGATCTTGCCGGCGACCTTCTTCATCGCCTTGGTCTGCGCCGAAGAGCCGACGCGCGACACCGACAGGCCGACGTTCACCGCGGGACGGATGCCCTGGAAGAACAGATCGGTTTCCAGGAAGATCTGGCCATCGGTGATGGAGATGACGTTGGTCGGAATGTAAGCCGACACGTCGTTGGCCTGGGTTTCGATGACCGGCAACGCGGTCAGCGAGCCGGAGCCCTGGTCCTTGTTCAGCTTCGCGGCGCGCTCGAGCAGGCGCGAGTGAAGATAGAACACGTCGCCCGGATAGGCTTCGCGGCCCGGCGGGCGGCGCAGCAGCAGCGACATCTGGCGATAGGCGACGGCCTGCTTGGACAAGTCGTCATAGATGATGACGGCGTGCATGCCGTTGTCGCGGAAGTATTCGCCCATGGTGCAGCCGGTGAACGGGGCGATATACTGCATCGGCGCCGGGTCGGACGCGGTGGCAGCGACGATGATCGAGTATTCGAGCGCGCCCTGCTCTTCCAGCACCTTGACGAACTGCGCGACGGTGGAGCGCTTCTGGCCGATCGCGACATAGACGCAATACAGCTTGATGTTCTCGTCCGGCTGCGCGTTGAGCGGCTTCTGGTTCAGGATGGTGTCGAGCGCGATCGCGGTCTTGCCGGTCTGGCGGTCGCCGATGATCAGCTCGCGCTGGCCGCGGCCGATCGGGATCAGGGCGTCGATGGCCTTCAAGCCCGTCGCCATCGGCTCGTTCACCGACTTGCGCGGAATGATGCCGGGCGCCTTGACGTCGACGCGCATGCGCTTGTCAGACTTGATCGGGCCCTTGCCGTCGATCGGGTTGCCCAGCGCATCGACGACGCGGCCGAGCAAGCCCTTGCCGACCGGCGTATCCACGATGGCGCGGGTGCGCTTGACGGTCTGGCCTTCCTTGATCTCGCGGTCGGCGCCGAAAATCACGATGCCGACGTTGTCGGTTTCGAGGTTCAGCGCCATGCCGCGGGTGCCGTTCTCGAACTCGACCATTTCACCGGCCTGGACGTTGTCCAGCCCGTAGACGCGGGCGATACCGTCACCGACGGACAGCACCTGTCCGACTTCACTGACTTCGGCTTCCTGGCCGAAATTCTTGATCTGATCCTTCAGGATCGCGGAAATTTCCGCGGCGCGGATGTCCATCAGCCTGCCTCTTTCATCGCGTGCTTGATCGAATTGAGTTTGGTGCGAAGCGAACTATCCACCATGCGGCTGCCGAGCTTGACCACGAGGCCACCGATGATGGAGGGATCGACCTTCACGTTGAGCGCGACGTCCTTGCCCGTCACTGACTTCAGTGCGGCCTTCAGCGCGTCGAGATTCTTTTCGTTGAGCTGTTCGGCGACGGTGATGTCGGCGATCGCCTCGCCCTTGAACTTCGCCACCAGCGCGCGGAAGGCGCGGGACACCTCACCGACCGCGAACAGCCGGCGATTGGCGGTGAGAACCTTGAGGAACTTCGCCGACGTGCCGGTCAGGCCGGCCTTGTCGAGCACCGCCGACAGTGCCTTCTGCTGCACACCGGCGGAAAACACCGGGCTGCGGACGAGGCGGTTGAGATCGGCGCTCTCCACCAGCAATGGCTTCGAATTTGTCGAGATCGGCCTTGACGGCATCGATGGATTTTTCGTCCCGCGCCAATTCGAACAAGGCGGTCGCGTAACGACCGGATACTCCGGAAACTGACGGATTTTCTGCAGCCACAGACGCGCTCTTTTTTGCTGTCAAACTCGCAAGGGAAAAACCGTCGCCACAAAGCGGCGCCTAGCGATCCAAGCCCTTGGAATTCAAGCGGGACTTCGATTTTCGTCCGGCAAAAGCGTTGCCGGGATCGTTAAAATCGCGGCTTTGCTAACATAGCGAGCGCGCAGGTGCAACATGACGGCGACAGCGCGCAGAACGCATGTCGCATACGGCTTTTCCACGCCACGAAAAACTGGTTTTGCGCGCGCGCCGTGAGGCCGATTCGGTCCGCGCTACATCACCGGCCCGCCACACCTCCTTTTGGCATTCGTTCAGCTCGAGCCGGGATCGTTCCATGCGGTCCGTTGGAGCCTGAATTGCCGGAACGAAGCCGGGGTCCCACTGCACTTGGCGCTTTACTGGCTCAGTTCTTCGCAGTGCAGCAAAGTACTGATTTATACAGTATTATCAAGTATTGAGATAGTTAAAAATTCGTTAAAGCCAAGTATTACGGAATATCGCGTAATTATACGTATCAGTAACAAGATGTTTCAGCCCGAGATAAACAGGCTTTACTGCCCAATTCATGCCGCATTGCGAACGGAAACGCCGACCCATCGCAACTGGGACGGGGGTTCCACTTGTCACATATGTGGCAATACTATTGAGGGACTATAGTATGCTGAAAACCAAGAAGTCCGCACCGGGAGTAACCCGGTCGCTTCCGGCGCTCGCGCTTATCGCCGTAACTTTCCTGGCAGGTGGCCTGACTGAGGCGTCTGCGAAATCCAGGAAGCACCACCACCATCACGTCGCCAAGAAGTCGGACTGGCGGGACGCCAATGCGGCCATCACCCCTTCGGCGGGAACCGGCCGTAGCTTCGCCGGCGTTGCCTCGTTCTACGGCAATGAGTCCGGCAGCCAGACCGCCTCGGGCCAGCGCTTCAACCAGAACGCGCTGACGGCTGCCCATCGGTCGCTGCCGTTCGGCACCAAGCTGCGCGTGACCCATAAGGGCCAGAGCGTCGTCGTCACGATCAACGACCGTGGCCCCTTCATCAAGGGGCGGGTGCTCGACCTCTCCACCGCCGCCGCGCGCGCGGTCGGCCTGACCTCGTCCGGCGTCGGCCACGTCACCGCCGAGGTCATCTGAGCCTCAGGGCGCCATCAAGCGCCGTTCGCTTCCCAAATTTCGGTAAGCGTTGCGTAGCGTAGGGCCGCAGAAAAACTTCTGCGCGCTGACAAAGCCTGCCGTCGGAAATGACGGCAGGCTTTTTGTCTCAGCAAACCGTCATTGCGAGCCAACCGGTCGCGCGAATGCTCGCCCGATGACAGGCTCCGCGAAGCAATCCAGCTTCCTTCGCTGCAACAACAAAGCTGGATTGCTTCGTCGCTGCGCTCCTCGCAATGACCGGGGGGAAGAGCGTCGTTCTACAAAAAACTCTGCGGGTCGACATCGACCTCGAGCTTGAGATTGCCTTTTGTCTTTGGACCTGCGGCGAGCCATTCGCGCAAGTATTCGGACAGGTCGACGTTGCGCAGCGCCTTCACCAGCAGGCGGAAGCGATAGCGTCCCTTGATCACGGCGAGCGGTGCTTCGGCCGGTCCCAGCACCTGGATGCGCTCGTCGAGCGGGGCAATCGATGCAAGCTTGCGCGCAAATCCTTCGGCGGTCGGCCGGTCGCCGGCGGAGATGATCAGGCTCGCCAGCCGCCCGAACGGCGGATAGCCGGTGCGCTCGCGCTGGTCGATCTCGCTGGCATAGAACGCCTCGCGGTCGCTCGCGATCAGCGCCTTCATCACGGGATGCTCCGGCTGATGCGTCTGCAGATAGCCGACGCCGCGGCCCTGGTCGCGGCCGGCGCGGCCGATCACCTGGTTGAGCAACTGGAACGTCCGCTCGGCCGCGCGCGGATCGCCATTGCTGAGGCCGAGGTCAGCGTCGACCACGCCGACCAGATTGAGCCGCGGGAAATTGTGGCCCTTTGCCACCAGTTGCGTGCCGATGATGATATCGACGCGGCCCTCGGCGATCTCGTTGAGCTCGCTGCGCATGGTCTCGATCGAGGTGATGAGATCGCTCGACAGCACCATGGTGCGCGCGTCCGGAAAGAGGTTTGCTGCCTCTTCCTGCAGGCGCTCGACGCCGGGCCCGACCGCGGCGAGGGATTCTTCCGCCGCGCAGTTCGGACAGATATGCGGGCGCGGCATCGAGAAGCCGCAATGGTGGCAAACCAGGCGCTGGCGGAAGCGGTGATCGACCAGCCAGGCGTCGCAGATGGTGCAGGCAAAGCGATGCCCGCAGGCGCGGCACAGCGTCAGCGGCGCATAGCCGCGGCGGTTGAGGAACAGCAGCGCCTGCTCGCGCCGCTCCACCGCGTGCCGGATCTCTTCGGCGAGCCGCGGCGAGATGAAGCGGCCGCGCGGCGGAGGCTCGCGGCGCAGATCGATCGCCTCGATATGCGGCATGTGCTGGCCGCCGAACCGCGACGGCAGCACCACACGCTGATAGCGGCCCTTGCGCGCGTTGACTTCGCTTTCGACTGACGGCGTCGCCGACGCCAGCACGATCGGGATCTTTGCGATATGCGCACGCACCACCGCCATGTCGCGGGCGTGATAATGCGCGCCGTCCTCCTGCTTGTAGGCCTGGTCGTGTTCCTCATCCACGACGATAAGCCCGAGATCGGCATAGGGCATGAACAGCGCCGAGCGCGCGCCGACCACGACCGGCGCCTGGCCTGCGGAGATCGCAGCCCAGTTGCGTGCGCGGGTGCGCGGGGTCAGTTCGGAATGCCACTCCAGCGGACGCACGCCAAAGCGCTGCGCGAAGCGGTCGAGGAATTGTCCCGTCAGCGCGATCTCCGGCATCAGGATCAGCGTCTGCTTGCCGCGCCGGATGGTCTCGGCGATCGCCTCGAAATAGACCTCGGTCTTGCCCGAGCCGGTGACGCCGTCGAGCAGCGCGACATGAAAACTGCCGCTGGCGGCAAGCGTGCGCAGCATGTCGACCGCGCTGCGCTGCTGGCGCGTGAACTCGGGTTGCGCAAACAGCGGATCGGGCGGCGGCGGCGGAGGTGGCGGCGGCATCGCCTCCACCATCAGCGTGCCCTCATCGACGAGGCCATCGATCACGCCGGTGGAGACGCCGGCCTCGCGCGCGGCCTCGGACTTTCCGTGCAGCAGGCCATCCGACAAAACCTCGATCAAACGGCGGCGCGCCGGCGTCATCCGCTGCGGCAACTCGCCGATCAGCCGCACGCCGGCACGCGCCCGCTCGGGCCCAAGGTTCTCGCCCATGCGCAGGCTCATGCGCAGCACCATGCCGCGGGCCGACAGCGTGTAGTTGCCGACCCAGTCGACCAGCGCGCGCAACTCGTCCTTCAGCGGCGGCACGTCGAGCTTTTCGCCGATGTCCTTCAGCCGGTTATGCAGCCGCGGGTCGGGGTTGGCGTTCTGCGCCCAGACCACGCCGATCACCTCGCGCGGGCCGAGCGGGACGGCAACGACGTCGCCGGCCGCCAGCGTCCATGCCGCGCGGCACGCGATATGAATAGGTCTGGTTCAGCGCAACCGGCACCAGCACATCGACGACGTCGGTCGATGCGGCGGAGCGGCTGGTTTCGCGTGTGGAACGGTCCATCTGAGAATCGGTTTCGACGCCGGGAAGCTAGCGCGGCCATGCCGCCTTAGCGAACGGTAAACGAAGAAGGTGCGATATAATCAGGAGAATCACGGTGTCCATGGCCAGATGACCCGACCGGACCAGGCTGCCATAGCGATCGATCTGGAATGCGCCGATCAGACCATCGCGCGCGAGATGACGCGTTGGCTTTCGCATCTGCGCGCCGAGCGCACGGCTGTCGCCGAAGACGCTGGAGGCCTACACCCGCGACGTGCGCCAGTGCCTTGCCTTCCTCGCCGGACATTGGGGCAAGCAGGTCACGCTGAAGGCTTTTGCCGCTCTGGAGGCTACCGATATCCGCGCCTTCATGGCGATGCGGCGCGCCGACGATATTGCCGGACGTTCGCTGATGCGCGCGCTGGCGGGCCTGCGCTCGTTCGGCAGATTCCTGGAACGTGAAGGCAAGGGCAAGGTCGGCGCATTGTCGGCGATCCGCGCGCCCAAAGTCGCAAAGACCCTGCCCAAGCCGATCCAGATGGCCGCGGCCAAACGCCTGACCGATGCCGACGAACGGGCCGGCGAGGAACGCGATCCCTGGATCCTGGCGCGCGATGCCGCCGTGATGGCGCTGCTCTATGGCTCGGGCCTGCGCATCTCCGAGGCCTTGGGCCTGAAGCGGCGCGACGTGCCAAAACCGGGCGAAGGCGATGTGCTCATCGTCACCGGCAAGGGCAACAAGACCCGCATGGTGCCGGTGCTGCACAACGTGCTGCAACTGATCGAGGACTACGCGGTGATGTGTCCGCATGGGCTGCCGCCCGCGGGCCCGATGTTCGTCGGCGCGCGCGGCGGGCAGCTCAGCCCCCGCATCATCCAGCTTGCGATGGAGCGGCTGCGCGGCGCGCTGGGGCTGCCCGACAGCGCGACGCCGCATGCGCTGCGCCATTCCTTTGCCACGCATCTCCTGTCCCGCGGCGGCGATTTGCGCGCCATCCAGGAGTTGCTCGGCCACGCCTCGCTCTCGACCACGCAGATCTATACCGGCATCGACAGCGAGCGCCTGCTGGAAGTCTACCGCAGCGCCCATCCGCGCCGCTGACATACGCCTCGTCACACGGTTGACCGCAGCGCTTTTTCTTGAAGCGTTTTCCTGACGCGAACCGGTGCCCACTCCGTTTGAAAACGCTATGGGACCCCTTGCGCGCGCCACATTGTTCGGTCAATCGTGGCGGAGGGTCACGGCTACTCACCGGGGAGGAATATTCATGGGCGCCCACGAAAGCATGGAGCATGCGGAGCACGCCGAACATGCGTCCGGCTCCAACAAGAACATCGCATTGCTGATCGCCGTCATCGCGCTGTTTCTCGCGCTGTCGGAGACGCTCGGCAAGGGCGCGCAAACCGAATCCATCAGCAAGAACGTCGAAGCGTCGAACCTTTGGGCGTTCTTCCAGGCCAAGAGCATCCGCCGCACCGTGGTGGAGGCGACCTCCGAACATGCCAAGCTCAGCCTCGGCGCCACCAGCGACGACGCCGCCAAGGCGGCGCTGCAAAAGCAGATCGACGGCTGGCAGAAGACCGCCGCGCGTTACCGCTCGGAGCCGGAAACCGGCGAAGGTTCGGAGCAACTGGCCGCCCGCGCCAAGCAAGCCGAGCACCAGCGTGACGAGGCGACCGCGAAATATCACCACTACGAGATCGCCTCGGCCCTGTTCCAGATCGGCATCGTGCTGGCGTCGGCCACCATCATCACCGGCATGATCGTATTGGCGTGGATTTCCGGCCTGCTCGCCGTCGGCGGCATCGTCATCACCGCGCTCGGCCTCTACTCGCCGCATCTGCTGCATTTGCATTGAGCTTGGGACGAGCCCCGCTTTAGCCCGTCACCAGATCGTAGGGTGGGCAAAGGCGCGCTTTGCGCCGTGCCCCCTGCGCTCGAACGGTGCAAGAAAGGTGGGCACGCTTCGCTTTTGCCCACCCTACGCTTCTGACGTCTCTGGAATACTGGATCGCCCGATCAAGCCGGGCGATGACAGTTGAAGTTGCGGAAGTGCTACCGCGCCTCGTGCACGCTGCGGCGAAAGCGCTGGATCAGCCGCAAGGTCCGCGCCGACCAGTTGTCGCCATCGCCGCGCAGGATGTCGCGGATGCGCGCCTTGATCGGCTCGACGAGCGCGGTCGCCTTGGCGCGGATCGTCAGGATGAAGTCGTAAACCGCTTCGAACCAGCGCATCTCCAGCAGCTTTTCCCGCGTCACATCGAAGATGAAGGCGGTGATGCCGACACCGGCGAATTTCGCGAACAGGATGGTGAAGATCGCACCCAGCCAGTACTCATGCGCCAGCAGCCACAGCCCGAACAGTTTTAGCGGGAACAGCGGAATGACCGGCACCGCGAACACGATCAGCGTCGTCGCCGGCGAAAGCGCGTCGATGCGATCGGAAAGCCATTGCTTGAATCTGCGCAGTGGCAGCCACGCCACCACCCGCGCCACGACGGGCTCGAGATGATCCCAGAGCCATGCCTCGATCAGGAAGACGATCGCAAGCAGAACCCAGAGCGGTTGTAAGAGGCGGCGCAACATCCACATAATCCTGTCGGCTCAGGTTAACCTAAACCGGTCCCGGATCACATATGGATCGCGCGCTTCCCAACCGCAAGCGCGGCCTCCTTGATAGCCTCGGAACGGGTCGGATGCGCATGGCAAGTGCGCGCCAGATCCTCGGCCGAGCCGCCGAATTCCATCAATACTGCAGCCTCATGGATCATTTCGCCGGCTTCGCGGCCGATGATGTGCACGCCAAGAACGCGATCGGTCTTCGCATCTGCGAGAATCTTCACAAATCCGTCAGTGGTCTGGTTGACCTTGGAGCGGCCGTTGGCGGTGAAGGGGAATTTGCCCGAAGTGTAGGCGACGCCGGCCTGCTTGAGCTCCTCCTCGGTCTTGCCGACGGAGGACACTTCCGGCGTGGTATACACAACACCGGGGATCACATCGTAGTTCACGTGGCCGGCCTGGCCCGCCAGAATCTCCGCGCAGGCGACGCCCTCGTCCTCGGCCTTGTGCGCCAGCATCGGCCCGGCAACGACGTCGCCGATGGCGTAAACGCCCTTCACGCTGGTTGCGAAATGCGAATCGATCTGCACGCGGCCGCGATTGTCGAGCGCGACGCCCGCCTCCTTCAGCCCGAGCCCATCGGTGAAGGGCACGCGGCCGATGCAGACCAGCACGACGTCGGCTTCCAGCGTCTCAGCCGCCCCGCCGGCTGCCGGCTCGACGCTCGCCTTCAGCGTCTTGCCTGAGGTGTCGACCCCGGTGACCTTGGCGCCGAGCTTGAACTTGAAGCCCTGCTTTTCGAGGATTCGCTGGAACTGCTTTGCGATTTCGCCATCCATCCCGGGCAGGATGCGGTCGAGGAATTCGACCACGGTAACTTCGGCGCCGAGGCGATGCCAGACCGAGCCGAGTTCGAGGCCGATCACGCCGGCGCCGACGATCAGAAGTTTTCCCGGCACCTTCTCCAGCGACAGCGCGCCGGTCGAGGACACGATGCGCTTCTCGTCGATCTCGATGCCCTTCAGCCGCGCAATGTCGGAGCCGGTGGCGATCACGATGCTCTTCGTCTCCACCGTCTGCGCCTTGCCGTCGCTGCCGGTCACCTCGACCTTGCCGGGCCCAAGGATTTTTCCCTTGCCCATCAGCACGTCGATCTTGTTCTTCTTCATCAGGAACTCGACGCCCTTGACGTTGCCGTCGATGCCCTGCTGCTTGAAATTCATCATCGCCGGCAAATCGAGCTTCGGCGTCGAGACGCTGACGCCCATCTTGGCAAAGGAGTGCGCGGCCTCCTCGAACATTTCGGACGCATGCAGCAGCGCCTTCGACGGCATGCAGCCGACATTGAGGCAGGTGCCGCCGAGCGTGGCGTTCTTCTCGACCACGGCCACCTTCAGGCCGAGCTGCGCCGCGCGCACCGCGCAGACGTAACCGCCGGGTCCGGTGCCGATGACAATGAGATCGTAGGCCATGATGGAAGTCCTGTAGCTCGGGGTGTGGTGGTCAGCGGCCGCCCGACACGTCGAGAATGGCTGACGTCACGTAGGAGGCCTCGTCCGAGATCAGCCAGACGATGGCGTTGGCGATTTCTTCCGCGGAGCCGACGCGCTTCATCGGCACCATGTGGGCAAGGCGATGCGCGCGATCCGGCTCGCCGCCCGCGGCGTGGATTTCGGTGTCGATCAGCCCGGGGCGAATCGCAGCGACCCGGATGCCTTCACCCGCCACCTCATGGCCAAGGCCGACCGTGAAGGAATCGATCGCGCCCTTGGAGGCGGCATAGTCGACATAGGTGTTGGGCGCGCCGAGCCTGGAGGCCACCGAGGAGAGATTGACGATGACGCCGCCCTTGCCGCCGTGCCTGGTCGACATGCGCTTCACCGCCTCGCGCGCGCACAGGATGCTGCCGGTGACATTGACCGCCATCATGCGCGCGATGCGCTCGGCCGACATCTCGTCGACCCGCACGCCGCTCTTGCCGACGATGCCGGCATTGTTGACCAGCGCCCCCAGCGTGCCGAAGTCATCGGCGGCCTTGAACAGCGCAAGGATATCGCTCTCGTCGGCAACGTCGCACTTGACCGCGACGGCCTTGCCGTTCTTGCGCTCGATCTGGGCGACGACCTCGTCGGCAGCGTCCTTGTTGCTGGCATAGCCGACGACGATACGGAAGCCGCGCGCAGCCGCGGCAATCGCGGCAGCGCGGCCGATGCCGCGGCTACCGCCGGTGATCACAACAACCTTGTCGGTCAAACTCGCCCCCAAAACCGCAACGCGACTGATTGCAGACACAACCCGGGATCCTCAGAGATCCAGCACCAGCCGCGCCGGATCTTCGAGGCTCTCCTTGACGCGGACCAGGAAGGTCACCGCTTCCTTGCCGTCGATGACGCGGTGGTCGTAGGACAGCGCCAGATACATCATCGGCCGCACCTCGACCTTGCCGCCGATCACCATCGGCCGCTCCTGGATCTTGTGCATGCCGAGGATGCCGGACTGCGGCGCGTTGAGGATCGGCGTCGACATCAGCGAGCCGTAGATGCCGCCATTGGTGATGGTGAAGGTGCCGCCCTGCATCTCGTCGATCTTGAGCTGGCCGTCGCGGGCGCGGCGGCCGAAATCGGCGATGCCCTTTTCGATGTCGGCGATCGATTTTTGGTCGCAGTCGCGCACCACGGGCACCACGAGCCCCTTGTCGGTGCCGACGGCAACGCCGATGTGGTAATAGTTCTTGTAGATCAGGTCGGTGCCGTCGATCTCGGCATTGACCGCCGGGATGTCCTTCAGCGCCTGCACCACGGCCTTGGTGAAGAAGCCCATGAAGCCGAGCTTCGATCCGTGCTTCTTCTCGAACACGTCCTTGTATTGCGAGCGCATCGCCATGATGTGGGTCATGTCGACCTCGTTGAAGGTCGTCAGCATCGCGGCTGTGTTCTGCACCTCCTTGAGGCGGCGCGCGATGGTCTGACGCAGCCGCGTCATCTTCACGCGCTCTTCGCGCGCGGCGTCATCGGCGGGCGACAGCGCTGCGCACCTGAACGGCGGCGGCGGGCTGATTGACCGGGGTCGGCGCGGAGGCGGCCTTTTCGATTGCAGCCAGCATGTCGCCCTTGGTGACGCGGCCGTCCTTGCCTGAGCCCGGCACGGTCGAGGCATCGACGCCGCTTTCGGCTCGACAGCTTGCGCACCGATGGCGCAAGCGGCGCATCCGATGCCATCGTCTTGGGCGCGGCGGCGGGTGCGGCTGCCGGAGCAGCGGCGGGCTTGGCGGGCGCAGCGGCGGCGGGCTTGGCGGCAGGCGCGGCGGCGCCATCATTGATCATGCCGAGCAGTGCGCCGACCGCGACGGTGTCGCCGTCCTTGGCCGCGATCTCGCCGAGCACGCCGGCGGACGGTGCGGGCACCTCGATGGTCACCTTGTCGGTCTCGAGCTCGACCAACGGTTCGTCGACCGCGACGGCCTCGCCGGCCTTCTTGAACCAGCGGCCGATGGTGGCCTCGGTCACGGACTCGCCGAGCGTCGGAACGCGAATTTCAGTCATGGTTTGTTCCCTCTTGCGTCATGGCCGGGCTTGTCCCGGCCATCCACGCCCTTGATCAGCATTCGAAGTAAGACGTGGATGCCCGGGCTATTGTGTAGAAGACGGTGCTTCGCGCCTTTGCCCGGGCATGACGACGTCAATACAGATCAGTTCAAAGCGTCGTCCAGAAACGCCTTGAGCTGCGCCTGATGCTTCGACATCAAGCCGGTGGCGGTGGCGGCCGATGCGGCGCGGCCGGCATAGCGCGGACGCTTGTTCGGCGCGTGGATCTGGTTGAGCACCCATTCGAGATACGGCTCGATGAAGTGCCACGCGCCCATGTTGCGCGGCTCTTCCTGGCACCAGACGAACTCGGCGCCCTTGAAGCGGGAAAGCTCCAGCACCAACGCCTTCAGCGGCACCGGATAGAGCTGCTCGACGCGCAGCAGGTAGATGTCGTCGACGCCACGCTTTTCGCGCTCGTCGTAGAGATCGTAATAGACCTTGCCCGAGCACAGCACGACGCGGCGGATCTCGCCATCGGCCTTAAGCTTGATCGGCTCGTTCGGCAGCATCTGGGTGTCGTCCCAGAGGATGCGGTGGAACGTGGTGTCCTTGCTGAGTTCGTCGAGCCGCGACACCGCGCGCTTGTGGCGCAGCAGCGACTTCGGCGTCATCACGATCAGTGGTTTGCGGATCTCGCGATGCAGCTGCCGCCGCAGCATGTGGAAGTAGTTGGCGGGCGTGGTGGGATAGACCACCTGCATGTTGTCTTCGGCGCACATTTGCAGGAAGCGCTCGAGGCGGGCGGAGGAGTGCTCCGGCCCCTGCCCTTCATAGCCGTGCGGCAGCAGGCAGACGAGGCCGGACATGCGCAGCCATTTGCGTTCGCCCGAGGAGATGAACTGGTCGAACAGCACCTGCGCGCCGTTGGCGAAGTCGCCGAACTGCGCCTCCCACAGCGCCAGCGCATTGGGCTCGGCGAGCGAGTAGCCATATTCGAAGCCGAGCACGGCTTCTTCCGACAGCAGTGAATTGATCACCTCGTAATGGCCCTGGTCGCCACTGAGATGGTTGAACGGCGTGTAGCGGCTCTCGTCCTCCTGGTCGATCAGCACCGAGTGGCGCTGCGAGAAGGTGCCGCGTTCGCAGTCCTGGCCGGACAGGCGGACGTGACGGCCCTCCTCCAGCAGCGAGCAGAACGCCAGCGCCTCGCCGGTCGCCCAGTCGATGCCGACACCCGTGTCGATCGCCTTGGCGCGGTTGTCGAGGAAGCGCTGGATGGTGCGGTGAACGCGGAACCCGTCCGGCACCTTGGTGATCTTGCGGCCGATCTCCTTCAGGGTCGTGGCATCGACGCCGGTGATACCGCGGCGGGCGTCCTCTTCCTGATCGGCATGCTTGAAGCCGGCCCATTTGCCGTCGAGCCAGTCGGCCTTGTTCGGCTTGTAGCCGGTGCCGGCTTCGAACTCGGCGTCAAGCCGCGCGCGCCAGTCGGCCTTGGCCTTTTCGACCTCGCCTTCGGTCATCACGCCCTCGGCGATCAACCGCTTGGAGTAGATCTCCACCGTGCCGGGATGGTTGGCGATCTTCTTGTACATCACCGGCTGGGTGAACATCGGCTCGTCGCCTTCGTTATGACCGTGGCGGCGATAGCAGAACATGTCGATGACGACAGGCTTGTGGAATTTCTGCCGGAATTCGATCGCGACCTTGGCGGCGAACACCACGGCTTCCGGATCGTCGCCGTTCACATGGAAGATCGGCGCGTCGATCATCTTGGCGACGTCGGAGGGATAGGGCGATGAGCGCGAGTAGCGCGGATAGGTGGTGAAGCCGATCTGGTTGTTGACGATGAAATGCAGGGAGCCACCGGTGCGGTAACCCTTCAGGTCGGACAGCGCGAAGCACTCAGCTACGACGCCCTGGCCCGCGAACGCCGCGTCGCCATGCATCAGCATCGGCAGCACGGAAATGCGCATGTCCGGCGGATCGCCATGCTGGTCCTGCTTGGCGCGCACCTTGCCGAGCACCACGGGATCGACGATCTCCAGATGCGACGGGTTGGCGGTCAGCGACAGATGGATCTTGTTGTTGTCGAACTCGCGGTCCGACGACGCGCCGAGGTGATACTTGACGTCGCCGGAGCCTTCGACCGCGTCGGGATTGGCCGAGCCGCCCTTGAATTCGTGAAACAGTGCGCGATGCGGCTTGCCCATCACCTGGGTCAGCACGTTGAGGCGGCCGCGATGCGGCATGCCGAGCACGATCTCCTTTACGCCGAGATTGCCGCCGCGCTTGATGATCTGCTCCAGCGCCGGAATCAATAATTCAGCACCGTCAAGGCCGAAGCGCTTGGTGCCGGTGAACTTTACGTCGCAGAACTTCTCAAAACCTTCGGCTTCGATCAGCTTCCTGAGGATGGCGCGCCGGCCTTCGGGCGTGAAGCTGATCTCCTTGTCCGGGCCTTCGATGCGCTCCTGGATCCACGACTTCTGCGCGGCGTTGGAGATGTGCATGAATTCGACGCCGAGCGTCTGGCAGTAGGTGCGCTCGCAGATCGCGACGATCTCGCGCAGCGTCGCGTATTCGAGGCCGAGCACGTGATCGAGGAAGATCTTGCGGTCGAAATCGGCCTCCGCGAAACCGTAGCTGCGCGGATCGAGTTCTTCGCGGTCGCGCGGCGCCTCGATGCCGAGCGGATCGAGCTTGGCGTGGAAATGGCCGCGCATGCGGTAGGCGCGGATCAGCATCAGCGCGCGCACGGAATCGCGCGTAGCCTGGTGCACGTCGGCCGCGGTGATGTCGGCGCCCTTGGCTTGCGCCTTCGCGGCGAGTTTTGTCCCGACCGCCTTCTCGACCTGCGCCCAGTTGCCGTCGAGTGCCGACGTCAGGTCGTCGCGCGGCGTCAGCGGCCAGTGATCGCGTCCCCAGGAAGCGCCCTCGGCGTTCTTTTTGACGTCGGCGGGGCTGTCTTTCAGGCTCTTGAAGAACTCCTGCCACTCCGCATCGACCGAGCCGGGGTCCTGCTCATAGCGGGCATAGAGATCGTCGATATAGGCGGCGTTGGTGCCCTGCAAAAAAGACGAGAGGGCAAATGCTGCGTTCGCGTCCTGACGAGACATGATGGCGTCCTGGTGATTTTCTCTTGGCGCATGGAAAACGGCGCTGACGGCCGGTCCGTCGCGGGACCAGCGGGTTGAAAAAACCAATACCCTATTTGCTCCGAATGTTCAGCCCGGAAAAGAACCAAGCCCTGAACTTCGCTTCAAATTTTCGCCAGAGCTTATTTCGAGCCGTTTGCCAACGAAAAAGCCCCGGCGGGTTGCCGCCGGGGCTTCCTGGAGCGCGTGGGAGGCGATCGTGGTCAGCCGCGCAGGGCTTCGACCAGGGTCTTGCCGAGGCGGGCCGGCGAAGGCGACACCTTGATGCCGGCGGCTTCCATGGCGGCGGTCTTGGAGCCGGCGTCGCCCTTGCCGCCAGAGATGATGGCGCCGGCATGGCCCATGCGGCGGCCGGGGGGCGCGGTGACGCCGGCGATAAATCCGGCCATCGGCTTCCTGCGGCCGCGCTTGGCCTCGTCCTTGATGAACTGGGCGGCGTCTTCCTCGGCCGAGCCGCCGATCTCGCCGATCATGATGATCGAGGTGGTCTTGGGGTCGGCCAGAAACTTCTCCAGCATTTCGATGAACTCGGTGCCCTTGACCGGGTCGCCGCCGATGCCGACCGCGGTGGTCTGGCCGAGGCCTTCCTGGGTGGTCTGGAACACCGCCTCATAGGTCAGCGTGCCCGAGCGCGACACGATGCCGACGGAGCCCGGCTTGAAGATGTTGGCGGGCATGATGCCGATCTTGCATTCGCCCGCCGTCATCACGCCCGGGCAATTCGGTCCAATGAGGCGCGACTTCGAACCCGACAGCGAACGCTTCACCTTCACCATGTCGAGCACCGGAATGCCCTCGGTGATACAGACGATCAGGGGAATCTCCGCATCGATCGCCTCGCAGATCGCGTCGGCCGCGCCCGGCGGCGGCACGTAGATCACGCTCGCATCCGCGCCGGTCTTGGCGCGCGCTTCCGCCACGGTGTCGAACACAGGCAAATTGAGATGCGTTGAGCCGCCCTTCCCCGGCGACGTTCCGCCGACCATTTTCGTGCCGTAGGCGATCGCGGCCTCGGAATGGAACGTGCCGTTCTTGCCGGTAAAGCCTTGGCAAATGACTTTGGTGTTCTTGTCGATCAGGATGGACATGAGCGGGATGACTTTCGCGAGACTGATGTGAGGGGCTAATGCGCGCGCCGGTAAACGCCGGTGAGCACGTCAGCCCATCCTTCCGCGTCAGGCGAGAACTGGATCTTCATGGAGTAGCTGTTGTCGTCGATGACTTCGTAGACGTGGCGCGCATTGCCGCGCAGCGAGCCGCGCACCAGGATCAGCTGTTTGCCGCTCCAGCCGCCGGAGGCCGGCGACGGCGGGTAGTAGCCGAGCGAATCGTGCCAGAACAATTTGTAGAGCCGGTCCTCGCGGTCGTAGGTGAACACGCCGTGGGTGGCAAAGCTCTCCTTGCCGTCGCGCGTCTGCACCGAGTCCTGGATCAAATAGAAGCCGTTGAGGTCGATGCGTGCAGATACGCGCGAGGTGGCGGGTCCGCCTGCATTCCAGCGCGAGGGATAGACCACCTCCTCGCCGGTCCATTCGCCCGCGAAGGCCGCGAGCTTGCGATGTTCTTCCAACGGGGTCGGCGCGGCGAGATGGTCGGCCATTGTCAGCCTCCCTTGACGGCTTTCACGATCTTCTGTGCTGCGTCGTCGAGATCGTCCGCCGACAGCACGTTCAGGCCGGACTCGCGGATGATCTTCTTGCCCTGTTCGACATTGGTGCCTTCGAGGCGCACCACCAGCGGCACCTTCAGGCCGACTTCCTTCACCGCGGCGACCACGCCTTCGGCGATGATGTCGCATTTCATGATGCCGCCGAAGATGTTGACCAAAATGCCCTTCACGTTGGGATCGGCGGTGATGATCTTGAAGGCGGCCGTGACCTTTTCCTTGCTGGCGCCGCCGCCGACATCGAGGAAGTTCGCGGGCTCCATGCCGTAGAGCTTGATAATGTCCATGGTCGCCATGGCCAGTCCCGCGCCGTTGACCATGCAGCCGATGGTGCCCTCGAGCGTGACATAGTTGAGATCGTAGCGCGAGGCCTCGATTTCCTTGGCGTCTTCCTCGGTCTCGTCGCGCAGCGCCGCCACTTCGGGGTGGCGGAACATCGCGTTGTCGTCGAACGACACCTTGGCATCGAGCACGCGTAGCAGGCCCTGCTTGGTGACGACCAGCGGATTGATTTCCAGCATCGCCATGTCCTTGGCGACGAACGCCGTATAGAGCTGGTTCACCAGCTTCTCGGCCTGCTTGGCGAGATCGCCGGAGAGATTGAGCGCTTTCGCAACGGTGCGGCCGTGATGGCTCATGATGCCGGTTGCGGGATCGACCGAGAAGGTGATGATCTTCTCGGGCGTGTTGTGCGCGACGTCCTCGATGTTGACGCCGCCTTCGGTGGAGACGACGAAGGAGACTTCCGAGGTTTCGCGGTTGACCAGGATCGAGAGATAGAACTCCTTGTCGATGTCGGAGCCTTCCTCGATGTAGAGGCGGTTGACCTGCTTGCCGTGGGCGCCGGTCTGTATCGTGACCAGCGTCTTGCCGAGCATCTGTTTGGCGAACTCGTTGGCCTCGGCGACCGACTTGGCGATGCGCACGCCGCCCTTGTCGCCGGCAGCGGCTTCCTTGAACTTGCCCTTGCCGCGGCCGCCGGCGTGGATCTGGCTCTTCACCACCCAGATCGGGCCCGGGAGCGACTTCGCCGCCGCATCGGCATCTTCAGGCTTCAGCACCGCGACGCCGCGCGAGATCGGTATGCCGAACTCGTTCAGCAATGCCTTGGCCTGATATTCGTGGATATTCATCGAGACGCTCCCCAAATCCCCATTTGGACAGACGCTAACGCCTATCCCTGTTTTTCGGCTGGCATACCATATACCACAGGAACTGCAAGACCCGGGGACCGAACTGGCCGGTCTCCGGCCTATCTATTTGTTTGAGCGTGATCTTCTCCGAAAACCGGATTCCACTTTTCGGGATCACGCTCGAGAAATCAGCGGCCCAGCAGGTCCGGCGCGATCTTCTTGCAGGCATCGACCAGACCCTGCACGGCGCCGACCGACTTGTCGAAGGCGTCGCGGTCCTTGCCGGCGAGTTCGATCTCGACCACGCGCTCGACACCCTTGCTGCCGATCACCACGGGCACGCCGACATACATGTCCTTCACGCCGTACTCGCCGTTGAGATAGGCGGCGCAGGGCAGCACGCGCTTCTTGTCCTTCAGGTAGCTCTCGGCCATCGCAATCGCGGAGGCCGCCGGCGCGTAGAACGCCGAACCGGTCTTCAGCAGGTTGACGATCTCGGCGCCGCCGTTGCGGGTGCGGTCGACGATCTCATCGATGCGCGCCTGCGAGGTCCAGCCCATCTTGACGAGGTCGGGCAGCGGAATGCCGGCGACGGTGGAGTAGCGGGTCAGCGGCACCATGGTGTCGCCATGGCCGCCGAGCACGAAGGCGGTGACGTCCTCGACGGAGACGTTGAATTCATCGGCGAGGAAATAGCGGAAGCGCGAGGAATCCAGCACGCCCGCCATGCCCACCACCTTCTTGTGCGGCATGCCGGAAGCCTTCTGCAGCGCCCAGACCATCGCATCCAGCGGATTGGTGATGCAGATGACGAAGGAGTCCGGCGCGTATTTCTTGATGCCGGCGCCGACCTGTTCCATGACCTTCAGATTGATCGACAGCAGGTCGTCGCGGCTCATGCCGGGCTTGCGCGGCACGCCGGCGGTGACGATGCAGACCTTGGCATTGTCCAGCGCCTCATAGGAGTTGGCGCCGACCAGATGGGAGTCGAAGCCGTCGACCGGCGAGGACTGCGCGATGTCGAGCGACTTGCCCTGCGGGATGCCTTCGGCGATGTCGAACATCACGACGTCGCCGAGCTCTTTCAGGCCGATGAGGTGAGCCAGCGTTCCGCCGATCTGACCGGAGCCAATCAAAGCAATCTTGTCGCGCGCCATGGGAAATCTGTCCTTTGAACAGGGTAGGAAGGAGGGAGGAAGGAGCTTGGAAGGCTGGTTATCCCTTTAGTCCGAACCGTTCAAGTCGCGGCATGCCCAAATGGCAGTGCTGCCTTGATTTCGGTCAGGTATGCCAGGGGCTCCGTCATCCCCAGGCGCGCGCGCCCCGGAAATGACGAACTATGTTTCGACCAGCCCCGTCGTCGAGCCGCTGGCGGAAAAGTCCTTATGGCCATGGGCCTGCGCCAGATAGGATTCCGAGCTCATCTCGATCAGGCGTGACGAGGTCCGCTTGAACTCATTGGCCTCGACGCCATCGGTTGCGACGTAGAGCGACACCGGATCAGCAGCCGCGGAGGCCATCAGTTTCACGCCGTTGTCATAGAGCGTGTCGATCAGCGAGATGAAGCGCTTGGCGGCGTTCCGCTCGGGATAGTCCATGACCGGAATGCGGTCGATCAGGATGGTGTGGTAGTCGTGCGCGAGCCGCAGATAATCGGATGCGGCAAGCGGCTTCTCGCAGATATCGGCAAAGGAGAAACGCGCAACGCCATGCGCCGAGCACGGCACGTGCAGCTTGCGGCCCTTGATCGCGATGTCGCGCGGCTTGCACGGCGCGCCGCCCGTCATCTTGGCCCACGCTTTGTTGAGCGCGAGATCGGCCTCGCCGTCCGCCGGCACCAGCCACATTTTCGCGCCGGCGAGTTTCTCCAGCCGGAAATCGGTGCGCGCATCGAGCCGCATCACGTCCATGTGGTCGGTAATCTGCGCGATGAAGGGCAGGAACAGCGCGCGGTTCAGTCCGCCCTTGTAGAGATCGTCGGGCGCGACGTTGGATGTCGCGACCACGACGGTGCCGAGTTCGAACAGCTTTGCGAACAGACGGCCGAGGATCATCGCGTCCGCGATGTCGGTGACATGGAACTCGTCGAAGCAGAGCAGCCACGCCTCGTCGAAGATCGCGCCCGCCGTTAGCGTGATGACGTCGCCATCGGCGATCTCGCCGCGCGCGATATTCTGCCGATAGGCGTAGATACGCTCATGCACCTCGGCCATGAATTCGTGGAAATGCGCGCGTCGCTTGTGCGCGACGCCCGACTGCTGGAAGAACAGGTCCATCAGCATGGTCTTGCCGCGGCCGACGTCGCCATGGACATAGAGCCCGGGCGGCGGCGGCTCGTCCTTGTCGGCGAACAGGCGGCCGAGCAGGCCCTGCTTGCTGAACGGCGTGTAGCCGTCGAGCCGCTGCTCCAGCGCAGCAAAGGCCTCCGCCGCATGCTGCTGCGCCGGATCGGCCTCGATCGCGCCGGAGGCGACGAGAGCCTTGTAATGGGCGTGGAAGCTGGTGGACGGGGCCGACGACATGGGCCCTCTTACGGCCTTAAGCGCCGGCAAATTGCAAGCCGTGAATTGGGGTAAGGGCTATGCCAAATCCATCAACCGTCATGCGCTCAGCGCGTAGGAATCCTCGACCACATATGGCCCGCCGCCGGTGGAGGCGCGCGCGGAGAACAGCACGAAGCGCGAGGCGGTAAACACCTTGCTCGGGAAATAACCGCGCACCGACAGATAATCGGCGACGTCCTGGCTCGAGGCATCGTGCAAACGCGCCAGCGTCACATGGGGCGTGAATTTGCGCCCCTCGGGGTCGAGCCCGAGACGCTGCATCAGCCGTTCCTGCTCGGCCTGCAACTCGATCAAGGCGCGGCTCGGCTCGACGGCGGCGACCACCGCGCGCGGCTTCTTGCCGCCGAAGCTTGTCAGCCCCTGCACTTTGACCTCGAACGGCTTGCGGTTGACGCGAAACAGCATCGAGGCGATCTCGTTGGCATAGGCGCCGTCGATGTCGCCGATGAAGCGCAGGGTGACGTGATAATTTTCGGGATCGATCCAGCGGGCGCCCGGCAGGCCGCCCCGCAAGCTGGAAAGCGTCTGGCCGATCTCGGCCGGCACTTCCAGTCCAGTGAACAAACGCGGCATCGTAACACTCCCGATGCTTTGGCATGACCTTGGGATAGATCAGCCCCGTAACAGAGACCGGCGACGAATCACCGATCTCCAATTTCTACCCGACTTATGTGACTTTGCGAAGCATGCCGCATTAACGGACCGGTAAGCTACGGGATTGCCGCAGTTTTCAACTGCGCTGCCCGGAGATCGTGCCGAGAAGTGCCTCCACCATGGGCAGAATGTTCTTCACGATGAGATCGACACCCTCGGCGGTGGGATGGATTCCGTCGGCCTGGTTGAGTTTTTTCTCAGCCGCAACGCCGTCGAGAAAGAACGGGTAGAGCTGTACGTCGAACGCCTTTGCGAGTTCCGGATAGATCGCATTGAAGCGGTTGGCGTAGTCGCTGCCATAGTTCGGCGGCGCGAGCATGCCGCACAACAAGACCGCGATCTTGCGCGCCTTGAGCCGCGTCAGAATGTCCGACAGCGCGGCGCGGGTCACCGCGGGGTCAGTGCCGCGCAGCGCGTCGTTAGCGCCGAGCTCCACGATGACAATTTCGGTTCCTTCCGGGATCGACCAGTCGAGCCGGTCACGGCCGCCGGAGGCGGTATCTCCGGATACCCCGGCATTGACCATGTCGACCTTTATCCCCTTGGATTCCAAGGATTTTTGTAGACGCGCCGGGAATGCGGCGGATGCCGAGAGGCCAAGTCCGGCGCTTAGGGAATCGCCAAGCACCACCATCTTGATAGGCTTTGCCGGCGCGACCGTGGGCGACTGTGCGCGGGCCGTGCCTGTCATCAGCAATGCCAGAATCAACACAATGATGTGCGTGAAGTTCGAACCCCGCCCCTCGACCGCAACGGCCGAAGTGCCATATGACCGAACCATGGATAGCCTCATCGAAACCTCGCAACTCGCCGGCACCGAGCCGGACACCATCTCCATCAGAAACGTCAACCTCTCGCTCGGATCGGGCGCCGCACGCGTGCATATCCTCAAGGATATCAGCCTGCGCGTGGGATCGGGGGAGGCGATTGGGCTGATCGGCCCGTCGGGATCGGGGAAATCCACGCTCCTGATGGTGATGGCGGGACTGGAACGTCCTGATAGTGGAGAGGTGGTGGTGAACGGCACGCCGTTCAATGCCCTGGACGAGGACGCGCTGGCACGCTTCCGCGGCCGCCAGGTCGGCATCGTGTTCCAGTCGTTTCATCTGATTCCGACCATGACAGCGCTGGAGAATGTCGCTGTCCCCCTCGAGCTCGCCGGCAATCCGGATGCGGCCGGGCGCGCCGCGCGGGAGCTCGCCTCGGTCGGCCTCGGCGATCGCCTGCACCATTATCCGACGCAACTTTCCGGCGGCGAGCAGCAGCGCGTCGCACTGGCGCGCGCGCTGGCGCCGGATCCTACGATCCTCGTTGCGGACGAACCAACAGGCAATCTCGATGAGACGACGGGAAAACAGATCGTCGATCTGCTTTTCTCAAAGCATACCGAGCGCGGCATGACGCTGGTGCTGGTGACGCACGACTCCGCGCTGGCACAGCGCTGCGACCGCGTGGTGCGGCTGCGCTCCGGGCGCATCGACGGGCCGAGCGCTTGACCACCTTCGCCGACGAAACCGCCTATCAGGCGCGCACCTCTTCACTGGCGTTTCGCTACGCCTTGCGTGAATTGCGCGGCGGCCTGCGCGGCTTCTACGTCTTCATCGCCTGTATCGCGCTCGGCGTGATGGCGATCGCCGGTGTCGGTTCGGTGGCGGCGAGCCTCGGCGATGGACTGGCCCGCGAGGGCCGCACGCTGCTTGGCGGCGACGTCGCGTTTTCGATGATCCAGCGCGAAGCCAAGCCCGAAGAGGTCGCCTTCCTGCGCACGCGCGGAAGCGTCTCGATCGCGGCCACCCTGCGCGCGATGACGCGTTCCGCCGACGGCCGGCTCGCGCTGGTCGAACTGAAGGCGGTCGATGCCGCCTATCCAATGCTCGGCGAATTGACACTCGCGCCGAAACTGCCGATCGCGGAGCTGCTTGCCGAGCGTGACGGCGCGTTCGGTGCTGCGGTCGATTCGACGCTGCTGGCGCGGCTCGACCTCAAGCTCGGCGATCGCGTCACGATCGGCAATGCGACCTTCCAGCTGCGCAGCGTGGTCTCCGCCGAGCCGGACAAGCTTGCCGGCAATGTCGGGCTCGGTCCGCGCTTCCTCGTCAGTGAAGCGGGCCTGCGCGCCACCGGCCTGCTGCTGCCGGGCAGCCTCGTGCGCTGGATCTACCGCGTCAAACTGCCGGACAACGCCGCCGACGATCGTTCCGCGACGGCCTTCATCGCGGATGCCCGCGCGTCCTCGCCGGAAGCCGGCTGGGAAATCCGCAGCCGCGCCAATGCCTCGCCGCAGCTTGAACGCACCATCAGCCGCTTCACCCAGTTCCTGACGCTGGTTGGCCTCGCCGCGCTCTTGGTCGGCGGCGTCGGCGTGGCGAACGCCGTGAAGAGCCACATCGATCGCCGCCGCGACGTCATCGCGACCTTCAAGGCTGTCGGCGCCACCGGCCGCGATGTCTTCACGATCTACACCACGCAGGTGATCGTGCTCGCCGCGCTCGGCTCGGTGATCGGGCTCGCAGCCGGCGCCGCATTGCCCTTTGTGATCGTCGGGCTGTTCGGCAAGATCCTGCCGCTGCCCGTGGTGCCGGCGCTGCATTTCGACGAGCTTCTGCTGTCCTTTGTCTATGGCCTGCTCACCGCGCTTGCCTTCGGGCTGTGGCCGCTCGGCCGCGTGCACGACGTGCCCGTTGCGGCGTTGTTCCGCGAAACCGTCGCCAGTACCTGGCATCGGCCGCGCTGGCGCTATCTCGCGCTGATGGCGCTCGTGATCGCCGTACTCGTCGCGGTCGCGGTCGGACTTGCCTATGACAAGCGCGTCGCCGCCGTGTTCGTCGCCTCTTCGGTTGCGGTGTTCGTGCTGTTGCGTGGCATTGCCGCCGGCTTGATGGCGGTGGCGCGGCGGCTGCCGCGCTCCCGCATCACCATGCTGCGGCTGGCGATCGCCAACATCTACCGCCCGGGCGCGCTGACGCCGTCGGTGGTGCTGTCGCTCGGGCTTCGGCCTCGCCGTGCTCGTCACCATCACCCAGATCGACGGCAATCTGCGACGGCAGTTTCTGGCGGCGCTGCCGGAGCGCGCGCCCTCGTTCTATTTCATCGACATTCCCTCCTCCGAGGCCGAGCGCTTCGGCGCCTTCCTCAAGCAGACGGCTCCGGACTGCACCATCGAGGACGTACCGATGCTGCGCGGACGCATCGTCGGCGCGCGCGGCGTCAAGGGGGAGGAACTGAAAGCCACGCAGGACACCGAATGGGTGCTGCAGAGCGACCGCGGCCTCACCTATACCGGCGAGGTGCCGAAGGGCTCCAAGGTCGTGGAGGGCGAATGGTGGGGCGCCGACTATCGTGGGCCCCCGCTGGTCTCGTTGGAGAAGAAGATCGCCGATGGGTTGAAGCTCAAGATCGGCGACGAAATCGTCGTCAACGTGCTCGGCCGCGACATTCCGGCAAAAATCGCCAATTTCCGCAACATCGACTGGCAGGGGCTCGGCATCAATTTCGTGCTGGTGTTCTCGCCCAACGCCTTCAAGGGCGCGCCCCACAGCCATATCGCCACCCTGACCGAAGCCCATCCCGATCCGACCGAGGATGCCAGGATCATCAAGCAGGTCGCCGACGCCTTTCCGATGGTGACGAGCGTGCGGGTGCGCGAGGCGCTGGAGACGATCGGCACCGTGGTGACCAACCTTGTGCTGGCCATCCGCGGCGCCAGCGCAGTGACGCTGATCTCGGCCATCCTGGTGCTGGGCGGGGCGCTCGCCGCCGGCCACCGCCACCGCGTCTATGACGCCGTGATCCTGAAGACGCTGGGCGCGACCCGGCTGCGACTGCTCGGCGCCTATGCTCTGGAATACCTGATGATCGGTTTTGCCACCGCGATCTTCGGCGTGATCGCAGGCTCAGTGGCGGCCTGGCTGATCGTGACGCGGCTGATGACCTTGAGCTTTGTCTGGCAGGCCGGGAGTGCCGCCGGCGTGGTCGCCGCCGCCCTCATCGTCACCGTCGGGCTCGGTCTTGCCGGCACGCTGCTCGCGCTGAACCAGAAACCCGCCACTGTCCTGCGGAATTTGTGACAATATGTAGCGGGCGAAACTTCAGGGTTAACGCGACTTAAGGCCGGAATCGCGCTGCAGAGCGACAAACAGCCGCGCGTGGAAGCTTGCCTTGAATGTGTTAGTTTCCCACATACCAGCCAGACCGGAAACCGCGTCTGATGACACGAAATTAATGTCGGCAGGCGGCGGGTTTCTGAGTTAGATTTCGTCCTGGAGGCGCGAAGCATTCGCGGCTCGCCGGACCAACCAACGGGAATTCGACCATGTCGGACCTAGACCGTAATTACGCTTCTCCTTTCGGCCGGGCCGCCGGGCGCGTTGATGCCGCGACCGTCGATGCCGGTCTGCGCTCCTACATGCTGCGCATCTACAACTACATGAGCATCGGCCTCGCCATCACCGGCCTCGCGGCGCTTGGCGTCTACATGGCTGCCGTGACCACCGACCAGGCCGGCGCCGCCGCCAAGTTCGGCAACGCCTTCCTGACGCCGTTCGGCTACGCGATGTATGTCAGCCCGCTGAAATGGCTGTTCATCCTGGCGCCGCTCGTGATGGTGTTCGTGATCTCCGCCGGCATCAATCGCCTGCGGCCGGCGACGGCCCAGACTTCTGTTCTGGGCGTTTTCGGCGCTGATGGGCATTTCGCTGTCGTCGATCTTCCTGGTGTACACCCACACCTCGATCGTGCGGGTGTTCTTCATCACGGCTGCGACCTTCGGTGCGCTCAGCCTCTACGGCTACACCACCAAGCGTGACATGAGCGGCATGGGCTCGTTCCTGTTCATGGGCCTGATCGGCATCGTCATCGCGAGCCTGGTCAACCTGTTCCTGGCGAGCTCGATGCTGCAGTTCATCGTCTCCGTGGTCGGCGTGCTGGTGTTCGCGGGCCTCACCGCCTGGGATACCCAGCGGCTGAAGAACGACTACATCTACGGCTACGCCGCCCAGGGCGGTGAAATCGCGGAACGTGCGGCGATCTCCGGCGCACTGTCGCTCTATTTGAACTTCATCAACCTGTTCACGCTGCTCCTGCAGCTGCTCGGCCAGCGCGACTAACCGCCGACTGAGCGAAACAGACGGAAGCCCCGGCCTCACGGCCGGGGCTTTTCTTTTGCGGCGGGCAAAAATATCCTCCGCTCATGCCCGCGCTCGAAATCAGGCCGACCCTCGAGGCCGACCTCCCCGCCATCACCGCCATCTACGAACATGCGGTCCGCTACGGCACCGCGACGTTCGAACTGATCCCGCCCGACCTGGCCGAGATGACGCGCCGCTTCCGCGCCCTGGTGGAAGGCGGCTATCCCTATTTGGTCGGCGTATTTGAGGACGAGGTGGTCGGCTATGCCTATGCGGGCGCGTACCGGCCGCGGCCGGCCTACCGCTTCACGGTCGAGAATTCGATCTACCTGAAACCCGCGATCCACCGCCGCGGCATCGGGCTGCAACTGCTGTTGCGCCTGATCGAGGAATGCGAGAGCCGCGGCTATCGCCAGATGGTCGCCGTGATCGGCGATTCCGCCAATGCCGGATCGATCGGCGTGCACGCCCGTACCGGCTTTGAAATGATCGGGACGCATCCGAATGTCGGCCTCAAATTCGGCCGCTGGCTCGACACCGTGATGATGCAGCGCGCGCTCGGCGCGGGGGCTGCGACGGTGCCGCCTGACGAGGCGTGAGCTAAACCACCGCCAGTTTGCGGTCGATCACCAGCAGCACGCGATCCAGTTCATGGCCGCGGCGCAGGATCAGGCCCGTCGCCGAGATCACGCTGTACATGCCCTGCTTGCGCGTCAGGCGAGGGTCCTTCTCGATGCGGTAGAGCGGCACTTCCGAGGCGCGGCGGAACACCGAAAACACGGCGCGGTCCTTCAGGAAGTCGATGGCGTAGTCGCGCCATTCGCCGTCGGCGACCATGCGGCCATAAAGATTGAGGATACGATTGAGTTCAAGGCGATTGAACGTGACACGATTGGGCGGCGGATTCGCAGCGGCGGGTCGCGCCACTGCGCGAAGCTCGCTTGGATCGATGTCCTCCGAAATGATGCTCATGGAGCGCCTCCTCATCATTGCAGCGACGATCTTGCTCCGAAAGCCGGTCCCCACCTTTTCGGGATCGTCACGTCGGTAACGATCCTGGTCCGAAAACCGGTTGCCACTTTTCGGGATCGTCATCCCAATGACATGATTGCGCCGACTGCCGCCCTCCGCAAGGGGCCCTCCACAAATACCGTCAACGTCCGGCAAATTCCCCGCAAGCCAGCGCTAACAGGGGGTCACGGGATCGTTAGGCAAATCTTATTGCTGCCCCACTTCCGCCAACGGCCCGCCGTGCCCATTTGGGATAGATGATTCTGCGTTGACCCGGTCCTTTCGGTTCCGGATTCCTCAGCCCCCAGCCCCCCGGGGCCGTCGGGATCGGGTCTATCGCAGGGGGTTAAATCCCCGAGACTGGGCCAACGAGAGTTGGTCCTTTTCTTTTTTGGGCGTCTTCTTTTTTGGGGCTCCCGCATGCGACCGCCGTTGCGCGCGCGACCGTGACGCTGAAATCCTTCTCAACGATTTACTGGATGACTGGCCTGCGCCGGGCGTGTCCCGAATGACAAGAGCGGCCGGGAATGAAATGGCCGGCGGCTAGTGCAGCGCCGTGATCGCCGCGCCGAGCATCGGTCCCGGCTTGTCGCGATTGCCGTCCTGCAGCAGGACGGCGGCGGCATCGACGCCATCGCGGTTGATGCTGTCCAGCGGCACTGTCCAGCTTCCCGAAACGCCGTTCCAGTCACCGACCTTGACGAGGTTGCGCACGACGTTGTGGTAGGTGACCTCGCGCCCGCGGTTCTCGCCCTTGCCGATCGCGATCGGCACTGACTTGGTGATCGCGCAAATCCAGATCTCGCCACGCGCCGGCGACGAATCCTTCGCTGCGGCCACGGTCACGGTGAGCTGCTTGCCGGAGAGCGTCATCGTCACCGGAACCGACATCACGCGGTCGCGCTTTCCAGTTTCGCCGATCGCGCCGTCGATGCGCGCTGCGATCGCTGCCGATGACATGCGCAGCACCATTGACGATCACCTGCGGCGTATAAACGTCGCGATCGCCGCGCATGTGCGAATAGGCTTTCTGGCGTGCGCTGAAGCGCGAATCCGCCAAGCGTGTCCTTCCAGCCCAGATAATCCCAGTAGTCGATCGGCATGCTGAGCGCGATCACGGAAGGATCCTTCGCGAGTTCGCCGAGAATCTTGTCGGCCGGCGGACAGGACGAGCAACCCTGCGAGGTGAACAGCTCCACCACCGCACGCGGGTCGGCATGGGCGGGACGGACGACTGCGACGATCGCGCAGACGCCAAGCGTGCCTGACCAGCGCGAAATCGAACGATAGGCCATGATCGTTGTCATACCGGGCACCGGAGGTTTTGCATCGCTGTCGCTATGATCCGTAGTTGTACTGGTATCGCGTACCCCAAACGCGCGAAGGCGGCCCTTGATAGGCCGCCTTCTTTTGACCTGCTACTCACTTCGCAGTGAGCCATCGATCACAAATCCGCGTCAGGCCGCAAGCTTGCGTAGCACATAGTGCAGGATGCCGCCGTTGCGGTAGTATTCGAGCTCGTCCAGCGTATCGATGCGGCACAGCAGCGGTATGCGCTGCAGCGAACCGTCGGCGGAGATGACCTCCGCCGTCAGGGTCTGGCGCGGCTTGAGATCGCCCTGCAGGCCGCGGATCGTCACCTTCTCGTCGCCCTTCAGCCCGAGCGAGGACCACGACGTGCCGCTCTCGAAGGTCAGCGGCAGCACGCCCATGCCGACCAGGTTGGAGCGGTGGATGCGCTCAAAGCTCTGGCAGATCACGGCGCGGACACCGAGCAGGCGCGTGCCCTTTGCGGCCCAGTCGCGCGAGGAGCCGTTGCCGTATTCGGCGCCGGCGAACACCACGAGCGGCACGCCTTCCTCCTGGTAGCGCATCGCAGCTTCATAGATCGACATCTGCTCGCCATCGGGCCAGTGCTTGGTCAGGCCGCCCTCGGGAATGTTGCCGTCCGCGCCCTTGAGCATGAAGTTCTTGATGCGGATGTTGGCAAACGTGCCGCGCATCATGACTTCATGGTTGCCGCGCCGCGTGCCGTACTGGTTGAAGTCGGCAGGACGCACCTGGTGCTCGCTGAGGAATTTTCCGGCCGGAGAGGTCAGCTTGATCGAGCCGGCCGGCGAGATGTGGTCGGTGGTGATCTTGTCGCCGAACATCGCGAGGATCCGCGCATCGACGACGTCGATGATGGGCTCCGGCTGCTTCTTCATGCCGTCGAAGTAAGGCGGGTTCTGCACATAGGTCGAGGACATGTTCCAGCGATAGGTCTCGCTGTCGGTGGTCTTGATCTTGCGCCAGTTGGTGTCGCCCTTGAACACGTCGGCATACTTCTTCTTGAAGATCGTCGCGGTGACGTACTTCTTCATGTAGGCGTTGATCTCCTTGGTGGTCGGCCAGATGTCCCTCAGGTACACCGGCTTGCCATCCTTGCCGGTGCCGATCGGCTCGACCGCGAGATCCTTGGTCACGGTGCCGGCGAGCGCGTGCGCGACCACCAGCGGGGGCGAGGCGAGATAGTTCGCCTGCACGTCCGGCGAGACGCGGCCTTCGAAATTGCGGTTGCCGGAGAGCACGGCCGCAGCGACGATGCCGTTGTCGTTGATCGACTTGGAAATCTCCTCCGGCAGCGGGCCGGAATTGCCGATGCAGGTGGTGCAGCCGAAGCCGACAAGGTTGAAGCCGACCTTGTCGAGATCGGTCTGCAGGCCGGAATTGGCGAGATACTCCGCAACCACCTGGCTGCCCGGCGCGAGCGAGGTCTTCACCCACGGTTTTGCTTTCAGCCCCTTGGCGGCAGCGTTGCGCGCCAGCAGGCCGGCGCCGATCAGCACGCTCGGGTTCGAGGTGTTGGTGCAGGAGGTGATGGCCGCGATCACCACGTCGCCATGGCCGAGATCGAAATCGCGGCCGTCGACGGCGTAGCGATGCGCGATGTCGTCGCCCTTCTTGTATTCGCTGGTCATTGCAGAGGCGAAACCCGTGGCCACCGCAGGTAGCGCAATGCGGCCTTCGGGGCGCTTCGGTCCGGCCATCGACGGCACGACGTCGGCAAGATCGAGCGTCAGCGTCGTGGTGAACACCGGATCGGCCGACTTGGCGGTGCGGAACAGGCCCTGCGCCTTGGCATAGGCCGTCACCAGCTTGACGCGATCAGCCTTGCGGCCGGAGGTCTTGAGATAATCGATGGTCGCGGCATCGACCGGGAAGAAGCCGCAGGTCGCGCCATATTCCGGCGCCATGTTGCCGATCGTCGCCTTGTCGGCGACCGAGAGGAAATCGAGGCCGGGGCCGAAGAACTCGACGAACTTGCCGACCACGCCCACCTTGCGCAGCATCTGCGTCACCGTCAGCACGAGGTCGGTCGCGGTGACGCCTTCCTTGAGCTGGCCCTTCAGCTTGAAGCCGACCACTTCCGGCAGCAGCATCGACAGCGGCTGGCCGAGCATGCAGGCTTCGGCCTCGATGCCGCCGACGCCCCAGCCGAGCACGGCAAGGCCGTTGACCATGGTCGTGTGCGAGTCGGTGCCGACAAGCGAATCCGGATAGGCGACCTCGAAGGTGCCGGTCTTCTTGCCGACCGTCATCTTCTCCTTCCGCGTCCACACCGTCTGGGCGAGATATTCGAGATTGACCTGGTGGCAGATGCCGGTGCCGGGCGGCACCACGGAGAAATTCGAGAACGCCTTCTGGCCCCACTTCAGGAACTCGTAGCGCTCCTGGTTCTGCTTGTACTCCTCGACCACGTTCTTGCCGAAGGCCTTGTTGTCGCCGAAGAAGTTCACGATCACGGAGTGATCGATGACGAGATCGACCGGCACCAGCGGATTGATCTTCTCGGCATCGCCGCCGAGCTTCTGCATGGCGTTGCGCATCGCGGCGAGATCGACGACCGCCGGCACGCCGGTGAAATCCTGCATCAGCACGCGCGCCGGGCGGAAGGCGATCTCATGCTCGAGCTGGCGCTTCTTCAGCCATTTGCTGAAAGCGACGATGTCGCCCTTGGTGACGCTGCGGCCGTCCTCGTTGCGCAACAGGTTCTCCAGCAGCACCTTCATCGAATAGGGGAGTTTCGAAATTCCCTTCAGACCGTTCTTCTCGGCGGCAGGCAGGCTGTAATAGACGTAGGTCTTGCCACCGACCTTGAGGGTCTTGCGGCTTTTGAAGCTGTCGAGAGAGGTCATGTGAGGAATCCCAGTTTTTCTGATACCCGGCGGGGTATTTTGGGGTATTTGAGCACCGTTAAGGGTCCGGAGCCGTATGGCTTGCAGACGCCGATTGTGTGCTGCATCAAGTTCCGGGCTTATAGAATCTTTCTAGATGCGCCGCCACACTGACAAGCGTGCAGAAGCACGGCATGACCCACAAATTCTGCTGCGGTACCCCAAAGGAATTTTGGGGCAGTTTGCGCGGCAATTCGCCAGTCGGCTCGTGGTGCCATTCAGAGGGCTGTGAAGAGGCAAAATGCGGCTCTCGGGACTTGGTCTACGATGCGTGCGGGGCGGCCGGGAGGTGTTTTCCGGCCTCGAGTTCAGGGCCGTCTCCGGCGAGGCGCTGGCGGTGGTCGGCGCCAACGGCGTGGGCAAGACGTCGCTGCTGCGCCTGATTGCAGGGCTCCTGCATCTGGCCGGCGGATCGATCGAGCTGGAAGGCGGCGAGGCCGAACTCACGCTTTCCGAACAGGCGCACTATCTCGGCCATCGCGACGCGCTGAAGCCGGCGCTGAGCGTTATCGAGAATCTTGCATTCTGGCGCGACTTCCTCGGCGGCGAGACGAGCGACGCAACTGCAAAGCCTGTCCCGCGTCGGGCTCGGCCATGCCACCCATCTGCCAGCTGCCTTTCTGTCCGCCGGCCAGCGGCGGCGGCTGTCGATGGCCCGGCTGCTCTGCGTGAAGCGGCCGGTCTGGCTGCTGGACGAGCCAACCTCGGCGCTCGATGCGGCAGGCCAGGCGCTGTTCGCCGCCCTGATGCGCGAACATCTCGCCGGCGGCGGCTTGATCATTGCAGCGACCCATACCCCGCTCGGCATCGAGGCGCGCGAACTGCGGATCGGAGGCGCTGCATGACCGCGCTTGCCGCCCTCATCCGCCGCGACATCCGCATCGCGCTGCGCGTCGGTGGCGGCGCGCTGATCGGCGTGTTGTTCTTCCTGATCGTCGTCGTGCTGATGCCGTTTGCGATCGGCCCGGACATTCCGCTGCTGGCGCGGCTCGGGCCCGCCATTCTCTGGCTCGGCGCGCTGCTCGCTTCGCTGCTGACGCTGGACCGCCTGTTCGTGGCTGACCATGAGGACGGTTCGCTCGACCTGATCGTGATGAGCCGCACGCCACTGGAGCTTGCCTGCGCCGCCAAGGCGTTGGCGCACTGGCTGGCCGCGGGCCTGCCGCTGATCGTGGCAACGCCGGTGTTGGGACTGCTGCTCAACCTCGATGCGGCTGCGACCTCCGCGGTGGCGCTGACCCTGCTCGCGGGCACGCCGGCGCTGACCTTCACCGGCATGATCGGGGCGGCACTGGCGGTGACGCTGCACCGGGGCGGGCTGCTGCTCGCCGTGCTGGTGCTGCCGCTGTCCATTCCGGTGCTGATTTTCGGCGTTGCCGCCTCGCAGGCCGCCATCACCGGGCCGCTGGCGTTCGGAACCCCGTTTTCGATCCTTTGCGCGCTGTCTCTGGTAAGCCTCGTGATCGGACCGTTTGCCGCAGCCGCAAGCCTGCGTCACGGGCTCGACTGACTTGATACCGATCAACTTTCATCGAGAGTTGTTTGGCAGATTGCCTGCAGCCGCGGCCACCATTATCAGGATGCCATGACGCTGATCGACCTCGCCAACCCCTCGAAATTCCTCGCGCTGACAGCGCGGCTTCTGCCGTGGCTTGCGGGCGCAACCGCAATCCTGCTTGCGATCGGCCTCACTCAGGCGGCATTGGCGCCCGACGACTATCAGCAGGGCGCCACCGTGAAGATCATGTTCATCCACGTGCCGAACGCGTGGCTGTCGATGTTCGTCTGGGGCGTGATGAGTCTTGCAGCCCTCGGCACGCTGGTGTGGCGGCATCCGCTCGCCGATGTCGCGGCCAAGGCGGCCGCACCCATTGGTGCGGCCTTCACCTTCCTCGCGCTGGTGACGGGCTCGCTGTGGGGCCGGCCGATGTGGGGCACCTACTGGGAATGGGACGCGCGGCTGACCTCCGTGCTGATCCTGTTCCTGATGTATCTCGGCCTGATCGCGCTGTGGCGCGCGGTCGAGGACCCCTCGCGCGCGGCGCGTGCCGCCGCGGTGCTGACCCTGGTCGGCGCCATCAACCTGCCGATCATCAAGTTCTCGGTCGACTGGTGGAATACGCTGCACCAGCCGGCATCGGTGTTGCGCCTGGGCGGCTCTTCGCTCGACCGCGCCTTCCTGATTCCGCTGCTCGTGATGGCGGTGGCGTTCTCGCTGCTGTTCATCACGCTGCATCTTGCCGCCATGCGCAACGAGATCCTGCGCCGCCGCGTTCGCAGCCTGCAGATGATGCAGGCAAGTCAACACATAGCGTTTTCAAGCGAAGTGGAAGCTGGTTCGCGTCAAGAAAACGCGTCAAAACAAATAGGGGCGGCGTGATGTCGCTGGGTCCTTACGCCTCCTTCATCACGACAGCCTACACGCTGGTCGCCGTTGTCCTGGTGATCCTGATCGGCTGGATCGCGATCGACTATCGCAACCAGAAGGCCCGCTTGCGCGAACTCGAGGCAAGCGGGCGGCACGCCGCTCCGGCCGCACGGCGTCGGATATCTGATGAGCACGGACGCCACGAAACCGCGACACGAAGCCGGCGCTGGCTGGTGATGCTGCCGCTGATCGGTTTCGGCATTCTTGCCGCGCTTTTCCTGGTGCGGCTCTATGGCGGCGATCCCTCGAAAATTCCCTCCGCGCTGATCGGCCGGCCTGCGCCGCAGACGTCGCTGCCGGCGCTCGACGGATTGCTGCGCGACGGCGCGGCCGTGCCGGGGCTCGATCCAACCGCGTTCAAGGGCAAGGTCAGCGTCGTCAATGTCTGGGCGTCCTGGTGCGTGCCCTGCCACGACGAGGCCCCGCTGCTCACCGAACTCGGCAAGGACAAGCGCCTGCAACTCGTCGGCATCAACTACAAGGATGCGCCCGACAACGCACGGCGCTTCCTCGGCCGCTACGGGAACCCGTTCGGCATCGTCGGCGTCGACGGCAATGGCCGCGCCTCGATCGAATGGGGCGTCTACGGCGTGCCGGAGACGTTCGTCGTCGGGCGCGATGGAACCATCGTCTACAAGCTGGTCGGTCCGGTGACGCCGCAAAACGTCGACCGCGTGCTCAAGGTCGAAATCGAGAAGGCGCTGAAGGCCGGTTCCTGAACGGTTAAGCGGCCTGCAAATTTTTTGTTGGAACCTGAAACCGAACCGGACCCCATTCCGTAACTATCGGCCGTCCATCATCGGACACCAGCGCGGCGGGTGGGGGAAGTCTTCACGACGTTCCAGGTTTGTGAGGCGCCCCCACCCTGCGCGGTTCCAACGGCAGCGCCGGAAGAGCGCCTAACCCTTGCTGATATCGCCGGCTTCCGCTTCGCTTGCTTCCAGCGACGCCGGTTCCAGATGATAGCGCTTGATCAGCGGCATCTGGGTGATGGCAAAGCCCATCGTCAGCGGGATCACGCCGAACGCCTTGAACGCGACCCAGAAATCGGTGGTCTGCGTGCGCCAGATGATCTCGTTCAGGATCGCCATCGCCAGAAAGAAGATCGCCCAGCGGAAGGTGAGGACGCGCCAGCCCTGCGCCGTCAGATTGAACATCTGATCGAACATGATGGCGATGAAGGAGCGGCCGAACAACAGCCCGCCGCCGAGCACGCGCGGCGAACAGGCTGTAGACGATGGTCGGCTTCATCTTGATGAAGGTCTCGTCGTGCAGCACCAGGGTCAGCGTGCCGAACACCAGCACGATCACGCCGGTGACCAGCGCCATCATCGGGATGTGCTTCGTCACCATATAGGAGGCGATCATCGCCGCCACGATCGCCACCATGAATGCGCCGGTGGCGGCGAACAGATTGAACTTGGCGTTGACCACAAAGAACACGATCAGCGGCCCGAGTTCGGTCGCGAGCTTGAACAGCGGATGCGGCTGGGTCTTGTCCATTACTCAATCCATCTTGCTCGCGTCATCCTTCCGGGGAGCGCGCCCTCGCGCGCGTCTCGGAGGATGAGGCCTACTCGATCCCCGCAATCGCCTTGGCAAAATCCCGCGCGGTGAAGGCTGCGAGATCGTCGATGCCTTCGCCGACGCCGATGAAATGCACCGGCAGTTTATGCTTCTCCGCCAGCGCCACCAGGATGCCGCCGCGCGCCGTGCCGTCGAGCTTCGTCATCACGAGGCCCGTGACCCCTGCGGTACGATGAAATGCCTCGACTTGCGACAGCGCATTTTGTCCCACCGTGGCGTCGAGCACCAGCAGCACCGCATGCGGCGCCGATGCGTCGACCTTCTTGATGACGCGCACGACCTTTTCAAGCTCGTTCATCAGCTCCGACTTGTTCTGCAGCCGGCCGGCGGTGTCGATCAGCAGCACGTCGCGGCCCTCGTCCTTGGCCGCGGTCATCGCATTGAAGGCGAGGCTTGCGGAGTCCGAACCCTGCGCGCCCGCGATGACCGGCACCTTGCTGCGTTCGCCCCACACCTTGAGCTGCTCGATCGCCGCGGCGCGAAACGTGTCGCCGGCCGCCAGCATCACCTTGCGGCCTTCGGCTGCGAATTTCGCCGCGAGTTTGCCGATGGTCGTGGTCTTGCCGGAACCGTTGACGCCGACGACGAGAATGACGAACGGCTTTTGCGCGGCATCGATCTCGAGCGGCTTGGCCACCGGCGCCAGCACCTTCTCGACTTCGGTCGCGACCACGCTCTTCACCTCGTCGGCCGAGATCGCCTTGTCGTAGCGTCCGGCGCCGACGGCATCCGCAATGCGCACCGCGACCTCGGTGCCGAGATCGGCGCGCAGCAGCACATCCTCGATGTCGTCGAGCATGGCGCGGTCGAGCTTGCGCTTGGTGACGAGGTCGGCCACCGCCGTCCCGAGCGAACTCGAGGTCCGCTTCAGGCCGCTGGACAGCCGCTTCCACCAGCTCAGTTTCGGGGTGTCTTCGGTTTCGCTCATGAAGGGGACGTGTTAGCCGTTTCGTCCTGTAAACGAAAGTCTCGACAATTGCTTGACGTTCCCGAATTGACCGCGGAAGAAATCCAGGCGCGCGTGCTCCATCGCGACGGACTGATGCTGATCATCGACAAGCCTGCCGGCCTGCCGGTGCATCGCGGGCCGAAGGGCGGCCCCAATCTCGAGACCTCGTTCGATGCGCTGCGCTTCGGCCTGCCGCGGCCGCCGGTGCTGGCCCATCGGCTCGACAAGGACACCTCCGGCTGCCTCGTGCTCGGTCGGCACCGCAAGGCGACCGCCTCGCTCGGTCTGCTGTTCAAGCACGGCAAGATCGAGAAGACCTATTGGACCGTGGTCGAGGGCGGGCCCACCGAGAACGAAGGCGTCATCGACCTGCCGCTCGGCCGCCTGAATGCCGAGCGCGGCTGGTGGCAAAAGCCCGATCCGGAGGGACAGAAGGCCGTCACCAACTGGAAGGTGATCGGCCGCGCGCGATGGCCTCGCCTGGCTCGCGCATGGAGCCGGTGACCGGCCGAACCCATCAATTGCGCGTGCATGCCGCAGCCCAGGGCTGGCCGATCGTCGGCGATAACATCTACGGCAACGGCCCGCGCTTCGGCGAGCCGCGGCTGCACCTGCATTCGCGCGCGATCGGGGTGCCGATTTCGAGGAACAAGGAGCCGGTACGCGTGGTGGCGCCGGCGCCCGAGCACATGCATGAGCGCCTCAGGGCCTGCGGATGGAACGGTGAGTAGTTTAACCGACCGGAGACGGGGTTAATTTTTACGAAACATTCAGGCCTGGGCTGTAGAGCTAGGAGTTGGCTTAGAACAAGCGCACCTATCAGCTCTGGATGAGCAATGCCTACCGCCGGGCAAGCGATTATCGACGAGATCGAGGCCGCGATCGGTGCGGGCTCCGATGCGAAGTGCCTTGCGACGGCCCAACGCGTCACCGATCTCTTCCTGGCGTCCGCCGGCAGCTTCAACGACGAGCAGGTCGACCTGTTCGACGATGTGCTCGCGCGGCTGATCAAGACAATCGAATTGCGGTCGCTCGCCGATATCGACGCGCGCATGGCGCTCGCCGAAATAAGCACGCAACTTGCGCCGATCGCCCAGGCGCCTCCCGCCGTCATCCGCCAGCTCGCAAAAAACGACGAGATCGCCATCGCCGCACCCGTGTTGCAGGAATCCGCCCGCCTCGGCGATGACGATCTGATCGAAATCGCGGAAACCAAGGGCGAAGGGCATTTGCTCGCGATCTCCGGCCGCTGGTGGCTGAAGGAAGCCGTCACCGACGCGTTGCTTTCCCGCCGCTATCCGAGCGTCAGCCGCCGCATCGTCAGCAATCCGGGCGCGCGGGTGTCGCCTGGTGGTTTTGCCCTGATCGTGACGCAGGCGGAAACCAATCCCGAGCTGGCGGTCGAGGCCGGCATCCGGGTCGACTTGCCGTCCGAACTGCGCCAACGGCTCCTTGGCAGGGCGACGGAGGCGGTGCGGACAAAGCTGCTGTCGCGCGCGCCGCCGCATCTGTTCGAGGAAATCCGCAACGCCATCGCGGCAACCGCGGCAAGCGCCGATCGCGAGATGTCCAGGGTGCACGACTTCACCGCGGCAACGCTGCTTCGTTGCGCGGCTTGCTGAAAAGGGCGAACTCAACGAGGCCGCGCTGTCCGCCTTCGCCAAACAGAAGAGATACGAGGAGACCGTTGTCGCACTTGCGGAGCTCGCGCAGTCCACGATCGACGTCATCCGCCCCCTGATGCAAAGCCTGCGCGACGATGGGCTGCTGGTCGCCTGCAAGGCGGCCGGAGCTCGGCGTGGGAAACGACCGCCGCCGTCCTGGAATGCCGCTATTCGACCGGCTCTCTCGGCGCGACCGAGTTGGCCCGGGCAAAGCACCAATTTGCCGGCACAACGACGGGAAATGCGCGGCGCATGCTCAGCTTCTGGCAGGTGCGCGCGGCGACTTCGCCATCGCGCGCGAATTGAGCATGCTCCGACGGGAGCAAAGACACCCGTCTCCCCTTGTGGGAGAGGGTGGCGAGATCGAGCGGAGCGAGATGAAGCCGGGTGAGCGGTCTCTATCCGCGGAGACCGACCCCTCATCCGTCGCGGACTGCGTCCGCGCCACCGTCTCGCACAAGGGGAGAAGGGACGAAGAAATCACGCCGTCAACCGCGCGCCGTCATGGCCGGTGATCGCAAGCCGCTTCACCGCGCCCGGCAGCTTCCCCGGCAATCGCCACCGGCACAAAATGCTCGGTGCGGCCGGCTGTAGCACTTTCGATCAGCACGTCGCGCTCGGCGCCGATCTCGGATTCCAGCCGCTTGCGTAACGCCGCCTCGCCGGTGGCGCGCAGGCGTTTGGCGCGCTCCCGGATTTCGCCGCCCGCGACCTGCGGCATGCGCGCCGCCGGCGTGCCCGGGCGTTTCGAGTAGGGAAATACGTGCAGGAAGGTCAGGCCGCATTCCCCGACGAGGTCCTGCGAGCGCGCAAACATGTCTTCCGTCTCGGTCGGAAAGCCCGCGATGATGTCGGCGCCGAGGGCAATGTCCGGCCGCAGCCGGCGCACCTGCGCGCAGAAATCGATGGCGTCCTGCCGCAGATGCCGCCGCTTCATCCGCTTCAAAATCATGTCGTCGCCGGATTGCAGCGACAGATGCAGATGCGGCATCAGCCTGCGTCGTCGGCAATGACGTCGAGCAGATCGCGATCGGCCTCGATGGAATCGATCGAGGAAATCCGCAGTCGCTTCACCTCAGGCACATGCCGCAGGATCTGCTTGGTGAGCATGCCGAGTTTTGGCGCACCCGGCAGATCGGCGCCGTAGCTCGTGAGATCAACGCCTGTCAGCACGATCTCGGCATGTCCGCGCTCCACCAGCGCACGGACCTGCGCGACCACGGCGCCCATGGGCACCGAGCGCGAATTGCCGCGGCCGTAAGGGAATGATGCAGAAAGTGCAGCGATGATCGCAGCCATTCTGCACCTGCACGAAGGCCCGCGGCAGGCCGCGCTGGAAACCGTCGACCAGATGCGGCGCCATCGCCTTCACCGCCATGATGTCGGTGACCGCGATCTTGTCGCCGGACAGCGCCGCCGTCGAACGCCGCGCGCGCGTCGCGCCAGGCCTCGCCGCGCATCTTGTCGTCGTTGCCGACGACGCGGTCGACCTCCGCCATGTCGGCAAACATTGCGGCTTGCGTCTGCGCCGCGCAGCCGGTGACGACGATGCGCGCCTCGGGCCGCTCGCGCTTCAATCGGCGAATGGACTGCCGCGCCTGCGCCACCGCCTCATTGGTGACGGCGCAGCTGTTGATGACGATGGTATCGGAAAGCCCCGCAGCCTCCGCCTCGCGGCGGATCACTTCGGACTCGATAGGCATTGAGGCGGCAGCCGAAGGTGACGATGTCGACCGGCATCTTACGCGACGCTGGCGAACAGCGCCGGATCGAAGCGGCCTTCATATTCGAACTCGGCCGTGCCGGTCATCAGCACATGGTCGTCGCTCTCGCGCCACTCGACGTCGAGATCGCCGCCCGGCAGCGTGATCGTGACCTTGCGGTTGGTGCGCTTCAGCCGCGCCGCCGCGACCGCGGTCGCGCAGGCCGCCGAGCCGCAGGCCCGGGTCAGGCCCGCGCCGCGCTCCCAGGTACGCATCGTGACGTGATCGCGATCGACGACATGGGCGAGCGTGATGTTGGCGCGCTCCGGGAAGACCGGATGATTTTCCAAGAGCGGTCCGAAACGCTCAAGGTCATAGGCATCGACATCGTCGACCCAGAAGATCGCATGCGGATTGCCCATGTTCACCACAGAGGGCGAATGCAGGATCGGCGCGTCGATCGGCCCGATCTGCAGCTCGATATAGCGGGTGTCGCGGAACTCCTCCGCGAGCGGAATGTCCTGCCAGCCGAACTTCGGCACTCCCATGTCGACGGTGTAGAGATCGGGCCGCGGGCCCTGCCAGCAGTTCAACAGCCCCGCCCGGGTTTCGAAGGTGACCGCCGTCTGGCCGGTCTTTTCGAACAGGCGGCGCACCACGCAACGCATGCCGTTGCCGCAGGCGCCGGCTTCCGAACCGTCATTGTTGTAGATGCGGATGAAGGCTTCGGTGCCCGCAAGCTGCGGCCGCTGCAGCACCATGAGCTGGTCATAGTGCACGCCGGCGGGTGCCGCCACCGCGCGCGCCTCGGCGGACGAGACCGACGCCTTGGAATCGCGCATATCCACGACAACGATCTCGTTGCCGATGCCGTTCATCTTGGCAAATGCGTGGTTGGCGAGCGCGCTCATGAAATGACCCGAATTCTGCCTGCCTTATATGGCGAAAGAACTGTCATTGGCCAGTATCTGCGCGTGGCAGACATGACGCATCTGTCATGGGACGGGTGTCAGCCTTGCGTGTTAGGAATGGTACACCTTTCGCGAGTCGGGACGCGGCAGCATTTCCGGCGATGGAGACTGCAAAAATGAACTACACCCGCGCCTTCCGCCTGGTCATGGCCGGTCTCGTCGCCGCGGCCGTTCCGGTGGGCGCGGTCTTGGCGCAGTCCCCGGCCCCTGCAGCGTCTCCTACCGCGACGCCCGCGCCCGCGGCTTCACCTGCCCCGGCACCGCCCGCTCCGGCACCGGCGGCGTCGACCACGCCGGCACCCGCGGCTTCCCCGACGTCTGAGGCTGCGTCCACGCCGACGCCGGCCCCCTCGGCGAGCCCCACCCCGTCCGCGAGCCCCTCGCCCGCGCCGTCAGCCCCGCCGGCGGCCGCCCAAAGCCCGGCCCCGCCGCCACAGCCCGGCGCCGTGCAGACCGCCGATCCCTTCGGCGAACCGGTCACGCTGGAGGCGAAGAAGGTGGTGACGATCAAGGGCACCGCCAATTGGGACGCAGCCTTCGAAACCCTGGTCGATTCCTTCAAGGCGCTCACCGCGCTCATCGACAAGCAAGGCATCAAGGCGTCCGGCAATTCGATGATCGTCTACACCTCGACCGACGACACCGGCTTCACCTTCATCGCCCAGATTCCGGTCGCCCAGGACGTGAAGAGTTTGGGCAAGAACATGAGCATGGGCCAGTCGCCGGAAGGCAAGTCGCTGAAGTTCGTGCATCGCGGCTCCTACGACAACATGGACAACACCTATGAGGCGATCACCAATCACCTCGACGAGAAGAAGCTCGAAGCCAAAGACACTTTCATCGAGGAATACATCACCGACCCGCTGAAGACCGCCGAAGACAAGCTCGTGATCAACGTTTTTGTGCCGCTGAAATGATGAAGCATCTTGTCTCCGCTCGCCGCAGCGCTTGCATCGCTTGCGCTCGCCGCGAGCCCTGCCGCCGCGCAGAACCAGCCGCCGGCGATTTCGGTCAGCGGCGAGGCAAGCGTCTCGGTCGCGCCCGATCTCGCGCAGGTCGATGGCGGCGTCACCTCGGAAGCCAAGACCGCGCGCGAGGCATCCGATGCCAACAATGCTGCGATGGGCAAGGTGCTGCTGGCGCTGAAGAGCGCCGGGATCGAGGAGAAGGATTACCAGACCTCGCGACTGTCGCTGCAGCCGCAATACGCGCAGGCGACGCCGGGCCGCACCGGGCCGCCGCAGGTCACAGGCTATCGCGCATCCAACCGCGTCACCATCAAGGTGCGCGACGTTGCCAAGGTAGCCGGCGTGATCGACACGCTGGTCGGCGCCGGCGCCAACGAGGTCGGCGGCATCAACTTCATCGTGACGCAGGCATCGAAAGCGCTGGACGAAGCCCGCGCCAAGGCCGTCGCTGACGCGCGCCGCAAGGCCGAGATCTACGCCAAGGCCGCCGGCGTGACGCTCGGCGAGCCGCTCAGCATCACCGAGGAGGGCGCGGCACCCCCTGTGGTGTTCCGCAGCAAGATGGCAGCGCCGATGGCCGCCGGCAATGCACCGACGCCGGTTGCGCCGGGTGAAGAGTTGCTGTCGATCACAGTCAATGTGAGCTGGGCGATCAAGGCGCAATAAGCCTCCGCCGTCGTCCCTGCGAAAGCAGGGACCCATAACCACAAATGCGTGTTGTTGGAACACGCTGTGGCCACGGCGTTTCTCGCCAACTCACATTCGTGGTTATGGGTCCCGGATCGCGCTCGCTGGTCGCTCGCTTGTCCGGGACGACGGAATCAAATCTCCACCACCTGCCCAGGCTTCAGCGCAGCGAATTTTTCGCGCGGCAGTTTTGCCTCGTCGAGCGCCTCGCCGAGCGCAATCACGGGCGCGTCGATCGCCTCATCAGTGAGCTGGAACGTGCCGTGATGATGCGCGAGCGCCTGCGCGCGCCGCAATCGGCCAGTGCTTTCACGGCGTCTGACGGGTTCATGTGCTGGTCGCGCATGAACCAGCGCGGCTCATAGGCGCCGATCGGCAGGATCGCGAGCCGCAACGGGCCATGCGCTTTTGCGACGCTGCGGAAATGGCTGCCGTCGCCATAGCCGGAATCGCAGACGATGTAGAGTTTGCCGGCCGGAGTCTCCAGCACAAAGCTCGCCCACAGCGTCTTGTTGCGGTCAAACAGCCCACGCGCCGACCAATGCCGCGTCGGCACCAGCGTCACGGCAACGCCATTGCCAAGCTCGACGCGATCTTTCCAGTCAAAGCCCTCGGCCTTGATCGCGGCATCCGCATCGCGCATCACGATGTCATTGCCGAGCGGGGTGATGACGCGCGGCGAGAATTTTGCCGCAAGCCGCGACAGGGTCGGAATGTCGAGATGGTCGTAGTGGCCGTGCGAGACCAGCACGATGTCGATCTTGGGCAAGGCATCGAAAGCGATGCCGGGATCATTATGCCGCTTCGGCCCGGCAAAGCTCACCGGAGAAACCCGCATCGACCACACGGGATCGATCAGGATGTTGAGGCCTGCGGTCTGGATCAGCCAGCTCGCGTGTCCCACGAATGAAAAACGCACCTTGCTGCCCTCGACGCGCGGCGGCGGCGTGTCGGCGTGCGCATTCTTGACCCATTCCGGCCAGGTCGCGCGGTTGCGTTCACCGAACTGCCAGCGCAGCACCTCGCTCAGCTTTTTCGGCGGCATGCCGTCGACGTCGTAGAAGAGTTCACCATCGAAATGATCGGAGATCGGGCCGTCATAGGTCTTCATGCGGGAAATCCAGACAGTCGGCGCGCCGATGACCGCGGCGGTGCCGGCGAGCAGTCCAAGAAGGCGGCGACGGGTGATGGCCACGGGGCGGGATGCAGTCCTTGAAATCGTCAGGGCTTATATGGGCGGAACTCGGCTGAAAGAAACGCAGAGCGCCTCTCAAAACAGGTGCGAGGAAAATCTATAACAATTACAGTATCTTATATTCCCTATCAAGATACCTTCGGCTGACTTTCCTTGACTTTCGGCCGGCGTGCGGGTTTAACGCGGCCACTTCTCGAAAAGGACTTTCTTTTCGATCCGCCGCCCGGCCCGCGAGGCCGGAGGCCAACGCCCGACAGCGCGATGCGCCCTCGGGCGCGCAACTGCTTTGAAGACCCTTATCCTGAGGAGCCGCATCTGGCGGTGTCTCGAAGGGTGAGGACAACACGGGACAACGGCATTGTTCGACAATCTGTCGGAAAAACTTGGTGGCATCCTCGATCGGCTGACGGGGCGCGGTGCGCTGACCGAAAAGGATGTCGACGCGGCGATGCGCGAAGTGCGACGCGCGCTGCTCGAAGCCGACGTCTCGCTCGACGTCGTGCGCAGCTTCACCGAACGCGTGCGCGAGCAGGCGGTCGGCGCCACCGTCGTCAAATCGGTCACCCCCGGCCAGATGGTGGTGAAGATCGTTCACGACGAGCTCATCAACACGCTCGGCGCCGACGGTGAGACGATCGACCTCAATGCGGTGCCGCCGGTTGCGATCATGATGGTCGGCCTGCAGGGCTCCGGCAAGACCACCACCACTGCAAAGCTCGCCCGCCGCCTGGTGCAGCGCGACAAGCGCAAGGTGCTGATGGCCTCGCTCGACATCTATCGCCCGGCCGCGATGGAGCAGCTCGCCGTGCTCGGCCGCGATCTCGACATCCCGACACTGCCGATCGTCGAAGGCCAGAAGCCGCCGCAGATCGCCAAGCGCGCGCTCGAAGCCGGCAAGCTCGGCGGCTACGACATCGTGCTGCTCGACACTGCCGGCCGCACCACGCTCGACGAAGAGATGATGACGGAGGCAGCCGAGATCAAATCGGCCGCCAATCCGCATGAAGTGCTGCTCGTCGCCGATTCCCTCACCGGCCAGGACGCGGTCAATCTCGCGCGCGCATTCGACCAGCGTGTCGGCCTCACCGGCATCGTGCTGACCCGCGTCGATGGCGACGGCCGGGGTGGCGCAGCGCTCTCGATGCGCGCGGTCACCGGCAAGCCGATCAAGCTGATCGGCACCGGCGAAAAGACCGATGCGCTGGAGGATTTTCATCCGAGCCGCATCGCCGGCCGCATCCTCGGCATGGGCGACGTGGTGTCGCTGGTCGAGAAGGCGGCAGCAAATATCGACGCCGAAAAGGCCGCGCGCACCGCCGAGCGGATGCGCAAGGGCCAGTTCGACCTCAACGACATGCGCGAGCAGCTGTCGCAGATGGCCAATATGGGCGGCATCTCCGGCCTGATGGGCATGATGCCCGGCATCGCCAAGATGAAGAACCAGATTGCGGCTGCCGGGATCGACGACAGGATCATCAAGCGCCAGATCGCGGTCATCGACTCGATGACGCGTCAGGAGCGCAAGAATCCGGACGTCCTGAAAGCCAGTCGCAAGAAGCGCATCGCCGCCGGCGCCGGCCAGAACGTCGAGCAGGTCAACAAGCTCCTGAAGATGCACCGGAACATGGCCGACATGATGAAGGCCATGGGCTCGGGAAAACGCGGGCCGCTTGCCGGCATCGCGCAGGCGATGGGTTTTGGCGGCGGCATGAAGCCGCCTTCGCCGGAAGAGATGAAGGCGCTCGCCGACAAGATGCAGGGCGCGCCCGGCGGCTTGCCGTCCTTACCGAAAGATCTTCCAGCAGGCCTGCGTCAGGGCCTGCCGAATTTGCCGGGACTGACCGGGCTTTCCGGAAAGCCCACACTGCCGGGCCTCGGCGGCTTCCCCGGCAAGAAGAAATAACCGCGTTTCACTCAATCAACACGTCAACGACTTAAGGAGAATCCAATGCCCGTTGTTATCCGCCTTGCCCGCGCCGGCACCAAGAAGCGCCCGGTCTATCACATCGTCGCCGCCGACTCGCGCTTTCCCCGCGACGGCCGTTTCATCGAGCGGCTCGGCCATTTCAATCCGCTGCTGCCGAAGGACAATGAGAGCCGCCTCAAGCTCGACATGGACAAGGTGAAGTCCTGGATGGCCAAGGGTGCGCAGCCGTCGGACCGCGTCATGCGCTTCCTCGACGCTGCCGGCGTCGCCAAGCGCACCCCGCGCAAGAATCCGGAAAAGGCCGTGCCGCGCAAGGAGCGCAAGGCGCAGGCCGAAGCCGCCGCCAAGTCGTAAGATGATCCGGACCTCGTGCTTCGAGACGCACGGCGTTCGCCGTGCTCCTCAGCATGAGGAACTCCTGACGCGTCGGTTCGAGGGACTATCCCCTCATCCTGAGGAGCGGCGTCGGAGTTTATCATCGGGCCGCGCTTTGCGCGGACCCGTCGCCGCGTCTCGAAGGATGAGGCCACCTGATGCCCGCGCAGATTTGCGTCGCCCGCATCGGCGCCCCGCATGGCGTGCGTGGCGCCGTAAAACTGTGGACCTTCACCGAGGATCCGCGGGCCGTGGAGCGCTACGGCCCGCTGATGACCAAGGACGGCGCGCGGCAGTTCGAGATCGCAAGCGCCCGTGAAGCCAAAGACCATCTGGTTGCGACCTTCAAGGGGATCGCGACCCGCAACGATGCCGAGAAACTCAACGGCATCGAGTTGTACGTGCCGCGCGAACGACTGCCGGCAACTGATGACGATGAGTATTACCACGCCGACCTGATCGGGCTCGCCGCGGTCAATGCCGCGAACGAACCGCTCGGCCGGGTTGTCGGCATCCATAATTTCGGCGCCGGCGACATCATCGAGATCGCTCCGCCCAAGGGCGCGACCATGCTGCTGCCGTTCACCAACGCCGTGGTGCCGACCGTCGACATCGAAGGCGGCCGCGTCGTGATCGAGCTGCCGCAGGAAATCGAAGGCGAAGAGAAACCCTAGCTTGTCATCGCCGGGCTCGACCCGGCGATCCATCTTCTGCGAAGGAGATGGATACGCGGGTCAAGCCCGCGTATGACGGTTCAAAATTCATGGTTCAGACATGACTTGGCGCGCCACCGTGCTCACGCTGTTTCCGGAGATGTTTCCGGGGCCGCTTGGCGTCAGCCTCGCCGGCAAGGCGCTGGCGTCGGGCCTGTGGTCGCTGGAAGCGCGCGACATCCGAAACAGCGCCACCGACAAGCATCGCAGCGTCGACGACACGCCTGCGGGCGGCGGCCCCGGCATGGTGCTGCGCGCCGACGTGCTGGCGGCTGCAATCGATGCCGCCGATATCGCGCCCGATCGCCCGCGCCTCTTGATGAGCCCGCGCGGCCGGCCACTGACGCAAGGCCGCGTGGTGGAACTCGCTGAAGGTCCGGGGCCTCTGATCGTCTGCGGGCGGTTCGAGGGCGTCGACCAGCGCTTGATCGAGGCCCGGGCGCTGGAGGAGGTTTCCGTCGGCGACTACGTGCTGTCCGGCGGCGAAATCGGGGCCCTCGCCCTGATCGACGCCTGCGTACGGCTTCTGCCGGGGGTGATGGGCAAGGAGGCCTCCGGCGCCGAGGAGAGTTTTTCGGAAGGACTACTGGAATACCCCCAATATACCCGGCCCCAGGAGTTCGAGGGTCGGACAATCCCTGAAATCCTGACCTCCGGCGACCACGGCAAGGTAGCGGCCTGGCGGCGGGCCGAATCCGAGGCCCTGACCCGCGCCCGCCGACCGGACCTGTGGGACCTCAAGGCCGGCCAAAAAGGGCCAAAAGACACGACAAAAGGGTGACAAGCCGGCTTGGATGCCTTATACGAGCGCCAAATCCGCACACCCGGATAGATGGACGATTGCGCAGCCCCCGAAAGGCTGGGCGCGCCGCCGATGGAGATTTCAATGAACCTCATTCAGCAGCTCGAAAAAGAGCAGTTCGACAAGCTTGCCGCAGCCAGGGAAATCCCGGAATTCGGGCCCGGCGACACCGTGATCGTCAACGTGAAGGTGGTCGAAGGCGACCGCAGCCGCGTGCAGGCCTATGAGGGCGTTTGCATCGGCCGCTCCGGCTCGGGCCTCAACGAGAGCTTCACCGTGCGCAAGATCTCCTATGGTGAAGGCGTGGAGCGCGTGTTCCCCGTGATGTCGCCGATGATCGACTCGATCAAGGTCGTGCGCCGCGGCAAGGTGCGTCGCGCAAAACTCTATTACCTGCGCAATCTGCGCGGCAAGTCGGCCCGCATCACCGAGAAGACCGAGCGCGCCACCGCCGTCGGCGAGTGATCGCGCCCCGCACGGGATTTTGACGGAAAGCGCGGGGCTCTCCCGCGCTTTTTTGTTGCGCTGTTCCCATTTGCGTAGGGCCGCTTATCGATTGATTGCGGCCACCCCTGTGTTAGAAATTTGGAATGGTTCTGAATTTGACTATCGCCGGCAGTCCTATCGCGCCGATCGTGATCGACGATCGCTCGCGCCTGCCCGGCCGCTTCTTCGGACGTTTTGCCACTTCGGCGACGTCGGAGCTTAGCCGCGCGCGCTAATGCCGCGCGCAGTTCGTTGCCACGGCGCGCTCTCGCGCCCAATCGCTCACATCACGCATTCGAAAGCTCAAGCTCATGTCCAAACCGACCACATTGTATGACAAGATCTGGAACGATCATCTGGTGCACGAAGCCGCTGACGGCACCTGCCTGCTCTATATCGATCGCCACCTCGTGCATGAGGTGACATCGCCGCAGGCCTTCGAAGGCCTGCGCACCACCGGGCGCAAGGTGCATGCGCCGGAGAAGACGCTCGCCGTCGTCGACCACAACATCCCGACCACCGATCGCTCGAAACCCAATCCCGACCCTGAGAGCATCGAGCAGATGCGGGTAATGGCGGAGAACGCAAAAGAATTCGGCATCGAATATTACAACGAGTTCGACAAGCGCCAGGGCATCGTCCACGTCATCGGTCCCGAGCAGGGCTTTACGCTGCCCGGCACCACCATCGTGTGCGGTGACAGCCACACCTCGACGCATGGCGCGTTCGGCGCGCTGGCGCATGGCATCGGCACCTCGGAAGTGGAGCATGTGCTGGCCACGCAAACGCTGATCCAGAAGAAGGCGAAAAACATGCGCGCCGTCGTCGACGGCAAATTGCCCGATGGTGTCACCGGCAAGGATATTATCCTGGCGATCATCGGCGAGATCGGCACCGCCGGCGGCACCGGCTATGTGCTGGAATATGCCGGCGAGGCGATCCGGGCGCTTTCGATGGAAGGCCGCATGACGGTCTGCAACATGTCGATCGAGGGCGGCGCACGCGCCGGTCTCGTCGCGCCCGACCAGAAGGCGTTCGACTTCCTGCGCGGCCGGCCGAAATCGCCGAAGGGCGCGGCGTGGGATGAGGCGATGCGCTACTGGGAGACGCTGCGCTCCGACGACGGCGCGCATTTCGATCACGAGATCCGCCTCGATGCAGCAAAACTGCCGCCGATCGTCACCTGGGGCACCTCGCCCGAGGACGTGGTGTCGATCACAGGCGCGGTGCCCGATCCCGACAAAATCGCAGACGAAGCCAAACGCCTCTCGAAGCACCGCGCGCTGAAATATATGGGCCTGACGGCGGGCACGAAAATCACCGACATCAAGCTCGACCGCGTCTTCATCGGCTCCTGCACCAACGGCCGCATCGAGGATTTGCGTGCCGCGGCCAAGATCGCCGAGGGCAAGACGGTCAACGCCAACGTCAATGCCATGATCGTGCCGGGCTCCGGCATCGTGAAGGAGCAGGCGGAAGCCGAAGGCCTGCACAAGATCTTCCTTGCCGCGGGCTTCGAATGGCGCGAGCCGGGCTGCTCGATGTGCCTCGCCATGAACCCCGACAAGCTGGCGCCCGAAGAGCGCTGCGCCTCGACCTCGAACCGCAATTTCGAGGGCCGGCAAGGCTTCAAGGGCCGCACGCATCTGGTTTCGCCCGCGATGGCGGCAGCGGCTGCAATCGCCGGACACTTCGTCGATGTGAGGGAGTGGCGGTAAAAGCCACTCTCCTTACAGATCGACCCATTCCGGCAACCCTCCGTTAAGAGGCCGGGCGCAGACTGGCTCCTTGAACCAAGGAGCCGGCCATGGCCGACAAGCCCGTATTCGTCGATATCATCAGCGAGGCGACGCGGCAGAACCGCCGCCGCGCCATGCCGGTTGATGTCGATCCGATGCCGGCGTCCAAGCCGAGGTCTCGCATGGCGCATACGCCACCGCGCCTGGAGCGCTGGCGGATGGAGACGCTGACGCCGTGGAAGATCAAGCTGAAATCCTGGAAGTTCGTGACCTGGGATTGAGCGATCCGTCCAAGCGGCAATGAAAAACAGGCGCCCACATGGGCGCCTGTTTCGTTTCAGAGGCGGCGATCATCTCACCAGTAGAAACCGTACGGGCGATAGGCGTAGTTATAGCGGTACGGGCAGACTTTCCGCGGACCGTAGTAGGTCCAGACGATCCGGCAACGCGGATAGTAGCTCGAATAGGCGTACGGCGCGTAGAAGCGGCGATGGAAATGCCGCCGGTGGACGAACGGCCGGTGATAGGCGTAGCGGGCGCCGCCGTAGCGCAAGCCACTGTAGCGATAGCCGCCGCCACGATAGATGTGCGCGGCGCGATAGCCGCCACCGCGATACGCAAAACCGCTGCTGCGCATGCCGCCGCCGTGGAAACCGCCACGGAAGCCACCACCGCCGCCACCACGGAAGCCGCCACCGCCGTGGAAACCTCCGCCACCACGGCCGCCGCCGTGGCCACCACGCACCTCAATCAGATTTTCGCTGGCATATTTCGCCACGGGCAACGCGCCCGGGCTCGCAAGCGATAGCGCCTGCGCGCGCTCCTGTGTCGCCGCCGTCAGTGCGACGGCGGCAATAGCCACCAATCCCGCGCGACGGACGATGCCGCGCGCGGCTCCCGAGATCGACGTCATTGCATGAACCTCCCCGGCTGGTGGCGAAAGCCATGCCCGCTCGTCGCCACGTTCTTTCACGGTCGCTCCCAGTTTGAAGCTAGCGAGCGCCGTGTGAACGCGTCATGAATGGATTGACCATGAAGATGAACGAGCCGTGCGAGACACGCCGGCGCGAACTCTCACCAATAGGGAAGGTAGGCAAAGCCGAGGAAGAACGGCGCCGGCACGCCGTACGGATAGGGCCGGTAGTAAGTCGGACGTGCGTAGTAAGCGGGAGAGTATGCGGGCGTGTACGCACGATAGGCGTAGCGGCGAGAAACCCGGCGCGCACCGAGATCGGTCGCAGCAGATGTGGCCGCAGCTTGTGCCTTGGTCTGCGCAACGCCTGTCGACCCGGCGATCGCCGGCGCGGCGAATGCCAATGCGGTCGCAACGAACGCTGCACCAAGCCAGACCTTCATGACTGCTTCCTCCTCGTCATTCAGATCCGCACACAAGCGGACCCAGACCCGCGCCATTATGAACGACTGTGCTGCTGACCTAAATCCCAAAAAATGCCGATGTGTTGCATTTCGACTGCGCCGCGACGGCCGAAACCGGCATAGACTCTCCTCGTATCTTTGATGGGCTCTTGGAGGAGGTCGTCATGGCAGCGGCAAGCAAGCACGTCAGCGCGTTCGCGCTTACAGCCACATCGATCGCGATCGGCGCGTTTGCGGTCGATGCGGCATTCGCCTCGCAAGGTCCCGGCACAAGCGCCGGCACCGCGAGCAGCCTGACGCAGTCAGCTATGACCATCATTGTCTATGGGACGTCCGCGCTCGTCGTCGGCGCCGGACTGATCGGCGCGCTGCGCAAACAATAGCGCGCTAGCCCGGCCGCCAGTAGCAACTCATGCGCGGCGTGATCACCGTGCCGCTCGGCCGGAATTCCTGCACATAAGTCGCCGTGCACACCCGCACCGCATTCGGTCCGGGGTTATAGCGCGGGTAGACATCGGGATCGAAATGGTCGGCGCGCGGATAGACCGGCACCCGCCGCACCACGCGGCGGCGCGGCACGTAATAGACATTTGGCGCGGCCTGCGCGACGCGATACCCGGGCGCCAGCCCCTGCTGCGCCTGCGCCTCGGTGCCCCAAAATCCAAGACAAAGTCCGCCAAGCCCGGCGAGAAATAATGCCGTCACAATCCGCATCGCCACTTCCACCCAAACCTTGATGAGCGGCCGTACGGTCTCCGATTGCCGGCATAACGTCAACCGCCGCGAGTGGTCAAACAGGCATGGACTTGGGCGGAACCCACGCTAAAGAAAGGGGCATGTGGACCGAGAAAAAAGCGCCATCGCTCGCCGAAATGGAGGTCATGGCGCACGAGGTTTTCGAGCGCCTGCCGCCGACCTTCCGCAAGCTGTGCGAGGGGGTGATCATCCGCGTCGACGATTTTCCGACCGACGAGGTGCTGGACGAGATGCAGGCCCAAAGCGAGTTCGACCTGCTCGGCCTGTTTCAGGGCGTGGGCCTGCCGCACCAGAGCCATGGCGACATCGCCCGGATGCCCAACATGATCTGGCTCTACCGCCGGCCGATCCTGGATTACTGGGGCGAGCACGAGGAGACGCTGGGCCATATCATCCGCCACGTGCTGATCCATGAAATCGGCCACCATTTCGGGCTCTCCGACGCCGATATGGAGGCAATCGAGGCTGCTGCAGGCTAGCGTTGCGAATTTTGGGCCTTTGAAGGGCGGCCCATTCGCGATAAACAGCGCCTTAAATGGCCTGATCCTCAATTTCCCGACCCGGAAGTGCATCGATGGAAAAGTTCACCACGCTGGAAGGCGTCGCGGCGCCCCTGAAGATCATCAATGTCGACACCGACATGGTGATCCCGAAACAGTACCTGAAGACCATCAAGCGCACCGGTCTCGGCAAGGGGCTTTTCTCCGAGCAGCGCTACAAGGATGACGGCAGCGAGAACCCCGACTTCATCCTCAACAAGCCGGCCTATCGCAACGCCAAGGTGCTGGTCGCCGGCGACAATTTCGGCTGCGGGTCGAGCCGCGAGCACGCGCCCTGGGCGCTGCTCGACTTCGGCATCAAATGCGTGATCTCGACCTCGTTCGGCGACATCTTCTACAACAACTGCTTCAAGAACGGCATTCTGCCGATCCGGGTGTCGCAGGAAGATCTCGACAAGCTGTTCGACGACGCCGAGCGCGGCGCCAATGCGACGCTGACCATCGACCTGCCGAACCAGGAAATCCGCGGCCCCGACGGCGGCAAGGTGAAGTTCGAGATCGACGCGTTCCGCAAGCACTGCCTGATCAACGGCCTCGACGACATCGGGCTGACGATGGAGAAGAAATCGTCCATCGACGCCTATGAGGCCAAGATCAAAGAGCGCGCCTGGGCCTAAAGGAACACACGCCACGGGTGACGGCGCATGCGTCCGGACGTCGTCACCTTCTGGCATGGTCCGCTCGATCGCCTGCGGCAACTCTGCCTGCGCTCGCAGCTCGCCGCCGGCCACAAGGTCACCGTCTATAGTTTCGATCCGCTGCCCGGCCTGCCCGACGGCGTCGCCAACGCCGAGGCCGAGGCTGTGTTGCCGCACGCCTTCTCGGAAAAGCTCCGCCCGCCGCAGCCGGACGGTTCATGGCGCGACTGGACCACGCTGCAATTCTCCGATTTCTTCCGCATGCGGCTGATGGCGCAGAACGCCGGCCTCTGGCTCGATGCCGACGTGCTGCTGCTGAAGCCAGTCGAGATCGATCCGGCAAAACCCTATTTTGCCTGGGAGCGGCCGCGCCAGCTCGGCAACTCCGTGCTCTATCTGCCGCCGGACGATTCCATCGTGTCGGCGTTCTCCAGGCTGATGCAGCAGGAAGAGCTGACGCCGGACTGGCTGTCGCTACGGCATCGCGTGGTGTTCGCGCTGCGCCGGCTCTCCGGCGGCTCGCGGCGGCTGTCCGACATCCGCGTCGCGATCTTTGGCCCGGCTGCGCTGACCGCGCTGGCGCGCCGTAACGGGGAAATCAAATATGCGCTGCCCAGGCAGTCGTTCTATGCGGTACACGCCGAACCCAAACTGTTCTTCGAGCCGTCGGATTTTTCAAAACTGATCGCCGATCCCGAGATCGTCGGCCTTCACATCTCGCCCAAAGGCCGCGGCGGCGAAGTGCCGGTGGCTGGCAGCCTGTATGCGTGGGCCAGCGAACACTACGGCTAGCGCGGCATTATTCCGGCGCCAACGGGGACGCGGCGTCGGCCGCTCGGAGGGATCGCGGCCGATCCTCGTCCGCAGCTCGGACAGCTCGATGAAGACATCGGCCTGGCGGCGCAAGTCGTCGGCAATCATCGGCGGCTGGCAGGTGATGGTGGATGCAACCGAGACGCGGACGCCACGGCGCTGCAGCGCCTCCACCAGCGAACGGAAGTCGCCGTCGCCGGAAAACAGGATGATCTCGTCGACATGCTCGGCGATCTCCATCGCATCGACCGCAAGCTCGATGTCCATGTCCGACTTGACCTTGCGGCGGCCGGCGCCGTCGAGATATTCCTTGCTGATCTTCGTGACCGCCGTATAGCCGTTGTAGTCGAGCCAATCGACCAGCGGACGGATCGAGGAATATTCCTGATCCTCGAAGATCGCGGTGTAATAGAACGCGCGCAACAGATTGCCGCGGCCCTGCAATTCCTTCAGCAGCTTCTTGTAGTCGATATCGAAGCCCAGCGCCTTTGCGGTCGCGTAGAGATTGGCGCCGTCGATGAATACGGCAATGTTTCGCTGGGCGTTCGACATGAATATCTTCAATCTGTTTGAATGGAAGGTGCGATCGGCCTGCAATGCCAGATGCCAGATCGGATGCGGCCAAACGAATAGGAGACAGCGGGCACCAAATCTTGTTATTTCGTGCCAATCAGTTGACGTCCGGCGCCAAAGCGCACGTCCCGGCGCGAACGGATCGCAAACAGGTAGTTTCCCGGAGGTCGCTGCCGTGACCGCTTCGCGCAAGGCCCGTCTTGATGCGCTGCCGAGCGCAACCGGCGGCATCGCCCGCCTTGTCACCGCGCGGCTGCGCGAAGCAGGCATTCCACCAAAGCCAGTGCTCGCGCAGGCAGGTCTCACGCTTGCGCAAATCGACAACAGCGAGACCCGCATTCCCGTGCAGAGCCAGATCAGGCTTCTGGAGCTTGCGGCCGAGGCGCTCGATGACGACCTGCTCGGCTTTCACCTCGCGCGCGACTTGCGAACCTCGCGAGCTTGGACTGCTCTACTATGTGATCGTCTCTTCCGAGACGCTCGCGGACGCGCTCGCCAAGGCCGCTCGCTACGGCAGCATCGCCAATGAGGGCGTCGCGATCGCCTTCGCGAGGGCCGCGAAACCGCAATTGGCTTGCGCTATGTGAATGTCGAGCGGCGCGGCGACCGGCAGCATATCGAGTTCTGGTTGACCATCCTCGTTCGCCTTGTCCGGCAGCTCACCAACCGCCGGCTGGTGCCTGACCATGTCAGGGTGGTCCATCACGGCCGGAAACGTGCCTGCCGAATTCGGTCCTATCTCGGATGCGGAATCGAATTCGGCGCCCGAGCGGACGAAGTGGTGTTTCCGGACGACGTCGAGACTGATGCCGGTGGTCGGCGCCGACATGTATCTCAACAATCTCCTCACCCGCTATTGCGACGAGGCGCTGGCGCATCGCCGCAACGAAGGCGCCGCCACGCTGCGGCTGCAGGTCGAGAACGCGATCGCGCCGCTGTTGCCGCACGGCAAGGCGCGCGGGCCGGAAATCGCCCGCCGCCTCGGCCTCAGCCACCGCACACTGGCGCGCCGGCTTGCCGACGAGGGCGTGAGCTTCTCGCAAGTCCTGGACGAACTGAAGCTCGATCTCGCCAAGCGCTATCTGCAGGAGGGCGTGTCGGTCTCCCGCATCGCCTGGCTGCTCGGTTATCGCGAAGTCAGCGCATTCACTCATGCCTTCAAGCGCTGGACCGGACAGAGCCCGAAGCAATTGCGCGCAGCGCGAGGAAGCCGGCATCGCCGACATCGGCCAACTCAGGCGAAAGCGTGCGACGGCCACGCCGGCCAGGCCAATCCTGGCAGTGAAGCTGTTTGATCTGGCGCAACAACTCCTGCTCCCTGGTCTGTGTATAGGGTGACAGCAGCGAAAGTTGACCGAGCCGAGCAGGCCACCCTGACCGCCCAGCATGCGACCGCTATGGCCAATCGCCTATTGGTAAACCCGTTGCGCGCGTCGGTAAGTCTTCGCCGGTGCCGGCGCTGCACCAGCGAGCCGTCGGGAGCTGATCATGCACATACGCAGCGAGACCGGAGGCCGAGGCCTGATCACTGGGCCATCGTTGCGAAGCTGCAATTGATCCATTCGCTGCCGTCTCGTCGCTGCCCTGAATGACCTTCATGCGAACCGGGTAACCCGGAGCAAAAGTCTGGTCGGCGACGGCAAGGCAACGATGAGCATGCCGCAGCTGCTAGAGCGCTCGAGGCCGCAAGGCGCATGGGAACCGCCTGAACCTCGCCGACCAGGCGGATGCTTGTCCGTCGATCCATTGAACGTAGCGTAAGTCTGCATCGTTGATGTAGATCAATCTGCGGTTCTCACCGTGGCGTCCCTCGATCGCTGAGCCATGCGGCCGCCGGCACCGGCGGCATCGCGCTCGACGAGGTCGCTGCTGCGCCGGCTAGACGCCGCCCATCTACCCATCGAAATCGCGGCGTATGTGCGACCATACGGCTCCGACAAGGAGAGAAGGCGTAACGGTTCTAGCGGCGCCATCGCAGCGATAGCATCCGCGATCGCGATCGTGCGCCGCGCCATGTCGGCATGCAGTCGCTCCACCATGCGGCCGTCGAGCTGGATCGCGCCACGCGAGGCGTTTTCCGGCTGCGTGAACGCGGCGATGATCTTGCGGGCCTGCGCGACCTCCTCCGCCGGCGGCGTGAAGATGGCGTTGCAGGCATCGATGTGGCTCGGATGGATCAGGGTCTTGCCGTCGAAACCGAGATCGCGGCCCTGGGCGCATTCGGCGGCAAAGCCGTCGATATTGGCGATGTCGCTGTAGGGCCCGTCGAGGATTTCCAGCCCGTGAGCGCGGGTGGCGAGAACGCAGTGGGTGATCATCGGGATCATTGCCGCGCGTCCCGGCTGCATCCTGATCCTTGTCTCGCGCGAAATATCGTTCGGTCCGAACACGAACCCGGCGAGCCGCATCTCGGAATCGCGCGAGGCGGCCGCGATCTTCTCCGCATCGAGCACCCCGCGCGCCGTCTCGAGCATGGCCCAGACCCGGATCGAGATATCGGCGTTGATATCGCTGAGACGATCGGCAATCGCGGTGAGATCCTTCACGCTGGAAATCTTCGGCACCAGGATGCCGTCGGGCTTCGCCTTGCCGGCCATGGTGACGTCGTCGATCCACCAGGGCGTGTCGAGCGCGTTGATGCGGATCAGCACCTCGCGCTTGCCAAAACCGCGCGCCGCCACCGCCTTGGCGATCTGCTCGCGGGCCAGCGCCTTGGCGTCCGGCGCGACCGCGTCCTCCAGATCGAGGATCAGGCCGTCGACCGGCAGGCTGGGCGCCTTCTCCAGCGCCCGGGCGTTCGATCCCGGCATGAACAGCAGGCTGCGGCGCGGACGGATCATGGGCGGTTCCCCGGAACGGCTTTGCTGAAACGCAGGCGATAGCACTCCGTTTCACTTCCCGAAAGCCTTGTTCCCGTCCCCGTCCTATGGTTAGGCAAGGGCCATGGCACCCTTCCCGCAACACTTGCTCGACGGCTACCGCACCTTCACCTCGCAGCGCTTGCCGACCGAGCAGTCGCGCTACCGCGAACTGTCCGAGCGCGGGCAATCACCGGCGGTGATGGTGGTCGGCTGCTGCGATTCCCGCGTCTCGCCCGAGGTGATCTTTGACGCCGGCCCGGGCGAATTGTTCGTGGTGCGCAACGTCGCCAACCTGGTGCCGCCCTACCAGCCGGACAGCGGCACCCATGGCGTCTCCGCTGCGCTGGAATATGCCGTCAACGTGCTGCAGGTGAAGCACATCGTCGTGCTTGGCCATGCCCAATGCGGCGGCATCCGCGCCTTCATCGATAAGATCAAGCCGCTGTCGGCGGGCGACTTCATCGGCAAATGGATGTCGATGTTCATCAAGCCCGGCGAGGTGGTCGAGCAGCGCGACCACGAATCGATGCACGATTTCACCGTCCGCATCGAGAAGGCCGCGGTGTTCCGCAGCCTTGAGAACCTGATGACCTTCCCCTTCGTGCGCGAGCACGTGCAGAAGGGTGCGATGGATCTGCACGGCGCCTATTTCGGCGTCGCCGAGGGCTCGCTGTTCGTGCTCGATCCGGAAGCCAAGGAATTTCGCAGCGCGCGAGAAAGCGAGTCGAATCAGCGACATGGCGAGCTCAGCGAATTGGCAGGTTCTATTCGCTACTCGCCGCCGTGGTCGCCGCCGCTCCAGCGGTCGGAGATCGCGAGCATGAAGGCCGAGAACACGAACACCAGATGCACGCCGACCAGCCAGGCGAGCTTGTTGGGATCGAAATGGCTGTCGATATTCATGAACGCCTTCAGCACCTGGATCGCCGAGATCGCGACGATCGATGCCGAGCAGCTTCTGCTTCAGCCCGCCGAAATTGACCTTGGTCATCCAGTCCGGCCAGTCCGGATGGCCGCCGGGATCGATCTTGGAGACGAAATTCTCGTAGCCCGAGAACACCACGATCAGGATCAGATTGCCGGTCAGCGAGATGTCGATCAGCGCCGAGCACGCCGAGGATGATGTCGCTTTCCTTCGAGCCCGGCGCATGCACGATGAATTCGTACAGCACCATGCAGAACTTCAACAGCAGCACGGCGAGGCTGACGACGAGGCCGAAATAGAACGGCGCCATCAGCCAGCGGCTGTTGAAGAGCAGGCTTTCGAAGCCGGTCTCGATCTTCTTCAGTTTAGGATTCGGCCGATAGGAAGCCGGCTGCTCGGTCATTTGCGACTCCCCGACTTGCCTGCTTGAGCCCTTACGCCGCCTTCTTCTTGGCGGTGAGCAGCTTGCGGTTGATCAGGCATTCGGCGATCTGGATCGCGTTGAGCGCCGCACCCTTGCGCAGATTGTCGGAGACGCACCACAGCACGAGGCCATTCTCCACCGTCGCGTCCTCGCGGATGCGGCTGATATAGGTGGCGTCCTCGCCGGCCGCCTCATAGGGCGTGACGTAGCCGCCCGGCTCGTGCTTGTCGATGACGAGACAGCCCGGCGCCCGGCGCAGGATCTCGCGCGCCTCGTCCGCCGAGATCGGGTTTTCGAACTCGATGTTGACGGCTTCGGAATGGCCGACGAACACAGGCACGCGCACGCAGGTGGCGGTGAGTTTGATCTTGGGATCGAGAATCTTCTTGGTCTCCATCATCATCTTCCACTCTTCTTTGGTGTAGCCGTCTTCCATGAAGACGTCGATGTGAGGGATGATGTTGAAGGCGATGCGCTTGGGGAATTTCTTGTTGACCAGTTCCTCGTTGGTGTAGACGGCCTTGGTCTGCGAGAACAGCTCGTCCATGCCGTCCTTGCCGGCGCCCGACACCGACTGATAGGTCGAGACCACCACGCGCTTGATGGTCGCCTTGTCATGCAACGGCTTCAGCGCGACCACGAGCTGCGCGGTCGAGCAGTTCGGGTTGGCGATGATGTTCTTCTTGGTGTAGCCGGCGGCGGCGTCCGCGTTCACTTCCGGCACGACCAGCGGCACGTCCGGATCCATGCGCCAGGCCGAGGAATTGTCGATCACGACCGCGCCGGCGGCGCCGATCCTGGGCGACCATTCCTTCGACACCGCGCCGCCCGCCGACATCAGGCAGATATCGACGTCGGAGAAATCGTAGTGCTCGAGCGCTTTGACCTTCAGGGTGCGGTCGCCATAGGAGACTTCGACGCCCATGCTGCGGCGCGACGCCAGCGCCACCACCTCGTCGGCAGGGAATTTGCGCTCGTCGAGAATGTTGAGCATCTCGCGCCCGACATTGCCGGTGGCGCCGACCACTGCGACTTTGTAACCCATCGTTCACTCTCCGGAGAAAAATGCCTCACCCTGACCCGCGGCGGTAAAGGGAAGAGGCAGCGCTTCTATGCGAGAAACACCCTTAACACAACGTTAGACCGTGTTTTTCGGGCGTTTGATGCAGTCGTTTGAGGCCGCTCCGGCCACTCCGCATTATACCGGCAGGATACCGCCTGCGCTGTCGCACTTTGCCGACGAAATTTGCGGCACGGCTGGCGCGTCTGGTCGCCTATCTCTGCACGCTCGCGCTGCTCTTCATCCTGGGCGTCCATCTCTGGGATCAATTGCCGCAGGATCCGCTCGACGGAACCCGCCGGCCGATCGGGCTGGAGCGTGGCCGGTCGCTCAACACCCGCCTTTGCCACGAGCCAGATCGATTTGTCATACAAGACAAGATCTTATCAAATATTCCGGCATCCCGACGAGGGTCGCAAGGACCTGATGCGCTGGGAGAGCGAGACCGACCAGGCGGTGGCGGAGCTCGAAATCTACCGGCCAGGTGGCGAGTTCAACGGCACACTGGTGCAGGCGGTGGCGGAAGTGGCCTCCCGCATGTCGCCTTCCGGACTGCCGGCAGTCGAAACCGCAGGCGTGATCGACAGCAAATTCGGCGCGGTGACGCTATTCGGCCTGACCGGCGCCGACGGCCGCGGCTGCCTCGGTTTCGTCAAGCCGATCGACCAGCCGCAATTACGCATTTCCGGCTTCTCCTGCCAGGGCGAGGCGATGCCCGTCCGCCGCGCCGCGATCGGCTGCATGCTGAACCGCCTGACGCTGCTCGCCGCCGGCAACGATGCCAGGCTCGCGGAGTTGTTCGCCCGCGCCGAGCTCAAGCGCGGCGATTGCCAGGCGCCCTCCCAGCCGGCGCTCTCGGCGGATTGGGTCACCGGCACCGGCAATCCGGCGCTGCGCGGGGCGTTCTGATCCGGCCAAGCTGCTGGTTTTCATGCAACTTTCACGCTCGCCGGTGCATTATCCCCATCGGGTGTGGCTCAATTGACCTAGTGGGCACCCTCGGTTGACGGCTAGGATGGCCCCAAATTGGACACGGCCGCCTGTCAGTTCTTCCGGCGTAAGGATGAGGACGCAATGAATTCGAATTTTCCCGCCGCGAGCAAATTCGCGATGCTGTTTGCGGCGATGGCCGTCCTCGCAACTGCCGTTGTGCCGGCAAACGCGCAGCAGACCCGGATGAAATACGACAAGGACGGCCGCGTCTATTACGGACCGGGCGGCCCGAACCGCGTTGTCCAGCAAGGCAACACGCGCGTCTACATCACGACGCGCTCCTGGCTCGATGCCGGCACCGAGGTGCTGCCGGGCGACCGCAAGTTCCAGGACTACGCTTTCCCGCCGGAGATCGGCTATCCCACTTTCGCGCGCGAGAACAGGAACCGTCCGATCGACCGCCAGCCGCTCAATCCGCCGTCAGATCTCGGCGGCTATCCGCAGCGCTTCCCGCTGTACTGATCGCGGCGTCCATTTACGAAGAAGCCCGGCTTGCGCCGGGCTTTTTTTGTATCAGGCGTGAAGCTTCTGCAGCTCCTTGAGGATCGCCTCGCCCATCTGCGGGGTGCTGGCTGACGTCGTGCCGTCCGACTTGATGTCGGCGGTGCGCAGGCCGCTGGCGAGCACCGCGGCAATTGCCTGATCGACCTTGTCGGCGAGCGCGCCCATGTCGAAGGAATAGCGCAGCGCCATGCCGAACGAGGCGATCATCGCGATCGGATTGGCGAGACCTCGGCCTGCGATGTCGGGCGCCGAGCCGTGCACCGGCTCGAACAGCGAGCGGCGCTTCTTCGTCTTGGCATCGATCTCGCCGAGCGAGGCCGACGGCAGCATGCCGAGCGAACCGGTCAGCATCGCGGCGATGTCGGACAGCATGTCGCCGAACAGATTGTCGGTCACGATGACGTCGAACTGCTTTGGCGCCTTCACCAGCTTCATGCCGCCGGAATCGGCGAGCTGATGCTCCAGCGTGACGTCCTTGTATTCGCGCGCATGCACCTGCGTCATCACCTCGTTCCAGAGCACGCCCGACTTCATGACGTTGCGCTTCTCCATCGAGGTCACCTTGTTGCGGCGCTTGCGCGCCAGGTCGAAGGCGACGCGGCCGATGCGTTCGATCTCGTAGGTGTCGTAAACTTGCGTGTCGATGGCGCGCTTCTGGCCGTTGCCGAGATCGGTGATGGTCTTCGGCTCGCCGAAATAGACGCCGCCGGTGAGTTCGCGCACGATCATGATGTCGAGGCCTTCGACCGCCTCGCGCTTCAGGCTCGAAGCATCGGCCAGCGCCGGATAGCACACCGCAGGGCGCAGATTGGCGAACAGGCCGAGATCCTTGCGCAGCCGCAGCAGGCCCGCTTCGGGCCGCACCTCGTAGGGCACGCTGTCCCATTTCGGTCCGCCGACGGCCCCGAAGATGATGGCATCGGCGGCCTTTGCCTTGGCCATGTCGCCTTCGCTGATGCTCACCTTGTGCGCGTCATAGGCGGACCCGCCGACCAGACCGTGCTCGGTCTCGAAATGCGCGACACCTGCCGCATTCATCCAGTCGATCAGGCGCTTTACCTCGCCCATCACTTCGGGGCCGATGCCGTCGCCGGGAAGAAGCAGCAGTTTGTGGGTAGCCATGGAGAAGCGCCTCGCAAAACGCAGGGAATGAGCGGTGATTGCGGGCGGATTGCTAGAATTTTGCGGCGTAAATGGCAAGCCGCATTGCAGCCACCGGGCTCGGCCACAAATGCAGGGCAGGACGTGCGGGGTGCCCGGCCCTACGCCCGCCGCCGTGACAGCACCACGAAGGCGATCAGGATGTAGATCGCAATCGCGATGTGCCGGCCGATCGTGAAGGATGACGCTTCCGCCTGATAGGCAAGCCAGGCATCGCCGAGCGGAATGGGACATCCGACCAATGCGATCCAGCGCATCGCGTCGAGATTGCGCAGCCAGAGGAAGGTCGCAATCATCGCCGCGATGAATGCGCAACGCAGCCCGAAGATCTGAACGAACGCCGTGTCGGCGGGGTTGGCCAGCGGCATGCCCATGTAGACGGCAAAGCCGACCGGGTCGATGAAGGATCGCACCGCGTTCAATGCCTGCGCCAGCCCCATGATCACGCAGAGCCAGAAGGCAGCCGAGCGCCAGATCGGCCGCGCCTGCGACCATGTTACGTCGGCCATTCAGCATTCCTCGCGTTACCGGCGAATGCTATAGGAGCAGCGTGATGCGATGCGCATGAGAAATGACCGCGATGCATGAATCTGATTCATCGATTGGCAACGGCCTGCCGCCGCTGGCCATGCTGCGCGCCTTCGCAACGGCAGGGCGGCTGGAAAGCTTTCGCGACGCCGCGCGCGAGCTCGGCGTGACGCCGTCCGCCGTCAGCCATCAGGTCGCGGGGCTGGAGCGATGGGTCGGCGCGCCATTGTTCGAACGTTCGGCGCGGCGGGTGCGCCTGACCGCGATCGGCCGCGCACTGTCCGCCGACCTCAACGTCGCCATGGAGATGACGTTCGCAAGCCTGTCGCGCGCACGGCGCGAGGCGGCCGACACCGTGCTGCACGTCAGTGCGTCGCCACTCTTCACCAATGCCTGGCTCACCGCGCGCCTCGCCCGGTTTCAGGGCGCCCATCCGGACATGGTCTTGCAGATCGAAACGACCGACGAGCCGCCGAGTTTCGAGGGCGACAGGCCCGACGTGGCGATCCGTGCCATGCTTGAGCCGCCCTCCGGGGTCGTCGCGCACAAACTGATCGACCTCCGCGCCACTCCGCTTTGTACCGCAGCACTCGCGTCTCCATTGATCGCGCCGGTCGATCTCGCCAACGTGACCCTCATCGAGGTGACGTCTGCGCCGGTCGGATGGCCGGACTGGCTGGAGGCGCAGGGCCTCGCCGAGCTTGCGATCCGCTCCACGCTGTCGTTCGACAATCTTCCGTCGGCGCTGGAAGCCGCTGCGGCGGGCCTTGGGGTCGTGCTGGCGACCTCGCCACTTGCGCTCGACACCGCAGCCGCCATGCAGCTTGTCGCGCCATTTCAGTCCGCTCCCGTCAGCGCGGGCAGCTATTTCGTCATGCACCGCCGCTCCGACCTGCCCCGCCGCAGCGTGACCCAGTTCGTCGATTGGCTGCTCACCGAGATGAAGGCGGATGCGCGCCGGCTAGCGCGGCTCAATCCGCAATCGCCGCCGCGCCAAGGCTCTCGCGCCGCGAGTTGAACACAGGTTCCGCGCCGTCATGCAGAACGCGCGGCGCGTCATGACGCTGCGCGGGATTGGCACGGTGCGCGCCGCGGGCGACAAGTGTCGTCATCGAGCCCAGCCAAGACGGAGCGCATGACCGCAGCCATCCTGTTCGCCTTTGCTTCCGCGACCTTCCTCGGCGCGGGCGTGGTTACCACCCAACTGGGCCTGCGGACGGTCGAGCCGATATCGGGGGCGGCGATCAGCGTGCCCAGCTTTACGCTGCTGTTCCTGCTCGTATCACCGTTCATCCTTGCCGATGAACCCGTGGTCTGGCGCGGCCTGCCGATCTTCGCGGCCATCGGCCTGTTCTTTCCGGCGAGCCTGACGCTGCTGACCTTTGCTTCCAACCGCGCGCTGGGGCCGGTCATCACCTCGACGCTCGGCAATCTCGCGCCGCTGTTCTCGGTCGCGCTCGCTGTCGTGCTGCTGCATGAGCCGCTGCGTTCTCATCAATCGATCGGCCTCCTCATTGCGGTTGCCGGCGCCGTCATCATCAGCGTCACCCGGCCGCGCGATCTCGGCCACTGGCGAAGCCTGGCGCTGCTGTTGCCGCTGGCGAGCGCCCTGATCCGCGGCGTGGTGCCGCCGGTCGTCAAACTCGGCCTCGAGGTGTGGCCGAGCCCGCTGTGGGCCTGCCTGGTCGGCTACATCATGTCGTCGCTGGTCGTGCTGTCAGTACAGCGCGTCCGCAATGGCAGCTTTGTCGCGGACGCGCCGGCATCGGGCCGCTTCTGGTTTGCCGTCACCGGCATCAGCAACGGGCTGAGCGCGCTGACGCTGTTTGCCGCCGTGCGCAACGGACCGATCACGCTGGTCGCGCCGCTGGTTGCGGTCTACCCGCTGGTCACCCTGGTGCTCAGCGCGCTTCTGCTCAAGCACATCGCAATCACTCCTCGTATCATCGCCGGCACCGCGCTCACCGTAATCGGCGTCGTGCTGGTGCTGGTCGGCTGAACGATGTTGCGCCGGCAGCAAGACACCCTTGCAGCCGCCACGCTGGGCAAGCCAGCGCCAACCTGCCACAGTGGCGCGCCTGCCGGAGCCTGTCGTGACAGCCCCTGACCGTTCCCAGCCCTACCCGCATCCCGCGCGGCTGATCCTGATCCTGTCGCTCGCACCCACCGTCGGCCTCGGCATCGGCCGCTTTGCCTATGCGCTGGTGCTGCCGGACATGCGCGACTCGCTGAACTGGTCGTATTCCGCCGCCGGCTTCATGAACACGATCAATGCCGTCGGCTATCTCGCCGGCGCCTTGACCGCCTCGCCCCTGATCAAGCGCTTTGGTCTTGCATCCAGCGTGATCTGGGGCACGGTCGCCTGCGTCGCTTCGCTGGCGCTCTGCGCGCTGACCGGCAATTTCATCGCGCTCAGCTTTGCGCGACTGCTGGCGGGATTTGCCGCCGCCGCCGGCTTCGTCGGCGGCGGCGCGCTCGCGGCGACGATCGCGCAATCGCACCCCGCGCGTGCAAATTTCCTGCTCAGCCTGTTCTACGCCGGTCCCGGCAGCGGCATCCTCGCCTCCGGATTGATCGCGCCTTACGTGCTGCAGGCGTTCGGGCCGGGATCGTGGTGGATCGTGTGGTGGGCGCTGACCGCTGCTCTCTCTCATCATGATCGTGCCACTGCTGCTTGCGCCGCTTGGCGGCGATGCTGAAATCGATTCCGCCGTGCGGGTGAAATTCTCCGTAGCCCCCGTGCTGTTTTATCTTGCGGCCTATTTCCTGTTCGGCGCGGGCTACATCGCCTACATGACGTTCATGATCGCCTATGTCCGCGATGGCGGCGGCGGGGCCTCGGCGCAGGCGATCTTCTGGGGCCTGATCGGCGTCTCCGCATTCGTCACGCCCTGGGTGTGGCGGCGGGTGCTGGCGCTCGATCGCGGCGGACTCGACCACCACCATCATCCTCGGCGCCAATGCGATCGGCGCGGCGCTGCCGATCTTCGGCCACTCACCGCTGCTGCTCGCCGTCTCCGCCCTGATGTTCGGCGTTGCCTTCTTTGCGGTGGTGGGATCGACGACCGCGTTCGTGCGCCTCAACTATCCACCGGCCGAGTGGCCCACCGGCATTGCTGCGATGACGATCGCGTTTGGCATCGGCCAGACGCTGGGCCCGATCGCGGTCGGCGCAATCACCGACGCGGTGGGAAGTCTGTCCTCCGCGCTCAACGTTTCGGCAGCACTGCTGGCGCTCGGCGCGTTGCTCTCGGCATTTCAGAGGAAGCTGACGCGTTAGCGTCATTCCGGGGCGCGAGCGAAACGAGCGAACCCGGAATCTCGAGATTCCGGGTCCGGTGCTTGCGCACCATCCCGGAATGACGGTGATCTCAGCTGCCGCTGAACGAATTGTAGCCCTGGTCTTCCCAGAAGCCGCCCTTGTACTCGTTGGTGACCTCCATCGAGATCACGTATTTCGGGTTCTTGAAGCCGAGTTTTGTCGGCACGCGGATCTTCATCGGGAAACCGTAGGCGCGCGGCAAGATCTCGTCGGCGAATTTGAACGTCATCTGCGTCTGCGGATGCAGTGCGCTCGCCATGTCGAGCGGCGAATTGTAACCGTCCTTGTCGGCGCACTGGAACCAGACGTATTTCGCACGCGTGTCGGCGCCGATGATCTTGAGGAAATCGCGCAGCGGTGTGCCGGTCCAGCTGCCGATCGCGCTCCAGCCCTCGACGCAGATATGGCGCGTCACCTGCTTGACCTGCGGCAGCGTGTAGAGCTCGTCCAGCGTCCAGGGCTTCTTGTTCTCGACGAGACCGCGCACCTCGAGCTTCCACGCCTTGCCGTCGACCTCGGGCGCGTCGTCGATGTCGTAATAGGCGTTGAACGGGAACGGCTTTTTCACCATGCTTTCCGGAAATTCCGGCGCCATCGCGTTCGGATTGAACATCCAGGCCTGCACGGCGTCATTGAACTTCGAGACCGTCTTCAGCATCTCCTCGGCCGAGGAGCTGTCGACCACGTCGCAGCCGGTGAGCAGGGTCAGCGCGCCGAGGCTGGCGCCACCGGTGATGAAGCGGCGGCGGGTGAGGTCCGGCATCACTTTGGTGGCGTCGCGCACCAGAAGGTTCTTGTCGACGCCGGGGATGAGAAGTTTGCGTTTCATGGTAAGATCCAAAGGTTCAGCGGCCGATGATCATGGCGCGCAGGCTCTTCGGCACGATCAGCGCCAGCGCGATATGCACCACCATGAAGGCGACGATCGCCGCCATGCAGAAGAAATGAACATAGCGCGCCCACTCGTAGCCGCCGAACAGCGCGGTCAGCCAATGCAGCTGCACCGGTTTCCAGATCGACAGGCCCGACAACACGATCAGCACGCCGATGATGATGACGCCGGCATAGAGCAGCTTTTGCACATTGTTGTATTTGGAGAGATCGTCATGCGACAGCTTGCCGGTGAGCGCGGCCTTGGTATCGGAGATCACGCCCTCCGGCGTGATCGGCAGCAGCTTCTTGCGGAAGCGGCCGGTGGCAAAACCAAGGGCGAGGTAGACGAGGCCGTTGACCATCAAGAGCCACATCGCGGCGAAGTGCCACAGCAGCGCGCCGCCGAGCCAGCCGCCGAGCGTGATGGATTTCGAGAAGGTAAAACCGAACAGGGGCGAGGCGTTGTAAATCTGCCAGCCCGACATGATCATCAAAACCATGGCAAAGGCATTGACCCAGTGCACGACCCGCACCCAGGCCGGCTGGATGACCTTGGCGGCAATTGGCGTGGCTGACGCGGTTTGCTCGTTGCTGACTGTCAGGCTCGACATGGTTCCATTCCCAGCTCGATCTCTACCGGTTTATACGCCGAAATAGCCGTTTCCGTTACAACCCCGCACCTATCAAGTTCATGCAGGGGGCCTATCGAAGTCACGAAAAAGCGAGCCGGGTTGCCCCGGCTCGCCCTCCTTACGCGTCCCGTGTATGGGGCTGGTCGGAACGCGGGGTCGATCGATCAGGACGCCGGCAGAAGCACGGTGTCGACCACATGGATCACGCCGTTCGACTGGTTGACGTTGGAGATCGTGACCTGCGACTGGCCGCCCTTGGCGTCGATGATCCAGACCTTGCTGCCGTCGTGCTTCACGGTCAGTTCCTCGCCCTCGGCGGTCTTGAGCTTCATGCCGTCCTTCAGGTCGGCGGCGGCGAGCTTGCCGGGCACGACGTGGTAGGTGAGGATCTTGGTCAGGGTCGCCTTGTTCTCGGGCTTGACCAGGGTCTCGACGGTGCCGGCCGGCAGCTTGCCGAAGGCGGCGTTGGTCGGCGCGAACACCGTGAACGGGCCCTTGCTTTCAAGGGTCTCGACGAGGCCGGCAGCCTTCACCGCAGCGACCAGCGTGGTGTGGTCCTTCGAATTGACGGCGTTCTGGACGATGTTCTTGGAGGGGAACATCGCAGCACCGCCGACCATCACGGTCTTTTCCTGCGCATAAACCGGCGCAGCGACGGTCGCGGTGAGCGCCAGCGCAGCGAACGCGGCGGCGGACAACAGAGCAATACGCTTCGACATGGATAGTCTCCCGATGATTGAGCGGACCGGCGGGGTATCCGCCG
>CAWFLW010000006.1:0-308629 GCA_963816655.1 uncultured Alphaproteobacteria bacterium | reverse complement strand
GCCGTGTCGATGGTGCGCACCGACAGCGTTCCGGTGCCCGCGACCAGCGTCACGCCCGCTCGCCGACCACGATCCCGATGCCGCCGTCGCATCAATCCAGGTCGCGCCGTCCACGCTTACCTGGATCTTCTCTCCAGCCAGAAGCGTGCCCGTATAACTGCCGCTCACCGCCTGCGACGCCACGCTGGTGATGAAGTCGCCGGGTGCACCGGTGTCGGCACTCAGCCCCGTCACCGTCGCAACCGCCGCAGGCCCAGTGGTCTGGAGTGTATAACTGTGCCCGGTGCCGGTCGTGATGTTGTTGGCCGCATCGATGGTGCGCGCCGACAGCGTTCCGGTGCCCGCGACCAGCGTCACCCCGCTCGCCGACCACGATCCCGATGCCGCCGTCGCATCAATCCAGGTCGCGCCGTCCACGCTTACCTGGATCTTCTCTCCAGCCAGAAGCGTGCCCGTATAACTGCCGCTCACCGCCTGCGACGCCACGCTGGTGATGAAGTCGCCGGGCGCACCGGTGTCGGCACTCAGCCCCGTCACCGTCGCAACCGCCGTAGGCGCGCTGTTGTCCACCACCACCGCAATCGTGTTGCTGGTCGAGGTGTTGCCCGCCGCATCCGTCACCAGCGCGCGGAACTGATAGCTGCCATCCGCCAAGGCGCTCTGGGTCGCCGGCGTATTGGTAAAGCCCCCGCCGTTCAGCGCGACCTGGAAGACAACGCTCGAGCCGGGCTCCTGCGCCGCCAGCGACAGATCGAACGTAGCGTCCTGCGTCACCGGCGGCGTGTTGAGCGTCCCCGTGTCCGTCAGGTTGGCAAAGCTCAGCGTCCCCGCCGCAGGTGGCGCGGTGTCAATGACGACAAGCTGGCTGGCGGTGCTGCCGACATTGGCGGCCGCATCAATCACCCGGACCTGGTAGGTGACGTTTGACGGATGCGGAGTGCCGGTGTCGTCGAAGTTCCAGGTCGTGCCCGTCGTCTGCGTGACATCGAACCAGTTGCTGCCATCGCTGCTGATCTGCACCTTCTCGCCGGTGCCAAGCGCACCATTGGTGCCGGAGACAACCAGCGTCGTGTCGTTGGTGATGAAGTCCCCAGACGTCCCACTATCAGTGGCAATCGCCGTGATCGCTACCGCCGCCGCGGCGCCCGTCTGATCAGCGTGTAACTGTGCGCCGGTGCCGGCCGTGATGTTGCCCGCCGCATCGATGGTGCGCACCGACAGCGTCGTGCCGTCTGCCCGCGACCAGCGTCAGCCCGCTCGCCGGCCGACGAGTCCCGACATGCCGCCGTCGCATCAATCCAGGTCGCGCCATCCACGCTTACCTGGATCTTCTCGCCAGAACCAAGCGTCCCCGTGAACGTCCCGCTCACCGTCTGCGATGCCACGTTGGTGATGAAGTCGCCGGCCGTGCCGGTGTCCGAACTGAGCGCCGTCACCGTCGCAACCGCCGCTCGGCGCCGTGGTGTCGATCGTCCACCGTCCTGGCTTGCCGTGGTTGCCCGCCGTTGTCGGCCGCATCCATCACCCGAGACCTGGTAGGTGAAGTCCGTCTTGTGTGTCGCTCGTGTCCGTATAGTCCAGGTCGTCCCGCTCGTCTGCGTGACGTCGAACCAGTTGCTGCCATCGCGCTGACCTGCACCTTCTCGCCGGAGCCAAGCGCACCATTGGTGTGCCGGAGACCACCAGCGTCGTGTCGTTGGTGATGAAGTCCCCAGACGTCCCACTATCAGTGGCAATCGCCGTGATCGCTACCGCCGCCGCTGGCGCCGTCTGATCAAGCGTATAACTGTGCCCGGTGCCGGCCGTGATGTTGTTGGCCGCATCGATGGTGCGCACCGACAGCGTTCCGGTGCCCGCGACCAGCGTCACCCCGCTCGCCGACCACGATCCCGATGCCGCCGTCGCATCAATCCAGGTCGCGCCGTCCACGCTTACCTGGATCTTCTCTCCAGCCAGAAGCGTGCCCGTATAACTGCCGCTCACCGCCTGCGACGCCACGCTGGTGATGAAGTCGCCGGGTGCACCGGTGTCGGCACTCAGCCCCGTCACCGTCGCAACCGCCGCAGGCCCAGTGGTCTGGAGTGTATAACTGTGCCCGGTGCCGGTCGTGATGTTGTTGGCCGCATCGATGGTGCGCGCCGACAGCGTTCCGGTGCCCGCGACCAGCGTCACCCCGCTCGCCGACCACGATCCCGATGCCGCCGTCGCATCAATCCAGGTCGCGCCGTCCACGCTTACCTGGATCTTCTCTCCAGCCAGAAGCGTGCCCGTATAACTGCCGCTCACCGCCTGCGACGCCACGCTGGTGATGAAGTCGCCGGGCGCACCGGTGTCGGCACTCAGCCCCGTCACCGTCGCAACCGCCGCAGGCGCGCTGTTGTCCACCACCACCGCAATCGTGTTGCTGGTCGAGGTGTTGCCCGCCGCATCCGTCACCAGCGCGCGGAACTGATAGCTGCCATCCGCCAAGGCGCTCTGGGTCGCCGGCGTATTGGTAAAGCCCCCGCCGTTCAGCGCGACCTGGAAGACAACGCTCGAGCCGGGCTCCTGCGCCGCCAGCGACAGATCGAACGTAGCGTCCTGCGTCACCGGCGGCGTGTTGAGCGTCCCCGTGTCCGTCAGGTTGGCAAAGCTCAGCGTCCCCGCCGCAGGTGGCGCGGTGTCAATGACGACAAGCTGGCTGGCGGTGCTGCCGACATTGGCGGCCGCATCAATCACCCGGACCTGGTAGGTGACGTTTGACGGATGCGGAGTGCCGGTGTCGTCGAAGTTCCAGGTCGTGCCCGTCGTCTGCGTGACATCGAACCAGTTGCTGCCATCGCTGCTGATCTGCACCTTCTCGCCGGTGCCAAGCGCACCATTGGTGCCGGAGACAACCAGCGTCGTGTCGTTGGTGATGAAGTCCCCAGACGTCCCACTATCAGTGGCAATCGCCGTGATCGCTACCGCCGCCGCGGGCGCCGTCTGATCAAGCGTATAACTGTGCCCGGTGCCGGCCGTGATGTTGTTGGCCGCATCGATGGTGCGCACCGACAGCGTTCCGGTGCCCGCGACCAGCGTCACCCCGCTCGCCGACCACGATCCCGATGCCGCCGTCGCATCAATCCAGGTCGCGCCGTCCACGCTTACCTGGATCTTCTCTCCAGCCAGAAGCGTGCCCGTATAACTGCCGCTCACCGCCTGCGACGCCACGCTGGTGATGAAGTCGCCGGGCGCACCGGTGTCGGCACTCAGCCCCGTCACCGTCGCAACCGCCGCAGGCCCAGTGGTCTGGAGTGTATAACTGTGCCCGGTGCCGGTCGTGATGTTGTTGGCCGCATCGATGGTGCGCACCGACAGCGTTCCGGTGCCCGCGACCAGCGTCACCCCGCTCGCCGACCACGATCCCGATGCCGCCGTCGCATCAATCCAGGTCGCGCCGTCCACGCTTACCTGGATCTTCTCTCCAGCCAGAAGCGTGCCCGTATAACTGCCGCTCACCGTCTGCGATGCCACGTTGGTGATGAAGTCGCCGGGCGCACCGGTGTCGGCACTCAGCCCCGTCACCGTCGCAACCGCAGTCGGCACGGAAATGTCGAGCGTGAAGCTATGCCCCGTGCCCGACGTGATGTTGCCCGCCAAGTCGATCGGTACGAACCTGCAACCGATGCCCGTGCCGGCTGACAGCGTGACCCCGCTCGCCGACCACGTCCCCGCCGAGGCGGTCGCATCGATCCAGGTCGACCCGTTGGTGCTCACCTGAATCGTTCTCGCCAGTACCCAGCGTTCCCGTGTAGCGTCCCGCTCACGGTCTGCGATGCAACGTTGGTGTAGAAGTCGCTGTTCGAACTCCCGCTGTCGGCGCTCAACCCCGTCACCGTCGCAACCGCAGTCGGCACCGAAATGTCGAGCGTGTAGCTATGCCCGGTGCCGGACGTGATGTTGCCCGCCAAGTCGATGGTGCGAACCGAGCAGCGTGCCGTGCCGGCTGCCAGCGTGACGCCCGCTCGCCGACCACGTCCCCGCCGAGGCCGTCGCATCGATCCAGGTCGACCCGTCGGCGCTCACCTGAATCGTCTCACCAGAACCCAGCGTTCCCGTGTAGCTCCCGCTCACCGTCTGCGATGCCACATTGGTGATGAAGTCGCCGGTCGATGCCGCTGTCCGACACTGAGCGCCGTCACCGTCGCAACCGCAGTCGGCACCGTAGTGTCGAGCGTGTAGCTGTGCCCCGTGCCGACGTGATGTTGCCGGCCGAGTCGACGGTACGAACCTGCAGCGTGCCGCCGTGCCGGCTGACAGCTGACCCCGCTCGCCGACCACGTCCCCGCCGAGGCGGTCGCATCGATCCAGGTCGACCCATCGGCGCTCACCTGAATCTTCTCGCCAGTACCCAGCGTTCCCGTGTAGCGTCCCGCTCACGGTCTGCGATGCAACGTTGGTGATGAAGTCGCTCGGACGTCCCGCTGTCGGCGCTCAACCCCGTCACCGTCGCAACCGCAGCTGTCGGCACCGAAATGTCCAGCGTGTAGCTGTGGCCGGTGCCGGCCGTGATGTTGCCCGCCGAGTCGATCGTGCGCACCGACAACGTGCCGTGCCGCGCCGACAGCGTCACGCCCGCGGCCGACCAGGTCCCGGCCCCCGCCGTCGCATCGATCCAGGTCGACCCATCCGCGCTGACCTGGATCGTCTCGCCAGAACCCAGCGTCCCCGTGTAACGTCCCGCTCACCGTCTGCGATGCCACATTGGTGTTGAAGTCGCCGGTCGTGCCGCTGTCCGACACTCAGCGCCGTCACCGTCGCAACCGCAGTCGGCGCCGTGGTGTCGATCGTCACCGCCTGGCTTGCCGTGTTGCCCACGTTGTCGGCCGTATCCACCACCCGAACCTGGTAGGTGAAGCCCGTATTGTGTGTCGCTGGATCCGTATAGGTCCAGGTCGTCCCGCTCGACGGCGTGGCGTCGACCCAGGTCGTGCCATCGGTGCTGACCTGCACCTTCTCGCCGGTGCCCAGCGCCCCGTTGGTGCCCGACACCGTCAGCGTGCGTGTCGTTGGTGATGAAGTCACCTGACGTGCCACTGTCCGTCGAGATCGCGGTGATCGCTACCGCAGCTGTCGGCCCGCGCCGTCTCCAGCGTGTAGCTGTGGCCGGTGCCGGCCGTAATGTTGCCCGCCGTGTCGATCGTGCGCACCGAGCAGCGTCGTGCCGGCTGCCGAGCGTCGACCCCGCCGCCGACCAGGTCCCGGCACCCGCCGTCGCATCAATCCAGGTCGAACCATCCGCGCTGACCTGGATCTTCTCGCCAGCACCCAGCGTCCCCGTGAACGTCCCGCTCACCGTCTGCGATGCCACATTGGTGATGAAGTCACCGGCCGTGCCGCTGTCCGACCTGAGCGCCGTCACCGTCGCAACCGCAGACGGCGCCGTGGTGTCGATCGTCACCGCCTGGCCGGCCGAGGCCACACTGGTGTTGCCGGCAATGTCGGTCTGCTTGGCGGTCAGGGTGTAGCTGCCGCCCGACAATGTCGAACTGGTGATCGACCAGTTGCCGGAGCCGTCCGCCGTCGCGGTGCCAAGAACGGTGGTGCCGTTGGTGTCGAACAGCGTCACCGTGGCGCCGGCTTCCGCGCCGCTGCCGGTGAAGGTCGGCGTGGTGTTGTTAGTGATGTTGTCGGTGCTGGACGACCCGGTATCGGTCGCCACCGTCATGTCCGGCGCCGACGGCGCCGCCACCGCGGTGTCTAGCGTGAAGCTCAGCGCCGCTGTGCCGATGTTGCTAAATGCGTCGGTCTGGCTTGCCACGATGGTATGTGCGCCATCGGCCAGCCCGGTCGGCGTGAACGACCACACGCCCTGGGCGTCGGTGGTTACTGTGGCGGCGATCGGGCTGCCATCGATCGTAAAGTGCACCGCGGTGTTGGCGAGGCCGGTTCCGGTCAGCGCATCGTTCGAGGTAATATTGTCGCTCGCCGACGAGCCGGTATCGAACGCCAGACTCTCGGTCACCGTCGGACCAGTAGTGCTCAGCGTAAAAACGACGGGCGTACTGGTGCCGGTATTACCGGCGGTGTCGGTATCCTTGGCCACGATGCTGTGGCTGCCATTGCCCGACAGCGTGACGCTCGTGCTCCAGCTGCCGTCGTTCTGCACGAGCGCGGTGCCGAGCGCGGTGGCGCCGTCGAGAATGGTAACGGTGGCTCCAGCCTCGGTGGCATCGACTACGCCGGTAATAGTTTGTGCCGCCTGGTCAATCGGGCCACCGGCGCTGGTGATCGCAATCACCGGCGCCGTGGTGTCCAGCGTGAAGCTCAGCGCCGCGGTGGTCGAGCTGTTACCAGCCGCATCGCTGAACTGCGCCGTCACCTGCTTGCTGCCGTCGGCCCCGAGGTCGCCTGCGGTCACTGTCAGCTCGACACTACCCGCCGTCACATCGGCTGTCGTAATGACGTGCGTCACCGCATGCGCCAGCGGCGAGCCATCCAGAAGCAGCTGGACCTTATCCCCGACGACGACTGAAGGATTCAACGCCACGGTAAAAGTGGGCGCCGTCGCTGCCGTAATGTTGTCTGTGTTCGAGAACGCCACAACCGGGCTCGGCGCGCCGCCGCTGGGTGCCGTGGTATCGAGCATGAAGCTCAGCGAAGCCGTGCCGGTGTTGCCGAAAGTATCAGTCTGGCTCGCCACAATGGTATGCACACCGTCGGCAAGGCCGCTCGGCGTGAATGACCATGCGCCGTCGGCGTCAGTCATCACGGTGGAAGCGGTTGGATTGCCGTCGACCGTGAATTGCACCGCGGTGTTGGCAAGCCCAGTCCCGCTCAGCGCATCGTTTGAGGTGATGTTGTCGCTTGACGACGTTCCGGCACTGAAGGTCAGCTTCGCGGTCACCGGCGGAGCCGTGGTGCTCGGCGGTAGAATGACCGGGCTGCTGGTAGCATTAGTAGTGGAACTTGAAGTCGTTGTAAGTGCTGGAGCCCCTAATGATGTAACGGCGAGGCCCGTCGAAGGGACCGAATCGGCGACCAGAATTTGAACTGCCGCTCGAGCTGTACTCTCCGCACGGGGGTCCGTAGCAGGTGGGTCTGGCGGCGTGCTACCTAAACTAGCAGATTTTGTCTGCTGGGGATTGGCATTGTTGGTCCCACCATTTTCGGTGTGTTGTGGAAGATTCGGATTGATCTGCTTTTGAATGTTGTAGGTGTCTATGGTCGCCTGGAATGCGTTAAATTCCTGCGCGACCTGGGCGGGCGTCTTGTTGATCGTCTGAACGGTAACGTCAGCTCCTGTCGTCGGTGTAACTGACAGTGACGGCCCATTGCTGGTGACCGTTGCGATGGCATCCCCGGCGCTGCACGTAGCTCCTGTTTGGGGGTCTCTCACGCCTGTCGGCACGCACTTGAACACCTGGACGGAATGGATCTGACCGTCCCTTTGATCAATCACTGAAACATCTACTTTTCCATCGGCGGCCGAAATCTCAAGTTTTACGGCCGTTCCCCGAATTCCGATGACCGCGACCGGCGTAGCGACTTTCATGTCCCCGGTTTTTGCGACTTGGCCGGCGACGAAGCTAGCGGCTCCCTCCACCAGCGTGATGAACGATGAGTTCGACGTACTGCTTGCGTCGAACGTCAGGTCGTTGAGCATCAACCGTGCATTTGCGGAAAGGTTGAAAGTAGTGCCGTCGATAAGCACCAGGCCGAGCGAGGAGCCGCTCCCGGTTTGCACGACATCGGTCTGATAGATCGCATCCCCGGTTTGTACATCGATCGTCACGCCGTTACGCACGACGCTGGCGCTGCCGGTCATCTTGGCGACGTGGCCGACCACCTTGGCGGCGGGCGGGTTGCCGGCCTGGGCGTAAGCCGTATGACCGGTCAGCGCTTCGATTACCGTGGGATCGAGCGGCGCGCCCTCGGGCGAGACCAGCGTCGGGCGCTTGTCGCCGTGGAAATAGTTCTGCACCACGAAGCGGTGCGTTGAGTCGGAGATGATCGAGGTCGCGGCCAGATCTGGCGAAGTCGCCGGAAAACAGCAAATGCGCATCGGGGACGGTGACGATGTCACCGTGGCCGTGATGCGAAAGCGAATCGAGGTCGAGATGTGCCGTAGAAGACGAAGAATCGAGCCCACCCGAGCCAAATTTGCCGGCGTAATTCAAATGCCCCCACCGTACCAAAAAGTTAATAACTACTTAAAAATTCCCTGCCGTCACTGCTTACCATTGGCCGATACACCGTGAAAGCACGCAAACCGTGTATCAGCGGGATTGGCAGCGTATTAGCGAAGTCTTTCCGACGTCATGAATACCTTGCCTCACGCCTTAAACTCTCAATTCGCCAAGACATACTTGGACAGCGCGCGACGTTACCATCACACTTCTTGGTAGATCACAGTATAGAATGATCTCAAATACTTGTATTCCGGGAACGGAACCATCCGCTGAGCGGGTCCATTGCCTGAACCCGGCCGAATTTAATCAATTTTACGTCAAATCCACAGCGAATGCTGCGATCTGGATGATGCGAGCCAAAATCGGTGCGGTTAGTCATAAATTGTGGAATGTCGGACAATGCGGGGTTGTCCAGATCCCGTCAGATGCGGGCGCAGACAAAGGCGAAGCCGGACTGAAGAAGCCTTGTTTTCAGCACGTTCGGCCGCGTGATCGCGTTGCTGGCATCTGGGTGATGAGGGTGTGGCCAGGCCCATCGCCTGGCTCGAGCCGTTAGGCTGCGCCCAACATATCTAACCGCACTTGCGCACCAGACTAAGCGGCGAGGAGGAGGTCGTGCTGCACATACGCAATGCGCGCGCCGGCCGTCTGGTCATGCACGACACTGAAATCGTTGAGCGTGTAGCTCCCCTGCAGAGTGAGCTCAACCGTATGCGCATCATCCGAAACGATCAGGGAGCCGCCCGTGCCAGTGTCGTTTTCCTGATAATCGATCGTCGCTTCCGACCCCAAGTCCGCAAGATCAATGACATCGAGCGCCACCAAATCCGGAGATTGTGCCGACGAAATGAAAGGAATCTCCAAGGATCAGTGTCCCCGCGCCCGTCTGCGCCAAAGACTACGTTGACGGTTGACTGCGCCTCAAGATCGAGCGTGCCGGCACCGTCGATACGTTGCGGTGCCGGTCCCGCTGACCGAGCCGTGCACGGTCAGAGGCCGAATCATTGGCCCACAGCAAGCCCAGATTTTCGACCGCGCTTTCAACCAGCAGCCCACCGCTTCCACTGGCTTCAAGGACACCTGAGTTCACGATGACGTTTGAGCCGGTATCGATCGTAAGAGCATGGGTGCCGGTAGCATCGATGGTGCCGGCGTTTGTCAGTGTCAGTTCACCGTTGCCGAGCTGGCCGGCTCCGGAAATCGTATTGTCTTCGTTGTTTAGCGTGACACCTGGGCTCGTTCCGGAAATGACGTTTGCGTCACTGTCAGACAGCACGATCTGGCCGCCGCCCTGGAGCGTCACGCCGTGCTCGATCAGCTGCAGGTCGGTTTCATCGCCGGTCGAGTTCAGCGCGATGGTGCCGGTATTGTTGATCGTGCCGCTCAGGGGCATCACGGCCCCATCGCCGATCGTCATTGTTCCAGCATTGTCGAGCGTCGGCATTTGATCGAAAACGAAGTTAGCTCTGCGTCAAAGCTGCCGCATGAACTCCCTGCAACTCGATCGACTGTCCGGCTTCCAGCGTGATCAACGCATTGCCGTTAGCATCCTCGGTCAGATGCGCCTGGATATCGGCGAAGCTTGTGAAACCCGCGTAGCCGATCAAGTCGATCTGATCGTGACCAACGTCGAAGCTGTAAACCGTGTCGTGACCGATCGGCTGCGCGAAGACGAAGAGATCATTGCCGCCGGAGCCGGTGAGCGTGTCATCGCCTGACAGGGCAAAGATTGGCGAACCCGGCGCATAGGCTTCGACGTTGTCCGATCCGAATGCGATTCCGGTGCTCCCGTCCGCATTTGTCCAGGTCTCGGTCACGCTCAGCACCATGGCTCCGGTATAGCCGGCGGCCGTCGTGACCGTCAGCGCACTAAGGTCGTTCGTCTCTACCGTCCAGGTGCCGTTACCGAGATCGGTGCCTCCGCTGATGCTCCAATCCGACGGAACCTCCGTGAACGTCAGGTGAATTGGACCCGTTGCCTGGCCGTCTGATGGATCTGTCAGTGCCAAATTGATCGGTTCGCCGGCGATACCCGGCGGGCTTAACCTGGAAGTTGGAGTTATTGCTCAGCGTAACAGACTTTGACGCAGATGCGTTCGCGGCATCATACGCAATAAGTTTGACGGTATCGTTGTTGTTGATGGCAGTCGTCTCAACTGTCGTGATCGTATAGATGCCACCGTTATAGCTGACCGAATTTAGTATGCCGGAGACACGTCCAGACGCCGCCGGCAAACGTTGCAGTGCCAAGTAACGTCGTCACACCAAGGTGGGTATCATAAAGGTCGAATTTTGTGATGCCCCCCTGGCCGATGGTGCTTGCGTCATCATCCGTCACCGCGGCCTTGAACGTCCACTGGTTGCCTGGGGTCGTCTTGTTTCCCGTGAACGCATATAGCTCGCCGCCGACATTGATAATGTCCGAGAACACCGGAGGAGGTGTCAACTGCACCAGGCTGCCGCCGAGACCATCATCCGTGAATTTCCAGCCTCGGTCTCGGTATAGTCACCGGAGAGCCGAAGCTGCGACGGACGTATCGCCGGTCTGAGTGTGCTCGATGAAAGTTACCGTGCTGACGTTCGAACTGTAGGAAACCGTCGTGGACATATTGTTCGAATTGAACGGCAAATCCCGGAGGTCAATTTGATCATCCAGTGTCAAAATCGTCCCGAGCGAAGACCCGGTGATCAATCCCGAGAATTGCATGGAATGATCGAGGATCAGTTCGCCGCCCTGGCTGCCCGCACGACGGAAGAACACTGTATTCGTGGACGCGACCGAGCCGCCGATCTCGAGCTCGGCGAAATCGGCGATATTGATTACTCCGGTGCCGATAATATTCCCGGAAATATCAACCATATTGATGGCGTAGATCGTACCATAATCGGCGACCGTGCCCCCGTCGATGATTGCTGTTGATAAGCTCGCCGAGTTCAGCGTCAGCGATCCGCCAACGTCGACCTGCACCGTGCCGCCGCTATTGGCAATGGTAGAGCCCTGATCAATCAGCAGCGCGCCGCCGCCCATGATCTTCAGCAAGTTGTTGGCGGTCACGGTCTCGCTGGTACAGCGCATTGCCGAGGTTGCTGACCTTGATCTGGCCGGTGTTGCCGAGCGTGCCGCTCTTGATCACGCCGCTGCCGGTAAGATCGATCTCGCCATTGTCGGTGACGGTGCCGCCGGTCACGGTAGCCTGGTTCAGCGTCAGCTTGCCGGTGCTGTCGACGGTGATGCTGCCGCCGCCGTTGGCCACCGTGGTCAGCTGGTCGAGGGTCAGGGCGCCGAGCCCGAGAACCTCGATCCCGCCGGTGTTGGTCACGGTCTCGCCGGACAGCGCATTGCCGAGATTGCTGACCTTGATCTGGCCGGTGTTGCCGAGCGTGCCGCTCTTGATCACGCCGCTGCCGGTAAGATCGATCTCGCCATTGTCGGTGACGGTGCCGCCGGTCACGGTAGCCTGGTTCAGCGTCAGCTTGCCGGTGCTGTCGACGGTGATGCTGCCGCCGCCGTTGGCCACCGTGGTCAGCTGGTCGAGGGTCAGCGCGCCGCCGAGCCTCGATCCTGCCGCCAGTGTTGGCGGTCACGGTCTCGCCGGACAGCGCATTGCCGAGGTTGCTGACCTTGATCTGCCCGGTGTCGCCGAGCGTGCCGCTCTTGATCACGCCGCTGCCGGTAAGATCGATCTCGCCATTGTCGGTGACGGTGCCGCCGGTCACGGTAGCCTGGTTCAGCGTCAGCTTGCCGGTGCTGTCGACGGTGATGCTGCCGCCGCCGTTGGCCACCGTGGTCAGCTGGTCGAGGGTCAGGGCGCCGAGCCCGAGAACCTCGATCCCGCCGGTGTTGGTCACGGTCTCGCCGGACAGCGCATTGCCGAGGTCGCTGACCTTGATCTGCCGGTGTTGCCGAGCGTGCCGCTCTTGATCACGCCGCTGCCGGTAAGATCGATCTCGCCATTGTCGGTGACGGTGCCGCCGGTCACGGTAGCCTGGTTCAGCGTCAGCTTGCCGGTGCTGTCGACGGTGATGCTGCCGCCGCCGTTGGCCACCGTGGTCAGCTGGTCGAGGGTCAGGGCGCCGAGCCCGAGAACCTCGATCCTGCCGCCGGTGTTGGTCACGGTCTCGCCGGACAGCGCATTGCCGAGGTTGCTGACCTTGATCTGGCCGGTGTTGCCGAGCGTGCCGCTCTTGATCACGCCGCTGCCGGTACGATCGATCTCGCCATTGTCGGTGACGGTGCCGCCGGTCACGGTAGCCTGGTTCAGCGTCAGCTTGCCGGTGCTGTCGACGGTGATGCTGCCGCCGCCGTTGGCCACCGTGGTCAGCTGGTCGAGGGTCAGGGCGCCGAGCCCGAGAACCTCGATCTGCCGCCGGTGTTGGTCATGGTCTCGCCGGACAGCGCATTGCCGAGGTTGCTGACCTTGATCTGCCCGGTGTTGCCGAGCGTGCCGCTCTTGATCACGCCGCTGCCGGTAAGATCGATCTCGCCATTGTCGGTGACGGTGCCGCCGGTCACGGTAGCCTGGTTCAGCGTCAGCTTGCCGGTGCTGTCGACGGTGATGCTGCCGCCGCCGTTGGCCACCGTGGTCAGCTGGTCGAGGGTCAGGCGCCGAGCCCGAGAACCTCGATCCCGCCGGTGTTGGTCACGGTCTCGCCGGACAGCGCATTGCCGAGGTTGCTGACCTTGATCTGCCCGGTGTTGCCGAGCGTGCCGCTCTTGATCACGCCGCTGCCGGTAAGATCGATCTCGCCATTGTCGGTGACGGTGCCGCCGGTCACGGTAGCCTGGTTCAGCGTCAGCTTGCCGGTGCTGTCGACGGTGATGCTGCCGCCGCCGTTGGCCACCGTGGTCAGCTGGTCGAGGGTCAGGGCGCCGAGCCCGAGAACCTCGATCCCGCCGGTGTTGGTCACGGTCTCGCCGGACAGCGCATTGCCGAGGTCGCTGACCTTGATCTGCCCGGTGTTGCCGAGCGTGCCGCTCTTGATCACGCCGCTGCCGGTAAGATCGATCTCGCCATTGTCGGTGACGGTGCCGCCGGTCACGGTAGCCTGGTTCAGCGTCAGCTTGCCGGTGCTGTCGACGGTGATGCTGCCGCCGCCGTTGGCCACCGTGGTCAGCTGGTCGAGGGTCAGGGCGCCGAGCCCGAGAACCTTGATCCCGCCGGTGTTGGTCACGGTCTCGCCGGACAGCGCATTGCCGAGGTTACTGACCTTGATCTGCCCGGTGTTGCCGAGCGTGCCGCTCTTGATCACGCCGCTGCCGGTAAGATCGATCTCGCCATTGTCGGTGACGGTGCCGCCGGTCACGGTAGCCTGGTTCAGCGTCAGCTTGCCGGTGCTGTCGACGGTGATGCTGCCGCCGCCGTTGGCCACCGTGGTCAGCTGGTCGAGGGTCAGGGCGCCGAGCCCGAGAACCTTGATCCCGCCGGTGTTGGCACGGTCTCGCCGGACAGCGCATTGCCGAGGTTACTGACCTTGATCTGGCCGGTGTTGCCGAGCGTGCCGCTCTTGATCACGCCGCTGCCGGTAAGATCGATCTCGCCATTGTCGGTGACGGTGCCGCCGGTCACGGTAGCCTGGTTCAGCGTCAGCTTGCCGGTGCTGTCGACGGTGATGCTGCCGCCGCCGTTGGCCACCGTGGTCAGCTGGTCGAGGGTCAGGGCGCCGAGCCCGAGAACCTTGATCGCCGCCGGTGTTGGTCACGGTCTCGCCGGACAGCGCATTGCCGAGGTCACTGACCTTGATCTGGCCGGTGTTGCCGAGCGTGCCGCTCTTGATCACGCCGCTGCCGGTAAGATCGATCTCGCCATTGTCGGTGACGGTGCCGCCGGTCACGGTAGCCTGGTTCAGCGTCAGCTTGCCGGTGCTGTCGACGGTGATGCTGCCGCCGCCGTTGGCCACCGTGGTCAGCTGGTCGAGGGTCAGGGCGCCGAGCCCGAGAACCTCGATCCCGCCGGTGTTGGTCACGGTCTCGCCGGACAGCGCATTGCCGAGGTTGCTGACCTTGATCTGCCCGGTGTTGCCGAGCGTGCCGCTCTTGATCACGCCGCTGCCGGTAAGATCGATCTCGCCATTGTCGGTGACGGTGCCGCCGGTCACGGTAGCCTGGTTCAGCGTCAGCTTGCCGGTGCTGTCGACGGTGATGCTGCCGCCGCCGTTGGCCACCGTGGTCAGCTGGTCGAGGGTCAGGGCGCCGAGCCCGAGAACCTTGATCCCGCCGGTGTTGGTCACGGTCTCGCCGGACAGCGCATTGCCGAGGTTACTGACCTTGATCTGGCCGGTGTTGCCGAGCGTGCCGCTCTTGATCACGCCGCTGCCGGTAAGATCGATCTCGCCATTGTCGGTGACGGTGCCGCCGGTCACGGTAGCCTGGTTCAGCGTCAGCTTGCCGGTGCTGTCGACGGTGATGCTGCCGCCGCCGTTGGCCACCGTGGTCAGCTGGTCGAGGGTCAGGGCGCCGAGCCCGAGAACCTCGATCCCGCCGGTGTTGGTCACGGTCTCGCCGGACAGCGCATTGCCGAGGTTGCTGCCACCGTGATCTGCCCGGTGTTGCCGAGCGTGCCGCTCTTGATCGCGCTGTTGCCGGTAAGATCGATCTCGCCATTGTCGGTGACGGTGCCGCCGGTCACGGTAGCCTGGTTCAGCGTCAGCGTGCCGGTGCTGTCGACGGTGATGCTGCCGCCGCCTTGCCCACCGTGGTCATGCTGGTCGAGCGGTCAGGGCGCCGAGCCCGAGAACCTCTGATCCCGCCGGTGTTGGTCACGGTCTCGCCGGATCAGCGTATTGCCGAGGTTGCTGACCGTGATCTGGCCGGTGTTGCCGAGCGTGCCGCTCTTGATCACGCTGTTGCCGGTAAGATCGATCTCGCCATTGTCGGTGACGGTGCCGCCGGTCACGGTAGCCTGGTTCAGCGTCAGCTTGCCGGTGCTGTCGACGGTGATGCTGCCGACCGTTGGCCACCGTGGTCAGCTGGTCGAGGGTCAGGGCGCCGACCCGAGAACCTCGATCCCGCCGGTGTTGGTCACGGTCTCGCCGGACAGCGCATTGCCGAGCGTTGCTGACCTTGATCTGGCCGGTCGTTGCCGAGCGTGCCGCTCTTGATCACGCCGCTGCCGGTAAGATCGATCTCGCCATTGTCGGTGACGGTGCCGCCGGTCACAATGGTGCCGCTCAGGTTCAGCGTCCTGCCGCCGTCGATCGTCAGCTGGGTGTTGCTCAGCGCGTCGTTGAAGATCGAGCTGTTGCCGATGATGTCGATCGTTCCGAAATTGCTGATCGCCCCGCCGCTCAGCAACACCCCGCTCAGGTTCAGCGTGTTGCCGCCGTCGACCTTGACCGTGCCGTTGTCGAAAATCGTGGTGCCCGTGACCGTGGTGTTGTCCAGCGTCAGCGTCCGGGTCGCGTCCACCGTGATCAGGCCACCATTGACCGCCGCGCTGTTGATCGCGCTGTCGCCGGTGACATGAATGCTGCCGTTGTCGGTGACCGTGCCGCCGGTCACAATGGTGTCGCTCAAGAGTCAGCGTCTTGCCGGCGTCGATGGTCAGCTGGTGGTTGTTAAGAATATCATCGCTGATCGAGCTGTCGCCGATGATTTTAAGCGTTCCGAAATTGTTGATCGTCCCGCCGCTGAGCGCCACCCCGTCCAGCAAACGCATCTGGTTGACATCGATCTGGATCGTCCCATCGTCAGTGATCACGGTATCTGTCACCGTGGTGCCGTTCAGCGTCAGCGTGAACCCTTCGTCGACGATGATCTGGCCGCCAACGATCGCCGCATTGTTGATCGCGCTGTTGCCGGTGACATGAATAATGCCGTTATCGGAAACGATGCCGCCAAGGATGATGGTACCGTTCAGTGTCAGCGTCGTGCCGCCGTCGATCGTCAGATGGGCATTGCTCATCGTATCGCTGCTGATCGAACTGTCGCCGATGATCTCGATCAGACCCAGATTGATGATTATCCCGCCGCTCAGCTGCACCCCGCTCAGGTTCAGCGCATTGCCGGCATCCACCTTAATAGTGCCGTTGTCGGTCACGATGCTGTCCGTGACCGTGGTGCCGTCCAGCGTCAGCGTCTTGCTACTATCCACCGTGATCAGGCCGCCGAAGATCGCCGCCGAATTGATCGCGCTGTCGCCTGCCACGCGAAGAAGGCCGTTGTCGGTGACCACGCCTCCGGAAATAGTTGAACCGACGAGATAGAGCGTCGATCCGTTGATCCACCTGGATGGATCCGGAATTGACAACGACGACGCGCGCCGAGCGTCGCAGCCGACAGCGCGGCAACTTCAAACGTACTTAAGATCCAATCGTCAGCGTCCCGCCATTGATGATGGTAGCCGTTTCTACCACCAGCGTCGTCGCGGTGCCGAGCTGAAGCGCGCCGGACAGATTCTCGACGTCGACATCGTGGAGCGTTGCGCCCTGCGCGCCCTCGATCCTGACAATACCGGAGTTTGAAACGAACGCCGCCGGTGATCGCGGTGCCGAGATCGAAGGTCAGTTCGCCGGTAACGTGGATCAAGCCGAAATTGCTGACAACTTCATTGTGCAGGGCGTTGCCGTTGCCGCTGACATCGACCAGACCAAAATTGCTCAACGAGCCATTGGCCAGCGCGGCCGCGCCAATGAGATCAATCACCCCTCTATTTTCGATGGTGCCAGTACCATGATCGTGGCGCCGCCAAGCGTCAAATTCGCGCCCGGATCGATCAGTCATCTGTCCGGCGTTCGCGATATTGACCGACACTTGAAGCGTGCCGCCCGATAATCTGAATGTCCCGCCAACGTTATTTGAAAAGGCGCTCTGATTCTTTCAGCTCACCACCCTGTCCAAGCGTGATAAGGCCAAAATTCTGGATCGAGCTATGGTCCAGCAGCAGCAGGAAGGCGGCACTCACCGAACCAAAATTGTTCAGCGAACTGTCATTGAGAAGCGTCAGGTCATCGCCGACCGTCAAAACACTATGATTGATGAGTTCTGCGCCGCTGGTATTGAAAGCATCCAACGTCACGGAATTTGCAAACGCAGCTTCAACGATTGTGACTGCGTAGTGGCCCGTACTGCTAACGATGTCCAGGGCCGGAATAATGGCATCATCGAGCGCTGTCGGAACCAGGCCGGTTTTCCAGTTCGAACCAACGCTCCACAATCCGTCGCCTGGGAAAATCCATTCAACCAGCGCGAGGAGAAGAGATCTTGATCGTAAACGGCGTAAAAACCGTCGTACTAATTCCAACGAAGCTGGTGTCTATCTGGGCCTTATACGTGAGTACCAGGGTCCGGCCAGCGCCGAGGAAGTCGAGAGCTCTGTCAGCAACGCTATAGGTCCAGGTTGCTGTGCCAGCATTACCCGCACCGGGAACGACAACGAGGTTAGCCTCGATTGCCGCAACTGCCGCCCGCTGCTTCGCCGTCAGCGTTCCCGTGATGTCACTGCCCTGAGCATCCAGGACCTTGAACGAATCAAACTTGGCTGTGACCGTCGGACGTATCGCCGGCGTTGAAATCCTGGAAGCTGATTGTACCTGAAACAGCATCAACGCCGCCGCGGTGACCCTCGCTGTGGCGCACCGTGAACTCGGCTGAAGTCGCAGCAATGGTTGGCGGAAAGTTGAAGAGATAAATCGGATTCCGCGTATGTCGAAACTACGCAAAAGCTGACACACCGCCCTGCCCGATCTGGACCGAAAGACCGGTCGGTGCAGAACCATCGGTACTCGCCAGCATGACATGCGGTATACCGTCCGGGACGACTGAATCCGTAAATTTGTGGAGTGTTTTTGGGTCTGCGTCGGTAAATTTCAGCGCAAACACATCGGCGATAAGTTGCTGGACTTCAGCCGATAGCGGCGAGCGTTCGAAAAACTTAACGAGCCCTGGCTGTAGCCGACGATCCGCCCGGCCTGATCGACGGTTGCGATCTGATTAAACGTGGTCTTGTCCAGTAGAACCTAGGAACCTGTGGTCCCGTCGGGTTCGACCAAAATCTGAAATCCGGCGGTCGGTACATTGACCACGGCCGGGCTTGCACCGCTCTGCGGGACGAGAAAGTCGATCTCGACCAGCACCGCGGTGCCGCGGATGCCCATGGTCGCAACCGGCGTATCGACCTTCATGTCGCCGTGCTTGGCGGTGGCGCCGGCGACAAAGGTGATGGTGCCCGCCACCAGGCTGAGCAGCGACGAATTGTCGACCCGTTGGGGTCGTAGATCATTTCGTTCAGCACCATCTTCGCATTGGACGCGAGGCCGAACACCGTGCCGTCGATGAAGGTGATGCCGAGCGTCGAATCTGGAGCCGGACTGGACGACGTCGCCCTGATCGACGTTGTCGCCGAGGTTCAGGATAATCGAAACGCCATTGCGAATGACGGTCGCATTGCCCGTCGAGCTTGGTGACATGGCCGATCACCTTGCCGACGCTGGCGCTGCCGTCGGCCTGCGCCAACTGAACATGGCCGGCCAGCGCATCGACGATCTTGCCGGTGAGAAAGGCGCCATCGACGGAGGCCAGCGGCCGTTTGTCGCCCTTGAAGTAGTCGGCGAGCACGAGCTCGCGATCGGCGTTGGAGATGACGAGATCGACGCCGCTGCGCTTGAAGTCGCCAGTGAAGAGCAGATGCGCGTCCTGGACGATAATCGCGTCCGCCGGCGCCTTGGTCGACACCGTCTCGACATGCGGCTGCGCCTTGGCGTGGTATCCCACGCCATCGGCCGGCAGAGTGCCATCGAATTTAGCGACGAAATTCAAAGGGCCACCGCAAATGGGTTAATATTTAAAGATTATTCAGCAAGCTAGTCTTGCATATCACTGGCAGGTGTTAGGCGAAACCATCCATTGCTTGTGCAATTGGAATAAGCAGAGCGGGAGATGAGCCGGTTTTTCTTTCGGATTTCCTCAAATCAAAGTATTTATCCCGATTTAGAAAGACTATCTTCTCGATTTCCGCCGAATTGCGGACGCATCGGAAGTATTCATTGTATATCCGGCTATCCTTTTACTTGGGATGGCCGATTCCGTATTTCTACGGCGGGATAATGCCCCGGTTTCAAAGCTGAAACTGTGATCTGGCTAACAAATCACGCAATTGCAGACACATTAGCCATATTAACCGGAAATCAACGATAGCCTCGCCCTATGGGCTCCCGCTCGGCTGCCGCAACAGGGCCGATCGATAAAATTGTCTGCAACCCGGCGAGACCGATTTCAGCCTGTTTCGCGCTTTCCCGGCCAACGCCGCCCCCTTTAAGTCAATCATAAGCCGCTCCGCCGATCCTCGTCCCGTCAAACGATCCGGTCACGCGTAGGGCTGAACCGCCCACCGATGCCCGGACATGGGGCGTCAGATGGGGTTGTTCGGTCAATCGCGCGCATTGCGCGCGGTCATGCTTGTGTGCGGTCTTGCCTGGTTCGGACCGGTGTCCGCCGCAAGGGCGCAAGCGCAAATCGCATCGCAAATCGTATCCCTTGCCGAACTGCCGGCGCAGTCGCCCGAACCGTTCGGCCTTTCCGCGACACCGCTCGCGCGCGGCGGCTTGCACGACAAATGGCAGGGCCTGCAGCGCCGCCTCGACGACGACATGGTGCAGCTTGCGCTGTGCGACGGCGACCGCGAAGGCTGTGTGTCGCCGGCCGCGCTGAGACTGCTTGCAATCGTCGATGCCGCACGCCTGCGCGAGGGCCGCGCCCGCTTCGGCGAAATCAACCGCGCCATCAATCTCGGCATCCGCGCACAGAGCGACGAGGCGCAACACGGCCAGCCCGACGTCTGGACCTCGCCGCTTGCGACCTTCATCGCGGGCGCCGGCGATTGCGAGGACTATGCGATCGCCAAGTTCGCCGCACTGCGTCTCGCCGGTATCCCGGCGGATGACCTGCGCATCGTGATCATGCGCGATACCATTCGCGGCGAAGACCATGCCGTCGCAGCCGCCCGCCTCGATGGACACTGGCTGATGCTGGACAATCGCCGGCTCGCCATGGTCGAGGACATCGCCGTCAGGAATTTCCGGCCCACCTTCGTGATGGATCGCGACAGTCTGCGCCGCTACGAGGCGCTGCCGGTGCTCGCCGACGGCTCGATCCGGCAGCCCGCGTCTGCCGGCCTGGTGAGAGCGGCTGCCCTGCCCGCCCTGATTGCATCGCCGAACTAGACCGAGAAGACTTCTCTTCGAACCGTCATATCGCTCTAACTTTTTGTTCGAGCATGATCTTTTCGGAAAACCGCTTCACACTTTTCCGGACCATGCTGCAGGCTCCGGCCAAACGCCGCAGCCTGGCCGATTGACAATAATCGCGCGGGGAAGTTCCATTTCGCTCCCGGTCGCGGCGGCTTGCCGCGACATCGGCTGCCCGGTCCTGAAATGAACATGCGATCGTTCGTGTTGGCACTTGTTGCGCTCGCGCTCGGCTGTGCGCAGCCCGCTGCCGCACAGGGTGTCGCAACGTCCCGGGGACCGATGGCAGACATGCTGCCGCTGTTCGCCAAAAACGGCTGCGCAGAGCTGAGGGACACCGCCGAGCAGCTGTTTTGCGGCGACCCCGATCTCAACGCGCTGGTCGCGCGTCTCGGCAAGGCGGTCGAGGCGCGCTTGAGCCGGCTGCCCGACCGCCGCCTCGCGGTCGAGGAGAATGTGGAGTGGATCAGGAATCGCAATGCAAGCTGCGGCATCTTGGGCCGGCAGCCGGTCCAGCCGGCCGCCTTCCCGTCCATCAAGGCCTGCCTCCTCAAGGTGACGGAGCAGCGCATCGCGATCCTGGCCGATGACAATTTCGACTGCCTGGCCGCCAATACCACGGCGAGCCTGGTGATCTGCGCCGATCCCGACCTCGCCAACGCCGACCGCGAACTCAACAGCCAGATGGTCGCGCTGTTCGGCAAGCTCAAGGAAGACGAGGCCAAGGGCGCACTTGCCGAATATGCCAGATGGATCCGCACCCGCGATCGCATCTGCGAGCTCGACGACAAGGACAACGTACCGCTGAGCGAGCTCGAATCGGCGGAGCCATGCCTTTCCGACATGATGAAGCAGAAGCTGGCCGAGATCGCTGCCGGCCAAAGGCGATCCCAAACGCTTCTTCGGCAAGGACCTGCAGTCGCCCTCGCCCGACGCCGACGCGGTCGACATCTGCGTGGGGCGAATGCATGCCGCCAACACCTGTGAGAACTTCCTGCGCATCAGCCGCGTGCTGCAGCTCGACATCGAGATCGTCGGAGAAGCGAAGCGATCGTCACTGCGGCCGTCGAGATGAAGGTGCTGGCGCCGTTCGGGATCTGCAGCCCGATCGCATCGAACTGCACCGGGGCCTGTTGGGACCTGCAGACGCGGCAACCGAAGCCGTCGGCGACGCCGAGCCGCGAGAATGTCTCGATCGGCTACCGCCTCACGGTCGAGAAATCATTCACGTTCCAGAAGAACAATGACGGCAGCTGGCGTTGCACCACACCGGCGCTGCGGCCGGTCGAATTCGGGACCGTGCAGAGCGGGCCGTAAGACAGCGCGCTGCCGCGCTCGCTTGTCTTTCCGCGTCGCGCACAATTCGCATCACCCGCCGATGTTGCGGTGCGTCTGGGATGCCACCGCAGCATCCGTTTGGCGAAAAGATGACGAGACGAATTTTCTCTTTTGCTTTTCGCATCGCGCGTTTCATTGACGCCATCCGCGCCACGAGCTTACCATCTCGACAGGTCCGCGAGAGATCACTGGGAGGGATGAATGATACGTTTGCCGCGTGTTGCTTCCGCTTGCCGATTTTCCGCCGAAAACCCGCTGCAACCTTCGACCGATCGGCGCGCATCGCCGGCGCGGTCGTTGCGGCAGGATTGGCGTTTTCGCTTCCCGGCGCATCCGCGCAGACGCCGGCAAAGGGATCGCCCGATCACGTCAAGGCGGTGACCTCGACGGTCGACGGCGCCATGATCCGCGCCAACACCGCGACGTCGAACGACTGGCCGACCATCGGCCTCGACTATGCGGAAACACGCTTTTCCAAGCTCAGCCAGATCACAACCGACAACGTCAAGAACCTCGGCCTGGTCTGGAGCTATCCGCTGGAATCTTCGCGCGGCGTCGAAGCGACGCCGCTGGTCGTCGACGGCATCATGTACGTCACGGCGTCGTGGAGCGTGGTGCACGCCATCGACGCGCGCACCGGAAAACGGCTGTGGAGCTACGATCCCAAGGTCGACAAGGAGAAGGGCTACAAGGGCTGCTGCGACGTCGTCAATCGCGGCGTCGCGCTCTGGAAGGGCAAGGTGTTCGTCGGCGTCTACGACGGCCGCCTGGTCGCGCTCGACGCGGTGACCGGCAAGGTCGCGTGGGAAAAGGACACGCTGATCGACAAGGAGCATTCCTACACCATCACCGGCGCGCCGCGTGTGTTCAACGGCAAGGTCGTGATCGGCAATGGCGGCGCCGAATACGGCGTGCGCGGCTACGTCACCGCCTATGACGCCGAGACCGGCAACCAGGCCTGGCGCTGGTTCACGGTGCCGGGCGATCCGTCAAAGCCGTTCGAGGACGAGTCGATGGCGGCGGCGGCCAAGACCTGGGATCCCGCCGGCAAGTACTGGATCAACGGCGGCGGCGGCACGGCGTGGGACACCATGACCTTCGATCCCGACCTCAACATGATCTATATCGGCACCGGCAACGGCTCGCCGTGGGCCCGCAACGCGCGCAGCCCCTCCGGCGGCGACAATCTCTACCTCGCCTCGCTGGTCGCGCTGAACGCCGACACCGGCAAGTATATCTGGCACTACCAGGAAACGCCCGGCGACAACTGGGACTACACCTCCACCCAGCCGATGATCCTCGCCGACCTCACGATCGACGGCGCGCCGCGCAAGGTGATCCTGCACGCGCCGAAGAACGGCTTCTTCTTCGTCGTCGACCGCACCAACGGCAAGTTCATCTCGGCGAAGAACTTCGTCGATGTGAACTGGGCCACCGGCTACGACGCCAACGGACGGCCGATAGAGACTGCCGAAGCGCGCACCGACAAGCCGTTCGACATCATTCCTGGTCCGTACGGCGCGCACAACTGGCATCCGATGTCGTTCAATCCGCAGACCGGCCTTGTCTATCTGCCGGCGCAGAACGTTCCGCCAGCGCGTGGTCGAAGACAAGACGTGGAAGCACAACGAAAACATGCCCGGGCGGCTGCACTCCGGCGTTGGCTGGAACCTCGGCTTCGCTGCCGACTGAGGACCCGCCAAGAAGCCAAGCCGTTCGGCCGCCTGTTGGCCTGGGATCCGGTCAAGCAGAAGGAAGCCTGGCGCGCCGAATATGTCGCACCGTGGAACGGCGGCACGCTCACCACCGCCGGCAATCTGGTGTTCCAGGGCTACGGCCGACGGACGCTTCGTCGCCTACAACGCCACGACGGGCGAGAAGCTCTGGGAGAAGCCGGTCGGCAGCGGCGTGGTCGCGGCTGCCTCCACCTACATGATCGACGGCAAGCAGTATGTCTCGATCGCGGTCGGCTGGGGCGGCGTGTTCGGCATCATGCAGCGCGCGACCGAATCGCAGAGCCCCGGCACGGTCTACACCTTCGCGATCGACGGCAACGCGCCGCCGCCGGAGTTCGTGAAGTACCAGACCGAGGGCTTGCTGGCCGGCGTGCCATATGATCCGAAGCATGTCGGCGAAGGCACGCTGATCTACCTCAGCAACTGCGTGTTCTGTCACGGTGTGCCCGGCGTCGACAAGGGCGGCAACGTCCGCAACCTCGGCTACGTCTCCAAGGAGATCATCGCCAACCTGAAGGACTTCGTGTTCAAGGGACCGTTCCGCGACCAGGGCATGCCCGACTTCACCGGCAAGCTGAAGGAAGAGGACATCCCGAAGCTGCAGGCCTTCATCCAGGGCACGGCCGACGCGATCCGGCCGAAGTAATACCGTCATTGCCGAGCGAAGCGAAGCAATCCAGCTTCCTTCGCCGCAATAAGAGAGCTGGATTGCTTCGTCGCTTCGCTCCTCGCAAGGACGAGTGATGGGGCGGGCCACAAGCCAAAGAAAAAGGGCTGCGCGATCATCTCGCGCAGCCCTCTTTCGTTTGCGCTGAGGGAAACCTCAGAACATCAGGCCTTCCTTGATCAGGACCCAGCGGCCGTTCTTGACCTGCTGCACCTGGGTGATGGTGGTGGCGAGATGGTTGGTCTTCGAAAAGACCGTCGGCGGCGAACTGAAGATGTCCTGGAATTTTTCGCCGGACTCCAGCGCATCCATCATCTTCTGCCCGGTGAAGTCCTTGCCCGCCTTGTTGGCGTAGAAGGCAAAGGTCTGGATCGCGTTGTAGCCGATGATCGCCTGGGTGTTGGCGTCGGCGCCGAACATCTTCTTGTAGTTGGCAAGCCAGTCCTTGACCTTGCCCTTGGCGGTGTCCTCGTAGGGAATTTCAAAGCCGGAGGCCGCATAGAGGCCTTCGACCGTTTCCTTGCCGAGCGCGGGCACTTCAAGCACGTTGGTCGGCGTGGCGCCGAGGAAGGTGACGTCCCAGCCGAGCTTCTTGGCTTCACCCATCGTACCGATGGTCTCGCGGAGCACGGTGCCGAGCAGCACCATGTCGCAGCCGTCGGATTTCATCTTGGCGACCTGGGCCGAGAAGTCGGAGGCGCCGCGCTTGTAGCTCGTGATCGAGGCCGGCTGCACCTTCATGGCTTCGAGCTGCTGGTTGAAGCCGTCGAGCACGTTTTTGCCGTACTCGTCGTCCTGATGCATGATGCAGGGCTTCTTGAAGCTCTTCAGCTCCATCATGTACTTCACCGCGGCGCGGGTGCTCTCGACATAGGGCAGCAGGTTGTTGAACTTCAGCCTCTCCTGCGGCTTGGCGGGATCGAACTTGAAGGTGAATTCGGCCGCGGTCAGCGGGAACAGCTGCATCACGCCGGCATCGAACAGCACGTCCTGGGAAGCGAGCACCGTCGGCGAGCCCATCGGGCCGACCATGGCGAACACCTTGTCGCGCTCGACCATCTTCTGCGACGCGAGCACCGCGCGCTTCGGATCGTAGCCGCAGTCTTCCACCACCAGCTTGATCTTGCGGCCGTTGATGCCGCCGGCGCCATTGATCTCCTCAACCGCCATCTTCATGCCGTTGGATACCGGCACGCCCCAGCCCTTGATCGGACCGGACAGATCCTGATGCGTTCCGATCACGATCTCGTCGGCGGAGATGCCTTGATTGGTGATCTTGGTCTGCGCTGCGGCCGGCAGATGGGTCAGCGCAAGGGCGCCCACCGCAAGGCCCAGCGCCTTGAACGATTTCGACATTTCAAGTCTCCTCTTCGTTGGCCCGTGTTGAGCGAAGGGTGGGGGCCTCTCAATCCTTCGCCGTTTCCTTCTAGTTTCCCTGGCTTCCTTCAGGTCAAGCCACCGCCCGATCGCGATACATGGCGTCGATCTCGGCGGCGTAACGCTTGTTCACGAAGCTGCGCTTCAGCTTCATGGTCGGTGTCAGTTCCTCGTCCTCGGGCGTCAGCTGGCGCTCGATCAGATAGAACCTCTTGATGGTCTCGACGCGGGCGAAGTTGGCGTTCACCGCCTCGATCTCGCGCTGGATCAGATCCTGGATTTCGGCGGCGCGGCACAGACTGGCATAGTTGGTGAAGGGGATGTTCTGGTCCTGCGCGAACTTCTCGACGTTCTCCTGATCGATCATGAGGAGACAGGTGAGATACGGCCGCTTGTCGCCGATCACCACCGCATCCGAGACGTAAGGCGAGAACTTGAGCTGGTTCTCGATCTCCGACGGCGTGACGTTCTTGCCGCCCGAGGTGATGATGATGTCCTTCATGCGATCGGTAATCTTGACAAAGCCCTCGTTGTCCATCGCGCCGACGTCGCCGGTGTGCAGCCAGCCCTTGGCATCGATGGTCTCGGCGGTCTTCTCGGGCTGGTTCAAATAGCCCATGAACAGGAAGTCGCCCTTGATGAGGATTTCGCCTTCCGGCGAGATCATGACCTCGCCCCACGGCACCGACGTGCCGACCGAACCAAGCTTCATGCGCTCGGTCGGCATCAGCGTGGCGACGCCGCAATTCTCGGTCTGGCCGTAGACCTCGCGCATGTCGATGCCGAGCGCGAGATACCAGCGGATCAGATCCGGCGAGATCGGCGCCGCGCCGGTGAACGCGATGCGGCAGCGATCGAGCCCGAGCATGCGGCGCATGTTGCGGAACACCAGCCAGTAGGCGAGCTTGTTGGCGGCGCGCAGCGCCAGTGACGGCGTCTCGCCGTCAAGCCGGCAATCGGTCATGCGGTTGCCGACCGCAAGCGCCTTGCGGTACATCCAGTTCTGGAACGGGGTCGCATCCTTCAGCGCGATGGTGATGCCGGAATAGAATTTTTCCCACACCCGGGGCACCGCGAGGAAGGCGGTCGGCTGCACCTCGCGCAGATTATCCGGCACGGTTTCCGGGCTCTCGGCGAAATTCATCACCGAGCCCAGCGCCATCGAGATGTAGTAGCCGCCGACCCGCTCGGCGACATGGCAGAGCGGCAGGAACACCAGCCGCTCTTCCGCGTCCGTCGACGGGAACAGGTCGTTGGCGTGCCGCATCTGGTGCGTCACGCTGCGGTTGGAATGCATCGCGCCCTTGGGCGGACCCGTGGTGCCCGAGGTGTAGACGAGGATGGCGAGATCGTCGCTGCGCCGGCTGCCGACCATCTCGTCCCACAGCTCCTCGCGGCCCTGCCGGTGGTTCTGGCCGAGCGCCATGAACTCGGCGAGCGACATCACCATCGGGTCGGAGAAGGCGGCAAGGCCCTCCATGTCGAACACGATGATCTTCTCGAGGGTCGGGCAACGCGCGCGACAGCTCAGGAGCTTGTCGAGCTGCTCTTCATCCTCGGCGAACACGATGCGCGTGCGCGAGTCGTTCAGGAGGTATTCGACCTGGGCGGCGGAGTCGGTCGGATAGATGCCGGAGGAGACGCCGCCGGCGCAGAGGATGCCCATGTCGGCAAAGACCCATTCGGGCACCGCGTTGGCGAGGATCGAAGCGACATCGCCGGGCTTGAAGCCGGTCGCATGCAGGGCAAAGGCGATATCGCTGGAGATCTGCAGCCATTGCCGCCAGCTGGTGGGCTGCCAGATTCCGAACTTCTTCTCGCGGATCGCGGGCCTGTCGCCGCGCTTCTCCACGGCGAGCAGAAAACTTCTTGCGATCGTGTCGGCCACCGTCAGCACTGCCGCTCCGGCCATGCTTGCTTCCTCCCTGGTAAGGCCCTGCTCCGCCCGCCGGACTTGCTGCCGGTCTTGTTTGCGAAGCGAGGCCCGAATCTAACGCCTAGCTGCTTCTCAACGCCACGTTTTCTTCTTCTTCCAGCGCCGCTCGCCTCGTGCGCCTGCTTCCTTGGCGCCGAGATAGAATTCCTGGATGTCCTGCGAATTCATCAGCCGCTCGCAGGTGTCGTTCATCACGACCCGGCCGATCTCCAGAACATAGCCGTAATGGGCCGTTTCCAGCGCCACTTTGGCGTTCTGCTCGACCAGCAGGATCGAGGTGCCCTGCTCCTCGTTGACGCGGCGGATGATGGTGAAGATCTCCTTCACCAGGATCGGCGACAGGCCGAGCGAGGGCTCATCCAAAAGTAGCATGGTCGGACGGTTCATCAGCGCGCGGCCGATCGCGAGCATCTGCTGCTCGCCGCCGGAGAGCTGGCCGGCCGGCTGGTTAAGGCGCTCCTTCAGCCGCGGGAAATAGCCATAGACCATGTTGAGGTCGTCGTTGACCGCTTCGCGATCCTTGCGCGGATAGGCTCCCATCATCAGGTTTTCGCGCACCGTCAGGAACGGAAATACCTCGCGGCCTTCGGGCACATGCGACAGTCCCATCCGCACGATCTTGTCGGCCTCCATGCGCTGGATCGATTTGCCCATGAACTCGATCGAACCCTTCTGCGGATCGAGGATGCCGGAGATGGTCTTCAGCACGGTGGTCTTGCCGGCGCCGTTGGCGCCGAGCAGCGTGACGATCTTGCCGCGCGGCACTTCGAGGCTGATGCCCCGGATCGCCATGATCGGCCCGTAATAGCTCTCGACATTGCTGAGTTTGAGGATGATGTCGGAAGCGCTCATCGCATCATTCCCCTCAGGCGCCGAGATACGCGGCGACGACGTCGGGATGGCTCTGCACTTCGGCAGGCGAACCCATCGCGATCACCTTGCCGTAGTTCAGCGCGATCACGCGGTCGGAGACGCGGTTGACGAGGCTCATGTCGTGCTCGACCATCAGCACGGTGATGCCGAGTTCGCTCCTCATGTCGCGGATCCAGAACGACATGTCGCCGGTCTCCTCCACGTTGAGGCCCGAGGACGGCTCGTCCAGCAGGATCAGCTTCGGCTCCGAGCACAGCGCGCGTGCGAGCTCGATCACCTTGCGCACGCCGTAGGGCAGGCCCGAGATCAGCTTGTCGCGATAGGGCTCGAGATCGAGGAATTCGATCACCTGCTCGACGCGGCGGCGATGCTGCTTCTCGCTCGCCCGCACGCCCGGCAGGAACAGGAGTTCCTGCCAGAGCTGGGTGGTCGAGTGACGGTGGCGGCCGACCAGGAGGTTGGCGAGCACGGTCGCATTCTCGAACAGTTCGATGTTCTGGAAGGTGCGCGCGATGCCGAGCCTGGCGATGTCGTAGGCCGGCTCCGGGGTGATGTCCTGATCCTCGAAGAAAATCCTGCCGTGGGTCGGCGGATAGATGCGCGAGATCAGGTTGAAGATCGAGCTCTTGCCGGCGCCGTTAGGGCCGATGATGGAGAGGATCTCGCCCTTCTCGACGGCGAAGCTGACGGAATCGACCGCCTTCAGGCCGCCGAAGTGCAGCGACAGGTTCTCGGCGCGAAAATAGCTCATCGGTTTCGCTCCGATTTCACGTAGATCTTCTGCCGCTTGAACGTGGCGCGCTTGTAGAGCGGGAACAGCTGGAAGAAGAGCTTGATCTTGAGCCAGCGGCCATAGAGGCCGAGCGGCTCGAACAGCACGAACACCATGATGATGATGCCGTAGATCACGCCTTTCAGGCCGTTGGCGGAAGCAAAGGCCGCGACATTGCTCTGGACGTTCGATGCGGTGGCCTTGCTGGCGCCGAAGGTGGCGGCAACGCCGGCGATGATGCCGGGCATGTCGTCCTTGAGGTAGGTCAGGAACGGATCGATCATCACGAGGAAGATCGCGCCCAGCACCGCGCCGTGCAGGCTGAAGGTGCCGCCGATCAGGATCACGATGATGAATTCGATCGAGAGCTGCAGCGTGAACATCTCCGGCGAGATGAAGGTCATCTTGTGGGCAAACAGAACGCCGGCAAAGCCGGTGATCGCCGCCGAGATCGCAAACGACTTCACCTTGTAGAGCGCGACATTGACGCCCATGCTGCGCGCCGCCGTTTCGCTGTCGCGGATGGCGATAAAGGCGCGTCCGGTCGGCGAGCGCATCAGATTGAGCGTTCCGACGATGATGAGGATCAAGACGCCGAGGCACAGGAAATAGAAGGCGGGGCTGTCGCGCGGCACGGCCTGGCCGAACAGCGACAGCGTCTTGACCCGCATGCCTTCATTGCCGTTGGTGACGTGTTCCCAGCGCGCCAGGATTTCCTCGACGATGAAGGCAAAGGAGATCGTGGCAATGACGAGGTAGATGCCCTGCAGCCGCAGCGCCGGAAAGCCGACCAGCGCGCCGATGATGCCGGTCAGGATGCCCGCGGCGAGGAAGTAAACCGGGAACGGCACATTGATATTGCTGCAGATAGCCGGCCGTGTAGGCGCCGATCGCAAGGAACGCCGCGTGCCCGAGCGAGGCCTGGCCCGGTAAAGCCGCTCAGGATCAGCAACCCCACGCCGACGGTGGCGTAAATGCAGACGAACACCAGCTGGCTCATGATGTAGCTGGACAGCACGAAGGGCGCGATCGCCAGCAGCACCAGCAGCGTGCCATAGGTCCAGACGTAGCCCGAATGCGGCAGCAGCCGGATATCGTCTTCGTAGTTGGTCTTGAAGATGAAACGCATTGCTCGTCCTCAGACCTTCTTGCGTACGTGAAGGCCGAACAGGCCTTCGGGCTTGAGCAGCAGCACCGCGAGCAGAACGATGTAGGGAGCGACGTCCTTCCAGCCCTGCGGCAGGTAGAAGCCGGCCATGCTCTCGATCACGCCGATCATCACGCCGCCGACCAGCGCGCCGGGGATCGAGCCGAAGCCGCCGAGCACGGCAGCGGGAAACGCCTTCAGCCCCAGCACCAGTCCGACGTTGGAATGCACGAAGGTGATCGGCGCAAGCAGCACGCCCGCGGTGCCGGCGACCGCGGCTGAAATCGCCCACACGATCGAGACCACGCGCTTGACCGGAATGCCCATGTAGTAGGCGGCGAGCATGTTCTCCGAACTCGCGCGCATCGCCGTGCCGAGCGTGGTGCGGTTGAAGAACAGATAGAGCAGCCCGCAAAGGATGACGGTCGCGGCGATCACCGAGAGCTTGTCATGGGCCAGCACCAGCGAGCCGATTTTCAGCACGCCCTGGCTGAACGGCGTCTCGATCTTGAGATCGTCGGTGCCCCAGATGATGCCGGCCATCGAGCGCAGGAAAAAGCCGAGCCCGATCGTGACCATGATGATGGAGAATTGCGGATAGCCGAGGATCGGGCGCACGATCACGCGCTCGGTCACCATGCCGAACAGCGCCATGGCGACGACCGCAAGGGCAAAGCCGATCCAGTAGTTGAACCCCAGCATGGCGATGAAGGTGAAGCCGAAGAACCCGCCCAGCATCATCAGGTCGCCCTGGGCGAAATTCACCACCTCGGTCGCCTTGTAGATAAGGACGAACCCAAGGGCGATCAGGCCGTAGACACAGCCGAGCGCAATTCCACTCACCAACTGCTGAACAAAGTCCAGCATTTGCTTCCCTCCCCCGATGCGGCGGCGATTCTTCGAAAGACCGCCACTGCCGCATCTTGTGTTCACACGCTATCGGCGTCTTGACGCGCCTGGGACCCTCTTGGAGGCCGGGCGTATACAGCCCTAAAGCCCTGATCCCTGTCAACAAAGCATGGTTACGGCTTGAACCCCAACGTTGCGGAGAAATGCCGCAGCCCGCCGAATTGTTAATCATTGCGGCAAGCCGATTCACCGCGCCGAAACATCTTCTGGTCCATGGTCGCAAGCGCCAACCGGACATGGATCTTCCCGATGCTGTCAGCCGTCTCCGCGCTCGAGTTGCGAGGGTTAACCAAGCGTTTTGACCGGCTTGCGGTCGATGCGCTCGATCTCACCATCCGAATCGGCGAGTTTTATGCGCTTGCTCGGCCCCAACGGGGCCGGCAAGACCACGACCTTGCGCATGGTTGCGGGCCTGTTGCGGCCCGACGCCGGCGCGGTGTCGGTGTTCGGCATCGATGCGCTCGCAAGACCCCGTCGCCGCCAAGCAGATGATGGCGTGGGTGTCCGACGAGCCGATGATCTATGACAAGCTGACGCCGCTGGAATATCTCGAATTCGTCGCCGGCCTCTGGGGCATCGACGCCGCCACCGCGGAAGCGCGCCGCGCGCGACCTGCTCGCCTCGCTCGGCCTCGAGCCGCATCGCGACGAACGCTGCGAGGGCTTTTCCAAGGGCATGCGCCAGAAGGTGGCGCTGGCCGGCGCGCTGGTGCACGACCCGCGCCTCATCATCCTCGACGAACCGCTGACCGGGCTCGACGCGCTGTCGGCGCGCCACGTCAAGGGACTGCTGCAGGAGCGCGTCCGCGCCGGCTGCACCGTGATCATGACGACGCACATCCTGGAGGTGGCCGAACGGATGGCCGACCGCATCGGCGTGATCGCATCGGGCCGCCTGGTCGCCGAGGGCACGCTGACGAACTGCGCCAGCGCAACGGCCGCAACGACACAGCTGGAGGACATGTTCATCGCGCTGGTCGACGAGGCCGCCGCGGCATGAGTTCGGCAACCGCCCTCTCCTGGTTCGTCCGCCACGAGGTTCGGCTCGCCTGGCGCGAATGGCTCGCCATGCTGACCGGCGGGCGCGCGCAAACGAAAGCGCGCCGCACTGATCGGCCTGTGATCTTCGCTGCGCTGATGCACCTGCCGGCCTATGCGGTGATCGGCCGCTTCGCCGATCTGCAGATGCCGCTCGACAAATCCGCGCTGATCGTGATGACGGCCACGATCGCGCTCGCCTGGGCCTTGATGCTGTCGCAAGCCATCGAATTGGTGACGCGGGTGTTCTACGCCCGCGCCGATCTCGACCTGATCATGTCGTCGCCGGCGAAGCTGACCAACGTATTCTCGGTCCGCATCGCCGCGATCGCGCTCTCGGTCACCGGCATGGCGCTGCTGTTCTGCGACGCCCTTCGTCGACATGCTGGTGATCAGCGGCGGCGCGCGCTGGCTTGCGGCGTTCGGCGTCGTCGATCGCGATCGGGCTTTCGGCCGCGGCAATCGCGATCGCCGTCACGCTGATCCTGTTCCGCCTGATCGGCCCGGCGCGCACGCGGCTGGTCGCGCAGATCCTTGCCGCGGTCGTCGGCGCCGGATTTGTCATCGCCCTGCAGATCGCAGCGATCCTGTCCTACGGCACGCTGTCGCGCTTTGCCTTCCTGACCTCGGATGCCGCGACCGCCTACGCGCCCGATCCCGACAGTTTCCTGTGGTGGCCGGCACGCGCCGCGCTCGGCGACGTCGAGGCGCTGCTGCTGCTCCTGCTGTCGGGCGCGCTCATCCTGCTCGGCGCCGTGATGGCGATCTTCTCGCCGCGCTTTGCCGACACCGCGATCAAGGTTTCCGCCGAGCGGCGCCGCTCCGCGCACGGGCCAGCGCAGCCGCCCGTTCCGCGGCGGCTCGCGCCACCAGGCGCTGTGGCGCAAGGAATTCGTGCTGCTCAAGCGCGATCCCTGGCTGCTCTCGCAGAGCCTGATGCAGCTGCTCTATCTCGTGCCGCCGGCGCTGCTGCTGTGGCGCAGCTTTTCCGACAATTCTGCCGCGATCGTGCTGATCACGCCCGTGATCGTGATGGCGGCAGGCCAGCTCGCCGGCGGGCTGGCCTGGCTGACGATCTCGCGGCGAAGACGCCGCCGACCTGGTCGCGACCGCGCCGATGCCGCCCTCGCGCGTCACGCAGGCCAAGATCGAGGTCGTGCTGATCACGATCGCGGCGATCTTCTGCGCCGCTGGTTGCGGCCCTCGCCTTCGCCTCGCCGCTCCAGGCGGCGGTCACTGCGGCCGGCGTTATCATTGCCACGGTGTCGGCGACCGCGATCCAGCTCTGGTTCCGCGTGCAGGCCAAACGCAGCCAGTTCCGACGTCGCCAGACCTCGTCGCGGATCGCGACCTTCGCGGAAGCCTTTTCCTCGATCGGCTGGGCTGCGACTGCAGCGATGGCGCTGGCCGCCCCGCTCGCCGCCGCCATCAGCGGCCTGCTGACCGCGGCCATCATGGCCGCCACCTGGAAGTTCAGCCCGCGGCGGGATTGAGCCTCTGCAAGCATGCCGTCATGACGGCGGCGAAATTTCCCGCGTAGAGTGCCCGAAAACGTCCCCTCGCGAACGGGCCCATCATGTCGAGACTGATCGCCGCGCTTGCCGTGCTCTGCTTGCTCGCCGTCTCGGCCCACGCGCAAGGTCCGCAGCGCAGCGAGTGCCTGGCGATGGCGAGCGCGCCGCGCGCCGTGCCGGTGAGTTACCGGCTGGCCGCCAAGGCCGAGGACGTCGCCATCACCTATGCCGGCCATTCGACCTATTATCATCGACACGCCCCAGGGCGTGCGGATCGCAACCGACTTCAGCGGCGCCTACGGCACCGGGCGGCTGCCCGATATCGTCACCATGAACCGGGCGCACAGCACGCACTACACCCTGTACCCTGATCCAAAAATTCCCCACATCCTTCATGGCTGGGGCGAGAACGGCAAGCCGGCGCATGTCGAGCTGCGCATCGGCGACGTCTACATCCGCAACGTCACCACCGACATCCGCCGCTACTACGGCGACTTCCCCGGCGCCGACATGATCAAGGACGGCAATTCGATCTTCATCTTCGAGGTCGCCGGCCTCTGCATCGGCCACCTCGGCCATCTCCACCACAAGCTCGACGAAAGTCACTTTGCCCAGATCGGCCGCGTCGACATCCTGATGGTGCCGATCGACGGCACCTACACCATGTCGCTCGACGGCGTCTCCGAGATCACCAAGCGGCTGCGCTCGTCCGTGGTGCTGCCGATGCACCGCTTCGCCACGCCGCTCGACGAATTCATGCAGCGCATCGGCCAGCAGTTCGAGATCGACCGGCGCGGCGAGCGCTCCTTGAAGATTTCCCGCGACACGCTTGCCAAGCCACGCCGACGGTGATCATTCTGGACGGGGTGTGAGCTACCAACACCGTCATTGCGAGCGAAGCGAAGCAATCCAGCTTTCTTTCCACTGATGCAAAGCTGGATTGCTTCGTCGCTTTGCTCCTCGCAATGACGAACAGCAAGGAGTGACAATGGCCGCCAGCACTTTGCCCGCCTCCTCGAGCGGGCTCTACGCCAATCCGCGCGAAGACTGGCTTGCGCAGCTACACCGAAGACATCATCGATCCGGCGCGCCCGATCGTCGACCCGCATCACCATCTCTGGGACCGCGGCGGCCTGCGCTACATGATCGAGGACATGGCCGGCGACATCGCCTCCGGCCACAACATCATCGCCACCGTCTATGTCGACTGCCGCTCGATGTATCGCGCCAGCGGACCGGAAGCGTTCCGCCCGGTGGGCGAAGTCGAGTTCGCCAACGGCGTCGCCGCGATGAGCGCCAGCGGCGGCTATGGCAAGGCGCAGATCAACGCCGGCATCGTCAGCCACGTCAATCTGCTGCTCGGCGACGCCGCAAAGCCGGTGCTGGAGGCCGAGATCGCCGCCGGCAACGGCCGCTTCCGCGGCATCCGCCATTCCTCGGCCTGGGACCACGAGCCTGCGGTGGCCGGCATGTATGCGACGCGGCCGCAGGGGCTGCTTGCTCGATCCGACCTTCCGCAAGGGTTTTGCCTGCCTTGCGCCGCTCGAACCTCTCCTTCGACGCCTGGCTGTTTCATCCGCAGATCGGCGAGCTTGCCGATCTTGCCCGCGCCTTTCCCAACACCAAAATCGTGCTCGACCATTGCGGCGGGCCGATCGGGCTTGGCCGCTTCGCCGGCAAGCGCGAGGAAACCTTTGCGGTGTGGAAGGCCTCGATCCAGGACATCGCCAAATGCCCCAACGTGGTGGTCAAGCTCGGCGGGCTGGCGATGTGCCTGCTCGGCTACGACTTCCACTTGCGGGAGAAGCCACCGTCGTCGGAACAGGCCGCAGCCGCCTGGCGGCCATATATAGAGACATGCATCGAGGCGTTCGGGCCTGGCCGCGCGATGTTCGAGAGCAATTTTCCGCCCGACAAGGGCCAGTGCAGCTATCAGGTGATCTTCAACGCCTTCAAGCGGCTCGCCGCGCAGTACAGCGAGGCCGAGAAGACCGCGCTGTTCTCCAGGACCGCGACCGACTTCTATCGGCTGCAGCTTTCATGACGCGATGATTATTCGGCAGCCTCAGTCCTCGTATCGTTGCGGCGCAGGTTGCGTCGCGCCCAGGCGGTCACTTCCTCCATGGTGGTTTTCGTCTCGGGCAGGAACGGGAAGATCGTGTAGACGTGCACTGAATCCTCGACGATGCGCAGCGTGACGTCGACACCGGCCTGCTCCGCCCGCTCGGCAAGGCGCGTGGCATCGCTCAGCAGCACTTCGCCCTGCGTTGCCGTGACGAACAGCGGCGGTAACCCAGCGAGATCGCCGAACAGCGGTGACACCAGCGGATCGGTCGGCTCGTGTCCCTGGAAGTAGGACGCGCCCATGAAGGTGAGCAGGTCGCGATTGGCGGCGGGATCGTTGCCGTTGAAGGCCTTGATGGTTGGTCCCGATAGCGTCAGGTCGGCGAACGGCGCCACCGCGAGGATCGCAGCCGGCAACGGATCGCCGGCATTGCGCAGCGCCAGCACCAGCGCCACCGCGAGACCGCCGCCTGCCGACTCGCCGGAGACGAGGATCGAGCTTGCGGCAACGCCGCGCGCCAGCAGCGCACGATAGGCCATCACGGCATCGTCGATCGCCGCGGGATAGGGATGCTCCGGCGCGAGGCGATAGTCGACCGTGTAACAGGTCCCATCGACCGCGGCCGCAAGCCTGCCGGCATATTCCAGCGAGCCCTTGGCCGAGCCGATCAGGTAACCGCCGCCGTGGAAATGCAGCACGACATTGCCGCGCGGCGCATCCGGCGCCGACACGCGCCATGCCTTGACGTCGCCGAGTTCGTCCTCGACCGCGTTGACGCCCTCCGGCAGCGGGAAGTTCGTAGTGAGGAAGCGGTCATAGGCCTCGCGCAATCCATCGTGACCCCGCGCGACGTCCTCGGGGCGGAACGCATATTTCCAGAGATCGAAGGCGCGCTGGCCCTCGGGACGCTGCAGACGTTTACCTTCGCGCAAGCCCGTGACGTTGAGCACTTCGCCGGGCGGCCCCTCGACCGCCTTGATGACGTCATAAGACCACGCAAGGCCCCAGCTCGTCTCGGCGAGCGGGTCGATCCGCGCCATGCCCTTCCAGCGGCCGTTACGGTCGCGCAGGCGCTGCGTCTCCTGCTCGTGCATCAGCTTGACCGCGGCGCGCGCGCCGGCCTGGATGCGGGTCGTGCGCGGCAGCCGCCGCTGCTGGTATTCAAGCAACGCGCCCGCAATATCGTCCTTTCGCCGCGACAGCACGCGCGCGAAGGTCCAGGCATCCTCGATGCTCTGTCCGGCGCCCGCGGCAAGGAACGGCACCATCGGATGCGCGGCATCGCCAAGCAGCGTGATGCGGCCGTTCGTCCAGTTGTCGATCGGATCGCGGTAGTACATGCCGGTGATGAAGACGCTCCGGCACTGCTCCAGCATCTTGCGGGCGCGCGGCTCGGCATCGTCGAACGAGCGCAGCATTTCGGAAATGTCGCCGCTGTCGTCCCAGGATTCGCGCTGCACTTCGTGCGCCGGCACCGAGGCGAGGATGCTGTAGAGATTTTTCGGCCGCACCCAATAGGTGATCAGCGTGCGGCCCGGGCCGAACCAGTAATTGCCGCGTTCCTCCAGATTGAGGCCTTCGAGCCGTTCCGCCGGGATCAGCGAGCGCCACATCAGGATGTTGGCGAAGTGCTTCTCTTCCTCGCCGCGCAAATGACGGCGGACCGCAGAGTGAATGCCGTCGCAGCCGACCAGCACATCGCCGCGGACTTTCTCGCCGTTCTGCAGCGTCACCTCGACGCCGTCCTTGTCCTGGGACACGGCGACGCAGCGCGCGCCGAGCTTCTTTGCTTCGGCTGGCACCGCGTCGAACAGCAGCTGGACCAGGTCGGCGCGATGGATGTTGTACATCGGCGCGCCATAGCGTGCCGCCGCTTCGTCGCCGAGCGGCGCCTGATAGAGCATCTTGCCGGTGCGCAGATCGCGATAGTCATAGGACTGCGGCTTGACGCCGACGGCGCGCATCCCCGATTCGAGCCCGAGCTCGCGCAGCACCAGCGCGGCATTGGCGGCGATCTGGATGCCGGCGCCGATTTCGTTCAGCACCGCCGCCTGCTCGAGCACCAGCGCCTCGATGCCGTGATGGCGCAATGCAATCGCCGTCGTCAGTCCGCCAATACCGCCGCCCGCAACGAGGACCCGCATGACCTGCCTCCCGGCCGCCTCTATCGTTAGAGGTCCAGCCTAAAGACAGGCCGGGACCTCCGGCAAGGGCTAGTGCTCGAACAGTTTGGCGGCAGGCCTGCCGCAGAACGGGCAGAAGCGCACGGTATTCTCGTGCTCCGCCTCGCCGCCGTCCATCAGCGGGGTATGCGCGACCAACAGCTTCAGCTCGCCACCCTCGACGAAGAAATGTCGGCCGGTCTCAAAGGACAGCGCCGCGGCCATGTCCTTGCAGCAGGGGTCAACGGGTTCTTCTCCAACGGACATTGCCAGTCTCCCTTCGTTGGGATCGACCAAGCCAAAACGCGTTACGCCCACTCGCCCTTGCGGAACACCGGCACCTTGCGTCCATCGGCGTGGATGCCGTCGATATCGGTCTCGGCATTGCCGATCATCCAGTCGATATGGATCAGGCTCTTGTTGCCGCCCTGGTCTGCGATCTGCTGCGGCGTCAGCTTGTCGCCGCCGACGAAGCATTTCGAATAGCACTGACCGAGCGCGATGTGCGAAGCGGCGTTCTCGTCGAACAGCGTGTTGAAGAACAACAGCCCGCTCTGCGAGATCGGCGAGGAATGCGGCACCAGCGCGACTTCGCCGAGCCGGCGCGCGCCCTCGTCGGTGTCGAGCACCTTGTTCAACACTTCCTCGCCGCGCGAAGCCTTGGCCTCGACGATGCGGCCTTCCTCGAACTTGACCTGGATGTTGTCGATCAGGGTGCCCTGATAGGACAGCGGCTTTGAACTCGCGGACATGGCCGCTGACGCGCCGGCAATGCGGCGTGGTGAAGACTTCCTCGGTCGGGATGTTGGCGTTGCAGGTGATACCGTTCTTGGCCGTGGACGCGCCGCCCTCCCATTCATGGCCGTCAGCGAGGCCAATGGTGAGGTCGATGCCGGGGCCGGAATATTTCAGCGCGTGGAAGCGCTGGCCGTTCAGCCATTTTGTGCGCTCGGCCAGCACTGCATTGTGCTTGTCCCAGGCTGCGACTGCGCCGTCCTTGTCGACGCGCGAGGCGGCAAAGATCGCGTCCGCAAGCTTCGCAATCGCGACGTCCTCGGGATCGTCGGGGAAGACCTGCTTCGCCCAGGAAGCACTGGGATAGGCGATGATGTTCCAGTTGGTCTCGAAAGTGACGATCTTCTCCAGCGCCGGCTGGTAGGCGATCGAATTGGCCTTGCTGGCGCGCGCGACCTTGGCCGGATCCTCGCCCGACAGCAGCATCGGGTTGTCGCCGACCACGGCAAGCCGGGCGGTATTGTTGGAAAAAGCTTTGGCCATGCCCTCGTAGAGCCAGCCGGCGGCGCGGTCGAAACCGGCATCGTGCCCAAAACGATAGCGCGACAGCGTCAGCTCTTCGTCGGAGAAGAATGTCGAGACGAGGCCAGCGCCCGCCTTGTAGGCATGCTCGGCAATACGTCGCACCAGCGGCAGCGACGCCACCGGCGCGGTCAGCAGCAGGTCCTGCCCCGGCTGCAGCTGCAAGCCGACCTTGATCGCGACTTCGGCGAGCCGGTCGAGTTTGACCGGATCGATACCGGAGGAAATGTTGCGTGGGTGCGCGGTCATGGGGGCCTCAAAATGGTTGCCGGTCAGAGATAGGCGAACCCGGCGGTTCCTTCAACGCTCAAGCGCCACCCCCGGCGCCGGATGGGCCAGCAGAAATGCCGATGCTGCCTTCTCGGCGCGCACCGCGATTTCCCGTACGCCCGGCCGCTCACTGATGTTGAGCAACAGGCCGAGCATTTTGCTGCCCCACAGCAATCCGAAGAACTGTTCGGCCATGTCGGCCGGTTCACCGTCCAGAAGCGCGGCCGCTGCCGCGCGTCGCATGATCTCGCGCAGTGCACCGCGGCTGGTCGCAAACGCAACATCGTTGAGGGCGTGCGCCACCTCGGGCGCGCGAAAAGCCTCCGAAATCGCCAGGCGAAAGACGGCGACCACCGTGGGATCGCTGACCTCGCGCAGCAACTGCGTGCCGAACGCGACCAGCGCCCGCTCGCAGGTTTGCGCGATCGCCGATGTCAGGGAGATCCACCGGCAGCTTGAGCCGCTCTGCCCGCGCCCTGATGCAGGCGACCAGCATGTCCTGCTTGCTGTCGAATTCGGCATAGAGCTCGCGCTTGGAAGCGCGGGCGCGGGTGGCGATTTCGAGCGTCGAGGTATCGGCAAAACCGCATTCCATGAACGCCGAGAACGCCGCTTCCAGGATCCGCGCGCGGACCGGGTTCTCCCCTTGCGGGGCGGCAGGCAGCCTTGCTGACCTTTTCGTGACCATTGTGATCCCTTGACTTGGTACTGCTCAGTACCATACTTCAATCCGTATGGTACCATATGGTACCAGCATCCCAATCCACAGAAACCGGGAGTTCCCACCATGACAAAACCCGTTCTCGTGACCTCCGCAGCCGGCGGCCGCCAAGGCAAGACCGGCCGGCACGTCTCCGAAATGCTGCTCAAGCGCGGCGTTCCCGTGCGCGCCCTTGTGCGCACCGTCGACGACCGCGCCAAGGCGTTGCGCGTGCTCGGCGCCGAGATTTTCGAGGGCGATTTCCTCGACATCCGCTCGATGCAGCGCGCCGCCCAGGGCACCGGCGCGATCTACTTCGCCTATCCGGTGCAGGACGGGCTGATGGACGCGACCGCGGCCATGGCGACTGCTGCGCGCGAAGCCGGCGTATCGCGGCTGGTCAACCTCGTGATGCTGCAATCCTCGCCGGACGCCCCGACGCCGCGGATGCGGCAGAACTATTTGTCCGAACAGGTTTTCGAATGGGCCGATATCGGCGCGGTGCATCTGCGCGCCACCGTGTTCTACGAAAACCTCGGCGCCATGGCCCGCCAAAGCCTGCCGGCGCAGGGCGCGGTGCGGCTGCCCTGGGGCAGCGAGAACACTGTGCTGCCGATGATTGCGGCTGAAGACGTGGCGCGCGTCGCGGTCGGGTTGCTGACGAGCCCAAAGCTTGTCGCCGGCACCGCCTATCCCCTGATCGGCACCACCATTTCGCTGAAGGAGATCATCGCGACATTCGGGCGCGTTCTGGCCAAGGACATCCGCTACGAAGAGATCTCGGACGAGGAGTGGAAGGCCAACGCGGCTTCGCGCGGCTACAACGAGCACGCCATCGCGCATCTCTCCTCGCTGTGGAAGGCGCTGCGCTCGGCGGCGATCGATCCCAGCGACGCCAGATACAAGGTGAGCGAGACGATCGAGACCATCGGCGGCGCCAAACCGAAATCGTTCGAAGCCTTCGTCCGCGAAGGACAGGGAGAACTGTTGGCGAAGGCGAGCTAGCAAGCCGCCCTCACCGCTTCGCGCTCGCCAGCACGCGATCGACCATGGTGGGTGCGAGCCCGAGATAGTTCGTCGGCGAGGTCAGCCGCTCGATGGTCGGCCGGTCGATCCGCGCGGACACGCGCGGGTCGGCCGACAGCGCGTCCGCCAGCGTGATGCCGTTGTCGTTGGCAAGGCGGCAGGCGTCATAGACCACGTCATGCGCCTCCTGGCGGCCGAGATCGGGCGCGAGCCCCATCATCACGGCTTCGGCGACGATCAATCCACGACTGATATCGAGATTGCCGGCCATCTTCCTGGTATCCACGATCAATCCGCCCAGCGCGAATTTCGCCTGATGCAGCGCGCCGGCCGTGAGCACGAAACTTTCCGGGATCGCCATCCATTCGGCATGCCACGGTCCGGTGGCGCGCTCAAAATCCTGCACCATGGCGTCGCACATTAATCCTGCATGCTGGCGCACGCGCCTTGGCGGCGGCGAGCATCAGCTCGGACGAGATCGGGTTGCGCTTCTGCGGCATGGTCGAGGACGCGCCGCGGCCCTTGACGAAGGGTTCGTAAACCTCGGCGAATTCGGTCGAGGCCATCAGCATGATGTCGAGCGCGACCTTGCCGAGCGAGCCGGTGACGAGCGCAAGGAAGTTCACCGCTTCCGCAAAACCGTCGCGCGCGACATGCCAGGTGGCGACGGGCACGCCGAGCCCAAGGTCCTCGCACAGCGCGCGCTGCACCTCAAAGCCCTTGTCGCCGAGAGAAGCGAGCGTGCCGGCGGCGCCTGCGAACTGGCCGACCAGCACGCGCGGCTTCAATTGCGCCAGCCGCTCGGCATGACGGTCGAACATCGCAAGCCAGATCGCGGCCTTGTAACCGAAGGTCACCGGCAACGCCTGCTGCAGATGGGTGCGGCCGGCCATCGGCGTGTCGCGGTGGCGCTTTGCGAGATCGGCAAGGATGCCGCGCAGCGCGGTGATGTCGGCTTCGACGATCGCCAGGCCGCTGCGGATCTGCAGCACCACGGCGGTATCCATGATGTCCTGCGTGGTGGCGCCCCAATGCAAATAGCGCCCCGCCTCGCCGCACTGTTTTGTCAGTTGATGCACCAGCGGCAGGATCGGGTAGCCGACATTGTCGGTCTCCTGGCGCAGCAGCTCGAAATCGAGCGCGGCGACATCGGTGCGCCGCGCGATCTCCTCCGCGGCCGTCGGCCGGAATCACGCCGCAGCGCGCTTCGGCTCTTCGCCAGCGCGACCTCGATCTCGGCGTAACGGGTGATGGTGGCGAGATCGGAGAACACCTCGCGCATCGCGGCGGTGCCGAAGGCGTCGCGGAACAGGAGGGAGTCGAGGACGGTGGTGGAGGGGGAGAAGGCGGGCATCGGGGTTCCTCAGGGGACACTTTTCGTCATTCCGGGATGGTCCGCAGGACCAGACCCGGAATCTCGAGATTCCGGGTTCGATGCTTCGCATCGCCCCGGAATGACGTCGTAACATACACGTCCCCGTTCTCGCGGCACGTTTTCGCCCGAGTTCTGCAATCTCGTTGTCCCTCTCCAATCAGAGGGCGCAGGGAAAGCCGGGCGCCGACTGCGCCCGCAGTACCGTGTGCAATGGTAGTAAGGAACGCACACGGGTTTGACAGGTACAGCCGAGACATCCCGGCTTTCCCCGCGCAATGGCTTTACGGCTTATACGTGCTCTCCCCGGTGAGCGGCGTTTATTGTCACCGTTGCCACGCCAGCACGGGCCGGCGTGGATAGACGCCACGGTCGCGGCGCCAGGACCACACGACTTCGCCGTACGCTGCTTTGCTGTCGTCGCGCGCAAGAAGCACGCCGCATTGCTGCGTCCATCGCATTCCGGCCCGACGTACGTGACGATCGCGCGATACGTCCCCTTTTGACGAACCGGAACGGGTCAGCATATGCCACTGATTTGGGTATTTTGAAAAGCGGAATATTTTTTATTCCGGGGCTTGACACGCCTTACGAAAACCGGAATTGGTGATTTGCCCGTCGTGTTGAATTTGCAACACTCTGTCCGCCACACCGCCGTCGTCCCCCTCACTGTCATTGCGAGGAGCGAAGCGACGAAGCAATCGATCGGGTGACGGTCGCTCGCGACGACAATGGAGAGGATGGCTCGCAATCGAAAGGCACGCATGCGATGTATCGTTGATGATGCGCGTACTGATATAGAGTTGGATGCAAAACGCCGACAGCGTTCAGGAGTGCAACATGTCCGATCCGCATCGTCGCGAGTTCTTGGCCGCTGCCGCCGCCGTCACCACGCTGGCGACGCTGGCCGGCACCAACCAGGCCGCCGCCGGCGATCCGAGCTTCATGAACAACGTCCCCGATGCCGCGCTCGCGGACAAGGAGCTGCCGACCTTCAAATTCGCGCTGGAGCAAAGCCAGGGCAAGGTGATCGGCAACAGCTTTGGCAAGGAAGCGACCGTCACCCAGCTGCCGATCTCCAAGGGCATTGCCGGCGTCTCGATGAAGCTCGAGCCCGGCGCGATGCGCGAATTGCACTGGCACGCCACCGCCGCGGAATGGGCCTTCGTGCTGGAGGGACGCGTGCGCACCACGGTGATCGATCCGCAAGGCGCAGCCGAGACCAACGATTTCGATCCCGGCGACGTCTGGTATTTTCCGCGCGGCCACGGCCACATGCTGCAATGCCTGGGCGACAAGCCGTGTCACTTCATCCTGATCTTCGACAATGGCTATTTCTCCGAGTTCGGCACGTTCTCCATCACCGACTGGATCGGGCCACACGCCCAAGCCGCTGCTGGCGAAGAATTTTGGCCTGCCGGAATCCGCTTTCGATTCTTTCCCGAAGGAGGAAGTGTATTTTGCGCGCGGCAAGATTCCGCCGGCGGTGCAGAGCGTGCCGCTGCAGGGCGTAAAACCGCCGGCCGAGACGCACAAATACCGGATGCTGGCGCAACCGCCGTTGGCGACCTTCGAGGGTGGCCGCGAGTGGCGGGTCGATTCCAGCCGCTTTCCGATCGCCAAGACGATCACCGGCGTGGTGCTCGATCTCGATCCCGGCTCGCTGCGCACGCTGCACTGGCACCCGACCGCCGACGAATGGCAGTACATCATCGCAGGCGACGTCAGCGTCACGCTGTTCGGCTCGCACGGCCGCTTCCGCACCGAAAAGCTTGCCAAGGGCGACGTCGGCTACATCCCGCAAGGCTACGGCCATTCGATCGAGAATGTCGGCGACGAGCCGGCACGCATCCTGATCGGCTTCAACACCGGGATCTATGCCAGCATCGATCTCACGCAATGGATCGCGGGCAACCCCGCCGACGTGCTGGCAACCAATTTCGGCCAGACCGCGGAGCTGGTGGAAAAGTTTCCGCATCGCGACGTGTTCGTGGCGGGCAAGAACGGGCCGGCGAAATAGCCGGCGCGCGATTGCGATCCTGCAAGGCGCCGGCGCTCGTGCCGCCTCAAATCACGCAGACAGCCATTAAATCACGAAGAAACCATGGGTGCCGTCGCGGCGCAGCTGCTCGACGAGGCCGAACTCCCAGTCGAGATAGGCCTGCATCTTCTCTTCTGACGCATCGGTGCCTTCATACGGCCTGCGGTAGCGATGCGCCGGATCAGGCTTTGGCAGCGTGGCGGCCGCACCCCTCTCCAGCGCGCCGTCATAGCCGCCATCGAGCACATAGACCTCAAAACCCATCTGCGCGAGCCAGGACGCCGTCATGTCGGCGCGGACGCTCCTGTTGTCCGACAGCACGATGCGCGCGCCGCGCACCGGGGCGGCCATGTCGATCTCCTGCACCAGCTGCCCGCCGGGATAATGGCTGAAGCCCCTGAGATGGCCGACCGCATATTCCTCGGCGTCGCGGACATCGAAGCGATAGAGCGTGCGATCGGTTTGCGTTTGCAGCACGGCAAAATCATCCATACCGAGGCGGCGGACGCCGGCGCGATAGGCGACGTCGCGCGCGTTGGCTTCCGCATCGGCAAAGCCGCCGATCTCGCCGCGCTTGTTCGCGCCGTGCGCGAGCGTGTGTTTTGCCAATGTCCAGCCGATGGTGCCGTTGCGCAGCGCCACCACCTTGTTCGGCACGCCGGCATTGATCAGCGACTGCGTGCCGATGATCGAGCGGGTGCGGCCGGCGCAATTCACCACGATGGTGGTGTCCGGATCGGGCGCGGCGCTGAAGGCGCGCAGCACGAGCTCGGCGCCGGGCACGCTGACCGAGCCCGGGATGTTCATGGTGGCGTATTCATCGAAGCGGCGGACGTCGAGGATGGCGATATTGGCGCCGGAGGAAATCAGACTGGCGACGTCGTCGGCCGGCAGCGACGGCGTGTGCTTGCGATGCTCCACCAGCTCGCCAAAGGCTTTTGCGTAGGAGTTGACGTCCGCAAACAGCTCGTAGCCGGCATCGCGCCATGCCTTGAGCCCGCCGGCGAGTTCGCGCACATCGCTGTAGCCGAGCGCCGCAAGCTGCTCGCGCGCCGCGGGGACGAGGCCTTCGCCGTCGTCATAGAGCACGATGGGCACGTCCTTGCGCGGCAACCGGGCTGCGGCCTCCAACGCAATGCGACCGGCCGCCATGTTGGCGGCAAACAGCGGATGGCCGGTGGCAAAAGCCGCCTCATGCCTGAGATCGAGCAGCGCGATCTCGCTGCGCAGCAACAAGCGCGCTGCGGATCTGCGATGGGGTGACGGTGGGGAGGTTCATTATGACTGCAATGGATGGATGCGGCGCGCGCGGCGAAGATGTAGACTTGGCCTGAGTAGGGTAGGCTTGGCTTGGACCGTTTCATGACAATATGTCGAAACATGGCGTGTGACGAGCAGTGTAGCGAACTCACGACAGTGACGCAGCAGCCGAAATTGCATGCGGCCCCTCGCCATGCGGCGATCGCAGCCCTGCTGTTGCTGGCGATGGCGCCGGCGCTGCTGTTGATTGCGCCAGCAGCGCTGGCGATCGAGCCGATGGCCTGCGACACCACCATGAAGGCGCAGCACGTGGCGCAACTGCTGTTCGGCCGCAACGTCGCCGACCAGGTCCGGGTGACGGAAGCGGAGTGGAGCGATTTCGTCGCGCGCGAGGTCTCGCCGCGTTTCCCCGACGGCTTCACCGTGATGGATGCCACCGGGCAGTGGCGCGACTCCCGCCGCGGCACCATCGTCCATGAAGGCAGCAAGCTGATCGAGATCGTCCTGCCCGGCCGCAGCGACGACAAGGCGAGGATCGACGCCATTGCGGAAGCCTACAAGGGCCGCTTCGAACAACAATCCGTCGGCCTGATCATCGGGCCGGCCTGCGTGCGGTTCTAGCCGCGAAAAGGCCGCTTCATTCTTGCGCCCCGGCCGAGCGCAACAGCTCGGCCATCTCGGCTTGCGCCTTGCCACCGCCGTGCAGCGCCCAGCCGAGCGGCGTGCCCTGCCAGATGGTGTCGCAGACATCGAGCCGCGCGCCGCGCGCGATCATGAGCCGCACCACCGGCAAATGACCGCCGAGCACCGCCTGGTGCAGCGGCGTGGTGTGGCCGTGGTTGCTCTGCGGATTATAGCGATCGGGACTTTCGCCGGCATCGAGCAGAAGCTGCACGATCTCGGCATGGCCGTGCTGAGCCGCGAGTGAAAGCGCGCGGCGGCGCGCTTCGGCATTGGAAGCCGACAAGAGGCTTGCGGCCCGTGCCGCGTCACCGAGGCCCGCCGCCGCCGGCAGGTCGATCGCAGCACCATGCCGGGCCAGGGCTTTGGCGGCATCGCTCATTCCGAAGGTCAGTGCGGTGTTGATGGGGCCGCCCCATTTCCCGTTGCCGCGACCGTCGACGGCGGCGCCGAAGGCGAGCAGCGTTTCGGCGAGCGACACCTGCAGCCCGGCCTGAGCGGGGTGGTCGCTCGAGACCAGCATCTCCATCGTCGTGCACTTTGCGCCATACATGTCGGCGAGCGCATCGGGTTCGGCTCCGGCCTCGAGCAGAGCGCGCGCGATCTCGACGGCGTTCGGTGGCGTCTTCTGCCGGCAGGCTTCCACGCCGTTGGCGGCGACATAATGCAGCAAGCTGGCGCGATGGACCGGTGGATCGAAGCAGCAGATTCGGCTGGACCGGGCGCGCGCCAAAGCGCCGTCGCGGCGCAGCGCCGCCTGCAACGAAGCGAGATCACCCTCAATCACCGATTCGACAGCGGCCTCGAAGTCGAGCACGGGCCCGTTACGCGAGATCGCGTCGACATGGGCAGCGAGCGCGGCCCAGTCGAGGAAGTCATAGTGGCGCGCGATTGCCAGGCGCGCATCGTCATGGGAGAGAACCGCATCGCGGATTTCGGACGCGGGAATGGATTTGGGCTTCCACTTGACCTTCTCGTCGAGGAAGCGCGGATGCCTGCGATGAAACAGCGCGATGGCCTCGGCATCGGCAACCTTATGTGCGGCCAGCAGGCTCTCGGCCTGCGCGTCGTAGGCCTGAAGCGGTGAGCGGAACGGGAGCGGTTTCAAATCCATGTGAGACGACAGCCATCATGCAAGCGAATGGTCTTGAAATGGCGCAATGGCGGAACTGAGGCAAGCGTCATATCGGGTGTGTCATGATGGAAGCGGTGGTACGGCGTCGGTCAGAACACGCCCGTGTCATGGACGGGCTTCCCGGCCAGCATGGTGGCGAGGATCTTCACCTCCCTGATCCGGTCTTCGTCGATCGTCATGATGTCGTCCGACAGAATGGCGAGATCGGCGTACTTGCCGGCCTCGATCGAGCCGATCTGGCTTTCCCAGAATGCGGCATAAGCGCCATTGATAGTGGAGGCGCGAAGCGCTTGGGCGCGGGTCAGTTTCTGATCGGGCCCGATCACCCGTCCGCTCAGGCCGTCCTTGCGGGCCAGCATCTCCCAGAAGCCGAACAGCGGCTGAAACGGATGCGAGTCGCTTGAGTTCGCAAGCCGGACGCCGCCGTCGATCCATGAACGGTATGGCAGCGCGCGCTCGGTGATCTCCGGACCAAAGGTCTTCTGATAGGTCGACCCGTAATCCCAGAGGAAGGTAATGGCGCTGGTCACCACGAGGCCGAGCTTTCGGCATCGCTCGATCTGCTCTTTGTTCGCCATCTGGCAATGTTCGATGGTCCAGCGCCGCTCGCGGATCGAATTTTTCGCATCGAGCTCCTCGAAAATCTGCAACACCTTGTCGATCGCGGCTTCGCCCGAGCTTTGCACCTGGATTCGCAAGCCGCGGCCTGCAGCCTTGACGATGGCCTGCTTCAGCTTCGCATCTGACGTAAGTTGCACACCGTTCCACATCTGCCCCTGCGGACCGCGGTACGGATCGCGCATCAGCGCCGCACCGGCGCCTGCCGCCGAATCGAATGAATAGGCAACGCCGCCGATCTTGAGCAGGTCATCGCCCACGCCGTCGCCGCCGGCCGAGGCCGCCGCCATCTCGATGGTTTTGTCCGCAAGCTCGTCATTGTCATAGGCGGGAAACGGGAAGGCATGCGGGCCGTAGGTCCGGATCGTCAACTCGCCGCCGGCATGCAGGCGGCGATAAAAGTCCATCACCGGTGGGCTGAGACCATGCCCTTCATAGATCGCGGTCAGCCCCGCCTGGTTGAAGGCCTTCATTCCGGCGCGGATCGAGGCTTCCACTCGGGCCTGGGTCTGCCGCGGAATCTGCGGAAACACTGGGATGCGGATCGGCCATGAATGCAGCGGCACCATCCGCGGATAATTGTAGTCGATGAACACGCCGGTCGGCTCGCCGTCGCCGTCGCGCACCACTTCGAGGGCGCGCATGGAAAAGTCCTTGGGCATGCGGCCGGTCTTCAGCGCGGCCGTGTTGGCCATCGCCACGCCGGGAATCGCGAGAAAGTGCGGCTCGATATAGACCGGGTTGTCGGGCGACACCTTGTCGAGGTCGTGCCGATTGGGCCAGCGTTTTTCGCGCAGCGTTTCGGGCAAGCGATAATAGTCCGGCAGTTCGGCAAGGCACGGCATCACCAGCCATTCGCCGGGCGCGAGCTTGGCAACCTGCCGCTTCACCTGGTCGAGAACGTCGTCGATGCTCTCGATCCGGCCCCAGCCCGGCCGGATCAAATCCCAGCCGGCCCCATCCATGTGCGGGTGGGCATCGACAAATCCCGGCACCACCGCGGCGCCCTTCAGATCGACCTTGCGCGTGCCTGGTTGCGCGAGGCCAAGGATCTTTGCGGAATCGCCGGTTGCCAGAATCCGGCCGTCCTTGATCGCAATTGATTCTGCGACCGTGTCGCGTGCGTCGACCGTGTGGACTTTCGCGCCATGCAGGATCAGGTCGGGCGCGGCATCGGCCGCCCTGGCCCGCAGCAGGAGATGAGGCAGGGCGAAACTCGCGCCGATGCCGGCGCCGGCCAGCAGGATGTCGCGCCGCCGCGGAAATGTGCCGCCCTTCGCCATCGTCCGACTCCCTTGCAGCCCGCCGTCGCCCCGATCACTAGCACACCTCTAAAATAAAAAACATGAAAATTATAAAATCTGATATATTTACAAACATATGGACATTTCAGGAAGATTCGTCTAGCAAGTCCGGAGGCAAGAACCCTCAAGCGGATCCCACGCCCATGCCAGCTCCAGGAAATAACGACACCATTCCCCACACGCTGAGGACGCTCGGATGGGCGGCCTTGGCGAGCCTGATGCTTTGCTTCAGCGCCGGCGGGATCGCCCTCGCCCAGACCGCCGACGCCAATTCAGGGACGAAGCAGGCGGATTCGATCTTCAAGGGCACCATGGCGGATATGACCTACCGCCAGTACGAAGACGCGGTGAAGTCCGGCGCGATTGCGATCTGGGCGCTCGGCGTCATCGAGGAACATGGCCCTCATTTGCCGCTCGGCACCGACGTCTACGTTCCCACCAAGGCCATCGAGCTCGCGCGAACGGAGCTGCGCGCCGCAAACATCCAGAGCGTGGTGGTTCCTGCATTCTACTGGGGCGTCAATCAGGTCACGGGAGCCTTCCCCGGCTCGATCAATGTGCGGCCCGAAGTGATCGGTGAGCTGATGCTCGACGTGTTTCGGAGTCTGAAGAAGGACGGCCTCACCAAAGTCTTCTGCATTTCCGGCCACAACGACGTCGCCCATAATCGCGCGCTCTATGAAGGCGTGCGCCGTGGCCGCGCCGACCCGGCCGTTGCCGGACTGGAGATCCGCTTTGTCACTGACTCTTTCATGGTGCAGCGGCTTGCTCTGGAGAAATCGGACCCCGCGCTTGCCGTGATCGGGGATGGCCCGGCGCCGCCGCCGAGCCCCTATTTCGATGTCCACGCCGGCACCGGGGAAACCTCGATGCTGTGGGCGGCCGCGCCGAACCTCGTCGCCACCGATCTGCTGCCGACACTCAAGCCAAACCTGATCGATGCCGTTGCGCTCGCGGAATGGCGCAAGGGCGGCGAGCATGCCCGCAGGATCACGCCGGACGGCTATACCGGCGATCCCTCGAAGGCCAGCGCCGAACTTGGCACCCGTCTTCTTGCGAACCGCGCCAAGGCGTTGGCACAGGCGATCCTCAGCGCCGGCAAGTGAGTGAACGCAGCGGTGACGTTCGCTGCGTGAGGCTTCCTCTCGCGAGCAACCCTGTAGCCATCGCAAAGGCGAGCAAGTAGCCTGTTGCTTGCCGGCCGATAGGCCGTGCGGTTCGCACGCGTGAAGGAATGCCCCATTGAAAGCCTATGAGCTGCAAGGCCCCGGCGGGATCGACGCCATGATGCTGGTCGAGAAGCCGATGCCCGTGCCGGGTCCCGGACAGGTGCTGGTCAGGCTGAAGGCCGCGACAATCAACTATCGCGATCTGCTGACGGTGAAGGGCGGCTACGGCTCGCGGCAAAAATTTCCGCTGATCCCGCTTTCCGATGGCGCGGGCGTGGTCGACAGCGTCGGCGCCGGTGTGACCGCGTTCAAGCCTGATGACCGGGTGATCGGTAGTTTCTTCGAGGGCTGGCTCGGCGGCGAGCCGTCTGAGACAAAAATGCGAACGGCACTGGGCGGCGCGCTCGACGGCGTGCTGTGCGAGTACCGGGTGTGGCCGGCGAACGCGCTGGTGCGCACGCCGGATCATCTCAGCGACCTGGAGGCGGCTTCACTTCCCTGCGCGGGGCTGACGGCGTGGAGCGCGGTCGTGAAGCTCGGCAACATCAGGCCCGGGCAGACCGTGCTGACCCAGGGCACCGGCGGCGTTTCGATCTTTGCGCTGCAATTCGCCAAGATGAACGGCGCGCGCGTGATCGCGACGTCATCGAGCGAGGCCAAAATCGAAAAGCTGAAGGAACTCGGCGCCGACATCACCATCAACTACAAGACCACGCCGGAATGGGGCAAGCTGGCGCGGCAGGCGACCGGCCACGGCGTCGACCTCGTCGTCGAAGTCGGCGGCGCCGGCACGCTGAACGAATCGATCCGCGCCACCAGGATCGGCGGCAGCATCGCCTTCATCGGCGTGCTCGCCGGCCGCGCGCAGGATAGAGTCACGCATCTCGCTGATGGTGATGCAGCAGCAGCGGCTGCAGGGCGTCACCGTGGGCTCGGTAGAAGACCTGCAGGCGATGGCGGACGCGATCGCCGCCAACCGGATGAAGCCGGTGATGGACAAGACCTTTGCGTTCGCCGACACCAAGCCCGCTTTCGCCTACATGGCGAGCGGCGCGCATTTCGGCAAAGTGGCGATTGCGATCGGGTGAGCGTGCGTCGTCATTGCACGGCCTTTGCGATGGCTTCATAGGCGCGGCGGTCCAGCACATGCGTGAAGATCGTGTTGCCGACCGGATGCGACGACAGCTTGACGATGACGAGCTCGGCCTTGGGGTTGATGTGGATGTGCTGACCGTTGAGGCCCTTGGCTTCAAAACTGCCGGCGGCGTCGTGCGAGATCCACCACTGGTTATGATAGGAATAGCCGGCGCGCGCAGCTAGCCCGCTCGCCTTGAACTTCTCCGGATCGGCGCCCTTGCGGATCTCGTCGACCACGGTTTTAGCAACGACCTGCTGCTCGCCGGACCTGCCGTCATTGCGCAGCATCTCGCCGAAGCGGCCGAGATCACGCAGCGTGGCGCTTATGCCGATGCTGGCAACCTGCGTGCCCGCGGGATCGACCCAGACAAAGCCGTCCTGCTCGGCGCCGATATTGCGCCAGATTTTTTCCGAGACGAGTTCAGCGTAGCTCTGGCCGGTCACCCGTTGCAGCACCCAGCCGATCACTTCGGTGTCGATGCTCTTGTACTTGAAGCCCGCGCCGTGCTCGCCCTCCTTTTCGACCGTCTTGAGGAAATCGGGCAGCGCACGTGGGCCAGCGTAGCCGGCCGGCGCCAGCACGAGGCCGGTCGCCATCAGATAGCGGAACACGCCCGACTTCGGATCGGTGAAGACCTCGTCGTAGCGAAGGCCCGTGGTCATATCGAGCGTCTGCTGCAGCGTCGCATCGCCCCAAGCCGATGATGCAAGTTCGGGAAGGTATTGCGCGATCTTCGCGTTCGGATCGAGCTTGCCGTCCCTGATCAGCATGGTGGCGAGCAACCCGGTGAACGACTTGGTCATCGACCACAGTACGTGCGGCTGCTCGGCCTTCAGGCCGACGTGATATTTCTCGTAGGCGATCTTGCCCTTGTGCAGCACCAGGAGCGCGTCTGAATAGGTGTTCTTCTGCCAGTCGGCGATTGTGGTTTGCTGGTCCTTGTCATCGGCAAAGGCAACCGCGTCAAGCGGACGCAGGTCTAGCGGCAGGACCGACGGCGCCTTAGCGCCACGCCAGATATTGGCGGTCGGGCCGAGCTCGCGCAGATGATGGTAGGCCCAGCGGCCGTTGGGAAACTTCAGGACGTTGGCGAGCGTCACGACCTTGTCAGGCGGCGGCGGAAAGCCCTTCATGATGCCGAGCGCGACGGGATCGGTGGCCTCCGGCGGCGGAAGCTGCGGCCGCAAGTCCTGCGCGGCCGCGGCCGTGCACAACGACGCCAGCAACGCCAGCGACAAACTCCATCCCTTCATCTTCATGACCCTTCCTTGCTGTCCTTGATCAGGATTTCGATGGCGCGCTCGATGTCGTCGTAAGCGCCTTCGCCCGCATGCTTGAGCATGACGTGGCCGCGGCGGTCGATCAGGTAGACCGCCGGCCAGTACTGGTTTTCGTACGCATTCCAGGTCGCGAATCGATTGTCCTGGGCGACCGGATATTTGACGCCATGTCGTGTCATGGCGGTGCGCACGTTGCGCGTCGGCTTTTCGAATCCGAATTCGGGGGTGTGGACCCCGATGACCACCAGGCCGCGCTCCCTGAATTTTTCGTGCCAGCGCGTCACATAGGGCAGCGTGCGCAGGCAGTTGATGCAGGAATAGGTCCAGAAATCGATCAGCACGACCTTGCCGCGAAGGCCCTCGAGCGACAGCGCCTCGGAATTCAGCCAGGCCTCGATTCCCGTGAGTTCGGGCGCCGGGCCGTAATCGTAGAGCGCGGCGACGCCACCGCGCGCGTCGGTGCCCTTGATGACCGCGGCGGTTGCAAGCGCAAGCGCAAGGAAGCTGCGTCTATCGAGTTCGCGCATGTTCAGAGCCATACTGTGAGGTCGGGATAGTAGTGCGACAGCCAGACGGCGATGACGGCGTCGTACTGCGTGAACATCGCGACCGCGACCAGCACGATGACGACGCCAAAGCCCCGTTGCAGGACGCGGCTGTAGCGAACGAGATGCCGCGCACGGGTCGAGACGAACTGGCCGCCATAAGCGATCAGCAGCATCGGGATGGCCGCGCCGATCGAGTAGCAGGCGAGCAGCGTTGCCGCGTGATCGAGCCGCTGGGCGGATGCGATCAAGGTCAGGATCGAGCCGAGCATCGGTCCCGCGCACGGCGCCCAGACCGCGCCGAGGCTGGCGCCGAGCAGCAGCGCGGTGAGCCGCTCCGACCGGCCCATACCGGGCGCGCCAACCGCCGCAACGGCGTTGCCGAAGCGCGCGGTGAGGAGCTCCAGCGGATAAGGCCAGATCATCAGCACACCAAACAGGATCAGCATGATCGATGCGGCATCGCGCAGCGTTTCCTGTGAAATCCCCAAGACTGTCGGAAACAATCCGAACAGGAAGGCCATCAGCGCGAAGGTCGTAGCAAATCCCAGCGTGATGAACACCGGCCGTGCCGGATCGCGCTGTCCGACCGAAACCCCGAGAATGATCGGCAGCATCGGCAACACGCAAGGCGCGGCCACAGTGAGAACGCCGGCGGTAAGAGCGAGCACAATATCGAGCATGCGATCACTTCTGCCCGGTCTGCGTCGCGGCGACCCGCGTCCATATCACCGTCTTGCCGAACAGCGGCAGCCCGACATAGGGGCGCAGCACCAGTTGGTCTGGTGTGCCCAGCGATATCTTGCAGGAATAGGTTTTGGCGTTCTCGCGATTGTAGATCTCGCCCGACCACTCGCCTTCGCCGGAGGGCTTGAAGTCCTTGAGAAGGGTCATGCCGAGGGGATCGCGCTTGTCGGCGGACACCATCTCGCCGCTGCCGCTCATCGAGCGATTGGCAAGGACCTTCGTCACCTTGCCGCACAGGGCTTCACCGCAACGGGCGATCTCGATCTCGAGATTGCCGCTATCGGTCAGCCAGGTGCCGAGTACCTTGTCCGGCGCATCCTTGGCGGCCCCGCTCTGCGCGTGCGCGGCGGCAAACCAGAACACCATGGCGGACATCAAAGCAAAGGATCCGCGCCAAAACCGCGGGCCTCCCTTTTGCCCCGGTATCGCCGGGGCGGATGATTGACGGCTCTCGACGCTCGACATGATTGATCCTCCACAGGGGTCGGTGGAGGCGGAAAAACCACGGCCAGGTATCCCGGATATGTCGACGAACCGCCTTTTTTGTCGCGCGCCTTGTCGAAATCGGCCGCCGATACATTGTGATACAAAGTTCCGGGGGACGCGCGCAGGCGAGAGCCCTACAATGGGGAGCCCATGGAGCGGAAAGACCACATCCTCGTCGTCGATGACGATCCCGACCTGCGTGAACTTCTGGTGCAGTACCTCGAGAAGAACGCGTTCGCCGTCACCGCCGTGAAGGGCGGGCGCGAGATGCGCCAGGCGCTTGCCGACAAAGCGATCGATCTCATCGTGCTCGACCTGATGCTGCCGCATGAAGACGGCCTCAAGCTGTGCCGCGACCTGCGCGCGACGGACGCGAGTTCGCCGCCGATCCTGATGCTGACCGCGCGCAGCGATGAAGCCGATCGCATTCTGGGGCTCGAGATGGGTGCTGACGATTATCTCTCAAAGCCGTTCGCCTCGCGCGAATTGCTGGCACGCATCAAGGCGATCCTGCGCCGGGCGCGGGCGCTTCCGGCCAATTTGCGGCTGTCCGAGACCGCGCGCGGGCTTGCGTTCGGCGATTGGCTGCTCGACACCGCGCAGCGCCATCTGGTCGACAACACCGGCACCGTGGTTGCGCTGAGCGGCGCCGAGTACCGGCTGCTCAGGGCGTTCCTCGACTTCCCGCACCGCGTGCTGACGCGCGACCAATTGCTGAACTTCACGCAAGGCCGCGACACCGAGCCGTTCGACCGCTCGATCGACCTGATGGTGAGCCGGCTGCGCCAACGGCTGAAGGACGACGCGCGCGAGCCGCGCTACATCAAGACGGTGCGCAACGAGGGCTACGTGTTTTCGCTGCCGATCGAATTGCGGAGCCTTTCCCGATGACGGCGAGCGTGAGGCTGTCAGGCTTGCGATTCTGGCCGCGCTCGCTGTTCGGCCGGATTGCGCTCATTCTGTTTGGTGGGCTTGCGGCGGCGCATGTGCTGTCACTCGGCCTTCTGCTTTACGATCGCGCGCAGACCGTCAGCACCATGATGATCGCGTATCTCGCCAAGGACGTCGCAAGCTCGATTGCGATCCTGGAGCGCGTGCCGGCCGAGGAGCGGCCGCAATGGCTGAGCAAGATCGATCGCCGCAACTACCACTACCGGCTCGACGCCGCGCCGGACGACCAGGCGCTGCAATCGACGACGGCGCAGAATATCGCCGCCATGATCGCCCGCGAACTCGGCCCCGGCTATGCCGTGCGCGCGGCCACAGCGCCGGGCGGCGCCGATCCACTGCGCTTCGACCTCACGCTCGCGCTGCGCGACGGCACGCCGCTGACGCTGGAGCTGATCCCGCCGGACACCGGCCTGTCCGGCTGGGTGCTGGCCGCGCTGGCATTTCAATTGGCCGTGCTCGCCGTATTCACCGCGCTTGCGGTACGCGTCGCGACCCAACCACTGGCGCAACTTGCTGATGCCGCCGACAAGCTCGGACCGGATTTGCGTGCGCCGCGTCTGTCCGAAAGCGGCCCCCGCGAGGTCGCCCGCGCCAGCACCGCCTTCAATGCCATGCAGCAGCGAATCGCCGAGCATCTTGCCGAGCGCACCGGCATCCTGGCTGCGATCTCGCATGACCTGCAAAGCCCGATCACGCGGATGCGCCTGCGCACCGATCTTCTCGACGATGCCACACTGAAACGCAAGCTGCAGGGTGACCTGGCGGCCATGCAGACGCTGATCGAACAGGGGATCGATCTTGCCCGCAGCGCCGGATCGCGCACGGAACCGTTCGTCGCAACCGACGTGCAGGCCCTGCTCGAGAGCCTCGTCTATGACTACGCGGATTCCGGACAGCACATCGATCTCACGGGCCGCATCGATCATCCGATCATGACGGCGCCGCAGGCGCTGCGGCGGATTCTCACCAACCTTGTCGACAACGCGCTGAAATTCGGCGGCGGCGCGGACATCGCCACTGAATCGCGTGCGGCGGACCGCATCGTGATCGCGGTGCGCGACCGCGGTCCCGGCATCCCGGAGGCGCAGCTCGATTCCGTGCTCGCGCCATTCTACCGGCTGGAAGGATCGCGCAACCGCAAGACCGGCGGTGCAGGCCTCGGCCTTGCGATCGCAAGCGAGCTTGCAAAAGCGCTCGGCGGCGAGCTTGCACTAAGTAACCGCAGCGGCGGCGGCCTCACCGCACAGCTCACGCTCCCGGCGCGAGGCTGATCGGCGGCGTGTGACCCAGCTCTGTCGATCAGGACAGACCATCCCGCCGCCGGCGCAATTCCTGAAGGTGGAGATCGACGCTATCCCGGCTTTCGTCAATCAACTCGTCCCGCTCCTGCCGCGTGCTTCCTGAAGGCAACAGGAAAACCAGGCCGCTGCAGACAAGCGCTGCGCCACCCACGATCAACGACAAGGCCAGATCGTTCATTGCTGCCTTCCCGGAGAAGATCCGCCCGCAATTCGTCCATAGCGCCGCATCCCAGCCAATTGGCCCAAGGTGCAGGTTCGGCCCGAGCGGGGCGAACTGCTTGCGCTGGAAATCGGCAAAGCTACCGCTGGCGACCGAGTAATCCCTGCGCAGAACGGCCCGCCACGGCTGGGTCCGAAGGCTTCGCCGTGGCGCCATGATGCTGGAGCCTTCCATACGCTACAATTGATAGTTTGCGCATGCCTGAGATATTGCGCAGCGCCCAGATTCGCTTCGCGCTTTGCGGTCCGCCGAGATAATGTCTTCAGTAATGTAGCGCGGCAACCCAGGATTTGATCGATGCTTCTGGCGATTGAGCAGGGAAATACCAACAGCCTGTTCGCGGTTCACGACGGCGACCAATGGCTCGCCCAATGGCGCTCGGCTACCGAGCCCAGCCGTACCGCCGATGAATACGCCGTGTGGCTGTCGCAACTGATGGCGATGCACAAGCTTGAGCTCAGTCTCCTGAATGGCTGTGTGATATCGAGTGTGGTGCCGCAGGCGATCTTCAACCTGCGAAACCTGTCGCGTCGTTACCTGCACGTCGAGCCGTTGATCATCGGCGAGAATACCGAGCTCGGAATCCAGGTGCGGACCAGCAAGCCCTCGGAGGTCGGATCGGACCGTCTGGTCAATGCGCTCGGTGCGCTCAAGCACTATGCCGGGCCATTGATCATTGTCGACAGCGGGACCGCCATCACGCTGGACGTCATCGGCAGTGATGGCGGCTTCGAGGGAGGCGTGATCGCGCCAGGCGTCCACCTGTCGATGGAGGCCCTGCATGCGGCTGCCGCCAAGCTTCCCAGGATTGCGCTGCAGAAACCACGACAGGTGGTGGGCGACGATACCGTTAGCGCCATGCAGTCCGGCATTTTCTGGGGTCACGTCGCGCTCATCGAGGGCATGATCGCACGCATCAAGGCCGAGCGGAACGAAGCCATGACGGTTGTCGCAACCGGCGGTGTCGCTGCGTTGTTCCACGACGCCACCGAGGCGATAGACCACTTCGATCCCGACCTGACGATTCGCGGTCTGCTGGAGGTATACCGGCGCAATGCGGCAGCGGTGCATCAGGTTCGCGGCCCCACCGGGGATCAGCGTCCTTAGCCGGGTTTCTCCAAACGGGCTTCATCCAGATGAGTTGCGCATGGCGCGGCGCCGGTGCTGACGCGATCGCAGTCATCGTAGCGGCTCCCACACGGAAACGTTTGCTCGCGTCGCGCGTGGGGCAGTTGGCGAACGTCTTCGGATTGCGCTAGGCTGGTGGCGTCATGTTGACCATTCCCGACTATCGCCTCCGTCTTCCCGGCCCGACTGCCGTCCCCGAGCGCGTCCGCCAAGCCACCGCGCTTGCCGGTCCTCAACCACCGCGGCGCCGAGTTCAAAGCCATGCTTGCGGAATGCCAGCAGCGGCTGAAGCCGATCTTCGGCACAGCGCATGACGTTTTGACCTTCGCCGGCTCCGGAACGGCAATGATGGAAGCAGCCCTCGCCAACATTCTCAGCCCCGGCGATGCGATCATCGATCGTCGTGGCCGGCCAGTTCGGCGAGCGCTTCGTCTCGATCGCTAAGAGCGCTCGGCGCGTCGATCGACACGATCGATGTCGAATGGGGTGGCGCGCTCGATGCGCAGCGCGTGGCCGAGCGTCTGAAGAATCGCTCCTACCGCGCCGTGGTGATGGTCCACAACGAGAGCTCCACCGGGGTCGCCTACGATGTCGCCGCCGTCGGGGCGGTCGTGCGCGATACACCGGCGCTGCTGGTCGTCGATTCGGTCAGCGGTCTCGCCGGCATCGAGATGAAGATGGATGCCTGGGGTGCGGACATCGTCGTATCGGCCTCGCAGAAATCGCTGATGTGCGCGCCGGGCATCGGTCTTGCCGCAATCGGCGCCAAGGCATGGAAGGTGATCAACCGCGACGGCCGCATGGCCGAGCTTTTTCGCCGATTTTCGCCGCGCCAGGGCCTCGCTCGACAAGGACGGAACACCCTTCACGCCGCCGGTGACGCTGATCTACGGCCTGCTCGAGGCGTTGCGCATGATCGACGAGGAGGGCCTCGCCAACGTCCTCAAGCGCCACGACACGCCTCGCCGCCGCCCTGCGTGCCGGCGTGCAGGCCCTTGGCCTCGAACTCTACAACCAGCCGAATACGTCATCCGCCACCGTCGTCGCCATGAAAGTGCCCCAGGGCCTCGAAGGCGGCATCATCGTCCAGCACATGCGCGAGCGCTATCGCACGGTCATCGCAGGCGCACGGCATCCCAGCCAGACCGGCAAGGTCATCCGCATCGGGACGATGGGCATGATCGGTGCGAGACGGACATCATCACCGACCTTCGCCATCTCGAGGGCACACTCAAGGATCTCGGCAGGCCTGCCCCATCCCCGCATGCGGGAGTGCGCGCGGCGCTCGACGCCCTTGCCGTCAGCGCCTAAGCTCCTTGCCCAGCGACAGGCAGGCGACGGAGGGTACAATATGAGGCGTTTTGGTACGGGTATCGCGGCGTTAGCGGTGGCGGCCACTCTGGGCTGGGCAGGCGGCGTCGAAGCGCAGCAGCGCATCGTCATCTACTCCTCGAACGATGCGACACTGAACAAGCTCGTCGCCACCGAGTTCACCACGGCAACCGGCGTTCAGGCCGATGTCGTCTCGGCCGGCTCCGGCGTCGTGATCAAGCGTGTCGAAACCGAAAAGGACAGGCCGCAGGGCGATATCGTCTGGGGCATCAGCCGCTCGCTGCTGCAGACCAATGTGCAGTATCTCGACTCCTACGCCTCTCAGCACAAGGATGCGGTGCCGGTTGAGTACCGCGATCCGCAGGATCGCTGGATCGGTACCAACCTGCACCTGCTCGTGGTGCTGCAGAACACCAAGTCGGTGCCGGAGGCGCAAGGGCCCAAGAGCTGGGAGGATTTGATCGACAAAAAGTGGAAGGGCAACATTGCCTTCACCGATCCAGCCAACTCCGGCTCGGCCTATTCCAACGTCACCTTGCTCGTCGACATGTGGGGCGGTGGCAACGCCGGCTGGGACAAGGTCTCCAAGCTCATCGGCAACACCAAGATGCTCAACCGCTCGTCGCTGGTCTTCCAGGGTGTCGGCAACGGCGAATACGGACTGGGCATCTCGCTCGAATACGCGGGCCACCTGTGGGCCAACAACGGCGCGCCGGTGAAGGTGATCTATCCGTCCGACGGCACCATCGCCCAGATGGAAGGCGTCGCCGTCATCAAGAACGGTCCGAACACGTCCGGCGCCCGTCAGTTTGTCGACTACGTCAACCGCAAGGATGTTCGCGAGATGATCCTCAAGGCGACATTCCGCCGGCCGGCGCGCCAGGATCTCGACTTGCCCAACCTGCCGGGCAAGATGCCCAGGCTCTCCGACGTCAAGCTCTTGAAGTACGACGAGGACGGCTGGACGCAGAAGCGCGGCGAAACGATGGATCGCATCAAGGACGTGATCCAGACGACCCGCTGAGCGCGCGTCAACCTCGTCGCGCGAGGCGCACGTCGAGTCCGGTGCCGGGACGAGGCTTGCTTGTTTTCGGGGGAGGCGTTTTGACAGCAATATCGATCGACCACGTGTCGCGATCATTCGGCACGGTGCGCGCCGTCGACGACGTGTCGCTCGAAATCGAGGACGGCGAATTCTTCACGCTGCTCGGGCCGTCTGGCTGCGGCAAGACCACGCTGCTGCGCACGATCGCCGGTTTCGCCGACCTCACCGCCGGCCAGATTCGCTTTGGCGGCAAGCGCATCGACACGCTACCGCCGCATCGCCGCAACGCCGGCATGGTGTTCCAGAACTACGCCATCTTCCCCAATCTCACGGTCGGACGGCAACGTGGCCTACGGTCTCAAGGCGCGCAGCGTGGCGGAGGCGCAGATCAAGGAGCGTGTGGCCCGCGCACTGCGCCTCGTGCATCTCGACGCGTACGGCGACCGCTGGCCGCACCAGCTCTCGGGCGGCCAGCTTCAGCGCGTCGCCATCGCCCGTTGCCTCGTGATCGAGCCCGAGGTGCTGCTGCTCGACGAACCGCTTTCCAACCTCGACGCAAAGCTGCGCGTGGAGATGCGTGCCGAGATCCGCCAGCTCCAGCAGCAGCTCAAGATCACGGCCATCTACGTCACGCACGACCAGGAAGAAGCGCTCGCCATGTCCGACCGTATCGCCGTGATGCGCGCCGGCAAGCTCGAGCAGGTCGCAAGGCCGCAGGATATCTACCGCACGCCAGCAACACCGTTCGTCGCCGAATTCATGGGGACCACCAACCTGCTCAGCGGCACTGTCGCTGGACGGGACGGCGAGGCGCTGCGCATCCGGGTCGGCCAGCAGGAGTTCCGCGCCGTGGGCGACGCAAGCGAGAGCGAGACGCGTCAGCTTCTCGCTGAGGCCCGAGACCATCCGCCTGCTCGACACCGGCGAAACGCCGCCGCCCGGCTGGAGCGTGTTCGAGGCCGGCCTCGGGCCGATCGAGTTCCTCGGCGCCATCACTCGCATCGAGCTCCACATCGGCGAACGGCGCCATGCTGCGCGTCGCCAGTCTCGATGTGCTGCCCGACGAGTTGAAGGCGCGCGGCCGTATCGCCGCCGCATACGATCCGCGCCGCATCACGGTGTTCCGCCGATGATCACCATCTCCCGCCGCGACACGTTCCCGCTGACTATCGCGGTCCTGGCCTTGGGCTTCCTCGGCCTGTTCCTGCTCTACCCGCTGCTCAACGTCTTCGGCGCGAGCTTCCTCGACCGCACCGGCGCGCACTTTACGCTTGCGAACTATGCCCGCATACTGTCGAGCAGTTTCTATCTCGGCAGCCTGACCAACAGCCTGATCCTCGGCGTTTGATCCACCCTGCTGACCATCGCGCTGGGCGTGCCGCTGGCCTTCTGCCTCGCCCGCCTGCCGATCCCGGGCAAATCGGCTGCTCCTGGCGCTGGCCTCCCTGCCGCTTGTGCTCCCTTCCTTTGTCGCGGCGTATGCGCTCGTGCTGCTGCTCGGCCGTTCCGGAATCATCACGCGCTTCCTGCGCGACATCGGCATCCCCTTCACCTCGATCTACGGCATGACCGGAATGACCATCGTCTTCGCCATGACGCTCGTTCCCGTTCGTCGTCTTTCCGACCCTGGCGGCGTTCAAGGCGGTCGACATCTCGGTCGAGGAGGCCGGGCAAAATCTCGGCTCCTCGCGCTGGCGCACCTTCTGGACCGTGACCGTGCCGATCGTCATGCCGGCGGTGCTGGCCGGCGGATTGCTGGTCTTCATCGACGTAATCGAGAGCTTCGGTGTCCCCTTCGTGCTGGCCGAGGACAAGCCGGTCCTTGCCGTCGAGGCCTATAAGCTGTTTGTCGGCGAGACCGGTGGCAACCCCGCCTCCGCCGGCGTGCTCGGTGTCCTGTTGATCATCTGCACCACTATCGCACTCCTCATGCAGCGTCACTATCTCGGCCGCCGTCGCTTCTCGACCGCGGCGCGCCGCACGCCGCCTGAGCTGGTGGTGAAGCCCTGGCTGCGCCGGCTGGCCTGTGCCTATTCGTGGGGCGTGGTGCTTGATCGCCCTCGTACCGTTCTTCGCCATCATCGTGATCTCCTTCATGGAGTTCCGCGGCCCGGTGATGCATCCGAACCTCAGCCTCAACAACTTCCGCGACCTCTTCAATCAGTCCTGGCGGCCGCTGATCAACACGCTCACCCTGTCCACCGCCGCCGCCATCCTGGCCGCGATGATCGGCGTCCCCATCGGCTTTCGCCATCACCCGCTTTCGCTCGCAGGATCTCGGACCTGCTCGACGTCATCGCCATGACGCCCTTTGCCGTCGCGGGAACGGTCCTGGCCATCGGCCTGATCATCTCCTTCAACAGCGGCTGGCTTGTGCTGACCGGCGGCTGGCTGATCCTCGTCCTTGCCTGGGTGGTGCGCAAGATCCCGTTCAACGTGCGCGCCTCGGCCGCCATCCTGCATCAGATCGATCCGAGCCTCGAGGAGGCATCGATCAATCTCGGCGTCTCGCCGCTGATGACGTTCGTCCGTCTCACCGTGCCGCTGATGATGGGTGGCGTGATCGGCGGCATGGTGCTGACCTGGGTCACGGTCGCCTCCGAGCTCAGTCCTCCACCGTCGTCCTCTACAGTGGCCCGTGGGCGACGATGACCGTCGTCATGTTCCAGGCGCTGGAAGGCACCGGCGCCGGCATCGCCTCGGCCGCGGCGACCGTGCTGATCGTCTTCACCGTGCTGCCGGTGGCGCTCGTCTACCGGCTGCTTCGCCGCCACGAACTTGGTATGATGTGAGCCATGATCGACCTTCGTAGCGACACCGTCACACAGCCCACGGCCGAAATGCTCGACGCTATGCGCGCGGCGCACCTCGGCGATGATTCGCGCGACGGCGACCCGACCGTGCGCAAGCTCGAAGCCCTTGCCGCCGCGCGCACCGGCAAGGAAGCGGCGATGTTCGTGCCCGTCGGCACGATCGGCAATCTCGTGGCGTTGATGGCCCATACCGGGCGCGGCGGCGAAGTGCTGCTGGAAGAGAACTCTCACATCCTCAAGAGCGAAATGGGCGCCATCGCCCAGGTCGCCGGCCTGTTCCACCGCACCGATCCGCGGCGAACGCGGGGCCATGGATTTCGGCACCCTGGCCGAGACGATCAGCGCCCAGATGAAGCCCAACAAGCTGGCGACGGCCCTGATCGAGATGGAAACGACCCATAACGGCGCAGGCGGTACCGTCCTGCCGCTCGATCACATGGCGCGAGGTCTACGCGCTCGGACGGCAGCATGGCATTCCCGTGCACACCGACGGCGCGCGGCTGTTCAACGCCGCCGTGGCGCTCGGCGTGGAGGCGGAGCGCATTACACGCTACAGTGACAGTGTGACCTTCTGCGTCTCGAAAGGATTGAGCGCACCGGTTGGCTCGCTGCTCTGCGGCACGCAGGACTTCATCACCCGCGCGCGCGGCTTCCGCCGCATGCTCGGCGGCAATCTGCGCCAGGCCGGCATGCTCGCCGCCGCCGGCATCGTCGCGCTGGATCAGCATGGTCGAGCGTCTGGCCGACGATCATCGCACGGCGAAGCAGCTCGCCGACGGCCTGCATCGCCTGGCCCCAAGCCTCGTCGATCCGTCATCCATCGACGACCAACATCGTGCGCATCGATACGACCGCCAGCGGTTGGCCGGCCGAGACATGGTCGGCTGCACTGCAACGCCTGCGATGTGCGCGTCGCGCCCGGCGGACCGATGCAGCTCCGCTTCGTCACCCACCGGCACATCACGCCTGCGGATATCGAGACGACGCTGCAGGCGTTCCGCGATGTCTGGCGCGAGGCACCCGGCCAGCCGACGGCGCGCGTGGGCTGATGCGCGGTTGGATACCCGCGACTTGACGGCAAGACTGTCGCAACCGGCTTGGCATGAGCGATGAATCAGCATCTTTCCCTCGTCAGTCTCGTGGTCGCGGACTATGACGAGGCGATCGCCTTCTTCACCGGCGTCCTGGATTTCGAGCTCTGCGAGGACACGTCGCTCGGCGGTGGCAAGCGTTGGGTGGTCGTGCGCCCACCGGGCGGTGCCGGCTCCGGCCTGCTATTGGCGCGGGCTGACGGTCCGGCCCAGGCGGCGCGCATTGGTGACCAGACCGGGGGGCGGGTCTTCCTGTTCCTGGAGACGGATGATTTCGATCGCGATCATGCACGCATGATCGCAGCCGGCGTGCGGTTTACTGAGAAGCCACGGCATGAGGCCTATGGCGTCGTCGCGGTTTTCGAGGATCTCTGTGGCAACCGCTGGGACCTGATCCAACGCAAGTCGATGCACGGCTGCGAAACCAGTCCCTAGCGGACGACGCCGCGCGACGCGAGGCGTCGTTAACCCTTGGGCGAGCCCGGCGCCACGCGCATCCTGCCTTACGTCACCACGTCCCATTGGCCGACACGACGGTGGCTTCCTGATCAAAGCCTTTCACCATCACTATTCGTTCTCAGTCCCAATTCCAGAGCCAGGCCTTATGAAAAATCGCCGGCCGCTTTGGGCGGCCGGCAGTCATGCTCTAGGGGTAGAAGGCCTCATTCTAGTCCGAAACTCGGTCTCCTCTTTGCGACAGGTCAAATTGGCGGCTCGTCGTCAAAATCTGCTTGGCGCGCGGCAACGGTTCGAGACACCGCTACCAGCGGACCGCCTGCGCAATCCGCAGCAACAGCACGATCGATACGTTACCCCGGCCCGCCTCGATCTGCGCGATGTAGCGCTCAGATACGCCGGACTGGCGCGCGAGCTCCCGGCGCGACATGTCCCGGAGCGCCCGCATCGTACGCAGGCGATCGCCCAGCCGCATGAGAAACTCGCCCTCGTGGAACGACAGAAGCGTCCCGCCAGCCGAAACGGGGCCAGTCGGCCCGTCCGGCGAAGCTTCGCCAAAAAATCGCTCTTCCCTTTGTCTCACGTTCAGGCCTTGCGCTCAGTATGATCGCCGCCGGACGGCGGTGTTAGACGCGGAAGAACCCGCCCAGGAAAGCAATTGCCGGCGGTCCTCCCTGGCCCCGCCGGCAATCCTGGTCCGACGAACGTGGTCATTTCTGACGGGCGAGGCCTTCCTGCTTGAGCGCATAAAGCGTGCAGGTATTCGGGCAGTAATCGTCCCTGCCGGCGGCCCGGTGGGCGGCGAAATCGTGCGCGCAGCGCGATGTGGTGACGCAATTGCCGCAGACCCGCTGCAGGTCCTGCAGCACCTCGGGGTGCCGCTTGGCCAGTATTTGCTCTGACAGGCCGAATTCCGCCAGCCGCTGCCGAAGCAGATCGCCGGTCGGCGCCTTGTTGGCGCACAGCGCATGGAGATCGGCCCTCGACATGCGGAATTCGCTGGCGATCTGATCGAGCTGCCGATCGTCGATACTGCGCAGTTCGACAAGCCGCGCGACGCGGTCGGACAGGTTTTTCAGCCGGCCGACCAGCCTGTCGAATAGCGGGAGCTCTTGTGGTGGACCTGATGCGCTCATGGTGCCCTCCTGGCATCCTCCGGTAGTCAGAAACTGCGGCGCCGGCCGTTTGGCCGCTCGGTAGTGCCTTGCTGCCGCGAACGGGTCTGCTGCTCTCCCCAATAGAGAACGGCGGCGAAGATCACGAACATCGAGATGACGGCGGCGGAAACGATTATGGCATCGGCGGGCATCGCGGACTCTCCTCTTCAGTCGGGAGCAAGCATGTCACGAGACGCCCGTTTCGTTTTTGAGCTGCGTCAAACCTGGACTTGATACAGGTCAACGGCCAACCGCCCCGCACAAGGCATCATTGCGAGAGACAGAGACCACCGGAGCCCGTGATGCGACAGATTTTCGGCTGCCTGGCCATAACGCTCGCTTTGACCAGTTCGGCGCTCGCGCTGACGCCGGCCGAACAGCGCGGCCGGAATTTTGTCACCACCAATTGCTCGCGCTGCCATTCGGTGGACAAGGTGACGCCGAGCCCCTTGAAGATCGCCCCGCCGTTCCGCGACCTGCACCTCAAATATCCGATTGAGACGCTGCAGGAATCGCTAGCCGAGGGTATCTATACCGGCCACCCCACGATGCCCGCCTTTACGCTCGAGCCGGACCAGATCAACGACGTGCTGTCGTATCTGAAGAGCCTGGAATAGCTGTCCCCGCCCCTACAGCGCCTGCACCGTCCAGGCGATCAGATCCTTTGCGACGGTGGCGAATGCCCCGTCGAATGCCGTGACCACGGAAACCGGATCGACCTTCTCGACCGGCTGACTTCCGCGGAACAGCCGCGCGGCGACCACCTTCCCTTGCTTGTCGAGCAGCCGTACCGAGAATGCGATCTCGGCCACGGGTGCGCCGCTGGTCACAACTTGGAATTCCCTGACGTCGATCAGGAGTTGGTAATCCACATCCACCCCCTCGGCGCTGCGCAGCGGCGAATGCGCGATGTCGTAGTTCTCAAAGCTCTGGATCAGCTTGGCCTGCAGCAACCTTGGCAACGTGTCCGCCCACTGCGCATTGGCGAAATCAGGCGAATCGTTAGCCGGCGAGAACAGGAAGCGTTGCGTCTCGAGCAGGGTGATCGCGGACGGCTCGGGAATGACGACCTGCCCCTTCAATGCCTTGCCGGGGCTTGCCGGTGCTGCGGCCGCGCGCAGGCTGTAGATGGCCTTGGGCGCGGCTTGCGGGCCGCCGCCGGTCATCCGCTCGAGGCCGGCAACGATGCTGTCGAGCTTGCCGGTGTTGCGGGCAAGCCCATCGGAGAACACCTTGAAATTGGCGATCATGCCCTGCAGGGGCTCGGCATTTTCAGCCAAGATCGAATCGACCCGGCGCAGCGCGTCGCGCGCCGCCTGCGTCATGCTCTGGCCGGCGCCGGGCTCGGCGACCAACGTCGGCACCGGGCCGCTGTTGGCGGTTTCCTTGCCGCCCTCCAGCGCCACCACCGGCACGCCGGTCAGGCCCTGGAAGTCCAGCCCCACCTTGGTGTCCGCGCGCACCGGCGTTCCCACCGACACCGCGATGGTCGCGTTGACGCGGCGCGGATTGTCGGTGGCGAGCTTGAGATCGGTGACTTCGCCGACCCGGATGCCGTTGAACAGCACGGCGGCGCCGACCAGGAGCCCCGGCACTGGTCCGTCGAATTGCACGTGATAGGCGGCGCGCGCGCCGATCCCCGCGGAGTTGTGCAGCCAGTACACGAAGCCGAAGGCAGCCACGACTGCGGCCAGCAAGAAGCCGCCAACGATGATGAAGGGAGCGCGGGTTTCCATGTCGTCCTCAATCCGGTTTGGCTTGCAGCATCAGCGAGCGCTTGCCGTGGAAATAGGCCCTCACCCAGGGGTGATCGGACTGCAGCAGGTCAGCCATCGGACCGATCGCGACGATCTCGCCGTCGGCTAGCGCCGCCACTCGGTCGCAAACCGTCTTCAGGCTGGCGAGATCGTGCGTCACCATGAACACGGTCAGCCCCAGCGTCTTCTGCAGCGTCTTGATCAGGGCGTCGAAGTCGCCGGCGGCGATTGGGTCGAGCCCCGACGTCGGCTCATCCAGGAACACGATCGCCGGATCGAGGGCGAGCGCACGCGCCAGTGCGACTCGCTTGGTCATGCCGCCGGAGAGTTCCGACGGCAGCTTGTCGCCATCCTCGGGCGAAAGCCCCACCATCTCGAGCTTGGCGTCGGCAATCTCGTCCATCAGGGAAGGCGACAGCGAAAGATTCTCGCGAAGTGGAAACTGCACGTTCTGCCGCGCGGTGAGCGAGGAGAACAGCGCACCCTGCTGGAACAGGATTCCCCATCGGGGCACACCGGCATGGCCGTTCAGGTCGCGTTTGCCATCCGCATCCCAGCCCATCACCTCGATCTGCCCGCTCATCTTCGGGATCAACCCGATGATGGTGCGCATCAGCACGGACTTGCCGCCGCCGGAAGCGCCGACCAGACCCAGAATCTCGCCGCGGCGCACGTCGAGCGACAGGTGGTCGATCACGATGCGCCGGCCGAAGCCGACCACGAGGTCGCGTACGCGAATGGCGAACTGATCTGCGTGGCGCGTCCACGGCTCACATCCCGATCGACGCGAAGAAAATGGCGAACAGGCCATCGAGCACGATGACGAGGAAGATCGACTTCACGACCGACGTCGTGGTCTGCCGTCCGAGCGATTCGGCGCTGCCCTTGACTTTCAGGCCCTCGCTGCAGGCGACCAGGCCGATCACCAGCGCCATGAACGGCGCCTTGATCATGCCGACCTCGAAATGGGTGACCGACACCGCCTCATGCAGCCGCGCGATGAAGATCGCCGGGCTCATGCCGCCGTACAGCCAGGCGATCAGCCCGCCGCCATAGAGTGCCGCCATCGAGCCGAGGAAAGCGAGGATCGGCAACGCGACGACGAGCGCGATGATGCGCGGCAGGATCAGCACCTCGACCGGATCGAGGCCCATGGTCGACAGCGCGTCGATCTCCTCGCGCATTTTCATGGAGCCGAGTTCGGCGGTACAGGCGCTGCCGGAGCGGCCCGCCACCATGATGGCCACGATCAGGACGCCGATCTCGCGCAGCACCAGAATGCCGACCATGTCGACGACATAGGACTCGGCGCCGAACTTCCGGAAATGGAAGATGCCCTGCTGGGCGATGATCGCGCCGATCAGGAAGGTGATCAGCACCATGATCGGGATCGCCTGCCAGCCGATCCGCCAGGTCTGGTAGACCAGCGAGGTCAGCCGCAGCGAGCGCGGCCGTCGCAGCACGCCGATCAGCGCCCAGCCTGTGGCGCCCAGCATCTGCAGGAAGATCGCAGCCTCGCCGACCGCATCGAAGCGCGCCGCGTCCGGCCTGCTCCAGCCGCGCCAGCAGCGGGTTTTGCGCACGCCCGACGGCGCGCTTATGCCGGTTGACCTTGCGGACATCCTCGATCAGTTCGGCATGGCGCTCATCGACGCCGGTCACCGTCACGGCGTGGCCGGCTTGCTCGGCGCCGCGCGAAATCTTTTCCAGAAGCCAGGCGCCGAGCGTATCGAGTTCACCGATGCCGGCGAAATCGACCTGCAGGCGCGGCGCAGCGTTGACCTGCGGCAGCGCGGCATTGGACAGCTTTTCCAGTAGCCCCGCATGGCTGATCGTCCACGATCCGCTGGGACGCAATTCCAGCGTATCGCCATGGCTCGTGGCTTCCAGGGCGGGCGCATAATTCACGGCTGACATCCGGGATCGATGGGCATGCCAACTCTTAACGCGTACCCGCGACTTGCGGGTTGACCTGCCTCAATGCAGAGGCGGCGTTGCCGCACCGAGCCATGCCGGCCGACAAGGCGCACACCGCCGGATACCTGCGGTAACATGGCGCACATTCGAATTGCGCTACGTCAAGTCGGCGTTCCGTTAAGCCACGTAATTCATCGCCGAACTCGCTTTGTGGAGATCGGCATGAGCTACAAGGACCTGTTGTTGACCCTGGCGAACTATCCCGACAACACGCCGCCGGCGGCCGTTGATCTCGCCGTCGATTTTGCCGCCGGCATCGGCGCAAAGCTGTCGGCAATCGCCTGCGAGATCAAGATTGAGGTGCCGGGCAGTTTTATCGCGCCCGCGTTCCTCAACGTACCCGCGCTGGCTAACGCCGAAGCCAAGAAGGGGCGCGAACAGGCCGAGACGTCGCTCGCCGCATTCCAGAAGGCGGCGGAAAACAAGGATGTGTTCGCGGAGCGAGTTCTCGAGCGATGCCTCGCACCGGAGTTTACCAGCCTGGCGGTTGAATACGCCAGGCTGCGCGACCTTACGATTGTTCCCGCCGAGGCGAACGACTTGGCCGACCAGCCGACAGCAGAGGCCCTGATCTTCGAATCCGGCCGTCCCGTGCTGATGGTGCCGCGCGAGCCGAAAAAGCCGTTCGCGCTCAACACCGCCACGGTGGCGTGGGATTTCAGCCGCCCGGCCACGCGCGCGATCGGCGACGCGCTGCCGCTGCTGACCAGGGCAAAGCGCGTCCATATCGTCACGGTGACCAACGAAAAACGCATTGATACGCGCCGCTCCGGTCCGGAGTTGGCAAAACATCTCGCCCGGCACGGGGTGGACGTGATTCTCGAGACCGTGGATGCCCAGGGCCGGCCCATCGGGGAGGCGCTGGAAGCCGCCACGCGCGTACATGACAGTGATCTACTCGTGATGGGCGCCTACGGCCATTCGCGCTGGCGCGAGTTCGTGCTGGGCGGCGCGACGCGCAGCATGATCGCCAACCCGCCCCTGCCGGTACTGCTCTCGCACTGATGCGCCTTGCGATGCAGGGCCTGACCGCGTCCGAAGCGCAGGCCCGGCTGAAGGCCGATGGCTTCAATGAGCTGCCGCGCGCCGGCCGGCGCACGATCGTTAACCTCATTCTCGACGTGCTGCGCGAGCCGATATGAGGTCGGATTCCATTTCGCGGAGGAACGCTTCGTGCCCGGCGAATATGTCTCGATCAACGAGGACTGCAGCATGCATCCATTCCGTGTCGTCTCCGTCGCGCGACTCTGAGCAGGCTAGCGGTCGAGCGGCAAGGTCACGTCGAACAGGTCGCGCTCGGTCGGATCCGGCTCGACCTTGAAGCCAAGGCTCCGACACATCTCGATCATGGTGGTGTTCTCGCGCAGCACCTGGCCGAAAATCTGCTTCAGCCCTTCCGACTTCGCATATTCGATCAGGAGCTGCATCAGCGCCCAGCCGAGCCCCCTCCCTTGAGGTCGGAGCGCAGCAGGATGGCGTATTCGCCGGTCTCGTAAATCGAGTCGGAATGCAGCCGCACGACGCCGGCGAGCTCACCGCTCGCCTCGTCGAGGCGACGAACGCCATGGCGCGCGCATAGTCCAGCTGGGTCAGCCGCGCGATGAACTCGTGCGAAAAGTGTTTCATCGGCGCCAGAAAGCGAAGCCGCAGATCCTCCATGGTAACGTGCTTCACGAATTCATGGATCAGCGGCTCGTCCTCGGGGCGGATCGGCCGCGTCAGAATGCGGTAGCCGTCCTTCAAGACGAGATGGCGCACCCACTCCGTCGGATAGGGTTTCACCGCAAAGCGCGCGTTGCCCGGCCCGGCGAATTTGCGATCTGGTTTCGCCACCGCGACGCGGGCATCGACAGCCAGCACGCCGGAGGCATCCGCGAGCAGCGGATTGATGTCGAGCCCGTTCACCTGCGGTAAGTCGGCGGCGAGCTGCGCGAGCTTTACCAGCGTCAGCGCAACCGCATCCGCCTTTCACGGCCGGCACGTCGCGATAGGCTCGCGAGCAGGCGCGACACCCGCGTCCGTCCGATCAGATCGCGCGCCAGCACCAGGTCAAGCGGCGGCAGCGCCAGCGCCTTGTCGTTGATGATCTCCACCGCCGTGCCGCCCTGCCCGAACACCACCACGGGGCCGAAAGTGGGATCGTCGGCGATGCCGAGGATCAGCTCTCGTCGCCTTGGAGCGCAGCACCATTGGCTGCACGAGGACGCCGGCAAGCTTTGCGTCCGGCCGCTGCGATTTCGCCCGGGCCAGGATATCGTTGGTCGCCGCGCGCACTTCGTCCGGGGTCGCGAGATTAAGCACTACGCCACCGACGTCGGACTTGTGGGTGATGTCGCGCGACAGCACCTTTAGCACCACCTTCCTTCCCTCGGCGAAAAGGGACTCTGCATGGGCGACCGCCTGCTCCGCATCGGCGGCCGCAAGCGTCGGGACCATCTCGATCTGATACGCTTCGAGCAGCCGCTTCACCTCGAGCGGGTCCAGCCAGCGCCGTCCCTCCGCGACCGCTGCCTCCACGATGGCGCGCGCGGCCGTGACATCGGGAACGAAGTCAGCGGGCAGGCTCGGCGGCACCGCCTGCAGGGCTTCGAGAACCTCGCGATGCTTGACCAGGTGCATGAAGCCGCGCACCGCATCGTCCTCGGTCGGGAAGTTCGGAATGCCGGCGGCATCGAACGATCTTCGAGATCGCAGGACCAGCGCCGACCCAGACCGCCAGCACCGGCTTTGCCGGCATTTGCTTTTCGCGGACCGCCGCCACCACGTGCGTCACAGTGTCGGCAATATCACTCGCTGCCGCCACCGCCGTCTGCACATTCATGACCAGCAGCGCGTCGTTGTCAGCATCGGTCAGCAAAATTTCCAGTGCCGCCGCATAGCGCGCCGCATCGGCATCGCCGATGATGTCGACCGGGTTCGATCCAGACCAGGTCGGCGGAAGCGCCGCATCGAGCTGTTGCTTGGCAGTAGCCGAAAGCGCCGCGGTGACGCCGCCGAGTTCGGCCAGCCGGTCCACCGCGAGCACGCCGAGACCGCCGCCGTTGGTCAGCATGGCGAGCCGCTTGCCGTGCGGGGCTTTGATCCGGCCGAGCGTCTCGGCGCAGTCGAACAGTTCGCGCAGGTCGAACACCCGCAGCATACCGGCGCGGCGGAATGCGGCGTCGTAGACGTCGTCGGCTCCCGCCAGCGCGCCGGTATGGGTCGCCGCGGCGCGGGCGCCTTGCGCCATCCGGCCCGACTTGACCACCACGATCGGCTTGATGCGCGCCGCGGCACGGGCCGCCGACATGAATTTTCGGGCGTCGCGCACCGCCTCGATGTAGAGCAGGATCGCGCCGGTATTGCGATCGAGTGCAAAAGTGATCGAGCAAATCAGCAATATCGACGTCGAGCTGGTCGCCGACCGAGACGATACCGGAGAAGCCAACAGATTTCTGTTCGGCCCAATCCACCATGCCGGCCGCGATCGCGCCAGATTGCGAGATCAGCGCAAGGTTGCCGCCGCGCGGCATATGTGCGGCAAAGCTTGCATTAAGCTTGATGCCCGGCATCATGATGCCGAGGCAATTGGGACCGATCAGCCGCATACGATGCGACCGCGCTGCGCGTTCGGCTGCTTCCGCAAGCGATCCCGGGCCGTGGCCCAGCCCGGCGCTGACAATCACCGCGCCGGCCGTTCCCCGTTTGCCGGCGGCATCGATAATCTCAGGAATTTCTCGTGCCGGGGCCGTGATGACGACAAGTTCGGGCACGAACGGCAGCTTGTCGATGTGGCTGGCGGCCTTCACTCCGTCGATTTCGCCATAGCGTGGATTGACGATTCCGATCTCGCCGGCAAATCCGGCGCTGCGGATGTTATTGAGGATCGCCGCGCCCAGCGAGCCGCGGCGCGGGCTCGCCCCAACCAGCGCCACTGACCGCGGCGCCAGCACGTTGCTCAATCGATAGATCGACATGGCGTCATCGCCTCGTGTCTTTGAGGCCGAGGTGTACGACGGCCAGCCAATAGTTGCCAGCGCTGAGGGCCTGCCCTCGCCTTTCCTTAGTGCGACAGAAAAACCCAGCAAGGGGGCTCATTGATGATGGTGTTCGTCATGCCGCCCCAGAACCATTCGTTAACCGGAGAGTGACGGTAGCCCCCCATGACCAGGAGATCGATCCCGCTCTTCTCTACATAAGCGCCGAAAACCTTGCCGACCGAGCTGCCATCGATCTTGATCATATCCAATCGAGCGTCGATGCCATGCTCAGCCAGGTGGCGTTGCAACGCCGCGCCGGAACCGCTTTGCGCGATGGTTAGACGATCTGCAGCCGTGACGATGCGTACACGTGCAGCTCCCTTAAGCAGCGGTAGTGCGTCACCGACCGCTCGCGCAGCGGGCGCCGTGTGATCCCAGGCTATTGCGATGTCGTTGAAGGTTGTGCGGAGAGCATCTGCTCTAACCTCCGGGCACATCAGAACTGGTCGCCCACTCTCGAACAGTAACCGCTCGACCAGCTTTTCGGAAAGCGAATCGTTCGGCTTGATCGGCACCACCGAGAAATCCTTCAATCGTGCTTCCTCGGCTATCGAGTCAATCATTCGGGCAATCGGCGAGGACTTGATGCTGTGATCGCCACGAGCGCCGAACCTTGTCCTTGCCGCGTCGAATGCAAGGCACAATGCGCGCGCGGTCGGTTCGATCTGCACAACTTCCCTTGCACCCAATACGTCGGCGACGGTTGGCGGCAGCGCGTCATCCTCGGTTTCCAGCGCCAACGCGGTGATATGCGCGTCGAGCTCTGCTGCCATCGCGACGCACTTTTCGATTGCAGCGGCTGTGCTCCTTGTCGCATCGCCGATTAGCGGCAACAACAAATCCCTGATCGCCATCACTATGCCTCCGCTTCGCTCTGCGCACAGAATTCCAAGGCGCGTATGACGTCCTCCCGGGCGATGATGCCAGTGAGGCGGGAATCCCCTTCGATGATCGGCAGGCTGCGAAACCGATGGGTGATCATGAGCTGCAGCACGCGGGTCAGTTTGGTTTCGGCGCCGACATAGATGAATTCCCGCGCCGTGATTTCGGCGACGGTGCGCCGCATCAGATCGTCGTAACGCGGCAGCATCCGCGACGGCGTGAACTCGAAACAAGCGAGATAGTCGAACTTGGTGACGAAGCCGATCATCTGCGCGCCGTGCATCACGGGAAACCCGTTAAAATCGGCCTCCTTGAAGCGCTGACCGAGCTCGCGGACCGTCAGCTCCGGCGGCACCGTCACCACGTCGCGGGTCATGTAGTCGGCAACGATCTGTTCGATGAATTTGTACAAGCTTTCCACCGTTCGGGGTGCCGCTAACCGGCTGATCAACCCGCTGCCATTAGGCGCCTTGCGCGGCAAGGCCACTTGATCGATGTCAAGAAATCGTCGCCCCTACGTAATCCTCCGTAAGGGTCGGCTCGGCTATCGAGCAACGGACGAGCCATTCCACTGCGCCCTATTGCGGACGCGCGCTTGCCAACAGTTTTGACGTCGCCTCGACCAGCCGCTGATTGCGCCGCAGAAAATTCTGGCCTTCCCGGCTGAACACGTCCATCTGGTGCTGGCCGCATTCCTTGAGTACGGACCGGATGTTCTCCACCGAATGCGCCTCGTTGATCTTCGCGGCGAATTCGGCGGCGAGATGCATCTCGGCCCGCACGTCCTCGAGCATCTCGTCGCTCGCCGTCACCATCTCGCCGAGCATGACGCGTTGGGCGTCGAACAGCAGATGCAGCACGCGCTTGTTGAATTCGACGAACGTGCCGGGCGCATCGCTCGCAGGCCGCTCGACCTGCGACTGTGTCACCGTCTCCGACATGGCAACCTCCTGTGTCCTGGTTTGGGCAAGCTTAACACCGCGACTTTTACGATCGTTGAGCTGCATCAAGAACGATCATCGCGACAACAGCACGCAGCGATCCGTCTGCCTGATTAGGTGCTGGGTGACGCCACCGAGCACCCATTCACGGAACCGGGAGTGGCCATAGGCGCCGGCGACCACCAGACCCGCGCCGGTTGCTGCAGCGATACGATCGATCTGCGCCGTGGCGTCGCCGATCTTGTCCGGCACCTGGACTCGCGCAGTGATCCCATGGCGCGACAGCCAGGCGACCACGTCCTCGACTTCTTTCATCACGACCGCGCGAGCGCTTGCGTCCTCCACAATGCCGACCACGGTGACATCCTCGGCCTTGCGCAGCAGGGGCAAGCTGTCCGCCACCGCGCGCCGTGCCTCGGCGCAATCCTTCCAGGCGACCAGTGCGCTGCGCAAATCAAGCCAGCGCACCGTCGTCGGCACGACCAGCAGCGGCCTGCCGGCCTGCATTACCAGGTCGCTGGGGCCGGCAATCGCGAACGGGTCGGCCGGCGCGACGCCGTCGCCGCTGACGATCAGGAGGTCGGCGGCGCGGGCCTCACGCGCGATGTAACGTGCCGGCAGTTCCATCGCGGAGCGCCATTCCACCTCGTGGGCGCGCCCGTTCATCGCTTCGCGGAACTGTCGGTCCAGAGCGGTCATGCGCTGGGCGACTGCCGCCTGCCCCTCCTCGATCAGCCGCTGGCCGAAATCGCCGTCGACGAAATACATCGGCGGGCTGAACATCGATGCCGCAATTCCGATAATGCGCGCGCCAAACTGCTCGGCGACTTGCCCCGCCACATCGAGCAGCGCCTCGTTCGGCTGGTCCAGTGCAAGGCTCACCATCGCCGTCGCATATGTCATCGCATTCTCCCGCATCGTTCGATTTGCGGAATGCCATTAGCTGGAGGTGAGCGTGGGCGGGATGAGATAGATCAAACTCGATCCACAACGCTGCGGCAAAGGAAGGCCACGTCGCGCGGGAACGATCGGCCCTGCAGTCAGTCAACTCTTGAGCTTTCCGCGGGCTTGGGACAAATAGTGAAGGCAACGACCCTCTCCGCGCACTCTCTGGATCTTGCGCCGGGGCGGACGACCATGAAGGCAAAGGCGTGACCAATACCTTCCAAGCGCGTCCTGAAGATGCTGCCCGAGACCTGCGTTTCCGCCTCGGGATCGAACGATCCGGCGTCGGGATGTGGGACCTTGACCTGCTGACCGAGGAAGTGACCTGGTCCGGAAATGCCGGAGAGCTGTTTGGGGCGTCCGGCAAGGAGAAGGTCAGCTACGACTTCTTCCTTTCCCTGCTCGACCCGCTCGATCGCGAACGGGTGAAACGGGAGATCGCGCAAACCGCAGAGACCGGCAACAGGCTCGACACTGCCTTTCCGATCGCATTGCAACCCGGCTCGCGCCACTGGATCCGGTTGCGCGCGGGCCTGGTCAGGACAGCGGAAGGCAAGCCGCATCATCTCTCCGGCATCGGGCTCGACATCGACGAGGAGAAACAACTCGAGGAGGCGCTACGTACCCGCGAGATGCATTTGCGCTCGATCCTCGAGACGGTGCCGGATGCGATGATCGTGATCGACAAACGCGGAATCATGCAATTCTTCAGCAAGGCTGCCGAGCGGCAGTTCGGCTACACCGCCGAGCAGGCCATCGGCAAGAACGTCAGCATCCTGATGCCCGAACCGGACCGCACTCGCCACGATTTCGTATCTCGAGCGCTATCGGGTCACCGGCGATCGCCGCATCATCGGCATCGGCCGCATCGTGACCGGCAAGCGCAAGGACGGGACTACCTTCCCGATGCACCTGTCGGTCGGCGAAATGCGCTCCGATGGCGAGCCCTATTTCACCGGGTTCGTGCACGACCTGACCGAGCAGCAGCAGACCCAGGCGCGCCTACAGGAATTGCAATCCGAACTTGTGCATATCTCGCGCCTCAGCGCGATGGGCGAGATGGCGTCCGCTCTGGCGCATGAACTGAACCAGCCGCTCGCTGCGATCAACAACTACATGAAGGGTTCGCGGCGGCTGCTGTCGGTAAGCGAGGATCCCAACCGGGCCAAGATCGAGAGCGCGATGGATCGTGCCTCCGAGCAGGCGTTGCGCGCCGGCCAGATCATCCGCCGGCTGCGCGATTTCGTCGCGCGCGGCGAATCGGAAAAGCGTGTTGAAAGCATCGCCAAGCTGATCGAGGAATCCGGCGCGCTCGGTCTCACCGGCGCGCGCGAACAGGGCGTCAACTTGCAGTTCGAAGTCGACCACGAACATGATCTCGTGCTTGTCGATCGTGTCCAGATCCAGCAGGTGCTGGTCAACCTGTTCCGCAATGCGCTGGAGGCGATGGCCACCTCGCCGCAGCGCAGGCTCGTGGCATCGACCAGGGCGGTCAGCGACGACATGATCGAGGTTGCCGTCGCCGATTCCGGATCGGGCTTTGCCGACGGGGTAGAGGCCAGCCTGTTCCAGACCTTCTTCACGACAAAGGAAACCGGCATGGGGGTCGGGCTTTCGATCAGCCGATCGATCGTCGAGGCTCATGGCGGCAAGATGTGGGCGGAGAACAATCCTGCCGGCGGCGCGACGTTCCGCTTTACGCTGCCCGCCGTACCGAACGAAAGCATGAGCGATGCCTAGGGGAATGGTTTACGTCATCGACGACGACGATGCGATGCGGGATTCGCTGCAATTCCTGCTCGGCACTGCCGGCTTCGACGTCACCCTGTTCGATTCCGCGCAGGCCTTCCTCGACGGGTTCGCTGGCCTCGCCTTCGGCTGCGTCGTCTCCGATGTACGCATGCCCGGCATCGACGGCATCGAACTGCTGCGGCGGCTGCGGGCGATGCCGAGGCGTCTGCCCGTCATCATCATGACCGGCCACGGCGACGTGCCGCTTGCGGTGGAGGCCATGAAGCTTGGCGCCATCGATTTCCTGGAAAAGCCGTTCGACGACGACCTCATGATCGGCATGGTCGAGGCCGCCCTGACCCGCGCCGAACCGGAGCAAAGGGACGAGGCGATCACCCGGGAGATCGCCGAGTCGCGTAGCAACGTTGAGCCCGCGCGAACGCCAGGTCATGGACGGCCTCGTGGCAGGCCTGTCCAACAAGGCGATCGCCCGGGAGTACGACATCAGCCCCCGCACCATCGAGGTCTACCGGGCCAATGTGATGACCAAGATGCAGGCCGGCAGCCTGTCGGAGCTGGTGCGGTTGGCGATGCGCGCCGGCGCGTTGAAAGATTGAGCCAAATCAACTCACGCATATCCCGATCTGCCATAAAGCGTTCATCCATATTTGTAGCGAAACATGAAGGTGTCGGCTGATGCCAGCCTCGCCGACGAAGGCCATGATCTACGTAGTTGACGACGATCTTGACGTGCTCGGCTCGCTGCAGTTCCTGCTCGAGACCGACGGTTTTGCCGTGCGCACGTTCAAGAGCGGCGCCGCACTGTTGAGGGATGATGCCTCCCGCAGCGCCGACTGCTTCGTGATCGACTACAAGATGCCCAATATGAACGGCCTCGATCTCGCCAGCCGCCTGCGCAACCGCGATATTGCGGCGCCTATTATCCTGATCACCGGCTACCCAGACGAAAACATCCCGGAAAAGGCGGCTACGGCCGGTGTTTCCCATGTGCTGCGCAAGCCGCACCTGGAGGAGAGCCTGGTTGGCCATATCAGGGGCGCACTGGCCGACCGCGGCAGCTGCCATTGACGCGCCTCAAGGCCTCCGGCAAGCGGTTTTCCGCCTCCGGCAAACTACGTAGGGGCCTGCCCTTAAGGTATCAGGCGAAATTTCGGGAATCTTCGTTCCACATTACAGCTTGGTCGTCCCCGAACGAGGAGATGGCTTATGCTCACCCAGTCGATCAGCACGTCCCCCACCACCGGCCGCAAGGTTGCCCCAGCGCCGCATGTCGTTCCGGATCACTTCGGCGTGCTGACTGGCCACGCAGGCGTCATCGCCACCGAGTTCACCTACCGCAAGGAAGAGGAGATTTATGGTGAGGACGAGTCGAGCTGAATATGTCTACCAGGTGATCCGCGGCGCGGTGCGCAGCTACAAGCTGCTTTCCGATGGCCGCCGCCAGATCGGCGCCTTCCACCTGCCTGGTGACGTATTCGGTCTGGAGTCGGGATCGTCGCATCGCCTTGCCACCGAAGCTATCATCGACACAACGCTTCGCCTCGTGAAGCGTAGCAGCCTTGAGCGGTCCGCGCAGAGCGATGTCCGCGTTGCCCGTGACCTCTGGTCGATCACAGCGGGTGAGTTGCGGCACGCCGAGAATCACATGCTGCTGCTCGGCCGCAAGACCGCGATGGAACGTGTCGCCACCTTCCTGCTCGAAATGGATCGCCGCCTCGCCAGTGCCGGCATGATCGCGCTGCCGATGTGCCGCCGCGACATCGGCGACTATCTCGGCCTCACCCTGGAGACCGTGTCGCGCTCGCTCTCCGAATTGCAGAACAAGGGCGTGCTCGGACTCTCGGGCGCCCGCCAAATCATGTTGCGGGACCGCACGCGACTGGCGGTCCTTAACTGCTGACCGCTTCGGTAAGCGCTTGCCGAGGCGACCAACGCGGCAGCAAGGCTATCGCTGGCGGATCACCATCCTGCGATGGATCTCGGACATATTGGGAATGGCGCGCCCGGAACGATTCGAACGTCCGACCCTCAGATTCGTAGTCTGATGCTCTATCCAGCTGAGCTACGGGCGCGTTTTCGCTTGCGAATATGGGGCTGAAGCAACCCGATTGCATCCGATAAAGTCTGGATGGCCTGCGAAAGAGCGCTCTAGCTACCGGCTTCCGTCCTTGTTTGCAAGGTCCGGAAAACCCTGCGGGCGTGCATTCGCGCAATCCGTTGGCATCTCTCCGGAATGACGAAAAGGACAATTAACTTAAGCGCTTACGCCGTCGCCCGCTCGTTGCGGACGCTCTGCAGTTCCACCGGGCGATCGGGGATCGCGATGCGGAAGGTGGCGCCGATGGTACCTTCGACGAGGTGGATGGCGCCGCCATGGGCGCGGATCAGTTCGGCGGCGATGGCGAGCCCAAGGCCGGAGCCGCCCGGGCGGCCGGAACTCTGGAACGCCTCGAACAGATGGTCGCGTGCTTTCGCCGGCACGCCGGGGCCGGTGTCGGAGATTTCGAGAATCGCGACCGCACCTTCGCGCCGGCCGGTGATGCGGATCTGCATCGCGGCGGGATCGACGCTCGGCTGGCTTTCCAGCGCCTGCGCCGCGTTGCGCACGAGATTGAGCAGCACACGGAACATCTGATCGGGATCGGCATCGATAGAGAGGCCGCGCTCGATCGCGGCGACCCAGGTGATCGTCGCATTGGCCGCAAGCCCTGCGGATTCGCGCACCTCGGCCACGACCGGCTCGACCAGCAACAAGCGTCGGTCGGGCGCGGCTTCCTGTGCGCGGCCATAGGACAGCGTCGACTGGCAGAACTCGATGGCTCGCTCCAGCGAGCGCATCAACTTGGGCGCGAACCGCTGCACCCTGGGATCGGGCACGCTGGCAAGCTGGTCCGACAGCAACTGCGAGGACGCCAGCAGGTTGCGCAGGTCGTGATTGATCTTGGAAACGGCAAGGCCGAGGGCTGCGAGCCGGCTCTTCTGATGCAGCATGGAAACAAGGTCGCGCTGCATGTCGGACAATTCGCGCTCGGCGACGCCGATCTCGTCGCCGCGCTGGCTCGGCACGATGATGCGCGCCGGGCTCTCCGGGTTTTCGTGGAAGGCGACGAGATTGGCGGTAAGCCGCCGCATCGGCCGCACAAACAGGTAATGCAACGCCAGGTAGACCAATAGCGAGGTCAGGCCGGCAATCAGCAGCGACACCACGAGCACGTTGCGCGAGAAACGGTACATCGCCTGCCGCAACGGCTGCTCGTCGATCACGACCTCTATGAACTGCGCGCCGCCCGGCGCCGGGCCGACCACGCGGATCGACTGGTTGCCGCTCTCCAGCATGATCTCGAAGGCGTCGTAGATCGCCCGCCATACCGTCTGGTTGCGCATGTCGACGTCGTGATCGATTTGTTGCGGCAGATCAGCGCTGGCGAGCAGCCTGCGCTGCTGGCCCATCTTGATGGCGACCGCGCGCGCCCCGATCGAGGACAGGATCTGCCGCGACAGCGTCTCCGGCACCATGCCCGACGGCGCGGCATCGAGCACCAGTGCGGCGGTGTTGGCCGCGGCAAGGCGATCGTTGAGGCGGTTCATGCGGAAGTTGGCGATCGCCGGCACGTAGATCATCATGCCCGCGATCATGGCGAGCGGGATGGTCATCAAAAGGAGTTTGCCGGACAAGCCGAAGCGGCGCGACGCTGTTGGTCGCCGCCCCTCATTGCCTGGCTGGTTGTCGGTCGTCGCAGACACGGTTCCGCCCTTGTTGTCCGGTCCTGAGGATGCGGTTCGGCCCCCAGGCCGGTCAAATTACCGATCGCTAATGTGCGATCTAATGTGTGGCTGGGCGGATCGCCATCCTCCCCCACAAAAACCCCGCGGAATCAGCATTATTCGCCCACATTGCGCCCTTTCGAAGAAGGCGGCGCGCGACACCTGATAGCGTTGACGAAAAGGGGTACCTCCCTTATAAGCCGCGCCAATTGTCCGCGATGGCCGGGTTTGTCCGGGGGCGGCTCATTGGGGCCGTAAAGGGCCTGTTTTGGGCCGGCCAGCATCACCGGACGTGATCTCAATTCAACGGCAGATTGGCCCTTCGGCAAATTGCCAGGCCAACTAGTTGCCTCCAGCGGAGACTTACCCGTGAAGCGGACTTATCAACCCAGCAAACTGGTGCGCAAGCGCCGCCACGGCTTCCGCGCGCGCCTGGCCACCGCCGGCGGCCGCAAGGTCCTCGCCGCCCGCCGCGCGCGCGGCCGCAAGCGTCTGAGCGCCTGAGCCGGGCTGCCCTGGGACAACATCCATGGACCGGCTAAGGCAGCGGGCGGACTTCCTCGCCGTTGCCAATGGGGCGCGGGTCAACAGTGCGGCCTTCGTCCTGCAGGGCCGCCGCCGCGACGACCAGGGCCCGGTCCGGGTCGGCTTCACCATCACCAAGAAGAACGGTACCGCCACCGAGCGGAACCGGATCCGCCGCCGGCTTCGCGAAGTGGTGAGGCGGCTGGACGTCATATCAATGCGTCCCCACCATGATTATGTGCTAGTCGGCCGCAGGGAGGCGCTGACACGCGACTTCGCGTCCATGCTGGACGATTTGCGCTCGGCGCTGAACCGTTTCGACAAGCAGCCCAATTCGCGCGGCGCACGCCGCACCCGCCCTGAATGACGAGACTGCAGATCCGATGAACGACAACAATCGCAACACCATCCTCGCCGTCATTCTGTCCGGCTTTGTGCTGATTGCCTGGCAATATTTCTACAACGTGCCGCAGATGGAAAAGCAGCGCACGGAGGCCCAGAAGCAGGCCGAATTGCAGAAGCCGACGCAGCCGGCCACGCCCGGCAGCTCCACTCCCGCGCGCACAGCGCCGGCACCGCGCCACCAAACGCGCCCGCAGCGGCAACCAACCCTGCGGTCGTGATGCCGCGCGACGCCGCGATTGCGGCCTCTCCGCGCATCAAGATCGACAGCCCGAAAATCTCCGGCAGCATTTCGCTGAAGGGCGCGCGCATCGACGACGTTGCGCTGACACCAGTACCGCGAGACCGTCGATCCGAAATCGCCGGCCATCGTCCTGTTCTCGCCGTCTGGGACAGCCGAACCCTACTACGCCGAGTTCTTGTGGGTTCCGTCCGCCGGCTCGACCGCAAGAATTCCAAACGGCGAGACGGTCTGGCAGCAGGAAGGCTCCAACAGCCTGACGCAGACGACGCCCGTGGTCCTGAAATACGACAACCAGGAAGGGCTGGTCTTCAAGCGCACCATCTCGATCGACGATCGCTACCTGTTCACCATCAAGGATGAAGTCACCAACATCGGCAGTGCGCCGGTCACCCTGCATCCGTACGGGCTGATTTCCCGCGGCGGGACGCCGCAGGTTGCCGGTTATTACATTCTGCACGAAGGCTTCATCGGCTACCTCGGCGACAAGGGCCTGCAGGAGGAGAGCTACAAGAGCGTCGATGATGCGAAGACCGTGATCGATTCGTCGGGCGCCAGAGGCCTCACCTTCTCCGGCGTTACAAATGCCTGGCTGGGCATCACCGACAAATACTGGGCTGCTGCGCTGCTGCCCGACACCAATGCCACGCTGCAAAGCGCGCGCTTCTCGACCGGCGGCGCAATGAAGCGTTACCAGGCCGACTACATGCTTGGCGGGCAAACCATCTCGATCGGGGGCACCGCAACCAGCGATGCGCGGCTGTTTGCCGGCGCCAAGGAAGCGAGCGTCGTCGGCATCAACTTCCCGCTGGTCGGCCTCGGCGGCTACAACAAGCAGCTCGGGCTCAACCATTTCGACCTCTTGATCGACTGGGGCTGGTTCTACTTCATCACCAAGCCGATGTTCCTGGCGCTGGACTATTTCTTCCACCTGTTCGGCAATTTCGGCGTCGCGATCCTGATGGTCACAGTGCTTGTGAAGATCTTGTTCTTCCCGCTCGCCAACAAGTCCTACGCCTCGATGGCGAAGATGAAGTCGGTGCAGCCGCAGCTGCAGGCGCTGAAGGAACGCTTCCCCGACGACAAGCAGAAGCAGCAGCAGGAGATGATGGAGATCTACAAGAAGGAGAAGATCAACCCGATCGCGGGCTGTCTTCCCGTCGCGCTGCAGATCCCGGTGTTCTTCTCGCTCTACAAGGTGCTGTTCGTCACCATCGAGATGCGGCACGCGCCGTTCTACGGCTGGATCAAGGACCTCTCGGCCCACGATCCGACCACGATCTTCAACCTGTTCGGCCTCATCCCATGGGATCCGATGGTCCTCGGACCGGTGATCGGCCCGTATCTGATGCTCGGCGTCTGGCCCATCATCATGGGCATCACGATGTGGATCCAGATGAAGCTCAACCCGGCGCCGCCGGATCCGACCCAGAAGATGATCTTCGACTGGATGCCGCTGATCTTCACCTTCATGCTGGCGAGCTTCCCCGCGGGCCTCGTCATCTACTGGGCGTGGAACAACCTGCTCTCGGTGCTGCAGCAGAGCTACATCATGCGCAAGAACGGCGTGAAGGTGGAGCTGTTCGACAACCTCAAGGCCACCTTCGCCAAGAAGCCGGAGAAGGCGGAGTCGAAGACGTAAGGAAAGCCGCAGCTCTCCAAGTCGTCATGCCCGGGCTTGTCCCGGGCATCCACGTCTTTGGAAGCAGCGAAGGAAGACGTGGATGGCCGGGACAAGCCCGGCCATGACGAAAGCCGGGAACCCTTCGCATGACCACCGACATCGATGCGGAGCTGATCGAGCAGGGGCGAAAGCTGTTCGCCGGCGACTGGAAGTTCATCTGGGCCTCGCCGTCGATTGCGACGCTGCCGCCGATGGCGGGGCTCGAGGTGGCGTTCGCCGGCCGCTCCAATGTCGGCAAATCGAGCCTGATCAACGCGCTGACCGGCCGCAACGCCCTCGCCCGCACCTCGCACACGCCTGGCCGCACGCAGGAACTGATCTTCTTCGAAGGCCCCGACAAGGACGGCCTGCGCCTCGTCGACATGCCCGGCTACGGCTACGCGTCCGCGCCAAAGACCCAGGTCGCATCGTGGACGGCGCTGATCCATAAATTCCTGCAGGGACGCGCAAGCCTGGCGCGCGTCTATGTGCTGATCGATGGACGCCATGGCCTGAAGGACACCGACCAGGACGTGCTGAAGACACTCGACAAGGCGGCGGTGAGCTACCAGGTGGTTCTGACCAAGGCCGACCAGGTGAAGCCAGGCGAACTCGCAGCCACCATCGAGGCGACCAGGACGGCGCTGGCAAAGCATCCCGCCGCCTTTCCCGATGTGCTCGTGACCTCCTCGCGCTCGGGCATGGGCATGCCGGAGCTGCGCGCCGCCATGGTGCGGCTGTTAAGGGAGCGCAGCCAATGACGAAGGGCCCGCGCATCCTGATCGTGCTCGCCGGCATCATGGGCGCTGACGGCGTAATCCTGGCGGCAGCCTCCGCGCACCAGGCCGATGCATCGCGGCTCGCATCGGCCTCATCGATGCTGCTGTTTCACGCCTGCGCCGTGCTGGCTGTGGTGGCGCTGATCGAGCGCGCGCTGCTTCACGTCCGCATCGGCCTTGCCGCCGCGATCGGCTTCGTCATCGCATCTGCGCTGTTTTGCGGCGACCTCACATTGCGCCAATATGCCGGCCACGGCCTGTTCCCGATGGCCGCGCCGACCGGCGGCACGCTGTTGATTGCGAGCTGGCTCGTGCTGGCGGTCGCCGCTGCGTGGCCGCGGCGGAGTTGAGCTCCGCTTGCCCTTCCTTCCTTCTCCCCTTGTGGGAGAAGGTGCCTGAGCATAGCGAAGGCGGATGAGGGGTCTGTGTCCGCGGAACGAACCCCTCACCCGGCGCGATCTCGCATCCGCGCCACCTTCTCCCACAAGGGGAGAGGGTACTTCGGGGCACTTTGCGCCCTGCCCGGCAATCGGATAGAAACCGGCCCGACATCTGCACCCCGCGAGATCAGCATGACCGACACCCATATCAGCCCGCTCGACCAGGCCCGCATCCTGTCCGAGGCGCTGCCGCATATGCAGGAATATGACGAGGAAACCATCGTCATCAAATATGGCGGCCATGCCATGGGCGACGAGGGCTCCGCAAAGGCCTTTGCGCGCGACATTGTTCTGCTGGAGCAGACCGCGATCAATCCGGTCGTGGTGCACGGCGGCGGGCCGCAGATCGCGGCGATGCTCAAGCGGCTCGGCATCCAGTCGGAATTCGCAGCCGGCCTGCGCATCACCGATGCCGCGACCATCGAGATCGTCGAAATGGTGCTGGCGGGCTCGGTCAACAAGCAGCTCGTCGGCTACATCAACGAGGCCGGCGGCAAGGCGGTCGGGCTGTCCGGCAAGGACGGCAGCATGGTGAAGGCGTCGAAGACCAAGCGCACCATGGTCGACCCGGATTCCAACATCGAGAAGGCGATCGATCTCGGCTTCGTCGGCGATCCCGAGAAGGTGGACCTCACCCTGCTCAACCAGCTGATCGGCCATGAGCTGATCCCGGTGCTGGCGCCGCTTGCGACCTCGCTCGAGGGCCTGACGCTGAACGTCAACGCCGATACCTTTGCCGGTGCGGTGGCGGGCGCGCTGAAGGCAAAGCGCCTGTTGCTGCTCACCGACGTGCCCGGCGTACTCGACAAGTCCAAGAAGCTCATTCCGGAGCTATCGGTGAAGGACGCCCGCAAGCTGATCGCCGACGGCACCATTTCCGGCGGCATGATCCCCAAGGTCGAAACCTGCATCTATGCGCTTGAGCAGGGCGTGCAGGGCGTCGTCATCATCGACGGCAAGACTCAACATGCGGTATTGCTTGAGCTGTTCACGAATCAGGGCACCGGCACACTAATCCACAAGTGATTGGCTTGAACGATCCGGCTCCGAACATCAGGCGCACCTTTCGCGCGCGATTGCGGCGCAATATCAGGCGCACGCTACTGGCGCTGCCAGCGGCGGTGGTGTCGTTCCTTGCCTCGGCAGCACCCGCTCATGCCGACCTCAAGCTCTGCAATCGCATGAGCTATGTGGTCGAAGTCGCGATCGGCATCGACGACAAGTCCGCGACCGCAACGCGCGGCTGGTTCCGCATCGATCCGGCCGGCTGCCGCGTGGTGGTGCAGGGCACGCTGACCGCAGACCGCATCCTCCTGCATGCACGCGCGCTCGGACTCTACGGCTCCTCGCCGACGCCGCAAAGCGGCGCCGACACGCTGTGCATCGCCGCGGAGAATTTCGTCATCGCCGCCGCGCGGCAATGCCGCTCGGGTCAGACGCCCGCGCCGTTCACCCAGATCAACCCGACCCGGACCGACGACGGCAACCTCGTCGCCTATCTCGCCGAGGACAGCGAGTATGACGACGAACAGGCGCGGCTTGCCGGCATCCAGCGGCTGCTCGTCATCGCAGGCTATGACGCAGCGCCAATCGACGGCGTCGACGGACCGAAGACGCAAGCCGCGCTCAACGCCTTCCTCAAGAGCCGCGGCCTGCCTGCCGACGCCGTGCAATCGCAAAGCTTCTTCACCACCATGATCGACGCGGTGCAGTCACCGTCGGCGGCGGGGCTGACCTGGTGCAACGACACGCCGCACAAGATCATGGCGGCGGTGGCGACCGACGACGGCAAGATCGTGACAAGCCGCGGCTGGTACCGCATCGATCCCGGCAAGTGCCTGCATCCCGATGTCACGGGCCAGCCGAAGCAGATTTTCAGCTTTGCCGAAGCCGTCGACAACGAGAACCGCACGGTCAAATACCGGGATCGCGCGCTGAACTGGGGCGGCACCACGCAGCTCTGCACCCGCGAAAGCAAGTTCGAGATCAACGAGCAGGGCGATTGCGCCACCCGCGGGCTAGCCGCCGCCGGCTTTGCCGCCGTCGACATGAGCGGCGGCGGCAAGACGCTGCGGTTTGCGATGCCATGAGGCGTCGCATATTCACTGTCGTCCCGGCGAAGGCCGGGACCCATAATCACAGGATTCAGTCGTTGACCACGGCCAAGCCCCAAGCAAAGGCAACTGCCAGCGTGCCCAGCATCGTCAGCCGCGGCGTATGGGTCCCGGCTTTCGCCGGGACGACGGGTAGCAATGACCACCTCGCCCCGCGGCTTTGCGCATATCGACACCTGGGTGTTCGATCTCGACAACACGCTCTATCCGCATCACGTCAATCTGTGGCAGCAGGTCGATGCGCGGATCGGCGCGTTCGTCGCCAACTTCCTCAACGTCTCGGCGGAGGAAGCGCGCCGCATCCAGAAGGACTACTACCGCCGCTACGGCACCACGATGCGCGGCATGATGACCGAGCACGGCATCAGCGCCGACGACTTCCTCAGCTTTGTGCACAAGATCGACCACTCGCCGCTGGAGCCCAATCCCGCGATGGGAGCGGCGATCACACAACTGCCCGGCCGCAAGCTGATCCTCACCAACGGCTCGGTCGACCATGTCGATGCGGTGCTGGAGCGGCTTGGGCTCACAGGTCATTTCGAGGCGGTGTTCGACATCATCGCCGCCGAGCTCGAACCAAAGCCGGCGCCGCAGACCTACCAGAAATTCCTCACCCTCCATGGCGTCAATCCCGAACGATCGGCGATGTTCGAGGATCTCGCGCGCAATCTCGTGGTGCCGCACCAGCTCGGCATGACCACGGTACTGGTGGTGCCGGACGGCGCGAAGGAAGTGGTGCGCGAGGACTGGGAGCTGGAAGGCCGCGGCGAGCGCCATGTCGATCATGTCACGGATGATCTGACGGGGTTTTTGCAGGACTGCTGTAGCTGTAGCTCGCCCTGTCGTCCCTGGCGAAAGCAGGGACGACAGTTTGGAATGCCGCGCCCGCAGCCAGAGCCCTTAACTCCTCGCCCCCATTTCCCGAAAAAGCGCCGGCGAAATACCGTCCCGATCCTCAGGAAACACCCATGTCCCTCGTCGCCCTCGAAACCACCGTCAACGCCGCGTTCGACGCCCGCGAGGGCATTTCGACCGCGACCAAGGGCGAGGTCCGCGACGCCGTCGATCATGCGCTCGACCTGCTCGACAAGGGCGAGGCGCGGGTTGCCGAGCGCGAGACCGAGCGGCAAGTGGAAGGTCAATCAGTGGCTGAAGAAGGCGGTGCTGCTGTCGTTCCGCCTCAACGACATGGGCCAGATCGGCGGCGGCCCCGGCAAGGCGTCGTGGTGGGACAAGGTGCCCTCGAAGTTCGAGGGCTGGGGCGAGAACCGTTTTCGCGATGCCGGGTTTCGCGCGGTGCCGGGTGCGATCGTGCGCCGCTCCGCCTTCATCGCCCGCAACGTCGTGCTGATGCCGTCCTTCGTCAATCTCGGCGCCTATGTCGATGAAGCCACCATGATCGACACCTGGTCGACCGTCGGCTCCTGCGCGCAGATCGGCAAGCGCGTGCACATTTCCGGCGGCGTCGGCATCGGCGGCGTGCTGGAGCCGCTGCAGGCCGAGCCCGTGATCGTCGAGGACGACTGCTTCATCGGCGCGCGCAGCGAGGTCGCCGAGGGCGTCATCGTGCGCAAGGGCGCGGTGCTGGCGATGGGCGTGTTCCTGGGTGCCTCGACCAAGATCGTCGACCGCGAGACCGGCGAGACGTTTATCGGCGAGGTGCCGGAATATGCGGTCGTCGTGCCCGGCATGCTGCCGGCGAAGCCGCTGAAGAACGGCCAGCCCGGGCCTGCCACCGCCTGCGCCGTGATCGTCAAGCGTGTCGACGAGCGCACCCGCGCCAAGACCAGCATCAACGAATTGCTGCGCGACTGAGGTTGCAAGGCTCGCACAGCGGGGCTGACTGACGCCACTTCAAAGCATGCATCGGCGCGCGATCAGTTCGATTGCGCCGACGGCACGCGCGTGCCTTCGCGCAACAAATCATCTGCAGTTCGGACATTTTTCCGATGACGACTGCCGCCATCCCGACGTCACCGTGCGCGATATCACTGTCGCGCATTCCCTGACACGAAATATTAGGCGTGAGCGCATTCAGGCGCAGCAGCCATGCTGCATTGAACCAAAGTCGTAGTGGGTGGACTCACTAACCAGGGAATGAGCGATTTTTGCTTCGCATCTCCTTGGGAATTTCTTGAGTATTTCTTGAGGACACAGACGGATGAAGTTTATCTTTTCAAATCAGATACTTGATACAGACACGCGTGAGTTGAGCCGGGAGAACATGCCGGTCTCGCTGGAGCCGCAGGTGTTCGACCTCGTCGTCCACCTGATGGAAAACCGCGATCGCGTCGTCAGCAAGGAAGAATTGATCGACAAGATCTGGAAGGGGCGGCATGTCGCGGAATCGACGCTGACCAGCCGGATCAACGCCGCGCGCAAGGCGATTGGCGACAGCGGCAGCACGCAAGCGCTGATCCGCACGATTGCGCGCAAGGGATTCCGCTTCGTCGGCTACCGTGCAGACCGGCACGGCGGGCATCGCCGTGCCGGAAACGGCCGCAGCGCATCGCGAGGCCGAGCTGCAATCGGCGTTGCTGCTGGGCGACCGGCCGGGCATCGCCGTGCTGCCCTTCATCAACATGAGCGGCGACCGCGCCCAGGACTACTTCTCCGACGGGATCAGCGAGGACATCATCACCGCGCTGTCTAAGCTGCGGTGGTTCTTCGTCATCGCGCGCAACTCGTCCTTTGTCTACAAGGGCCGCTCGGTCCACATCAACGAGATCGCGAATGATCTCGGCGTGCGCTATGTCGTCGAGGGCAGCGTGCGCCGGAGCGGCGATCAGGTGCGCATCTCGGCGCAGCTCAACGATGTCTCGACCGGCAGCCATCTGTGGGCCGAGCGCTACGACCGCAACATCGCCGACGTCTTCGCCGTGCAGGACGAGATCACCGAGGCGATCGTCGCCGCGGTCGAGCCGCATCTCTATGCCGCCGAAAGCTTTCGCGCCCAGCACAAGCCGCCGGGCAGCCTCGATGCCTGGGACCTGGTGATGCGCGGGCTGTCGCATTTCTGGCGGGTGACGCGGCAGGACAACACCGTGGCGCAGGCGCTGCTGGAAAAGTCGATCGACATCGATCCGCATTACGGCAAGGCGCTGGGGCTGCTCGCCACCAGCCGCATCTTCGGCGCCCATATGGGCTGGGCCGACATGGCAGGCGCAATGCCGCTGGCCACCCGCGAGGCGCTCGCCGCCGTCGAGGCCGACAGCGAGGACGCCTGGGCGCACCATGGCCTTGCCTACTCCTATCTGTTCGCGCGGCGCTTCGACGATGCAATCGCCGAGTTCGAACTGGCGCTGCGCCTCAATCCGAATTTTGCGTTCTCGCAGGCGTTCTACGCGGTGACGCTGTGCTACGCCGGCCGCTACGAGGAAGGCGACATCGCCATCCGCCGCGCGCTGCGGCTGAGCCCGCGCGATCCGCTTGCCGCCATCTATTTCGGACTCGGCGCCTACATCCAGTTCGCGGCGCGACGCTACGACGAAGCCATCCAGCTCGCCCGCGAGTCGCTGCGGATGCGCGGCGACTTCGTCGGCGCGCATCGGGTGCTGACCGCGGCGGCCGGCATGGCCGGCGATGCGGAGCTCGCCGCCATCGCCCTGCAGGGTCTGCGTCAGGTGCAGCCGAACATTTCACTGGAATGGATCGCGCGAGAGCTGCCGATGAAGCAGGCCGAAGACCGCGAGCACTATCTCGACGGCCTGCGCCGCGCGGGATTGAAGTAGCTGTCGTCGTTCGCTACGTAGCAAGCCCCACACAAGCGGTGTCGCCCCGGCCTTGTGCGCAATTGCGCACTGGAGCCGGGGCCCATAACCACCGTTGTCAGCGATGCAACGGGCTGGTGCCACAGCGCTTCAACAACGTCCGGCTGTGGCTATGGGTCCCTGCTTTCGCAGGGACGACATTGGTGTGTGCGGTGCACAGTGGGGCAACATGACGAGGCTACTCCGCCACCGCCTCGCCGCTGCCGCCGAACTCGGCCGGAAAGTCCTTCAGCTTGGGCAAGCCGTCGCGCATCGGCAGCACGGTCTCGGCATAGTTGACGTGAACGCCGGGAGCGAAAGCGAGTGTGGGAATGGTTGCAGCGAACACGTCGACCAGCCCGAGCGGGGAATGGTTCGTCATCAAATGACCGCCGCATTTCTTGCAGTATTTGCGATCGCTGAGCGGCGTCTTGGTGAACGTCGCGACATGCTCCTCGCCCGCGGTGATGCGCACCGCTTCCGGCTTCCACAGGCTGAAGGCGTTCACCGGACCGCCCGACCACGAACGGCAGGACCGGCAATGACAATAGCCCATGGCCTCCGGGGCGCCGCGGACCTCGATCTCCACGGCCCCGCAGAAACAATTGCCAATGTGATTCATGATGTGACTCCTTGCTCTGATCGGTTGGACTTGTCAGGTCGACTTGCGCCACGGAATGAGCATCGAGACGCGCTGTTTATACTCCCGATACTGGTCGCCGAACATCTCGATCAGGTCACGCTCCTCCAAATAAATGCCGAGCAGGATGTACGTGGTGGTCACGGCCGCGAACAGCAGGTGGCCCGCGGTCATGACCGGCGCCGCCCAGAAGGCGATGATGAAGCCGAGATAGATCGGATGACGCACGAACTTGTAGAGCAGCGGCGTGCGGAAGCGCGGCGCCTCGACTTGCCTGTCGACGAGATGGTTTGCCACCTGCGACACGCCGAACAGTTCGAAGTGGTTGATGAGGAAAGTACTGGTGAACACCAGCACCCAGCCGGCGAGCGACAGCATCGCGACGACGACCGCGAGGTCGGGATTATCGACCTGCCACACGGTCGCCGGAATCGGACGCCACTGCCAGAACAGCAAGAGCAGGCAAAGGCTCGCCGCCAGCACATAGGTGCTGCGTTCGACCGGCTTGGGGACGAACTGCGTCCACCATGCCTTGAAGCGCGGCCGCGCCATCACACTGTGTTGTACGGCGAACAGCGTCATCAGGAGTACGATTGATGACGACGGCCTCGATCGCCGAGCGAATTGGCGCCGGTGTCGATGGTCTTCGGCACGACCAGCCCCATGACGAAGCCGATGGCGTAGAGAATGGTGACGAAGAAGATCGAGATACGATGCCATTCCGTACAGGAACGCGATGAACTTGAATATCCGTGGAGCCCGAAACCTCCGGGCCGATGAACTGGACTTGGGACATGGTCAGCTCCGTTACGCCGAAGGATTGCGGCGTCTGATCGCTGCAAAATGCCCTATTGAGCCGCCCAAGACTTTTCCGGATGGTGGTGCTTTGCATGAGATATCCCTGATTTTTGCTTGAGAAGCGGAACCGGAGTGCCACGTTGCGATTTCGCTTTTGGAATCACGAACTTGACGGCGATCTGCGCGAACTGACCCGCGACGGCGTCCGCATACCAATGCAGCCCCAAGTGTTCGATTTGCTGCTGTTTCTGGTCGAAAGCCGCGACCGCGTCGTCAGCAAGGACGACCTGATCGCGGGCGTCTGGGGCGACCGCATCGTGTCGGACTCGGCGCTCAACAGCCGTATCAATGCCGCCCGCAAGGCCGTGCAGGACGACGGCAAGGCGCAACGGCTGATCCGCACCATCCCGCGCAAAGGCTTTCGTTTTGTCGGCGATTGCGCGCAGGTGACGCCTGTCGCGCAAGCTGTGACAGTCGAGCCTTCGGCTCCGCCAGCCGCGAGCGCCTCCGACCGGCCGGCGATCGCCGTGCTGGCCTTCGACAATATGAGCAACGATCCGGACCAGGAATATTTCTGCGACGGGATCAGCGAAGACATCCTGACAGCGCTCTCCAAGGTGCGCTGGTTCCTCGTCATCGCCCGCAACTCGTCCTTCACCTACAAGGGCAGGAGCGTGCAGATCAGGCAGATCGCCGAAGAACTCAGGGTTCGCTACGTCGTCGAAGGCAGCGTGCGCAAGGAGGCGAATCGCGTGCGCATCACGGCGCAGCTCAATGACGCCAGCACCGGCAGCCACCTCTGGGCCGAGCATTACGATCGCGAGCTGGTCGACGTGTTCGCCGTGCAGGACGAGATCACCAACGCAATCGTGGCCGCCATCGAGCCGCAGATCTATGTGGCGGAGAACTTTCGCGCCAGACGAAAACCTCCCGCCAGCCTCGATGCCTGGGATCTCTCGATGCGTGCGCTGTCGCATTACTGGCGGATCACGCGCGAGGACCATGTGACGGCGCAGGCGTTGCTGGAAAAAGCCATTGCGATCGACCCGAACTACGGCCAGGCCCAGGCCCTGCTGGCCGCAAGCCACATGTTCGGTGCGCATCTCGGCTGGGCGGAGCACGCCAAGGCTGTGCCCATCGCCGAGCGCGCCGCTGTCGCCGCCGTGCAGCTCGATCGCGACGATGCCTGGGCGCATACGGCGCTGGGCAGCGTGTATTTTTCCACGCGCAGGCTCGACGACGCGTTGTCCGAATATGAGACCGCGCTGCAGCTCAATCCCAACTTCTGCCTGGCGCAGGGCTACTACGCGCTGGCGCTGTCCTATGCCGGCCGCCACGAGGATTCCTTCGAGGCAGCCCAGCGCGCCATTCGTCTCAGCCCGCGCGATCCCGCGCTTGCTATCTATTACGCCATCGCCGGCTACGCCCGTTTCCTCTCGCGGCGGTATGACGAAGCTATCGCACTGGCGCGGGAGGCGATCCGCCACCGCGGTGACCTCACCGGCGCTTATCGCGTCCTCGTCGTCTCAGCCAGCATGAGCGGCGACGCGGCGACGGCCGAAATGGCACTTGCCGAGCTGTGCCGCGTCCAGCCGAGCATGTCACTGGCCTGGGCCACGACCCAGTTGCCGTGGCAGAACGAGGCCGACCGAGACCATTTTCTGGAGGGGTGCCGCCGCGCCGGGATGACGTGAACCGCCGCGTGAACCGCCCTCCGGCCGCAGGCGACTAATGGCCGGTGGCGCGTTGCCGCCGGGAGCATCGCGTCGTGGACTGGACCTGGTATCTCTTTGGCTTCAAGGGCCGCATCAACCGCGCCAAATACTGGCTAGCGGGGTTTGTCATGCTCGACCTCGTGGTTGCCCTTGCAGGGCTGATCTATCTTGCCTGATGATCAACTTCGTGCGGCAAGCGATGGACATCCCGCACGGCACCGGCGAACTCTCACTCACTGTCGGGCTCGACGACGTCATCAGTTTGCTTGATCCCGCGACGTGGCGCGCGTGTCGCTTGCGAAGGTGCCGATGCTTCTGTAAGAACTGCCGCCACGGTGTTCTTTGTCTGGATCTTTCTCGCAACGACGATCAAGCGGCTGCATGACCGCGACAAGAGCGGCTGGTGGATGGTGCCGTTCTTTGCCGTGCCCGGTCTGTACGATCATTTCGCTGCCCTCGTCCCGGGCTACTGGTTCGCGGTGATCATGGGTGCGGGCATGCTGGTGCTGATGATCTGGGGTTTTGTCGAATTGTGTTTCCTGAAGGGCACCAAATGGACCAATCGGTTTGGCCCCAACCCGCTCGGCAAGGAACAGATGCGCGCGCGCAGTGCTGAAGACCGGCGCCGCGCGACGACTGCGGGAGGTCAGGACAGCGAAATCGAAATGGTGCCGCACACCGCTAGCCCACCGCCGGTTTGGCGTGTTAAGTCGGGGACATGACTGACGCCCTCTCGATTGCCCAATCCCTCCTCCGCTGCCCTTCCGTAACCCCCGCCGACGCCGGTGCGCTTGACGTCCTCGAGGACATCCTCAAGGCCGCCGGCTTTGAAACGCACCGCGTCATCTTCGGCGAGCCCGGCACGGCCGACATCGACAATCTCTATGCCCGCATCGGCAGCGAGGCGCCGCACATCACCTTTGCCGGTCACACCGACGTTGTGCCGGCGGGGGATGAAGGCGCCTGGACGCATGGCGCATTCTCCGGCGACGTCAAGGACGGCATCCTGTATGGCCGCGGCGCAGTCGACATGAAGGGCGGCATCGCCTGCAGCGTCGCAGCTGTGCTGCAGTATCTTGGCGACAATGGCGGCAAACCCGGGAAAGACGGCAAGGGATCGATTTCATTCCTCATCACCGGTGATGAGGAGGACATCTCCGTCAACGGCACCATCAAACTTCTACAATGGGTCGCCGCGCGCGGCGAAAAATTCGATCATTGCGTGCTGGGCGAGCCCAGCAATGTCGAGGTGCTCGGCGACTGCATCAAGGTCGGCCGCCGCGGCTCGCAGTCCGGCACGCTCTATGTCGACGGCGTGCAGGGCCATGTCGCCTATCCGCACCGTGCGTCAAATCCGGTGCCGGATATTTCGCGGCTGATCGTGGCGCTCTCGGAAGAGCCGCTCGACCATGGCAGCGCCCAGTTCCAGGCCTCGAACCTCGAATTCACCTCGGTCGATGTCGGCAACCCCGCAAGCAACGTGATTGCCGGCCAGGCGCGCGCCAAATTCAATATCCGCTTCAACGACAACCACACCCAGCAGAGCCTGCGCGACCTCGTCGACGCGCGGCTGGTAAAAGCCTGCGGCAACCGCATCAAGGCCCGCATCGTCTGGGAGCCGTCGAACTCGAACGTGTTCGTCACCAAGCCCGGTCCATTCACCGATCTTGCGGTCGCCGCGATCGAGGAAGTGACAGGACGCAAGCCGGAGCTCTCCACGTCGGGCGGCACGTCGGATGCGCGCTTTATCTCAAGCTACTGCCCGGTGATCGAGTTCGGATTGGTCGGCCAGACCATGCACCAGGTCGACGAGCGCACGCCGGTCGCGGACCTGGAGAAGCTGACAAAAGTTTATCGCGGCGTGCTGGATCGTTATTTCGCCTGATTATTGCTGCGATCGCCCGCCAAAGAGTGCCCTCATGAACAGTTCATCTCACGGAAAACTCGTCGTACGCGCCTTCAGCGTGTCCGCTGACGGCTATGGCGCCGGCCCTAATCAAGACCTCGACAATCCGCTCGGAATTGGCGGGTTTGGCCTGCACGAATGGGTCGTGCCGACGCGCACGCTCCAGAAAACGCTGTTCGGCAACGACGGCGGCACGACCGGGCCTGACGATGATTTCGCCGCGCGCGGCTTTGCCAACCTAGGCGCGTGGATTTTGGGCCGCAACATGTTCGGACCAATCCGCGGCGACTGGCCGGACGAGAACTGGAAGGGCTGGTGGGGCGACGACCCGCCCTATCATTGCGACGTCTTCGTCCTCACCCATCATCCGCGCGCGTCGATCACGATGCAGGGCGGCACGGTGTTCCACTTCGTCACCGACGGCATCGAGGCGGCGCTCGAGCGCGCACGTCAGTCGGCCGGGACCAAGGATGTGCGGCTCGGCGGCGGCGTTGCGACGATCCGGCAATATCTGCAAGCCGGACTTGTCGATGAGTTGCATCTCGCAATCGCGCCGACCCTGCTCGGATCAGGCGAGAATCTTCTTGCGGAAATCGATATGGTTCGCTTGGGCTACAAGATCACCGAACACGTCGCGACGCCGGCCGCGACGCATATCGTGCTCAGCAAGGCCTAGTAATCCACCCGCACCAGGTAGAGTCCTTCCGGCGGGGCGACGGGGCCGCAGGCGGCGCGGTTACGCGCGGCAAGTGCTGCGGCAAGATCGTCGGCGCTCCAGCGGCCCTCGCCCACCCAGACCAGCGAGCCAACCATCGATCGCACCTGGCTATGCAGGAACGAGCGCGCTGATGTGACGATGTTCACGGCCGTGCCGTCACGGATGACGTCGAGCTGATCCAGTGTCTTCTCCGGCGACTTAGCCTGGCATTCGGTATCGCGAAAGGTGGTGAAATCGTGCTTGCCGATTAGCCGCTGGGCAGCAGCATGCATCGCATCGGTATCGAGCCGCCGCGGCACGCGCCAGAGGCGGCCGATGTCGAGCGCGAGGTTCGCCCGCGTATTGGCGATGCGATAAAGATAGTGGCGCTTGACCGCCGAGAAGCGCGCCTCGAACTCATCGCTCACGATTTCCGCCGACAGCACCGCCACCGGCTGCGGCCGCAGATGCGCATTGAGCGCATCGCGCAGCCGGTTGGCCGGAAACGGCTTTGCAATGTCGCAATGGGCGACCTGGCCGAGCGCATGCACGCCGGCATCGGTGCGGCCGGCACCGTGGACGCGCACCTCCTCGCCGCAGGTCGCCTTGACTGCCGCTTCAAGTGCGCCCTGCACCGTCGGATGATCCGGCTGCAATTGCCAGCCGGCAAACGGCGCGCCGTCATACTCGAGGATGAGCTTGTAGCGGGGCATCAAGCGAGCCGCGCCGGCGGCTTCAGCGGCGTGCCACGCAAGAACTCCGCTGCCTCCATCGGCGCCTTGCCGGCGCGCTGCAGTTTGAGGATGCGGATGGCCCCCTCACCGCAGGCGACGGTGAGTTGATCGTCGAGCAGCGCGCCCGCTGCGCCAATGCCCTTGCGCAGGTTCGCAGCGCAGGACCTTCACGCGTACCGGCTCGGCCTCGCCTGAGATCTCGCACCAGGCGCCGGGAAACGGCGAGAGGCCGTGGATATGCCGCAGCACCGCGTGCGAGGGTTTGCTCCAGTCGATCTTTGTCTCGGCCTTGTCGATCTTGGTCGCATAGGTCACGCCGGCTTCACTCTGCTTGGTCAACTGCAGCGCGCCGCGCGCGAGCCCCGCCATCGCGCGCACCATCAGATCGGCGCCGAGCCGGGCCAGCGCATCGTGCAGGTCGGATGCCGTCATTCCGTCGGCGATAGCGAGCCGTTCGGCCATCGCGACATCGCCGGTGTCGAGGCCGACATCCATCTTCATCACCATCACGCCAGTCTCGGCATCGCCCTCCATGATGGCGCGGTTGATGGGTGCCGCGCCGCGCCAGCGCGGCAGCAGCGATGCATGCAGGTTGAAGCAGCCGAGTTTGGGCGCATCCAGAATGGCTTGCGGCAGGATCATGCCGTAGGCGACGACCACGGCCGCATCGGCATCATGCGCCCGGAACTGTTCCAGCGCCTCTGACGTCCTGAGCGTCGTCGGCGTCAGCACGGGAATGCCGAGGCGGCGCGCTTCCTGCTCGATGGGGGTCGGCTGCAACTGCAGGCCCCGGCGTCCGCCGGGCTTTGCGCGCGCGGGTATAGACGGCCGCGATCTCGTGGCCATGCGCCACCAGCTCCAGCAGCGTCGGCACCGCGAAGTCGGGCGTGCCCATGAAGATCAAGCGGAGCGGCATCGGATTGATATGAACTCTCAGTTATCGTCATGCCCGGGCTTGTCCCGGGCATCCACGTCTTATTTCCCACGGCGCCAAAGACGTGGATGGCCGGGTCATATCAGCCAAAGACGCGCTTCGCGCTAAAGCCCGGCCATGACGGATAAACCTTACTCCTCCGCGCGCTTGGCGGCTTTGGTGAACTTCTTCAGTACACGGTCGCGCTTCAGCTTGGAGAGATAATCGACGAACAGCACGCCGTTGAGATGATCGATTTCGTGCTGGATGCAGGTGGCAAAAAGGCCCTCGGCGTCTTCCTCATGCACCTTGCCGTCGAGATCGGTGAAGCGCACGCGCACCCGCGCAGGGCGCTCGACCTCCTCGTAATATTCGGGGATCGAGAGGCAGCCCTCCTCGTAGACCGACAGCTCCTCGGATTTCGAGATGATCTCCGGATTGATGAAGACGCGCGGTTGTGGCGTGGTCTCGCCGTTCTCGTCGCGCTTGGCAAGATCCATCGTGATCAGCCGCAACGGCTGCGCGACCTGGATCGCGGCCAGGCCGATGCCGGGCGCGTCATACATGGTCTCGAGCATGTCGTCGGCGAGCTTGCGGATTTCCGCCGTCACCTTCGCGACAGGCTTCGACACCAGCCGCAACTGCTTGTCCGGCAGGATGATGATCTCTCTGATGGCCATGATCGGCGATTTAAGGGCTTGATTTGCCGGGGTCAATCCGAGCCGGCCGCCGTTAACCCGGCGCTAACCATGATTTTTAGGCCCGTGTTAACCATGAAAATTTAGCATCTGATTAACCATAAATGTTCCCTCTTCGTTCGCGAATGTGCGCGAATCGGCTACAAGGGAGCATGAACGAGATTCTTTTCCTGATCGGCGACTGGCCGGTTCGCGTCGCCGACGGCCTGATCGCCATCAGCGCGCTCGCGCTCATCCTGCTGCTGGTGCTGGTGGTCGTCGTCGCCAAATCGGGCCGGCGTCGCGCGGAACTCGCGATGGCGCAGGCCATGCGCGCCGACGAGCTGGAGGACCGGCTCAGCGACATGCTGCGCGCCCAGAACGAATCGACCGGCCGGGTCGACGCGATGGCGCAGGCGCTGGCCGGCCGCCAGACCGAGATGGCGCGCGCCGTCAACGAGCGGCTCGATTCGGTGACCCATCGTGTCGGGCAATCGATGGAGCACACCACACGCAACACGATGGACAGCTTGCGCAAGCTGCATGAGCGGCTCGGCATCATCGACAGCGCGCACAAGAACCTCACCGACCTCACCGCGCAGGTCACCACACTGCGCGACGTGCTCGCCAACAAGCAGTCGCGCGGCGCCTTCGGCCAGGCGCGGATGGAGGCGATCGTCCAGGACGGCATGCCGAAAGGCAGTTACGAATTCCAGTTCACGCTGACCACAGGCAAGCGGCCGGATTGCGTGGTGTTCCTGCCCGACCAGCGCCCGCTCTGCATCGATGCGAAATTCCCGCTGGAGGCGATGACCGCGCTGCATGACGCGCGCACCGACGAGGAGCGACGGATCGCGGCGCAGCGGCTGCGCAGCGACATCATGAAGCATGTCAGCGATATCGCGGAAAAATACCTGATCGCCGGCGAGACGCAGGACACCGCGCTGATGTTCGTGCCGTCGGAGTCGGTCTATGCCGAAATCCACGACGGGTTCGACGACATCGTGCAAAAGGCCTACCGCGCCCGCGTCGTGCTGGTGTCGCCGTCGCTCTTGATGCTGGCGATCCAGGTGATGCAGCAGATTCTGAAAGACGCCCGCATCCGCGACGCCGCCGACCAGATCCGCAACGAGGTGATGCACCTCGGCGATGATCTCGGCCGCCTGCGCGAACGCGTGCTGAAGCTGCAGAAGCACTTTGGCGACGCCAACGAGGACGTCCGCCAGATCCTGATCTCCGCCGACAAGATCGAAAAGCGCGCCGGCCGCATCGAGGAGCTGGACTTCACCAAGGATGCGCCGCCCGAGCCGCCCCGCCTCGTCAAGGGTGCGACCGAACTATTCCCGCTGCCCCCGCGCAAGCTGCAGGCGGGGGAGTAGTTTCGCTGTTATTGCCCGGCTCTTCCTTCCCTTCTCCCCTTGTGGGAGAAGGTGGCTCGCATCGACAGATGCGGGCCGGATGAGGGGTCTCTATCCGCGGAAACAGACCCCTCACCCGTCCACGATGCTCCGCATCGTGTCCACCCTCTCCCACAGGGGGAGGGAGGGGAAGAGCTCCGAATCTGCTAACACCTGTTCATGACCACTCCCGAAGCTCCCTCCCCCGCCGCGTCCCGTGCCCGAACGTCATGGCGCGAGAGCTTTTCCGTCTACACACAGCCGCGCGTGCTGATCGTGCTGCTGCTCGGCTTCTCCTCCGGCCTGCCGCTGGCGCTATCTGGCTCGACGCTCCTGGTCTGGATGCGCGAGTCCGGCGTTGATCTCGGCACCATCGGACTATTTGCGCTGGTCGGCACGCCCTACACATTGAAATTCCTGTGGGCGCCGCTGGTCGATGCGCTGCATGTGCCGTTCTTCACGCGCGCATTCGGCCGCCGACGCGGCTGGCTGGTGTTCTCGCAACTCTTGCTGATCGGCGCGATCCTGCTGTTGGCGCTGACCGACCCAGCACGCTCGCCGCTGTTCGTGGCACTCGGAGCGCTGCTGGTGGCGACGATGTCGTCGACGCAGGACATCGTGGTCGATGCCTTCCGCGTCGAAAGCCTGCCGGAGAGCGAGCAGGCCGCCGGCATGGCCTCCTATGTCGCGGCCTATCGGATCGGCATGCTGGTCTCGACCGCGGGCGCGCTGTTCATCGTCTCCGGCTTCGAAGGTAGCGGCATCACGCGCAGCGCGGCCTGGATGTGGGGCTATGTGGTGATGGCGGCGATGGTGCTGATCGGCACGATCACCGCGCTCGCGGCAACTGAACCGGAACAATCCGCGCGGGCCGAAGCCGCGACGCGTTCGGAAAGCGCCGTCACCCGCGTGTGGCATGCCGCGAGCGGCGCATTCTCCGAATTCCTCACCCGCCAGGACGCGCTGGCCGCACTCACGTTCGTGGTGCTGTTCAAGTTTACTGATGCCTTCTCGGGCACGATGACCGCGCCGTTCGTGATCGATCTCGGCTTCACCCGCAACGACTACGCCGCGATCGTCAAGGGCGTAGGGCTCGCCGCTACCCTGATTGGTGGCTTCGCCGGCGGTTTCGTAGCGCGGCGCTATTCACTGGCGACGAGCCTGTGGATCGGCGGCGTGGTGCAGGCGCTCGCCAATCTCTCGTTTTCCTGGCTCGCGCTGGTCGGCGTCAACCAGTGGGCGTTGGCTTTTGCGATCACCGCGGAAAATTTCACCAGCGCCATCGGTACCGTGATTTTCGTCGCCTATCTCTCGGCGTTGTGCCAGAACCCGCTGCACACCGCCACGCAATATGCGCTGCTCACAGCGCTTGCCGCCGTCGGGCGCACCTATCTGTCTTCTGGCGCGGGCTATGTCGCGAAAGCAACCGGATGGCCGCTGTTCTTCGTGATCTGCGTGCTCGTGGCAATCCCGAGCCTGTTGCTCTTGGCGTGGCTGCAGAAGCGCAGGCATTTCGAGTCGCTGGGGCCGGTGCGGGTTTAGCTCTGGAATGACACCGGCTATTGCCTCACCACGCTCCACTTGGTGATGACGGCCTCGGTCATCTGTCCCGCATCCTGCGCACAGGAGACTTCGTCGACCTTGACCGAGATTTCCTTGCCGACAAATCCCTTCAACTGCTTGGCCTGAGCGTCGCTGGTGGTCACGAGCTGAAAGGTCTCCGGGCCCGTCTCGAGATTGCACAGCCCGTTCGGCGGCGGCAGCCGGCGCGGTTCCGAGGTGATCTGGTAGGTTGCCGCCTTTCCCCCGCGCTTGCCGCCGCGCGTCCTGATGGTGGTGAGTTCACCGGACAGGACTTCGCCGGCGTTGATCAGTCTGCCCGCTTTCGCCGGTGCTGGCTCCGCCGACTGGGCGGATTGCGCGGATGCGGCTGGCGCCGCGAAGGCCACAGCCATGAGCAACGCAAAACCCAAGCGTCCGGCGAATCGTCGTTTCGTCATTTCCGGTTCCGTATGTGAAGAGAGTTAGAACAGCGTCCGCTGCCGCATCGCAGCCGATAGCGTACCTTCGTCTAGATAATCAAGCTCGCCCCCGACAGGCACGCCATGCGCGAGCCGCGTCACCCTGACATTGGCCTCCTGCAGGAGGTCGGTGATGTAATGCGCGGTGGTCTGGCCGTCGACGGTTGCATTGAGCGCCAGCACGATCTCGCTCACCTGTCCTTCATGGGCGCGCGCCACCAGCGCGTCGATGCTGAGATCCTGCGGGCCGACGCCGTCGAGCGGCGACAGCGTGCCGCCGAGCACATGGTAGCGGCCGTTGCCGGCATTGGCGCGCTCCAGTGCCCAGAGATCGGCAACGTCGGCGATCACGACGATGATCGAGGAATCGCGCCTGGGATCGGTGCACACCGTGCAGGGATTTTGCGTATCGATATTGCCGCAGGTCTTGCAGACCTGGATTTTTTCGATGGCAACCTGCAACGCCGACGCCAGCGGCGTCATCAGTGCTTCGCGTTTCTTGATCAGATGCAGCGCGGCGCGGCGCGCCGAGCGCGGGCCCAACCCCGGCAGGCGCGCCAAAAGCTGGATCAGGCGTTCGATTTCAGGACCGGCAACGGCGGGCATATTCAGGTCAGGCCCAACCCCGGCGGCAGGCCGAGCCCGCCGGTCAGGGCCTGCATCTTCTCCTGCACGGCAAGTTCAGCCTTGCGCCGCGCATCATTATGCGCGGTCACCAGCAGGTCCTCGAGAACCTCGCGCTCCTCGGCCTTCATCAGCGACGGATCGATCTTGACGGATTTGACTTCCATCTTCGCCGTCATCCGCACCGCGACGAGCCCGCCACCGGAGACGCCTTCGACCTCGACATTGCCGAGCTCGTCCTGCATCGCCTGCATTTTCGATTGCAGCTGGGCTGCCTGCTTCATCATGCCGAGGAAATCAGCCATTGCGTCGTCCTTGTCGGTCAGTCGTCATCGCTGTCGGGAATCTCGGCGGGGTCCTCAGTGATAATATCCGATTCAGGCGGCTCCGCGGCAAGGCGGCGCACCTCGACGACCTTGGTGCCGGGAAAGCGCGCCAGCACCTCCTGCACCCGCGGGTCGGCCTCGGCGGCACGCTCGCGCTGGCTCCTTTCGGCAAGATTTTGCGAACGAATGGTCGGCTGGCCGGCTTCGTTCGACACGATGACGGTCCAGCGCCGCCCGGTCCACTGTTCGAGCTTGCGCGAGAGATCGTTGACGAGGCCGCGCGAGGCGTGCGCCTCCAGCGCGAGTTCGATCCGGCCGTCTTCGATGCGCACCAGCCGCACGTCGGCTTCGAGCGCGGTCTTGGTCAGGAGATCGCGCTTCTCGCCGGCAAGCGCGACCAGCTGCGGAAAGCTTGAAATGCGCAGGGCCGGCGCCGATTGCGGTTCGCTGCTCGCCATCGGCTGCGGGCGGGCGGAAGCTTCCGCGCTTGTGCGCGACCCGGCAGAAGCGGCACGCGGGGTCGACGACGAGCATCGAGGCAACCGGCGACGACGGCGTGCTGCGTGGCGCCGCGCTTGCGCCCGAGACGCTGGCCGATGATCCGCCGTTCTGCTCGATCATCCGGATCGCTTCGTCCGGTGTCGGCATATCGGCAACATAAGCGATGCGCACCAGCACCATTTCGGCGGCGGCAGCCGGCCGTGTTGCGGTCTGCACCTCGGTGATGCCCTTCAGCAGCATCTGCCACATCCGCGAGAGCACGCGCATCGAGAGCTTTGCGGCGAACTCCCGCGCGCGCACGCGTTCGGTCTCGCCAAAGGCGACATTGTCGGCCGTCGCCGGCACGATCTTCACGCGGGTGACGAAATTGACGAATTCGGCAAGATCCGACAACACCACGATCGGATCGGCGCCGACGTCATACTGTTCGCGGAATTCCTTGAAGGCGCCCGCGATATCGCCACCGGCGAGCTTCGCAAAGAGGTCGATGACGCGGGTGCGGTCGGCAAGCCCGAGCATTTGCCGCACCGCATCGGCGCGCACAACGCCTGCGGCATGCGCGATAGCCTGGTCGAACAGCGAGAGCGAATCTCGCACCGAGCCTTCCGCGGCACGCGCGATGACGCCGAGCGCTTCCGCCTCGACCTCGACGCCTTCCTTCTTCGCGATATTGGAGAGGTGGGCCATCAGCACATCGGCCTCGACGCGGCGCAGGTCAAAGCGCTGGCAGCGTGACAGCACGGTGACGGGGACTTTCCTGATCTCGGTGGTGGCGAACACGAACTTGGCGTGCTCCGGCGGCTCCTCCAGCGTCTTCAGGAAGGCATTGAACGCCGCCGTCGAGAGCATGTGGACTTCGTCGATGATGTAGACCTTGTAGCGGGCGCTGGCCGGTGCATAGCGCACGCTGTCATTGATTTGGCGCACATCGTCGACGCCGGTGTGGGACGCCGCGTCCATCTCCAGCACGTCCATGTGCCGGCTTTCCATGATGGCCTGGCAGTGCACGCCGAGTTTCGGCATCGCGATGGTCGGCCCCTTCACGGAGCCGTCGGGCAATTCGTAATTCAGCGCACGGGCGAGGATGCGGGCGGTGGTGGTCTTGCCGACCCCGCGGACGCCGGTGAGGATCCAGGCCTGCGGAATCCGCCCGGTCTCGAATGCGTTCGAGACGGTGCGAACCATGGCCTCCTGGCCGATCAGATCGTCAAAACTGGAGGGCCGGTATTTGCGCGCCAGCACGCGATAGGGCTTGGCGGCGTCGCGCCCAGCGCCGAGATCGAAGCCGCCTTGTTCCTCGGGGGGAGCGTCAGCGTCGGTCATCGGTCGATCCGCAATTGAATGGTCTCGTTTCGCCTGATTGCGGAAAGGAGCAAAACCCGGCGCCAGGGCGGCAGCGCCGCATTCCAGCACGATTCGCTCGGAAAAACAGGTAGGAGACTGACGAGCGACCCGATCCGGACCTCGTTAGGGCTGCTTCCTTCCGGACCTGACCCGGTTGGCGAGTGGCTCGTCCACCGCCAATCTCCCGGTCCCTATTTGGGGCCAAAAGAGCCGGAAAGCAAGCGGTCTGGAGCGCCTTTCAGGCCATGCAAAAAAGGCGTGGATGCCCGGCATAAAGCCGGGCATGACGGGGTGTTGTTCGCGGGTCAAGTCTCTGCAACCTTACGGGAACCACCGAGAACCAATAATGCCCGCCGCCTGGTCGCTGCACTCCCAGCTCAAGAACGACACCATCGACATCGGCGACCTGCCGCTCTGCCGCGTGCTCGTCATCAAGGATGCCAATTACCCCTGGCTGTTGCTGGTGCCGCGCCGCGAGGGCGCAGTCGAGATCATCGATCTCGACGAGGTCGAGCAGGCGCAGTTGATGACCGAGACCTCGCGCGTCGCTCGGGCGCTGAAGGAAATTACCAAATGCGACAAGCTGAACATCGCAGCGCTCGGCAATGTCGTGCCGCAACTCCACGTCCATATCATCGGCCGCCGTGCGAACGATGCCGCCTGGCCGCGCCCGGTGTGGGGCGTGGTGCCGCCGCTCGCCCATGACGCGGAAGAGGTTCAAAATTTCATCGGCGCGCTTCGCCGCAAAATCTGGCTAGGTTGAGAAGAAGAGTTGAGAACAAGAAATGTCCGCATTTGACGCATATCCGTTGGGTAAGCCGGCCTTCGTCACACATGTGCTCGATCGCGCCGCGCATCTGCGCACCAATGACGAAAAACTGTTTGCGCTTGAGGGCCAGCAGAATGCCCGCGCCTACGTGGTCTACCGCGACTCGCTCTTGATGAAGCAGGAAGAGAGCGGCCCCCGCGCGCTGCTCTCGATCAAGGAGGCGCTGGGCTTCGGCGCCAATCCCGGCACCATCTTTCTGGGCCTGCGCGACGGCGCTCCGGTGTTCGGCATGGGCATTGCGCCGGCCGCTGCGGAAAAGCTGATCGGCCGCAACGATGTCGCGGTGACGGAATTGCGCGGCATGGCGATGCAGGGCCTGGTGCCGCTGGAGCAATTGTCGGCGATTGCGATGGCGAAATCGCTGGTGGGCTGGCATCAGCGCCACGGGTTTTGCGCCAATTGCGGCGCGCGCACGTCGATGAAGGAAGGCGGCTGGAAGCGTGAATGTACGAGCTGCAAGGCCGAGCATTTCCCGCGCACCGACCCCGTCGTGATCATGTTCGTGAGTTCGGGCGAGAAGGCACTGCTCGGCCGGCAGAAGCAGTTCATGCCCGGCATGTGGTCCTGTCTCGCAGGATTTGTCGAAGCGGCAGAGACCATCGAAGACGCCGTTAGCCGCGAAATCTTCGAGGAATCCGGCATCCGCGTCACTGATGTCAATTACTACATGACACAGCCCTGGCCCTATCCGTCGTCGCTGATGATCGGATGCACCGCGCGCGCCATTACCGAGGACATCGTTGTCGATCGCACCGAGCTCGAGGATGCGCGCTGGTTCGACCGCGAGGAATTGATCCTCATGCACAAGCGCCAGCATCCCGACGGCCTGTTTGCCGCGCATCCCTTCGCAATTGCCCATCATTTGATCGGCCAGTGGCTGCATGGCGGAACGGCTGGAGGCGCATAGCAGGGAACCATCGCGCGTCTTGCCCCATTAGCTAAGGACCTTGAACGGACATGACGGACCCACGCATGAACTTTCAGGCCAAGGCGCCGAAAATCCCGCCCCGTATCCTCTGCATCGGCATGCCGGTGCGCGACCTCGCCTTCAAAACCCCCGGCGTTCCCGCGCGCGGATCCAAGGAGAACGCGACCGGTTTCGACGAAATCTGCGGCGGCAACGCGCTCAATGCCGCGATCGGGATCGTGCGGCTCGGCGGCCGCGCCTCGATCTGCGGACCGATGGGTGACGTGCGCGAGACCTCCAGTCGCTTCATCTTCGACCAGATGGCACATGAGGGGATCGACACCACACATCTCATTCACATGCCCGGCCTGGTGACGCCGATATCGGCGGTCATGATCGATACTTCCGGCGAGCGCACCATCGTCACCTTCCGCGATCCAGAACTGTGGAAGGTGAAACTGCCCGATGCCAACACGCTGCTGGACGATTGCCAGGCCATCCTCACCGAAAGCCGCTGCGCCGAGTTCTGCACCGAACTCTGCGCGGAGGCTGTGCGGCGCGGCATTCCCGTGATCGTCGACGTCGACCGCGCGATGTCGTTACGCGAGGGGCTGTTGAACGCCTCGACGCATCTGGTGTTCTCCAGCGAGCCGTTGCAGGAGACCGCCGACGAGAGCGATGACGGGGAGGCATTGAAGAAGGTCGCCAGACTGACGAAGTCGTTCCTCGCGGGCACCCGCGGGGCCCGCGGCACGATCTGGCTGGATGAACACGGCCAGTTGCAGGAGACCCCGGCTTTCCCGGTCCACACCGTGGATACGCTGGGCGCCGGTGACGTCTTTCACGGCGCCTTTGCGCTTGCCATCACCGAGGGCCAGGAGCTGCGCCAGGCGCTGCGATTCGCCTCCGCTGCTGCAGCGCTGAAATGCACGCGGTTCGGGGGCGCCTTCGCCGCCCCACAACGCGCTGAAGTCACAGAACTTTTGGGCCAGGCCCAGGAAGCGGGCCGGCCCTGAGGTTGCGTTCAACACCCCTTGCTTGAGAAGATTTTTCTCTATATGAGGGTTACAGACCCCTCATATGGAACTTTCTTCTCATGTCCGACACCGCAGCCGCCATCCCGCTCCATGAACCCAACCGCCGGCTTGATGCCATCGACCGCAAGATCCTGACCGTGCTGCAGGAGGACGCCTCACTCTCGGTTGCCGAGATCGGCGACCGCGTCGGACTGTCCTCGACCCCCTGCTGGAAGCGTATCCAGCGGCTGGAGGCCGATGGCGTGATTCTGCGCCGGGTGGCGCTGGTCGACCAGAACAAGATCGGCCTCGGGATTTCCGTGTTCGTCTCGGTCGAGAGTGCCGACCATTCGGAAGCGTGGCTGCGCCAATTCGCCAACGCCGTAAGCGCCATGCCCGAGGTGATGGAATTCTATCGCATGGCCGGCGACGTCGACTACATGCTGCGCGTCGTGGTGGCCGACATGGCAAGCTATGATGTCTTCTACAAGAAGCTGATCAGCGCGGTGCCGCTGAAGAACGTCACCTCGCGCTTTGCGATGGAGAAGATCAAGTCGGTGACCGCGCTGCCGGTGCCGGCGGCGTAAGGCGAGTTGTCTCCCACTCACTGCCGTCGTCGCCCGGCTCGACCGGGCGACCCAGTATTCCAGAGACAACAGTGATTCAGCCGAGAAGCCGCGGCATACTGGATGCCCCGCTTAAGCGGGCGTGACAGGCGTTGGTGTGACACGAGCGAGCGTACGTCGCTCCGATGTCTCGCTCAAATCTTCTGATTGTACTCGCCGACTTCGGGATGGGTGCGCAGCACCGAATCCATCGCCTCGAACAGGTCGCGCATGCGCTGTTCGCTGACCGGGCTTTCCACCACGACCACCAGCTCCGGCTTGTTGGAGGAGGCGCGGATCAGCCCCCAGCTGCCGTCCTCGACGGTGACGCGCACGCCGTTGACGGTGACGAGATCGCGGATCGCCTGGCCGGCGACCTTGTCGCCCTTGGCCTTCGCCGCCTCGAAATGCTTCACGACCGTGTCGACGATGCCGTATTTGGCTTCGTCCGTGCAGTGCGGCGACATGGTCGGCGACGACCAGGTTTTTGGCAGCGCGTTCTTGAGATCCGCCATCGACTTGCCGGGCGCACGATCGAGCATGTCGCAAACGGCTAGCGCCGAGACGAGGCCGTCGTCATAGCCGCGGCCGAACGGCTTGTTGAAGAAGAAGTGGCCCGACTTCTCAAAACCCGCCAGCGCGCCGAGCTCATGGGTACGGCGCTTCATGTAGGAATGGCCGGTCTTCCAGTAGGTCGTCTTCGCGCCCTGCTTCTGCAGCACGGGATCGGTGATGAAGAGGCCGGTCGATTTCACGTCGACCACGAACTGCGCATCCTTGTGGATCGCCGACATGTCGCGCGCCAGCATGACGCCGACCTTGTCGGCAAAGATCTCCTCGCCGGTGTTGTCGACCACGCCGCAGCGGTCGCCGTCGCCGTCGAAGCCGAGGCCGACATCGGCCTTGTGCTGCAGCACCGCGTCGCGGATCGCGTGCAGCATCTCCATGTCTTCCGGGTTCGGATTGTATTTCGGGAAGGTGTGGTCGAGCTCGGTGTCGAGCGGGACCACCTCGCAGCCGATCTTCTCCATCACCTGCGGCGCGAACGCGCCGGCGGTGCCGTTGCCGCAGGCCACCACGACCTTCAGCTTGCGCTTCAGCTTCGGGCGGTTGGTGAGATCGGCGATGTAGCGCGCCGGAAAGTTTTCATGAAACTCGTAGGAGCCGCCCACCTTGTTCTTGAAATCGGCGTTGAGCACGATCTCCTTCAGCCGCGTCATCTCATCGGGGCCGAAAGTGAGCGGGCGGTTGGCGCCCATCTTCACGCCGGTCCAGCCATTGTCGTTGTGCGAGGCCGTCACCATGGCCACACAGGGCACGTCGAGATCGAACTGCGCGAAATAGGCCATCGGCGTCATCGCAAGCCCGATGTCGTGCACCTTGCAGCCGGAAGCGAGCAGGCCGGAGATCAGCGCGTATTTGATCGAGGCGGAGTAGCTGCGAAAATCGTGGGCGGTGACGATCTCCTGCTTGGCGCCGAGTTCCGAGATCAGCGCGCCCAGCCCCATGCCGAGCGCCTGAATGCCCATCAGGTTGATTTCCTTGCCGAACAGCCAGCGCGCGTCGTATTCGCGAAAGCCGGTCGCCTTCACCATCGGCTCGGATTTATAGGCATAGGTATTGGGAACCAGCACGGATTTCGGCTTGGGAAACATCTGGAAAGGCCTCGTCAATGCAGCAATGCCCCGCAGCCATAGCGAATGCGCTGGCGCAACGGAAGGCAGGACAGCCGCTTTGTGGCGATTAAATTCGGTGGACGGGCGAAGCGTCCAAACCGCCGGCAACGGGAGCCGGTCCACCCGATGCCGGTGCGCCGGCTGCAGGCGGCGTTCTAGATGCCTTGATAGAAAAAGAAACCGGTAGGGTTGACAGCTATTATTATGGAAAAAACTCGACTGGCGCCCCACCAGAAGGCCCTCGGGTTACGACTGCCAAGGGTAACCTCACGATCACTGCGACTGACAACGCCAACCACACGAATTTCCGTGGGGTTTATGGACGTACGCTGACGTTCTCAGCACCCGGCAGCGACCTGTTGGCAACAATCACCCACGCCGATCCAACTGGTCTGTTGGTAGCGACCCCGGATGAAAGTGATCCAACCGGCCTACGCGCCAGGGAGTACAAGGGCTACTAGCCCCTGTACCATAACCCCGGCGGGGCAAACTCTACGAGGGCTAAGTTCGCCTGTCTGTTACCGACAGGCTATGCGGCAACGGGATATGTCGCCAAGGCCGACAACCTAAAATTCGCCTCCATTCAGCTTACTATCGCAGCCTATCGGCGCGACCTTTTGGCGTTGACAGTCGCACGGACTGGCCTCGCCCAAGAGATGATCTTCATGGCTATCCGCCTCCTTAATGTCATGTGTCTGGCTACGCTGGTTGCCTCTCGATGCTCCATGTCCGCCTTCGTCATTTTCGGCGGCTTCCCGCAGAGGGGCAGGTTGATATGTGCATCTGGTCGTGCGCGCCGAGTTCTATGAAACTTCTGAAGACTGGGACACTCGCGCTTTCGCTGACCGTGACGGCGACGGTTGGGCTGGCTGCGGACTACGAAATTTTTTCTGACTTTGCGACTGTGGAGACTGGAGCAAACCATTATGCTGCCGAGCGCCTCGACCACAAGAACAAGAAACTCCATCACTGCACCGCGGTGCTCGACGCCAAGACTGAGCAACTCAGCGGTGAATGCACCGAGAGGCTCGGCTTTCCGCAGGGTCCGGCCGGTCAAGGACCAACCGTGCGGGGAGGGATGTCAAACAGGTTTGGCGGATTACCCGTGTTCGGCTCCTGGAAAATCGACCAAGCAACGGGAAAAACTGAATTCTGTGTTTCAGAAACTAGTCGGTGCGTGGAGGTGAACTCCGCAACCCTAATCCAAACTCAATTGAGAAGCCCGAACGCGAGTTTTCAACAAATACGCTTAAGGCCTTCAGGCATACAGATGGATTGGCAACTAAGGGCCTATTGCTCCAGCACCAGCCGGCCGTTGGCGTACTCAAAACGCTTCAGGCGGGACAGGAAGGAAAGCCCGAGCAGGTTTTCCGACAGCGCTTCGTCGGGCAGCACCATGGCGTCGACGTCGCGAACGATGAGGCCGCCGACCTCCATCATGGCGATGCGCGTGCGCGCGGCCTTGATGGTGCCGTTGGCGGTGTTGACGGTGGCGTTGTAGTCGCTGCGCAGGGGACGCAGGCCGAAGCGCGCGGCGGATTTTTCGTTGAGCGCGACGACCGAAGCTCCTGTGTCGACCATGAAGTCGATACGCTGGCCGTCGATGCGTGCGTCGGTCTGGAAATGGCCGCGGGCGTCGCGGGGAATGCTTAAGGTCCGGCCGGCGGAGGGCGCGGGCGCTTCAACGGCGGCCTTGCGCGGGGCATTGGCATGCGCAGAAGCGCGCGACATCTTTTCGTCCGCCATCTGGGCCATGTAGACGCCAGCGCCGACCATTGCGGCCGCAAAAATCATGATGTTACGCACGACGCCACTCACACGGTTTACGCAATCCCGGCGATATCACCACGCCGTCAGCCAAACCGCGACTAAACCGCGGGACTGGAGTCCGCCATTTTGGCGAAAAGGATGAGCGAACCGTTAACGGATTGCGTTCAAGTGCCGCGCGGCTTGACCCGCCGCGTCGGCATGGCGCTGGCCGGGTCCTCCGGCCAGGGATGCCGAGGATAGCGGCCTCGGAGGTCGGAACGGACGGCGGCATAACTGCCGCGCCAAAATCCCGGCAGGTCGCGCGTCACCTGCACCGGCCGCTGCGCAGGCGACAGCAATTCGAGCACCAGCGGCACGGCGCCCCTGGCGACAGAGGGGTGAGTGTTGAGCCCGAACAATTCCTGCAAACGCACCGCAATGGTCGGGCCCTGCTCGGCCTCATAGTCGATCGCAAGCATGGTGCCGGTCGGCGCCTCGAAATGGGTCGGCGCCTCGCGCTCCAGCCGCACGCGCAATTCCCATGGCAGCCTGTTCATCAGGGCGTCGGAGAGATCGCCTGCCGACAAATCCTTCAGCGACGCCTTGTCATAGAGCGCCGGCACCAGCCAATCGTCGCTGGTCGCCGCGAGCGCAGCATCCGACAGATCGGGCCAGTCCGCGCCTTCCGCCTTGCGCAGGAACATCACGCGGTCACGCCACTGCTTGAGCGGCTTCGACCACGGCAGTTTGTCGAGGCCGGCGGCGATCAGGCCATCCGCAAAAATCTTCGCCGTCTCCGCCGAGGGCGACAGCGCCTGAGGTGCTTCCGACAGAGTGACGGCGTGCAGCGTGCGCCGGCGGCGCGCCCGCAACGCCATGGCGCCGCGGTCGAAGGTGATTTCCTCAGCGGTTTCGATCTGGTCGGCGAAATGATGCTCGATCTCGTCCTGCGCGATCGGCGCCGCGAGCAGGATGCGCCCGCTTGCCGCGGTGCCGGTCAATTCGCCGACGGCGATATAGGGCGCACGCGCCAGCGACGAGGTCTGCTCGACCGCCGCACCCCGGCCATTGGCAAGCACAAAGCTGCCATTGCCGCGGTTGCGCGCGACGCGGTCGGGAAAGGCAAAGGCCAGCATCACGCCGGTGGAGAGATCGCCCTCGCCTTGCGGCTTCTCGGCTGAAGCCACCTGCTGTGCCCAGCGGCGCGCCAGATCGCGCGCACTTGAGGCGCGCTGCGACCGGTCACGGCGGAACTGGTCGAGCCGCGCGTCGAGATCGGCGCCGTCGCCGCCAAGCCCGCGCTCGGTGAGGATGGCGGCGATCTCGGCCGCCTGCTGCCCCGCGCCGAACCTGTTGGAGTCGACGATCATGCGCGCGAGCCGCGGCGGCAGCGCCAGCGCGCGCAGGCTCTTGCCCTCGGCGGTGATACGGCCGTCGGCATCGAGCGCCGCGAGCTCATGCAGCAGGTTTTTGGCCTCCTTCCACGCCGGCGCCGGCGGCGGATCGAGAAAGGCGAGGCTTGCGGGATCGGCGACACCCCATTGCGCGAGGTCGAGCACCAGCGAGGAAAGATCGGCTGAGAGGATCTCCGGTTGGGTGTAGGCGGCAAGCGACGCCGTCTGCGGCTCGTCCCACAGCCGGTAACAGACGCCGGGCTCGGTGCGGCCGGCGCGGCCGCGGCGCTGGTCGACGGCAGCGCGCGAGGCGCGCACGGTCTCGAGCCGCGTGAGACCGATGTCCGGCTCATAGCGCGGCACCCGCGCCACGCCGGAATCGACGACAATGCGCACGCCCTCGATCGTCAGCGAGGTCTCGGCGATCGAGGTCGCCAGCACCACCTTGCGCATGCCCTTTGGCGCCGGCGCAATCGCCCGATCCTGCACGGATGCATCGAGCGCGCCGAACAGCGGCACGATCTCGACCGATGCGTCCTGCACGCGCTCGCGCAAAAAATTCTCGGTGCGGCGGATTTCCGCGGCGCCCGGCAGGAACGCCAGCACCGAACCGGGATCGGCGCGCAGCGCACTTGCGACGGCCTCCGCCATCTGCCGCTCCAGCGGCACGTCGGGTTTGCGGCCGAGGTAACGCGTCTCGACCGGAAAGGCGCGGCCTTCGCTCGCGACGACGGGCGCATCGCCCAACAGGCTTGCGATCCGCGCGCCGTCGATCGTTGCCGACATCACCAGGATACGCAAATCCTCGCGTAGCCCCGTCTGCGCGTCGCGCGCCAGCGCGAGACCGAGATCAGCATCGAGCGAGCGCTCGTGGAATTCGTCGAACAGCACGGCAGCAACGCCGTCCAGTTCGGGATCGTCGAGAATCTGGCGCGAGAAGATGCCCTCGGTAACGACCTCGATCCGCGTCGCGCGCGACACCTTTGAGCCGAAGCGAACGCGGTAGCCGACGGTCTCGCCCGCGCGTTCGCCAAGCGTCTTCGCCATTCGCTCCGCACTGGCGCGCGCGGCGATGCGCCGCGGCTCCAGCACGATGATCTTTTTGCCCCTGGCCCAGGGTTCGTCGAGCAGCGCCAGCGGCACACGCGTGGTCTTGCCGGCGCCGGGCGGCGCGACCAGCACCGCCGTGTTGCGACGGCTGAGCGTGCTTGCGAGCTCGTCGAGGACGGCGTCGATCGGCAAGGGTGTGTCGAAACTGCGCGGCAAAGGTTCTATCCATCCGTCATGGCCGGGCTCGTCCCGGCCATCCACGTCTTATTTCGGGCTGATCAAGTAAGACGTGGATGCCCGGGTCAAGCCCGGGCATGACAACATTACCAATGGTCGAGTGGTCACACTTTCGGTTCGGGCGCGCGGCCGACGCTTTCGTAGGTAAAACCGTGGGCTTCCATATCGGCAGGACGGTAGATGTTGCGCAGGTCAACGACGACCGGCTGCGCCATGATCTGCCTTCAGCCGCGCGAGATCAAGCGTGCGGTACTGCACCCATTCGGTCACCACCACCATGGCATCGGCGCCCTTCACGCAATCATAGGGGTCGTCGACATACTCGATATCAGGCAGCTCCTTGCGCGCCTGCGCCATGCCGACCGGATCGTGCGCGCGTACTTTCGCGCCCATGTCGAGCAGGCCCGTCACCAGCGGGATCGACGGCGCCTCGCGCATGTCGTCGGTGTCGGGCTTGAAGGTCAACCCCAGCACGGCCACCGTCTTGCCGCGCAGGCTGCCGCCGGCGGCGTTGGCGACCTTGCGCGACATCGCCCGCTTGCGGTTGTCGTTGACGTTCAAACACCGCCTCGACGATGCGAAGCTGCACGTCGTGGTCCTGAGCGATCTTGACCAGCGCGCGGGTGTCTTTGGGGAAGCACGAGCCGCCGAAGCCGGGGCCGGCATGCAAAAACTTGCCGCCGATGCGGTTGTCCAGGCCAATGCCGCGGGCGACCTCCTGCACGTCGGCGCCGACCTTCTCGGCAAGATCAGCCATCTCGTTGATGAAGGTGATCTTGGTGGCGAGGAAGGCGTTGGCGGCGTACTTGATCAGCTCCGCGGTGCGCCGCGCCGTGAACATCATCGGCGCCTGGTTCAGCGACAGCGGCCGGTAGACGTCGCCGAGCACTTTCTGCGCCCGCTCGTCGGAGGTGCCGACCACGATGCGGTCGGGGAATTTGAAGTCGCGGATCGCCGCACCCTCGCGCAGGAATTCCGGATTGGAGGCGACGACATAGTCGGCCTTCGGATTGACCTCGCGGATGAGCCGCTCGACCTCGTCGCCGGTGCCGACCGGCACGGTCGATTTGGTCACGACCACCGTGAAGCCCGAGAGCGCTTCCGCGATCTCGCGGGCGGCGGCGTAGACATAGCTCAGATCGGCATGGCCATCGCCGCGCCGCGACGGCGTGCCGACCGCGATGAACACGGCGTCGGCTTCCGCCACCGGGACCTTTCAGGTCGGTCGTGAAATCGAGCCGCTTTGCCTTCACATTGTCGGCTACCAGCGCATCAAGCCCGGGCTCGAAGATCGGGATCTCGCCGCGGCGCAAGCGCTGCGATCTTGTCCGCATCCTTGTCCACGCACACGACCTCGTGACCGAAATCCGCAAAGCAGGCGCCGGACACCAGTCCGACATAGCCCGTGCCGATCATGGCAATTCGCATGGAAAGACCTGCTCTTCGATGGTTAACGCGCTCGCGTCTTAGGAAATTCGCTGGTCCAAGGGAAGGGGCCGGTTCCGCAAAAATCGGCACGTCATTTGTATGAATAAAGGAGAAAGCAACCGATCCGGCCGATGATGCGCCCTCGCCGCGCCGAAACAGGACAGTGATGACTATTAACGGCACATCCGCCGCCATCGATCGCCCCGCACCTGCGGCGGGCCACCGCGTCGATTGGGTCGACTATGCCAAGGGCATCTGCATCGTCATGGTCGTGATGATGCATTCGGTGCTGGGGGTCGAGGCGGCAAGCGGCCAGACCGGTTTCATGCATGCGCTGGTGGCATTCGCAAAGCCGTTCCGGATGCCGGATTTCTTTCTGATTTCAGGGCTTTTCCTCAGCCTCGTGATCGACCGCGACTGGCGCACCTATCTCGACCGCAAGGTGGTGCACTTCGCCTATTTCTATCTTTTGTGGGTGACGATCCAGTTCGGTTTCAAGGCGCCGGCCTTCGCCACCGAGACGAGCTGGCAGCACGCCGGATATCTGTACCTCGAATCATTCATCGAGCCGTTCGGCACGCTGTGGTTCATCTATCTGTTGCCGGTCTTCTTCGTTGTCACAAAACTGACACGTCGAATCCCGCCGCTTGCGATCTTCGCCGTGCCGCCGCGCTTGAGATGGCGCATGTCGCGACCACCTGGACCGTCATCGACGAGTTCTGCGCGCGCTTCGTCTATTTCTTTGCCGGCTACTGGCTGGCGTCATATGTGTTCGCGCTGTCCGATCGCGCGCGCGGCAATCCGGTGCTGGCGATCATTGGGCTCGCGTTGTGGGCGCTGGTCAACGGCGCGCTGGTCGAACTTGGTTACAGCGACCTCCCATTGGTCTCGCTGGCGCTGGGCCTTGCCGGCGCCGGTGCCGTCATCGTCGTCGGCACGCTGCTGGCGCGCATGCGCTGGTTCGACTTCCTGCGCTACTGCGGCGAGCACTCCATCGTGATCTATCTCGCCTTCTTCCTGCCGATGGCCGCAACACGGACATTGCTTCTCAAGACCGGCCTGATCGGCGACATCGGCCTCGTCTCACTGATCGTCACCATCGCAGGTGTTGCCGGGGCGCTCGCGATCTGGCGCGCGGCGCTCGCCGTGCACGCCCATTTCCTGTTCGAACGCCCAGATGCGTTCTGGATCGCGCCGAAGAAGCCCGGCGCCCTGCTGCAGGCGGCGGAGTAGATTTCGTCTACCCCATCTGTCATCGCCCGGCTTGACCGGGCGATCCAGTACGCCGCGACCTCTCGGTCCAAACACAAGCGTCTCTGGAATACTGGATCACCCGCTTTCGCGGGTGATGACAGCGGGGACAAGGCCAAAATTTGCCGGTCAAGGCTGTCAATTCGCGCAAAAATCCCTAAGTTTCGGCCATGCCGAAAACAGCCCCCAAGACAGAATCCAAACCGGCCGCAAAAGCCGTCGCCGCAAAGTCCCTTGCCAAGGGCGACCACGTGTTCCTGGTGGACGGTTCCTCCTATATCTTCCGCGCCTATCACGCGCTGCCGCCGCTGAACTCGCAAATCCGACGGGCTGCAGGTCAACGCGGTGCTCGGTTTCTGCAACATGCTGTGGAAGCTGCTCCGCGACATGCCGCCCGACAACCGGCCGACGCATCTGGCCATCGTGTTCGACAAGTCCGAGGTTACCTTCCGCAACAAGCTCTATCCCGATTACAAGGCGCATCGGCCCCCTGCCCCGGATGACCTGATCCCGCAATTCGGCCTGATCCGAGACGCCGTGCGTGCCTTTGATTTGCCCTGCCTGGAACAGGGCGGCTTTGAGGCCGACGACCTGATTGCGACCTATGCGCGGTTGGCCAGCGAACAGGGCGCAACCACGACCATCGTGTCCTCAGACAAGGACCTGATGCAGCTCGTGACCGACAAGGTCGTGATGTACGACACCATGAAGGATCGCCGCATCGGTATCCCCGAGGTGATCGAGAAGTTCGGCGTACCGCCGGAGAAGGTGGTCGAAGTGCAGGCGCTGGCCGGCGATTCCACCGACAACGTGCCTGGCGTGCCCGGCATCGGCATCAAGACCGCGGCCCAGTTGATCGTCGAATATGGCGACCTGGAGCAGCTACTGTTCCGCGCCGGCGAGATCAAGCAGCCGAAGCGGCGCGAGGCGCTGCTCGAGAATGCCGAGAAGGCGCGCATCTCGCGAAAGCTCGTGCTGCTCGATGACAAGGTCGATCTCGAAGTGCCGATCGACGATCTCGCCGTGCACGAACCCGATGCGCGCAAGCTGATCGCGTTCTTGAAGGTGATGGAATTTTCCACCCTCACCCGCCGCGTGGCGGAGTATTCGCAGATCGATCCGGCCAATGTCGAAGCCGATGCCGGCAACAAGGGCGGAGCCGCCGCCGCGCCTGACAAGGACGAAATCCGCCGATGCCACCGGCGACCTGTTTCCCGGCGACACGCCGCTCCCTGCGGCGAAGAAATCCGCCGACAGGCAGGACAAATCCGCAAGCCTCAAGGGCACGCCGGTTTCGCTGGCAGAGGCGCGGGCCGACGCGATCAAGAAAATCCCGATCGAGCGCAAGAAGTACCAGACCATCCGCAGCCTCGATGCGCTCAAGGCCTGGATCGCCCGCGTTACAGACGCCGGCCACTTCGTGATCGACGCGATGTCGGATTCGATCGATCCGATGCAGGCGGAAATTTCGGGCCTCGCGCTGGCGCTGGCGCCGAACGATGCCGCCTATATTCCGCTCGGCCACAAGCAGTCCGGCGGCGGCGCGGGCCTGTTCGATGCAGGGCTGGCGCCGGACCAGATCAAGGCGGCCGACGCGCTCGCCGCGTTAAAGCCGTTGCTGGAATCCGCGGGCGTCCTCAAGCTCGGCTTCAACATCAAGTTTACGGCGGTCGCGCTGGCGCAGCACGGCATCACGCTGCGCAACCATGACGACGTGCAGCTGATGTCCTATGCGCTCGACGCCGGGCGCAACTCGCATGCGCTGGATGCGCTGGCCTCGCGCTGGTTCGATCATGTTGTGGTCGATTACGGCGCGCTGGTCGGCAGCGGCAAGGGCAAGCTCACCTTCGACCAGGTCGCGATCGACAAGGCGGCTGAATATTCCGCCGAATATGCCGACATGATCGAGCGCCTGTGGCGCGTGCTGAAGCCGCGGCTTGTCGCCGAGCGCATGAATGCAGTCTATGAGACGCTGGAACGGCCGCTGATCTCGGTGCTGGCGCGGATGGAGCGGCGCGGCATCTCGATCGACCGCCAGGTGCTGTCGCGCCTGTCGGGCGATTTCGCCCAGACCGCGGCGCGGGTAGAGGCCGAGATCCAGGAGATCGCGGGCGAGCCGATCAACGTCGGCAGCCCCAAACAACTTGGCGACATCATCTTCGGCAAGATGGGACTGCCTGGCGGCAGCAAGACCAAGACTGGCGCGTGGTCGACTTCGGCGCAGGTGCTCGACGAGCTCGCCGAACAGGGCCACGCATTCCCGAAGAAGATTTTGGAGTGGCGCCAGGTCTCGAAACTGAAATCGACCTATACCGACGCGCTGCCGACTTACGTGCATCCGCAGACCCATCGCGTACACACGACCTACGCGCTGGCCGCAACGACCACGGGCCGGCTGTCGTCGAACGAGCCGAACCTGCAGAACATCCCGGTTCGCACCGAGGACGGCCGCAAGATCCGCCGTGCGTTCATCGCAACCCCCGGCCACAAGCTGGTGTCGGCGGACTATTCGCAGATCGAGCTGCGGCTGCTTGCGGAGATCGCCGACGTGCCGGTGCTGCGGCAAGCGTTCCGCGACGGGCTCGACATTCACGCGATGACTGCGTCCGAAATGTTCGGGGTGCCGATCAAGGGCATGCCGGGCGAGGTGCGCCGCCGGGCGAAGGCGATCAATTTCGGCATCATCTACGGCATCTCGGCGTTTGGCCTCGCCAACCAGCTCGGCATCGCCCGCGAAGAGGCCTCCGCCTACATCAAGAAGTACTTTGAGCGCTTCCCCGGCATCCGCGATTACATGGACCAGACCAAGGAATTCTGCCGCAAGCACGGCTATGTCGAGACGCTGTTCGGACGCAAGTGCCATTACCCCGAGATCAAGGCTTCCAACGCTTCGGTCCGCGCCTTCAACGAACGCGCCGCGATCAACGCGCGTCTGCAGGGTACGGCGGCCGATATCATCCGCCGCGCCATGACGCGGATTGAAGGTGCACTGGCCGAAAAGAAGCTCTCGGCACAGATGCTGCTGCAGGTGCATGACGAGCTGATCTTCGAGGTGCCCGAGAAGGAAGTGGCGGCGACGCTGCCGGTCGTGCAGCACGTCATGCAGGACGCGCCGTTTCCGGCCGTGCTGCTCTCGGTGCCGCTGCAGGTCGATGCCCGGGCCGCGAACAACTGGGACGAAGCGCATTGAGCCTGCGCAAAGCCGCGGCCGGACAGTGATGCTAAGGCCGCGCGCATGGATGATATCAACCCGCTGCTGGCCTTTGCGCTGACCTCGCTGATCATCGAGATCACGCCGGGGCCGAACATGACGTATCTGGCGGCGCTATCGCTGTCGTCGGGCCTGCGTACCGGCTTTGCCGCGGTGGCCGGCATTGCCATCGGGCTGATGACCTACGGCATCGTGGCTGCACTCGGGCTTGCCACCGTTATCGACAATTCGCCGCTGCTCTATGGCCTCCTGCGCTGGGGCGGCGTCGCCTATCTGCTGTGGCTCGCCTGGGAGACGTGGTCCAGCGAACGTGAAACCTCGCCTGAAGCGACCGACGGGTCCGACGGCCAGCCCTGGCTCGCCTTCCGCCGCGGCTTGATCACCAACCTGCTCAATCCGAAGGCCGCGGTCTTCTATGTGGCCGTGCTGCCGGAATTCATCCGTCCCGGCGGCGGATCGGTCATGTCGCAAACGCTGACGCTGAGCGTGGTCTATGTCTCTGTCGCAACCGCAATCCATTCCGGCATCGTCGCGCTGGCCGGCACGCTGCAATCGACCATCGGTGCCTCCAACAATCGCCGCACCGTTCGGCGCCTGCTCGCGCTGGCGCTGGTCGTGATCGCGATCTGGTTTGCGCTGACCACAGGGCGATCATAGGATTGTCCTCAGTGCAATTTACGCGATGACAGCGCGGCGCGACGCGCGCTAGAACACGCGCATGCCTCACACGTCCGCTTTAATCGGCTTCGCTCTGGTCTCGCTCGGCATGGTGCTGACGCCGGGGCCGAACATGATTTACCTGATCTCGCGCTCGATCACGCAAGGACCCGCGGCCGGCATCGTCTCGCTCGGCGGCGTCGCGCTTGGTTTCGTGTTCTACATGCTGTGCGCAGCCTTCGGCATCACCGCGCTGTTGTTCGCCGTGCCCTACGCCTATGACGCGCTGCGCTTTGCCGGGGCTGCCTATCTGCTTTGGCTGGCGTGGCAGGCTCTAAAGCCCGGCGGCCGCTCGCCGTTCCAGGTGAAAAAGCTGAAGGTCGATGGTCCCCGCAAATTGTTCGCGATGGGCTTTCTGACCAACCTGCTCAATCCCAAGATCGCGATGCTTTATCTGGCGCTGCTGCCGCAGTTCATCGATCCCGCGTCCGGCAGCGTGCTCACCCAATCGGTGGCGCTCGGCTCGATCCAGATCGCGATCAGCGTCAGCGTCAATGCGATGATCGCGCTCGCCGCCGGCTCGATCGCGGTGTTCCTCGGCACACGGCCGACCTGGCTTCTGGTCCAGCGCTGGCTGATGGGAACGGTGCTGGCGGGACTTGCCGTGAAAATGGCGTTCGAGGCGAAAAGGGCCTAGTGAGCACCCTCTCCCCCTGTGCGAGAGGGTGGCGAAATCGAGCGGAGCGGATGAAGCCGGGTGAGGGGTCTGTCGCCGCGGATAGAGACCCCTCATCCGTCGCGCTTCGCGCGCCACCTTCTCCCACAAGGGGAGAAGGAAGAATCAATCCAGCTTCGCTTCCATGCCGCGCTTGGTGGCCGGGCGCGCCATCAGCTGGTTGTACCAACGCTCGACATTGGGAAAATCCTTCAGCTCGACCTTGTGGCGCGGATGGCGCCAGGCCCAGCCGAGGATGGCGAAGTCGGCGACCGACAATTCGCCGGCGACGAATTCGCGGGTTGCGAGCCGCTTGTTGAGGACATCGTAGAGCCGGCGCGTCTCGGCCATGTAGCGCTTCAGGCCGTAGGCGCGGTCCTGCTCGTTCTCCAGCGCAATGAAATGATGCACCTGGCCCGGCATCGGGCCGAAACCGCCCATCTGCCACATCAGCCATTCATAGACCGGGATGCGCTCGGCGAGCGGCTTGGGCAGGAATTTGCCGGTCTTCTCGCCGAGATAGAGCAGGATCGCGCCGGACTCGAAGATGCTGACGGGCTTGCCGCCGGGGCCGTCGGGATCGACGATGGCCGGGATCTTGTTGTTCGGGCTGATGGCGAGGAATGACGGCGCCATCTGCTCGCCCTTGCTGATGTTCACCGGGATCACCTTGTAGGGCAGCCCCATTTCCTCCAGCGCGACCGAAATCTTGCGGCCGTTGGGCGTGTTCCAGGTATGGAGCTCGATGGTCATTTCTGTTTCCCCACAGATGTTTGGCGCTTGCCTAGCGCGGAACCGGCCTGCGCCACAAGGCGCGCCCACGCGGGGGGCCTTTGCCGAAACGGCCTGCTTCGTTTTGCCCACTGTTGATGGCGCCATATCGGGCTGGAATGTGCGGGTAACCGCCGATAAATTGCGCCACCTCAAAGACCCCGGAAGAAAGCGCCGTGTCCAAATCAGCCTCCCGCGCCCGCCTCGCCGACATCATCCGCAAGCGTTCGTTCGGCCGCGGCGAGATCACCCTCGCCTCGGGCCGCAAGAGCGATTTCTACTTCAACCTCAAGCCGACCATGCTCGACCCCGAAGGCGCGACGCTGCTTGCCGAGCTGACCTATGAGGCGCTGAAGGACGACAATCTCGATTTCGTCGGCGGGCTCGAGATGGGCGCCGTGCCGCTTGCGGGTGCGATCGCGCAGCTTTCCTGGATCAAGGGCCATCCGATCGCGGCCTTCTTCGTGCGCAAGAAGCCGAAGGAGCACGGCGCGAAGCTCGCGGTCGAGGGGCTCGCCAAGGGCGAGACATTGGACGGCAAGCGCATCGTCATCGTCGAGGACGTCACCACGACGGGCGGCTCGGCGCTGAAGGCGGTGGAGGCGGTGCGCGATGCCGGCGGCAATGTGGCGCTGGTCTTCACCATGGTCGACCGCGAGGAAGGCGCCACGGAAGCCTTCAAGGAGGCCGGGCCTGCCGTTCCGCTCGCTCTACAGGGCGGGTGAGTTCCTGAAGGGCTGAGCCCTCCACTCCCATCGCACTCTCTCCGTCGTCATGCCCGGGCTTGACCCGGGCATCCACGTCTTTGGACCACCCGCAAGCAAGTCGTGGATGGCCGGGTCAAGCCCGGCCATGGCGGGTAGAGTGAAACCGCACCTACGGTGCAATTTTCTGCGCAGACGCCCCCCTACGGTGTCGGAATGGCCACCCTCGCCGCGTCCTTGGTTGAAATCAGTCGGGAGACGAAACATGGGACAGGCACTCAACAAGTCCTTTAAGGCGAAGATCCGGAAAAGCATGGCGACTGGCGGCTGGACCTATGTGGTGTGGCCGCATTCGTCCGAGTTCTTCGGAACGAAAGGATTGGTGAAGGTTCGCGCCAGCGTCGATGGCGTCGTGTTCCAGAGTTCCTTTATGGCGCTCGGGGACGGTAATCACAAACTGCCGATCAAGGCTGCCCTCTTGAAAGCGATCAACAAGCAAACCGGTGACCAGGTTTCGATAACGCTCATTGAACGCTTGAAGTGACTGGCGCCGCGGCAACCGCTCGCACTCATCAATCATTTACCATCCCCCGTTATGGTGAATCCTTGCCGAAGGTGCGTTCCTGCCTCGGCCTGTTGTGTTGTGTTGCGTCGGGTGGAGTAAGCGTTGCGTACCGAGTTGACTTTTCGGCCCCTGCGGCGCCGGGCGCTGCTGGCTGCCGCCGTCCTTGCCGGCTCCGTGCTGACCGTGCCGGATGCGGCCGTCGCCGAAGGCCTGTTCGACATGTTCTTCGGCGGCATGAAGCAGCAGGCCCGCCAGGCCGCGCCGCAAGCCAGTTTCTTTGCCGATCCCTTCAGCAACAATCCGCAATGCCCGCCGCCTGCGGCTGCGCCGCGTGTCGCCGGCTCCGGCCCCGCCTTTTGCGTGCGCGGCTGCGACGGCAAGTATTTTCCGGTGACCGCGCGCGGCACCGCAACGCCGGCGCAGATGTGCCAGGCGTTCTGCCCGGCGAGCCCGACAAAAGTCTATTACGGCAGCAATATCGACTACGCCTCGTCGGCCAATGGCGAGCGCTACGCCACCAGCGAGAACGCGTTCGCCTATCGCAAGGCGCTGCGTGCCGACTGTACCTGTAATGGCCGCGATCCCGGCGGGCTCGCGCCGTTCGACATCTCGCTCGACGGCTCGTTGCGGCCGGGCGATGTGCTCGCCACCACGAGCGGGCTAGTCGCCTATTCCGGCATCCGCGTCGGTAACGACCAGGCAGCCGAATTCACGCCGGTCGCGTCCTTTCCCGGCCTGACTGCCGAAGTGCGCGCGCGCCTCGGCGAGATAAAGGTCGCTCCCGTCAGCGCGGAAATTGCGACCGAAGGCCCATTGCCCGAAGTGCGCGAGCCGTCCGCGACGGCGAGCGTGCCGAAGACGCCGGAGCAGCCCAAGGCGAAGCGCGCGGCGTTGAATTAGCTCAGTCGTCAGTCCGGGGCAGTGCGCAGCATCGAACCCGGAAGCTCGAGATTCTCAGGGGTGCAATCGCCCCCCGTAGTTCGCACTAAGGCGCGCCCCGGAATGGCGGCTATCGCCGTCACCTTCCCACGATCACGCCGATCACGTTCGGCGCGGTGAGATATTTCTCCTCGATCGCCGCGCGCGCGGCAGCGCGGTTTTCCGCCGTCAGCAGGCCGCGCTTCTCGGCCAAAATCATCCAGCAAAAACCCCACCAGTCGGTCAGCATGCCGCTGTCGTCGACGAGGTCATAGCCCTGCTCGGCCGCAAAGATGCGCGCATGCGCTTCGTCGAGCGCGTCGAGGAAGGCGTGGTCCTCGACCGAGAACAGATCGTCGCTGATGTCGTCGGTCGTGTAGCCCCACACCGACATGCAGACGGTGTTGAATTCGCGGTCGATCTGGTCGTCGTCGATCCCTGCGCCGGCGCGAGGCCTGGTGCAGCCGCGACAGGGTGCGGGCGAAGTCCGCAATGCGGGTGAGCGCGAACTGATCGAAGGCAATGGTGGACATGTAGTCCTCACAAGCTCGGATAGACCATACATATTGTGTCGGCAACGCGCCGAATCACTATGATATATCAAAGACTTGCTAAAGTGTTCTTAATTCGTTCTAGCGCGTTCGAACTTCCAATGCGACGAGGCGCTGGAGAACAGGTTGATCACGACCACGCCTGAGACGATCAGGCCCATGCCGCACAGCGCGGCCGTGTCGAGCCTCTGGCTCTGAAACACCCAGGCGATGGTGGCGATCAGGACGACGCCGACGCCCGACCACACGGCATAGACGAGCCCGGTCGGCAGGCTGCGCAGCGTCAGCGACAGGAAATAGAATGCCACGGCATAACCGAGCACGGTCACCGCTGACGGCAACGGCCTGCTGAATCCGTCCGACAGTTTCAGGAACGTCGTCGCGACCACTTCCGCAACGATAGCGAGCGCAAGATAGAGATTAGGTCATGCTGCCGTCAGGCCGAGAGTGCGCCGATCGTCGCCTCTATGCTGATTTGATGGCAGCGGCGTGACAGGCAGCGTCCGCGCGATGCAGCGCCGGCGGTCAGGCGCGATTGTTCCGCTTCTTCAGTTCGCCGCCGACAGCAACTTGTCGCCGCAATAATTCGCGTAAAACTTGCCGCCACATTGCCGCTTGATGGCCGCACAGCGCGCGGCGGGCGAGGCGTTCTTGGGCGCGCTGAAGGAACAGGTCAGCCCGTCGGCGGTTGGACCGGCGAAGGCGGCGCTGGAGGCGCTGATGCAGACGATCAGAAGCGCCGCGGCGGCGATCTCGATGACGAATTTCATGGCGCGATTCCTCCCTGAAATGTCCCGTTAGCTCGGCTTCCGGCTCCGATACTAGCATCGAAACTTGACCGCACGGAGGCCACGGGATCGGCCCGTTCCTTGCATAAATTCATGGCAGTTCCATGCACCGCAACGACCCCGGTGGTTTCCGTTGCGGTGCAAGACGCGTATCTTTTCGTGTGATTCCAACGACGGGGAAGTAGCGGCTTGTCAGACCAACCCCTCCAGCACTATCCGGCGCCCGGCCAGCCGATCGACGAACTGCAGCTCGCCGAGATCAAGGGCGCGATCCTCGCCAAGCTCAGGCTCGCCATCGGCAAGGATGCCGGCATGGCGACCCGGCGCGACTGGTACAAGGCCGCCGCGCTGGCGCTACGCGACCGTATCGTGCACCGCTGGCTGGTGGCGGACAAACAGAGTTACGACGAAGGCCGCAAGCGCGTCTATTACCTCTCGCTCGAATTCCTGATTGGGCGCCTGTTCAGCGACGCGCTGAACAATATGGGCCTGCTGCCGGTGTTCGAGACCGCGCTCGGCGACCTCGGCGTCGGCTTGCCGGACCTGAGTAAATGCGAGCCGGATGCCGCGCTCGGCAATGGCGGCCTCGGGCGGCTTGCGGCGTGCTTCATGGAGAGCATGGCGACGCTCGCCATCCCCGCGGTCGGCTACGGCATTCGCTATAATTTCGGCCTGTTCCGCCAGATCATCCAGCACGGCCGGCAGCAGGAGTATCCCGACGAGTGGCTGTCCTACGGCAACCCCTGGGAATTCCAGCGGCCGGAGGTGCTCTATCACGTTCATTTCGGCGGCCATGTCGAGCATGTCGACGACCGCGGCCGCGACCGCGCCACCTGGCGTCCCGCGGAGACGGTCGAGGCGATGGCCTACGACACGCCGATCGTCGGCTGGCGCGGCCAGCACGTCAACGCGCTGCGTCTCTGGTCGGCGCGCGCGCCCGATCCGCTCAATCTCGATGTCTTCAACAGCGGCGACTACATCTCGGCCAATGCCGAGCAGGCGCGTGCGGAGGCGATCTGCAAATTCCTCTATCCCAACGACGAAAGCGCCGCCGGCCGCGAACTGCGGCTGCGCCAGGAATATTTCTTCGTCTCGGCAAGCCTGCAGGATCTGGTGAAGCGGCACCTTGCCGCCGACGGGCAGTTGCGCAGCCTTGCGCAGAAGGTCGCGGTGCAACTCAACGACACTCATCCGAGCCTTGCCGTCACCGAGTTGATGCGCATCCTCGTCGACCTGCACAATTTCCGCTGGGAGGAAGCCTGGAAGATCACGGTCGCGACCTTCTCCTACACCAACCACACGCTGCTGCCGGAGGCGCTGGAGACCTGGCCGGTGGAGCTGTTCGAGCGGCTGCTGCCGCGGCATCTGGAAATCATCTACCGCATCAACGTGCAGCATCTGGCGCAGGCCGAAGCGCGCTGCCCCGGCGATATCGACTTCCGCGCCTCGGTGTCGCTGATCGACGAGCGCGGCGGCCGCAAGGTGCGGATGGGCCAGCTCGCCTTCGTCGGCTCGCATCGCATCAACGGCGTCTCGGCGATGCATTCCGACCTGATGAAGGAGACCGTGTTTCACGATCTCAACCATCTCTATCCCGCGCGCATCACCAACAAGACCAACGGCATCACCTTCCGCCGCTGGCTGATGCTGGCCAATCCGCGGCTGACCGCGCTGCTGCGCGAAACCTGCGGCGAGGCGGTGCTCGATGATTTCTCGCTGCTGGAGAAGCTCGAGGATCACGCCAGTGATCACGCCTTCCAGCAACGCTTCCGCGACGTCAAGCATCACAACAAGCTGGTGCTGGCCCGGCTGATCGGCGAGCGGCTCGGCACCAACGTCGATCCGTCGGCGCTGTTCGACGTGCAGATCAAGCGCATCCACGAATACAAGCGGCAGCTGCTCAACATCGTCGAGGCGGTCGCGCTGTACCAGGCGATGAAGGACGAGCCGGACCGAAACTGGGTGCCGCGGGTAAAAATCTTCGCCGGCAAGGCGGCGGCGAGCTATCACTACGCAAAGCTGATCATCAAGCTGATCAACGACGTCGCCGACACCGTCAACAACGACCCCGACCTAAAGGGACGGCTGAAGATCGCGTTCCTGCCGGACTACAATGTCAGCCTTGCCGAGGTGATCATCCCGGCCGCCGACCTGTCCGAGCAGATCTCCACCGCCGGCATGGAAGCCTCCGGCACCGGCAACATGAAGCTCGCGCTCAACGGCGCGCTGACCATCGGCACGCTTGACGGCGCCAATATCGAAATCCGCGACCATGTCGGGGCCGAGAACATCGCGATCTTCGGCATGGAGGCCGGCGACGTCATGGTCCGCCGCAAGCAGGGGCTCGATGCCACCGACGTGATCAAGCGTTCGCCGCGGCTGTCGCGCGCGATTGCGGCCATCGAGAACGGCGAGTTCTCGCAAGGCGAGCCCAACCGCTTCGCCCGCATCGCGGACGCGCTGCGCTACCACGATCCCTACATGGTCGCCGCCGACTTCAATTCCTACTACGAAGCGCAGCGTGGCGTCGACGCACGCTGGCAGGTGATTCCGGCCTGGACCCGCGCCAGCATCCTCAACGTGGCGCGGATGGCATGGTTTTCGAGCGACCGCACCATTCGCGAATATGCCGAGGATGTCTGGCACGTGCCGGTGCGGCCCTCGCCGCAGGCCACGCAGAAGCAAGATGCGCAGCGCGCGGGTCGCTGAATCAACAAGCCTCGTCATGCCCCGGCTTGACCCGGGCATCCACGTCTCAAAATGACGCCTCAAGAAGACGTGGATGGCCGGGTCAAGCCCGACCATGACAGAGCAACCATTACCCCCGGCGTCATTGTCTTCAGCTGCGGCCGCGCGCTACGTTGCGCCAACCGCAGGAAATCTCATGCTCACCAAGACACCCCATCTCTTCGACGACGCGACAAAAGTCACCGCCGGCGACAGCCGCTGGCAGGGGCAGACCAGCGAGGATTACTGGGCCTTCGTCGGCCCGTTCGGCGGCTGTACCGCCGCGACGATCCTGCGTGCGCTGATGGAGCATCCGCAGGCCGCCGGCGATCCGGTCGCGATGACCGTGAACTACTGCGCGCCGATCGCGCAAGGCACCTTCGATCTCGACGTGCGGCTGGTGAAGGCCAACCGCTCCAGCCAGCACTGGAGTGTGGAGCTGTCGCAAGGCGGCGGCGAGGTGTCGACGCTGGCGACCGCGGTATTCGCCGAGCGCCGGCCCTCATGGTCGCACCAGCAGGCGGAATATCCCGGCGCAAAGGCCTATGAGGAGACCCTGCCCTACCCGACCGTGGCTGCCCCTTGGGTCAAGCAGTATGATTTCCGCTTCGTCGAGGGCGAGCCGAAGCGTGGCGGCACCGGCGCGGTGGAGACCTATTCAAAACTGTGGATCGGCGACCGCGTGCCACGCCGGATCGACGCGCTGTCGCTGATGGCGATATCGGACAGTTTCTTTGCCCGCATCTTCCACGCCAAGCGGGAACTGGTTCCGTTCGGTACGGTGTCGCTGACGACCTATTTCCATGCCGACGCTGCCGATCTCGAAGCCGAAGATATCACCCGCGTGCTCGGCGTTGCCGATGCCAAGATTTTCCACAAGAGCTATGGCGACATGCACGGCGAATTGTGGTCACCCGGCGGGCGGCTGCTGGCAACCACGACGCAGATCGCGTACTTCAAGGCGTAGGGAGGCGACGTCGGTTCGGCTCCTTGAAGGAACCACCCGATGTCCGACGCCACCATCAACAAACCGCGCATCGCGCTGCTCGGCGTGCCCATCGAGATCGGCGCATCGCAGGCCGGCACCCTGATGGGGCCGTCCGCGTCTGCGCACCGCAGGGATCGCGCGGCTGCTCGGAACAGCTCGAATTCACCGTCGAGGATCACGGTGACATCACCCGCCCCGCCATCGTTGCCGACGGGCCGGCACCGCAGAATGCGAAGTATTATGACGAGGTGAAGAGCTGGATCCGCGTGCTCAGCGAGCACGCTTTTACGCTGGCACGCTCCGGCGCGCTGCCGATCTTCATGGGCGGCGACCATTCGCTGTCGATGGGCTCGGTCAACGGCGTCGCGCGCTACTGGCAGGAACAAGACCGGCCGCTGTTCGTGATGTGGCTCGATGCGCATGCCGATTACAACACACCGGCCACGACGCTGACCGGTAACATGCACGGCATGTCGGCGGCGTTTCTGTGCGGCGAACCGGGCCTCGATCATCTGCTCGGCAACCAGCCGCGCGCCTCGATCACCCCGACCGGCTCGATCTGTTCGGTATCCGCTCGATTGATCCGCTGGAGAAGAAGCTGGTGCATGAGCGCAACGTTGCGATCGCCGACATGCGCGCCATCGACGAGCACGGCGTTGCCGTCTTGATCCGTCGCGTCATCGAGCGCGTGAAGGCGAAAAACGGCGTGCTGCACCTCTCCTTCGACGTCGACTTCCTCGATCCCGGCGTGGCGCCCGGCGTCGGCACCACCGTGCCGGGCGGCGCCACCTACCGCGAGGCCCACCTGATCATGGAGCTGTTGCACGATTCGGGATTGGTGTGCTCGGTCGACATCGTCGAGCTCAACCCCTTCCTCGACGAGCGCGGCCGCACCGCGCGTGTCGCGGTCGAGCTATTGGGCAGCCTGTTCGGCCTGCAGATCACCGATCGCCGCACGCCGACCAACGCGATGTTGCCGGGACGGTGAAACGCAAAAGGGCGGCTCGATGAGCCGCCCTTCTCGATTTGTTTGGCCTTGCGTCGATTACTCCGCCGCGAGCTTCACTTCGGGTGCTGCAGCGCGGACATCGGCGTCAACCTGGCCTTCAAACTTGGCAAAGTTCTTCTGGAACATGCCGACGAGGCTGCGGGCGGTCTTGTCGAACTCGGCCTTGTCCTTCCAGGTGTTGACTGGATTGAGGATCTCGCTCGGCACACCCGGCAGCGCGGTCGGCACCGCGAAGCCGAAATACTTGTCGGTGCGGAATTCGACATTGCGCAAGCTACCGTCGAGCGCGGCGGTGAGCAGCGCGCGCGTCACCTTGATGGGCATGCGCGAGCCCGTGCCGAACTTGCCGCCAGTCCAGCCGGTGTTGACCAGCCAGCAATCGACATTGTGCTTGGCAATCAGCTCGCGCAGCATGTTGCCATAGACCGAGGGATCCAGCGGCAGGAACGGCGAGCCGAAGCAGGTGGAGAATTCCGGCTGCGGTTCGTTGCCGAGACCGCGCTCGGTGCCAGCAACCTTGGCGGTGTAGCCGGACAGGAAGTGATACATCGCCTGCGCGGGCGAAAGCTTTGCGATCGGCGGCAGCACGCCGAAGGCGTCGGCCGCCAGCATCACCACGTTCTTCGGCTGGCCGGCGCGGCCGGTCCTTGAAGCGTTGGGGATGAAATCGAGCGGATAGGCCGAGCGGGTGTTTTCCGTCTTCGAACCGTCGTCGAAATCCACCACGCGGGTGTCTTCATTCATCACGACGTTTTCGAGCACCGCGCCGAAGCGGTTGGAGGCCGCGAAGATCTCGGGCTCGGCTTCCGGCGAGAGCTTGATGCACTTGGCGTAGCAGCCACCTTCGAAATTGAAGATGCCGTCATTGCTCCAGCCGTGCTCGTCGTCGCCGATCAACGTGCGGTTCGGGTCGGCCGACAGCGTGGTCTTGCCGGTACCGGACAGGCCGAAGAAAATCGCGGTGTCGCCCTTGGGTCCGACATTGGCCGAGCAGTGCATCGGCATCACGCCCTTCTCGGGCAGATAATAGTTCAGCGTGGTGAAAACCGATTTCTTCATCTCGCCGGCGTAATAAGACCCGCCGATCAGGACGATCTTGCGGGCGAAATCGATGGCGACGACGTTCTCCGAGCGGCAGCCATGACGTTTCGGGTCGGCGCGGAAGCTCGGCATATCGATGATGGTCAATTCCGGCACGAAGCTCGACAGCTCCACCGCCTCGGGGCGGATCAGAAGCGTGCGGATGAACAGCGAGTGCCAGGCAAGCTCGGTGAAGACGCGGGTCTTGATGCGGTGGTTCTGATCGGCGCCGCCATAGAGATCCTGCGCGAACAGCGTCTTGCCCTCGGCGTGCTTGAGGAAGTCGGCATAGAGCGCGGCGAATTGCTCCGAGGTGATCGACTGATTGCCGGCCCACCACATCTTCTTGTCGGTGGTGGCGTCGCGAACGGTGAACTTGTCCTTCGGACTGCGGCCGGTGAACTCGCCGGTATCCGCGCAAAGCGCGCCATCGGCCGACAGCACCGCTTCACCCGCCGAGAGCGAGTACTGGTAGAGCTGGGGCGCACCCAGATTCCAGTGCACTGTCTTGAGATTTTTTAAGCCGAATTTGTCGGCACCAAAGGCACCGTTGCGCACGCCCGTCTCTTTCACGAAGAATCCTCCTCGACCCCGCGTCTCCAAAGCGCCTTGCCGCCAAGCGCGCCTCTCGCGGTGACCTCCAAATATAGCCGTCAGGCCCCGGTCCGGCGACCTATTACTGTTGAACGCCCGGCTTGCCAAGCCGATCCCCTCATATTTGGTTTATTCGCCAGCCGTCCTTGATACGCCTCAAATACTTGCCGCGGCGCGGCAGTTTTTTTGCCCGTAAATCCACGCGGCTAAGGGTCGCGGCATGATGGTGGAAACATCATGCTGCGGCGCACAAACGAGACTTAGCGAGTCGCGCCCTCACCGATCAGGGCGAACGGCGCCCAGAAAGCGGGGTAGGCGTTGCGCGGCGAGGAGGTGTCGCCGAGATAGGCCAGCATCGCCTGGCGCAGCGCTTCGGCGCGGCCGAGTTTTGGATCGGCCTTCAGGCGGTCGAATGTCGCGGTGGTGAGTCGGGTGGCGGCAGCCGAATCCACCGCCCAGTGCGTCACCAGCAGCGCCCGCGCGCCGGCATAGAAGAATGAGCGCGCCAGGCCCGACAGCGCCTCCGCGCCGGGCTTGTCGCCCGCGATGGTGTTGCAGGCCGACAGCACGACCCAATCGGCGTTCAGTTTCAACTGCGCAACTTCGCTCGCCGTCAGCAGGCCGTCGTCGAGTTCGGAAGGTTGCGCGGGAATGCTGAGCGCCAGCGATGGCTCGGCGAGACCTTTGACATCGCCCGCAACGAGGCCGTGGGTGGCGAAATAGACGATCGAATAATCGGACAGTTTTGTACGCTTCAGCGTGGTCTCGCTGGCGTCGGTGCCGAGATGGATGTCGGCAGAGGCAACGCCGAGGTCTTTGGCCACGGCGTTGAGCTCGTCGGCGGTGTCGGGCAGTTGCGGCAGCGACTGCGCCAGCCGCGCGCGATCGACGCCGGCGCCGCGCCAGAATTCGGTATAGGCGATGCTTGCCACGCTGCGGGACGCTGACTTGGTCGCGCCACGCCTGTCGCCGGCGGCTTGCGCCGGATCGAACAGCGGATCGCCAAATCCCGTCATCGGTTTGATGTTCTGGTCACGCCGCGCAAAGGCCCGCAGCGCCTTCAGGCTCGTGACCGACGGCAATACCGATACCGCATGCCGCTTCAGCAACCATGAGGCGTTGCGATAACCGTCAAACTTGTCCGGGATCGCCATGTCAGGCTTCTCGGTGACCAAGAGATGAAACGGCAGCGCGGTGAGCGCGCCCACCGGCACGATGAGCAGGCTGCGCTTGTCCCTGATCAGGGGCTCCATCGGCGCCAGCAATGTCGCGTAGAGTTCGTTGGCGCGGCCAAGATCGAACAGCCCGGTCTTGCCGGACGCATCGCTGGCTTTCGCAATGTCGAGGCCGCGGCGGAAGGCGGCGATCTGGTCCGACAGCGCGTCGGCGCCGATCGGGATCGGCTTCCAGGCAAAGCTGTCGCGCGTGATGGCGAAGACGTAGCTCTCCTTCTCGGCAAGCGAGAACAGCACCATGGCCTCGTCGCTCGACAGCAGCGACTGGATTTCCTTGGATTTCAGCGGCAGCGGATTCGACAGCGCCGAATAGTCGGGGAATTCCGCCGACAGCGTCTTCTGCAGCGTGGCGCGCGCGACGGATATCGCGGAGATCCGCTCGCGAGCGCGCTGCTCGGCCGCCGGATCACGCTTGCTGCGGTCTTTCGACACCGCCGTCATGATGGACTTGTCGAGCCGTTCGGCCTCGGAACCCAGATCCTGATCCTGGCGCACCAGTTCGGCGAGGCGATCGTTGCCGGCCGCCATACGCACGGCGAGCTTGTTGACGGCAGAGGCCGCGGAGGACTGCGCGCCGCGCTGGATGACGTTGAGCGCATCGTCAAACGCCTTCTCCGGCGGCAGCAAATCCTTCAGGCGCGCATCGAACAGGATCGACAGCGCGACGCGGGATTGCGCCCGGCCGCTCGCAATCAGGCGATTGAGCAAGGGCAGCGCATCGGCGGTCTTGTCCTGCAGGCGCAGCAGATACGCCAGATTGTTGGTGGATGTGGCGGTCTCCGGATGATCGAGGCCGACGGCACGCTCGCGGATGGCAAGCGCGCGCCGGTACAACGGCTCGGAATCGGCATAGCGCTTTTGCCGCTCGTAGAGATCGGCCATGTTGTTGAGCGATCGCGCCACATCGGGATGGTCAGGCCCCAGCACCTTTTCGCGGATCGCGAGCGAGCGCCGGATCATCGGCTCGGCTTCGCCATAGCGGCCCGTCACCTTGGCGACCTGGCCGAGATTGTTGAGCAGCGTGGCGACGGCAGGATTCTCGGGGCCGCCGTCCTTTTCGTAGATCGCGAGCGCCCGCCTGAATAGCGGCTCGGAATCTCCGTGCCGGCCGAGTTTTTCGTAGAGTGTCGCAAGATTGTTCAACGACTGGCCGGTATTGGGATGGCTGGCGCCCAGCGCCTTTTCGCGGATCGCAAGCGCGCGGCGGAACAAGGGTTCGGCGTCGGCCAGGCGATCCTGGCGCTGATAGAGCGCGGCGAGATTGTTCAGCGTCGGCGCAACGTCGACGGAGTCGAGCCCACCGGTCTTCTCGAAGATCGCGAGCGCGCGCTTGTAGAGCGGCTCGGCCTCACTGTCTTGCCCGAGGCTGCCATAGACCTGTCCGAGATTGTTCAGCGCCGCCGCGACGTCGCGATGGATGGGGCCGCGCGCCTTCTCGGCATCTGCAAGCGTCTTCTGCGCCAGCGTCATGGCTTCGGAAAATTTTCCGGCGCGGTCGAGCTCGATGATCTTTTCGGTCTGGGCGCTGATCGATTGCGCCAATGCAGGCGTGACAAGGCAGGCGCTCGTGGCCAGCGCCAGCCCCAGCAGCAATTGCAATGGTCTGCCCGATCTCATGCTGCATGGGTCGCGCGGACCCGCCCCGGCGTTCAAAACCGCCGCCGCAGATCAGGCCTTTGCCCGTGCCTCGCCGGCAAGCCGCACCAGCATCTTGCGCAATTCGTTGCCGTTCTTGACCCGTTCCGGGAATTCCAGCCGCAGCGTCGCGCCCTCGGCCTGCATGTCGAGCCCCTCGGGGTCGCAGCCGGTGCAGCGCCAGTCGGCAGCCGCCGCACCCAGCAACTTCGTGGCATAGAGGTTCATCGCCTCACGATGATCCTCGTTCATGTGCGCGACCGCGCCCTCCTCCGCTGCGAGCAGGTCGGCGGCGTCGGACATCTCGGTCAAAAATTTCTCCGGCTTGAGGTCGATGATGCGGCCAAAGCCGGCAACGAGATGCAGCTCTGACGGCGCGATCCGGAAGAAGGCAAAATCCTTGAAATCGACAAATGCTTCCGCAGACGGATGTGCGGCAAGATAACGGCGACGCGCATGCGCCGCATCCTCGCCGGAAAGCTCCTCCGCGCGCCCCGCGACCATGATGCGCGCGCCCTCCAGCGGATCGCCCGCGACGCGTTCGTCCAGCATCAGTGAGACCCTGGGATCGCCGAGGATGTTCTTGGTGTGCACGGCAAGCCGCGAGATCAGCAGAATCGGTGAAGCGTCCGGCTGGGAGGCGACGTTGACCAGCGAGCAATAGGGATCGCCGGTATCAGGCATCAGGGTCGCGAGCGCGCCCTGCCGGCTCCGCCGGAGCAACGATTTGGCAGACCTGGAAGGGTTAAAATCGGGGGTTGGCTGCATCACAATTTCCCGGCATCTTATTGCAATTGGTCTCTTTTTTGGGCTAAACGAGGTCTTATATGGGTTAGGCGCAGTCCCTGTCGGATGCGTTTTAGCGGAACTCGGTCACACTTCAGCCCAGCTTGCATTGCTCGTTGGACCTAGTTCAGCCCATTTATGCGGCGTATCGCTGGATTGCGCGCCGTCTAAGCCACTCTCAATTCTGAAAGCAGGCTCATGCCCACAATCGCCCTGGTCGATGACGACCGCAACATTCTCACATCCGTGTCGATCGCGCTCGAAGCCGAGGGCTATCGCATCATGACTTACACGGATGGTGCATCGGCGCTCGACGGGTTCCGCACCAGCCAGCCCGACCTCGCCATCCTCGACATCAAGATGCCGCGCATGGACGGAATGGAGACGCTGCGACGGCTGCGCCAGAAGTCCGACTTGCCGGTGATCTTCCTGACCTCCAAGGATGAAGAGATCGACGAATTGTTCGGGCTCAAGATGGGCGCCGACGATTTCATCCGCAAGCCGTTCTCGCAGCGCCTCTTGGTCGAGCGCGTCAAGGCGGTGCTGCGCCGCTCGCAGCCAAAGGACCCGACCGCTGCGCCGAAGGAGCCCGATGCGCGGGCGCTGGACCGCGGCCTGCTTCGCATGGATCCGGAGCGCCACACCTGCACCTGGAAGAACGAGCCGGTGACGCTGACGGTGACGGAATTTTTGATCCTGCAGGCGCTCGCCACCCGCCCCGGCGTGGTGAAGAGCCGCAATGCGCTGATGGACGCCGCCTATGACGACCAAGTCTATGTCGATGACCGCACCATCGACAGCCACATCAAGCGGCTGCGCAAGAAGTTCAAGCTGGTCGACGACGATTTCGAGATGATCGAGACGTTGTACGGCGTCGGCTATCGTTTCAAGGAAGCCTGAGGCGGAAGCCGCGGCTGACGGCATTGACTGACATCGCCTGCGCTTCCGGGGTATGCTGGCGCAGCGATTTGTTTCGCGGGACCCATACATTAACCGGCAGTTTTGCCAGTGCTTGATCGAACGCCGCCCAGCCCTGCCCTGCAAACCGAGGACATCGCCCCGTCCCTCGATCAGGATGAATTGGCTGTGGCAACCCCGTCGCAAGGCTGGCGGGGACCGCTGAACTGGCTGCATCGCGCCTGGCAGTTCTTCTTCGCGCTTTCCTTCTCGAGCCTCACCCGCCGCATCGTCTCGCTCAACCTCGCGGGCCTCGTCGCGCTGGTCGCGAGCATCCTCTATCTCTCGCAGTTCCGCGCCGGCCTGATCGAGGCGCGCGCACAGAGCTTGCTGGTGCAGGCCGAAATCATCGCGGTCGCGATTGCGGCCTCCGCCACCGTCGAGACCAACACGCTCACCATCGACGTCGACAAGCTGCTCGACCTCAAGCCGGGCGAGAGTTTTGGCGTGCCCGACGAATATGCCGACTTTCCGATCAATCCCGAACGTGTCGCGCCGATCCTGCGTCGGCTGATCTCGCCGACCAAGACCCGTGCCCGCATCTATGATCGCGAAGGCAGCCTGATCATCGACAGCCGCGGCCTGTTCGGCCGCGGCGATGTGCTGCGCATCGAGTTGGCGCCGCCTTCGGCCGACAAGCCCAATATTTTCGAGCGCGCCACGATCGCGGTCCGCACCTGGCTCAACCGCGGTGACCTGCCGCTGTATCGTGAACTCGGCCCGGAAGGCGGCAAGGGCTACCAGGAAGTTGCCCACTCGCTCGAGGGCCAGAAGAGCAGCATGGTGCGCGTCACCGAGCGCGGCGCCGTCATCGTCTCCGTCGCCGTTCCCGTGCAGCGCTTCCGCGCCGTGCATGGCTCGCTGATGCTGTCGACGCAAGGCGACGACATCGACCAGATGGTGACCGCCGAGCGGCTCGCCATTCTCAAGATCGGCGGCGTCGCGTCCGCGGTCATGATCATGCTGTCACTCCTGCTCGCCAGCACCATCGCCGGTCCCGTGCGCCGGCTTGCCGACAGCGCCGAGCGTGTCCGCCGCCGCATCCGCACCCGCGTCGAAATTCCGGACTTCACTCGTCGCCGCGACGAGATCGGGCATCTCTCCCGCGCACTGCGCGACATGACCGACGCGCTGTATAACCGCATCGAGGCGATCGAGACGTTCGCCGCCGACGTCGCGCATGAGTTGAAGAACCCGCTGACGTCGATGCGCTCGGCGGTGGAGACGCTGCCGTTGGCGCGCAACGAGACCAGCCGCGCGCGGCTGCTCGAAGTCATCGAACATGACGTCAAGCGGCTCGACCGCCTGATATCGGACATTTCCGATGCAAGCCGGCTCGATGCCGAACTGCAGCGGCAGGACATGACGCTCGTCGACATGCGCCGCCTGCTGACGACGCTGGCGACGGTGGCCAACGAGACCCGGCTCGGCCATGACGTTGCGGTGGAAGTTCGCTTCGAGGGCCGCGGCACGTCGGACACGTTCGCGGTGCCCGGCCACGACTCGCGGCTGGGACAGGTGATCTCCAACCTGCTGTCGAACGCGCAATCCTTCTCCGACCCGGGCAAGAGGGTGCGCATCACCTGCCGCCGCGTGCGCACTGAGATCGAGATCGTGGTCGATGACGACGGCCCCGGCATTCGCGAGGACGCGCTGGAGCGCATCTTCGAGCGCTTCTACACCGACCGTCCGCATCAGGGCTTTGGCCAGAACTCGGGACTTGGGCTCTCGATTTCCAAGCAGATCATCGAGGCCCATGGCGGACGCATCTGGGCCGAGAACCGCGCGGGGCCGTCCGACGAAGAGGGCCAGCCGACGGTTGCGGGCGCGCGCTTCGTGGTCAGGTTGCCGGTACCGGGGCAATGAGCGGAAGCGCCACCCCGACAGTGCACGCCTCCGCGGTGTTGGTGGGCAATCGCGCGGTGCTGATCCGCGGGCCTTCCGGCGCCGGCAAATCACGCCTCGCATTCGAGCTCGTGCTCGCCGGGCGGACGGGCCAGATTCCGCCGGCGATCCTGGTCGGCGATGACCGTGTCCGCCTCGACACAAGCGGCGGGAATCTGGTCGTTCGGCCAGCACGCGAACTGGCCGGGCTGATCGAAGTCCGCGGCCTCGGGATCCGGCGAATCAAACATGTCAGCGAAGCGGTGGTTGGCCTCGTGGTCGATCTGAGCGCTGCTGACGCGGAGCGCCTGCCGCCGCAGGATGCCCTCTCGGTCAATATCCTCGGTGTTAAGATACCGCGAATTCCCGTAGAATCCCGGTATCAGCCCTTCCCTTTGATTGTAGCGGCTCTGACGACAACTGCCGGTTCAGTCACTACCCAACCTTCGGACGATTGCCGGAAGGAGATTGGTAACCATATAAGCCCCACTATCGCGACGGAATAAGACCGGCGCGTCCTCCCGAAGAAGCCCCATTTTCCGGGACGAATCGAAGCGAACCCCTCTTGCGCCGGGGCTCGGGATGGTCAAAGTGGCGCGTTCGTGCGGTGCACCAAAAGCACCCGCGAGGAGTTTCCTGATGATTGGTCTAGTGCTTGTGACCCATGGGCGCCTTGCCGACGAGTTCAGGGCAGCGCTTGAACATGTCATGGGTCCGCAAAAGCAAATCGAAGCCGTGACGATCGGCGCTGAAGACGATTCCGATTTGTGTCGAAATGACATCATCGAAGCGGTCAACCGTGTCGACAGCGGCGACGGCGTCGCCATCCTCACCGACATGTTCGGCGGTACGCCCTCCAACCTCGCCATCTCCTGCATGAGCCGTCCCAAGGTGGAAGTGCTCGCAGGCATCAATCTTCCCATGCTGGTCAAGCTTGCCAAGGTGCGCGAGGAGCGTTCGCTGCCCGACGCCATCGCGATGGCGCAGGAGGCCGGCCGCAAATACGTCACCATCGCCAGCCGGGTGCTCGCCGGCAAATGAGCGACGACGACGCGCCGCCCGAGAATAATGCCGGGGCGGCGGTGCCGCCGGGCGCGATCTCCCGCGAAATTCCGATCATCAACAAGCGCGGCCTGCACGCGCGCGCCTCCGCGAAATTCGTGCAGATGGTCGAGAAATTTCAGGCCGAGATCTGGGTCACGCGCGGCGGCGAGACCGTCGGCGGCACCTCGATCATGGGCTTGATGATGCTCTCCGCAGGACAGGGCACCACGATCCTGGTCTCCGCCGCGGGCCCGCAGGCTGAAGCCGCGCTCGACGCCATCACCGCGCTGGTCGCCGACAAGTTCAACGAAGAAGGCACGTAGGTCCGCTTCAAAACGGATTGGTCACGATGCCGCCGTCGACGCGCATCGCCGCACCGTTGGTGGCGCTGGATGCCTTCGAGCAGAGATAGCAGATCAGGTTGGCGACCTCTTCCGGCTGGGCAAAGCGCTGCAGCAGCGAGGCCGGGCGGCGTTCGGTGAAAGTGCGCGCGACCAGATCGTCGGCGGTGGTGCCCATCGCCTTGGCGCGCGCCGCAAGCCGTGTCGGCACCATCTCGACCCAGGTCGGTCCAGGGAGCACCGAGTTCACGGTGACATTGCTGCCCTTGGTCTGCTCGGCGGCGCCGCGCGCAATGACGAGCTGCGCGGATTTGGAGAAGCCGTAATGCACCATCTCCTTCGGTATGTAGATGCCGGACTCGCTCGAGACGAACACGACGCGGCCCCAGTCCCTGTCCAGCATGCGTTTGAGATAGTGCCGTGTCAGCCGCACGCCGCTCATGACGTTGACCTCGAACATCTTGTTCCAGTCCGCGTCCTCGATCTCGAAGAACGGTTTTGGCTCGTAAATGCCGAGATTGTTGACGAGGATGTCCGCGTCCGGGAATTTTTTGATCAACGCGGCGCAACCGGCGGCGTCGCCGAGGTCGAATGCAGCCGTCTGAAGCTTCGCTGCTGGCGTCAGCTTCCTGATCTGCGCCATTGCCTCCGTCACGGCTGCCGCCTCGCGGCCGTTGACGATGACCTCCGCGCCCATCGCTGCGAGGCCCTTGGCAGCGGCGAGCCCGATACCTCGCGTCGAGCCGGTGACGAGTGCTGTCTTTCCTGAGAGGTCGAGATCCATGCTTTTTTGCCTCGCTTAGCGTTGTACCGGTTGGGCCGGCGGCACGATGATGACGCTCCACACGCTTTCGGGGCCGGCGATGCCCATGAAGAAGCGGCGGGTGGTGACGACCATGCGCTCGCCATCTGAGGCGTGGGCCTTCATCCACGCCTCGCATTTTTCCTGCTTCCAGTCGCCGGTTTCGCAGACGCCGATGAAGCCGGAACGCTTTGCCTCTTCCAGCGACGTCAAGCCCGACGACCACGGCTCGTCCGGCGTCAACGGCGCCGGATGATCGGGGCTGTAGAACGTGACGGTCTGGTTGGTGTCGCCATAGGCTGCGACCACCGGCAGACGCTGGGGAAACCGCGCGCGCCACAACCCGGTGAGCTCGCGCGCGAGTTCGGAGCGTGCCCGGTAGGCGCCCTCGTTGCGCATCTCAGCCAGTTCATGGGCAACAATCTTCGGCGCGGCCATGAGCACGACCAGCGAAATCACCAGCCAGCTTGCCACCAGGTTCAACAGCGCAATCCGCCGCAGCTGCAGGCCCGGCAGAGCGACGAGCGCGAGCGGCACCAGGAAAAACAGCGGAATGCCCCAATCGGTCTTGATGTAGATCATGAGTAGCAGCGCACCGAGCGGCGGCCCGATCGCCAGCACGGCCTGGATGATCCAGACGTTGAGCGCCTGCGCGACGTTGACGCCCGGATTGGCGCCGCGCGACCAGAAGGCAAACAACCTCCATCGCCGCGGCGGCCATGCCAGCGCTAATGCCGCGAGCAGGACGGGCAAGGCCAGAAGCGCGAGATTGTGCCCGGCATAACCCAGCGCAAGACCGTTGATCATGGCGCGGTCGGTGATCGCATAGGATTCGCCGGCATAGGTGAGCGGCGCGAAATTCACCTGCGTCAACCAAACAAGATGCGGAAGCATCGCCACGACCAGCGTAACGATCGCCACCCAGGGCGCCGGCGAGCGCAGCAGTTGCAGGCGTGCCGGATGGATGAGTGCGGCAAGACCGATGGCGCCGATCATGGTCAGCGCCCAATACTTCGTCATCAGCGCCAGCGCACCTGCAAGCCCGAGCCACGCACCCGACCTGAAGCTGCGCTTTGCAAACGCATCGAGATAGGCCAGCACCAGCAGCGGCAGCGTGACGAGCTGCAGCAGGTCAGGATTGTATTTGAAGCCCTTGAAATTGAAGATCGGATAAAGCGCGAGCATCACCACGACGAAGAACGCGCGGCGGCGATCGACCACGCGCAGCGCCAGCAGCCAGCAGACCACGAGTCCGCAGCCGAGCGTCGCCATCGCGAGCGCGTAGGTCGCCCAGTCCGTGACCGGAAAGATCCTGAACCAGACGCCGGCTACCCAGCCCGACAGCGGCGGGTGCTTGCCATAGCCGAACAGGAACTTCTGGCCCCAGGCGTAGGCCTCCGCGACGTCCATGTGGACGTCCTGCCCGGTCTTCAGGTTGATCAGGATCAGCGTCCACAACACGGCGTGCAGCGTTGCAAGGCCGATCACCAGCCATAACCCGCCTTTTGGATCGACGGCACGCGCGGCAAGCCAAGCCGCCAGCCTGCGGATTGAAAGCTTGCGGCGGCTGCGCGCCGCGCTGGGCGAGATAGATGCGCTCGACATGGCCCTTGCGTAGCGGTTTTTTGCTGCGAGTGGAATCAGCTTCAAGTGAACAAACGTCCTTGAAAGCGGCCCATAGTGGTTGCCCGAAGGGGGTGCGGATGCTATCCCGCCGCTCATGACGACCGTCCCCATTTCCAACATCCGCAACTTCTCCATCGTCGCCCATATCGACCATGGCAAATCGACGCTGGCCGACCGCCTGATCCAGACGACGGGCGGGCTCACCGAGCGCGAAATGGCGGGCAAGGAACAGGTGCTCGATTCCATGGATATCGAGCGCGAGCGCGGCATCACCATCAAGGCGCAGACCGTTCGGCTGAATTACAAGGCCAAGGACGGCAAGGCCTACATCTTCAACCTGATGGACACGCCCGGACACGTCGATTTCGCCTATGAGGTCTCGCGCTCGCTCGCGGCCTGCGAAGGCTCGCTGCTGGTGGTCGACGCCAGTCAGGGCGTCGAGGCGCAGACGCTCGCCAATGTCTACCACGCGCTCGATGCGGGTCATGAGATCGTGCCGGTGCTCAACAAGATCGACCTTCCGGCGGCCGAACCCGACAAGGTGAAGCAGCAGATCGAGGACGTGATCGGCATCGGCGCCTCTGACGCCGTGATGATCTCGGCAAAAACCGGCCTCGGGATTCCCGACGTGCTGGAAGCGATCGTCACCCGCCTGCCGCCGCCGAAGGGCGATCACGACGCAACCCTCAAGGCATTGCTCGTCGACAGTTGGTACGACGTCTATCTCGGCGTCGTCGTGCTGGTGCGTATCGTCGACGGCGTGATGAAAAAGGGCAACCGCATCCGCATGATGGGCACCAATGCGGCCTACGACGTCGAGCGGGTCGGTTTCTTCACCCCGAAGATGGAGCAGGTCGACGAACTCGGCCCCGGCGAGATCGGCTTCATCACCGCGGCGATCAAGGAAGTTGCCGACACCCGCGTCGGCGACACCATCACCGACGACAGGAAGCCGGTCAGCGAGATGCTGCCGGGCTTCAAGCCCTCCATTCCCGTGGTGTTCTGCGGCCTGTTCCCGGCCGATGCCAACGACTTCGAAACGCTGCGCGCGGCGATGGGCAAGCTCCGCCTCAACGATGCGAGCTTCTCCTACGAGATGGAAACCTCCGCCGCGCTCGGCTTCGGCTTCCGCTGCGGCTTCCTCGGCTTGTTGCATCTGGAAATCATCCAGGAGCGGCTGTCGCGCGAATTCGATCTCAACCTGATCGCGACCGCGCCCAGCGTGATCTACAAGATGAAGCTGACCGACGGGCAGCAGATCGAAATCCACAATCCGGTCGACATGCCCGACATCGTCAAGATCGTCGAGATGGACGAGCCGTGGATCGAGGCCACCATCCTCACCCCCGACGAATATCTCGGCAGCGTGCTGAAACTGTGCCAGGACCGCCGCGGTTCGCAAAAGGAGCTCACTTACGTGGGCTCCCGCGCGATGGTGAAATACGATCTGCCGCTCAACGAAGTCGTGTTCGACTTCTACGACCGCCTGAAGTCGGTGTCGAAGGGCTACGCGTCGTTCGACTATCACCTCACCGACTACCAGCCGGCCGATCTCGTCAAGATGCAGATCCTCGTCAACGGCGAGCCGGTCGATGCATTGTCGATGCTGGTGCATCGCACCCGCGCCGAAGGCCGCGGCCGCGCCATGGTCGAGAAGATGAAGGAGCTGATCCCGCCGCACATGTTCGTGATTCCGATCCAGGCCGCGATCGGCGGCAAGATCATCGCCCGCGAAACCGTCCGCGCGCTGCGTAAGGATGTCACCGCGAAATGTTACGGCGGCGACATCACGCGCAAGCGCAAACTTCTGGAGAAGCAGAAGGAAGGCAAGAAGAAGATGCGGCAGTTCGGCAAGGTCGACATCCCGCAGGAAGCTTTTATTGCCGCGCTGAAGGTGGATAGCTGAGGCTGCTGTCGCGACTTCAACCGCGCTTGAAGTTACCGGTTTTGGTCAATGCAACCCACAATCCGCTGATTGCGGCATGAGACCAATGCAGTCCGCCGCATTGCTCCCCGGCGGCGAATGAGCCACCATCGCCTTGCGCACGGCAACAAGACCAACAGCGCGTGAGGAAACGCATGAGCCAGGCCTCCTCTTCTGCCGCCAAGCCCTCCAGTTTCGACTACGGCTGGGTGATCGTTGGTGCGGGTGCGATGATGACCTGCGTCGGCTTCGGCACGATGCTGTCGCTGGCGGTCTTTCTTGCACCGATTTCGGAAGCCATGGGCTGGTCGCGCGCCGGCGTGTCGGCAGCAGCGACGCTGGATTTCCTCTGCTTGGGATTTGCCGCCTTCGCCTGGGGCGCGTTGTCCGACCGCTTCGGCACCCGCATCGTGGTGTTGGCCGGAAGCATTCTGCTGGGCGTTGGTCTTGTGGCGGCGAGCCAGGCGCAAAGCCTCTGGCAATTCCAGCTCATGTTCGGCGTGCTGATCGGGATTGCCGCCGGCAGCTTCTATGCGCCGATGGTTGCGCTCGCAAGCGGCTGGATCGACAAGCACCGCAGCCTCGCGGTCGCTCTGGTCTCCGCCGGGATGGCGGTCGCGCCCGTGACGGTCGCGCCCACTGCAAGCTGGCTGATCACGACCTATGACTGGCGCACCGCGATGCTCGTGATCGGCATCGCCTCCTGGGCGCTGTTGATCCCGACCTGCTTCCTGGTTCGCCCGGCGCCGCAGGCCGCAGGCAACACCGCCGCGAATGCAGGCGACGCCCCGGAGACCGAATGGACCGTGGCGCAGGCGCTGCGCACGCCGCAATTCATCACGCTGGCGCTGGCGCATTTCGCCTGCTGCGCGGCGCATTCAGGACCGATATTCCACATGGTGAGCTACGCCATGATCTGCGGCATCGCACCGCTGACGGCGGTCACCGTCTACAGCGTTGCCGGCTTCTCCGGACTCGGCGGCCGCCTGCTGCTTGGTGCGCTCGCCGATCGTATCGGCGCCAAGCCGGTGCTGGTCGCAGGCCTCCTGGTGCAGGCGTTGTGCATCGCGACCTATCTCGCGGTCGCCCAGCTCGGCGAGTTCTATGCGCTGTCGGTGGTGTTCGGCCTCGCCTATGGCGGGGTGATGCCGCTCTATGCCGTGCTGGTGCGCGAATACTTCGGCGCGAAAATCATGGGCACGATGTTCGGCGCGGTCGCGGCCTTCGCAAGCCTCGGCATGGCGCTCGGCCCCTGGGCGGGCGGCCTCGTCTACGACACCACGCACAACTATGTCTGGCTGCATGCCGGTTCCTTCGCTATCGGCCTTGCCGCCGTCGCGGTGGCGCTGAGCTTTCCGTCGAAGCGCCGGGCAACACTCGACCTCGGTCGCGCCGCGGCCTGAAAAGGACGCCTCGCCCGTCTTGAACCGAAACGGCGCCGCGTCCGTCTTGATCGCGCCCGGCGGATGGGCCACCATCCGCCCGCTCGCCGAACAGCAATCAAGAAGGGCGCGAGGGACCGCATGAACAAGGCAAGTGCTATCGACCTCGTCGAACGCGCGCGGGCGCTGGCGCCCCTGATCATCCGCGAGTCCGACGAGATCGAGCGCACGCGTCGGCTGACCGAACCTGTCGTCACCGCGCTGGTCGAGAACGGCATGTACCGCGCCTTGCTGCCGAAGAGCCTCGGCGGCGCCGAAGTTCCGCTCGCCACCTTCATGCAGATGCAGGAGGAGATCGCCAAGGCCGATGCGTCCACCGCCTGGTGCCTCGGCCAGTGCAGCGTCTGTGCCGTGATCTCTGCCTATATCGATCACGATGCCGCCGACGAAATCTTCAACACCGCGCAGGGCATTTTGGCCTGGGGCGCGATCAATCATGACGTTCGCGCCGAGCCCGGCGGCTACCGCGCCAACGCGCGCTGGGAATTTGCCTCCGGCGTGCGCCAGGCGAGCTGGCTCGGCGCGCATGTCCGCATCACCGAAGCCGACGGCACGCCGCGCAGGCGGCCGGATGGATCGCCCGAGATCCGCACCATCCTGTTCCCGCTCTCGAGCGCGACCTTGTACGACGTCTGGGACGTGATCGGGCTGCGCGGCACCGGCACCGACTCCTATTCCGTCGATAACCTCTTCATCCCCGAGAAATTCGCCGCGCTGCGCGACGAGCCCTCGGCCCTGCGCGAGAAGGGCCCGCTCTACAAGATCCCCACCAACACGATCTACAGCATGGGCTTTGCCGCGACCTCGCTCGGCGTTGCGCGTGCGCAGTTCGATGCCGCCATCGACCTTGCGCGCAAGAAGTCCCCGCAGGGGCTCTCCGCGATGAAGGATAACAGCGCGGTGCAGGGCCTGATCGGCCTCACCGAGGCAAAGCTGCGCCGCGCGCGCGCCTATCTGTTCGCGACCGCCGCCGAGGTCTGGGACGACCTCACGCGCGGCGCGCCTCTGACCGAAGCCCATCGCGTCGCCATGCGGCTGGCGGCGACCTCGACCATCCATCAATCGACCGAGATCGTCGATGTCGGCTATCACATGGCCGGCGCCACCGCAGTGTTCCGCGCCAACGGCTTTGAGCGGCGGCTGCGCGACATGCACGCCATCAACCAGCAGCTCCAGGCCCGCGACACCCATTATGAGGACATCGGCAAGGTGATCCTGTCGGGCAATCTCGGCGGTCCGCCGACGGGGCGGTAGGGTCGAATTCAAACAGCCCAGCACACAGCTCGTCATCACCCGCAACCCGTCTTCGCCAAGGCTTCGCCGGGGTTGAGGTCTTGGGGCGCCGAAACTTCAGCGGGTGATCCAGTACGCCGTGGCCCCTGGTTTCAATCGCTGGCGTCTCTGGAATACTGGATCGCCCGGTCGAGCCGGGCGATGACAAGCATCGGTCAGCCGTGGCTTGGCCGAAGCAAGGTCTCACGCAGTTGGTGCTACGACCCGCGGCAGGACGAGGCGAAACGTGGTTCCCTTGCCGGGTTCGCTTTCGAGGTCGAGCCGGCCACCCAGACAATTCGTGACGATCGTGTGGACGACATGCAGGCCAATTCCGACGTGGCCCCGATCGCGCTGGGTCGTGAAGAAGGGATCGAAGGCGTTGCGCCTGACGCCGAGAGACATTCCGCAGCCATCGTCTGAAAGGACGACTTCAACGTGATCCTCGCTGAAATCGCGGACCTTGATGTTGACCTTGCCCTGCTTGCCCGCGGGAAACGCATGCTCGACTGAATTGAGCACCAGGTTGGTCAGGACCTGACCATACTGACCGGGATAGCTGTCCAGGATCAGACCAGGTTGGCACTCGACCTTGATGGCCAGATCCTGCTTTCTGAGACCTGACCGGAGGCTCTTGGCGATCTGTTGGGTGAGATCGCCGAGATCAAAGACGCGCTGGTTCGAATAGTTTCGATCGGTCGCTACCTGCTTGAACGACTGAACGAGGTCGGCTGCGTGCTTGAGGTTCGCAACCAGTTGCGACGACGCCTCCTGACTGGTTTTGACGAACTCGTTCAGGCTGGATCGCCTCAGATCGCCGCGCACGATCTCAGCCTCGAAATCCGCGATCTTGCGCTCCAGCGATGAAGCGACGGTCAGGCTGGTTCCCACGGGACCGTTGATCTCGTGCGCCACACCGGCCACCAGCCGCCCAAGAGCGGCGAGCTTTTCGCCTTCGATCAGGGAGTTCTGCGCCTCGGTCAGATTGCGCAGGGCAGCCTCGGCCGCATCCCTGGCTTTTCGCGTCTCGCGTTCACTCGCCTGCAGTGCCGCTTCGGCGCGCTTGCGTTCGGTGATTTCTTCGGCCGCCACGTTGACGCCGACAATCTTGCCGGCCCCGTCGCGCAGCGGGTGCCAATAGGTGACCCATGCACGTTCCTCCGATTGGTCGGCGCGCTGGCCAGCGACCTCGATGCCCGTCACCGGCTCGCCGGTCTCCACGATCGAGCGAACGATGGCCTCGACCGATTCGGCGAGGGCCGGCACGCACTCGCGCACGGAGCGACCGAGATGATCTTCGACGGAAATGCCGCATATCTCGGTAAGACGCTGGTTGATGTGCAGATAGCGGCAATCGCACGACAGGACGGCAAGGCCAATGGGCGCGGTATCGTAGATCGATTGCAGCGCGGGCTGTTGGGGAAGCGACACGCCAAGATGCGTGGCCAATTCCACGGAAGCGGGCTCGCTCTCTACGTTATTTGGCAAGGACACGCCTTCCCTCGCACCCGACGATGAATGCTCACCCAACCGAGGGTCTCGACAGCAAACACATGGACTCCGCGAACCGAAGCGAACCTTGATTCAGATCAAGGCGCGGTCGCCGGGGCGCCCCCGGGAGATATCGCTATTCCTGACAGCTGCCGCCAAGCCATGAGGCGGCGCCGGCCTGGTTTCGCTTCGGAATCCCGCAATCATCTCGCCGACCGCCTGAAGGGCCCCCTCTTCCGCCGGCCGAACGACTCCCCTACTCTGGCCGGCACCAGCAAATCGCCAGGAGTTGGGCTCGCCGACAAGGTGATCGCATCATGGGAAGAACAGCGGCTTTACCAAGGTTGTTCGCGTTCGCCATGGCCTTGCTGCTTGCCTGCCTGACGGCTGCCTGCTGGCCGGACTCGACGCCCGCGCCGGTCTCCAGATGTGCAACCGACATGTTCCCGTCGTATAATCCCAAAGACAAGGAGCAATGCATCGCGGCTTGCATCAAGTGCGATCGCGGCGTGACGACGACATGTGCGACAGCTTGCAGCCTGAAGGGCGCAAAGTGACGGGGGCGAGAGAATGAAATCCGCGAAGGCGCGCGCAGGCACCAGGCCTGCCGCCGCATCGGGCGCAGGCGTCGATGCCGTGTTCGACGCCTGTCCAAAGCAAGCCAGGGCAAAGCTGCTGGCCCTGCGGCGGCTGATCTTCGACACCGCCAAATCGACCAAGGGCGTCGGCGCGATCGAGGAAGCCTTGAAATGGGGACAGCCGAGTTACCTGACGAGCGAGACCGGCAGCGGCAGCACGATCAGGATCGACCGGGTGAAATCCGACAAGAACCGGGTTGCCGTGTTCTTCCACTGCCAGACTGATCTGGTCGAAACCTTTCGCGATCTCTATCCGAAGCTCAGCTACAGCGGCAACCGCGCCATCCTGCTCGATGCCGATGCCAGGCTGCCGGAGGCCGAACTGCGCCACTGTGTGGGCCTGGCGTTGACGTATCATTTGCGGAAGCGGAAATGACGCTTGCCGATGTGACCATGACCGTTTGGATCACTTGAAGACAAACCACCCCAGCGGCAGCAGGACCGCAAGGCTGACCATGAAGCCCACGGCCAGCCTGCCGGCCTTGTGCATGGTGGAAATCTGCGAGGGGCCGCGGTGCGGTTGGCGATCGAGCCAGCGCCGGAATACGCGTATCGGCCACCCCAGTATCGACAGGACAACGTAGAGCAACAGCTCGACGAGCCCGTCCATTCACGCCGCCTCGTGCGCGTCGTTTCCCGCGGCAATCAGCCCGCGCTGCGCGCGCAACAGCGCCACGATCTCGGCATTGGGCCGTGCGCGGCTGAACAGGAATCCCTGGCCTTCGTGACAGCCCTCGGCGCGCAGGCAGCTTAGCTCGGCCTCGGTCTCGACACCCTCGGCGGTGATGGTGACGCCGAGCCCCTTGCCGAGGCTGACGATGGAGCGGATGATCGCCTGCGCGTCGCGGTTGGCGTCGACTTCCTTTACAAAGGACCGGTCGATCTTGATCTTGTCGAAGGGAAAGCTGCGCAGATAGCTCAGGCTCGAATAGCCGGTGCCGAAATCGTCCATCGAGATGCGCACGCCGAGTGCGCGCAGCGCATGCAGCGTGGCGAGTACCTGGCTGCTCTTTTCCAGCAGCAGCGTTTCGGTGATCTCGAGCTCGAGCCGCCGTGCCGGAAGGCCCGATTGCTTCAGCGCATCCATCACCATGGCAAGCAGATTGCCGACGCGGAACTGCAGCGGCGACAGGTTGACCGCGACACGGACGTCGTCGGGCCATTGCGCGGCATCGAGGCAGGCGCGGCGCAGCATCAGCGCACCGAGGCCGTTGATCAGGCCGGTTTCCTCCGCGACCGGAATGAATTCGGCCGGCGAGACGATGCCGCGCTCCGGATGCGGCCAGCGCACCAGAGCCTCAAAGCCGGTGATGCGGCCGGTCGCAAGATCGACAAGCGGCTGATAATGCGGCTGCAGCGCATCGTTCTGGATCGCGTCGCGCAACTCGGTCTCGATCTTGCGGCGGATCTGGGCACGGGCGTCCATCTCGGGTTCGAAGAAGGAAAAGGTGCCGCGGAAATCCTTCTTGGCGCGCGACAACGCCATGTCGGCGCTCTTCAACAACTTCTCCGAATCCTCGCCATCGCCCGGCGACACCGCGATGCCGATCGAGGCGCCCGCCACCACCGAATGGCCATCAAGCAGGTGGGGGTCGCCGAGCGCCTCCAGCAGGCGTCGCGCCAGCAGCACCGCATCTTCCGGCCGCGTCATGCCGCTCTGCACGATCGCGAATTCGTCGGAGTTGAGACGGGCGAGCGCGTCTTCATCGCGCAGCGTCGAGCGCAGGCGCTTGGCGACGGCACGCAGCAGTTTGTCACCGATGCCGTGGCCGAGCGTGTCGTTGACCGCCTTGAAATTGTCGAGCCCGAGCATCAGCACGGCGACCTTCTCGGCGCCGCGCCGCGTATGCAGCAGCATCTCGTCCATCTGCTGACGCAACAAAGTGCGGTTCGGCAGACCAGTCAGGGCGTCATGCTGCGCCATGAAGGCGAGCCGCGCCTCGGCGCGCTTGCGCTCGGTAATGTCCATCAGCGCCAGCAGCACCGCCGGCTGTTCGCCGTGGATGAGTTCGCGGGAATAGATCGCAAGGTCGATCAGCGCGCCGTCAGCGCGGACATGCTTCCAGGTCCGCGCCGCCTGCTCGTCGGCGCCGCGATCGCCGAGCCACGGCAGCTCGTTGTCGAATGCCTGCAGGCTGCGGATACCCAGCTTCTCGAATTCGCCGCGGCTGTAGCCGTAATGCGCGACCGCTGCGTCATTGACGCCGAGGATGCGCTCGCCATCGCGCGAGCAGACGATCATCGGCACCGGATTGGAATCGAACAGCAGGCGGAACGACGCCTCGCGCTGCTTCAGCTCGGTGATGTCGACCCGAAGCCCGATCACTCCGCCGTCGGAGGTGAGCCGCTCGTCGATCAGGACGACGCGGCCGTCGGCAAGGGTCTGCTCGTGACGTTCGCCGGGCCGCTGGAGTTTTGCGAGGCGTTCGGCGATCCATTCTTCCTCACGACCGACCGCTTCGGGATAGTCGCCGCGAGCAACGCCGACGCGGATGGTGTCGGCCAGCCGCGCACCGGGTCTGAACAGATCGGCGCTGCGATTGTAGATCTCCGCGTATTTCTTGTTCCAGAGAATGTAGCGGCCTTCGGCATCGAGGAACACGATGCCCTGCGGCAGGATATCGATCGCCTCGCGCAGCCGCTCATGGGATCTGCGCGCCTCAGTGATCGCAGCTTCGGCTTCGGCGCGCTTGCGCGCGAGCTCGCCAATCTCGGCGGGACGGCGGCGGGGGCTGGAAAGTTTCGGGCTGGGCTTTACGGGACGGCCGGGTCTGCGCGCGATCGCCGCGCGTCTGGTCTTTTTCCCTGGCCGGATTGTCGGCAACTTCCTCACGCCCCGCACTCGCATTCTGCGCTAGGTCCGTTCTCCGACAAGTATCTGAAGAAAGGGTATCGCTTGGTAGATATGCGGGTTTCTACGGGAACCGCTAACCGCCTGTTTTGCAGACGTATTCCGCGTTCGTATATCTGTGGAGCAACCTTCGATTGATCGAATGCGCAAGTTGCCGCGCGGCAGCGCCGCTCAGCCTTGCAGCGAAGGCCTGACGCCGCCCGGAAAATGATCGCGGCCGCACGAACTTGCCGCAACGCAAGACAGAGTTAGCGATCGGTTAAGTTCGGATCAGATCAAGCCACGCAGCGACTGCTCGGCCGCGATCGTCTCGCGCAGAGGCGGCGCATGCGGATCGGGATAGAGACGCACACGCTCCGTTGTTCCGCGACGATCGCAGAAATGTCGGTAGGCAGTCGTGTTGACCTCACGGTATTGGCGGATCAGTATCCCGAATCACGCGGGCAGGGAGTCGACCTCGACCGGGTCGCGAGTTTCATGCTCCGGCTCCGGCATTTCACGCATTTGAACGACCACCAGGGGATGTGAGATGAACGCGAAGAAATACACCGCAGAAGCAATCGGGACGTTCTGGCTGACTTTCGCCGGCTGCGGAAGCGCAGTGATCGCCTCGGCATTCCCGCAGGTCGGCATCGGATTGGTCGGCGTGTCGCTGGCCTTCGGTTTGAGCGTGGTGACGATGGCCTACGCGATCGGCCACGTTTCCGGTTGCCATCTCAATCCAGCGGTCACAGTCGGCCTTGCCGTCGGCGGCCGCTTTCCCGCCGGACAGATCGCACCGTATGTGATCGCACAGCTGGTCGGCGCCATCGCCGCCGCGGCATTGCTTTACGTGATCGCGAGCGGTGCGGCCGGTTTCGACGTCAGCAAGGGTTTTGCATCAAACGGCTATGAGGCGCATTCGCCAGGCAAATACAGTCTGGTGGCGTGCTTTCTCATCGAAGTGACGATGACGGCGATGTTCCTATTTGTCATCATGGGCGCCACCCACGGCAAGGCGCCCGCGGGTTTTGCCCCGCTCGCCATCGGCCTTGCGCTGGTGATGATCCATCTGGTCAGCATTCCCGTCACCAACACTTCGGTCAACCCGGCGCGGAGCACGGGGCCAGCCTTGTTCGTCGGCGGCTGGGCGCTGGCGCAGCTCTGGCTGTTCTGGGTAGCGCCATTGATCGGCGGTGCGCTCGGCGGCATGGTCTATCGCTGGCTGAGCGACGAGCCGGCCGGTGTGGTCGAAGGCAAAAAGCCGGCATAACGGGTTGGTGCGTCGTATCTCTTTCTAATGCCGCCGAAGTTTCCTTCGGGCACCTGATCTGTCCGGGCAAGCATCGTCGCCGGAAGAGCGAGGCTGAGCGACCTGCCGTCTTGAGATCAAATGACCGGTCCGCGCTGCTCGCTCAGTGAACGCGATGCTGGCGCAACAACACAAATAATTGGCGCACCATCGCAAGCGCGCTTGCGGCCCGCGGTGCTATGCCACCGGGTCTGGAGCGGCGGGGCTCACGAGCGACCCGACACTAACGCGCCGGCAACCCTCAGCGGAACGAATTCCTTGCGTTGGCGGCGCTCGCGGCGCTCACAACGCATTCTCGCGTTTTCAAGGTGAGCAATGAACTGCACGTCCGATGGGATGCCAACCGAACTGTTGATTGCGAGAGCATTTATCAAACTATCGTCCATTCCGCCGGAAGCGCCGGAAGCGATGGTTTCGCTCGCCTCGGTCGGCAATTGCGAGATTCGCATGTTTCTGATGTGGCCGGCCGATCTGGACAGCGGGACACTGTTTTGGCTGGAGCTGTTCGATCACGCTACAAGAAGCGCTGTCGACAGCTTCAGATGCCTCACGATCAAGGATGCTCCGCCCGCGTTTGAAGATTTCATGGCGCAGGCAGCGGGCTTGAACAACGCCGGACCCGGCGGCGCGGAAGCGCACTAGCTGAGCGACACCCGGCGCCGGCAACCGAACCTGGCGTTCTGTGCACGCCTAGTAGATTTCGATCCGCGTGCTGCCGCGGCCGTTGCGCTCCACCAGCGCATAGAGCGCCGCCGCATGCGAGGGATGCAGCCGCACGCAGCCATGCGAGGCCGGGCCGCCGAGCCGGCCGAGGTCGTTGGTGCCGTGGATGGCGAAGCCGTGATAGAAGAAGATCGAGTACGGCATCGGCGAATTGTAATATTTTTTCGAGAACCAGCGCCGCGCCATCAACTGCGGACTGAACGTGCCGCTCGGCGTGCCATAGCCGCTGCGGCCGGTGGAAACCGGCCAGGTGTAACGCGCCGCACCGTTGACGCTCACCGACATGCGCTGCGAGGATTTGTCGATCTGCACCACGACATCAGCGCGCGCCGGTGTGGTGGCAACACCCGATATGATCAATGCGGCTGCAATGGCGAGCCGCCCGCCCGACAACGACTTCATGAAAAAAACGCCCTGCCCTGTACTCTTTTGCGGCCATGTTGTCGGTTCCATCGGCGGCTTGTAAAGGGCACAAGCGGTCGCGGACCGGATTAAGCTTAACCCGCAGGCCAAAATTCCGCGTGGACAGCCAGGCAACGGCAAGGCCAACGCTTTCCCGGATCGGCCGATTCCGTGTTAGCCTTGGTCTTCCCCGAGCAAGCCAATGCACCCCCGCCATTTCCTGATCCATTCCCTGCTCTCCTGCCTGATCCTCGGCCTCGTCGGCGCGTCATCCGCGCTGGCGCAGGACAAAGGCACTGTCGACGCAAAACCGCTGCCGCCGCTGGCCAAGCCCAACGATCCCAAGCTCGGCGCCAAGGAATTGTTTGCCCGCAGATATCTGCCGGCCGCCGCCGACAAGCCGCGCGTGGTCGGCTTCTATGCGCATGGCTGCATTGCCGGCGCCGAGGGCCTGCCGATCAATGGCGAGGCCTGGCAGGTGATGCGGCTGTCGCGCAACCGCTACTTCGCCCACCCCGACATGGTCGCGCTGGTGAAGCGTGTGGCGGCGAAGGCCAAAAAGGACGCCGGCTGGCCCGGCGGCATCCTGGTCGGCGACATGTCGCAGCCGCGCGGCGGACCGATGCTGACCGGGCATGCCAGCCATCAGGTCGGACTTGACGCCGACATCTGGCTGACGCCGGCGCCGGCTCGCCAGCTTTCGCGCAACGAACGCGAGGAAATGTCGGCGACCATGATGGTGCGTGACGATCGCCTCGACATCGATCCGAAGGTGTTCACACCGGGCCATCTGGTGGTGATCCGCGCGGCGGCGCAGGAGCCGAGCGTGCAGCGCATCTTCGTCAATGCCGCGATCAAGAAGGCGCTGTGCCGCGAGGCCAAGGGCGAGCGCGACTGGCTGCACAAGATCCGGCCGATGTACGGCCACGACTATCACTTCCATATCCGCATCAAATGCCCGCCCGGCTCGACCGAGTGCGAGACCCAGCCCGATCCAGGCGACGGCGAGGGCTGCAAGCCGGCCGATCTCGCCTTCTGGTTCAAGGATTCGGTCATCCACCCAAAGCCGCCGAAAGAGCCGCCAAAACCCAAGCCGCCGATGACGATGGCGCAATTGCCGCCGGCCTGCCGGCAGGTGCTCAATATGCCCGACGCGAAGCCGTGACATGGCAGGCCGTGCAGGGCTTTCCCCGCCGCCTTGAGGTGCTATAGTCCTTGAGATCGCGACATCCCGCCCGACTGTGCGTCGATGAGGGATTGCCGGAACGGCGCTTCCGTCTGTCGCAGCTTCACCTTCAACCGACGCCTGATCTGCGTGCGCAGCCGAAAATGCGCGCGTGAGTCAAGGCTTGGAGCGCCACCCATGAATCGCATTGCCGGAGTTTTCGCCGCCCTTGTTGTCCTTGCGGGCGCAACCGTGTCCGCGACCGCGCAGGAAAAAACCATCACCGTGTTCGCCGCCGCCTCGATGAAGAACGCGCTTGACGACATCGACGCGGCCTATACGGCAAAGACCGGCGTCAAGATCATCGTCAGCTACGGGCCGAGCTCGGGCCTCGCCAAGCAGATCGAGCAGGGCGCGCCGGCCGATGTGTTCATCTCGGCCGATACCGACTGGATGGACTATGCGATCGCGAAGAAGAACATCAGCGAGCCGAGCCGCGTCAACCTGCTCGGCAACAGCATCGTGCTGATCGCGCCGAAGGATTCCAAGATCGACAACGTGACTATTGGCGCCGGCTTCGATCTGGCAAAACTCGCCGGCGACGGCAGGATCGCCACCGGTGACGTCAAATCGGTGCCGGTTGGCAAATACGCCAAGGCGGCGCTGGAAAAACTCGGATCGTGGCAGGCAGCCGAAGCTAAATTTGCGATGACCGACAATGTCCGCGCCGCGCTGACCCTGGTGGCGCGCGACGAGGCAGCGCTCGGTATCGTCTATTCGACCGACGCCAAGGTCGAACCCGGGGTCAAGATCGTCGGCACCTTCCCGGCCAACTCGCATCCCGCAATCATCTATCCCGTCGCCGCGACGACGACGGCAAAGCCCGCGACATCGGACTATCTCGCTTTCCTGCGCTCGACGGCGGCCAAAAACATCTTGGAAAAATACGGCTTCAAGTTCCTGGTCAGCCCGACCACTTGATGAGCGAGATCACATCAGCCGAATGGACGGCGATCCTGCTCTCGCTCAGGGTCGCCGTAATCGCAACGCTGGTGGCGACGCCATTCGGCATTGCGCTGGCGTTCCTGCTGGCGCGGCGTGATTTCTGGGGCAAGTCGCTGCTGGACGCATTGGTGCATCTGCCGCTGGTCTTGCCGCCGGTCGTCACCGGCTACCTGCTGCTGCTGGCGCTCGGCCGGCGCGGGCTGATCGGCGCCTGGCTTGCCGATCATCTCGGCATCGTATTCGCATTCCGCTGGACCGGTGCGGCGCTCGCCTGCGGCGTAATGTCGTTTCCGCTCTTGGTACGCCCGATCCGGCTGTCGATCGAAGCGATCGACCGAAAACTCGAACAGGCCGCGAGCACGCTGGGTGCCGCGCCATGGCGGGTGTTTGCCACCGTGACCTTGCCCCTGGCGCTGCCCGGCATCCTCGCCGGCATGGTGCTCGGCTTTGCCAAGGCGATCGGAGAATTCGGCGCAACCATTACTTTTGTCTCGAACATCCCGGGCGAGACGCAGACCATTTCGTCGGCGATCTATTCGCTGATCCAGACGCCGGATGGCGATGCCGCGGCGATGCGGCTCGTGCTCATTTCCATCGTCATTGCCACAGCGGCGCTGATCGCATCTGAATGGTTCGCGCGGCGCGCGACGCAACGGCTGCACGGAAACTGAGCATGCTGCGCGTCGACATCAAAAAGCAACTCGGGGAGTTTTCGCTGCAGGCCGCCTTCGAGAGCGAGGGCCGCGTCACCGGCCTGTTCGGCGCCTCCGGCGCGGGCAAGACCTCGCTGATCAACATGATCGCGGGCCTGCTGCGGCCCGATCACGGCGTCATTGCGCTCGACGACGACATCCTCGATGACACCGAGAAAGGCGTGCATGTGCCGCCGCACCGCCGCCGCATCGGTTATGTGTTCCAGGACGCGCGGCTGTTTCCGCATCTCAGCATCGATGAGAATCTCGATTATGGCCGGCGGATGAACCGCCTCGCCGACGACCCGGCGCAGAAGAAGCGTGTCACCGACCTGCTCGACATCGGTCATCTGCTCGACCGCCGTCCCGGAAAACTCTCTGGCGGCGAGCGGCAGCGCGTCGCGCTCGGGCGTGCGCTGTTGTCAAAGCCGCGGCTGCTGCTGCTCGACGAGCCGCTCGGCTCGCTCGACGAGGGCCGCAAGGTGGAGATCTTGCCGTACCTGGTGCGGCTGCGCGACGAAGCCAACGTGCCGATGGTCTATGTCAGCCACGACGCCGCCGAGATGCGGCAGCTCGCGACGCAGATCGTGATGCTGCGCAATGGCCGGGTGACGGCGTTGGGTGGGGTGAAGGTGCTGGCGGGGTAGCCCGTCAGACCCCCGCCACCTGCGACCAGATCTCCGCGAGCTTGCGCTTGAACCGCTGTCTCCGCGTCAATGGCACTGCCTCGTCCTCGTCCTCCGGCAGGCGCAGACCGACCACGTTGACGCGGCCGCCGCCGAGGCTGCGGGCGACCAGCACGATCTGGTCGAGCGCAAGCTCTGCGCCTTCCTTCGGCGCGCGGTCGAGATGAATGTCGAAATAATCCGACAGCGTCAGCTTGGCCTGCTCCTCGTCGACCTTGACGCCGTAGATCTCGGCCAGCTCGGCGAGCGTGTGCTCGCCGGACACCATGAAGTCGCCGAGCAGATGCGGGTCGGGCGCGCTCGATGGAGCCATGTCGACGAAGAATCTGTCGAGCGATTCGGCCTTCTCCGGCGGCGCCAGCAGATAGATGTAATCGCCCGGCTTGACCGGATCGGCCTCGACAGGCGTCAGGATTTGCTCGTCGCGGATGATGAGCGTCGGCTTCGACCAGGATGGAATGAGCCCGCGCCGGAAATACAGGCTTCTGGAGCGGACGGGGTAGCCGACCAGCTGCTGCTCGAGCTGGCCAGGCAGGTCGAGCTCGACGCGGCGCGGGCCGCGGTCGGCGCGCGGCAAGGCGACGTGCAGCCGCCGCGCGGCCGGCCCCAGGGTCCAGCCCTGCAACAGCAGCGAGATGATGACGACGACAAAGGCGACGTCGAAATAAAGATAGGCCGCCGGCAGCCCGACCAGCATCGGGATCGAGGCGAGGAAGATCGCAACCGCGCCGCGCAAGCCTGTCCAGGCGATGAAGATCTTTTCCCGCCAGTTGAACCGGAATGGCGCGAGACACAGGAACACCGCCACGGGTCGAGCGACCACCATCAGCGCGATCGCCACGATCACGGCCGGGCCGACGCTGACCAGCAGCCGGTTCGGCGATACCAGAAGGCCGAGCAGCACGAACATCACGATCTGCGCCAGCCAGGTTGCGGCGTCGAGGAAGGTGACGACCGAATTATGCGCGCGGGTGGGCCGGTTGCCGATGATGATGCCGGCAAGATAGACCGCGAGGAATCCGGAGCCGTGTGCGATCTGCGCCGCGCCGAAGATCACCAGCGCCGCCGTGGTGACAAAGGGCGCATGCAGGCCCTGCGGCAGCGCCACCTTGTTCAGCGCAAGCACCACGAGCCGGCCGCCGACCACGCCGATCACGGCGCCAAGCGTGGCCTCGCGCGCAAACTCGATCGCAACGTGCGCGGCCGAGCTTTGCCCGATCGAGATGAACTCGACCAGCATCAAAGTGAGGAAGATCGCGAAGGGATCGTTGGTGCCGGACTCCGCTTCCAGTGTGGCGCCAACGCGCGGGCGCAGGCGCAGGCCCTGGGTGTGTACCAGCAGAAACACCGCCGCTGCGTCGGTCGAGGCCACCACGGCGCCGATCAGGAATGCTTCAATCCAGTAAATGCCGAGCACATATTTGGCGACCGGCGCAGTCAACAGCGCGGTGACCAGCACGCCGACGGTGGCCAGCACCATCGAGGGTGCGAGAACCGAGCGGATGCTCTGGAAGCGGGTACGAAGTCCGCCGTCGAACAGGATCAGGGCCAGCGCCACCGAACCCACGAGGTAGGTGGTGCGCACGTCGTCGAATTGCAGCTGGCCGGGACCGGAATCGCCCGCCAGCATGCCGATCACAAGGAAGACCAGCAGCAGGGGGGCGCCGAAACGCAGCGCAAGCAGGCTCGACAGGATGCCTGCCATGACGAGCACGGCGCCCAGGAGGATCGCGATACTGACCGAGTCGAGTGAAGCCATCAGCCCTGACAAATCATTGCAAATACTTGCAATTGCATCCTTATCGTTGCCACACTTCGGAGCCAACCCCCTTATTCCCGATAGCGGCAATGTGACCGATCGCGCGACCCAAGCGCTGCCTCGCAAAGGTGCCGTCTCGATAGCGTCTGCACCTCGATTATGGGAATCATGCGGACATTCGACTAAACTTTGTCGCACAAGGCGGATTCCGCCTTGAAAGAGAATTGCCGATGGAATTCGACCTGAAGGACGTCACTGAGTATCTGCTTTCGATTGCGCGTTCGGTCGGGGCGGAACTGACCTCGCCATGGTTCTATCTGCAGTTCGGCGTGATGATGGCTGCCGCCGGGGTCGCCTATGCGGTCGACCTCGCCATCCGCGCGCGGGTCGACATGGCCTCGCTGGGGATGCGCTGGCCGCCGCGTCTGCGTCACTTCGCCCGCGTCATGGTGGCCTGCGCCTCCACGGCGACGTTCGCCGTCGTGCTGATCGCAGCGCGAATCGTCATGTACCACGCGACATGGCCGAGCCGCAGCTACATGCTGATGGTGGCAGCCAAACTCGCGACCGCCTGGCTGATCATCCGGGTAACCACCTCGGTCATCCGCAACGCCTTCATCGTGCGGGTGATCTCGCTGTCGGCGTGGATCGTCGCGGCGCTGAGCATTGTCGGCCAGCTCGAGACCGCGATCGATTTGCTCAACTCCTTTTCCGTCGTTCTCGGCGGTCTGCGCCTGACCCCGCTGCTCCTGATCAAGCTCGGGGCGCTCCTGATCGTCGCGCTGTGGCTGACCAATGTCGCGAGCAACTTTGCCGAAAGCCGCATCAACCGCTCCAACGACCTCACACCCTCGATCCAGGTGCTACTGGTCAAGATGATCCGCATGGGGCTGATGACGGTCGCGATCATCATTGCGCTGTCGGCCGTCGGCATCAACCTTTCGGCGCTCGCGGTGTTTTCCGGCGCGGTCGGCGTCGGTATCGGCATCGGCCTGCAGAAGATCGTCGCCAATTTCATCTCGGGCATCATCCTGCTCGCCGACAAGTCGGTGAAGCCGGGCGATCTCGTCACCGTAGGCGACAGTTCCGGCCGCATCAGCGCGATGAAGACGCGCTACATTTCAATTGCCGCCGGCGACGGCCGCGAATTCCTGATCCCCAACGAGGACCTGGTAACGAAGACGGTCGTCAACTGGACCTATACCGACATGAACACGCTGGTGAAGATTCCGTTCAGCGCCAATTACGATGCCGATCCGCGCCTGGTGTGCAGGCTTGCCGCCGGGATCGCCGCCGAAAATCCGCGCGCCACCAAGGGCAAGACCCCGAACTGCAATTTGACCGAATTTGCCGAGCACGGCATGAAATTCTCGCTGACGTTCTGGATCGCCGATCCCGATGGCATGGACAGCGTCAAGAGCGAGGTGATGCTGTCGCTGTGGGACGCCTTCAAGCGCGAGGGCATCCGCGTGCCCTATCCGGTGCGCGAGATCCGCCTGCGCGGCGGGGCGCTGCCGGTCGAGACCGTGGTCGAGGTTCCGAATGGCTAGCCGCTTTTTCGCGGCATTTCTCCGCAATGATCCCGGCTTGCACTGAGCGCCCGGATCATTAAATTAGGCTGCAAATCACGCCCTCCCGACAGATCGCCCGATCCATGAGCTACATCGAAGCCACCGACAACTCGCTGCGCAAGACCGGCCAGATCAAGCTGCACGGCCCGAGCGGCTTTGCCGGCATGCGCAAGGCCGGCGCGCTGGTTTCAAAGTGCCTCGACGAACTGACCGACCTCGTCCAGGCGGGCGTGCCGACGTCCCGGATCGACGATTTCGTGCGCGAATTCGCCTTCAGCCACGGCGCCTATCCGGCGACGCTGATGTATCGCGGCTATCGCTACTCGACCTGCACCTCGATCAACCATGTGGTCTGCCACGGCATGCCCGGCGACCGCGCGCTGAAGGAAGGCGATATCGTCAATGTCGACGTCACCTTCATCGTCGACGGCTGGTACGGCAATTCCAGTCGCATGTACGCGATTCAGCCCGTCGCGCGAAAAGCCGAGCGGCTGATCGAGGTCACCTATGAAGCGATGATGCGCGGCATTGCCGCGGTGAAGCCCGGCGCCACCACCGGCGACATCGGCCACGCCATCCAGAGCTTTGTCGAGCCGCAGGGCATGAGCGTGGTGCGCGACTTCTGCGGCCATGGACTGGGCCGCCTGTTCCACGACGAGCCCAACATCATCCATATCGGCCGTCCCGGCGAGGGAGTGCCGCTAAAACCCGGCATGTTCTTCACCATCGAGCCGATGATCAATCTCGGCAAGCCGCATGTGAAGATTCTGTCCGACGGCTGGACCGCCGTGACCCGCGACCGCTCGCTGTCGGCGCAGTTCGAGCACTCGGTCGGCGTCACCACCGACGGTGTCGAGATATTCACGCTGTCGCAGCGGACGGCTGAAAAGCCGTGGGCGGCTGCCTAAGTCATACTCCCTTCGCGCGCCTTCACGGACAAGTGTCGCACCACGTTCCCAGACACAATTTCTGCGAGTACTCACCAACATTGCTATTGCAGCCGTGCGCCGTCTTGGACAAGATGCCTTCTCTAGCCAGGAGGAAATCATACGCCGAGCACACGCTTTGGTAGCGCTCGATCCCCTGCACTTTTTCCGACGCTGAACGGTCCGACGCCACCAAATTGGACGCTCTTCTGTTTTGAACGGAGCCCTCAGATGACCAAATTGCGCGTTCGCAGGTCGCTGCACGATGTTCAGGATGACTTCCAGAAGGGCAACAAGGCCGAGCTCGAGAACCTGATGCGCGCCTGGAAGGGCATCAAGGAGCTGCCGCCCGACGACCCGAATTCATTCTTCATGATCGCCGGCTATCACGGCGAACCGTTTCGCGGGGCCGGTTGGGGCAACGCCGCCTACTGGGGCGGATACTGCAACCACGGCAACGTCCTGTTTCCGACCTGGCACCGCGTCTATGTGCTGAAGCTCGAAGAAGCGCTGCGCAGCATCCCCGGATGCGCCGACGTCACGATGCCCTACTGGGACGAAACCAACGACGAATCGACGCTCAAGGGCATTCCCTCGGCGCTGACGGACGAGAAATTCCTGCTCGATGGCGTGCAGATCGACAACCCGCTGCGATCCTTCAAATTCCCGCGCACCATCCGCGACCACATTCCTAACGATCCGTTGATCGATTACAGCAAGGAAAAAGGCTACGAGACCGTACGCTATCCCTTGTCGGGTCTTGTCGGCACAGCCACCGACAAGGAAGCCACCAAGCAGCATAATGCGCAGTTTCCCACGCCGGCCCAGCAAGTGGCCCTGTTGAACCAGAATGTCGTCAACTGGCTTGGATCGGTGATCGTCGTCGACGGCAAGCCGCGGCCGACCAACGTCAAGCTGGCGTACCAGTTGTGCCTGGAGGCGCCGAACTACACGGTCTTCTCGAACGGAACGTCGCGCGCCGAATGGAACGACAATCATCCGCGCGTCGTCTCGCTGGAGAATCCGCACGATTCGATCCACCTGGCCGTCGGCGGCTTCAACATCCCGAACCAGCCGAACTTTTCACCGATCCCAGGTTCCAACGGTGACATGGGGGAGAACGACACGGCTGGCTTCGATCCGATATTTTTCTTTCATCATTGTTTTATCGACCGCGTGTTCTGGCTTTGGCAGAAGAAGCACGGTTTCACGGATCATCTCGAGATCATTCCCGGATATCCCGGCACCAATTCCGTCGACAGCCAGAACCCGACGCCGGGAACAGCACCCAACTCCTGGCTCTCGCTGGACTCGCCGCTCGACCCGTTCGACCTGAAGGAGAACGGGACGTCACGCGCCTATACGTCGCGCGACTGCATCGATATCGAAAAACAGCTTGGCTATACCTATGGCCCGGGCTCGCTGGAGCCCGCAACGCTGGCGCAACCGGCCGCCAGGGCCATCGCCGCAACCGAGGCGCCAAGCGTGCGGGTCAGCGGCATCAATCGCGCAAGCATCCGTGGCTCATTCCTGATTTCCGCCTTCGCCAATATCGAGGGCAAGCGTGTTCACATCGGAACGGAAGCCGTGCTGAGCCGATGGCATGTCGAGGGCTGCATGAATTGCCAGACCCACCTGCAGGCCCGCGCCACGATAAGTTTGGGCGCGGTGCTGGAGAAAGCTCCCGACCCCGACAAGATCGAAGTCGAGGTGATGACCCGCGACGGGCTGCTCGACGGCGGCCCGCGAACGCGGTCCGCATTCGGCGCTGCCGCGCGCCTGGCGCGGCGGCCATCCTTCAAGGTCGAGATAAGATAGCGCAACCTGCACCGACCTTGCGGTCTGAAAGGAGGCAATGTGTCCGATCCATTTCCTGCAGCAGGCCACAAATATCTCGTGGATTTCCGGGACGATCACGGCCGCGGCTTCAAGGTGCAGCTCGAGTTTCACTCCGAGGTTTCGCTCACTTATGTCGGCGTGAAGCCCGACGGCACGCTCGATACCCATCCCGAGACCGTCGACATCACCGTCGAACCGATCCGGGACATGCTTTTCCTCGCGACGTGGAAAGAAAAGCTGGGAACGACCGTCGTCCATCTGGAGGACTACCGGAACAACACGATCATCACCAACATTACCGACCCCGGTCCGGATCCGGCATTCTCCAAATTCCACGGCGCCATGACGCAGATCGCCTGAAGCACTGCGGACGATAGCGGCGCAAAGACGACGGACCAACTCTGTTGCAAGTCGTTCTCAACACGCCTGCGGCAAATGTCTCCTGAGATGAGTTCCAGAGGAATAGGCCCGGCGCAGCGGTGTAGAACTCGGCACGGGCGCTCTCCGGGAAAGTGAGAGCCCTGACGGGCAGGATCAAACAAGGAGCAAGAGCAAATGTTCGAGATTTCACGACGCGACCTGGTTCTCGGGAGCACGGGAGCAGCACTCGTATTCGGGCTCAAGGCGCCCGTTTCGTTCATCGGCGCCGCGCATGCGCAGCGCGCCGCCGACAGCCTCAAATACAAGGTCGGCGACATCGAAGTATTCAGCCTGCATGAGGGCTCAATCGAGCGCGTGCTCGATGCGAACTTTGTCAAGAACGCCGCCCTCGAAGACGTCAAGAAGGCACTGGTCGCCGGTGGCATCGGGCCGGACAAGTTCGACAATCCCTTCACCGCCACCGCGATCAGAACCGGCGGCAAGATCGTGCTGTTCGACACAGGATTCGGCGGTAACGGGCCGGGAACAGTGGGCAAGCTCGCCGACAACATGAAGGCGGCGGGTCTTGATCCCGCAGCGGTCTCGACAGTGGTGATCTCGCACTTTCATCCCGATCACATCTCGGGCCTGTGGGTGAAGGAGACCAACGCGCAGATCTTCCCGAATGCGGAAATCCTGATGCCCGAGGTGGAATACAAGTTCTTCACTGACCCCGCGCTGGTGGAGAAGATGCCCGAAGGCGCCCGCCCGCACATCAAGCGCATCCAGGCGACTTTCCCGACCTGGAAGAACATCAAGCAATACAATGACGGCGCCGATATCGCCCCCGGTGTCAAGGCGATCTCCACGCCGGGCCACACGCCGGGTCACACCTCCTTTCTGGTGGCATCGGGCGGCCAGCAACTGTTCATCCAGAGCGACGTTACGGGCATCCATCAGCTGTTCGTGAGGAACCCTGGCTGGTTCTCGATGTTCGACAGCGACGGGCCAAAGGCGGAAGCGACGCGCCGCGCCTTCTTCGACCGTGTGATCGCCGAGAAGGGCATGATCGCGGGTTACCACTTAGGCTTCCCCAATGTCGGTACGATCTCGAAGGACGGCAATGGCTATGCGTTCGCGGCCGTGAAGGCCTGATAATTTCAGCTGAGCTGAACCAGACAAGGGCGTCGCGCAATTCGCGGCGCCCTTTTTGCATCTAAAGTCGATTGTCTGTCGGTCCCTTCGGCGTTGCAAAAGGCGCACCGCGCGTCATGCTCGTGATCACGCGCCGGCAACCCGCTATTTCAATGGGAGGACAGATTGTTGGAATTTCTCTGGTCAAAATTTCCGGGAAGAACCGGGAGAGATCGCGCGGCAAACAATGACGCATCGCCCGAGAAGGATCTGGATCGGCGCCAGGCGCTTTATGCGCTATCGGCAGTTGCGGGCGGCGCCCTGAGCGCGTTGCCGCAAGGCGCCGCCGCGCAGGACTCTAGCCCGCTGCCGCCACCGAAGCGCGCTTTGACCGGGCGGGATGCCGCTGGCAAGTCGGTCTTCAAATCGTTCGACGTCACCTCAAAAGTCGTCAACATCGATTCCAATCCCGGGCTGACATTCTACGAGCTCTACATGACCGAGGGCGTGCCCGAGCTTACCGGGCTGGAGCCCGACCCCATGCTGAAAGGCACGCGCGCATTCCCGGGCCCGGGAGGAACGATGTTCCGCCTGATCTCCTATCCGCCCAAGCGGCCCGAGGGATACAAGCCGCCGGCGGGCGTCACCTTTGAATCTGCATTGCAGGAATTGTCCGACAAGGTCCCGCGCATGGGCGACCATTTTGACCGCGCCGCGCCCGGGATGCACACCACCGACACCATCGATTACGGCGTGGTGGTGAGGGGCGAAATGACGCTCGAACTCGACGATGGTCAAAAGGTTCACCTTCGCCAGGGCGACTGCATCGTCCAGAACGGCACACGGCACCGCTGGCGCAATCCGCTGCCGGAGCCGTGCCTGATGGCCTTTATCTCGGTCGGGGGAAAGCGAACCTGACAAAGCTCCCCGGCAATTGAGAGTTGCAAAAACCACCCGGCGCGGCATGCTCCTGGCCCAATGCCGCGCAAGCCAGCCGCACCCAACGACCAACCCACCGAAGAGCCGCACTATCACGGCCATCGCGAACGGCTGCGCGAACGCTTTTTCGATGCCGGTCCGGAGGCGCTGAGCGATTATGAATTGCTCGAGATGGCGTTGTTTGCCGCGATCCCGCGCCGCGACACCAAACCGCTGGCCAAGGAGCTTTTGAAGAAATTCGGCTCCTTTACCGAGGTGATCCACGCACCGGTGACGCGCCTGCGCGAGGTGAAGGGCATTGGAGAAGCCTCGCATCAGCCAGCTCAAATTGCTGGCGGCGGCTTCCAGCCGCGCCGCCAAGCGCGAGATCGCGCGCAAGGTCGCGCTTTCGTCGTGGAACGAGGTGATCGACTATTGCCGCAGCAGCATGGCCTTTTCCGACAAGGAACAGTTTCGCCTCTTGTTCCTCGACAAGCGCAACCAGCTGATCGCAGACGAGATCCAGCAAACCGGCACGGTAGACCACACGCCGGTCTATCCGCGCGAGGTGATCAAGCGCGCACTGGAATTATCCGCAACGGCGCTGATCCTGGTGCACAACCACCCCTCCGGCGACCCAACGCCGTCGAACGCCGACATTCAGATGACCAAGGCGATCGTCGACATCGCAAGCCCGCTCGGCATCTCCGTGCACGACCACATCATCGTCGGCAAGAACGGGCATGCGAGTTTGAAGGGGATGCGGCTGATCTAGCACAGGTGCTGGCGCCTTGATCACGCATCGGACGTTCGTTGATGACCAACCCAATCGCCCAGGAACTGACCGAGCTCGCAGCGCGTGACCAGCGCATGCGCGCGAAACTGCTGGCGGCAGGCGTGCTCCATGACGGTTATCACCCGCAAATGGAGGCGGTGCACCGCGACAATGCCGAGCACCTCGAGGCCATCATCCTTGCCGTGGGATGGCCGACCGAGACATTGGTTGGAGCAGACGCCGCGCAGGCAGCATGGCTGATCGCGCAACATGCGATCGGTTTGCCTGAATTCCAGCGCACCTGTCTGCGTCATCTTGAGGAGGCGGCCAACCGTGGCCTTCTTCCGTTGTGGCAGCCGGCGATGCTCGAAGACCGCATCCGCATGTTCGAGGGACGGCCGCAGATCTACGGCACCCAGCTTGAGCCCGACGAGCGCGGCGATCTGCGGCCCTATCTGATCGAGGATCCGCAGCGCGTGGACCAACGCCGGCAGGCGGTTGGGCTGGAGCCGCTGGCGCAAGGCCTCGCGCGGACCGCGCCTGCGCCGCCGCCAAAAGATCGCGCGCAATATGAGCGCGATTACCAGGAATGGCTCTATCGCGTCGGCTGGCGCGTCCGCCGCTGAAATTTCGACGTACCGAGTGCGCGCACGACCCGTTGGCTATTCCGCCTTACAAACGTCCTTCGCCCGCCTCTCCATCAAATTGCGGTCGCGCCGGTTGCCGGCCAGTTGCGCGGCCGCCTCGAACGCGGCGCGCGCCTCGTCATGTCGCCCGAGCTTCTGCAGGAGGTCGCCGCGCACGCCGGCCAGCAGGTGATAGTTCTTCAGCGCAGGCTCGTCGGCGATGCGCTCGATGATCGCAAGGCCGGCGGCGGGCCCATCCGCCATGCCGACGGCGACGGCGCGATTGAGCTCGATGACGGGCGAGCGCACGCGCGCGGCCAGCCGCCCATAGAGGCTCGCGATCCGCCGCCAGTCGGTGGCATCGGCGCGCTCGGCCTCGGCATGGCAGGCCACGATCATCGCCTGCAGGACGTAGAAGCCGGTCTCGCCGCCGAGCTCGTAGGCCCGGGCGAGCGAACGCAGGCCGCGGCGGATCTGCAGATGATCCCAGCGCGCGCGATCCTGATCGAGCAGCAGGATCGGCTCGCCGTCGGCATCGATGCGCGCGGCGGCGCGCGAGGCGTTGAGCTCCATCAGCGCGAGCAACCCGTGAGCTTCCGGTTCATCCGATGCGATCGAAGTCAGCACGCGGCCCATGCGCAGCGCCTCGTGGCAGAGCTGCGGCCGCATCCAGTCGTCGCCGCGCGCGGCGGCATAGCCCTCGTTGAAGATGAGATAGACCACCTCCAGCACCGAGGCGAGCCGTTCGGACAATTGTTCGCCGCGCGGGGTTTCGTAGGCGAGCCCCGCCTCCGACAACGTGCGCTTGGCGCGCACGATGCGCTGGCTGACGGTTGTCTCTTCCACCAGGAAGGCGCGGGCGATCTCGTCGGTGGTCAGCCCGCAGATCATGCGCAACGCCAGCGCGGCGCTCGCATCGCGGGACAGCAGCGGATGGCAGGCGGTGAAGATCAGCCGCAGCATTTCATCGCCGATATCGTCATCGAGCGCGGCGTCGAGGTCGGGCATGGTCTGCTGTTCCCGCTCCAGATCGCTCGCCAGCATCGTGTGCTTGCGCGCGAGCATCTTGCGGCGGCGGATATGATCGAGCGCGCGGCGCTTGGCGGTGGCCATCAGCCAGGCGCCCGGCCGCTCCGGCACGCCTGACGCTGGCCAGGCTTCCAGCGCCGCCACCAGCGCATCCTGCGTCACTTCCTCCGCCAACGGCACATCGCGCAGCATCCGCGACAGCGACGTGATCAGTCGCGGCTGCTCGATGCGCCAGGTGGCGAGGATGGCGGCGTGGATGTCGGCGGCGGTCATCGCCGCCGACCGGACGAGTGGCTCGCGACCATCAGGCGCGCATTGCCTCTACAACGTCACCGCATTGGGTTTCGACGCCGTGGCCCGCCATCGGCCGCAACTCGCAGGTGCCTTCCCAGCCGGGCATATGGTCGAGATGGAGCTGCATGAACTCCTTGGTCATGGCGAGCGCCTCGGCCTTGTCGCGGAACTCGAAGATCGCGTAGCCGCCGATCACTTCCTTGGCCTCCACGAACGGGCCATCGGTGACGCGCAGCTTGCCGCCTTCGATCGCGACGCGCGCGCCCTGCTGCAACGGCATCAGCCCGCCCATGTCGATCATCCGGCCGGCCTTGATCTCGCGTTCCGCAAGCTTGCCCATGGCCTCCATCAAGGCGGGCGTCGGCCCCTTCATCGGCTGCGGGGAAGTGACAATGGACATGAAGCGCATGAGAAACTCCTGTGGCTTGCGAGCTTGCGGGCGTTGGCCTGCAATTCCGTCTCGCTAATGGGAACGACGATCCGGCAGGCGCCGGATCGACACGCCTTTTGCAAAAAATCGACACGGTTTCGGGATACCACCCGCCCTACTGCCCGCGCAGCATCACGAGGCTGTCGGCGGCGCGGTCGCCTGCCTCATCGCAACCTCACATCTTGCCATGCCCGCGCTTGATGGTCTGACGCATCACCGGCGCCGTCACCTGGTCAGAGATCTGGATGTTCCATATTTCGCTTTCGCCCTGTGCGGCGAAATCCGCGAACAGTTTTGGGATGACCGACACATCGCGTATCTCGTTGCCGCGCAAGCCGAAGCCGTGCGCGATTTTTTCGAGCGCCGGCCGGCCGAATATGGCCAGGCTGTCGTCGAGGCCGTCCGCGCGCAGCTTGTGAAATTCCGAGCCGTACCCGCCGTCATTCATCGCGCAGATCAGGATGCGATAGCCCTGACGCTTGAGCGTCTCGAGCTCCTGAATATGAAACAACAGCCCGCCGTCGCCTTCGAACAGCACGATCTTGCCCTCGCGGCCCTGGCGGCGTGCCGCGGCAACCCCAAGCGCATAAGACAGGCCGTTTCCGACTGCCCCAAATTCACGGACCGTCGTGTAGCGCTCCGCCGGCCTGCCGCGCATCTGGGCGTTGAAGTAGGCCTGATGACCGCCGCCGACGACGATGTCCCAGTCTTTCGGGACGACCGCATCGATGGCCCGGATCGCCTCGCGTGGATCCAGCACGCCGGGTTCGATGTCGAACGCCACCGAGTCCGCGCGGCTCGGTCGCGATGCGATGCGCGAGCTCTTTGCTGCGAATTGACGCTGCCGTCGGTTTGCCCGCGCCCAATTTCTTGTCGAGGCCGGCGAGAATGGCCTCGATGCCAACACGCGCATCCGATCTGACGTAGATATCTGCGGCCTTCTGCCCGTCGCGCAAGCCGCGCGGGGCGTCGTCCAGCTGGATCTTGACAGCCTTTGGCCAGAAGGCCCCGCCACCGACGTAATAGGACAGGCTGGTACCGACCGCGAGCACGACGTCCGCAGACTCGTACAACTCCCTGCCCAATGCCGTGAAGTAGCTGCCGGTGATACCGAGCCCGAACGGATGGTCATGGAACAGACCGCGCGCGGGCAGCGTGTTGGAAAGCAGGGCGCCGCAGCGATCGGCGAGCCTGATCGCCGCGTCGCGCGCGCCGGACCAAAGCACACCGCGGCCGCCGAGAATGATCGGCCGCTTGGCCGCCGCCAGCCGCTCGACGGCTTCGGCCACGACCTCAGGATCGGGGTGCATGCGCCCGACCTTGGGCTGATACATCGCCGAGGTCTCGTAGGGCTGGTTGGCCATGTACTCGACCTTCTGCAGGTCGTAGGGAATGCCCAGCACCGCCGGTCGCCGCTCGTACCTGGCGATGTGGAAGGCCTCGCGCACATAGTCCATCATGCGCGGCACGCTGTGCGCTGCGATGTAGTGCGCTCCGGTCGCCGTCACCAGCGGCGCCTGGTCGATGTTCTGATTGTAGAATTTGGCGTTGATCGGCGGCTCGCCGGCGAAAACCACCATCGGCAGGCGGGCGCGCACCGCGGCCGGCAGCGCAGTCATCAGCTGGGTCAGGCCGGGGCCGCATGTGACGGAGGCCACGGCAACCTTGTTGGTGGCAATGTTGTAGGCCGTCGCTGCCGCAACAGTAACGTGCTCGTGCCTGACATGGACGGTGTGGACATCCGGCAGTTTGGCAAAGGTAGTCGACCAGTGCATGTTGCCGTCGCCCATCAGGACGAACTGGGTGTCGACGTCTTCCGCGCGGAACGCTTCCGCGAGGGCTTCGTAAAGTTTGGGCATGGGCGCGATCCTCTTCGGCGGAGGCGCGCCGATGGCACCACCTTTGCCGCCTTGTAACAGTGGGGATTCGGCACTCCCGCTGGCAGCTTGAAGGAAACGCTACATCAGGCTTGCATGCAGGCGGAAGGGGCCTTCATCCCTTTTCTCATGCAGCAATGGCCGGGCTGCCCAGCCCCTACTGCCCGCGCAGCATGACGAGGCCGTCGGCGCTGTCGGGCACCCGCCGCCACTGCGCGTTGTCGTCGGCCTCGAACTGCCAGGTATCGCCGGTCTTCGACATCAGGATGATCTGGCCGCGCTCGAGCCGCCATTGCGTCGGTCCGAACGCCGCGATCGCGGGATCGCATCGCGGCTTGACGAACACCTGGAAATTATCCGCGGCTCGCCTCGGTGTTGGTCAGCGTCAGGCCGCAGACCGGCCGGCCGTTGCCGCGCACGATCGACCAGTCGCCGATCATCTGGTCCATCGATTTGGCAAGCGAGCGCGCGGCTGCGAGGTTTTGCAGGATGTAGACGCCCTCGCCCTGGCGCAGGCCTTCGAAGATGCCGCTCTCGACCTCGGTGAAGTCGATCACCGGCTGACCGGCGGCATCCTGCATGCGGACGATGTCGAGCCCCTTGATGTTCCAGGCCGTGATGTCCTTGGTGAAGGGCAGCGCCGCCGCACAGCCGGGCTCGAGTTCGAGCTTCAGACCTTGCGGCGTCGCTTCATTCTTCATGGTGACGACGCAGGTCTTGCTGCGCTCGGTCGTGGAAAGCTCCCACTGGCCGATCATCTCCTTTTTCAGCGCATCCTGCTGCGCGCGCGCCGGAAGCGCGAAGCGCGAGCGCTGCGACAAGGGCGATGCCGGGGAGACGCAGATGCATCAGCGGCCCTTCACCGGAGTTTCCGCCACCGGCGTCAGCGGCGCCTTGCCGGCGAACCAGTTCTTGAGATTGTCGACCACGAGCTGATCCATGGCGTTACGCGTTACCACGGAAGCCGAACCAATATGTGGCAGCAAGACGACGTTCTGCATGGTCTTCAGCTCGTCCGGCACGTTCGGCTCGGCCGCGAACACGTCGAGGCCGGCGGCGAGGATGGTGCCGGACTTCAAGGCAGCCACCAGCGCCGGCTCGTCGACGACGGAGCCGCGCGCGACGTTGATCAGCACGCCGCGCGGGCCAAGCGCCTTGAATACCTCGGCATTGATCATCTTCGCCGTCGCAGCACCGCCCGGCACGATCACGATCAGCGTATCCACCGCCTTCGCCATCTCGATCAGGTCGGGATAGTGCTGGTACGACACACCAGCGGCGGGCTTGCGCGAATGATAGGCCACCGGCACGCGCGAGGCCTCGAGCCGGCGCCCGATCGCCTGGCCGATCCGGCCCATGCCGACAATGCCGATCTTGCGGTCGCGCAGCGAGCCGACGCTCAGGGGATAGTTCTGGGTCTGCCACAGGCCGGAACGCAGATATTTGTCGGCCTTGACGAACTCGCGCAGCGTAGCGATCAACAGCCCCATCGCGACGTCGGCGACTTCTTCGGTCAGCACGTCAGGCGTGTTGGTGACCACGACATTGTGCTCGCGGGCATAGGCCGTATCGACATGGTCGTAGCCGACGCCGAAACTCGCGACGATCTCGAGTTTTGGGAATTCCGACAGCGCGCCCTTGTCGGCCGGCACCGTGTGATAGGTCACGGCGATGCCGCGCAGCTTTTCCTTCACCGCCGGCGCCAGGCGCTCGAGATCGGCGCGGTTCTCCGCGGTATGCAGCACGAACTGGTCGGGAAAGCCGTTCTCCAGGATCGGCCTGATCGGGCCATAGACCAACAGGTCGATCTTCTCGGACGTCATAGGGGCCGCCATCAGTTTTCCTTTCCAAGCGCACTTTCGTGCCAGCGCCGCAAAACGAGGTGGGAAACTAGCGCCAGCAACCCATAGATGACAATCCCGGCAGCCGACAGCAGGAGCAGCGCTGCGAACATGCGGGGTATGTTGAGACGGTAGCCGGATTCCGCGATACGATAGGCAAGCCCCGATCCGGCACCGGCCGAGCCGGCCGCGATTTCCGCGACCACGGCGCCGATCAGCGACAGCCCGCCGGCAATGCGCAGGCCGCCGAGGATATAGGGCAGCGCCGCCGGCAGTTTCAGGTAACGCAGCGTCTGGTAGGGAGAGGCGCGATAGAGCTGAAACAGGCCGGCAAGGTTGCGATCGACCGAATTCAGCCCGAGCGTGGTGTTTGCCAGCACCGGAAAGAAGGCGACGATCCAGGCGCAGACCACCACCGCGGTCTGCTGCGGCAAATAGATCAGCAGCAACGGCGCGATCGCGATCACGGGCGTGACCTGCAGGACCACCGCATAGGGAAACAGCGAATATTCCAGATAGCGCGATTGATTGAACAACAGCGCCAGCAGGACGCCGCCGACCGCAGCACAGACAAAGCCTTCGAGCGTGGTGAGCAGGGTGACCAGCAGCGACTGAAACAGAATCGTCCCAATCGGCAACCATCGTCTTGAGCACCAGCCACGGCGCCGGCAGCACATAGGGCTGGATGTCGTTGACCCGAACCACGAGCTCCCAGAGCACGAGCCCGGCGAACAGCACCAGCGACAGGCAGCAGGATGCGCGCCACCTGCGAGGCCTGTGCGTGCGCCGATGAGGCGCAGGCTCTGTCGGCGTCGCACTCATGCGCCCTGCCCTTCATAGGCCGGCGCCAAGCGCCGCCGAGACCTTGCGGCAAAAGCCGGCATAGTCGGCCGAGGTGCGGAATTCCTCCGTCCGCGGCTCGGGCGCATCGATGCGGAATTCGGCGCTGATGCGGCCGGGCCGCGCGCTCATCACGATCACGCGCTGCGACAGATAGACCGACTCGAACACCGAATGGGTGACGAAGATGACGGTCTTGCGCAGCTCCCGCCACAGGGCGAGCAGGTCGTTGTTGAGGCGGAAGCGCGTGATCTCGTCGAGCGCGGCGAAGGGCTCGTCCATCAGGAGAATATCGGGATCGGTGACCAGCGCACGCGCCAGCGAGACCCGCATCTTCATGCCGCCGGACAATTCGCGCGGATAGCTTTCGGCAAATTCCGACAGCCCGACCTGCGCCAGCGCCTCCGCCACGCGGCCATCGGCCTCGGCTGCCTGCATGTTGGCGAGCGTCAGCGGCAGCCGCACATTGTCCGCCACATCGGCCCACGGCATCAGCGTCGGCTCCTGGAACACGAAGCCGATGGAATGGGCGCCGCTGTGGCTCGTCGTGATGGGCGACCCGCACGGTGCCCGCGGTTTGCGTGGCAAGCCCCGCGATCAGCCGCAGCGCGGTCGACTTGCCGCAGCCGGAGGGCCCGAGCAGCGAGAGGAATTCGCCGCGCTTGACGTCGAGGTCGACCGGCCCGAGCGCGTCTGTCCCGCTGTCATAAATCTTGGTGACGCCGCGCAGCCGCACGGCAAGGCCGGTCATGGCGGTATCGCCCTCGGAGGATGTTGCGGCTATCGCGCTCATGCGTCAGTTCTTCGGCCGCAGATCGAGCCCGACCGCCTTGTTGACGAAGCGCAGCGTATAGGCCTTGCGGAAATCGATATCGCGCTTGACGACGCCGGCGCGCACCATCTTGTCGAAGAAGCTCGCTACCCGCGCATCGGTCATGGCGCCGATGCCGTCCTTCAGCGTGTCGCCGGAATCGACGATGCCGTGTTCCTTCATCTTGGCGATGGAATAGGCAAGCAGCGCATCGGTCATTTCCGGATTGAGCTTCTTGATGGTGGCGTTCGCTGCATTGTTGTCGCCGTAGAGATAATTGTACCAGCCGATGATGGAGGCATCGACGAAGCGCTGCACCAGGTCGGGCTTCTTGTCGACGATTTCGAGCCTCGTTTCGATCAGGGTCGAATAGGCGTTGAAGCCGTAGTCGGCGAGCAAGGTCACGCCGGGCTTGACGCCGGTCACCTTCTCGATTGCGAACGGCTCTGACGTGACATAGCCCTGCATCGCGCTCTGCCGGTTGGCGAGGAAGGGCTGCGAATTGAAGGTGTAGGGCCGGACCTTCTTCTCGTCAAAACCGTATTCGTTCTTCAGCCACTGGAAATAGCTCGCAATCCCCTCCTTGGAGACGAACAGCGTCAGCGGCTTCAAATCCTCCAGCTTCGTCACCTTGAATTCCGGATGAGTGACGAAGACCTGCGGATCCTTCTGGAAGATGGCGGCAACCGCGATGACGGGAACGTTGTTGGTGACCGCATCGAACGACTGCAGCGTATTTGCGGTCATGAAGAAATCGATCTTGCCGGCGATCAGCAGCATGCGGTTGTTCTCATTGGGACCGCCGGGCACGATGGTGACGTCGAGGCCGTATTTCTTGTAGGTGCCGTCGGCCACCGCCTGGAAGAAGCCGCCATGCTCGGCCTCGGCGACCCAGTTGGTCCCGAACGAGACCTTGTCCAGGGCCTGCCCGCGTGCCGGCGCGACGGCCACCGCAAGAAGGAGCAGCGCAGCGGTTAACGTTCGCGGCAAAAAGGCCGGGTTCATGATTGGACTCCGTCGTTCTATTCTGGCCCATGATGAGAGGCTTGCCGGGCGTGGAACACGCCTTGAGGGATCAACCCCAAACTACCTTGCAAATTGCCACAATGAAACGCTTGCCGACATGAGTTCGACCGTTCCGCCCCGCGACTGGACCGCGATCCGCTGGGGTGAAATTGCCCCACCCGACGCGGCGCGATGGATCGCGGTGCTGCCGCTGGCGGCGACCGAGCAGCATGGCCCGCATCTGCCGCTCGAAACCGACGTGATGATCGGTGAAGCCTACCTCGCGCGCGTGCATGAGCTCCTGCCGGCAGCGCTGCCGGTGACATTCCTGCCGGTTGAGAGGATCGGGATTTCCACCGAGCACACCGATTATCCGGGCACGCAGACGCTCTCGACCGAGGCCGCGCTGAAACGATGGATGACGCTCGGCGAGGAGGTCGCGCGGCGGGGCGTCAAGAAGCTCGTGATGGTGACGAGCCATGGCGGCAACGCTGCGGCGATGATGCTGATCGCGCAGGATTTGCGCGCGCAATACGGGATGCTCGCGGTCACCACGAGCTGGTCGCGCTTCGGCGTGCCGGACGGACTTTTCTCCGCCGACGAATTGCGCCACGGCATTCATGGCGGCGCGGTGGAAACCTCGATCATGCTGGCGCGCTACCCGCAGCACGTGAAGCGGGATGCGATTGCTGATTTTCCCTCGTCAGCCGCCGCGATGGAAAAGGAGTTTCGCTGGCTCTCCACGCAGCGGCCGGCGCCGTTCGCCTGGCAGGCGCAGGATCTCAACCCGACCGGCGCAGTCGGCGATGCCCGGCAGGCCACGGCCGAAAAGGGCGAGCAGCTTCTGGACCATGGCGCCCGCGCCTTCTGTGATCTCCTGTGTGATGTCGATAACTTCGCCGTGAAGAGACTGGCCGCCGGGCCCCGCGGAACACCCAAGTAATTGTATTATATACATATTTACCAAGCGATCCGGGGTCCAGGGGGCTGTTCGAACCCCTCCCGGATTGGCTCCGTCCAAAGGGCATGCGGACCACACCGGCGCCGCCCACCTCACAGGATGGAGTTACCCATGTCGATCAAGTCCAAGATTGCCGCTCTCGCCCTCGCCGCTCTTGCCGTCACCGGCACGTTCGCGACCACCACCACCAAGGCCGAAGCCTACCCGATCAACAATTGGGGCTATGTCGGCGCCGGCCTCGCCACTGCCGCCATCATCGGCACCGCGGTCGCTGCCAGCAACGGCCCGGTCTACTACACCAGCTATCGCCGCTGCGGCTTTGCTCCCCGTTACAACGTGTTCGGCCAGTACATCGGCAGCGTTCGCGTCTGCAACTTCTAATCGATCGACAGAGTGGTTCGTTAGTCTGACGCGTTTTCTTCCCGCGAACCGACATCCACTTCGCTCGAAAACGCTTTGAACGTGGAAGCTGCGTCCGGCACGGGCGCCTCATCCACCCCGTGTCGAACCCGACCCGCCCGGCGTCCCCCCGGGCGGGTCAATCTTTTTTGGGCCAGACCTTTTTGGCGCCAGGGCGTTCTGGAGCGCTGTTGCACGACGGTCACGAAAGGCTGCCAACCGATCAGGTGCGACCTTTTGCACTAGTTGCTACTGCGAATTACTTGCAATAAAGATCAAGCACTCGGGGGCTTGGGAATGAATGGGGTCTCGCCGCGATCCGGCCTTTGGCCGGCGGCGATGGGGCAACAACCATCAGGCTTCTCGACTCCGGCTGCGCTTTCGCCCGTGGCGGCGCGCCGGCAAATCTGCAGTGATGGTGTGAGTTGCAGAAGAAGTGTTCGCAGCATGAGCCGCCTCGATCGAAACCGGGCCTGTTTGTTGGCGGGCGCCGCATGCGGCGCGCTCGCCTTCGGCTCGTTCGCGCAAGCCGCCGACCTCAAGATGCCGGTCAAGGCACCTTATGCGCAGCCGCTGTTCGACTGGACCGGCCTCTACATCGGCGGACACACCGGCTATGGCCGCGGGCATTCCAGCGCGGTGCTGTGGGATCCGGCGCCGACCTCGCAATCCGGCAATTTCAGCGGCGTGATCGGCGGCGTGCAGGGCGGCTACAATCTTCGCCTGCCATCCGGTCTGCTGCTCGGTGTCGAGGCCGATCTCACCTTTCCGAACTACATCACCTCGAACTCGATCACGTCGCGCATTGCGACCGCGCGCAATGATTTCGTCGAGCAATGGGACTATGTCGGCACCGCTGCGCGGCCGGCTCGGCTACGCGCAGCGGCATTGGCTCGTTCTACGCGACCGGCGGACTTGCCTATGCCGGGCGAGCGCTTCATCAACGCGCCGGACGCCGGCGTTGACGAGAAGCACATCGGTGTGCGGCTCGGCTGGGCCGCCGGCGCCGGTTTCGAATATGCCTTTGCGCCGCACTGGACGGTGCGGCTGGAATATCTCTACAGCCAGTTCGGCCGCGCCAATGTGACGTTGCTCCCTTCGGGCGTGCAACACACCTCGACGCTGGATTTCCAGTCGCTGCGTCTCGGCCTCAATCGCAAGATCGACTGGCCGGGCTCGCCGGGCTGGAAGCCGAACACCGACATCACCGACCCCGAGTTCGAACCGCTGGGAGATCCACGGCCAGACCACCTATCTGCCGCAGGGCTATCCGGCGTTTCGCGCGCCGTACACCGGCACCAACAGCCTCACCCCGGCGCCGCAGGCGAAGGCGACCTGGAGCAACGGCCTCTATCTCAACATGCGGCTCTGGGAAGGCGGCGAGGTCTATTACAATCCCGAACTGCTGCAGGGTTTTGGCCTGAACGACACCGTCGGCCTCGCGGGCTTCGCGAACGGCGAGGCGCAAAAGTCCAACTTCCCCTACCCGCACTACAACACCTCGCGGCTGTTCTTCCGCCAGACCTTTGGCTTCGGCGGCGAGCAGGAGGTATTGCCGAGCGGCGCGCTGCAGCTCGCCAACAAGGTCGACGTCAACAGGCTGACGCTGCAGGTCGGCAAGTTCGCCGTGCTCGATATTTTCGACGGCAACGCCTACGCCAAGGACACCCGCAAGGACTTCATCAACTGGTCGATGTGGGCGCCGGGCGCGTTCGACTATTCCGCCGACAAGGTCGGGCTGACCTATGGCGCGACCGCCGAACTGAATCAGAAACAGTGGGCGCTGCGCGCCGGCTATTTCCTGATGCCGGCGAGGTCAAATGACAACCACTTTGATACCCGGGTGTTGGAGCGCGGCACCTACGCGCTCGAACTGGAGACGCGCTGGTCGCTGTTCTCGCAGCCGGGCAAGCTGCGCACCATCGGCTGGTTCAACAGCGCCTTCTCCGGCAGCTATCGCGAGACGCTGAACGATCCCGCGCTCAACCTCGACATTGCGCAGACCCGCAAGGGCCGCATCAAATACGGCTACGTCGTCAATCTCGAGCAGGCGCTGGCCGACGATCTCGGCGTGTTCGGCCGCTGGAGCTGGAACGACGGCAAGAACGAGATCATGGCCTTCACCGACATCGACGCCTCGCTGTCGATCGGCGTCTCGATCAAGGGCGCGAAATGGGGCCGGCCCGACGACGTGATCGGCATCGGCGGCGCCGTCAACGCGCTGTCGCGCGACCATCGCGATTTCATCGCGGCCGGCGGTCTTGGCGTCCTGATCGGCGACGGCGCGCTCAACTACCGGCGCGAGCGCGTGCTGGAAGCCTATTACGCCTACGCGCTGACCAAGGCGATCACGCTGACGGCGGACTATCAGCTCATCACCAACCCCGCCTACAACGCCGACCGCGGCCCGGTGCACATCTTCTCCGGCCGGCTGCACGGGGAATTTTGACGCGCTGTCATCCCTTTTACTTGGCCGGCGATCGGCAAGCGTCGGTATCAGCGCATCGATGCGCCGGACGATCTCGTCACGCGTCACTTCGTAGTCGTTGATCCCCAGGGGAATGCCGGACCAATAGGTGACGGCTGGCGCGACCACGCAAATCGGCAGGTATCTCATCGAAGGCCAGCACGCGACGCGCCCGGCCGGCCTCATCCGCGGTCAATTCGCGTGGCGTGTTGGCCGGCGAGAGGCCGTCGAGCGCAAGGCCGTCCTCGATGCGGACGGGAACCGAACGATACCTGCCATCGATGCCGCGCGAGATGGCCGTAAACGGCAGCCCGCGTTCCCGAGCGATCTTGTTGAAATAGGCGGCCGCCATCTGGCTGTTCACGACGCCATGTTGACAGACAAAGAGGATCGTCCTGTCGCCGCCACCCTCCGCGCGCGTGCGCGGCAATGACGCCATCAGCACCGCCAGCGTGATGGCCACCACACCGGCTAAATCGCGAAAGCGCATCGCAGGGAACCCCGCCTTCGCCGCGTTCATCGGAATCCCAATCCCTTTTTCTGTCAGCAGCCGCAGGTCGCTTGCTGCTTCGGCGAGCAGCCAATCGCGGAAACGTCACGATCTTCGGCAGGCTGCGGTCGCCTTCGGGCAGATGATCCAGTAGGTCTTGGAAAGCGGCAACGATTGCGCGAACGGCCGCACCAGATGGCCCTTGATAAGATCCCATGCCGCCAGCGTGGTGCGCGCCAGCGCAATGCCTTGCCCGTTGATCGCGGCATCGATCACCATGCTCCCGCGATTGAGCACCGGCCCATGCATGGCGGCTGAGTCATCGAGACCAGCCTCCTGAAGCCAGTTCTTCCAATCCGCCCGGCTGTCCATATGGATCAGCGGAAATTTCAGGATGTCCGCAGGCTTGCCGACGCGGCGCTTGCCGGACAACAGCTTTGGACTGCACACGGCAAACAGCTGTTCGGCGCTCAGCCGCACCGCGTCCAGTCCCGGCCAGTTGCCGTCGCCATGGCGCACGGCGAGGTCGACCTCCTCGCGCGCGAAATCGACATGGTGCAGCGTCGCCGGACACGCGCAGATCGATCTCCGCATGGGCTTCGGCGAAATGGCCAAGCCGATGCACCAGCCATTTGGCGGCAAAGTCCGGCGAGGTCGAGACCGTAAGCACGCCGGCGTTCTGCCGCTGCAAGAGCCGCTCAGTGCCCATCGCGATGCGGTCGAACGCGTCGCGCACGACGGTCAGATAGTCGCGTCCGGCTTCGGTGATGATCAGGCGCTGCCGCTCGCGGTTGAACAGTTTTATCGCAAGCTCAGCCTCCAGCGCCTTGACCTGGTGGCTCACCGCGCCCTGCGTCACGCAAAGCTCTTCCGCCGCGCGCGTAAAACTTTCATGCCGCGCGGCGGCCTCGAACGCTTTCAGGGCATTGAGCGGCGGCAGGCGTGGGCGCATCGCACGACTTCATGAGAAAAACTAGGGCTGGCAAGAGAAACGATGCTTTGCGGGAAAGAGCCCCGCACCATTATTAAACGGCTCCAGCGCAGCATTTCACGAGATTTGGAGCTTGTCGATGTCCATTCTTTATAGCGACATATGGTCGATCCCGCCGGTGCAGGCCACCGCCCAGGCCACGCCACTTCATCAATCCAGCTCAGGAACGTTACGGCCTCCCCGATGGTGGCGCTGGCTCGGCCGGCAGGACCAGCGCACCGCGCTGCGCGATATTGCCGACGACCCGCATCTGCTTCGCGACCTCGGCCTGACGCGCGAGCAGGCGCTGCGCGAGGCCGCCAAGCCGTTCTGGCGCTGAGAACCACAATCACAGGGGAGAAAACGAATGCCCGATCCGATCGTCTACGGTTTTCCACGCAGCACCTTCGTCAACATCGTCCGCCTGATCCTGACGCACAAGGACGTCGCCTACAGCTTCCACGACCTCGAGCCTGTCATGGGCAAGCCCGAGCATCTGGCGCTGCATCCGTTCAATCGCGTCCCGATCCTGAAGCACGGCGATCTCACCATCTACGAGACGAGCGCGATTGCCGCCTATGTCGACGAGGCCTTTGGCGGCGCGTCTCTGACGCCGAAAGACGTCAAGGCGCGGGCGCGCATGAACCAGTGGATCGGCGCGGTCAATTCCTATTACTACCCGTACATGATCTACCACGTGACGCATGAGCGCCTGGTGTTTCCCGAGCTCGGCATCGCCTCCGACGAGAAGGTGGTGGCGCATGCGCTGCCCAAGGTCGAAACGGCGCTCGCGGTTGCCGAACGCGAGCTGGCGCACGGGAAGCAACTTCCTGCTCGGCGATGAGCTGTCGATCGCGGATTTCTATCTGCTGCCGAGCACCTTTGCGTTCAGCCTGACCGCCGAGGGACAATCGCATGTATCCGAAATTTCCGGCGTTCTGCCGGTGGCGGGAACGAATGGACAATCTGCCGGCGACGCAAAAGGTTCGCGCTGCCGTGCCGCGCCTGCCGATCGAACACGCCCGCGAATGGGCGAACTCGCACCGCCCGAAATACTGATCGCTGACAGCAACGGATACCTTGCCGTAGCCGCTGCCCGCCGCTAGGCTCTGACTATGGGGAAAACACAGGCTCCCCATCAGACGGGCTCCCGTCCAAGCTCTGTGCAACGCTCGGCATTTTCCGAGGAGATTGCACATGATCGAAATCCAGCAACAGAACACCAGCGCAACGGCGTGAAGCCATCACGTCGCTGAAAGCCATCGGCGTGATCGAGATTCCGGGCGCGGCCGGGAGCGCCTTCGATCACGGCATCTTCGACCCCGGCAGCGGACGCGTCTTCATCGCGCATACTGCGCGCAGCACGATCGAGGTCATCGATCCCGTTGCTGGCCGCCACATCGCAACCCTGCCGGATTTTCCGGGCGCCGCCGGAGCGGTGGCCGACGATGGAGAAATCCTGGTCACCAACCGCGGCGCGGCGAGCGTCGCGTGGCTCGATGCCCGCACACTGAAGACCAAAGCGGTATTCAAGACCGGCGCGCGGCCGAACGGCGCGGCGATCGTCAAGCGCCTTGGGCTCGGCATTGCCGCCTGCATCGGCGACGAACGCGAGCCGCCGACACTGCAGGCATTCCAGCCTCGACTCCGGCACACGATCGAACGCTCGACCTGCCCGGCCGGCCGCGCTGGTGCGTGACCGATGCCGCCGCCGAGCGGCTATTTCTCTGCATCCGCGACCCTTCGATGATCCTGGTGGTAGGCCTGCCGGATCTGCGCCCGCTCGCGCAATGGCGGCTGCCGTCCGGCGGCGCGCACGGCCTCGACATCGATCATGCGCGCGGACGTCTCTATGCGGCGTGCGATGACGCAGAGCTTGTCGAAGTCGACAGCCATTCGGGCAAGGTCACCAATGTCTGGCCGATTGCCGGCCCGCCGGACGTGACGTTCTTCAACCCAGCGACCGGCAACGTTCATGTTGCCATTGGCGAGCCTGGGCTGGTCGAAACCATCAATCCCGTCACCGGCAAGAGGATGCAGACGGTCACGGGCGCCGACGCGCACACCACCGTGCTGGTGCCGCCGGACCGGCTCTACGTGATCTCACCGGCCCATGGCGGCGTACTCGTGCTTGCAGACTCTAGGCTTTAATCCGGGAGAACACGCATGAGCAGGCTTCCTGCGTTTTCAGGACAATCGCGGCGGGCGTTACGTATACATTCGCATGCATCGGCACACCGGCATTTGCGGAGGGAGAAATCAGCATGATCCAGATTGACCAGATGACGGTCGGAAAGCCGCCGCCCGGATTCTCGTTTGCGCATACCGGTCGGGGCAGTAACGGCGAATGGACCGTCGTGGCCGATCCCACCGCCAAGGATGGACTTGCCATCGAGCAAACCAGCACCGACACCACCGACTACCGCTTTCCGCTCGCCATCCATGCGAGCTTGTCCGAGAAGAATCTGAGAGCCGAAATCAGATTCAAGGCGGTCGGCGGCAAGATCGACCGTGCCGGCGGCATCGCCGTGCGGATCGAGGACCCCGACAACTACTACATCGCCCGCGCCAACGCGCTGGAGAACAATGTGCGCTTCTATCGCGTCGTTGCCGGCAAACGGCAGCAACTCGGCACGGCCGACATCCGCGTCACCTCGGGCGAATGGCACACGCTCGCGCTCGAAGCGCGAGGTCAGCGCTTTGCGGTGACCTATGACGGCGCCGCGTTGTTCGAGGTCACCGACGACACGTTTACCGAGGCCGGCGGCGTTGCGCTGTGGACCAAGGCCGACAGCGTGACGCGCTTCGACATGATGACGATCACGCCGCTACCGTGAGGCAAGGAGTTCGCGGGGGGCTGCTCGCTTGTCACCGACGTGCCTGCGACGCAACCGCGGCCGACAGCGGTATGGTGGCTACAGCGGGAGACTACCCCGCCGGCTGGAACGAGTCCGCGCGCGCCATGGTCCAGGCGTCGCGGAAGCGCGGATCGTCGGTGCCGTCGAGCAGTTCGCCGGGGCGCAGCGCCGGATAGAGCTTTGCGAACGAGCTGACTTCGGTGGTCGACGAGCGCTGCGAGAAATGGATCGGGCGCAACTCGCGCGGATGTTCGAGGCCGGCTGCCGCGAGCAATTCGGAAAGCGCGTGCAAGCTCGCGTGGTGATAATTGTAGACGCGCTCGGTCTTGTGCGGCACGACCAGCGCCCGGTTGCGGGTCGGGTCCTGCGTGGCGACGCCGGTCGGGCAGCGGTCGGTGTGGCAGCTCAGCGACTGGATGCAGCCGAGCGCGAACATGAAGCCGCGCGCGGAATTGCACCAGTCGGCGCCGATCGCCATCGCGCGCGCCATGTCGAAGGCGGTCGCGATCTTGCCGGAGGCGCCGATCTTGATGCGGTCGCGCGCGTTAATGCCGATCAGCGCGTTGTGCACGAAGTTGACGCCCTCGCGCATCGGCATGCCCAGATGATCCATGAACTCCAGCGGCGCCGCGCCGGTGCCGCCTTCATTGCCGTCGACCACGATGAAGTCGGGATAGATGCCGGTCTCCAGCATCGCCTTGCAGATCGCCAGAAATTCCCAGGGATGGCCGATGCACATCTTGAAGCCGGCCGGCTTGCCGCCGGATAGCCGCCGCAGTTCGCCGATGAACTTCATCATCTCGATCGGCGTGGAGAAGGCGCGGTGGCGCGCCGGCGAGATGCAGTCCTCGCCCATCTCGACGCCGCGGATCCTGGATATTTCCGCCGACACTTTTGCTGCCGGCAGCACGCCGCCATGGCCGGGCTTGGCGCCCTGGCTGATCTTCAGCTCGACCATCTTGACCTGGTCTTCGCCGGCGACCTGGGCGAACAATTCCGGATTGAAGCTGCCGTCGCGATTGCGGCAGCCGAAATAGCCCGAGCCGACCTCCCAGATGATGTCGCCGCCGTTCTCGCGGTGATAGGGGCTGACGCCGCCCTCGCCGGTGTCGTGGGCAAACTCGCCCTTCTTCGCACCGGCATTGAGCGAGCGCACGGCGTTGGGGCTGAGCGAGCCAAAGCTCATGGCCGAAATGTTGAACACGGAGGCCGAGTAAGGCTTGGCGCAATCCGGCCCGCCGATGGTGACGCGGAATTTCTCGCCGGCCGAGGTCGTTGGCGCCACCGAATGGTGCATCCATTCATAGCCCTCGCGATAGACATCCTCCTGCGTGCCGAACGGGCGCTTGTCGAGCACCATCTTGGCGCGCTGATAGACCACGGCGCGGATGTCGCGGGAGAACGGCATGCCGTCCTTTTCGCTCTCGAAGAAATACTGCCGCATCTCGGGGCGGATCTCTTCGAGCAGGAAGCGGATATGCGCCGAGATCGGATAGTTGCGCAGCACCGCGTGGCTCTTCTGCATGACGTCGCGAACGCCGAGCACCGTGAGTCCGCCGAAGATCAGGATCGGAATCAACAGGAAGTCGAACCATTCGGGATCGAAGATGACCTCGGCGACAAACAGTGCCGTCACCACAGCGCAGATCGTCAGGATGATGAAGCGTGGCGAGAACGGAAGCAGCAGCGTTTCCATTTGACCCCTCTGGCGATTCCGCCGGATTCTCGTTCTGGCCGCGGGTAATTCCCGCGATCCCGGCGCCCGTGCACGATATCCGGTCCGGAGGACCGTGGATATGACAGCGGCATATACTTAGGCTTCAAGCTACCGTTTCCAGCGGCGAATAATCAATCCGCCCGCATGGGCAGCCGCCGGCGCATTCTATTGCAGTGCAACGAGAGTGTGGGAGGCGCCTTGTTTGAGCATGATCTTGTCCGAAAACCGGCCCCACTTTTCGGGATCATGCTCTAGTGGTCGTGCGGGATCAGCTCGTGCGGGATTTCCCGCTTCTCCAGGCCGCTTTGCGCCAGCCACGCGTCGGTGGTGCGGATGGCGCGATCGATATGATCTGATGTCCGCGAGAAGTCGTAGGGCGAGCCCACCAGCGGGCAGAGTGGCGGCACCACGTAATATTCGATGTGCGGCCCGAGGTTTTCGAGCTCGTTGACCAGCTGGCGGGCGATCAACAGCGTCAGCGCATGCAGGGCATTGGCGACCGCGCCGATCGGCGGGGCGTCGTTGGCGCAGGCATGTCCGGTCGGCAGCACGATCAGACGGCGCGCGCCCAGGCGCACCGCGACGCGGACCGGGGTGTTGCTGGAGATGGCGCCGTCGGCCAGGAAATACTTCTTATAGCGGATCGGCGAGAATGCGCCGGGAATCGCAGTCGAGGCAACGATCGCGTCCGCGGTCGAGCCCTCCGACAGCACGATGCTATCGCCGGTGATGATGTCGGTGGTGACGATGTGCACCGGCAGCGGCGCGTCCTCGAGCTTGCGGAACGGGATGTGGTCGTCGACCAGCTTGCGGATGCCGTCATGGGGAATGAGGAAATCCCGCCGCCACAGGAAGGACAGCAGCGTACGCGCGCTCATCGGAAACACGTCCTGCCGCGTCAGCCCGCGCCAGATTTCGGCCAGGCGCTCCATGCCGGCGACCGTGGGATCGCCGGCGTAGAAGGCCCCGTTCAGCGCACCGACGCTGGAGCCGACCACCATGTCGGCGGCAACGCCGTGCGCGGCCAGCGACTGCAGCATGCCGACCTGGATCGCGCCAAAGCTGCCGCCGCCCGCGAACACGAAGGCGGTCTTTTTCGCGCCGGCATCGTCAGAGGCGGACACGGCTTGCTCCCTCGCCGCGTCGCCGCGCGGCGTTGGGGGCGTTTATAGCAGCGGGTCAGGAAGGTGCGCTAGCGGCCACACATACGATGTCGTCCCTGCGGAAGCAGGGACCCATAACCACAGGCCCGAATTATTGCGCCGCGCTGTAGCTCCAGCGTGTGCAACAACTCAATGCTGTGGTTATGGGTCCCGGCTCGCGCTCGCTCTGCTCGCTTGGCCGGGACGACAAAAAGCGTCAGCGCTCCACGAACGCCTTCTCGATCACGAAGTGACCGGGCTTGTGGTTGGCGCCTTCTTCGAAGCCGCGCGCCACGAACAGCTGCTTCAACTCTTCCAGCATCGCCGGGCTGCCGCACATCATGATGCGGTCGGTATCGATGTTGAGCGGCCCCTGATGCAGATCGTTGAACAGCTGGTCCGACGTGATCAGGTCGGTGATGCGGCCGCGGTTGCGGAACGGCTCGCGGGTCACGGTCGGATAGTACAGACAGCTTCTCCGACAACAGCGGCCCGAACAGGTCGTCGTCGCGCAGCTTGGCCACCAGTTCCTCGCCATAGGCGAGCTCGGAGACCTGGCGGCAGCCGTGCACCAGCACGATGCTGTCGAACCGCTCATAGACGTCGGGGTCCTTGATCAGGCTCGCGAACGGCGCGAGACCCGTGCCGGTCGAGAGCAGCAGCAGCCGGTTGCCGGGCAAGAGATTGTCGGTGACCAGCGTGCCGGTGGCCTTGCGGCCGACCAGGATGGTGTCGCCTTCCCGGATCTTCTGCAGTTTTGAGGTGAGCGGGCCGTCGGAGACCTTGATGGAGAAGAACTCCAGCTCTTCCTCGTGATTGGCGCTCGCCATGCTGTAGGCGCGCAGCAGCGGGCGGCCGTCGACCTCGAGGCCGATCATGGCAAACTGCCCGTTCTGGAAACGGAAGCCGGAATCGCGGGTGGCCCGGAAGCTGAAGAGGCGTGTCGGTCCAGTGCTGAACGGAAAGAACCTTCTCTCGATAGAACGCGCTCATGTGTTTTCGTTGATCCGTGAAGCTCGAGACAGAAACAAACCGGTGCTCGCTGCGCGGGAAGAGGCAAAACCTCGGTAAAATCCCGCAAATTCGCGCTGTCCATCGCGCCGATTGCCGCGATAGTCAACCTCATCTGGGGGGCAAATGAGGGCGCACAATGGCAGTCGGTTTACACCGCAATAAGGTTCGACGGTGCGTGATGCGCGTCACGAAATTAACTTGCTGAATCGCCTTGGCGCGCAGAAATAAATTACCGTGGGCGCATGAGGATTAGGGAAAATCCTTCATGCCCCACGGCTGGGAATAGTTGCCATGCGCAGGCAATATTTTCCGAGATTAACTCTAATTGCTGCCGCCCGGTGAATTGTCCATCGACTTGAAGGCTTCTTCTTCGGGGTGTTTGGCAGATTTGAAACGGACGCAACACGAATGCAACCTTTCGTGCTCTTGCCAAAATGTTCCCCGTTGTGGATTTGGCGCGCGCCGTCTAGCGTCCTGCGCAGTGCACAATGCGCGTGCGTGGCATGCCACGCGACGCGCCAACTGCAACAAGAAGCGTCACGCCGAGGGGAGAACGTCATGAGCGCCACCGTCAACCGCCAGATCCTGCTGGTCGAGAAGCCGAAGGGCAAACTCGGGCCCGAGCATTTCAAGCTCATCAACAGCGCGGTGCCGGAGCCGAAGGACGGCGAAGTGCTGCTCCGCACGCGCCTGATCTCGCTGGATGCCGCCAACCGCGCCTGGATGCATGGCGCGACCTATCGTGCGGCAGTGGAAGCGAACTCGGTGATGGCCGGCGCCAGCATTTCCGAGGTGGTGTCGTCGAAGACGCCGAACCTCGCGCCCGGAGATATCGTCTTTGCTGCCGATACCGGCTGGCAAGACTATGCCGCGGTGCCGGCCAAGCAGCTGTCGAAGATGCCGAAGGTCGAGCCGATGACGCACCTGCTCAGCGTTTTCGGCATCGCCGGATTAACCGCCTATTTCGGTCTCCTGAATGTCGGCAAGCCCAAAGAGGGAGAAACGGTCGTCGTTTCCGCAGCAGCAGGGTCGGTCGGATCCATCGTCGGGCAAATTGCAAAGATCAAGGGCTGCCATGTCATCGGCATCGCCGGCGGCAAGGACAAATGCCACTGGCTGACATCCGAGCTCGGCTTCGACGCCGCCGTCGACTACAAGGACGGCGCGACGTTCAAGGCGCTGAAGGCGGCGGCGCCCAAGGGCATCGACGTCTATTTCGACAATGTCGGCGGCGACATCCTGGAAGCCTGTCTGTTCCAGATGAACAACCGCGGCCGCATCGCCTGCTGCGGCGCCGTTTCGCAATATGACGGTGATCCGGCGGCGCATGGCCCGCGCGGCGTGCCCGGCCTGATCGTGGTGAAGCGGCTGATCATGCAGGGCTTCATCGTGACCGATTTCTTCGACCAGCGTGCACAGGCGATCGCCGACCTGCAAGGCTGGGTCACCTCCGGCAAGCTGAAGGTGCAAGAAGACGTCATCAATGGGCTCGAGAACACGCCGGCCGCGCTGATCGGCCTGCTTGCTGGCGAGAACCGCGGCAAGCGGATGGTGCGGGTGTAGACCAACTCTCTTGGTTCGTCGTCCCGGCGAACGCCGGGACCCATAACGCACAAGTCCGCATTGTCGGGAGCACGCTGGGGCCCAGCGTCGCTCAACAGCTCAATTCTGTGGTTATGGGTCCCGGATCGCGCTCGCTTTCGCTCGCTTGTCCGGGACGACGGATGACGGAACTCGCTAATGCCCCACGCCGGGCGTCTGCGTGATGGTCTGCACGCCGACCTTCCTGCCCTTGCGCTCGGCGAGCCAGTTCTCGAAACGCTGGATCACCACAAAGAACGTCGGCACGAACAGCACCGCAAGGCAGGTCGAGGCGATCATGCCGGAGAACACGGTGATGCCGATCGACTTGCGCGCATTGGCGCCGGCGCCGGTCGCCAGCACCAGCGGCAGCACGCCGAGAATGAAGGCGAAGGACGTCATCAGGATCGGCCGGAATCGCGCGCGGGCAGCATTGACGGCGGATTCCAACAGCGGCTTGCCGTCGCGCACATGCAGCTCCAGCGCCACCTCGACGATGAGAATGGCGTTCTTGGCCGACAGCGCAATCAGAAGAATGATGCCGATCTGGGTGTAGAGGTTGTTCTCGATGCGCAGGCCCGTCAGCACCGCCATCGGGCCGAGCAGCGACAGCGGCACGGCCAGGATCACCGAGATCGGCGCGTACCAGCTCTCATACTGGCCGGCGAGCACGAGGTAGACCAGAAGCATGGCGAGCGCGAACACGAAATAGATCTGACCGCCGACGACCTTCTCCTGGTAGGACATCGCCGTCCATTCATAGCCGGTGCCGCGCGGCAAGGTCTTGTCCGCGATTTCCTCCATCAGCTGCATGGACTGGCCGGAGCTGTAGCCGGTTGCCGGCAGGCCGATGATGGTGGCGGAGGGATAGAGATTGTAGAGGCTGATCAGTGACGGGCCGACCGTCGGCGTGATCTTGGCGACCGTGCCGATCGGGATCATGTCGCCATTCGAGTTGCGCACCATCAAATTTTCGATGTCGCGCAGGGTGACACGGAACTGCGAGTCGGCCTGGGTGTAGACCTGGAAGGTGCGGCCGAACTTGTTGAACTGGTTGACGTAGGACGCGCCCATATAGGACGACAGCGTCGAGAAGATCTGGTCGGTGGTGACGTGCAGCGTCTGCGTCTTGACCCGGTCGATCTCGACATCGAACTGCGGCACCATCGAGCGGAACGAGGACGAAACCCGCTGCAGCGCGCTTTGCGTCTGCGCGCTCGAGATCATCGCGCCGGTGATGGCCTGCAGCTTGGCAAAATCCGAGCTGCCGTCGCGCAATTCCACCTGCATGGCAAAGCCGGCGGCGTTGCCGATACCCTGGATCGGCGGCGGCGGGATGACGAGGATGCGCGCTTCGGGGATCACCGACAGCTTCTCGTTCAGCCCGACGAACAGCGAGCGGAGATCCTGTCCCGCGCCACGCGCGCTCCACTCCTTGAGCACGATGTAGGCGACGCCGGCATTGGCGAGGCTGGAGCTGGCGTCAAGCGCGGAGATGCCGGCGATGGTCATGATCTGGTCGACGCCGGGCTGCTTGCTGGCGATCTCCTGCACCTGGTCCATCACCTTTTGCGTTCGCTCGATCGATGCGCCGTCGGGCAATTGTACCGCCGCAAGCAGGTAGCCCTGGTCCTCGATCGGGATGAAGCCGGTCGGCACGCGCGAGAGGCCCCAGCCGGCGATGCCGATCAGGATCAGCGCGACGGCAACGGAAATGCCGGCATGGTTGACGCAGGCCGCCGACCAGCCTGGCATAGCCACGCTCCACGCGGTCGTAGACGGCATTGAAGCCGCGATAGAAGAAGTTGCGCTTTTCCGGCGGCACCGCCGGGCGCAGCCACAGCGCACATTGCGTCGGCTTCAGCGTCGCCGCGTTGACGGCCGACAACAGCGCGGTCGCGGCAATGACCAGCGCGAACTGCGCGTACATGCGCCCGGTCAGGCCCGGCAGGAAAGCCGCCGGCAGGAACACCGAAATCAGCACCAGGGTGATGCCGACGATCGGCGCGAACAGCGCATCCATCGCCTTGATCGCAGCGTCGTGGCCGTTCATGCCCTGCTCGATATTGTGTGCCGCGCCCTCCACCACGACAATGGCGTCGTCGACCACGATGCCGATCGCCAGCACGATGGCAAACAAGGTCGACAGGTTGACGGTGAAGCCGAGTGCGGCCATCGCCGCGAAGGCGCCGATGATGGTCACGGGCACGGTGGTTGCCGGCACCAGCATGGCGCGCCAGTCCTGCAGGAAGACCAGGATCACCACCAGCACGAGGAGGCCGGCCTCGATCAGCGTCTTGTAGACCTCGTTGATCGATTCCTGCACGAACTTGGTGGTGTCGAACGGCGTGTCGTATTTGACGTCCTGCGGGAATGCCTTGGCAAGCTCGGCCATCTTCTTCTCGACGGCTTTCTCGACTTCAAGCGCATTGGCGCCGGGCGACTGGAACACGCCGATCCCGGCCGCGGGCTTCTTGTTCAGCGAGAATGTCTGGCTGTAGGTCTGTGCGCCGAGTTCGACCCAACCGACGTCACGCACCCGTGTCACGTCGCCGTTGGTGCCGGTCTTGACGATGATGTCCTCGAACTCCGTCTTGTCGTCGAGCCGGCCGGCGATGTTCAGCGTGTACTGGAACGCCTGGCCTGCCGGCGCCGGCGGCGCGCCGACCTGGCCGGCGGTGACCTGCTGGCTCTGCTGCTGGATCGCCTGGATGACGTCCTGCGGCATCAGCGAGCGCACCTGCAACTTGTTCGGATCGAGCCAGACCCGCATCGAGTACTGACCCGCACCGAACACGGTGACGTTGCCGACACCCGGCAGCCGCGACAGCTCGTCACGGATGCTGATGGTGGCGTAGTTGGACAGGAACAGGCTGTCGTAGGTGGCGTTCGGCGAGGTCAGCGTCACGAACAGCAGGATCGACGGTCGACTTCTTCTGCACCGTGACGCCCTGGTTCTGAACTGACGTGGGCAATTGCGACAGCGCGGCCGAGACGCGGTTCTGCACCAGCACCTGCGCGAAGTCCAAGTTGGTGCCGATCTTGAAAGTCACCGTCAGCGAATAAGTGCCGTCGGCGGCGCTGTAGGACTGCATGTAAAGCATGTCCTCGACGCCGTTGACCTGCTGCTCGATCGGCAGCGCCACCGTATCGATCACGGTTTTTGCGCTGGCGCCGGGATAGCGGGTGGTGACCTGCACCGTCGGCGGCACCACGTCGGGATATTGCGCGACCGCGAGATTGTACAGCGCCACGCCGCCGATCAGGATCATCAGGACGGCGATGACGTTGGAAAGGACCGGCCGCTCGATGAAGAACTTGGAGATCATGGCCGGGCCCTCACTTCGCTGCCGCGCCGGACTCGATCTTCTTGGCTTGCGGATCGACCTTCTGGCCGGGGATCGCGCGCAGCAATCCACCGACGATCACCTTGTCGTCCGGCTTCAGGCCGGTTTCGATGACGCGCAGTTCGCCATCGACCTGCCCGGTCGTCACCTTGCGCTGCTCGACCACGTTCTCGGCGTTGACGACGAGCACATAACGCCCGCCCTGGTCGGCGCCGAGCGCGGCGTCGGGCACCAGCAACGCGTTCTCCTGCTTGTCGAACGGCACCCGGACGCGCACGAAAAAGCCGGGCAGCAGCACGCGATCCGGATTCTTCAGGATGCCCCGCACCGCAATCGTGCCGGTGCCCTGGTTGAGCTGCGGCGACACGTAGTCGAGCGTGCCCTTGTGCGGGAAACCCGTGTCGGTCTGCAGCGCGACCTCGATCGGCAAGGTCCTGAGGTCATCGACCGTCATGCCGCGCCTCCTCGCCTCCTCGCGCACCCTGAGCACGTCCTGCTCATTGACGTTGAAATTCACATAGATCGGATCGAGCGCCACGATGGTGGCAAGCTGCGTCGGCGAGGCCACGCCGACGAGTTCGCCGACCGAAACCAGATGCGCCGTGACGACGCCGTCGAACGGCGCGGTGACGTTGGTGTAGCCGTAGTTGACTTGCGCGATCTTGGTGCTGGCCTGCGCCTGCTGCAGACTGGACTGGGCGTTGTCGCGGGTGGACGTCGAGGTATCCAGCGTCGCCTGCGACACCGCCTGCTTCTGCACCAGTTCGACCTGGCGCTTGTAGTCGGCTTCCGCCTGCTTGACCGTGGACTGTGCGCCAGCCTCCGCCGCCTGCGCCTGCTCGAGCTTGAGCTTGTAGGTCTCGGGCTCGATCGTGAACAGCGTGGTGCCTTCCTTTACGAGGTTACCGTCCTTGTAATTGATCGATTGCAGGAAGCCCTGGACACGCGCCACGAGATCGACCGACTTGAATGGCGCGGTATTGCCGGTGGCGTCGAGGTAGCGCGTGATCTGCTTCTGTGCGGGGGGCGCCACCTCGACCTTCGGCGGCGGCGGCGGCACAAAAGTATTTTGCTCGCAGGCACTTAATACCGCGAACGCGAATATGACAAACACGATACGGGAGGCAGTGGCGGCGTTGTGCAAACGCGAAGACATCATCACGGTGCCTCAATTTCAATTGTTTCAGTACTGGCGCTGGTTCGACGAAGCTTTCCGGACATCCATTGATAACAATAATCTGCTTGCAGTGGAACCGGAAACCGAAAATGATGCAGCCCGCGCAGGTTGTTCTGCCAAAAACAAACCGGATTCAAACTGAGTGGAAGCGGCGGCTCCAGCGATAACCAAAAAGGGATTTACTCAAATGTTCGACACGTTGAGACGTGATACGGCGCTTTGCGCAATTTTGACGGCAGCGATCGTCGCCGTTGCGGCACCGTCATTCGCGCAAGGCCCGAGCGAGGCCCAGAAGGAAGCCGTCAAGTCGGCGTGCCGCTCCGACTTCATCGCGCATTGCTCCAGCGTCACGCCGGGCGGTGAAGCGGCGCTGCAGTGCCTCGCCAAGAACATGTCGAGCCTGTCGTCGGGATGCCAGAGCGCCGTGAAGGCGATCGAGGCATCAGCCGCGCCGAAGAGCGAGCCGGCAAAAAGCGAGGCCGCACCGGCCGCCGCACCCGCCGCGGCACCCAAGACCGAGACCACGACGGCCAAGCCCGCCGCCGAACCCAAGCCGGCAACGACCACGGCTGCGAAAAAGCCCACCGACGCGCAGGTGTCCGCCATCAGGAGCGCCTGCCGCGGCGATTATCCAAAGGTTTGCGCGGGCGTACCGACCGGCGGCGCTCCGGCGCTGGAATGCCTCGACAAGAACAAGGCCAGGGTCTCGGCGGCCTGCGGCAAGGCGCTCGCGGCAGCCGGCGGCGGATCTGCCGCGCCGGCAGCGGGCGGCGCTGCGCCTGCGGCCGGAGCGGCGCCTGCGGCCGCCCCCGCCGTGATCGTGCTGCGCCCGATGCTGCCGCGCGAAGAACTGTTCGTGATGCGCTCGGCCTGCGGCGCCGACATCCGGACGCTATGCGCCGGCGTCGCCCCCGGCGGCGGCCGCATCATGCAGTGCGTCGCCAACCGCGCCGCCGACCTTTCGCCGGGCTGCAAGGACGTGCTGGTGCCGTTCATGGCGCGTTAAGCTCGCGGCGCGCTACCTCGCAAAGTTTGAGAAGCCGGTGGTCGCAAGCGACTGCCGGCTATTCACCGCGGAAGGCGAGGATGAGCTGGATCAGGCGGACCGACAGCGCGATGTAGAACAGCGACATCACGATCTGCCATGCCACATGCCAATTCACCTTCGCGAGCTTGTAGAGCCCGTCGATGAAATTGAGGAGCAGGATGATGACGCCGATCAGCATGACACCGCGGCCGACGAGGCTGTGGCGCAGATAGCCGAACAGCTCGATCGCCGGCTCGTCGCTCGAGACGTGAGCGCCGGCCGAGATGATCAGCGTTCCGATGATGATCTTCTCGATGTGGGAAATGCTCTCCTTGTAAAACGGTTCGACATTGTCGGCGTAGAAAGTAAGCCACCTGGACCTGAGTTCCGCCATGAGTTCTCCTTGCAACGGGATGCTTCGGATCGACTGAAATCGGCGCAGGCCGAGAATACAACGGGTCCGCGGTCCCGGCGCAAGCCGACCAACATGGACAGAAGCGGGGTTCTGGACTGGATCATTTGGGAAGGAAACGACATATGCAACGCATCATCATCGCCACTGCCGCACTGCTGTTCGCCTCGAGCGCGATCGCGCAAGAACTGACCGCCGCGCAGCGCGACGCCTGCACGGGCGACTACGAGAAGTACTGCAAGGGCACCGTGCCCGGCGGCGGACGGATCATCGCCTGCCTCGCCAAGCAGAACGACAAGCTGACGCCGGCCTGCAAGAAGGTGCTGGCGGACGCCCAGAAGAAGTAAGACCAGCCGCAGAACTTTTTTCATCGCCAATCAAAACATCGGAGAACAATCGTGCGTTCATTGCTGCTGCCGCCACCGCCCTCCTTGCCTTTGCCGCCACCATGACCCTGGAATCCCGCAGCGCCAGCGCCGTGGTCTGCGCCGACGGTGTCGTGCGTGCCGCCTGCGCCGGTCCGCGCGGCGCCGTGGTGGTGAAGAAGCCCGCTCCCGTCGTCGCCTGCAAATGGGTCTGGGTGGACGGCGTCAAGGTGCGGCGCTGCGTCTGACCTGAGCCCCAGGACTGAGCCTCCAAAGGCCAAATTTCCAGTAGCGCCCGCCCCGGACGGGCGCTACATTGCCTTCCAGATTGTAAGTATACTGTCAATTTGGAGGAGATGTCGTGCGCATCGCCGTGATCGGCGGAGGCCCGGGCGGTCTCTACTTCTCCTATCTCTGGAAGCGGCGACACCCGGACGCCGTCATCGACCTGTTCGAGCAGAACCCCGAAGGTGCGACCTGGGGATTCGGCGTCGTGTTCTCCGACCAGGCGCTGGAATTTTTGCGCGCCGACGATCCCGACACGGTGGACGCGATCGCGCCGCGGATGGAAAGCTGGCGCAACATCACGCTCAATTTGCGCGGCGAGAGCGTCGAGATCGACGGCGTCGGCTTCTCATCGATCGGCCGGCTGGAGCTCTTGACCCTGCTGCAGGCGCGCGTGCGCGGCGTCGGCGTCACGGCGCGCTACGAGACCCAGATCGATTCCATCGATCGCTTTGCCGGCTATGACCTGATCGTCGCCGCCGACGGCTTGAATTCGATGGTGCGTCGCGCCTTCGAGAGGCGAATTCGCCGCCTCGGTCTCCCATTCGACCAACAAGTTCGCCTGGTACGGCACCACCAAAACGTTTGCGACGCTGTCGCAGACCTTTGTCGACGACCGACCGCGGCACGTTCAACGCCCATCACTACCGCTACTCGCCCGACATGAGCACGTTCCTGGTCGAATGCGACGCCGCGACCTGGAACGCTTACGGTTTTGAGCACAAGAGCATCGAGCAATCGCAGGCGATCTGCGAAAAGGTGTTCGCCGACACGCTCGACGGCCACCGGCTGATCTCCAACAAATCGGTGTGGCGCAATTTCCCCTGGGTCTGGAACGAGCGCTGGTCGCACCGCAACATCGTGCTGATCGGCGATGCCCTGCATTCCGCTCACTTCTCGATCGGCTCCGGCACGCGGCTTGCCATCGAGGACGCCATCGCGCTGACCAAGGCGCTGGAAGCGGAAACGGATATTCCGGCCGCACTTGCCCGCTATGAGCGCGAGCGCAAGCCGATCGTGAAGAAGCTCGTCACCGCCGCGCGCACCAGCGCCGACTGGTACGAGCATTTCCCCGAACACATGAAGCGCGGCCTGATGGATTTCGCCTATGGCTACATCACCCGCTCGGGCCGGATCGACGATATCAGGCTGCGCGCGATGTCGCCGCAATTCATGGCCCGCTACGAGGCATCGAGGAGACCGGCATGACGCAAGCGGGGGATTATGCGATCGCGGATCAGGTGCCACGGGATAACGCCGGCGCCCGCGAGATCGGTTTTGCCGTGCCGGAGCAGTACAACGCGAGCCGCATCCTGTTCGACAATCTTGCGCGCGGCAATGGCGCGCGGCTGGCACTGATCGGCCCCGGAGGAACGCGCAGCTATGCCGAACTGTGCGCCGAAGCCGCGCGCTGGGGCCACGGCTTTCTCTCGCTCGGGCTGAAGCGCGGCGACCGCATCCTGATGTTCCTCGACGACACGCCGGCCTATCCGGCGGCTTTCTTCGGCGCGGTGCGCGCCGGTTTCGTGCCGCTGCTGATCAACACGCTGACGCCGCCGGACCTGCTGCAGTTCTACCTCAGCGACGCCGGCGCCAGCGTCGCCGTCGCCGATGCAGAGTTTACCTCGCGCTTCAATGCAGAGGCCTGCAAGGACACGCCGCTGCATACGCTGATCGTGGTCAACGGCGCGGCCTCTGGCCATGCCGTGGCAAAGGCGATCGCGGCGGATGCATGGTTGCAGGATTTCCCGACCGAGCTCGCTGAGGCCAATACCGGCCGTAACGAGATGGCGTTCTGGATGTATTCCTCCGGCTCGACCGGCCGGCCAAAGGGCATCGTGCATTTGCAGCACGACATGGCCTACACCGAGCTTTCGTTCGCGCGCAATGTGCTGAAGCTCAAGCCCGACGACATCTGCTTCTCGGTGCCGAAGATCTTCTTCGCCTACGGGTTCGGCAACTCGATCACCTTTCCGTTCTCGGTCGGCGCTGCTGCCCTGCTGCTGCCGGGCCAGCCGAAGCCTGCGACGATCTTTGAAGCGATCGGGCGCTTCCGTCCCACCGTCTTCTTCGGCCTGCCGACGCTCTATACCTCGCTGACGAAAGCGGAGAATGCGGCGGCCGCCGATTTCTCCTCGCTGCGGATGGCGCTGTCCGCTGCGGAAATCCTCTCCGCCGAAGTCTTCAACGGCTGGAAGACGCTGACCGGGCTCGAAATCATCGAGGGCCTGGGCTCGACCGAAGCGCTGCACATCTATCTCTCCAACAGCGCCGGGAAAACCAAGATCGGCGCGGCCGGCCGCCGCGTGCCCGGCTACGAAATCCTGCTGCGCGACAAGGACGGCCGCGAGGTCGGCGACGACGAGGAGGGCATCATGTGGGTGCGCGGCGATTCCAACACGCCGCTATACTGGAACCGGCCCGACAAGACCGCCGAGACCATCCGCGAAGGCGGCTGGATCTACACCGGCGACCGCTTTGTGCGCGACGCCGACGGCTTTCACTTCTTCCGCGGCCGCGCCGATGATCTCGTGAAAATCTCCGGCCAATGGGTCTATCCGCTCGAGGTCGAGCTGTGCCTCGCCGATCACCCCGACGTTCGCGAATGCGCAGTCTACGCCGCAGAACTGCCGGACCGCCGCATGACGCTGAAAGCGGTGGTGGTGATGAACAGCCGCGGCTTTGACGAAGCCGCCACCACGCGAAGCACCTGCAGGACTACGTCAAGGCAAAGCTGCTGCCGTACAAATACCCGCGCGAAGTGTTGTTCATCGACGAGCTGCCGAAGACGGGAACGGGCAAGATCGACCGGCAGGCATTGTTACGGATGTAGCCGCCGCCGTTGCCACACACCTCGCTGTCGTCCCGGCGAACGCCGGGACCCATAACCACAGGATAGCGTTGTTGGAACGCGCGGTGGCTCCAGCTGCTTGAATAACGAACACTCGGTGGTTATGGGTCCCGGATCGCGATCGCTAGTCGCTCCCTTGTCCGGGACGACAGCGAGTGTGGCTCGACTCTGGGTCAGTTCCTCAACCCCGTCCCGCCATACAGCCACGCAAAGGCGTCGTACCATTCCTCCTGCGACTTCGCGCTCATGACGGCGTTGCGCAGCCGCGCGTGATCGCCGTCGGGATGGTAGATGTGCTCGCCAATCGCGCGCGACATCATCTGCACCCGCGCCGTGCGGGGAAAGCGTTGCGCGCGATAGGCCTCGAGCGCCGCGGCGTAGATCGTCGTGCTGCGCCAGCATGTGCGACAGGCACACCGCGTCCTCCATCGCCTGGCAGGCGCCTTGCGCGAAATATTGCAGCATCGGATGGGCGGCATCACCCAGCAGCACGACGCGGCCGTCGATCCAGCGCTCGGTCGGATCGCGGTCGCACAGCACCCACAGCCGCCAGTTCTTGCCGTGGCGAATGATGTTCTGCGCCCGCTCATGCACATGCCCAAAGCCCTGCATGACCTCGTCGTCGGACACCGGTTGGCCGGCGACCGGCTCCGGCGCGTCATTGTGATAGGTGACGACGAGGTTGAAGACTTTCCAGCCCGAGAGCGGGTAATGCACGATATGACATTTCGGCCCGGCCCACAGCGTCGCCGCGTTCCAGCGCAGATCCTCCGGCATCTGTTCGGTCGGGATCACCGAGCGGTAGGTCGTGTGGCCGGATACACGCGGCGGCCCGTCAGAGGTGACCTGCTTGCGGATGTTCGACCACAGTCCGTCGGCGCCGATCAGCAGCGAGCCGGTGACGTGCTCGCCGTTGGCGAAATCGCACCGTCACCGATGAGCCGTCCTGCTCGTAACCAACGACTTCCGAACTGACGCGCAGATCGATCAAATCACTGTCCTGGCAGGCGCGCAGAAAGACCCCGTGCAGGTCGCCGCGATGCACGACCGCATAGGGATTGCGGAAGCGGGAGCGAAAGGCCTCGCCGAGATCGACATGGGTGATCTCTTCGGCGGTCAGCGCATCCATCAGCCTGAGCTGATCGACATAGACGGCCATGCCGCGCGCGGCCTCGCCGACGCCGAGATAATCGAAAGCGTGAAACGCATTGGGCCCGAGCTGGATGCCGGCGCCGATCTCGCCGAGTTTCGTGGCCTTCTCCAGCAGAATCGAGCGGATGCCTTTTTGCGCAAGGCCCATCGCGGTGGCAAGGCCGCCGATGCCGCCGCCGGCGATCAACACCGGCCTCTGGTCGTCGCCGCCATCAGCCGGATTTGCCGAGATGTTCGAGCGCGTCTTCGGCACGCAGCGGCACGCGCGAGGACTCGTTGTTGAGATCGACGAGCTGCGTCAGCAACGACAGCAGCACCTTGCGGTCGGCGGGCTTCAGCGGCTGCAGCATTCGCGCCTGCGCCTTCTCGACCCATGGCACGATGTCACGCAGGATCGCAGCGCCCGCTTTGGTCAGGACCAACAGCTTGACGCGCTTGTCCTCAGCCGACGGCTTGCGATCGATCAGCTTCTTGGCTTCCAGCCGCTCGATCACGCTGCCGAGCGTCGAGCGGTCGAAGGCGATCACGGCGGACAGCCGCGTCGCGTCGATGCCAGGATGAGTGTGGATCGCGATCAGCGCGGCATATTGCACCGGCGTGAGGTCGAACTGCCGGCATTCCTCGATGAACAGCGCGACCGCGATCTGCTGCATCCGCCGGAACAGATAGCCGGGCGCGGTATAGACCGCGTCCATCGTGATCGGGTCGGGCTTACTCGGCATCGTGCTGCTTGTCGGGTGCTGCGTCGGCAAACGCCTGCATCGCCTTGCATGCGGCTTCGGCCTGCAACAGGCGCGGGAAGGCCGACACGTCGACGCCGAAGCGCCGCGCATTGGCAAGCTGCGGCACCAGGCAGAGATCGGCGATGGTCGGCACCTTGCCGAAACAGAACGGCCCGGGCTCCTCGGCGACCAGCTTCTCGCACGCCGACAAGCCTTCGCGGTTTGCCCAGGCCGCCCATTCCGTCACCTTGTCATCGGCCAGACCGAGCTGGCGCAGTCGCGCCAACACTTTGAGATTTTGCACGGGATGGATGTCGCAGGCGATGGCCTGTGCAACGGCGCGTGCCTTGGCGCGCTGCAGCGCATCCAGCGGCAGCAACGGCGGCGTCGGGTGCGTTTCGTCCAGCCATTCGATGATGGCGAGCGACTGCGTGAGGATGGCGCCCGCGTCGTCTTCCAGTGTCGGCACCAGTCCTTGCGGGTTGAGCGCGAGATAGTCCGGCGCGGTCTGTTCGCCCTTGCGAAGGTGATGCGGCAGGTGTTCGGCGGTGAGGCCCTTGAGATTCAACGCGATCCTGACACGATAGGCCGCGCTGCTGCGGAAATAGCCGTGCAGCTTCAAGGGAACCTCCCTCGATTCTTGTCGTTGGCTCGACTTGACGCTAGCCATATTGTAAGTATACTGTCAATTAAATTGAACTAACATAGCGGGAGGCTGCCATGGAAGCCGTGCAAAAGACCCCGGAGCGCGAGGCGTTTTACAAGAAGATCGACGGCGAGAATATGTCCGCGCTGTGGAACGTGATGAACGACCTCATCACGCCGGAGCCGAAGCAGCGCCTGCCAGCCGCATCTGTGGAAGTTCGATGCGATCCGCGCCTACATGAACGAGGCCGGCAAGCTGATCACCGCCAAGGAAGCCGAGCGCCGCGTGCTGGTGCTGGAAAATCCCGGCCTGCGCGGCCAATCCAAGATCACGACCTCGCTGTTTGCCGGCGTGCAGATGGTGGTGCCCGGTGACGTCGCGCCCGCGCATCGTCATAGTCAATCGGCGCTGCGCTTCGTGCTCGAGGGCAAGGGCGCCTATACCGCCGTCGACGGCGAGCAGACCGCGATGGCGCCCGGCGACTTCGTCATCACGCCGTCGATGACCTGGCACGATCATTCCAACGAGACCAATGAGCCGATGTTCTGGCTCGACGGCCTCGACATCCCCATGGTGCAGTTCTTCGATGCCTCCTTTGCCGAGGGCTCCAACGAGGACCAGCAGAAGATCTCGAAGCCCGCCGGCGACAGCTTTGCCCGCTACGGCCACAATCTGCTGCCGATCGGCGAGAGCAGAAAGTCAAAGACCTCGCCGATCTTCAACTATCCCTATGACCACACCCGCGAGGCGCTGGAGAGCGCCAAAACCCGCAACGAGTGGGACGCCTGTCACGGCCTGAAGCTGAAATTCTCCAATCCGGAGACCGGCGACTACGCCATGCCGACCATCGGCACCTTCATCCAGCTGCTGCCGAAGGGCTTCAAGACCGCGCGCTATCGCTCCACCGATGCCACGGTGTTTGCCGCGATCGAAGGCAAGGGCCGCACCCGTGTCGGCGACCAGACCTTTGAATGGGGCCCGCGCGATCTGTTCGTGGTGCCGAGCTGGCGCTGGGTCACGCATGAGGCGGACGCGGATTCGGTGCTGTTCAGCTTCTCGGACCGCCCGGTGCAGCAGAAGCTGGATTTGTTCAGGGAAGACCGCGGCAACGCGTGAGCCCGCGGTACGTCCCTTCGTCATGCCCGGGCTTGACCCGGGCATCCACGACTTCCTTTTCTGCAGTCGCCAAGACGTGGATGGCCGGGTCAAGCCCGGCCATGACGAGTGCGCGGTTGCCGGCTGCCGGACTCACCACCAGTTCCGAACCGAGGCCCTCACCGCCAGTGCAGCAGCCGTGCCTCGAGCCAGTTGATCAGCTTCCCCACCGCCAGCCCAAACACGCTGAGCATCACCACGCCCGCCAGCAACTGATCGGTCTGCATGAGATTGCCGGCCTGCAGCACGAAGGCGCCGATGCCGAATTGCGCGCCGATCATCTCGGCGCTGACGACCAGCAACAGCGCCACCGACGCGGTGATGCGGAAGCCGGCGAGGATCGACGGCAGCGCGCCCGGCCAGATCACGCGACGCACGATGGAATGGAACGGCACATTAAAGCTCTGCGCCATGCGGATGAGGTTGCGCGGCACCGCATCGACGCCGCTATAGACGGAGATCGCGGTCGAGAAGAACACGCCGAGCGCAATGGTCGCGATCTTCGGCTCCTCGCCGATCCCGAGCCAGAGGATGAGCAGCGGCAGCAGCGCGATCTTCGGAATCGGAAACAGCGCGGAGATGAAGGTGATGCCGACGCTGCGCGCCAGCGTCGATAGCCCGATCGCAAAGCCCACCAGCACGCCGGCTATCGTACCGATGATCCAGCCCGAACCGATCCGCATGATCGACCAGGAGACATGCTGCCACAGCGCGCCCGAGGCGGCGAGCTTCCAGATCGCGACAGCGATGGCCGACGGCGGCGGCAGGAACAGCGGATTGACCCAGCCGGCGCTGCCGGCGAGCTGCCAGAGCGCGATAACGACGGCGAGCCCGATCCACCCGCTGTAGCGGCCAGCGCCCGGCACGAACCCGCCACCGCGAAAGGCGACCGGCCGCTTCTGCTCCGTTCCCTCTTCCTGCTTTGCCTTTGGCGGCGCACGGTCAAGCATGCTGGACCTCGCGCTCGGCATCGATCGCCTCGGTGCGGATCAGCGACCACAGCTCGTTCTGCAGCGCAAGCAGTTGGCTGCGCGCCTCGACTGCGCTGCGTTCACCGCGCGACATCGGGATCGTCACGGTCTCGCGTACCCGGCCCGGGCGCCGCGACATCACCACGATGCGGTCGGCGAGCCGCACGGCCTCTTCGAGGTTATGGGTGACATAGACCGCACTCATCGCGCCGTCGGCGAGCAGGCGGATGAAATCCTCCATCAGGAGTTCGCGTGTCTGCGAATCCAGCGCGGACAGTGGCTCGTCCATCAAGAGGATCGCCGGCCGCACCGCGAGCGCCCGCGCAATGCCGACGCGCTGGCGCATGCCGCCGGAAAGCTGCCTTGGCCAGGCGCCGCGGAAATCGGTCAGTCCGGTCCGGCGCAAGGCGTCGTCGACGATGGCGCGGCGCGCGCCAGCCGCAAGGGCGACATGCTGCAGCGGGAATGCAACGTTCTCTTCGACCGTGCACCAGGGCAGCAATGCAAAATCCTGAAACACGAAGGTCAGCGGATTGAGGCTGTCAGCCGGCGGCGCGCCGCGCAGCTCCGCCGCGCCCTTGTTCGGTTGCAAGAGGCCCCCGAGGATCGAGAGCAGCGTGCTCTTGCCGCAGCCGGACGGGCCGACGATCGCCACCACCTCGCCCGCAGCGACCGTGAAGGAGACGTCGTCGAGCACCTCGAGCGTCCCGAAGCGGTGGCTGATATGGTCGGCGATCAGGTCCATCTAGGGGTCGCTTCTCCGAGACCTCTCTCCGCGTCATGCCCGGGCTTGACCCGGGCATCCACGACTAACTTCTTCGCGGCAACAAAGACGTGGATGGCCGGGTCAAGCCCGGCCATGACGAAGTACTAATCCGCCTTCACATAGTCCTTTGCGAGGATGGCGTCGACGGCAAATCCCTTGTCGACAAAGCCCTGCTCCTGCAGCCATTCGATCTGATTGCCGACATTCTTCACATCGAGCTTGCCGTCGGGATCGATATAGGCGCAGTTGCCGACCACCTGCTCCACCGGAAGATTGGTGTATTTGGCGATGATCTCCAAGAGCGGCCTTGTCTTGTCGTTGATCTCGGCCTTGCCGTCCTTGATGGAAGCAAGGATCACGTCATGATATTCGCGGTCGGCGCGGACGAGCGCCGCCAGCAGCTTCGTCACCAGCGGCCCGTTGGCGAGCGTCTTCGGCGAAGCGAACACCGCGCCCAGTTGCCACGGCGTCTCGTCGCCGACCCAACCCAGGAATTTCGCACCGCCGGTTTCCATCAGCGGACGCGCGGTCGAGACCGGCAGCAGTGCTGCATCCACCGTCTCGCCCTTCAGCGCAGCGGCGGCGTTCGACAGCGATTGCAGCGGCAGCACTTTCACGTCTGCAAGCTTGAACTTGTATTTGTCGGCGAGCAGCCCCAGCGAATAGTGGAAGCTGGAGCCGACTTGGGTGACCGCCACGCGCTTGCCGGCGAGATCCTTCGGCGTCTTCAGGCCCGCCGCATAAGCATTGTTGCTGGCGAAATAGCCGATCAGGGGATAGCCGGCCTTCTCGCGGCTCATGCCGCCGATCACTTTCAGCGTGCCCTTGCCGGCGAGATTATAGAGGCCGGCGGTGAAGGCGGTGATGCCGAAATCGATATCGCCCGAGGTGACGGCAACCGCGATCGGCTGCGCGGCGTCGAAGAATTTCAGCTCGATATCGAGCCCGGCCTCGCGGAAATAACCCTTGTCCTGCGCGATGAAGACCGGCGCCGACGACGACAGCCTGAGCACACCGACCTTCGCCTTCAGCGCATCATCGGCGCGCGCGCTGCCATCAGCTGCGAGCGCGAGCAGGCCCGCAAGCGCGAGCCGCAATAGTCCCCTCATCCGCTCCTCCGCATTCGTCGTTCCGTAGGGCCGATTAGCGCCAGCGTAATCCGCCGTCTCGCACCGCGGCGGATTACGCCTTCGGTTAATCCGCCCTACAATCCTTCCGGCACCTTCTGGTCCCGTCCGATAAAGGCACCGTTGTCCTTGAGCTGTTGTTGCAGCTTTTCAACCGCTATGTCGCGCGGAATCGTGTTGCCGGACAGCGCCTGCGCCGCGGCCTCGCCTGCCGCCTCACCCATCGCAAAACACGCGCCGGAGACCCGCGCCGCCGACTGCCCCTCATGGGTCATCGAGGCGCAGCGCCCGGCGACCAGCAAATTGTCCACGCGCTGCGGCACCAGCATACGGTACGGCAATTCGTTGAAGCCGCGCGACTGCGGGATCGGCGGAAACTCGAAGATGACATCGCCGGCGACATGCTTCTCCAGCGGCCAGCCATTGACGCCGATCGAATCCTCGAACGAAGCGCAGCCGAGCACGTCTTCGCCCGACAGCATATAGCCGCCGGCCACGCGGCGCGTTTCGCGGATGCCGAGCTGCGGCGGCAGGTCGACGATGTAGGATTTCTCGAAGCCGGGCACGGTGCGCAGGAATTCAAACGCCTCGACCGCCTGGCGGCGGCCGTCGATCTCGCCGCGGGTGAGGTCGTCGGGCTCGAGTCCGTTGATGGCGCTGCCGTCCTGCGCGACAACTGCGTGAAATTCACCCGCCACTCGATACCCGACTTCTGCGGCCGCACGATCGCACCCTTGCGCGGGAATTTATACGTGCCGGCGGCCGCAGCCTTTTCCATCAGCGAAGGAATGATCCGCCACGCTTCGCCCGCCTTGTCGGGATCGATGCCGTTGAGGCGGAACATCATGGAGGGATAGAGCATGTGGCCTTCGCCATCGCCGACTTCGAACGGCGCGCCGGCCCAGGCCGCGAGATCGCCGTCGCCGGAGCAATCGATATAGATGCCGGCGCGCACCGCCTGCCGCCCGGCCTTGGTCTCCACCAGAAGCGCGTTGATGCGGCGCTCGTCGTCCATGACGACACCGGCGCCGAGCGCATGAAACAGAATGTCGACCTTGTGATGCGCGAGCAGATCGTCGGCCGCGATCTTGTAGGCCGCCGTGTCATAAGCCTGCGCCAAGATCTTGCCGAGGATCAGATGCGGCGCGTTCAGCCCGCCGAGCCGGTCAAGCCGATCAAGCAGATCGGAGGCGATCCCCCGCACCACCCGGTGCATCTCGCCATAAACATTGGCATGCAGCCCGCAGAAATTCGTGACCCCGGCGGCCGTGCCCATGCCGCCGAGAAAGCCGTAGCGCTCGACCAGAAGCGTGCGCCGCCCGGCGCGTGCGCTCGCGACGGCGGCTGCGATTCCCGCCGGGCCGCCGCCGAGGACGGCAACGTCATACTCGCCGTAGACAGGTATATGTCGCGCGGGTTCCTGGATCGTCTTGGTGGACAAGTCTGGCTTCCCGATGCGCCGAATGGGAGCTCGGCTGTGATGTTAGAGGGCTAGCAAAGTATTTGCGGACGGGAAACATCCCGTATTGCCCTGATCGAGCGGAACAAGGACAATAGCGGGATGAAGCTGCCGCTGTCCCTGCTCGTCGCTCTTCTGCTCGCCACCACCCCGGCGCTGGCGATCGAGCAGAATTGCCGCTTCATCCAGGGCAAGCTCGAGCGCGAAGCCTGCTACAAGCAGCAGGAGGCTGATCTCGCCGAAAAGCGCAAGCAGGCCGTCGCGCGGGACGCTGCGCCGCCCTATTCCACTGAGCGGATGAGCCAGGAAGACGCTTACCTCAAGGCGCAGCTGCGCAGCATCTGCCGCGGCTGCTGATTATCGCTTGCCCCAATTGCCGGCGCGCTTCTCGGCGAAGGAAGCCAAGCCCTCGGCGGCTTCCGCAGTCTGCCGCTTGGCCGAATGCAGGCGGACGAGGCGTGCATAAGCGGCATCGTCGACGGCCATGCCGCCGAACGAGCTCTCCATCGCAAGCCGTTTTGTCTCGGCCAGTGCGTCCGGCGCGTTCGCCAGCAACTGGTCCACGACCTTGGCGCCGGCTGCTTCCAGCTCGGCGAGCGGCACCACCTCATGCACGAGGCCGATGCGGCGGGCATCCTCGGCGCCAAAGCGCTCGCCGGTCAGCGCATAGCGGCGCACCTGGCGCACACCGATGGCGTCGCAAAGCTGCGGGATGATGATCGCGGCCGTCAGCCCCCAGCGCACCTCCGTGATCGAGAACAGCGCATTGTCGGCCGCGATCACCACGTCGCAGGCCGCGATCACGCCGGTGCCGCCGCCGAAGCAGCCGCCCTGCACCAGCGCCACCGTCGGAATCGGAAGCGTATTGAGCCGCTGTACCGCCTCGAAAGTCGCCCGCGAGGCGGCCTCGTTCTCGGCCACCGATTGCGGGCGCACGCCGTTGATCCATTTCAGGTCCGCGCCGGCCTGGAAATGCTTGCCATTGCCCTTCAGCACCACGACGCGGAGTTGCGGTTTCGTGCCGAGATCGTCCATCGCCGCCAGCACGCCCTGGATCAGCGCGCCGTCATAGGCATTGTTCACCTCGGGACGGTTCAACGTGACAGTGGCGACCCCGCGTTCACTCAAGATTCCACAGGACTGGGCTGGCCGGCATGGGCGATCCTCTTTGCGTTGTTATGCCTCCACTATGGCCGACCACGCCGCCCCTGATCCATCCCTTTCGCGCGGCGCAGAGCGCCCCGGCCTCAGCGCGGGTTGCGCCGCGCCGCGCGCCATCGGAAACTGCCGCACCGGTCACGTGGGATCACTCATGCGCATTTGCATTTTCGGCGCGGGCGCCGTCGGCAGCCATTTTGCGACCCGGCTGGCGCTTGCCGGAAACGAGGTCTCCTGCGTCATGCGCGGGCCGCATCTGGCGGCGGTCAGGAACAATGGACTGACGCTGCGCGTGGGAGGCGATGAATTCAAGGCAGCCGTCAAGGCTTCCGACAACCCCGCCGATCTCGGACCGCAGGACCTCGTCATCAGCACCTTGAAGGCAACCGGCGTCGCCGCGCTTGCCGATGGCGCAAAGCCGTTGCTCGGCGAGGACACCGCCATCATCTTTGCCCAGAACGGCATTCCCTGGTGGTATGACATCGGCTTGCCGGCCAGCCACCCCGCCCCGCCCGATCTTTCCTTTCTCGATCCGGGCGGCGCCTTGCGCGCCGCTGTCCCCAGAGAGCGCATCGTCGGCGGCGTGATCTTTTCCTCCAACGAGGTGGTCGCGCCCGGCGTGGTGGCAAACCTCTCGCCCGAGCGCAACGTGCTCCAGATCGGCGAATGTGACGATCGGGAAGGTGAGCGCATCGCGCGGCTGCGTTCCGTGCTCGAGGCTGCGCAGATTGCGTCCGCTCCCGTGGCTGAAATCAGGGAAACGATCTGGTCAAAGCTGCTGACCAACATGTCAGTGTCGGTGCTGTGCCTGCTCACCGGCCAGACTGCGCGGGGCGTGCGCGATGACCCTGCGATGCAGGAGGTCATCCCGCGGATGCTGGAAGAGGCCAACAGCATCGCGCAAAGCTGCTACCCCTCTGTGAAGCGCGTGACCCGCACGGGACCGGCGCCGAACCACAAGCCGTCCATCCTGCAGGATTATGAGCTCGGCCGCGCCATGGAGATCGACGCGCTGGTGCGTGCGCCGGCGGCCTTCGCGCGCGCCGCAAACCTTTCGACCCCGATGCTCGACATGACGGCCGCGCTCGCGATCCAGCGCGCGCGGGACAAGGGGCTGTATCCGCCCTGACCATCGTCATGGCCGGGCATGGCCGTCTGAAGGACGGCGTCGCTTCGCTCGCCTATACCCGGCCATCCACGTCTTTCTTGTCGTGAATAGCGAAGACGTGGATGCCCGGGACAAGCCCGGGCATGACGGATAGAGTTATTTGCAATCAACAGTGAAAAAGCGAGAAACCGGAGCATGCAAGTCAAAGGCAAGGTCTGTGTCGTCACCGGCGGCGCGAGCGGGATCGGGGAAGCGGTGGCCCGCGCCTATGCGGAGGCCGGCGCGCGCGGCGTTGTTGTCGCCGACCTGAAAACCTCGCGCGAGCGGCTCGCCGCGGTTGCCGGTGATATCGATGGCCTCGCGGTGACGGCCGACGTCGGCCTCGAGGAGGACGTGAAAGCGCTGATCGCCGCAGCCGAATCCAAATACGGGCCGGTCGATATCTTCTTCTCCAATGCCGGCCTGTCACGCAAGGGACAGGAGACGGCGTCCGACGCCGATTGGGACGTGAGCTGGCGCGTTCATGTCATGAGCCATGTCTTCGCGGCGCGTGTGCTGGTCCCTGGCATGCTGGCGCGCGGCTCGGGCTATCTGCTCAACACGGCGTCCGCCGCGGGCCTGCTCGCCTCGCTCAACTCGATGCCCTACGGCGTAACCAAGAACGCCGCGGTAGCACTCGCCGAGCATCTCGCCATTCAATATGGCGACCGCGGCATCCGCGTTTCCGTGCTCTGCCCGCAATCGGTACAGACCGGCATGACCATGCCCGGGCCCAGCGCGGCGCGGGTCGATGGCGTGATGCAGCCGCCGGAAGTGGCGCGCCTTGTGATCGAAGCGATGGCGGAAGAACGTTTCATGATTTTGTCGCACCCGCAGGTCGACGAATACATCAAGCGCAAGGCCGCCAACCGCGACCGCTGGCTGTCCGGCATGCGCCGCCTGCGCGACAAGGTTTATGGTCCGCGGTCGGCGTGAGCGCGGTGTCAGCGGAGGCCTTCATCCACCCACGCCGCGAACGCATCAAGAATCTCCGCCAGCACCTCGCGGTCGTTGCGGCCCGAGCTCTTTGGCACATGGAATGAATGATCGGCGGCTTCAGTCAGATGCAGCGTCGCCCGCTTGCCGAGGCCCTTCACCACAGGCCTGAGCAGGTTCAATTCCGCCAGCGCATCGCGCGTGCCCTGCAGGAACAGCATCGGTATCTTCACATCGGACAGATGCGCCGCCCGGTCCGCCGACGGCTTGCCAGCCGGATGCAGAGGAAAGCCGAAAAAGGCGAGACCCTTGACGCCGTCAAGCGGGGCCTTGGCCTGCGCCTGCGATGTCATCCGCCCGCCAAAGGATTTGCCGCCGGCGATCAGCGGCAGGCCAGCACAGTGCTCCGAGGCAGCGGCGACCGCGGCACGCACGGCGGCGTGCGCGATGGCCGGAGGGTCCGGCCGCTTGCTGCCCTTCTCCATATAAGGAAATTGATAGCGCAGCGTGGCGATGCCGCGTTCGGCGAGACCTGCCGCAATCGCTTCCATCGAAGCGTGCCGCATGCCGGCGCCCGCGCCATGGGCAAAGACGTAGCAGGCCCGCGCCTTCGCAGGCCGCAGCAGCAGTGCCGAGACGGCGCCGGAGCTGCCGACCTCAATTGTCAATTCCCGCGAGGTCATTGTCTCGCACCCGGCAACTCAGCCGCCGCTCGCCTTGATGTTGTTGTCGCGCACGACCTTGCCCCAGACCATGAGCTGCTTGTTGAAGAACGCATTGAACTTGTCGCCCTCCTCAAGCAGCAAGGTCATCATCTGGGTCTCGCGCAGCTTCGCGGCCATCGCGGGCTCGCTGATGATCTCGCGGATTTCCTTCGCCATCTTGCGCGTCACATCGGCAGGCGTGCCCTTCGGCGCAAAGATACCCCACCAGGCGAGCGTCTCGAAATCCGGGAAGCCGGCCTCGATCGCGGTCTGCGTATCCTTCAATGCCGACAGGCGCTCGCGGCCAAGCTGCATGATCGGCCGAAGCTTGCCGCTATCGAGTTGGGGCACGATCAGCGCCGCCGAGCCCGCAATGAGATCGACATGGCCTCCGAGCACGTCGTTCATGGCCGGACCGCCACCGCGATAAGGCACGTGCAGGAGATCGGCGCCGGTCTTGTTGCCAAGCAGAGCCATCGCGAGATGGCCGAGCGTGCCGATGCCGACCGAGGCATATTTCACCGATCCAGGCTTGGCCTTGGCCGCGGCAACGACATCGGCGAAGGTCTTGTACGGCAGATCGGCATTCGCCGCGATCACGTAAGGTGCCGTTCCCACCAGCAGCACGCCCACGAGATCCTGCTCGACATCGAGTATCGGCTTCTCGAGAATCGTGGGAATCACCGCGATGGAATCGAAGGTGACCAGCAGTGAAGAGCCGTCGGGCGCGCTCCTGGCCACCTGCGCCGCACCGATCGAACCGGAGGCACCGGTCTTGTTCTCCACAATCACAACGCGGTTCAGCCGCGATTGCAGCGGCGCTTGCAGCATTCGCGCCAGCACATCGGTCGAGCCCCCCGGTGGAAATGGCACCACCAGTGTCATTGTGCCCGATTGCGCCCGTGCCGGCGCCACCGCGAGCGCCGCCGCGCCCGCGAGTAACCCCCGTCGCGTGACGTGTCCCATGTTTCTCTCCCTGAAATATCGTTTCTTGTTTTGATTTGCTTGCGGCTTAGGTCGTTCCAAAGCCCGAGCCGGGCTTCTTGTATTCCGGCCGCGGCGGGCTGAAAATGTCGAGCACCCGGGCGCCTTCCGGTCCGGCCCGCATGGTGTGCGGCACGTTGCCGGGCGTGCGCCAGAAATCGCCTTTCTTCACCTCGATTTCCTCGCCGCCCTGAATGCGGACGGCCGAACCTTCCAGCAGCACGCCCCATTGCTCTTCCGGATGCTGGTGCAACATTCCCTGCGTATTCGGCGCACACGTCACCACCGAGAGCATGGCGTGCTCGCCGGAAAAGATGCGCGTCGTCACCCCGGCGGCGAGCTCGCGCAACAGGCCATCGACGGGTTGATCGAGATTGTGGAATTCGCTGCGTTGGCTCATTTTTCCTCCCTTGCCGCTCATGGCGTATCGGCAGGTTGATCCTGCCTTTATCCGACATAGCAGAACTGGACGGCACAAGGCCACCTGCCTGGCAGGCATCAAAGTGGTTGCACAACTGAGCTGCGTACTGCTTTAAGCAAGGCGCGCCCGGACCAACCGGGAAAACCTCGAGCAGCGAAAGCGATGACAGACAAGAAAGAGGCCCGGCTCCGGCCGCTCCAGATGAAAGATGTAGAGGCGGTCGCCGCCTACGAGCGCGAGATCGCAAAGATCTCGTTTCCGGACGATCCGATCACCGACCTCGATTTCTACATCAAGAAGGTGAAGAAGCTGATCGACGACAGGAACGCTGCGACCTTCGTCGCCGACGACGGCAGCGACGTGGTCGGCTGGGCCTATGTCAGCAAGCGGCAGAATTTCATCACCAAGGAAACCTACGCCGACTTCCACTCTATCTTCGTCAGCCCCTCGCAACGCGGCACCGGCACGGTGAGCAAGCTGTGCCAGGCGGTGTTCGATTACTGCGCGAGCCAAAAGCTCGACCGCGTCGTGTTCCGGACGCGCGCGACCAACGAGCCGATGAAGGCGGTGCTGGCGCGGGTCGGTTTTGTGCCGACGCAGATTTTTTATGAGCGGCAGATCACCGAAAAGGGCTGACGCTCAGCCTTTGGCGGCCTCACGCCTCGCCTGGTCCGTCCGCGATCCGCCGCGGTATGCGCTGGCGCACCACCTCGCCCGCCGGACACAGCCGCTGCACGATCGCGTCGATGGCGACATCCGGATCCATATCGGGATTACACAGCAGCGTGTCGATCAGCAGCAGGCGGTGCTCCGGCCATGTCGTCAGCACGATGTGGGACTCGGCGAGGAACACCGCGATGGTCAGCCCATGCGGCACGTAGCGCACGGTTGATTCACCAACGATGGTGGCGCCGACCGCAGCGGCGGCGGCAAGTGCCGCGGCCATCACCGCGTCGGCGTCCTCGATTGCCGCCTCGCAGCGATAGGCATCTGCGAGAACCTGCGTCATCAACATGTTTGCTGGCCCAAATTGTCCGCCGACCGCCTGTATGATCGGGCCCGCAGACTTAGTATACCCGGGCAAGGCATGCAATTGACCCGCGCCCGGCAGGGCTTGCACGGAAGGAAAGCGATTGAAGGACCCGATCCTGCAGGAAGTGGCGGAGGCAACCTCGCTGCGCGAAGGCGCCGCCGGCGTGCAGGCGCTGGTGCAGGCCATCCATCGCAATGAAAGCGGGCGGCTTGCGGACGCCGCGCGCGAGGCACGCCTGCCGATTCCTGTCGCCACCGCCATCCGCCGCGAGCTGGAGAAGCGCGGCATCCTGACCCGGCAGCAGGGATTGGCCTTCACGGCGGAAGGCGAGCAATGGCTGCGCGAGGCGCTCGGGATCGGCGCTGCGCTCAGCGTCGAGATACCCGAGACGTCGCAAGCCCGCCTCACGCCCGAGCTTGAAGAAGTGGTCCGCGCGCTCGATGCGCATCTGGCGGCGGCGCCCTCGACCGACGTCACGCTCGACCAGGCGCCCTGCACGGCCGAGACAGCCGTGCGGCGCGCAGCGCTTCTCTATCGATCCGGCGCGCTGGAGGGCCGCCGCATCGCGATCCTCGGCGACGACGATTCGATGGCGCTCGCCATCTCCCTGTTCGGCCGCATGCTCGCGGGCACGGCGCTGCCGCGGCGGCTGAGCGGTGTTCGAGATCGATCCGCGGCGGCAAGCATTCTTGCAAGACGCCGCGCGCGATATCGATGTTGCGGTCGAAATCGTCGGGCACGATCTGCGCGAACCGTTCGCCGAACAATTTCTCGGCGCCTTCGACTGCTTCCAGACCGACCCGCCCTACACCATTGCCGGCGCCACGCTGTTCGTGCGCCGCGGTGTCGAGCTCTTGGATCGCGGCCGCGGCTACGGCATGCTGTCGTTCGGCCATACCTCGCCGCCCGATCGCTTGAAGCTGCAGGCGGCGCTGACGTCCTTGGGCGTTGCGACCACCGCGCTCTACCCCGCCTTCAACCGTTATGCCGGCGCGTCAATCCTGGGCTCGACCAGTGAACTGCACGAACTGGTGGCAACCGGCGCGATGACGGCCGGCGAAGCGGCGCAGAGTGCCTGGGCCGGCCCGCTCTACACCGCCGAGGTCAATCCGCGCGATCCGCATCTACGCCTGCACGCAGTGCAATCGCCGCTGGCAACTCGGAACGGATTCCATTCCGCCGACCATCGAGGCGCTGAAGGAAATCGGCTGCCCCGCCTGCGGCAATCACGATTTTCGCCGCGCGCGCAAGCCCTAGGTTTATGCCGTTACTTCGGGTGCCACCATCGTCCCGCGATGACGACCCCTTCCGAGGCGATCTTGCGGTCGCCGATCAGGTGCTCGCCGACCACGTCGACATAATCGAACTGACCTTCCCTGACCGAGATCAAGGTGGCGTCGCCGACGCTGCCGGGCTTGAGGGTGCCGAGCTCCGGCCGCCGTAGCGCCATCGCTGCATTGACGGTCGAGCACGCGATCACGTCCGGCAGCGGCATGCCCATGCAGAGGAATTTCGACATCGTGGTGACCTGATCGAAGGCCGGGCCGTCGATGCAGAGCAGATGAATGTCGGAGGAGATGGTGTCCGGATAGAACGAATTGGCGAGCATCGCGCGCGCGGTCTTGAAGGCAAACGAGCCCTTGCCATGACCGATGTCGAACAGCACGCCGCGCTCGCGCGCGTCCAGCACCGCCTTCTTCACCGTGCCTTGCGCAGTTGCGGGCGTATTGGGAAACGGCCGGAACGCATGCGTCAGCACGTCGCCCGGGCGCAGCTTTGCCAGCACGTCTTCATAGCTCGGCGGCGGATGATCGATATGCGCCATCAGGGGCATGCCGACCTGGCCAGCCACTTCGAGGGCGATGTCGAGCGGCACGATCCCCGACGTGCCCGAGGCATGCAGGCCGACCCGCACCTTGATGCCGACGATGAGATCGCGGTTGGCGTCCGCCACCTCGGCGGCGGTGACCGGATCCATCAGCCGCAGCTCCTCGCTCTCGCCGACCATCACCCGGTTCGAAAAGCCGAAGATGCCGGCATGCGAGACATGCAGATAGGCGAGGATGCGCACCTGGCTCGGCTCGATCACATGCTTGCGGAAGCCGGCAAAATTGCCCGGGCCGGCGCTGCCAGTGTCGACCGCGGTGGTGACGCCGGAGGTGCGGCAGAATTGCTCGGCATCGATGCCGAGCGAGGTGCCGCCCCAATAGACGTGAGTGTGCAGATCGATCAGGCCCGGCGTCACGATATAGCGCGAGACGTCGCGCACCTCGGTCGCCGGATCGGCCTTGAGGGCGCTGCCGACCGCGGCCACCTTGCCGCCCGCAAAGGCCACGTCCATCACCGCGTCGAGTTTCTGCGACGGGTCGATCACGCGTCCGCCGCGGAGGATCAAATCGAAAGGCATGGTGATCTCCCGGCGAGGGCGTTCTACCGCCTGAGACAAGGAAGGAAGTGGCGATCCCGGCATGACTCGAACATGCGACCTACGGTTTAGGAAACCGTCGCTCTATCCGGCTGAGCTACGGGACCGCTGAAGGTGCCTCATAGCAGAGCAGGCGCGGAATCGGAAGACGGCAGCGGCCGTTCAAAACGCGGCTGCCCTAGCGGGGGCGGACAAGATCGAACCCGGAAGATTCGCCGGTCAGCGCGCGCGAATTGATGTCGCTGTCGGTGCGTCCCGGTTGCATCTGGATGAAGCTGGCGCCGAGCGAGAGGCTGAGATTTGCCGCCGGCCTGAATTCGACGCCGGCCTGCATGCTGTAGCCGGTCGACGTGCCGGAGAATGCACCTGATGGCGCGAAGTGGTTGGCAAGCCCGGAGTCGTATTTCAGCGCGTTGAACCCGCCATAGACCGAGACTGGCGAGTTCTGGAAATTGTAGCCGAACCGCATTCCCTCGGACTGCAGCGAACTGAAGCTGCCGAACGCGGACATCTGACTCATTCCGCCGAGGCCGAGGCTCAATGTCGCTGCGCTGTCCGCCGATGAACCAGCCGGTCGGTCGGCCTTCCTTGCCGTCGAGGCCCGCAAAGTCGCCGTAGGCGCTCGCGCCCTGGCCCAGATCGCCGCCGAATCCCGAGCGGCCAGTTCGCCTGCGAATAAGGCACGGCTGCAACCTGGGCATGCGCAATTCCGCCGCCCAGACAAAGCGCTGCGACGACGAATACGGAACCCGATATGCGTCTAAAGACATCGACATCTGCACCAAAGCCAAACCTGCCGAAACTATACAATCCACGGCGCCGGTTTGCCATGCCGATCAACGGCAGCCTTATTGATTTCGCGGTACCCTGTCGCCCGGCGGTTTCACCGGGCCGAGAGCCTGATTCAGGCAAGGAACCTAAGGTCAGGTTTCGTGAAGGTACGGTTGTCGCCCCTGGCCTGTACCTTCTGCGTGGATTTGAGCTCCAGCGCCAAAGCCAGACACTTTCGCAGGGCGATGTCGGCCTGCTTCATCTGGTTGCGCAGTTCGCGCTTGTCGAATGCCGTCAGTGAGGGATCGCCGAGGCGACGCCACGCGGCCGCCAGCCACCTTTGCAAGGTGGAAATGTTTTCCAGGATTTCCGGTTCGCTCATCCCTGCTCGGCCAGAAAATCAAAGTGCTGAGCGAGTGTATGCTGATTCGAGCTCAGTCCAAAAGAATGATCGCAATCATTCTACCGGCGGCTTTGCGTGCGGTGCTTTTTGCAGCGCGGCAGCGATGCCGCACCGGCCGCCGTTTTCGGCGTGACAACTCCGGCCGGGAATGGCGACAATCTCCGTAAGAATAATGAGGAGCGGCAACACGCTCACGATCACAAGACTCTGCCAAACAATGGCGGAGCATCACAGGGAGAGGGACCCATGAAGCGCAGGACAGTACTCACCGGACTTGCCGCAACCGCTGCCGTAGGTAGCGTGGGAATGCCATCGATCCTTCGCGCCCAGGCGCCGGTCACGCTGAACGGCGCCGTGCAGTTCAACGACGACCACGCCTTCAACAGGGCGCTGATCCGGTTCGAGGAACTGGTGAAGAAATATTACGGCCAGCCCGTCAACTTCACCCTGCACAAGAATTCCTCGCTCGGGCTCGAGAAGCAGTATTTCGAGTACATGTCGCAGGGCAAGGCGGTGGACTACGGCATCGTCTCGCCGGCGCACATGTCCACCTTCGCCAAAGCCGCGCCCTTCATCGATGCGCCCTTCGTGTTCAAGGGCATCGAGCACATGAACAAGGTGGTGGAAGTCGGGCATCCTGGCGCCGATCGCCGACGAAGTCGCGGCCAAGGCCGAAGTCGTGCTGATCGGTTATGCCGGTGGCGGCGTGCGCAACATCTTCGCCAACAAGCCGATGAAGAACATCGCCGACCTGAAGGGGCTGAAGGTGCGCGTGCAGGGTGCGCCGATCTGGTCAAAGACCTTTGCCGCCGTCGGCATGAGCCCGACCGTCATCGCCTACAACGAAATCTACAACGCCATCCAGAACGGCGTGATCTCGGCGGGTGAGAACGAAGCGGCCGGCGTCGAGGCGATGAAGTTCTACGAAGTGGCGCCGCATCTCAACCTCACCCAGCACGCGGTGTCGATCCGCCCGATCTGCTTCTCGGTGAAGACGTTGAAGACGCTGCCGAAGCCGTTGCAGGACGCGATCATGAAGGCCGGCAAGGAAGCCGGCGATTACGGCCGTCAGCTGGAATCGAGCGAGGAAGCCATGAAGCTCGATACGCTGGAGAAGGCCGGCAAGCTCAAGCGCGTGCCGTTCGAGGAACGCGACGCCATGAAGAAGCTCGCCGATCCCGTGATGGCGACCTACGCCAAGGAAATCGGCGCCGAAGGCATCTACGAGAAGATCAACGTCGCCTGATTTTTGAAGCGATTGAGCGGCGAGCCACCCGGCTTGTCGCTCTCCTGCTTGCTGCCCGCCCGGAGTGCCAATGACCGACATCCCGACGCCGTCCGACCCGTCGCTCTGGCGCCGAGTAACGGCCCTCTATGCCAGGCTGCTGGAATTCCTGCTCGCGGCCTGCCTCGGCATCCTCATCATTCCCGTCACTTTGCAGATCATCTCGCGCTACACCGCGCTGATCCCCTCCTACATCTGGACCGAGGAGATGGCGCGCTTCCTGTTCATCTGGACCATCATGATCGGCGCGATGGTGGGCGTGCGGGAAGCCCAGCATTTCGAGGTCGACGTCTGGCCCGAGCCTGTCGCGACGGGCGGAGGCGGCGGTGCGGATCGCGGCGCGGCTCGGCATCCTCGCGCTGGCGCTGGTATTCGTGATCGCCGGACTCGAGTTCACGCGCTTTGCCTGGAACCGGACGTCCGAACTCGCGGACCTGCCGCTATGGCTGATCCATGTCGCCTGGCCGGTGGCCGGCTTCACCTGGATCGTGTTCGCGGGCGAGCAGATCGTCGATGAAGCAAAAATCCTGTTCGGGAGAGCGCGATGACCGGCACCGTGCTCTCCGCGGGCCAGGCCGCGGCCGTCCTGTTCGGCACCTTCGTTGCACTGCTGATCGCGCGCGTGCCGGTCGCTTTCGCACTCGGGCTTGCCTGCCTGCCGATCCTGCTGATCGAGCCGCGGCTGTCGATGATGATGCTCGCGCAGGAGACGTTCAACGCCTACAATTCCTTCATCCTGCTCGCCGTGCCGTTCTTCCTGCTGACGGCGAACCTGATGAGCATCGGCGGCATCACCGACCGCCTCGTGGCGCTGTCGCGCTGCATGGTCGGGAGCTGGCCGGGGTCGCTGGCGCAGATCAACGTCGTGCTGTCGGTATTCTTCGCCGGCATTTCCGGCTCCTCGACGGCGGACGCCGCGAGCCAGTCGAAAATCTTCATCGATGCGCAGACCAGAGAGGGTTACGACCTCTCCTTCTCCATCGCGATCACGGCGGTCTCCGCGGTGCTCGCCGTGATCATTCCGCCGTCGATCCTGATGATCGTGTGGGGCGGACTGATCTCGACCTCGATCGCGGCAATGTATCTCGCCGGCATCGTGCCGGGGCTACTGATCGCGGGCGCGCAGATGGCCACCGTGCATGTCTATGCGGTGCGGCGCGGCTATCCGACCTATCCGCGCGAGACCTGGCGCGAGATGGTCTGCGCGACCTGGCGGTCGCTGCCTGCCCTGATGACGCCGCTCATCGTCGTCGGCGGCATCCTGCTCGGCTGGTTCACCGCGACGGAGTCCGCCTGCGTCGCCGTGCTCTATTCCATCGCGCTGTCGACCTTCGTCTACCGCGAGACCGGCTGGCGCGAATTGTACAGGGCGCTGCTCGATACCGGCCGGCTTGCCGGCGTCGCGCTGTTCTGCGTCGGCACGGCCAGCGCGTTCGGCTGGCTGCTCGCCTATTACCGCATCCCGCACGAACTGCTCGCCAACGTCTCGACCTGGGGCATGGGACCGATTGCGGCGGGCTTCTTCATCGCCTTCTGTTTCCTGGTGGTGGGCTGCTTCCTCGACGCCATCCCTGCCATCATCATCGTCGGCACGGTGCTGGAGCCGCTCGCCAGGTCGGTCGACCTGCATCCCGTGCAGTTCGCGATCATCTCGATCGTCTCGCTGGCCTTTGGCCTGGTGACGCCGCCCTACGGGCTATGCCTGATGATCGCCTGTGCCGTCGCCGGCGTACGGCTGCGCTATGCGATCAAGGACACGGCTATCATGCTGATCCCGATGCTCGTCGTGCTGGCGGCGCTGATCGTCTGGCCGGAAGTTTCCCTGTTCCTGCCGCGCCTGATCGTGCCGGAGATGCTGAAGTAGCCCGCTGGAGATCGACGCGGTCGCCTACTTCGCCTCGCTCGGGTTGGCGCCCGAGCTTTCGACGAGCTTGGCCACCCGCGGCAGGTCGGCCGCAAACAGCTTGGCATGCGCTTCCGGCGACTGCTCCGTGGCCGGGAACGGCAGCGTGCCGAGCGCCTTCAACTTGGTCGCGACATCGGGGTCGGCAAGCGCCTTGCGCAACGCCTCATTCAGGGCCGCGATCTTGTCCTTGGGCGTGCCCTTCACGACGTAAAGCCCGTGCCACATGGTGTAATTGAGTTCGGGCATGCCGAGCTCGGCCGTGGTCGGCACATCCTTCAACTCGTCGAGCCGCTCGGTCGAGGTGATGGCGATGCCGTGCAGCGTGCCGCCCTGCACCTGCTGGATCGCATTGGTCACCTGGTCCCATAGCAGGTCGATCTGGCCGGCCAGGAGATCGGTGATGGCGGGCGCCGAGCCGCGATAGGCGACGAAGGTCGGCTTGAAGCCGAGCACATTGCCCATCATGACGCCGCAGAGATGGCTGTTGGTGCCGACGCCGCCATGCGCGAAATTGGCCTGCGCGCCTTTCGACTTGATCCAATCGATGTATTGCTTCGGCGCGTCGCCCGGAATCGACTTGCGGCCGACCAAAAGCATCGGTGCGTTGTTGACGAGGCCAACGGCATCGAATGACGTCACCGTGTCGTAGCGCAGGTTGGTGAAGAGGCTGGGCGCGGCCAGCAGCGCGACGTGATTGATCAGCACGGTCGCACCATCGGGCTCGGAGCGGGCGACGCGCTGATTGGCGAGCGTGCCACCGGCGCCGACCACATTTTCGATGATGACGGGCTGGCCGAGGCTGCGCGACATCTGGTTGCCGATCAGGCGCGCCACGGTGTCGGTGCCGCCGCCGGCCGAGTAGGGAACCACCAGCGTGATCTGCCGCGTGATCGCCTGCGCCAGCGAATCGGTTGCCGGCAGCAGCGAAAGCAGCGCCAGGGCCAGCACGCGGCCGCCAAGATGTTTGGGCATTTCGACCCCTCCCGCTTACGGGCGCTCTGACCTGGCGCCTGCGCCTTGGCCCAATGTACCCGCGACCGGCTTGAAATAGCAGCAGAAATTCGCAAATACCCGCACCGCGCTCCGCCGCGCCTTGCGTCAGGCATTGTGTCCAATTGCGATCCTGCCGGAAAATTGCCCGGTTCCGGGGTGACAAGGCAGATCGGGAATGGGGACAATCCCGTGGAAATTGTGGTGAGAATTCGTACCGTGAAATACGCGTCACGCGTGTTGCTGTCTGCTGCCGCGACTGCGGGCCTGCTGGGGCTCACGCCGGTTGCCGCGCATGCGCAGTGGTGGCGCAGCGGGCCGGCCGATTTCGAGGATTGCGCCGATATCGCCGAGAAGGCCGCGACCAAGGAAGAGAAGGCCTCAAAACTTTCCGAGTGCAACGCCAAGTTTGCCGGCCGCCGCAAGCCGGGCGGCGGCTATACCTATTTCGATTTCATGCAGAACCGCAATTTCGACATTGCCGGGCCGAACCCGACCGCCGGAAGAGCAGAGGAAGATCGACGAAGAATATGTCGCCTATCTCGAGCGTGAGCGGCGTACCGTGGCGGCTGCCGCGCTGACGGCCAAGCATCAGGAACAGCAGCAGCAACGCCAGCAGTTGCAGCCGGTCGCGCTGAAGAGCGACACCAGGCCGGTTCCGATACCGGTGGCAAGCCCGGTGAAGCAACAGGCGGCGCTGTCGACCGACCAGCGCTCACGGCTGCGTTCCGGCAACTGCGCCAAGGGCAGCTTCTCCTGCGACTGGCCGCGGCTTTCGGATGGACTGAACGATCTGAAGAAGCTGTTCGGGAGTTCTTCTGCTTCCAGCAAGGGCAAGAAGAGCTGAGGCGGCTATCGCCCGGCCTTCCCAAACGTCTCGAAAATCACCGACCTGATCCATTGATGCGCGGGATCGCGATGATAGCGCTCGTGCCAGTACTGCGCGATGTCGATCCGCGGCAGTTGCAGCGGCGTCCTGAACGCCACAAGTCCGAGCGGAGCGGCGATGATGTCGGCAAGATTCCTCGGCAAGGTCACGACGCCCTCGGTCTGCGACGCCACGATGGCGCCGGCAACGAAGCTCGGCACGCGCAGCATGATGTTGGTGGGCGCGATGGCCGAGGTCAGCACGCGCTGAGCTGTGACATGGGCGGCATGGCCGGTTTCCGATGCCGTGGTCAGGATGTGGCGCTCGGCCAGGAAAGCCGAGCGCGACCGCAGGCGTGACGCCGTCGGATGGCCCTTTCGCACCACGCTGACATAGCCGTCGGAAAACAGGCGCTGCCGCCGCAAATAGCCGGCAGCCGCGGGAAATGCGCCGACGGCGAGATCGGCCTCCCCGGTCTCGAGCTTGACCTCGAAGTGGCGCGAGTCGAGCGGCACCGCACGGATCCGCGCCTTCGGCGCCCGGGCCGTCACCACGGCAATCAGCGGCGGCAGGAAGCTGACCATGCCGACATCGGTAAGCAGCAGGCTGAACTGACGATCCGTCGTCTTCGGGTCGAACTGCACCCGCTCGCTGCGCAGGCTGGCCGCGGTCGCCAGCAGCGCGCGGATCTGCGGCGCCATTTCGATCGCGCGCGCGGTCGGCTGCACGCCGCGGCCGTCGCGCACCACCAGCGGATCGGAAAACCGCGCGCGCAGCCGCTTCAATATCCGGCTCACCGCCGGCTGGCTGGTCTCCAGCGCCTGCGCCGCGCGGGTGATGCTGCCCTCGCGCAGCAAGGTATCGAGCACCCGCAGCTCGCCGAGATCGATCTCCGAGAATACCCGCTTGATCATGAAGACCATAACCAATCTGTGATGGCTCAATCAGGGCCATGCGCTATGCTGCTGTCAACAAGAAAAAGCCGGACGCTCGGGCCGGCAACAGCGCCAAGACAAAAACCAAGCGAGGATCGCCATGGCCAAGTTCGTGATCGAACCGCATTTCCGGCTGCAGGAATGGGTCGCCGAGGAAAAGGGCTATTTCCGCGCCGAGGGCCTCGACTACGAATTCCGCGAGTTGATCCGCTCCACGGAAGGCCAGCACCACAACAAGGTGAATGAGGGCGCCTTCCAGAGCATCGAGAAGGGCCGCACGGCCGACGTCAGCTGCGCCTGCCACTGGACGGTCAATGTCGCGGCCTCCCGCGGTCACGCCAAACTCTATGCCGACCTCTACTCCGTGGCGCCGTCAGGCATTTTTGTCGCGCCCGGCTCTTCCATCAACACTCCGGCCGATCTTGCCGGCGTTCCGATCTCGGTCGGCTTCCAGTCCGGCAGCCATTATTCGGCGATCCAGGCGCTGGAGCAGTACATGGCGCCAAAGGACATCAATCTCACCTTCGAAGACGGTATGCTGTTTCGCCGGATGGAGCTCTTGTTCGAAGGCAAGAGCGAGGCGGCGGCGCTGTTCAACGGCCCGTATTATCTCGCCGAGCAACTCGGCTACCGCAAGATCATCGACACCACCTTCATGATATCAGCCATGATCAACGGCGATCCCGATCCGGAAGACGTTAAACGCTACTTCCGCGCGTTGAAGAGCGCCCAGCGCGACATCGACCTGCGCCCCGAGCTCTACACCCGCTACTACAAGAACGAATTCCCCGACCGCTTCCACGCCGTCATGGACACGCGGCGCTGGGGACCCGGCGAGCGCATCGTGTTCGAGCCCTACTCCCGCGAGGTCTACGAAAAGTCGTTCGAATGGATCGCGCAGCACGGCATTTTTGAAGCAGGCACGATGGGTGCTGGAAATTACAATTCGGCGACGATCTCGCTCACACCGAGCTGAACCGGCCGCGCGCCGACGCGGAGAAGGAGAGCCCGATGACCACCAGAGCCACCTACCCGCTTCGCGCGCTTGCCGGCGCCATCCTCGCACTTGCCGCTTCGCTCGCGCCCGTGGCGCGAGCCGCGGCGCAAGAGCCGTTCCGGATCGGGCTCATCATTCCCCTGACGGGAGGCCAGGCATCAACCGGCAAGCAGCTCGACAATGCGGTCAAACTCTACATGCGCCAGAATGGCGATGTCGTCGCAGGCCGCAAGATCGAAGTCATCGTCAAGGACGACGGCGCCAACCCCGACAACACCAAGCGCCTGGCGCAGGAGATGATCGTCAACGACAAGATTCACCTGATGGCAGGCTTTGGCATCACGCCGACCGCGCTTGCCGCAGCGCCTCTGGCGACACAGGCGAAGATCCCCGAGGTCGTGATGCTGGCGGGCACTTCCATCATCACCGAGCGCTCGCCCTACATCGTCCGCACCAGTTTCACGCTGGCGCAATCCTCGACCATCATCGGCGACTGGGCGGCCAAGAATGGCATCAAGCGGGTTGCAACGCTGACCACCGACTACGCGCCGGGTCACGACGCACTGCAGTTCTTCAAGACACGGTTTGCCGCCGGCGGCGGCGAAATCCTCGATGAGATCAAGGTGCCGCTGGCCAATCCCGATTTCGCGCCGTTCCTGCAGCGGGTCAAGGACGCCAAACCCGACGCCATCTATGTGTTCGTGCCGGGCGGACAGGGCGGCAACTTCATGCGGCAGTTTTCCGAGCGCGCGCTCGACAAGGCCGGCATCAAGGTGATCGGCCCCGGCGACGTCATGGACGACGATTTGATGGGCGGCATGAGCGATGCAGCGCTCGGCACCGTGACCGCGCACATGTATTCGGCCGCGCATGACTCCGCGCTCAACAAGGCCTTCGTCGGCGCCTACAAGGCGGCGTTTTCGTCGCGGCCCGGCTTCGTCGCCGTCGGCGGCTATGACGGCATCCACCTGATCTATGAGGCGCTGAAAAAGACCGGCGGCAAGAGCGACGGCGATGCATTGGTCGAGGCGATGAAGGGCATGAAATGGGAAAGCCCGCGCGGCCCGATCTCGATCGATCCCGAAACCCGCGACATCGTGCAGAACATCTACATCCGCAAGGTCGAGAAGCGCGACGGCGAGCTCTACAACATCGAGTTCCAGACTTTTGAGGCGGTCAAGGATCCCGGCAAGACCGCCCGAAAATAGCCTCTCAATCCGGCAGTCACCATCGCCGAGAACTTGCGCTACTGCGGCGGACGCTTGCGCGGTTTCGGCTTTGCCGGCTGCAGCGTCGGCGTCACGGTCGTGGTCGCCGATTTGCGGCTCTCCTGCAGCCGCGCGTCATAGCCGGGAGACGGCGTCGCGACCGGCGGTACCGCACGCGCCGGGGTCACGAAACTGCCCGCCGCAATCGTAACAGCCGCCGCCAGCGTCAGGCCAATTCGTTTCATGCTGCTTCTCCGCGTGCCGACGACAAGCAGCATTCACCGGCTTCCGCGCGATTTCAAGGCAGCACGTGCTCGCATCATTTCCTGATCTGTTCGGGCGTCAGGCCGGGCGAGCCCTTGCCGTCCGTTTCCGCCTTGCGGATCAGCTCGACGATGCGGCGCGACAGCGGGGCATCAAGGCCGTGTTTGGCGGAAATTTCCGTGATGACGCCCTGCAGATAGTCGACCTCGGTGCGGCGGCCGCGCTGCAAATCTTCCCACATCGAGGAGCGCGCCTCGGGATCGATCTTCATGGTGCGGCCGAGCACCACTCTCGAACAACGTATCGGGCAAGCGCAGCAGCGGCGCCATCCAGCTGATTGGAAGCGGCGCCGGCGAAACCGGGTTGATGCCGTCGGCCTTGATCGCCGCCAACGCTTCCGCCACCTGGTCCGCATACAACCGCCGCCAGGACCGCTGCGAAAGCTGCTGGCGCAGCGGCAGATTGGCCAGCGCATTGAGCGCGTTGTTCAGATTGAACACCAGCTTACCCCACTGCACGCCTTCGATGTTGTCGGTGGCACGCATCTTCAGGCCGGGCACGGAGAGCTTTTCCGCGGTATTCGCCTCATCGTGCTCGACCACGATGTCGCCCGAGGTGGCGCGGTGAAATCGTCCCTCGCCGAGCGCGATCACGTTGAACGGCACCATGCCGCCGAGCACACGACGCCCGGGCAATCTTTCGCGTAAGCGCGCGACATTGCCGACGCCGTTCTGCAAGGAGACGACGACCGCATCTTTTGCGGCGTGTCTTGAGATCACATCGGCCATCGCCGCCGTATCGGCGCTCTTCACCGTCACCAGCACGGCGCCGACATCGGCAAACACATCGGGATTTTCAGACAACGCGATCTGGTTTGCGGCGAGTTTGTGGTCGGCGCCGTCAAAACTTGTCACCCGCAGCCCATGGGCCTCGATTTCCGAGATCACCCGCGGCCGTGCCAGCAGCGCGACGCGGCGGCCGCTGCTCGCGAGCATGCCGCCGACGAAACAGCCGATTGCAGCCTGCGCCCGCAATGCCGATCGGCCGGTCCGCGTTCATCCGGTTACCTCTTGTCTTGTTCATCAACCGATTAGCAGAACCGCCGCGGCCTGCCTATCGAAGCCGCAGGCATGGCTCGCGCCTTGTAACCGTCATGGCGCGCCACTATCCTTTCGCCGCGGGGCAATGAAGCTTGCGGGAGACGATCATGGGTTTGCTTGATGTTTTGAACGGCATGCAGAACGGCCCGCGCGGCCCCTCCACCTCCAAACCGGGCACCGATGCCGGCGGCGGCATGTCGCCGATGACGATGGCGATCCTGGCGCTGCTCGCCTGGAAGGCCGTGAAGCATTTTGGCGGCAGCCAGCCCGGCGCAGCACCGGGCCCGACGCCAGTGCCGGCACCCTCGCCGAAAACCATCAATGCCGGCATGCCCGGTGGCGGCGGTTTGAGCGACATGCTGAAGGGCGGCCTCGGTGGATTGCTTGCGGGTGGCGCTGCCGGCAGCATCCTGTCCGGCGGGCTCGGCGATCTCCTCAACCAGTTGCAAAAGGGCGGCCCGGGCGACGCTGCCAATTCATGGGTCGGCAAGGGCCAGAACAAGCCGATCGCGCCCGGCGATCTCGCCAACGCGCTCGGCGCCGACCAGATCAATGCCATCGCCTCGCAGTCCGGGCTGTCGCCCGACGACCTGCTGAAAGGCCTCAGCCAGTATCTGCCCGACGTGATCGATCATCTGACGCCGGACGGGCGGCTGCCCAACGCCAACGAAATCACGGGCCGGATCTGACGCACGCCATTTGAAAGGAATTTTTCCATGAGCGGCATTCTCTGGATCATCGTCGTCGGCTTCGTCGCCGGCATCATCGCGCGCATGCTGTCGCCGGGACCGAACAATCCGTCGGGCTTCATCCTGACCACCCTGCTCGGCATCGCGGGCGCGTTCCTCGCGACCTGGATCGGGCAGATGATCGGCCATTACAGCCCGGATCAGGGCGCGGGCTTCATCACCGCCACCATCGGCGCGCTGATCGTGCTGTTCATCTGGAATCGCCTCGTCGCGCGCGGCGCGATTCCGGATTGGAATAAATGACGGCGTTAAGCCGTCATCCCGGGGCGCGCATTAGCGCGAACCCGGGATCTCAGATTCCCAGGGGCGCAATTGCGCCCCAGAGTTCGATGCTTTGCTTCGCCCCGGAATGACGTGGTGAGGGCCGCCTCTCACTGAACCAAATGCATTCCCGCATCCATGCGGACGAACTCGCCCGTCATCTGGCCGGATTGCGGCAGGGCGAGGAAGCAGACGAGCTGCGCGATGTCTTCGGCCGTTGACGCCGATTTCAGCGGGGCCCGCGCGATCACCATGTCGCGCACCTGCTTGGCGCCATCCTCGCCGCGGCCCTTGGTGAACCAGGGCGTATCGATATAGCCGGGACACACGGTATTGACGCGGATCAGCGGCGCCAGCGCGCGCGCCAGTGATTGCGTCATCGTGTTGAGCGCGCCCTTGCTCGCGGCATAGGCGACCGACGAGCCGCCGCCGCCGATGCCGGCGACCGAGGAGACGTTCACCACTGAAGACGATCGGCTGGAGGCCTTTGCGGCAGCTTCCAAGAGCGGACGCGCGGCGCGGATCATCTGGAACGGGCCGATGGTGTTGACGGCATAGATGCGCTGAAAGTCTTCCGCCGACAACCCGTCGAGATCGTGATGCGGCACATGCTTGGTGGTGCCGGCGTTGTTGACGAGGATGTCGAGCTTGCCCCAGGCGTTGGCGGTGGCTGCGATCTTCTTGCAGTCGTCATCGCGCGAGACGTCGCCCTGCACCACCAGCACCTCGGCGCCCGCCTTGCGGCAGAGATCGGCTGTCTCTTCGGCTTCCTTCTTGCTGTTGGAGTAGTTGACGACGATCTTGCCGCCGCCCTTGGCCAGAATGGCAGCCGTCGCCGCGCCAAGCCCCGAGGCCGACCCCGTCACAATCGCGCACAACCCGTCCTTCGACATCGCTTCCTCTTGTGTTTTTTGCGAACCCTTATCGGCCGGTGGCATACCATATCGCGCAGCAAAGTCCCCGCAAATCGATACTCCGGCGGGTGGAATTTGCGCAGGCCACATGCCGACACCGCAAGCGGCCCTGCTCCGGGCGCTTGTCAGGGCTATGGCTTTTCCTCATCATAGAGCGCAAGAAAAGACCGCACCCGGGCGAGCGGAACCGCTGGCCCGAGGTCGCCAATCAATATCGGGGAGCGCCGTGGCGGAGAGTGAGAACATTGTCGTCGAGACCGCGGAGAAAATCTTCGCCGATCTCGCCGACGCCCAGACCATCAATCGCGACAAGAAGGGCGCATGGAAAGCGCCGCTGTGGCAGGCGCTGAGCGAAGCGGGATTGCCGCTCGCCTGGGTCGATGAGGAATTTGGCGGCAGCGGCGCCAGTCTCGCCGACGGATTTGCGGTGCTCAACGCCGCCGGCCGCCACGCCATCGCGGTGCCGCTGGCCGAAACCATGCTGGCGGGCTGGCTGCTGGCGCAGGCGAAAATCTCATCTCCCGAAGGCGAGATGACGGTGGTGCCCGGCAAGCCCGAAGGACCGCATCACGCAAAATGCCGACGGCACCCTGTCGGGCCGTGCGCGCGGCGTGCCCTTTGCCAAGGAGGCCAAGTACTTTCGCGGTGCTCGCCGGCAACGTCGATCGCGCTGGTCGACGCGACCAAATGCCGGATCGAAGCCGGCCTCGGCCTCGGCGGCGACAACAGCGATACCGTCACGCTCGACAAGGTCGAGCCGAAAGCCACCAAGCCGGCGCCAAAGGGTTTTGACCAGACGCAGCTCATGCTGATGGGCGGCGTGGTGCGCAGCTTGCAGATCGCGGGCGCGCTGGAAGCGATGCTCGAGATCACCGTGCGCTACTCCAACGAGCGCGTCGCGTTCGAAAAGAAGATCTCGAAATTCCAGGCGGTGCAGCACAATCTGGCAAAGCTCGCCGGCAAATCCGCCGCGGCGCTTGCGGCCGCCACCTCGGCCGCCGACACCATCGCGAACGCCAAATCGTTCGACGACGCGGCGTTCCTCGAAGCGGCCGCGGCAAAGATCCGCTGCTCGGAAGCGGCCGAAAAGGGCGGCGCCATCGCCCATCAGGTGCATGGCGCGATCGGCTTCACCAGCGAGCACATCCTGCACCGGTTTTCGCTGCGGGCGCTGGCCTGGCGCGACGATTTCGGCTCGGAAAGCTACTGGGCCGTCGAACTCGGCAAGCTGGTCGCCAACCGCGGCGCCGATGAATTGTGGCCGCTGGTGGCCTCGCGCTGATCAAACGAGACGAGACACGAGAATGACCGCAGCCCTTCGTTTCGATCCGATCCGTCTGCCGGAAAAGTGCGAGCAGTTGCGCAAGGAAGTGCGCGCCTTCCTCGCCGAGGAAATCGCCGCCGGCACCTTCGATCCGCACAAGCCGAACCGCGAAGACACCGACGCGCCGGAATTCTCCCGCAGGGTCGGCGCCAAGGGCTGGCTCGGCATGACCTGGCCGAAGAAATATGGCGGCCAGGAACGCTCCTTCCTCGAGCGCTATGTGGTGACCGAGGAGATGCGCGTCGCCAACGCGCCGACCCGGCGCTTCTTCGTCGCCGATCGCCAGAGCGGTCCGGTGCTGATCAAATACGCCCCCGAGCACATCAAGATGGATATCCTGCCGCGCATCTGCCGCGGCGAAATCTGCTTTGCCATCGGCATGAGCGAACCGAACTCCGGCTCGGACCTGTTCGCGGCCAAGACGCGCGCCACCAAGACCGACGGCGGCTATCTCATCAACGGCACCAAGATCTGGACCTCGTCGGCGCACATCGCCGACTACATGATCGCGATCTTCCGCACCTCGCAGCCGACCAAGGAAAACCGCCGTCACGGCCTGACGCAATTTTTGGTCAAGATGAAGCAGCCGGGCATCCAGGTGAATCCGATCGGCCAGATCACCGGGCAGTCCGAATTCAACGAAGTCGTCTTCACCGACCATTTCGTGCCCGACGATCACGTGCTCGGCGAGATCGACGGCGCCTGGAAGCAGGCGACGTCAGAGCTCGCCTATGAACGGTCGGGCCCCGAGCGTTTCCTCGAAACCTATTATGTGCTGACCGAACTCGTGCGCGCCGTCGGCAAGAATCCGGACACCCGCAGCGCCGAAGGCATCGGCCGCCTGGTGGCGCAGGTGCACACCATGCGCCGCATGTCGGTCTCGGTGGCCGGGCATGCTGCAAGCCGGCAAGGAGCCGGTGGTGGAGGCCTCCATCGTCAAGGACATCGGCACCATCTGGGAGCAGCAATTGCCGCACCGCGTGCGCGAGCTCGCCGCCTTTGTCGAGGAGACCGCGACCAACCGCGAGACGCTGGAGAAGCAGCTGTCGTTCGCGATCAAGACCGCACCGAAACTCACCATCCAGGGCGGCACCACCGAGGTGCTGCGCGGCATCATCGCCCGCGGACTTGGTTTGCGCTAATTCAACGAGGAAACCTCATGAGCAAGTACACAGACATCGGCGTCGAGAAGCACGGCCACGTCGGCCTGATCGAAATCAGAAAGCCGCCGCTGAATTTCTTCGACGTCGCGCTGATCAACCAGATCGCGGACGCACTGGAGGAGTTCGACAAGGACATCGAAATCCGCGCCTCCGTGCTCGCCGCGCAAGGCAAGGCGTTCTGCGCCGGCGCCGATTTCTCCGACCCGAAGCGGCAGGAACAGGAAGCGCAGCGCCGAGCGCGATCCGGCCGCCAATTTGCCGATCAACCACCTCTATGTGCAGGCGGTGCGCATCTTCCGCAACAAGAAGCCGATCGTTGCCGCCGTGCATGGCGCGGCCATCGGCGGCGGGCTCGGGCTTGCGGTTTCGGCCGACTTCCGCGTCACCTGCCCCGAAGCGCGCTTTGCCGCGAACTTCACCAAGCTCGGCTTCCATCCGGGTTTTGGCCTCACCGCGACGCTGCCGGAGCTGGTCGGCAAGAACAACGCCGAGCTGATTTTCTACACCAGCCGCCGCGTCACCGGCGAGGAGGCGACCCGCATGGGCCTTGCCAATATCTGCGTGCCGCAGGACCAGGTGCGCTCAGAGGCGATGAAGCTCGCGGCCGAAATCGCCGAATGCTCGCCGCTCGGCCTGGTCTCCACCCGCGCCACCATGCGCGCCGGACTGGCCGACCGCGTGCTGGCCGCGACCAACCACGAGCTCGCCGAGCAGACCAAACTGCGCGCCACGGAAGATTTCAAGGAAGGCGTGAAAGCCACCTCCGAGCGTCGCGTCGCGAATTTCAAGGGGCGGTAGCCTCTTCCCTTCTCCCCTTGTGGGAGAAGGTGGCGCGAAGCGCCGGATGCCAGCGGTCTGTCTCCGCGGACGAGGGACCCGTCGCCGCGGCTTCATACTGCGCTGCCGCTGTGATTATGGGTACCCTGCTCCCACGGATGCGGAGCAGGGTGCAGCCTTTACGCCGCGAGCCTGAACGCTCACCCCGCAAAGATCGAACGCATCGCCCTCGACCTTGCATCCCTTCGCCTTCGCCGCCTCGCGCACCTTGGCCACATCCTTCACGCGGAACGACAGCCCGGTCATCAAATCCACCGGCCCCTTCACGAAGTGGAACGTCGCATTCGGCAGCTTCACCGCCGAGCCGCCGTCGCCCTTCGTCGCCGCCACCCCGATGATCTTCCCCCAATGCTCGGCCAGCGCTTGCGGGTCCGGGCTCTGCATCTCCACATCCGTCAGCGCCAGCGTCGTGTCCTTGCGGATGTGCTTCTGCCAGTCCGGCCCGGCCGGCGGATAGGGACCGAGCACGTCGTCGCTGCCGTCGGTGTGGTTGAACTCGATGAAGGCGGCGCGGCAGTCGCGCGGGTGCAGCTGGACGCCGTGATAGGGCGCGTGCCTGATGACGTTGGCCGTGCGCACGCCCATCGCATTGGCCTTGGCGCCGCGCGCATCCGGATCCTCGCAGCAGAAGATCGCCATGTAGCCGCCGCGGTTGCCGGTCTTGTCGAGGAAGCGGCCGGCCGCGGTGCCGCCTTGCGTCGGCGCCACCACTTCCAGCAAGATCGTGTCGACCGGCAGCAGCGCGTTCTCCAGTCCGTATTTCGCGACATTGCCGTCGCGATAGCAGATCGGAGAGCCCCATGATCTCGGCGATATCGGAAATCACGGGCTCCAGATGCGGCGCCACCAGGCAGATCTGCCGCAGGCGCATGTAGTCCGCCATCGTCAAGCTCCCTGGAACGCCGGCTTGCGCTTCTCGACAAAGGCCTTGGCCGCTTCCTTGTGATCGGCGGTCTCGCCGGCACGGGTGTGATGGATCGCCTCGCCGTCGAAGCATTCCTCCAGCGACATGTTCTCGGCATTGTTGATGTTGCGCTTGATGAAGCCGAGCGCGATCGACGGCCCCTGCGCCAGCGACATCGCCAGCTCGCGCGCGGCGTCCTCGACCTCCGCATCCGGCACCACCTTGGTGACCATGCCGAGATTGTAGGCTTCCTGCGCCGTCAGCACCGGTGACAGCAGATAGAGCTCGCGCGCTTTCGCGCTGCCGAGCAGCTGGGTGAGGAAATAGGTGCCGCCGTAATCGCCGGAGAAGCCGACCTTGGCAAACGCCGTGGTGATCTTGCAGGAGGCGCTGGCTACGCGCAGGTCACAAGACAGCGCGATCGAGAGGCCGGCGCCGGCCGCCGCGCCATCGAGCTGCGCCACCACCGGCTTCGGCATCTGGTGCAGGATGCGCGAGACCTCCATGCCCTTGCGCAGGTTCGCCATCTTGGCCTCGAACGGCAGCGGCGCGCGCCCCTCCGCCATCGACTTGACGTCGCCGCCGACGCAGAAAGTGCCGCCTGCGCCCTTGATCAGCACCGCGCGCACCTCGTGATCGTCGGCCGCGCGCCGCGCCGCCTCGACGAGGCCACGCGTCATGTCGGGGCTGAGCGCGTTGCGCCGCTCCGGCCGGTTCATGGTGATGGTGAGCAGGCCCTTGTCGAGGTTTTGCAGGACGATTTCGTTCTGCGCTCATGGCGTTCTTGGCTTTCGTTGTTGTTGGTTGCATTCGTCATTCCGGGGCGAGCGAAGCGTCGAACCCGGAATCTCGAGATTCCGGGTCTGGATGCTTCGCATCGTCCCGGAATGACGTTTCACGCCGCTATTTCTTCACCAGCGGACAGCGCGACGCTTCCAGCGGCTGGAACGCGTCGTTGCCGGCAACGGTGCCGAGCAGCTTGTAGTAGTCCCAGCGTGCCTTGGATTCCGACGGCTTCTTGACCTCGAACAGGTACATCTCGTGCACCATGCGGCCGTCCTCGCGGATCTTGCCGTTCTTGGCGAACATGTCGTTGATCGGCGTCTCCTTCATCACCTTGATGACGGCCGCGGCTTCCGTGGTGCCGGCGGCCTTCACCGACTTCAGGTAATGCATGACCGAGGAATAGACGCCGGCCTGCGCCGTCGTCGGCGGCCGCTGCTTGTTGCGCTCCATGAAGCGCTTGGAGAACGCGCGGGTGTCGTCGTTGAGGTCCCAATAGAAGGCCTCTGACAACAGCAGGCTCTGCGCGGTCTCGAGCCCGATGCTGTCGATGTCGGTGATGAAGACGAGCAGCGGCGAGGCCTTCTGCCCGCCCTTCATCAGGCCGAACTCGGCGGCCTGCTTGATCGCATTGATGGTGTCGCCACCGGCGTTGGCAAGCCCGATCACCTTGGCCTTCGAGGCCTGCGCCTGCAGCAGGAAGGACGAGAAGTCCGACGTGTTGAGCGGATGTCGCACGGCGCCCACGACCTTGCCGCCGTTCTTCGTCACCACATTGGTGGTGTCCTTTTCCAGCGCCTGTCCGAAGGCGTAGTCGGCGGTCAGGAAGAACCAGGTGTCGAGGCCGGACTTCACCGCCGCGAGCCCGGTCACGTTGGCCTGCCCGAAGGTGTCGTAGGTGTAGTGCACGGTGTAGGGACCGCAGGCCTCGTTGGTGAGCGCGATCGTGGCCGGGCCGTTGAAGATGACGATCTTGTTGCGCGCCTTCGCGATCTCGCCCGCGGCAAGCGCGGTCGCTGACGCCGCGACGTCAAAGATCATCTCGACGCCTTGATTGTCGAGCATGTCGCGCGCGAGGTTGGCGGCGACGTCGGCCTTGTTGAGATGATCGGCGACGACGATCTCGACCTTGCGGCCCAGCACCTCGCCGCCAAAGTCCTCGACCGCCATCTTCGCCGCGGCCTCGCTGCCGGGGCCGGTGATGTCGGCATAGAGCCCGGACATGTCGAGGATGCCGCCGAGTTTCAGCGGAGGCTTTGTTTGCGCCAGTGCTGATGACGCTGACATCGCAAGCACGCAGGCGAATGCGCCTGCAAAAACCCGTTTCATGAAAACCTCCCTTGGCGCGCCAGCATTGTCTGCGGCTTCAATCTTGGCGGCGATCATGCCGCATGGCCTTGACCCCAGCAACAGCCGTCCGCTCACGCCGTCATGCGCGACGGACCCCTATTTCCGCTAAGCGGAATGGTTACGCGTGTCCCGGTGGCCTCTATCCTTCGAGACGCGGCTGGCGCGGTTCTTTGTCATGGCCGGGCTTGACCCGGCCATCCACGTCTTGCTTGCGCCGCCGAAGGCGTGGATGCCCGGCACAAGGCCGGGCATGACGAGTTTTCTGGCAAACAACGTGAGCCATCAGCGTTCCGTCAAAAGCCCCTTGCCCGGCACGTGATTGATCTCCAGCCGAATGCCGTCGGGATCCTCGAACAGCATCGAGTAGTAGCCGGGCGCCCATTGGTCCTCGCGCGGCGCGCGGATGATCTTCGTGCCGATCGAAGTGAGGAACGCATGCAGCTCGTCGACATCGGCGCGTTCGCGCGCGCGGAAGCAGAGGTGATGCAGCCCGATGCGGTTCTGGTCGAACGCGACACCCTGGTTTTCCGGCGATGGCGCGCGGATCGCAACCGCGGTGCGGCCGCCGACGCAGTAAAACACCTCGGGGGAATCGATCATCGGCTTCAGCCCGAGAAACGGCAGCAGCTTTGAATAGAACTCGCGCGCGCGGGCGAAATTCGCCACGGTCAGGAAAATATGCGCGATGCCGTTGATCTCCATCGTCTCCCCCTTCGATGTGTTTTCGGATAGTTTGACCCCGACAGTCGCCAGCATACAGGAAGCGCCAGCAGCCGGTGTCCGGAATTCGAGCCTCTCTCCTCGCAGCGCTGGCATGCGCTGGCCTGGTCGCAGCCGACCAGGCCAACGCCGCCCCCTGTTCGTTCCAGCCGCAGGGCGAAGGCCGTGTCGCCGCTGTTATCGACGCGCGCAGCTTTCGCCTGGCCGACGGCCGCGAGATCAAGCTCGCCGGCATCGAGCCCGTATCAGTCGATGCCGCGAGACGCACCGCGGCGCTCGCGGCCATCATCGTCGGTCGTGATGTCGCGCTGCGCGGCGATGACGATGCGCCCGATCGTTACGGGCGTCAGGCCGCCTTCGTGTTCGTCGCGGGCGAAGACTTTTCCGTGCAGGCAAGCCTGTTGTCGCAGGGCGAGGCGTTCGCCGCCGCCGATATCGCCGACAAGGACTGCGCGGCCGCGCTGCTCGCCGCGGAGGCGGCCGGCCGAGAGGCGAAAAAGGGCGTCTGGGCGGGTCCCTCGGCCATAAAAAACGCGGAAAGTGCCGGCGATATTTTGGCTGGGAATGGGCGTTTTATGCTGGTCGAAGGCAGGGTTCTGTCGGTCCGACAGGCCGGGGCAACAACTTACCTGAACTTCGGCCGGAACTGGACACGGGACTTTGCTGTGACTATTTCAAGGCGTGTGCTAGCGTCCTTCGAGGCGGCGGGCATCGCGCCTAAGTCCCTCGAGAATCGACGGATTCGGGTTCGTGGCTTCATCGAAACGCGGACCGGTCCAAGAATTGAATTGCTTCGGGTGGGGCAACTCGAATTGCTTGGGGCGAACTAGGGCGAACCAAAAAGAAGTGCGGCTGGTGTCAGGGACCTCGGAACGGCAGATGGGACGGAAATCCCGCCGCCTTTGGGCTGCGCCCCTTGTGCTGTGCGCGGGCCTGGCGCTGTCGGCCTGCGGCGACATGTCCCGCTTCCAGACCCCGGGCCCGACGCTGTCCGGCAGCCCGTCAAAACCCAATCGCACCGTGGCGCACACGCCGGCGGCCGAGCGTGAGCACGAGCGCATCCTGGCCTCCTATGGCGGCGTCTATGAAGACCCGAAGCTGGAGGCGCTGATCGGCAAGACCGTCGATCGTCTGGTCGCGGTCTCCGACCGGCCCGAACAGGCCTATCGCGTCACCATCCTCAATTCCGGCGCGGTCAATGCCTTCGCGCTGCCGACCGGCCAGCTCTACGTCACCCGCGGCCTCGTGGCGCTCGCCAGCGACACGTCGGAACTATCGTCAGTCCTCAGCCATGAAATGGCGCATGTACTCGCAAAACACGCCTCGATCCGCGAGGACCAGGCGCGGCAGGCGGCCGTGGTGACGCGCGTCGTCACCGACATGGGCAACGATCCCGATCTCACGGCGCTGGCGCTGGCGAAGACCAAGCTGACGATGGCGAGCTTCTCGCGCGCGCAGGAATTCGAGGCCGACGGCATCGGCGTCGGCATCTCCGCCAAGGCGCAATTCGATCCCTTTGGCGCCTCGCGCTTCCTCACCGCGATGGAACGCAACGCGGCCATGAAGGCCGGCAAGACCTCGCTCGATCCGCGCGCGCAGGATTTCCTTTCCTCGCATCCGGCAACGCCGGAGCGCGTGCAGAACGCGCAGGCCACCGCGCGGCAATACTCCTCGCCGCAGGGCGGCGAGCGCGACCGCGAGACCTATCTCGCCGCGATCGACAACATCGTCTATGGCGAGGATCCCAGCGAAGGTTTCGTCCGCGGCCGGCGCTTCCTGCATCCAAAGCTCGGCTTCACCTTTGCCGCACCCGAAACTTTTACGCTCGACAACACCGCGCAGGCCGTGATCGGCGTGCGCGAGGGTGGCACGCAGGCGATGCGCTTCGACGTGGCGCGAGTGCCGGCCGAGCAATCGCTCGGCGATTATCTCAATTCCGGCTGGATGGAGAATGTCGACAAGGGCTCGACCGAAGAGCTGACCATCAACGGATTCCCCGCGGCGTCCGCCACCGCGCATGGCGACCAGTGGCATTTCAAGGTCTATGCGCTGCGCTTCGGCAGCGACGTCTACCGCTTCATCTTTGCGTCCCGGCAGAAATCCACCGAGGCCGACCGCAACGCGCGCGAGACCGTCAATTCATTCCGCCGCCTGACGCTGGAAGAAGTGCAGGCCGCGCGCCCGCTGCGCATCAAGGTCATCACCGTGCAGCCCGGCGACACCGTGGAATCACTTTCCCACCGCATGGCCGGCGTCGACCGCCCGTCGCAGCGCTTCCGCATCCTCAACGGGCTGGACGCCAACGCCCAGGTCAAGGTGCGCGACAAAGTGAAGATCGTGGTCGACTGACGCCGCGAAAGCACGTCATCCCGGGCGCGCTTGAGAGCGAACCGGGATCTCGATCTGCAAACTCCGCCGTCCTCCCGTAGGATGGGTAGAGCGCAGCGAAACCCATTCTCCGCCCTGGACCCCCTCGCCTTGCCTCCATTCTGATAGAAGTTGCAGAACGCCGTCACGTGTGCGACGCTCTGTAGCATTCAGAACACCTGAATTCGCAAGGGATCATCATGGACGACAGCCTGCCCAAACTGGGGGACCTCGAACACGAGGTAATGCAACTGGTTTGGGCTCACGGCCCGGTGACTGCCGAGGCCGTGCGGGAGCGGCTTTCCCGCCGGCTCAAGGAATCGACCGTCCGCACCGTGCTGCGGCGGCTGGAAGACAAGGGCTACACCACCCACACGGTGGACGGCCGAACCTATGTCTACGCGGCCGCGCAACCGCGCGGACGTGTAGCTGCGAAAGCCGTCCAGCGTATCGTCGACTGGTTCTGCAACGGATCCGTCGAAGAGGTCCTGGTAGGCATGGTGGATTCGGCGATGCTCGACCAACGCCAGTTGCGCACGCTTGCCGACCAGGTTGCCAAGGCGAGGGCGAAGAGCGGGAGGAAATAATGCTGGCGATTCTCGCGGAGTCGGCGCTGCGCTCCCTGTTGCTCGGGGGCATTGTGTGGATTGGCTTGAATCTCCTGCGGGTGAGAAATCCGCACGTCCACATGACATCCTGGGCCATGGTGCTGGCGGCGTCGTTGTCGATGCCGCTGCTGATGCACTGGACCAGGGTGACCGTCACGGTCGACGCGTTGCCGGTCGCCGACTATCTTTGGTCGGCTGGAAACCCGCTGGCGGATTCGGCGCAGGAACTGTTGCGCACGTCGCTGCCGCCCGAACCCGGCATGCCCGCGATGGGCTATGGCGAGCAGGCCGCCTCCGTCAGTTGGCTGGCGCTCGCAACAGCCATCTACGCTTTGGTTGCCGGCTTGCTGCTGGCGAGACTGGTGGTTGGCATCTACCTGACCTGGCGGCTGGCTCGTGCCGCAAAACCGATGAGCGAACCCTGGACGGCCGACTGGAGCGTGCGCGTCAGCAACGTCATCGCCGGGCCCGTCACGTTCGGATCGACCATTCTGCTTCCGTCGCAGTGCTTCGATTGGGATCGGCGCAAGCGCGAGGCGGTGCTGGCCCATGAAGGGGCCCACGTCGTCAACCGCGATTTCTATCTGCTGCTGCTCGCCTCGTGCAATCGCGCGGTATTCTGGTTCAGCCCCTTCGCATGGTGGCACCTCACCCGTCTGGCGGAACTCGCTGAGATCATCAGCGACGAAAGAGCGCTCGAAGTCGTCGAAGACAAGCTGTCGTACGCCGAGATCCTGCTTGATCTGGTGCAGCACGTACGGCGCGCGCCGGCGGGTATCGAGATGGCCAGGGCCTGCACGGTGCGCAGTCGCGTTGAGCGCATTCTTGCCGCAACGGCGCTTCCTGCGAAGTTGGGCTGGGGAAAACGGGTCGGGACTGCGGCCCTCATTTTGCCGGTGGTTATCGTAACAGCCGGCTCGATCGCCTACCGCACCTCGCCGGTGTCCGCATCGGTGACCGGCCGTTCGAGTGATCCCGCCGTCGCGGCGCACATGCCCGAGTCCGTTTCCTTCTATTCACTGGGTCGAACGTCGATCTTCACCATCTCCAGGGAAAACGACGCCTTGTTTGGCCAGGTCAGCGGGCAGCGCAAGCTCCGATTGGCTGCTGCGGACGATGGATCCTATTCCTACGCGGCGACAACTGGTCAGATCACGCTGACCGTCGGCGATGCGGGACGCCCATTCGATCCGGTGCTTCGCCAAAACGGCCGCGACGTCAGCGCCGTCAGGATCGCCGAATGGTCTCGGCAGGGAGTCGAGGCCGATGCAGCCCTCGATTCATACGTCGGCTGGTATCAGTTGGGGCCGAGCCGCGTGCTCGCCGTCACCAGCGATGGTCGGCGACTTCATGTCAAGGAGACCGGTCGGCCGAAATTCGAGGTCGCGGCCTATGGCGCCGACGCCTTTGCGGACAACCAGGGTGATCTCGTTATCTTCCTGCGCGATGCCGAGAGCAAGGTGGCCAGGGTCCTGGTTCAGGAGGCGGTCACCGGAGCGCGATTGGCGCCGCGGGTTGCCCCTGACAAGGCAATGCTCGTGGAACAGCAATTCGAACAGCGGATTGCTGCGGCCCCGGATCGGTTCAGGGAGCAAACACCGCTGGCGGGCAGCAAGGAAGCGATCCTGCGAGGAATCGAGGACCTGCAACGCGGTGCGCCAAACTATGAGCGCATGAGCGCATCGCTGGCTGCCAAGATCCGGGGACAATTTTCCGAGCTACAGGCGATGTTCAAGGCGCTTGGTACCGTCGAATCCATCTTCTTTCGCGGCGTTGGCCCCGGTGGTTATGACATCTACGGCGTGAAGTTCGCCAACGGAGTTGCAGAAATCCGTTTCCTGATGGGAGCGAACGGCAAGGCCGAGGATGTCATCTTCCGGCCGGATGGCGACGACTCCCCGGGCGGCGTACTCGCTTGCACAGCCGAGCAGGGCTTACGGGCCAAAAGCGAGACCGCGCCCATCAAGGTGCTGATCTACAATGGTAGCGGCAGGGACATTCAAGTCTTCAAACTGGACGCGGAAGGAAAGCGCGCGGCCCACGGCACGATCGGTGAAGAGATCACGTTCCCGATCATGACCAATGTTGAAAGCCCATGGGTGATTACCGATGCTTCGGGCAAATGCCTCCAGATCGTGCTGCCGGGGCGACAAACCCGGCTGCATACCGTGGAGGAGTCAAAGGACGGCGGCCAGCGTGAGCGCGCCACCGCATCCCGCAACGTTCCGCTGGCCGGCAGTGAAACGATGCTGCGCCAATACATCGCCTCCGTGAGCCGCGGCGAGCCGGACTACGCGCGCATGACCTCCGAGGTGGCGGCCCAGACCCGTCAGCAGTTGCCGTTCAATCAGGCCATCCTCTCCCGGCTCGGCGAATTGCGCGCGATGTCTTTCCGCGGCGTATCGGCTCTCGGCAGCGATGTCTACATCGCGCATTTTGCCAACGGCTCGGCGGAATGGAGAATAGGCCTGGTCAAGGACGGCACGATCGGACGAATTGCGTTGGGTCCGCAGTATTAGGGTTGCTGTGGTCGGATTTATCCTTGGATACAGCAAGGAGTAGCTATGGCACCCCGAAAACCGAACCGATCCGGCTCAGGTTTAGTCGCTCCACCATCGATCCCCGGTCCGTTCTGGTTGACGAGGAACTTGATCTTCGCGGCTTCGATGAGATTTACGATTGGGCAAAACGCAAGATCAATTTCATCGTGATCGACGCCGACACCGGCGAGGATATCACCGCATTCTCCTGGCGTAGAACTGGCGTCCGCACGGCTGCGCCTGCGGCCTCCGCTCAATCGATACTTGCATCCTGGATCGTCAAATGCTACAACTCGTAGCACTACATGACGTAGCGAATTTGGCAAGCTGGAACAAGCGGTCTCGGTCGCCGCCTTGCAGCTTCGCATCCTCCGGGGCCGTGCCATGAGCAGTTCCGCAAAGACTGAAGCCGTATTTGCCCTCCACCGCTTCGGAATGGGGCCGCGTCCGGGATCGATTGCCGCCATCGAGGCCGATCCGCGCGGAGCGTTGATCGCCGAACTTGATCGTCCGCGCGCCAGCGAAATCGCGGCGGCGGACCTGCCTGGCAGTGCAAAAGCCTATCGCGCGGTGACCGACGCGAATGCGAAGCGGCAAGCCAAGGCGAGAGTCGCCAAGAAAGAACAGGACGCCAAGCGACCGCAGGTGGCCGAGGCGGCCTCCATGACGGAGGAATCCGCGCAAGGGATGGAGATGGCGAACAAGGTCGCCGCGGAAGCCGTCCCCGATCCGGGACGGCAGTTCTATCTCGAAGAGGCACGCCTTCGCATCGCCGCCGCGCTCGGCGCCGAAATCGGATTCGCCGAGCGGTTGGTCTGGTTCTGGTCCAATCATTTCTGCATCTCGGCCAACAAGATCAGGAGCATGTCCGGCGCCTACGAGCGCGAGGCGATCCGTCCTCACGTGCTTGGCCGGTTCACCGATCTGTTGCTGGCCGCCGAGGGCCACCCGGCCATGCTGTTCTATCTCGACCAGACCATTTCGATGGGCGCCAATTCGACCGCCGGCATCAACCGCACGCGCGGCCTCAACGAAAACCTGGCCCGCGAGATTTTGGAATTGCATACGCTCGGCGTGCGGACCGGCTACACCCAGGACGATGTCATTGCCTTTGCCAATGTGCTGACCGGATGGACCCTCGTGCCGCCGGGCGACAATCCCGAGCACGGCGGCGAATTCACTTTCAATCCCCGTCTGCACGAGCCCGGCGCGCAGAAAGTGCTGGGAACGCCCTACGATGACGAGACGGTGGAGCAAGGACGCGCCGTGCTGCGCGATCTCGCTGCCAATCCTGCGACTGCAACGCACGTGGCCACCAAGATGGCCCGCTATTTCATTGCCGATACGCCGGCGCCTGTCACGGTGGAGCGAATGGCGAAGGCTTTCCTCGATACCGGCGGCGACTTGAAAGAGGTCGCCAGGACGATGGTGTCATCGCCTGAAGCCTGGAGCGGACCGCCGACCAAACTCAAGCGCCCGGGCGAATGGGTCGTTGGCATGGTGCGGGCGACCGGACTGACTGAAGCCGACCCCAAGCGATTCACGGATGGACAGGCCCTGCTTGGCGAACCGCTGTGGCGTCCGCCGTCGCCCAAGGGTTTTCCCGACGATGAGGCGTCATGGATCGACGGCATGGGACGGCGGCTCGACGTCGCCAACAACTTCGCCGAACGCATATCAGGCCGGGTCGATCCCCAGGAAGTCATCGAGTCGGTGTTTGGTGATGCGGTGTCGCCGGACGTGAAGCAGGCGGTGGGCCGCGCCGAGAGTCGTCAGCAGGCGCTCGTGCTGTTGTTCATGTCTGCCGAATTCCAGAGGAGGTGAACATGGCCTTTCGCCACCATCTGCCCAGTCGTCGCGAGGCGCTGATAGGCGCCGGCACCTTGTTCGCGTGGAGCCAGATGCCCAAGCTCGCGCGGGCGGAAGGCCGCGATCCGCGCATGCTCGTGATCGTGCTGAGGGGCGCGCTCGATGGTCTTGGCGCCGTGGCCCCCGTCGGCGATCCCGACTGGATGGCCTTGCGCGGGGATCGCGCGCTGTTGCTCGACGGCAAGCCGCCGGCGCTGCCGCTCGACGGCTTCTTCGCGCTCAATCCCGCGATGCCGAACCTGCACCGGCTTTACAAGGCGCAGCAGGCAACGATCGTGCACGCCACGGCAACGCCCTATCGCGAGCGCTCGCATTTCGACGGTCAGGATGTCCTCGAAAGCGGTATCGCACGGCCCGGCGCAGTCGACACCGGCTGGCTTAATCGGGCGCTGGCCGAATTGACATCGGACGGCCGCGTCGATCCGCGCGGCAGCCGCGTGCTCGGCATCGGTGCGGTGACCCCGCTGGTTGTTCGCGGCCGAGCGCCGGTGCTGTCGTGGGTGCCGCAAAAACTGCTGCCCGCCAGTGAGGATACGCAAGCCCGTTTGCTGGATCTGTATAAGCACACCGACCCGAGACTGGCGGTCGCGCTCGAGGCGCGGATGCGACTGGCGTCGCTTGGACCCGCCGGTCCATCGGATGCGTCGATGTCCGAGGAAGCTCTCGCAATGCCCGGCATCGCAGGCGTGCGCGCCTACTTCGCCGAGGCCGCGGGCACGGCGGCGCGCTTTCTCGCCAAGCCGGACGGCCCGCGCGTCGGCGCCGTTGGCTTTGTCGGATGGGATACGCACATCAACGAGGGCGCGGCGTCCGGCCAGCTCGCCAACCTGCTGGGCGCACTCGATGGCGCGTTGGCCGCGATCGAGACCAATATGGGCAGCGCCTGGCGCGAGACGGTGGTCGCCGTCATTACGGAGTTCGGGCGCACCGCGCAGATCAACGGCACCAACGGCACCGACCACGGCACCGGCACGGTGGCGTTTCTCGCCGGAGGCGCGCTGCGCGGCGGGCGCGTGGTCGCCGACTGGCCGGGACTGAAATCCGCCCAGCTCTATGAGGCACGCGACCTCAAGCCGACCATCGATCTGCGCGCAGTACTCAAAGGTCTGCTTCGCGATCATTTGCGCCTCGACGAGCGCGTGCTTGCGAACACCGTGTTTCCCGACAGCACCGACGTCGCTCCGACGTCCGGTCTCGTCGGGTGAAGAGAAGCCGCTTTCCGGTGCCCCGATGCCGATGCTTACAGAACGCGAACGCGAGTTTCTCGCCAGCTTGAGCACAAGCTGGCGCAGGCTTTATCGACGAGAACTCGCGCTTCTTCTGCAAATGGATGGCGCCGATTGCCCGTACCAGCGTTTTGGCATCCTCAACGGTCTCGACGCCAACGCGCAGGTCAAGGTACGGGACAGGGTCAAGATCGTGGTGGATTGAGGCGCGCTCTCGATCACTTTGTAGGATGAGTTTAGCGCTGCGAAACCCATCGCCTTTTATCTGCCGCCAGTTGATGGGTTTCGCTGCGCTCTACCCATTCTGCGATGCGCCGGTATGGCCTTGTGTCGGCTACCGGACAATCGCCCTTGTGTCCACATAGGTACAAACATTCCGCAGGCAGTTGGCTCATGATCGGAATGAGCACACCCGAACATCGTACACGCCGGTTATCATGCGCTCATGGACAGGTGGGCAGTGAGCCTTGCGGTGGCGGCGAGCGCGCTGACGATGGCGCTTACGGCCGTCGCGCTGTTCATGGATTGATACCGCCTTGGGTCGTCGGCGCGCGCGACCGACGGTGCACAATTGGACAGACAGAACCGCGGAAGCGGACAAGGCTCGATCAACCGTCCATCGGCGGCGCGTTGATGATGACCGAGCGGTTCCCTATTCTCACCTCGCGTGAAAAGAAACTGTTGCGCCGGCTGGCGCAGGGGAAAGCTGACCGCGCGATTGCTGCCGAGATCGGCGGCACTGCACGGCAGGTTGAGCGGCAGCGCGAGGCGCTCTTGAAAAAGCTACAAATCAAATCCCAAGCGCAACTTGCGGAAGCCGCCTACAAGTTGGCCTATTGGCCCACCCCGATGAAAGCACCGTAAGGACCACCGGCGTCGCGCCAGCATTTCGCCAACGTCCGTAGTGGATTCGCCAACAGTCGGCGCGGTGGGCATCGCGGCGGCGGGTCAGGAGGGCATGGGCAACATTCAAGCCGATGGCCCAGGGCGAGGCAACTGGCGCACCTACGTAGTTTTCCGGAAGCGACGCCGTCGGCGGTCGGCGGTTACCCTTGATTGGTGGGCTGGGGGCGACCGGATGAAGCGCGACGCCGTTGATGCAACGCTGCCCGTTGTTCTTGTCGTCGATGACGACACCTCGATGTTAAAAAGTATAGCGCGACTGCTACGGCAGTCGGGCTATGCGAGCGTGCTGTTTTCCTCGGCGGAAGCCTTCGCAAATCACGCCGATTTCGGCGGGGCGGTTTGTGTCCTGCTCGACATCGACCTGGGCGACGGGTCAGGCATCGAGTTGAGGCGTCGTCTCAAAGAGGCGAACATTTCCTTGCCGGTGATCTACATGACTGGAAACGACAACCCCGCAACACGCGAGGCGGCGCTTCAATCCGGGTGTCTCGCGTATCTCACCAAGCCATTCTCGGCCACGGCTCTGGCGAAGTGGCTGCAACTGGCTCGGCACGGTTCTTAAGCCGACGGCCGCAGGGTGAGGCAACCGGGTTCCGGCGGTTGCGCGTCGCCAGCACCCGGTTGCTCCGTCACGCCGCCGAGGCGGATAGTTTTTCAGCGACACGAGTTCAACGCTTTGACATGCGTCAAACGGCTGCGGGTGCACCGGCGCAAAATTTGACCGTCCAAGCATCTTCCGGCCCCCCAAACCCGGATGCTTGTGGCAGGACCCGGCCGTGTGGTGATGCTAGCGGCCGGGTCTTGTGTTTGGGGCGGCCGTTGCGCCGCTACGCCTTGCCGATAAGCTGGTCGAGCGAGGCGTCGCGGTGCGGTGATCGCTGATTTGCGTTCGGTGTGAGCCGCGGCCGATACAACGGCCGCAGATCGTCGCCGGCTGGCGGCGGCAGATCATCGGGCCGGAAGTAGCGCACACCGTCGAGCAAGCACGGCACCAGCGGAACGCTGATGCGCAGGCGTCGAACCGTCGCGTTCGAGGTGAGATGCGGCGCGATGCGAACCATGTACGGCAACCTGGCCGACCGTGATCCTGGCGCGGTGGGTTGGCAAGCGCAGCCAAGGGGAACCGCGCGCAAGGGACACTATGCGGACACCGATTTGCGTTTCCCTCACGACTTCAAGCCGTTACATAAAGCCTCATCTTCCCACAAGGGGAGAAGGAAGGGGCAACCTCTCCACCGCCGCCAACGCGTCGCGAATGCGCGCCGATGACGAGCTCCGCGCGTGTCGGACGATTGCCACCGAATTTGGTTGTTGCCCTTCTCGCCGCGCCGTCAGTGCTTGGCGGATCCCATTTCGAGGACGACGACCACGCCGGTCATTTCGGGTTCATGCGGTCGCAAACTGGTGAGCGTCGCATCGCTCCAGTCGGCAAGGCTGACGACTTCACCGGTTTTGGCTTCCATGGCCGGCGCGCCGACAGGCTCCAGCACTTTCAGGCCGCTGCCATCGAGAAAGAACGTGTGGTCACCGTATATGCTGGTGAGCTGGGCGGCCGCCGGATGATTGTCGGGAAGAACCTGCGCTTCGAACTGGCTCAGGGTTTGTTTCACTTGTGTCGCATTTAGCTTCATGAGGTGTTCCTTGATTTGAACTTGTCGGGAGACGTTCGCCTCCCGACCACAAGGCTGCGTTTTGCCGGCTTCGTTTTTTTGACTTAGGACCGAATGATCTTGCTCCGGAAACGTTCCCGGCTGTTGCGGCATTTCCCACTGAGGATGGAACCCGCATCACAAACAAAAAGCCCGGCATCTCTGCCGGGCTTCTCGTTTCAGGTATCGGGATTCTTTCAGGCTGCCTCGTCCTCGACGGCGGCAGTGTCGCCCTCCGCGTCGGCATCATCTTCGCCGTCGGCGTCGCCTTCGGCAACGGCATCACCTTCGGTCTTGGCGCCGCGGCGCGGGCTCTTGGCGAGCTGGCTCTCGATTTCCTTGATCGCCTCGGTCTCGGTCACGTGCTGCACCACCGCGATCTCGCGCGACAGGCGATCGAGCGCCGCTTCATAGAGCTGGCGTTCCGAGTAGGACTGCTCGGGCTGCGATTCCGAACGGTAGAGATCGCGCACCACTTCCGCGATCGCGACGATATCGCCGGAGTTGATCTTTGCTTCGTACTCCTGGGCGCGGCGCGACCACATGGTGCGCTTGACCCGGGCACGACCCTTCAGCGTTTCCAGCGCCTTCTTGACCAGCACGGGATCGGACAGCTTGCGCATGCCGACGTTGGCGACCTTGGCGGTCGGAACGCGCAGCGTCATCTTGTCCTTGATGAAATTGATAACGAACAGTTCGAGCTTGGCGCCCGCGATCTCCTGCTCCTCGATGGCGAGGATCTGGCCGACGCCATGCGCCGGATAGACCACGAATTCGTTGGTCTTGAAGCCCTGGCGCTGCGTCAGCGGCTTCTTCTCTTCCACGCGCGGCGGGACGGCAGGCTTCACCGCAGCCTTCGGCGCGGCGACAGCGGGCTTGGCGGCAACGACAGGCTTGTTGACAGAAGGCTTGGTAACGGCAGTTTTCGCGGCGGCCTTTGCAACCGGTGCCTTCGAAGCAGAAGTCTTCGAACCGGCCGCTTTCGCGACAGTTTTCGCAGTCTTGTTTGGCATTGCGCTTCTTTTATTTGAGGATTTTGCAGCCGCCGCCTTCTTGGTGTCCTTTACGGACGCCTTGGCACGGCCCTTGGTTGCGCTGCGGCTCGCCGCAGCGGCTTTCTTGTTCTTTGAAGCACTCTGTTTACGCGTTTTCTGTGACACAGCCTGCGCGTGGGAAACTGCCACGCCCCTGTTCGAAGGTTTTTGACGGGAACCCATAGGGGCCGAGCGAGGCTGACGGGTTCGGCTAGAATGTGCCCAATATAGCACATTTTCCGCAAAAATCAATGATTTACGCCCGATTCCGGGCGCATACAGGGCCGTTTTGACACTCTGTTACAGAATTAGGGTTAAGCGCGCGCATTTATTAGGCCCGAATCGGTCCTAACTGTGATTTCAGGGCTGACGCGCGAATCAGTCGCCCGTGCCGGGATTGGAAGAAAAATATTTCTCGAACTTGCCTTCCTGACCTTCAAATGACTTCGCGTCGTCAGGGGATTCCTTCTTCTGGGTGATGTTCGGCCAGGTCTTGGCGTATTCGGTGTTGACCTCAAGCCACTTCTCGAGCCCCGGCTCGGTGTCCGGCTTGATGGCGTCGGCCGGGCATTCCGGCTCGCACACGCCGCAATCGATGCATTCGTCCGGATGGATCACCAGCATGTTCTCGCCCTCGTAGAAGCAATCGACGGGGCAGACCTCGACGCAATCGGTGTACTTGCACTTGATGCAGGCTTCGGTGACGACGTAAGTCATCCAGGGCTCCGGAACGGTCTTATTTTGCAGTTTTCCGTGGGTTGCCTAGCGCAGGAAGTGCGCTGCCGCAAGGGAACGAGACCGCCCAAGTCAGGCGTTTTCGGTCCCCCAGCCGGCACCTTTGCAGATAGCTATTGTTTGGGTGTTTGCAAATCTTCGTAGAGCGCGCGGGCGGAATTGGCATCGCCGCGCCGCTCGGAAAATCCCGTCACTTTCAGGAGCCGCACACGGCTGTCGAGCGCGATGGTGACGACGTCGCCCGCCTTCACCGCATGTCCCGGTGATTTCTCGCGCACGCCGTTGAGGCGGACATGGCCGCTCTCGACCAGCGCGGCGGCGCTCGTGCGGGCCTTCACCACCCGCGCGTGCCACAGCCATTTGTCGAGACGCTGCCGCTCCAAACTTCGCTCTTGGTTGGCGCTGGTTCTTTGTTTGACGCGTTCTCTTCACGCGAACCGGGATCCACTTCGCTCGAAAACGCGATGGCTAATCTTTCCGCGCAAGTTGTTCCTTGAGCGCAGCCAGCTTTGCAAACGGCGAATTCGGATCGGCCGCGCCGCGATCGCGCGGATTGGCGCTCGAGGCATATTGGCGAAGCGCAGGGCCGGACTCGCGGTCACGGCGGCCGCCCTTGTCGCGATCGCGCCCGCCGCGATCCCCAGACTTGTCGCGACCGTCGCGCTCCTTGCCCTTGCCTTCAAAACGCTTGCCGCGATCGCCGCGCTCTTCACGCTTGCCTTCGGGCTTTTCTTCCGGCTTGCCCTCACGCGGCGCGCCTTCGGCGCCGGCCTCGCGGGGTTTTCGGAAATCGCGGTGGCGGTCGCGACGGCTGCGGCGCTCGCCGGTCTTTTCACCTTCGGCCGCCGGTTGCGCGGCTGTGGCATCGCCTGCTTGCGCGGTCGCGCCGTCTGGCTTGCGCTGATCGCGGTGGCCTTGGCGGTTGCGGTTGCGGTCGTGACGCGGGCGGCGTTCTTCGGAACGGCCGCCGGGGCGCCAGACTTCGACCAACGCGGGCTCGGCAGGTGTTTCGGCAGCAGTGGCCGATGCTTCGGTGGCCGGAGTTTCAGTGGCCGGAGTTTCAGCCGGCGCAGCGTCTTCCGCCGGCGCGGCCGCGGCCACTGCTTCAGCGGGCGCGGCGTCCGCAGGCGCGGCGTCGACAGCTGGCGTCTCGGTGGATTTCAGTCTCCACCGCGGCTTCCATAGCAGGCGATTCAACCGCGGCCTCGACGGGTACGGCTTCCACAACCGCCTCGGTTGCGGGCGCGGCTTCCTCGGCGGGCGCAGCTTCCGCAACGGCTTCAGGCTCGGGCGCAGCGGGAACCTCAGTGACCTCGGCAACCGCCGGCGCAGGCGGCGCGTTATCATTTGCCGCCGCACCCATGTTCAACTCGGGCAGCAGCGCGGACGAGGGCGACGGATCGCCGGAAACCTCCTGCACACTTGCTTCCACCGGCGGCGCCTCAGTCGACACTGTCTCGACCTTCTCGACCGGCTTTTCGGCGAGCGGCGGGCGGCGATCCATGCGATAGCCGAGCGCGCGCAGGATCGAGGCAAAGTCTTCGCCGGCCGACCCCGTGAGCGAGGTCATCGCCTGCGTCACCACAAAGCCGCGGCCGTCGAACGCACCGGTGGGCTTGCTGCCGGGCGAATTGTCGCGCCAGGCCAGCGCCGGGCGGATCAGATCGGCGAGCCGCTCCAGGATATCGACGCGCACCGCGCGCTCGCCGCACTGGCGGTAACCCAGCATGCGATAGGCATCGCGCGGCAGGCTCTTGTCGGCCGGAAACGAGGTGCGGCCCGAGCTTGCCAGATGCTGCGCGCTGGACAGCGTCGAGAGATCGACATTGCCCTGCTTCTCCGCCCACAACAGCAGAGCGAGCGAGCGCGCCGCGGGCTTCAGCAGCCCCGGGAAATAGATGTGATAGGCGCCGAAGCGCACGCCGTATTTGCGCAACAGCGCGCGCGAGGGCTGGTCGAGATCCTTCATCTCGGCCGCGATCTTCGCACGCTCGATCACGCCGAGCGCTTCGACGAGCTGGAAGGCGATGCCGCGCGCAATGCCGGTGACGTCCTCGGCCTTGGACAGCGCAAACAACGGCCCGAGCAGTTTTTCGATATGCGTCTTCAGCCAGAGATCGAGCCGGGTTGCGACCGCCTCGCGCGAGGCGCCGGTCAGCCGCTCGTCGGCGATGATGCGCAAGCGCGGATGCAGCGCGTCGTCGGCCGCGACAATCTTGGCCACCGCGTCACCCGTCCAGCGCACGGTGCCGTCGGAGGTGAGGATGAACGCGTCGTCGGGCGCAGCCGCAAGCTTCTCGGCCCGCGCATCGATCTCGCGCGCCAGCACCTGTTGGGCTGCGGCCTGCAGCGCCTTGGCGTCCGAGCCTGCCTCGGCCGCATCGGGCGCAAAGGTAAAGCCGTCGAGGCGGCCGATGGTGTGGCCCTCGACGATCACTTCGCCGGTCTTGCCGATTTCCGTAGTCAAACCCGTATTCTCCCGCAGGCGGCGCATCAATACACTGGTACGGCGGTCAACGAAACGCTCCGTAAGCCGTTCATGCAGCGCATCTGACAATTTATTTTCGATTTCCCGCGTCACGCCCTGCCAGTGCTCGGGGTCCGCAAGCCAGTCCGGCCGGTTGGCGACGAAGGTCCAGGTGCGGATCTGCGCGATCCGGCCCGACAGCGTATCGATATCGCCGTCGGTGCGGTCGGCCTGGTCGACCTGGGTCGCATACCAGGCATCCGGAATACGGCCATTCTTCATCAGGTAGCCGAAGATGGTGGTCACAAGCTCGGCATGCGCGGCCGGCGACAATTTTCGGTAGTCCGGGATGGCGCAGGCGTCCCACAGCCGCTCCACGGCCTTGGCGCCATGGGCCATGTCGCGCACATCGCCGTCGCGCGCGGCGTGTTCGAGCACGCGCATGTCTTCGGCGCTCGGCGCCCGCGTCAGCGCCTCGTGGCCGGGCGTCAGCGCCAGCGACACCTGCAAGGCGCCAAGCGAAGCAAAATCGAGCCTGGCGCTGCGCCATTGCAGCGTCTTGACGCTGTCGAAGGCGTGGTTCTGCAGCGCATTGACAAGCTCGGGCTCGAACGGCGCGCAGCGACCGGTGGTGCCAAATGTGCCGTTGCGCGTGGCCCGGCCCGCGCGGCCGGCGATCTGCGAGAATTCCGCCGGCGTCAGGCGGCGGAACTGATAGCCGTCATATTTGCGGTCGGAGGCAAAGGCGACGTGATCGACGTCGAGATTGAGGCCCATGCCGACGGCGTCGGTGGCGACGAGATAATCGACATCGCCGTTCTGGAACATCTCGACTTGCGCGTTGCCTCGTGCGTGGCGACAGCGAGCCGAGCACGACGGCCGCACCGCCATGCTGGCGGCGGATCAGTTCGGCAATCGCATAGACTTCATCCGCCGAGAACGCGACGATCGCGGTGCGTCGCGGCTGGCGCGTGATCTTGCGGTCGCCGGCGAATTCCAGCGTCGAGAGCCGCGGCCGCGTGATCATGGAGGCGCCCGGCAACAGTTTTTCGATGATGGGGCGCATGGTCGCAGCCCCGAGCAAGAGCGTCTCGTCGCGGCCGCGGCGGTTGAGGATGCGGTCGGTGAAGACGTGCCCGCGCTCCAGATCAGCTGCGATCTGCACCTCGTCGACGGCGAGGAACGACACGTCGATGTCGCGCGGCATCGCTTCCACCGTCGAGACCCAGTAGCGCGGGTTCTTCGGCTTGATCTTCTCCTCGCCGGTGACGAGCGCCACGGCCTCGGTTCCCGCGCGGGCGGCGATCTTGTTGTAGACCTCGCGCGCGAGCAGGCGCAGCGGCAGGCCGATCAGCCCCGAGGAATGGCCAAGCATCCGCTCGATCGCCAGATGCGTCTTGCCGGTGTTGGTCGGACCGAGCACCGCAGTGACGCCGGCGCCTGGCGCCCGTTCATGGGAGAACGTGCCGTAAATGGGAGAGAAGGCCATATTTTATTGGGGTTTCTGTCTCGTTTTGCGACGCTTAGTAGCAATTGCGCCGCCTGTTTTAAGCCTTGCGAACGAGTCTGGAACGAACCGGGCCCGAATCGCTGACTCCCATCTATTTCCGGCTTCGTTCACCGCAACATCTCGCGTCGGGCTGCCTCTCATCCCACTAGATCAAGTTTGCGACAGCCCAACAAGCCGCAGTTTCCGGCCGCCATTCCTTAAGTTCTCGCGCGCGCGGAGTCGAATCAGAATGCGGAAGGAGTCAACAGCGATTTCGAGTCATTCCGGGGCGCGCAGAGCGCGAACCCGGAATCGTCGAAGATTCCGGGTCGAGTGGGTTCGCTCCCGGACACAACTCCCACCGTCATGGACGCGTACAGCGTGCGAAGCGCGTCTTCGCGCTGATGCCCGCCATCCACGCTTGGTCCCAGCAAGGGAAGAGGGACGCCTGGACGCGCCGCGCTGACGAGCAACGATCACTGCGTCTTCGCCACCCGCGGCGGGATCGCCACCGTGTTGAACTGGGTTGCCTCCAGCACGGCGGGGCCGAACGGCGTCGGGATATAGGTGCGGAACGGCACCAGCACCCGGGTTCCCGCGATCGGCACCAGCGTGATCTCCATCTTGCGCTCGACGGAGAGATATTTGATCACCGGGCGATCTGCGATGTAGCCCGCGATCGGCGTGAAGTAGATGGCGCAGACCACCGCCGGGCCGTGATAGCCCTTCTCCGCCCGCACCGTTTCCATGCGCTTGAAATCGAGCTTGATGTCGTAGCGCAGCCGGCCGTCGAACACGCTGCTGCCGCCGCGGCAGGCCTCGGGCGACAGCACGTCGCCGGTGCCGGGCACGCGCACCAGCGTGCTCGTCATCGGATCGACCACGCCCTTTTTGTGCGCCTCGGTGACGACGATGCGATCGGGATCGACCGGCGGTTCCGGATCGATGGAGAAATCCTTCACATTGCCGCCGGACAGATTGATGCGGATGGTCTCGGACTTCTTCGAATTGATGCTGGCGGTATAGCTTCCCGGCGCCAGCGCGCCGTTGATGATGCGGCCCTGCACCGAGCCCGAGCCGGTGCCGCCGGAAAATGCCCGCAGCAGGCCTGCGGTCGCGCCCTGCGCTGCAGCCGAATAGCCGTCGTCGGTGATTTCGATCGCCCAGGTGCCCTTGCCGACGGGAATGCCGGCGAGCGAGGCCTCGTAATGCGCCTCGAGCTTGCCCTGGGCGGCCGCACCCTGAGGCGCCAGCCACAAGCGTGGCCACCGCGCAGGCCAGCGCCAGGCGCGCAGTGGCCCGTTGGGAGCACTGGCCTTCGCAAAGCTGCGCTGGGAGAAATCCTCAAGGAGAGGTCCTGTTCTGGGCCTTTGAGACCCATCATCTAGGCAGCGATGCTGCCTGCACAACTCACATTTGGCGGCGGAACCATGATGTCGATCCCGATTGCGCCCTTTATATGGTGACTAACCCCCTGATACGCCTGCCATACCTGCGCTTTTCGCCGACCTCTCCGCAGCCCATAAAACCTTGACGCGCCAGCGCCTTGCCCCTATACGTCCGCCGTTCCTGGAAATGGACGAGATTTTGGACCCCCGCGGGCGCGACGCGCGCTGAATCGACGGCGGGGATGGAAGAGGGTTTTTTCGATGTCCCGGCGCTGTGAACTGACGGCCAAGGGCCCCCAGGTGGGCCACAAGGTGAGCCATTCCAACATCAAGACCAAGCGGCGCTTCCTGCCGAACCTGTGCAACGTGACGTTCATCTCGGACACGCTCGGCCGCAACGTGCGCCTGCGCGTCTCGACCAATGCGATCAAGAGCGTCGACCACAATGGCGGCCTCGATGCGTTTCTCCTGAAGGCCCGCGCCGACGTGCTGTCGCCGCGCGCGCTGGACCTGAAGCGCGCCATCCAGAAGAAGAAGCTGGGCGACGCTGCGCCGGCTGCAAAGGCGAGCTAAGAGTTTTCGAGCTGGGGCTGACTGGGGCAGTCAAGTAGCGTCCAGTCGCGTAAGGCTTATCGGTAAGAGTTGAGTTTGTGGCGGCCGGGTCGGAAACGACCCGGCCGTTTTTTTGTTGACGGTTGCCACGAGTAGGATACACGCCACGCCAAAGTCATTTTTCGGTGGCATGTGAAACAGAGTACGGAGCCAGTTGTGTCAGCGGAAGGTTGAGCTCTCGGTTTGAACCGGAACAACTTCGAAGTGGCCATAGCGAACAGGAGCGATTCCCTTGTTCCGAAATCAAGCGGCCCACGACTTTGAGCGCTGTCTGGCCTGCGCATCTATTTGTACTGCGTGCCCATCTGTAGCCGATTTCTGGACGGACATGGCTTCCGGGATCAAGCGGCGAGCTATCTTAGCAACGCCTAAAGATGTCACGCGTGATCGCAAGAGCTTTGGGAAAGTCGGGCATCCTATACAGCGCTACTACCTCACCCGGCTCACTGCATTCAGTTCCCGATTTTCATTGGTTCTAGTCGAGAGGCGTGGGCATGGCTGCCCGGCACTTCGGCATGTTCAATGCGATGTACGCCGCACTCTCAAGCTTTATGACCGATATCGCTTTGAGCGTCTGGTCGCCATCAAAGATTTGGAGCTTTGATATGCTCCAAGTCAGATCAATTGTACTACGGGGAAAAGGCGTTAAAGATGCGGTCGTATCATTTGGCGATCGCGCTAATATTCTTGCGGGAGCGTCAGATACAGGCAAGAGCTACCTAGTGCACTGCCTCGACTATATCTTCGGCGCGAACTCATTGAACAAGCGCATCGACGAAGCCGAACCTTATTCAAGTCTACTGGTGGAATTTGAGAATTCCAAAGGAGCGTTTCTAACCCTCGAACGGAGCCTATCTGGCGGAAACATCACTGCCCATCGCGGAAAAATCGACCGCGGAAAAGGCGATGGAGAAGTGGTTGTCCCTCGACGCAGAGGAAAAAGTCACGCACAGGACGTCACCGCCGTCCTCTTCGCATTCGCTGACATTGCAGAGGCAGAACTGAGAAGTAATTCGCGCGGCAACACTCATCAACTCACAATCAGAACGATATTGCCGCTGTTTCTTGTGGACGAAGTGTCCGTCATTGATGAGCGTTCGCCAGTTCTCGGACGCGTCGGTTTCGACGATACCGCGCGAAAGCGTGCTTTTGCCTATATGCTGACAGGTAAAGACGACACCGGGATCGTTGCGAGTGAGAAGAAGGAAATTGTTGGAGCACGCTGGAGCTCCAGCTTCTTTCAACAAGCTGATCCTGTGGTTATGGGTCCCGGATCAGCGCTCGCTGGTCGCTCGCTTGTCCGGGACGACAGCGTAAGTGGGGGACGAGCATCACGACGCACCGCGCAACATCGTCATCCTCTGCGACGGCACCGGCAACGAGATCAGCGAGAACATCTCCAATGTGCTGAAGCTCTATCGCTGCCTGCGCAAGACGCCGAAGACGTCCCCGCGCCAGCTCGTGTTTTACGATCCCGGCGTCGGCACGCTGTCGCAACCCGGCACCTGGAACAAGCTGCGGCAGGATTTCATCGCCATCCTTGGGCTCGCCACCGGCTACGGGCTCGACGACAATGTGCTGTCGGCCTACGGCTTCCTCGCCAACAACTGGCGCGAGGGCGACCACGTCTATCTGTTCGGCTTCTCGCGCGGCGCCTACACGGTGCGCGTGCTGGCGGGGCTGATCCACAAGGTCGGGCCTGATCACGCCGGAGCAGATCAATCTCGCAGGTTCTGGCCTGATCGCCTACAAGCAGTTCTCCACCGAAGCGCCCGACCACGGCATCGACCTGCGCACGCTCACCGATGCCGGCGGCGACGAGGACGGGCCGCAGCCGATCGGCAAGTTCGACAACGCCGCGCAATTTGCCCGCATCACCTCCTCGCGCACGCCCACAATCGATTTCATCGGCGTGTGGGACACGGTCGCCAGCGTGATCGTGCCGCGGTGGGATCGCTGGTTTCTCATCTTCACGCTCGAAGAACTCGCCTTCACCTTGCAGAACCCGAGCGTGAAAGCGTTCCGCCAGGCGATCTCGATCGACGAGCGGCGGCGCATGTTCCGCCTGAAAAAGTGGGACGATCCGCAAACCTTCCTGAGCAACCCCTGGATGGACCCCGGCAAGGGCAAGCCGCAAGACATCTTGCAGGTGTGGTTTGCAGGCGTGCATGCCGATATCGGCGGCGGCTACCCGGAAGCCGAAAGCGCGATCTCGAAATATCCGCTGCTCTGGATGATCGACGAAGCCGCGCAGTTCGGCCTTACCGTCAATACGCGCACCGTGCAACAAGCTCGCCTGGGGCAGGCAGCGCGAGCCCAATCCTACGTTCAAATATGTCGCGCCCGACGTGCGAAGGCTGCGTGCACAATTCGATGAACTGGGCGTGGCGCCTGCTGGAGATGATTCCCGAAGCGAAGCAAATACAAGGAATGGCCGAAGCGGCGCTCGTTCCTCGGCGACTACATCCCCTGCTGCGAGCCGCGCTTTATTCCGGAAGGCGCCGACGATCCATGAATCCGTGCTGCAGCGGATGGCTGCGGTGCCGGAATACAAGCCGGTGAACATGCCTGCGGACTACAAGACGTTCCCGATGCCGGTGCCGCCGCCTGCGCTTGCGGCGGAGGACGTCGAGGCGAAGGGCGCAATAGCGAACGGGTCGCGCGAATGCGCGCGCCCGATGACAGGCTCGCGCGTATCGCGCCGCTGTTGAGACGGCGGATTACGCTGTCGCTAATCCGCCCTACGGCACCGAGCAAGTCGCCTCACCCACCGCCTTCATCCTGAGGAGCGCGCATCGCGCGCGTCTCGAAGGATGGAAGCAGGCGAACTCGCTCCCGCTCGTCATTCCGGGGCGCGCGTCTTGGCGCGAGCCCGGAATGACAGGAGTGTGGCATTTTCAGCACGACGGGCAAATCAGTTCCGATTTTACGGAAAACCTGTCAAGCCCCGGAATGAAAAATATTCCGCTTTCCATAACACACCGACTCTGTCATCTATCCCCCGTTCCGGTCCGTCACAAAGGGGACGTATCGCGCGATCGTCACGGCACGTCGGGCTGGAATGCGATGGACGCAGCAATGCCGCGCTTTCTTGCGCGACGACGGCAAAGCTGCGGACGGCGAAGTCGTGTGGTCCTGGCGCCGCGACCGTGGCGTCTATCCTGCGGAAAGTATCCCGCAGACAACGGTGACAAAAACGCCGCTCACCGGGGAGAGCACGAAGCAAGTCGTTAACACCATCGCGCGGGGAAAGCCGGGATGACTCGGCTGAACCTGTGGTGGACTTACCGGTGGGCTTTTTTTGTTGCCCCCGGGCTACGGGTGCAGCTTGGCGCCCGGCTTTCCCTGCGCCCTTCTTTCAAGGAAGGGACAACGAGATTTGCAAAACTCGGGCGAAACGATGCCGCGGGAATGAGGAGTCGTGTGTGACACAACCTCCGCTGTCGTCCCTGAAAGCAGGGACCCTTAACCACAGGGCGAGTTGTTAGAGCCCGCTGGAGCCCCAGCCTTCGCCAAACATCTTCCTGTGGTTATGGGTCCCGGATCGCGCTCGCTGTCGCTCGCTTGTCCGGGACGACAGCGGAGGTTGGAGCGCTACACCCCCTGCTCCAGCATCGCCTTGAAATCCGCACGCGCCCGCTGTGCTTCGGCCCGCGCCGTGTCGGACGCATCGACCAGTCCAAAATAGCCGTGAATGAGACCCTCGCCCGGATGATACTTCACGTTCACCCCCGCAGCCGACAACGCCTTGGCATAGGCCGCGCCCTCGTCGCGCAGCGGATCGAACCAGGCGGTGGTGACGACGGCCGGCGCCACGCCTGCGAGATTTTTCGCGCGCAGCGGCGAGACGCGCCAGTCGGCGCCGTGCGCTTTGTCGGCGAGATAATGCCCGCAGAACCACTCCATCACGGCGCGGGTGAGGAAATAGCCCTCGGCGTTTTCAGCGCGCGAGGGGAAGCGCGCGTTCTCGGCCTTGTCGGCGAAATTGCCGAGCACGTCGGTGACGGGATAGGCGAGCAGTTGCGCGGCGAGCTTGATGCCGGCATCGCGCGCGGCGAGCGCGACGGTTGCCGCGAGATTGCCGCCGGCGCTGTCGCCGGCCACGCCGACGCGGCCCGCGTCGCCGCCGAATTCGGCGATGCGCGCGACCACGTCGCGCGTTGCGGCAAAGGCATCCTCGAACGCGCCGGGAAAGCGCACCTCGGGCGGACGGCGGTAATCGACCGAGACCACCACCGCGCCGGTTTCGATGGCGAGATAGCGCGCCTGGCGCTCATGGGTGTCGAGATCGCCCGCGACCCAGCCGCCGCCATGGAAGAACACCACCGTGGGCGATTTCTCGGTGCCCATCCGGTAGACCCGCGCCGCGAGAAAGCCGGCCGCGCCCTTGACCTTGGCTTCTTCGGCGCTTGCCACCGGCGGCAGCGGCACCGCAGCCCGCGCCGCCGCGAGCGCCCGCAACGCCTCGCGCGCGCTTGGCGGCGTCAGGACGGCGGCATCGCGCAGCGGCAGCAGCGGAATGATTTTTTCAACGACGGGATCGAGCGGTGCGGGCATGGCTGTCCTTGGGCGTTCTTGGTTTTGGTTGGAGCGGCAGAATAGAAAATTGCTGCGGGTAAGGGCAACCGTCATTCCGGGGCGCGTGCGAAGACGCGAACCCGGAATCCTCCGATGATTCCGGGTTCGGCTCTACGAGCCGCCCCGGAATGACGAACTATCTACCGCGTCCCGAACGGCGTCGGCCCGAACAACGCCTTTTGCGTCGAGGGCTGCGAGCGCCAGTATTGCGGGGGTGCGCTCACCTCGCCGCCGAGTTCGGCGGCGGCGTGCCAGCCCCAGCGCGGGTCGTAGAGCATGCCGCGGGCGAGCGCGACCATGTCGGCCTTGCCGGACGCCACGATCTCCTCGGCCTGCTTGGCCTCGGTGATCAGGCCGACCGCCATGGTGGTGACGCCGGTGGCCTCCTTGATCGCCTGCGCGAACGGCACCTGATAGCCGGGGCCGAGCGGAATTTTTTGCAGCGGCGACACGCCGCCGGACGACGCATCGATCCAGTCGACGCCGCGCTTCTTCAGCTCTTTGGCGAATTCGATGGTCTGCTGAATGTCCCAGCCGCCCTCGACCCAGTCGGTCGAGGACACGCGGATGCCGACCGGTTTGTGCGCGGGGAATGCGGCGCGCACCGCGTCGAACACTTCCAGCGGAAAGCGCATCCGGTTTTCCAGGCTGCCGCCATATTGATCGGTCCGCTTGTTGGAGATCGGCGACAGGAATTGATGCAGCAGATAGCCGTGCGCGCCGTGCACCTCGATGGCGTCGATGCCGAGCCGCTCGGAACGTTTGGCCGCAGCGACGAAGGCGTCGCGGATGCGCGCAAGGCCGGCTGCGTCGAGTTCAAGCGGCGGCGCTTCGCCCTCCTTGTGCGGCACCGCGGACGGCCCGTGCGGCTGCCAGCCGCCTTCCGATGGCGGGATCAGCTGCCCGCCGTCCCACGGCCGGTTGCTCGAGCCCTTGCGGCCGGCATGGGCGAGCTGCACGGCGACCGCCGCCTTCGAATGCTTGCGCACCGAGGCCAGGATCGGCTGCAGCGCTGCTTCCGTCGCGTCATTCCACAGCCCGAGGCAGCCGGGCGTGATGCGGCCGATGGCCTCGACATGGGTCGCCTCGATGCAGAACATCGCAGCCCCCGACAGCGCCAGCGAGTTGATGTGGGTGAAATGCCAGTCGTTGGCCTCCCCGTTCTCGGACGAGTACTGGCACATCGGCGAGACCATGATGCGATTGGGCAATTTCAGGTCGCGCAAATGGATCGGCGAGAAAAGGCTGCTCATGCGGGGACTTTCGATTGCGGGGAAAGGCGGGCGCCAGTTTGTAGCGAGACCATCCGCTCCCCTCAACCCGCAGCCGCCGCAACCCTCCCCTTACGGTTTGATGCCGGCGGCCTTGATCAGTTCGAAATTGGCCGCCATCTCGCGCGCAACCAGCTCGTCAATCTCCTTCGGGCTGAGCGGCATCGGCTCGATGCCGAGCTTCTTCAGGCTTTGCTGCATGGCCGGGTCAGCCAGCACCTTGCCGCCCGCCGCATGGAGCTTCTCGACGATGTCGCGCGGCGTCTTTGCCGGCACGAACACGCCGAACCAGATCTGGCTGTCGGCATCCTTCAGGCCAATGTCGGCCGGGGTCGGCACATCAGGCAGGTCGGCGACGCGCTTGTTGGTGGAGACCACCAGCGCCTTGACCCGGCCCTCCTTGATCAGCGGCAACGCCGTGGCAAGGGGACAGAAATAGAAGTCGATGCGGCCGCCCAGAATATCGGTGATCACTTCGGAGCCGCCGCGATACGGCACGTGGGTCGCCTGGATGCCGGCGGCGAGGCGAAATTTTTCCGAGCTGATATGAACGGCGCTGCCGATGCCGACCGAACCGAACGAGATCGAACCGGGTTTTGCTTTGGCATCCGCAATGAAATCCTGCACCGTCTTCCACGGCCGCTCGTTCGGCACGATCATCACATTGGCGCTGGAGCCGAGCATCAGCACGCCGGCCAGGTCCTTGGTCGTGTCGTAGGTGAGACCGGGAAAGAGCGCAGGCGCGACCGTCAGCGCCGAGGAATGCGCAAGGATGTTGTAGCCGTCGGGTTCGGCCTTGGCGAGCGCGCCCGTTCCGACCGTGCCGCCGGCGCCGACGCGGTTTTCGATCACGATGGGCTGGCCGAGTTCGGCGGCCAGGCGATCGAACACCAGCCGCGGCACGACGTCGGCAGCGCTGCCGGCGCCGAAGGGAATGGTGGCCCTGATCACGCGCGACGGCCAGGTGTCGGCCTGCGCGGTCGAGGCGGCGAACAGGCTCGCCGCGAGGCAGATGGCCCGGATGGATTTGGTCATCGACGACTTCGTTGTTGTCGGCCGCAAGTATTGCAAGAACCGTTCCGGCCTACGCCACGAAGCCAATCGGGGAGCGCCGGGCAGAAGGCGCTATTCATCGAGCTTACCCGGTCTGGCACAGATAAGGCGATAGCGGCCGCCGCATCGCGACAGATGGTCCCGCCGGCGAAACCAGGCTGTGGTTATCGCATTAAGTTGACAGGGGCATGCGCCGGACCGCTGGCCCCCCGGGCCGTTTGCCCGCACAATCCGCCCCGATGCGTCCACGATTCTGGCCGGGAATGCCGATGACGTTGAGGAAGCTGCCGCTCGTCTTTTGCCTGCTGCTGTTGCCGGCCGGCGCCGGCGCCGCCGACATCACCGGCGTGCCGAAAATCCGCGAGGCCGACCAGATCCTCATCGGCAACCACCGCATCCGGCTCGGCGGCGTCGATGCCCCCTCGGTCGACCAGCTCTGCCTCAACACCAAGGGCGAGCGCTGGACCTGCGGGGTCGCCGCGCGCGACGAACTGATCAAGCGCGCCGGCGGCAAGAGCTGGACCTGCCAGACACGCACGACCGATCGCCGCGGCCGCACCGTCGCGCGCTGCACGGTCGACGGCCAGGACATCCAGAAGTGGCTGGTCGCAAACGGCTGGGCACTCGCCTATGTGCGCTTCTCCCGGGATTACGAGGCCGACGAGAAGGCCGCGCGCGAGGCCAAGGCCGGCATGTGGCAAGGCGCCTTCATCGCGCCGTGGGACTGGCGGGTGCGCAACAAGAAAACCGTCATCCTCGGCTCCGTGAAGCCGCCGGACAATGCCAATGCCATCCTGCTGGCCTCGGCCTCAGGTTCGGTCGCGCCCTCGCCCGACTGCACCATCAAGGGCAACGTCAATCGCTCCGGTGAGTGCATCTTCCACCAGCCGACCAGCCGCTGGTATGCGAAGATCCAGATGAAGATTGCCAAGGGCACGCGCTGGTTCTGCTCGGTCGAGGAAGCCGAGGCCGCCGGCTGCCGGGAGACCAAGCGCTGAACGCTGTCGATAACGAAGCGGACGCGCGCGCGCCTCGACATCGCAGGCTGCGCCGCGCCGCCACCATCCTCACCGTCACGCTCGTGGTCTACGGCCTGCTGGCCTATATCGTGCTGCCGGCGCTGTGGACCCATCACGAGCATCAGAAGGGCCTTGCCAGCCTGCCGATGGTGACGCGCACCGGACAAGGAATTCCCGGCGATCCCATCAATGTCGGCCTGATCGGCGAAGCCAAAGACATTCTCTGCGCGATGCATACGTCGGGCTGGTATCCGGCCGATCCGATCACGCTGAAATCGTCCATCGAGATCGTCGGCAGCGTGCTGCTCGACCGCCCCTACAAGGACGCACCGGTCAGCAATCTCTATTACCTCGGCCGGCGCGAGGATCTCGCCTTTGAAAAGCCGATCGGCGCCAATGCCGACCGCCGCAACCACGTCCGCTACTGGAAGGTGCTGGACCAGGGCGAGGAGAAGCGCCCGGTGTGGCTCGGCGCGGCAACCATGGACCGCGGTGTCGGCGTCAGCCATTACACCGGCGCCATCACCCATCACATCGACGCCGACGTCGATCTCGAGCGCAAGATTTGGACTGGCGATCTCGAAGCTGCCGGCATGGCGACCGCCAAATATCAAGTGACCGGCATCGGCCCGACGCTCGCTGGCCGCAACGGCGGCGGCGACCTGTACTACACCGACGGTGAAGTGTGGATCCTGCGGCTGGTCGAAGCCTGCCAGAAGAGCACCCGACCCGTGAACATCCTGCCGAGCCCGCTGGCGACCGAGATCAAGGACCAGATCTGGCAGCAGATTGTCCAAACCATGAGGAAGTAAGACCGCTCGAACTCGTTGCAATTCTGCATGAATGCACCGCGTGAGAGCCCTTTGAAATTTGGCGCCGTCATGCCAGCATGGCAGCGCATCCAGACAAGGAAGAGCAACAATGACCGTTCGCGCGGGCCGGGAATTTCTGGCCATCCCTGGACCCACCAACGATGCCCGACGAGGTGCTGCAGGCCATGCACCGGCCGGCCCTCGATATCTATTCCCGCGAGATGATCGATCTCAGCGATGGCTTGCACGACGACCTCTCAAAACTTTTTGCGACCAAAAGCAGAGCCTACATCCACATCGCCAACGGTCACGGCGCCTGGGAAGCGGCGCTCTCCAACGTTCTGTCGCGCGGCGACAAGGTGTTGGTGCTGGAGAGCGGCCGGTTCGCGATCGGCTGGGGCAATGCCGCCGAGTTGATGGGCGTCGAGGTCGAGGTGCTGAAGGGTGACTGGCGGCGCGCGGTGCGGCCTGCCGAGGTCGAAGCCCGGCTGCGGCAGGACAAGGAGCACAAGATCAAGGCGATCCTCGTGGCGCAGGTCGACACGGCGTCCGGCGTGTGGAACGACATCGAGGCGATCGGCAAGGCGATCAAGGCGAGCGGCCACCCGGCCCTCTACATGGTCGACACCGTCGCTTCCCTCGGCTGCATGCCGTTCGAGATGGATGCCTGGGGCATCGATGTTGCGATGTCGGGCTCGCAAAAGGGCCTGATGACGCCGCCGGGCCTCGGCTTCGTCGCCGCCAACGATCGCGCCCGCGATGTGCACAAGAAGGCAAACCTGCGCACGCCGTATTGGGACTGGACCGAGCGCGAGGGCACCGAGCATTACCGACGATATGCCGGCACCGCGCCGGTGCATCTCCTGTTCGCATTGCGCAAGGCGATCGACATGCTGTTTGACGAAGGCCTGGAGAACGCGTTCGAGCGTCACCGACTGCTCGGCGAGGCGGTGCGGCGCGCGGTTTCCGCCTGGTCCGAGGGCCAGGTGATCGGTTTCAACATCGCAGAGCCGTCCGAACGCTCCAACACAGTAACGACAGTGCTGATCAAGGGTCACGACCCCGTGCCGCTGCATCGCTATTGCAAGGAGAAATGCGGCGTGGTGCTCGGCGTCGGCATCGGCGAGCTGCACGGCCAGGCCTTCCGCATCGCCCATATGGGCCATGTCAACGCGCCGATGATTTTGGGCACGCTCGGCGTGATCGAGGTCGGGCTGAACGCCCTCAACATCCCGCACGGCAAGGGCGGAACCGAAGCCGCGATCGAATGGCTCGGCGAAAGTGTCAGCGCCTGAAGCCCTTTCCGCCGCCGCCGATTTAGGGCTTACTCGTATACCAAGCGCGGACGCAGATCCGCGCAAGGTAACCGGGAGACATGGATTGGCGTCGGTTGATTTGCGCGGGCTGACCAAGCGGTTTTCGTCGCTTGCGGTGGTCGACAATGTTTCGCTGACGATCGACCACGGGCAGCTGGTCTGCCTGCTCGGCCCGTCGGGCTGCGGCAAGACCACGACCCTGCGGCTGATTGCCGGCTTCCTCGAACCCTCCGACGGCGAAATCCGTGTCGGTGACCGGCTGGTGTCGTCGCCCGCGCGCACGCTGCCGCCGGAGCAGCGCAACATGTCGATGATCTTCCAGAGCTACGCGCTGTGGCCGCATATGACGGTCGCGGAAAACATCGTCTACGGCCTGCGCCTGCGAAAGCAGGACCGCGATACGATTGCAAGAAAGCTCGCGGCGATTCTTGGCACCACCAAGCTCGAGCCGCTGGCGCAGCGCTATCCCGGCGAATTGTCCGGCGGCCAGCAGCAGCGCGTGGCGCTGGCGCGGGCGCTGATCGTCGAACCGGAGACGCTGCTGCTCGACGAGCCGTTGTCCAATCTCGACGCCAATCTGCGCGAAGAGATGCGCTTCGAAATCCGCCGGCTGCACGATCAATACCGCTACACGACGGTTTACGTCACCCACGACCAGTCGGAAGCGATGACGACGGCTGACGTGATCGCGGTCATGAATGGCGGCAGGATCGATCAGCTCGGCACGCCGGAAGACATCTATGCGCGGCCGCAGTCGGAATTCGTCGCCCGCTTCATTGGCGCCAGCAACGTCATCAAGGGCACGGCGCGCGATGCGGACCACATAGCGTTTGCCGGTTCGACGCTGCGCGTCACCGGCGCCAAACTCACGACAGGGCAGAGCGCGGCCGTTGCGATCCGCCAGCACGACATCCAACTATCGGTGCACGCCCCGGCCGCGAGCGAGAACTCCATCAAAGCCACGGTGGCGCGACAGGTCTATCTCGGGGCCAGCCGGGATTACGTGGTCGAGACCGCCGACGGCACGTCGCTGCGCGTGGTTACGCCGACCGAAACTGCCGTCAGCAAAGGCAGCGAGGTGTGGCTGACGCTGCCGCCCGATCGCTGCCGGGCGCTCGAGCGATAGCGGAGGCGGAGTACGCCATGGGACGCAGGCTTTCGCGACGCGATGTTCTGAAGGGCTCGGCAGCAATCGGGCTCGCCTCGTTTGCCGCTTCCGTAGAGGCCGCAGCACCGGAGCCGGTGGCGATCACGCCTGCGCTGGTCGAGGCCGCGAAGAAGGAAGGCAAGGTCGTCCTCTATTCCTCGATGGACCTGCCGGTCGGTGAAAAACTCGGCAAGGCCTTTGAGGTCGCCTATCCCGGCATCAGCATCCAGATCGAGCGCTCCGGCTCGGAGCGGCTGTTCCAGCGCATCGACCAGGAGTTTGCCAGCAACATCCACGCGGCCGACGTCATCAACACATCGGATGCCTCCCACGTCATCCCCTGGAAGAGGAAGGGCTGGCTCGCGGCGTTCGTGCCTGACGACGTCGCGAAATATTTCCCGGAAGAGTATCGCGATCCCGACGGCATGTTCGCGTTGACGCGCATTTACCTGTCGTCGATTGCCTACAACACCAATCTGGTGAAGGCGGAAGATGCGCCGAAAAGCTATGCCGACCTGCTCGATCCCAAATGGGCCGGCAAGATGGTGAAGGGCCATCCCGCCTATAGCGGCACCATCATGACAGCGACCTTCCAGATGGTGCGCGAGTTCGGCTGGGAGTATTACGAGAAGCTCGCCAAGCAGCGCGTGATGCAGGTGCAGTCGTCGACCGATCCGCCGAAGAAGCTGGCGCTCGGCGAGCGCGCCGTGATGGCCGACGGCAATGAATACAATGTGGTGCTGCTGAAGGAAGCCGGTCAACCGGTCGAGCCGGTCTATCCGGCCGAGGGTACGCCGACCATATCGGGGCCGACCGCCATCTTCGCCTCCGCGCCGCATCCCAACGCCGCGCGGCTGTTCCAGGCCTGGCTGCACACCCGCGAGACCCAGCAATTCTTCATCGATTTCACCGCGCAATATTCCGTGCACCCGCAAGTGCAGTCGAAACCGGGCCGCCGCAAGATTTCCGACATCAAGCTGATGAAGGAGGATGCGGCAGGCGTGGAAGCGATGACGGATGAAATCAAGACGCGCTATGCGCGGCTGTTTCGGGTGTGAGTTTCTCGACCTCATGGTGAGGAGGCGCGACGCGCCGTCTCGAACCATGAGGGCCCCATCGTGCCATTCATCCTTCGAGACGCGCGCGATTCGCGCTCCCAGGATGAGGGCGACAACTGATTCGCGGATGAAATGAGTATCGCCGGCACCGTTGAAAACCGAAGATCCCGCATCGACCTGACAAGACCGGTGCTGTGGCTGTTCGCGGCCTGTCTGGTGCTGCTGATCGTGCTGCCGATGTCGTGGCTTGCGGTGTTTGCCTTCACCGACAAGGCGCGCCACGTCACGCTGCAGAATTTCATCACGCTGTTCAGCGATCCGGATTTCCTCGACCCGCTGCTGACCACCGCGATCATCGCCACCTCCTCGGCGGCGATCTGCTGCGTGGTGGCTGCACCCATCAGCTGGCTGGTGTCGCGCACGGACATGCCGGGCCGGCAGATCATCCGCGCGCTGGTCACCGCATCCTTTGTGACGCCGCCCTTCCTCGGCGCCGTGGCCTGGGAATTGCTGGCGGCGCCGAACAGCGGACTGTTGAACCAGCTTTACCGCTATCTCACCAAGGCAGAAGCCGATGCCGTCCTGTTCAACATCTACTCGCTGACCGGAATCATCTTCGTCATCTCCTGCTACACGTTCCCGTTCGTGTTCGTGCTGGTTGCGAATGCGCTCGACAACATGCCGGGCGAGCTGGAGGACGCCTCCGCCATCCTCGGCGGCAAGGCCTGGACCACGGCACGGCGCATCACCATTCCCCTGGCGCTGCCGGCGCTGGTGGCGGGCGCGCTGATCGCGTTCCTGCAGGCGATGACGCTGTTCGGCTCGCCCGCCATCCTGGCGCTGCCGGCTGGATTCCACACCATGACGACGAAGATCTGGAGCCTGTTCCAGTATCCGCCGAAGCTGGAGCTCGCGGCTGCCGCCGCCGTGCCGCTGCTGCTGCTGACCATCATCCTGCTGCAGGCGCAAAAATTCATCCTCGGCCGCCGCGGCTATTCCGTGCTCGGCGGCAAATATGGCCCGCCGCGCCGCGTCGAGATGAAGGCCTGGCGTTGGGCCGCGCTGGCGTTCTGCCTGGTGGTGCTGCTCAATCCGGTGTTCCTGCCCTACTTCGCGCTGTTCAACGCGGCCTTCTCGCCGAACGCGACGACGCTGGTGACCCCCGGCACCTTTACGCTGCACAACATCGTGTTCGTGTTCACGGAATTGTCGTCCACCCAGCTTGCGCTGAAAAACACGGTGATCCTGGGAGCGGCAACCGCGACCATCGGTACCGTTCTGGCGCTGGTCATTGCCTATGTGACGACGCGGCGCGTCATCGCGGGCTCGCGGGTGCTCGGCTTCCTTGCGACTGCGCCGGTCGCCGTGCCCGGTATCGTACTCGGCGTCGGCCTGTTCCTCAGCTACACCCGCCCGCCCTTCGTGCTGTACGGCACGCTGTGGATCCTCTTGATCGCGTTCCTCACCATCAACCTGCCCACCGCCTATCAGCAATTGCAGGCGGCGTTTGCCACCATCCATCCGGAGCTCGAGGAAGCAAGCCGCATCCTCGGCGCCAGCAGGCTGCAGTCGCTGTGGCGGATCACCGCTCCCTTGTTGCGCACCGGCGTGATCGCGACCTGGTGCTTCATCTTCATCGGTGTGATGCGCGAATTGTCGGCTGCGATCATCCTGTTCACGTCGCAGACCAAGGTGCTGTCGGTGCTGATCTACGATCTTAACGAGAGCGGCGACCTTGCCGCCATCTCGGTGCTCGGCATCGCGATGCTGGTCATCACCTTTGCGGTGGTGCTCGCGGTCAACCGCATCCCGGTGTTCGGCGGCAGCGCCGGCCCGGGGTTGCGCAACAGCTGACGACGCTGCGGCTGGCAATTTGCGGATTTCTACCGATATAGAGGGGCACCCGCCCGCCGACGAGGATTTGTGTGACAAAACCCCAACGAGCCGACAAGCAGACCACCGCACCGATCGCACCACGGCGGCCGCATTCCTTCACCACCCACGGCATCACGGTCAATGACGATTATGCCTGGCTGAAGGACCCGAAATGGCAGGAGGTGCTGCGCGATCCCGGGATCCTCGACCCCGATATCCGCCGCTATCTGGAAGCGGAGAACGACTACACCGAGAGCCTGCTCGGCCACACCGCGCCCTTGCAGAAGAAGCTGGTGGCGGAGATGCGCGGGCGCATCAAGGAAGACGATTCCAGCGTACCCTCGCCGGACGGCGCTTACGCCTATTTCCGCAAGTTCCGCGAAGGCGGGCAGCACGAGATGTTCGGCCGCATGCCGCGGCATGGTGGCGAGGCCGAGATCGTGCTCGACGGCGATGCGCTGGCGGCCGACCACGAATACTTCAAGTTCGGCGGCAGCCGCCACTCGCCCGACCACGGGCTGCAGGCCTGGAGCGCCGACACCAAGGGCTCGGAATATTTTTCCATTCGCGTCCGCGACTGGAAGACCGGCACGGACCTTGATGACGTCGTCGAAGAAACCGACGGCACGGCGGTGTGGAGCAAGAACGGCCGGAGCTTCTTCTACGTCAAGCTCGACGACAACCACCGGCCGATGCAGGTGTGGCGGCACCGGCTGGGCACGAAGCAGGCGGACGATATTCTCGTCTATGAAGAACAGGATTCCGGCTGGTTCACCCATCTGCATGAGAGCTCGAGCGGCCGCTACTGCGTGATCGCCGGCGGCGATCACGAGACATCCGAGCAGCGGCTGATCGACCTGGTCCATCCCGACGTGCCGCCGCGCCTCGTCGCCATTCGCGAGGAGGGCGTGCAGTATTCGGCCAACGACTGCGGCGACCAGCTCTTCATCCTCACCAACGCCGATGGCGCCATCGACTTCAAGGTCGTCACCGCGCCACTGGCCGCACCGGAACGCGCCAACTGGCGCGACCTGATCCCGTATCGCGCGGGCATCTATGTGCTCGACGTCGAGCTCTATGCCGGCCACATGGTGCGGCTGGAGCGCGCCAACGCGCTGCCGGCCATCGTGATCCGCGATCTCGGGAACGGCGAGGAGCACGCCATCGCCTTCGATGAAGCCGCCTATTCGCTCGACACCATGGGCGGCTATGAATTCGAGACGACGAATTTGCGCTTTTCCTACTCGTCGATGACGACGCCGTCGGAGGTCTATGACTACGACATGTCGGCGCGGTCACGGAGCTTGCGCAAGCGCCAGGAAATCCCCTCCGGCCATGATCCGGCGAACTATGTCACCACGCGCATCATGGCGACATCGCATGACGGCGCCGAGGTGCCGGTCTCGATCGTTCACCGCAAGGATCTGGTGCGCGACGGCCGCGCGCCGCTGCTGCTCTATGGCTACGGCTCCTACGGCATGGCGATGCCGGCATCCTTCAACGCCAACCGCCTGTCGCTGGTCGACCGCGGCTTCGTCTATGCCATCGCCCATATCCGCGGCGGCGCAGACAAGGGCTGGGGCTGGTATCTCGACGGCAAGCGCGAGAAGAAGACCAACACGTTTGACGATTTCGCCGCCGCCGGCCGCGCGCTGATCGACACCAGGTACACCAGCGCAAAGCGCATCGTCGGCCACGGCGGCAGCGCCGGCGGCATGCTGATGGGCGCAGTCGCCAACCGCGCCGGCGAGCTGTTCGCCGGCATCGTCGCCGAAGTGCCGTTCGTCGATGTGCTCAACACCATGCTCGACGACACCCTGCCGCTGACGCCGCCGGAATGGCCGGAATGGGGCAATCCGATCGAGAGCGAGAAGGATTTCCGCACCATCCTGTCCTATTCGCCCTACGACAATCTGGCGGCAAAAGACTATCCGGCGATCCTTGCGATGGGCGGCCTGACCGATCCGCGCGTCACCTATTGGGAGCCCGCCAAATGGATCGCCCGGCTGCGCGCGACCATGTCAGGCGGCGGCCCGGTGCTGCTGCGCACCAACATGGGCGCAGGCCATGGCGGCGCATCCGGCCGCTTCAACCGGCTCGACGAGGTGGCGATCGTCTACGCGTTCGCGCTGTGGGCGATGGGATTGGCGGAGGGTGCTGAAGCATAGCGGATGTCGTCCCCGCGAAAGCGGGGACCCATAACCACAGACGAGCGTTGTGAAATTGCGCTGTGGCTCCTTGCTTGATCACATATGACTGTGGTTATGGGTCCCGGCTCACGCGGAGCCTGTCATCGGGCGCGCATTCGCGCGACCCGTTGGCTTGGCCGGGACGACAGGGACTACCGCCCGTTCTTCTTCCGCCACGCTGCGAAGTCGGTCAGCGTCATCTCGTCCGTTGCGGGATAGAGCCCGAAGATGCCGCGACCCTTGCCGACTTCCTCCGTCACGAAATCCTCGAACGCGGTCATCTCAACGGTCTCGTCGGCGATCTCGTCCGCGAGATGTGCGGGGATCACGATCACGCCGTCGCTATCACCCAGAATAACGTCGCCGGGAAACACCGGCGCATCGCCGCAGCCGATCGGTACATTGATCTCGATCGCCTGGTGCAGCGTGAGATTGGTCGGCGCGCTCGGCCGGTGGTGGTAGGCGGGAAAGCCGAGCCTTGCGATCTCGGCGGAATTGCGAAAGCCGCCGTCGGTGACGACGCCGGCGCAGCCGCGCTTCATCAGCCGCGTCACCAGGATGGCGCCGGCGGAAGCCGCGCGCGCGTCCTTGCGGCTGTCCATCACAAGCACCGCGCCCGGCGGGCAATCCTCGACCGCCTTGCGCTGCGGATGCGAGCGGTTGCGGAACACGTCGAGCTTGTTGAGGTCTTCCCGCGCCGGCATGTAGCGCAGGGTAAAGGCTTCCCCGACCAGCGTAGGCTGGTCGGGGCTGAGCGGATGCACGTCCTGGATCATCTGGATGCGGAAGCCGCGCTTGAAGAGTGCAGTCGCCACCGTCGCGGTGGAAACACCCTTGAGCTTGTTGCGGGTGGCGTCGCTGAGTTTGTTCATGATCTTGATCCGGTTATCAGTAGCTCATACCGCCCCGTGGGACTCCACATAGAGCGCGTAGATCGAATGACAGGCCGTCATGTAGAGCCGGTTGTTCTTCGGCCCGCCAAAGGTGAGATTGGCGCAACGCTCCGGCAGCCTGATATGGGCGATCGGTTTTCCTTCGGGGTTGAACACCATCACCCCGTCGAGGTCCTCGGACCTGCCCCTGAGCTGGAAGACCTTGCGGCCGCCGATCTCGGTCGGCTCCGCCTGCAAAGCGCCGTTAGAGCCCCAGCCGCACCACAGATTGCCGTCGCGGTCGACGCGGAAACCGTCCAGCGCACCCTGATCGGCAGCGTCGATCAGTTTCGACTTGCCGCCGACGGTGCCGTCGGCATTGACGTTGTAGGCCCAGATGCTGCGGTTGGGCGTGCCTTTCCACTCCACCACATAAAGCTTCTTCTCGTCGGGCGAGAATGCCAATCCGTTGGGATTGACGAGGTCGGTGATGACGGCGGCGAGCTTGCCGTCCTTGTCGAGGCGATAGACATTGGTAGTGGCCTGCTCGGGCTTTTCCTTCTTGCCCTCCCACTCGCCGTTGATGCCGAACAGCGGATCGGTGAACCAGATGCTGTCGTCGGACTTCACCACGATATCGTTGGGGGCGTTCAGCCGCTTGCCCTCGAATTTGTCGGCGAGCACGGTGATCTTGCCGTCCTTCTCGGTGCGGGTGACGCGACGCGTCACCGAATGTTCGCAGGTGACGAGCCGCCCCTGGCGATCCCGTGCGTTGCCGTTGGCGTAATTGGCGTTGGCGCGGAACACCGACAACTGGCTCGTCTTCTCGTCGAACTTCATGATGCGGTTGTTCGGAATATCGCTGAACAGCAGATAGCCGCCCTCGGGAAAATAGGCCGGCCCTTCGGCCCAGCGCGCGCCGGTTGCGACCTGCTCGAGCGTGGAGGAATAGATCCGGTACTTTGCAAAGCTCGGATCGAGGATCTGCACCGCGGGATCGGGGTAACGCTGGTTCGGCGTGAACGGGAACGACTGCGCGCCTGCGGCGCGGGAGACGAGGGTCGAGGCCGCGATCGCAGCCGTTCCGGCAAGCATGTTTCGTCGCGTGATGCTCATGATCATCCTCCTGTGGGCGTTTCCAATGTTGTGCGGCTCTTGCGGTCGTTTTGCTTCCTTCGTCATTCCGGGGCGATGCGTAGCATCGAACCCGGAATCTCGAGGTTCCGGGTTCGCTTCGCGCCCCGAACGACCGGTAGTAGATCGACGGCTCCTCCACCGGCTTACCGAAGCCGGTCTCCAGAAAATCGAAATCGCAGCCTTCATTGGCCTGCTTGATGTGCTTGGAGAACATCCAGCCATAGCCGCGTTCGAAGCGTCGTTCGGGCGCGTTCCACGCGGCGCGGCGTTTGGCGAGCTCGGCCTCGGGCACGTCGAGATTGATGGTGCGCGCAGCGACATCGAGGGTGATGCGGTCGCCATTCCTGACCAGCGCCAGCGGGCCGCCGACGAATGATTCCGGCGAGACGTGCAGGATGCAGGCGCCGTAGCTGGTTCCGCTCATGCGCGCATCCGACAGCCGCACCATGTCGCGCACGCCCTGCTTCACGAGCTTGGTCGGGATCGGCAACATGCCCCATTCCGGCATGCCCGGCCCGCCCTGCGGCCCGGCATTGCGCAGGATCAGGACATGATCGGCGGTGACGTCGAGATCGGGATCGTCGATCGCCTTCTTCATCGAGGGATAGTCGTCGAACACCAGCGCCGGTCCGGTGTGCTTGAGGAAGCGCGGCTCGCAGGCGGAAGGCTTGATCACGCAGCCGTCGGGCGCGAGATTGCCCTTGAGCACGGCGAGCGCACCCTCCTTGTAGATCGGGTTCTCGACGGTGCGGATGACGTCGTCGTTATGGACCTCGGCGCCCGCGATGTCGTCGCCGAGCGTCTTGCCGGTGACGGTGACGCAATCGAGATGCAAATGGTCCCTGATGCGGCTCATCAACCCCGGCAGGCCGCCGGCATAGAAGAAGTCTTCCATCAGATAGGTGTCGCCGCTCGGGCGGACATTGGCGATCACGGGCACCTTGCGGCTCGCCTTCTCGAAGTCATCGAGCCCGATGTCCTGGCCGGCGCGGCGCGCCTGGGCGATCAGATGGATGATCGCGTTGGTCGAACAGCCCATTGCCATCGCGACCGTGATCGCGTTCTCGAATGCCTTGCGGCTCTGGATTTTCTGTGGCGTCAGATCCTCCCACACCATTTCGACGACGCGGCGGCCGCATTCGGAAGCCATGCGGATGTGATTGGCATCGGCCGCAGGGATGGACGACGCGCCCGGGAGTGTCATGCCGATGGCTTCGGCGATCGCCGTCATGGTCGAGGCCGTGCCCATGGTCATGCAGGTGCCGTAGCTGCGGGCGATGCCGGCCTCGACGTCGACCCAGTCCTTGTCGGAGATTTTCCCGGCGCGCCGCTCGTCCCAGTATTTCCAGGCATCCGAACCCGAGCCCAGCGTCTTGCCCTTCCAGTTGCCGCGCAGCATGGGACCTGCCGGGAGATAAATGGTCGGCAGGTTCATGCTGGTGGCGCCGAGCAAAAGTCCCGGCGTGGTCTTGTCGCAGCCGCCCATCAGCACCACGCCATCGACGGGATGGCCGCGCAAAAGTTCCTCGGCGTCCATCGCCAACATGTTGCGATAGAGCATGGTGGTGGGCTTCAGGAACGATTCCGACAGCGACAGCGCCGGCAGCTCCATCGGAAAGCCGCCGGCCATCAGCACGCCGCGCTTGACGTCGTCGACCCGGCTCTTGAAGTGCATGTGGCAGGGCTGTGCATCCGACCACGTGTTGAGGATCGCGATGACCGGCCGGTCCTTCCACTCCTCGGGCGCGTAACCCATCTGCATCGCGCGCGAGCGATGGCCGAAGGCGCGCAGGTCGTCGGGCGCAAACCAGCGCGCGCTGCGGAGCTGGTCGGGAGTCTTCCTGCTGCTCATGATGGCATGCCCACTCGGTACGGTGCGCACGCGATGGTGCGGATTCCCGGCGGCGGATTGACCGGGCCAGGCAAATGGCACTAATATATTAGTGCATCTGTGGCAAGCGTTCTCGGTGCATACCGGCATTTCGATGGATCAACGCGCATTGGCGGCGAAACGCCCGGCTCCCCGCTCTCCCGCCCGGCTCGACCGCGACCGGCAGGCGGCGCCGCAGGTGTTTGACCGGTTGCGCGGCATGATCATTTCACTGGAGCTGCCGCCGGGCTCGTCGCTGTCGCGCGCCGCGCTCGCCGGACAATTCGGCGTCAGTTCCACGCCGATCCGGGATGCACTGATGCGCCTCGACGAGGAGGGCCTGGTCGAAGTGTTTCCGCAGTACGCAACGGTGGTCAGCCGGATCGACGTCCACCGGGCGCAGCAGGCGCATTTCCTGCGCCAGGCGCTGGAACTGGAGATCGTGCGCCTGCTGGCGCTGCAACCGGACGCCTCGCTCGAACGTGGAGCTGAACGCGGCAATCGCGCGCCAGCAGCAGTTCGCGAAGGCCGGCGACTTCGAGAAATTCATGGCCGCCGACAATGAATTCCATGCCCGGCTCTACGAGGCGGCCGACAAGCAGGACATCTGGACGCTGGTGCGCAGCCGTTCAGGCCATATCGACCGGCTGCGCCGGCTGCATCTTCCTTCGCCCGGCAAGGCGCAGGATATCGTCCGCCATCACAGACTGATCGCCAAAGCGATCGCCGACGGCAAGCCTGAGGACGCGCAGAAGCATTTGCGGGCGCATCTGTCGGGAACGCTGAGCGAACTGCCGCGGATCCGCAGCCGTTTTTCGGAATACCTCAACGAATGATCCGCGGCGGGCCCGAGGACTGGTGATTTCGTCGCGGGGCCAGTCGGCGGCATTCTGCCGTCATCTTGCACAAGGCCAGGCCCTGTCAGCAGGCCGTGCCGTCGCGAAGTGGTTGCGCGGCGGCCCGATTTGATAGACCATACAACCTCCCGTTGACACGACTGCAAGCAGAGCGGCGGCCCTGGCGAAGATCCTGATCGTTGACGATGACAATGCCGTGCAGGCGACCATCCGCCTCTTGCTGGAGCGGGCTGGCCATGCCGTCGTTACCGCCAGCAACGGCCGCAAGGGACTTGAGCTCGTCGCGAAAGAGGATTTCGATCTGCTTTTGCTCGATATATTCATGCCCGGCATGGATGGATTCGAAACCATGCGCCAGCTTCTGCAGCAGCAGCCATCGCTCCCGATCATCGTGATCTCGGGCCGCCCGATTTCCTCCGATCCGGCCGATGGCCCGGATTTCCTGGCCATGGCGCGGAAGCTCGGCGCCATCAAGAGCCTGCAGAAACCCTTCAAACCGGCCGACCTGCTGGTCACGGTTGCGACTTGTCTTGAGGCGGCAAACCGTCCATCTTCGGTAGCAACCGGAGACACTACTTCCGGCCGCTGACGCAAGAAAGGACGGTATGTCCTTGCGTGCTCTGCGCCGGGACGAGGGGAATGGCCCACAGCGCAAGATGACGCTCACGGCACGCTTGGCAATCGCGATGATGCTGCTCGTCGCGATCGCGGTATCCGCGGTCGGATGGCTGGGCTATCGCGATCTCGAACGGGAAATTCTGCCGCGCGTGCTCGATCGCACCGAAACGCATTCGCGGCTGCTCGCCTCCGATCTGGAGTTCCATGTCCGCAGCGCGCGCGGCGACATTGCCGGCTTCCGCGCGGCGGCGGCGCTGAACGGATTGGTCCGCGCGCGAACGTCCGGCGGTATCGATCCGGTCGACGGGCTTTCCGAAAAGACCTGGCATGACCGGATCGCGGAGCGCCTGCTGGCGGAACTCGAGGCCAAGCCGGCCTACGCGCAGTTCCGCATCATCGGCGTGGAGGACGGCGGCCGTGAACTGGTTCGCGTCGATCGATCGGGACCGAATGGTGCGATTCGTCTCGTCCCCGAAGCAGAGCTGCAGCAAAAGGGGGACCGGTCTTACTTCAAGGACGCGATCGGTCTGCCGGCGGGCGAGGTATATGTTTCAAATCTTGATCTGAGCCAGGACCGCGGTGTCGTTGACACGCCCCATATGCCTACCTTGCGCATCGCCACGCCGTTGCGGCGGCCAGACGGCAAGCCATTCGGGATCGTCATTGTCAACGTCGATATGCGGCCGGCGTTGGACCGCGTGCGTTCAGCCGCACGGCAAGGCGGCGCGACCTACGTCGTCGGCAGGAGCGGCGACTACTTCGTCCATCCCGACCGCGCGCGCGAATTCGGCTCTGATCTTGGCAGGCCGACCGACTGGCGAACGGACTTTCCGGCGCTCGCTCCCCTGCTCGGCTCGACCCGAAGCATTACCCAGGCGATCCCCGATCGATCCGGGAAACCGGACGGCGTCGCGCTTGCCTCGGCCATTCTCGCAGGCAGCGAATGGGTGGGGATCATCGAAACCGTGTCCAATGCCGTCATCATTGGGCCCGCCGTCCAGGTCCGCAACACTGCGCTGACGGTGGGGTTGATCGCCGTGCTATGCGCAACCGCGCTCGCGCTCCTGATCGCACGGTCGCTGACGAGACCGATCGTGCAACTGACTGCCGCCGTCGAAGCCATTGCCCGCGGCGACAGGGCTGTGGTTCCAGTCGAGGCGACCGGCGAAACCGGCGTGCTGGCACGGGCCTTCGCGCGGATGATCGCCGAATTGACCGACAAGACACTCGCGCTCGAACGCGAAGTGGCCGAGCATCGCCGCACCGAGGTAGCACGCGATCATCACGCGGAGCGCGAACGATTGTTCACCGCGGCGGTGGAATTGTCCAACGACGCCATCATCACAATGTCGCTCGACGGCGCCATCACCGGCTGGAATTCGGCCGCGGCGCGGCTCTACGGCTACCGCGCCGAGGAAGCAGTCGGCAACAACATCACGCTCATCATTCCGCCCGACCGTTCGAGCGAGCTGCAGGACACGCTGCGACGGATCGGCTGGGGCGAAAAGATCGAGCACAATGAGACGGTGCGCCTCCGCAAGGACGGCAGCCTGGTGGAAGTCTCGCTCAGTATCTCGCCGATCAAGGCCTCGTCGGGAGCCACGATCGGGATTTCCAAGGTGGCGCGCGACATCACCGAGACCAACCGGACCCGGCTGGCGCTGCGCCAGCAGACCGAGGAACGCCGACGGATCTTCGAAGCCTCGCAGGATCTGATCCTGGTGATCAACTCACGCGGCTATCTCGTCCAGGTCAGCCAGAGCTCCGCGACGATCGTGGGTTACCGGCCCGAGGAACTGATCGGCCGCAGCGGCGAGGATTTCATCCACCCCGACGACCTCGAAGTCGCGCGGCAGGCGATGCGTGACGCACGGCGCGGGGTGCGCGGCAAGTTGTCCGACACCCGCATCCTCAACAAGAACGGACGTAACACGCCACTGTCATGGCTGGTCACGTGGTCCGAGCCGGTGAAGCGGTTCTTCCTGGTCGGGCGCGACATGACCGAAAGCCTGCTTGCGCAACAGACGCTGCGCGAGAGCGAGCAACTGGCGCGCGGCATCATCGAGACTGCGCTCGACGCCTTTGTCCAGATGGACGAGAGCGGCATGATCACCGACTGGAATTCGCAGGCCGAGCAGATCTTCGGTTGGTCGCGCAACGAGGCGTTGGGCCGGAAACTCGGCGATCTCATCGTTCCCTTGAGCTACCGCGACGCGCATCGGGCGGGCCTGGAGCACTTTCTGTTTACCGGCGAAAGCAGGATCCTGGGCGGCCGGCTCGAGATCGAGGCGTTGCGGCGCAACGGTGACGAATTCAAGGTCGAACTCACCATCACCGAGTTGAAGCGCCGCGACGGAATCGTCTTCAACGGCTTCATCCGCGACCTCACCGACAAGATTGCTGCCGAAGACCGCATTCGCCATGCCGAGAAGATGGAGGCCGTCGGCCAGCTCACCGGCGGTATCGCCCACGATTTCAACAACATCCTGACCGTGATTACCGGCACCATCGAAATCCTCGCCGAGGCGGTCGCCGACAAGCCGCAGCTTGCGACGATTACCCGGATGATCGATGAAGCCGCATCTCGTGGCGCCGAGTTGACCCAGCATCTGCTGGCTTTTGCCCGCAAGCAGCCGCTGCAGCCGCGCGAGACCGACATCAATGCCCTGATCGTCGACACCGCAAAGCTGCTGCGTCCGGCGCTCGGCGAGCACATCGAGATCGAATCGGTGTTCGAGGATGAGGCTTGTGCGGCGACCGTCGACCCGAACCAGCTCGCGACCGCCCTGCTTAATCTCGCACTCAATGCCCGCGATGCGATGCCAGGTGGCGGCAAGCTCATTATCGAAACCGGCTACGCCGTGCTTGACGAGAATTATTCCAGGACCAACGAGGAAGTCCGCCCAGGCCGCTATGCGTTGATCGCGGTGAGCGACACCGGCGTCGGGATACCAGCCACGATCCTCGACAAGGTGTTCGATCCGTTCTTCACCTCGAAAGGTCCCGGCAAGGGCACCGGACTCGGACTCAGCATGGTCTACGGCTTCGTCAAGCAGTCGGCCGGCCATATCAAGATCTACAGCGAGGAAGGCCACGGCACGACGATCAAGATGTACCTGCCGCCGGGCACGGGCGCAGCCATCGTCGCCGAGCCGTTCATGCCGCTACTGCGCGGCGGCAACGAAACGATCCTGGTAGTCGAGGACGACAAGCTGGTCAGGAATTATGTACTGACCCAGCTCCATTCGCTCGGCTATATCGCGCTGGAAGCGGGGAATGCGGCCGAAGCGCTGGCGCTGGTCAACGCCGGGCGCCATTTCGACCTGCTGTTCACCGATATCATCATGCCCGGCGTCATGAACGGCCGCCAGCTCGCCGACGAGATCGCATCCCGGCGCCCGGATTCGAAAGTGCTGTACACCTCCGGCTACACCGAGAATGCGATCATCCACCACGGCCGGCTCGACACCGGCGTGCTGCTGCTGGCGAAGCCCTATCGCAAGTCGGACCTTGCCAGCATGATCCGCAAGGCGCTCGGCGATTGAAGCGAGACGACTTCCGTGTCGGCGTCGAATCAGGAGCTCCGCGCCGCCGTCATCACGATGCGCACAAGATCGGCGGCATTTCGCGCGCCGAGCTTCTTCATGATGTTGGCGCGGTGGTCCTCGATGGTGCGGGGACTGATGCCGAGTTGGCGGCCCGCCTCCTTGTTGGACGCACCGGCTGTAAACTGCTCGAGCACTTCGCGCTCGCGCCGCGTCAGCGGCTCGCGGCCGGGAAAATGCAGCGCCTGGATTTTCGAAGCGGTATTTTCCGACTTGCGGCGGGCATAGGCGTCGATCGCCTCGTTGAGGCGTGCCACGATCTCGCTGCCGCGGAACGGCTTCTCGATGAAATCGAGCGCCCCGTTCTTGATGGCGCTGACCGCCATGGCAATGTCGCCCTGCCCCGAAATCATGAAGATCGGCGCCGGATAATCCTCGCCGTGCAGTTCCCTCAGGATATCGAGACCGGATTTGCCGGGAATATGCACGTCGAGCAGGATGCAGGACGGTGTCCTGGAACGTGCGACCGCAAGTAATGCGGCGCCGTCGGCGAAGCAGATGACCTCATAGCCACCTGCGGACAGCACCATTGAAAGTGTATCGCGAACGGCGGGATCGTCGTCGACGACAAAGATCTCGCCCCTCGATTGGGGTTTATCGGACATGTGCCATCGTCCTGTGGGCCATGCGTGACGCGCACTCGCCGAACGGAGCCTACAGGCTACCGGATTCGAACGCTGCCGTATTTGTACGGGACGACGACTTAACCCACAAGTAGCAACGCGCCCCCTAAAGGTAGAGTGTAGGAGATCGATCATGCAGAATGCCACAGGTAGCGGGGCAGCGGCAAAATCCGGCGATCTGGACAATACCTACCGCACGGTGGTGGCGGACCTCGCCGGTCTGGCGGAACGCATCCATGCCAGCCTCGAACTGGTCGAACGGGCTATCGTGGGGGAGATGTCCGCTGGCAAGGAGGATATCGGCGCCGACGTCGTCGTACTGGACGACGTCACGCCCGGCTATGTGAGAGCCAGCACGGCGCTGCAGGCTTGCGGGGCAAGCCTTGGCCTTGCCCTGCATCTGCTGCAGGAGCCCATGATCATGGGTGCGGTCGGCGCAGCCGCCATGGGCGATACGCGAGACGCGCGCTCGCCGGGTCACGCCTGAACCTGTCGCTTTTTATCCAAAATCTGCCGCTGCCTCAAACGAGGGCAGCGACGTTTCACCGCACCGCTTGGACGATGGGGCTCACGACATCATCGCGTCTTCGCTCGACGCGTTGCCGGCCCGCTTCTTGCCGTTCTTGCCCTTGATGAAGGCAACATCCATTTCAGTGCCGTTGACGCGCACCAGTTCGCAGCGCCGGTAGGCAAGACCGGTTGACGACAGCAGCAGGAAGAATTCCTTCAGATTGAGGCCCTGGATCGAGCCCTCCACCGTGAGCGTCGCATCCGTATCCGAGATGGCGTTGAGAACGCAGTCACGCCGCCAGGTTCCATCGATGGCCATGATGCAGACGTCATAGCCGCGACTGAAAGTGACCCGCTCCGTTCCCTTGCCCTCTTCCGCCATCATCACATCCCGGCCGCCGTGGCGAATTTCGGCCCGCCACCCGGCATCCTGGTCGTGCGGGAATCATTCGGCCGGTACAGGCCGCGCCGTTCCGGATAGGGCTTGAAGGCATCGGTCAGGCCGACCACTGTTTCGGCGGCGCCCAGCACCAGGAACCCGTCGCCTTCGGTCGTCCCGGCAAGGCGGGTGAAGATATTGATCTTGGTTTCCTGGTCGAAATAGATCAGGACGTTGCGGCAGAAGATCACGTCGAAGGTGCCGAGTTGAGAGAAGTCGTGCAGCAGATTGAGTTGGCGATGTTGCACCATGGCGCGGATATCGGCGTTGAGCTGCCAGAACTCGCCGTTCTGCTTGAAATACTTCACCAGCATCTGGATCGGCAGGCCGCGCTGTACCTCGAACTGGCTGTAGATGCCCGACTTCGATTTCTCCAGTACCTCCTGGGAAAGGTCTGTGGCGACGATCTCGACGCGCCAGCCGGATAGCGCCGTACCCATTTCCTTCAGGCACATCGCCAGCGAATAGGGCTCCTGCCCCGTCGAACCGGCCGCGCACCAGATGCGGATGCCCTTGCGGGCGGAGCGCGCCTGCAGAATCTCCGGCATGACGGTGTCGCGGAAATGGTCGAACGGGACCTTGTCACGGAAGAAGAAGGTCTCGTTGGTGGTCATGGCTTCCACCACTTGCGCAACGATGGACGCCGAGCCGCTCTTCATCTTCTGCACAAGTTCGGCAATGCCGGACAGGCCGCATTTCCGCGACAACGGGACGAGACGGCTTTCGATCAGGTATTGCTTGTCGGCAGACAGGTCGAGACCGGACTGATCCTTCAAGAGCTTACGCAGATACTCATAATCTGGCGGTGTCACGATCAGCCTCACACAAGATACACAACAAGAACAAGAACAAGCGCGGCAGCATCACACTGGAGCTGCGATCAGTCCGACTTCCCGGAATTTGGCCGCGACGATATCCTTGTCGAACGGCTTCATGATGTACTCGTTGGCGCCGGCGTGCAGCGCCCGCGAAATGTGGTCGATGCCGTTCTCGGTGGTTCATTCAGGCGGCCATCGCCGCCTTTGGCGCCATCTCCAGCACGCGATCGATATCGAGGACGACCATGAGCTGGCCGTCGAGCCTGTGGACGCCGCCTGCGAGCTTTGCCATGCGGGGATCGAGGTTGACGGGATTTTCCTCGCGGCTGGTTTCGGAGAGCCTGAGAACCTCCCCGATGGTGTCGATCAAGAGGCCGTAGGATTCGCCACGCAGGTCGACGCCGACGGCCATCGGCGTCTTGCCGTCATCGTTTTTGGGCAGGCCCAGCCGCGCGCGCATGTCGACCACGGTGACGATGCGGCCGCGCAGATTGAGCACGCCTGCGATCTCGCTGGAGGCCAGCGGCACCCGGGTCAGCCGCTCCGGCATGAACACGTCCTGGACGCGGGAGATCGGCAGCCCGAACAATTGTCCGCCGATCACGGCGGTGACGTATTCGGCCGCGCCTTCGATGCTCTCGGTCTTGCTGGTCATGGTGCGTCTATTCCCTACGCGGTCCGGCTAAACTTGTTCATGCCGCGTGCTTGACGTCGGCGGTCTGTTCCTTGAGCGCCGCGATCAGGCCGGGGCGGTCGAACTTGGCGACATAGTCGTGGAAGCCGGCCTGCCGGCCGCGCTCGATGGCCGCCGGCGAGACCATCGCCGACAGCGCGATGATCGGCATGCGGCCAAGGTTGTTGTCGGAACGGATGTGTTCTGCGAACTCAAAGCCGTTCATGTCGGGCATCTCGATGTCGGTCAGAACGACGTCGAAGGCTTGGCCGGAGCGCAGCGCCGCGAGGCCTTCCTGGGCGTTGGGGGCGGTTCGCACCTTGTAGCCGGCGGCCTTGAGCACCGGGGCCAGCATGTTGCGGAAGAAGGCTGAATCATCGACCAGCAGCACGGACTGCGCGCTGGAGGACGGGCGCATCTCCTTGCGGGAGAACCAGTCGGCAAAGGCCATCGGCAGGAAGTGGCCGACGTCGATCACTTCGGTGGCCTGGCCCTTGATCACGGCCGAGCCCAGAATGCCGTCTTGCGAGCCTGCGACCTCGATATTGAGGCGTTCCTCGACGATGTCGATGATCTCGTCGACCACAAGGCCCATGGAGCGGCCGTCGTCGGCGAACACCAGGATGGGCTGGGAGCCCGAGCTCTGGACGGTGACGCCCGCCATCTGCACCAGCGGCATCAGCTGCTCGCGGTACTGCACCATGTAGCGGCCGTTTGAGAGCTCGATCTTGTCGACGGCGATCTCTTCCAGGCGGGTGACGAGGCCGAGGGGGACCGCCTTGGGCTGGGCGGTGCCGGCGCGGAACACCAGAAGCGAGGTCATCTGCTCGGCCGTGGAGACGCGCGCGGCATGCTCGTCGGCCATCTCATGGGCGGCATTGCCGGCCGCACCCAGCGCCTTGGCGATGCCATTGGGGTCGATGATCATGATGACGGCGCCATCGCCCAGAATGGTGTTGCCGGAGAACATGTCGATGTGGCGCAGTTTGGTCGACATCGGCTTGACCACGATCTCTTCGGTGTGGAACACGCCGTCGACCACGATGCCGAAGGTCTGGCTTCCGACCTGGGTCACCACGATGAACCCGTTCTCGGGGTCGCTTGTGGAGCCGTCGTCGATCTTCAAGAGCTTCTTGAGGTGGATCAGCGGCAGCAGCTTGTTGCGCAGCCGCAGGACCGCGGTGTCCTTGATGCGCTCGATGCGGTGTTCGGAGTTGGCGCGCGCCCGCACCAGCTCGACGACCGCGAGCTGGGGAATGGCAAAACGGTCGCCGGCGGCTTCCACGATCAGGGCGGAGACGATGGCCAAGGTCAGCGGGATCTTGATGGTGACCGAGCTTCCCTCGCCGGCCACGCTCTTGATGTCGATGGTGCCGCCGATCTGGTCGATATTGGTGCGCACCACGTCCATGCCGACGCCGCGGCCGGAGACCGAGGTGACGGCGGCAGCCGTTGAGAAGCCCGGCGCAAAGATGAACTTGTGGATCTGGGCTTCGGTCAGCTTCTCCAGCTCAGTCTCGGTGACGAGACCGGAAGAGATTGCCTTGGCCTTGATCTTCTCGGTGTTGAGCCCTCTGCCGTTGTCGGCAATGCAGATGATGATGTGGCCGCCCTCGTGATAGGCGGACAGGCGAATGGTGCCCTGCTCCGGCTTTGCCGGAAGCCGCGCGCTCGGCGGGGGTCTCCAGGCCATGGTCGGCGGAGTTGCGCACCATGTGGGTGAGCGGGTCCTTGATGAGGTCGAGCACCTGGCGGTCGAGCTCGGTGTCGGCGCCGTGCATCTCAAGCTCGATCTGCTTGCCCAGTTCGCCCGAGAGGTCGCGCACGATGCGGGGCAGCTTTTGCCAGGCGTTGCCGATCGGCTGCATGCGCGTCTTCATGACGCCTTCCTGCAGCTCGGCGGTGACGTTGGAGAGCCGCTGCAGCGGCACCTTGAACTCGGTGTCCTCGTTGCGGCGGGAGATCTCCAACAGCTGGTTGCGGGTCAAGACCAGCTCGGAGACCATGGTCATCAGATGTTCCAGCGTGTCCACGTTGACGCGGATCGACTGGTTGGCGACCTTGTCGGCTTCGGCCATGTCGCCTTCGGCAACGACGGGGCGCTTTGCCGCCTTCTTCGGCGCCTCGGCCTCGACGGCGGCGGCCGGCTTGGCGGCGACCACGACGGGTGCGGCCTCAGTGGCGGTCTCGCGGAAGGCGCGCTCGAGTTCATCGAGTGAGACTTCGCCGGGGCGCAGCGGGCGCTCCAGCGTCTGGTCGATCAGCGTGCCCTGGGTAAGCTTGGGTTCGGCGGGAGCAGCGGGTTGGGTCGGCGGTGAAGCCACGATCGCGGCGGCCTCGGCAGCGGCCGCGGCTCCAGCAGCCGCGATCGGCAAAGCCGACGCCTGACATCGCCGCCATGCCGCGCTCGACCATGGCTTCCAGCTGATCGATCAGGTCGCGGTCGTTGCCTTCGGGCTCGGCTTCGGTCGCTTCAAGGCCAGCGAGGATCTCCTTGATGCGGTCGATCGAGGACAGGATCAGCGTGACGGCTTCCGCCGTCACCGGCATGCCGTCGCGGAACTTGCCCATCAACGTCTCGCCGGCGTGGGCCAAAGCTTCCAGCCGCGGCAGACCGAGGAAGCCGCAGGTGCCCTTGATGGTGTGAACCAGACGGAAGATGTTATCCAGGATCTTGGCGTTGTTCGGCTCCTGCTCGAACTTCACCAGCTGATTGTCGACCGTGTCCAGGCTTTCGTTGGTTTCCGTCAGGAATTCCCGCAAAAGATCGTCCATCAGCGTCCGCCTTCCAGATTGTCATGGCCAACTGCCGGCCATTGTCGCAGTCCATGCCGATCCCGGGTGATCGGCATTCCGATCGAGCGGCGCCTCGGAATGACAAGCGTCGCGTCACGAAGCTCCCACAATCGATAACGCCGCCTGCTTCACGGCCACGTTAATTTCGCGCTCCGTGCAAATACGGACGGTGCTTCGGCTGTGGCGGCAGATGTAAGTTGCTGGGAAATAGCGGATGCCCGCTGGCAATCGCGAGCGTCATCTCACATCGAAGTTTTCGGGAATTGCATCGCGCATCGCAATCCGCGCCAACGCGCATTTCAGTAATGATGCGTTTACTATAACAGCCGAGCGGCGCTCGCCGGGCGCATCTGGCTTTCCGCCAGGCACTCATTGATCAATGCGATCAGGACCGCCGGCGCAAATGGCTTGCGCAGACAGCGCGCCGCGCCAAGCTCGAGCGCCATCCTGAGGAAGTCCGGAGCCGGTGCGTCGACATTGGCAAATGCATAGCCGGACATCGCTATCAGCGGGATAGACGGCGCTCTCTCGTGAAACACCCTGATCGAACTCGAACCCGCGCATATGCGGCATGAAGATGTCAACGACCATCAGATCGAAGCGCGCGCCGTCGAGCGCCCGAAGGCCGCTTTCACCACCATCAGCGACGGTGACCTGAAAGCCGTGGCGCGCGAGATAGATCTCGATCGCCATGCAGACCATAGGATCATCGTCGACAACCAGAATGCGGGACATCACCGCCTCCCTCGTCACGTTGACGACCCTACGCTGCAATGGCTGCAAGGTCACGCGAATCGGAAACGCCCCATTGCGGCCGGGCGCGGCGCGCCTGTCTGCCACTCGACGTGCATAAGGTTGCCACCGCGATGCGCCTCCTCAAGCGTCGGCACAATCGGCCGCACGGGTCGCCTCGGCGAAACACACTCTCTCTGCGGGCGGAGCGAGACGCCCGTCTGGCATCGCAATGCGCCGTGGTGCTCCGATGCGCGAACACTGCGCTGATTTGCCAGTTTAACGCATACGCCGGATATCGTACATATGTTTCGGGGCACCGCCTTCGCGCCATCGTGCTCCCCCTTGGCTGGGAGGCTCAGATGATCCCCGCTCCTCGTCCCCCTAATGGGTTTCTGGCGTCGCTCTCGGAACACGATTTCGAGCTTCTCCGTCCTCATCTCAAGACGGTCGACCTCACCCACGAGCTGGTGCTCGTCGAGGTCGATGAAGCGATGAAGCGCGCCTACCTGCCGCACCGCGGCATCATCTCCCTGGTCGTCAAGCTCGCGAGAGGCGAGCACGTCCAGATCGCGATGATCGGCCGCGACAGCATCTTCGGTGCGTTCTCGGCGCTTGGTGATACGACGGCGCTGAACGAAGCTGTCGTGCTTGTCCCGGGCGTCGCCTCCAGCCTCGATATCGAACGGCTTCGTGTGGCCGCCGACCAGAGTGCAACGCTGCGGACCGCGCTGGTACGACACGGGCTGGCTGTCCATGCGCAAATCCAGCAAACCGCCGGATGCAACGCGGCGCACACGGTCGAGGCGCGATTGGCGCGCTGCCTGCTGCAGATGCACGACCTGTCAGGCAGCAACAAGCTCGTGCTGACGCAGGAAGCGATGGCGCAGATGATTGGCGCGCGCCGCAACAGCGTTTCGCTGGTGGCCTCGACGCTGCAGCAAGCCGCCTACATTCACTACAGCCGCGGACATATCGAGATCGCAAATCTCGACGGTCTCGGCCGAACCTCCTGCGAATGCTATGCGCACGCCAAGGCGCAGTACGACAGGTTGCTGCGGCTGCGCAGCATGGCTTGACTGTCAGCACGTGCGGTGGCGTTGCCGCCCGTATTTATACGTAGTGCGAAAAGTCGCAGCAGCATTTGCAACGCGCCAATTAACGCGCCGTTCAATGACCATTGGTATTTGTCGCAAGGCAGGCGCGCACGAATGCGCGCGCCAATGCCTTCAGTGACGCAGCGACATTCGGCTGCAAGCAAACAGCGCGGGGAAAATGCCATGGCCTTCGATTTGTCGATGCCGATCCTGGTGGTCGACGACTACGCCACCATGATCCGCATCATCCGCAATCTACTCAAGCAGATCGGATTCGAGAACGTCGATGACGCCAGCGACGGCTCGTCCGCGCTCGCCAAAATGCAGGGCAAAAAGTACGGCCTGGTGATTTCCGACTGGAATATGGAGCCGATGACCGGCTACGATCTTCTCAAGGAAGTGCGCGCCAGTCCGGAACTGTCCCAGACACCCTTCATCATGATCACCGCGGAGTCGAAGACGGAGAACGTGATTGCCGCGAAGAAGGCCGGTGTCAGCAACTACATCGTCAAGCCGTTCAACGCCGCCACCCTGAAAACCAAGATGGAAGCCGTGTTTCCCGGGCAGACATGACGGAGAAAGCGGTGCCCCGCTTGTCGACAGGGATCACGCCTGAACAGGAAACGCTCTCGCTGCAACCGTACTTTTACGGTTGCGAATTTTCACAGACGAATAACGATGAACAGCGATAGTCATGCGAGCACAGGAGAGCTCGATGATCACCTTTGAAACAGCCGACCAGAAGGAAGTTCGGCGTTTCCGTATCGCACAGTTCAACGGCCGGACCGCAACGTTCTGGTCGGGCGGATCGGCGGTTACCGGTCTGGTGCGGTCCATCGTTGAGAACAAGACCAGCAACCCTTCGATCTGGGTCGTCACGTTGATCCCGAGCGAATCCAGGGTGAGGACCGGCAGCTTGCGCCCGAGCGCTCGCGCATTCGCCGGGGATTGCCGCTGAGCCGGCGCGCGTAGATCGCACGCAAGGCCGCTCCCCTCAATCAATCGACAGGACTCGAACGCCGCGGGCTTGCGCACGCGTCGCGATGGCTCGCAGGTTCAGGCGGGGTGCAGCAGAAGCGCCTTGCGGACCAGATCCGCAGTGTTGCGCGCGCCGAGCTTGCGCATGGCTTCGGCGCGATGACTCTCGAAGGTGCGCGGGCTGATCTGCATGCGCATGGCGCCCTGCTTGTTGGAGCAGCCCTCACTGATGAGCCCGAGAACTTCGCGTTCGCGCCGGGTCAACGGCTTCTGGTCGGACTCCGAGGCCAGCATGACACCCGGAGCGTGGTCCCGGGCCCGACCGCTGGCGCATTCGGACTTGCGTTGGACCGCCTCGGCGCTTCCGGCAGGGCCCTCGGCAAGCTGCTTGACCAGGGCATAGACGCGCTCGGTCTGCTGCAAGGCATTTTCGACGACTTGCTGCAGGTAGATGCGGTTGCCCGGCGTTTGCGAAAACTGATGGCTCTGCTGCTTGAGTTCGTTCATGTAGAGCATCAGCGCCGTCAACGGGCCATTGAGCTGGCGCGCGATCGCCGCGGCGGCATCCTCGGCTGCCCGGGCCGGTACGGCCGACAGTTGCACGATACCCGGATCGCCCCCGAGATGCGGGTTCGCTTCCGCCCACTTTGCAGGAAGCGTATCGTCGGCGTGGTGATCGTGCTTTGCCATGGAACCCAAATTACCGGTTCCGTCCTCCAATATGGTTAATTTCCCCGACCGTAGGATTACGGGAGGCGCTCGCAGATGCGAAGGGCAAGACCGTTCGTATTGGTTGTTAGTACTTGAAGTCACGCGCAAATTGGCATCGTTCGATATCCGCGCGAGCACTGGGGGCGGGTTCCGACGTCCCCAAAGCTGCCCAAGGGGCAGGCATATATCCGTAGTCTCACGAGGGTCGGGTTAACGATTTGGGCGGCCGGTTCCGGACAAATTCACGAACGGCCAGATCGCCGCAGGTTCAGGAATTTTTCGATGAACCGCCCCGAAATGACAAACCGCAACCACCAATAGGCCATCCGCCGCGTAGACATGGTGTCATCCCTTGATGCCGAACTCTCCCGGGCGCAGCACCCTATAGCCCCGATCGGCGGCGGGAAGTGTGAGCAGGTTCACATGCGTCGGGCGATCGACCTCGGGGGAGGCGTCAGGCAAGCAGAGCCTTGCGCTTGCGGACGCGATCGATCGAACCGGCAATGGCGGCGGAATCGAGCGCTTTGTCGCGCAGACCGCGTTCGACGGCGGCGGCGATGCCCACCATCTCCGCTTCCTGGTCGAAAAGATTGTTGCCGATGCAAAGCATGTCGATCCCCGCCGCCAGCGAGCGCAAGGCTGGCGGCGCACGTCCCGAGCGCTTTCTGCAATCCCTGCATCTGCATGTCATCCGTAATCAGCAGGGTTTCCGGAAGACGCGCGCGCAACCGTCCGATCGCCACCGGCGACAACGTCGCCGGATTGTCGCGATCCCATTGCCTGACAATGGCATGGCTGACCAATACCGCATCGCCGAACATTTTTGGCGCCAGGGCATAAAACAGTTCTTCCTGATCGGCCGACAGCGCGTCCGTAATGTCCATGAAGTCCTGATGCGAATCAACACTGGCGCCGCCAATGCCGGGGTAGTGCTTCAGGCAAAGTCCTATGCGCGCCGCGCACGCTATCTCGCTCATCAGCAATGCGTTGGCTTCGACCTCATCGATATCGGACGAAAAGGAGCGCTTGATTCGGCCAATGCTCGGATTGTCCGGGTTGGCGTCGACGTCGATGACAGGCGCAAAATTGAAGCGGATCCCGAGCGTGCGTAGCTCATTGAGACTTGCTGTCAGGATGCTGCGCTTCTCGGCAGCGGCGAGCTGGTTGAAATCCCTCGCGCTCGGTAAGGCGCGAAAACCCACGCGTCTCCTTGAGCCGTCGCACCAACCCACCCTCCTGGTCGATGAACACCATCGGAGAGGATGGCAGCGAGGCAATCTCCGAACAGAGCGCCCGCACCTGTACGGGGGAGTCGATGTTGTTGTCGTATTGCCGCGTCCGGACGGAATAATCGAACAGGATCACGCCGCCGAGCCCGAAGCGGGCGGCGAACTCGCGCAGCCAGCCGGGGATCGTTTTGCCGAAGAAGCCAAGAATGAAGAGTTCGCCGACCTGCATCCCTACGGCTTTACACCGGTTGTCGACGCGCGCGAAGCTGCTTGACGGTCGCGACCGCGAAGCTCACCGTCGGGAACAAAGCCGCCAGGATGCCCGCGGCGGCGCAGCGCTGAAGGTAACCTGCACCAGGACATGCGATCGCGCATGCACTTCGGCGCGCGCATGCCGACATCGCCTAGCGCCGAACCCGATCAGTTTCAGCATAATCCCGCTTCGTCTTTTGCGCATTCGCTAGAGACTTGAGGCTCCGTTGCGCTTCGCCGACGCAAGCCGCGCTACTGGTTGACCACCACCCAGGCCGCCTTCCTGAAATCGGCGAGCCGCTCGTCCTTGGCGACTGTTCGCGCTTCTTCCGTCTTCATGTTGGAGACGACGGAGAACAGCACGAAGCCGCCCTTCTTGCGCGACACCAGGAAATATTGCGAGATCCGCGCGCCGGCCGAATCCTCGCAGGAGGAGAAGCCGCGGAACACCACGTCACTGTCGACAAGTTCACTGGTGCGACCGGAAGCGAACTTGCCGCCGCAATCCTTGGCATCGCCTGCGACGACGGCCGCCGTGACATCGATCCCCTTCATCCCTTCGCGCGGCGGGATGATGCGGACGAAACCTGCGGCCTCGTCGGAGCGCCAGGCGGCGCCGCTCGTGGCGATGGCGGGCGGAGTTTCACTGCGGCTCAGCACATGCGGATTGCGCAGCGAGGTCTTCAGGATGAAGTTCGAGGCCAGTTCGACCGCCTCGATCTGGATGTCGGCAGGGCCAGCCTGCGGCCCGGGCCTGAGGCTGCCGCCGGGCGGCGGTGCCACCGCCTGCTTCGGCGGCGTGGAAACCGAAAAGTCGCTGGCATTGGCGAGGCCCGATTGCTTCACCTTCGCAACGCAGTTGGCGAGCGATGGCAGAAGCTGCGCGGTCTGGTCCAGCTTGAACTGGAACAGCTGGCCCTGCGCGTAGGCGTTCATGGTCTTCGCCTTCTGGAACTGCTTGATCAGGGCAGAGGTATCGGGCATCGGCACTCGCACCAGCTTGTCGCCGACCACCACGCCTCGGACGTTGACGGGCGGCTGGCCGTCAAACGTCAGCGCGATCGGAAACGCTTCGCCTTTCGTCAGTTTCCAGCTCTCATGCGCGAAGCCGAGGCTCCAGCTTGGCGCCGCATCGATCATGACGACGAAAATAATGCCGCTCTGGTAGGCGGCGGTCGCGGCGCAATGCGAGAACTCGCCGGTCTGGTCGTTGGTGAAGGCGCCCCCGGTCCAATTGCCGACGCTGATCGAACCGTAGGGTCCGCGCGCGTCGGCCGAACCGGCCGCGAACAGACCCAGCAAGAGAGTGAACAAAACAGCGCAACGCTTCATGACCCCGCCTCCCGGAAAAGGCGAGCATATTTTGGTCAGCAACCGATGTCTACTTCATGCAGTCAGTGTCCCGAGCGGCAGCGCACATGCTGGATTCGGGCGGCCGCGCTGCGGCTCGTTCTCGTTACCTTGCTCTCCGCCTCGCGGCCCGGTAATTGAACAGCTATGGTGTTCATCACTATGAGTTATCCCGTAATTCTGCTGTCCCTTGCCTGCCTCGGCTACGGCATTTGCGGGATGGCGCTGCTTTGGAAGGAGCGGCGAAGGCTGCCGATCGCTTTCCGGCTTGTTGCTGCATATTTCCTGGGCCAATCCCTGCTCGCGGGGTTTTTTGTCGTTCTCGCGCTGTGCGGAGTACTCACGTCTGCAGCAGTGCTCGGCACGGTAATCCCGGGCGCAATGCTGGCGGCAATCGGGCTTTGGTATTCTCGATACGAACTTGGCGTTGCCGGCGTCGAAGCCTGGAAAGCCTGGAACAGGGCGCCGCTTGCCTGGCGCGCAATCGCCTTCCTTGCAGCCTTTTTGTATGCGTATGGCGCCTCGTCGATGGGACGGAGCCTGCTGGAAGTTGACGCGACGGCGTTCTATCTCGCGGCCGCCAAGCTGATCGCCCACACCGGCCATCTCGATGTGCTTCCCGGGTATGAATCGTTCTCCTGGGTGATAATGACAGGAGAGTTGCTTTATTCGAGCCTCATGCTGCTGGGCTCGCCCGGCGCCAGCGCACGGCTGTACGAATGGGTCAATTTTTTTCCTGCGATCCTCGCAATGTACTGGGTTGCCCGCATCGCGAAACTAACAGTGAGGGCCGGCGTGCTCGCTGCGGTGATGTTGCTGACATCGTCGGCGGCACTGGCACTTTGGGGCAGCGGCAAGACCGATACTTTTGCGATCGGTCCCGCGCTGATCGGGGTGTGCTTCGCCTTGCTGTCCTGGCGCTCAGTCCATCGTATCAACAGCATCGCGCTGTCAGGCCTCTTTTGCGGCTTCGCTGCCGCTGCAAAATTCCCCTACATAATCACGCTGCTGCCCGGCTTTATGCTGTTGATCTTCTGGAACAGCCTGGGTGCGGGGTTTCGGGAGATAACGGTTCGCGCCTGGAAACCGCTGTCGCTGCGGATGGGACGGACAGTACTGGCCACCTGTTTGTTTCTTGGCTTTGTGGTGCTTGGTCTATGCCCCTTCCTTGTCAAAAACCTCATCATATTCCGGGCGCCAATCGGTTCAGGTGCAAGCCTGGCGGAGAGCAAATGGTACTCTGACCAGACCATATTCCGGTTGATCGTGAGCTATCCGATCGCCCTCACCTACGGACGGTATTGGGCTCAGGCAGGAACGCTGTCACCCCTGGTGCTCGCGTTCATTCCCCTGTTTTTTCTGATGCCGAGAACAGAGCGAAAGATTTCGAGCCCGCTGGCAGCAATAACCATTTCGACGATCGTTGCCACTGCAATTTGGATGGCGTTGATGCCGTCGATCTTCATGCCGCGCTACTTCCTGGCGACCTTGATGCTTTTCGCGATCCCTGCCGCCGCGGCAGCCGCTTACGCGAGTCGAGAACGAACAATCCTCTCAGTCACCGTTGTGACGGCCACGGTCGTGGCATTGCTGTACACGCCATTCCATGTTGCCACGCGGTCCAAAGGGATATTCGCCCCTGGTGCGGCCATCGAATATTTCCGTACCGGCGACGAAGAAAGACTGTTCACGTTTGATCAGACCGTATCCGCATTCTATGCAGTCAATCGGGTCGCTGAGCCCGGCGATCGGGTGCTTTCACTCATATACCCCCGCCTGTGGCTGCGCGCCGACCTCCTCGCAGCGATGAGCAAGTCAGCCGAAATGGCCGACGCCACAAATTTGCTTGCCAAACGTTCCCCCGAGTTCTGGACCTTTGTGGAGGAACGCAAATTCAAATTCCTGGTGGTAGACCTCACTCAAATTGAAAACGTGGCAGCGGCAGCGAGAGCCAGGCGGCCTGAGCCGGGATTTTGTCAGATCAAAGAGACCAAGAGTTTTTACGTTTTCGGGATCGGCAAGGCGTGCACGAAAAATGCGTCGAGCCTTTCCGACGTTCCACCATCCTGATGGCGATGGCAGCAGTACTGCTTCGATTTTGCATCAGGAACTGCCTGGACGAAACCTGGGTGAGGTTCAACGTTGAGCATGATGGCGTCGCCTGCCCTCGATAGTAATGAGACTTGTGTCTGCGGCAGCCGATCGCAGCGCCCAATAGTCATGCGGAAGAACGGCTTCGACATCACCCGCTGCGAAGACTGTGGCGTCGGCCGCACGCAGGTGGATCACTTCGATCCAGTTGCTCATTACAGCGAAGGTTATTTTACCGGGGAGGTGGAGGGAGCCTATCTCGATTACGAAGGCAGCGAGGCGACCCTTCGGCGGGAATTTCGCGAGCAGCTGCAATTTCTGATAAAGCTGTTACCCGGTGGCGGCAAGCTCCTGGAGATTGGCTGCGCTTACGGCTTCTTCCTCCAGGAGGCCGGGGCCCATTTCGACGTCTATGGCTTCGAGGTCGTGGAAGCCGCGGTCGATTTTTGCCATAAGACTGGGCTAACCCATGTCCAGCAGGGCGTCGTGACGGAAGACTATCTGCAGCGTCACGGGCCATTCGATGCGATCGTTCTGCTCGACGTCATCGAGCATATCGACACGGTCGCCGACACCGCGGCCTTGCTCGAAAAATATCTAGCACCGAACGGGGTGGTTCTCGTCACGACAGGCGATTGGAGCTCGATTCCGGCCAGACTAACCGGTAAAAAATGGCGGTTGATGACTCCGCCCTTGCACCTTTGGTATTTTACGCCGAAATCGCTGTCGACGATGTTCGACAATCTCGGCCTGCGAACAGTACACGTGTCACATCCCTGGAAGCTGGTCCCGCTGGAACTGGTGATCTCGCAGGGCCTGTCGATGCTTGGCATCAATTGGAAACCGCCCCTTCCGAAGCCGCTTCGGACCGCCGGCATTCCGGCCAACATGTTCGACGCCATGAGGATGGTTTTCAAGAAGCCGGGTTGAGCGGCTATGGGACAATCTGGCGCGAAGACCGCTATTCAAGATAGCCGGCTGAGAGAGACGCCTTGAGGAAAGGTGGATACCAGGACGAGTTGAATCCCAGGCCTTCCACCACGTAGAACGCCACGCAGACCGCGATCCATAGGCAAGCGAGGATGGAGACCATCGATAAACTGTGGCCGCGACGACGCGGCAGCGCGGATGGAAGAGCGTCCAGCGCATCATCGGCCGCAGCATCGTTCGGCGCGAGGCGGTCGATGCGCTCGCGCTGGATCGCGAGTTCCTGCGTCAGCCGCTTGATTTGGGCCGACTGACGCGAACTGCGTACCAGCAGGTCGAGCATCAGAAATACGACGAAACCAAACAGCAGCACCGTCACCATCAGCAGCAGCTCACGCTCCTGCAAATTTGACGTCACGCTGAAGAAGGGCAGGTATCGCCAGAACAGGATCGTCAACAGCGCTGCGCCCAGAAGCAGCAACCAGCGGACCGTAAGATGGCCATCAAGCCCTCGATACCGCGACAGCCACAGCGTATAGAGAGCAAGGAACACCAGGGTTCCGAAGCAGACGATCTGGATATCGCGTGCGAATGACGTCATCTTGAAACAGTCTTGAAGATCTGGCCGAGGAACCCAATCGTGACACGTAGCGGGTAGACCGCTGCCCGGAACAGCGAAAACAGCGACGAGCCTGCGGTCCGTGCCCGCATGGTAATCGGAACCTCAACGATGCGGAAGCCGGCTTGATAGAGCACCAGCAGCGCTTCCGCTTCCGGGTGGTCGGATGGGTATTTTTGCGAAAAGAACGCCACGGCACTGCGATGAAGCGCCCGAAAGCCCGACGTTGTGTCGGTGATGCGCAAGCCGGTAGCGGCCTTCAGGATGCCGGTCGAAAACCGCATGCCCATTCGTCGAAAAACCGGCGTCTTGTAGTTCAGGTCGGGCTTGCTGGGATGATAGCGCGAGCCGACGACGCATTCGGCTTCGCCCGCAATGATCGGTGCGCAAATAACCGGGATCTGCAGCGGATCGTGCTGTCCGTCGCCGTCGACTTGCACGACGATGTCGTAACCGTAGCGAACGGCATAAAGGAAGCCCGCCTGTACCGCACCGCCGATGCCGAGATTGTTGGTGAGCGAGATCAAGGGCACGCCGGTCCTGCGCGCTACCTGCTCGGTCCTGTCGGTCGATGCGTCGTTGACCAGGACGACGTCGTAGCCGGCAGCGACGATCTCGGAGACCAGCGCTGGCAGCGATTCCTGCTCATTGAACGCCGGCACGACGGCGAGAACGCGCATCAAATTGTCCGCATTTTGCACCAGCTCGTTCCACGCGCGAGGTCGTGTTCAATCATGAACGGAACTGGTTCGAATCGCCAATTTTTGCAGCATTGCCGACGATCAACCGGTTGGTCAGAGCAAGAACTGTACAGTTGACGAATTGTCAAATCAACCTGTATGTCAGGCGCAATTTCGCCAGCGGCTACCGCTTGAAACCCATCGCCCAATTTGTCATTCCGACCTTGCCGGCTTGTTGCCTCGAGGATCTCAGGAGAGCGTCATGACTGATCCCGTCCTTTCCTTTTGGGAGAAGCAGGCACAAGATTTCGGCACGTCGGATTTGGCGACGGCGCCGGATCACTACTATCGCGAACTCGAGATCAACCGGATCAAGGACGTCCTCGCGGGGTTGACCCACAACACCATTCTGGATGTCGGTTGCGGCAACGGATACTCGACCATCAAGCTGGCCCAGATATTTCCGGACGCGACGCTTATCGGCATCGACTATTCCGAAAAGATGATCGATGCGGCCAAGCAAGCGGCCGGGCAGGCCGGGATTTCCAATGCGAAATTCTTCGTTGGCAACGTCCTTACCATTTCCGAGCACGTCGAACTGAAGGGCAAGAAGTTCGACATCGTGCTGACCGAGCGCTGCCTGATCAACCTGGCAAATACAGACGAGCACGAGCAAAGCCTGCTGCAGTTGCGGGACCTGTTGGCGCCGAGTGGACACCTCGTGCTCGTCGAGAATACCGCCGAAGGACTCGGTCGCCTCAATGAGTTGCGCGCCTCCATCGGTCTGCCGGCGATCAATCAGCGCTGGCACAATTGCTATCTCTCCGAAGAAAAACTGAAGGCCTTCGTGCCGAAGCACTTCAAGCAATTGCAGAGCGAGAATATCGGTAATCTCTACTACATCCTCTCCCGGGTGGTTTATGCCAAGCTGGCGCAAATGGCCGGAGAAGAACCGCGCTATGATCATCCGATCAACGAGATCGCCGCCAAGCTGCCGTCACTTGGCGATCATGCCTACTCGCCGAACTTTCTGATGGTTTGGGCGCCGCTGCCGAAGTGATCACCGGCGAGAACGCCAGCTAGCTTGAAAGACAGTGGCCTAGCGTCGGAAGCGGCGCAACACCTTCTCAAAGGCAGCGATCACGTCGTCGACATCCTGATCCGTCATGCCGGGATAGATCGGGATGCTGAGCATTCGCTCATATTCCGTCTCGGCGACGGGCCAGTGGCCGCGTCCATAGCCAAGATTCCGATACAGCGTCAGCCAGGGTATCGGAATGTAGTGAACGTTGACGCCGATGTTTTCGGCGCGCATTGCCGCGAAAACCTCCCGACGCGACACGCTCAGCATATCAAGGTTGAGGCGCACGACGTAGAGATGCCATGCCGATCGGCAATCGGCACGTTCCGTCGGCAATTCCAGCATCGGGATTTGCGCCAGGCCCTTGTTGTACTTCGCGGCGATAGCGCGGCGACGATCAATCCAGCCCTTCAGCTTGCTCATCTGGCTGGAACCGAGCGCGCATCCGATATCGGTGATGCGATAATTGAAGCCGAGCGATGTGACATCGTACTCGAAAGTCTGCCCCTGGGCACGGGCATGCAGGTCGATGTCGATTCCATGGTGCCGGAACGACCTGGCGCGCTTGGCAAGCTCGTCATTGTCCGTCAGCAGCGCGCCGCCCTCGCCGGTCGTGACGATCTTGACCGGATGAAAACTCAGCGCCGTGATCTCCTGCAGGGTTCCGACATTCCTGCCCCGATAGGTCGCACCGAGCGAATGGGCCGCATCGGATATGATCTTCAGATTATGCGCGGTCGCGATCTCGCGCAGCCGGTCGTGGTCGCAGGGGTGGCCTGTGAAATCGACGGCAACGATGGCCTTTGTCTTTGCGGTGATCTTGCGCACGATGTCGTCGGGATCGACGTTCATCGTGTCCGTGCTGAGATCGGCAAAGACCGGCTTGCCGCGCTGATACAGGACGCAGTTCGCGCTTGCGACGAACGAAATGGCCGGCACGATGACTTCATCGTCGGGCTGTATGCCGATCGCCGCCGTGGCGGCGTGAAGCGCAGCTGTTCCCGAGTTCATGGCGACCGCCTGGCGTGCGCCCGTGGCCTGACACAGGACAGTCTCGAAGGAGGAAACCGCCGGCCCAGTCGTTAGCCAGTCGCCTTTCAGAACGTTTTCTACAGCTTTGCGATCGTCGTCATCGATAGTTTGCCTGCCGTAGGGCAGCATCGTCGATCGAACCGGCCCCGCGTCTGGAACCAACGGGTTTGAACTCATATCCCCCCCGGGCTTTGGGACCGCCGAAACTGGAGAGCATCCCGGCCGCGCCTTTTGCCGGGATTACACTCTCGGGCCGGGACGTGCAATTGTCATCTGCCCCACTACGCGGGCAACCCGCTGCAAGACGTTGATTTTTTCAGCATGCGCTGCCAAGCACAGCCGGAACGCGGCCGACTTGCAGCGTTCTCATTGCTTTCAGGAGGCACCTTCAGTGTCCTCGGCGGATGTCCGCTTGGCGCCGTTAGCCGACATGCCAGGACGCAGATCCCGCCCTGCTTACTTCGCCGAGGTATCGACCTTCTTCCAGGTCTGGTCAGGATCGAACCAGTTCATGCGCCTGACCAGCGCTCCGGTGGAGTTGCCGAGATCCTTCTGGTAGACGACGCCGCTGTGATTGACCACGAAGGTCATCACGCCGGAATTGCCGTATTCGGCGGGCCAGGCGAGCAGTGCGAAGCCACCGATCATCTTGCCCTTGACGACATAGCTGAGCGTACCGCCGGGCGCGTTCGGCCCCTGCTGTGTCAGCACGCGGAAGTAATAGCCGTGATAGGGGATCGGCCCCTGCCCCACCTTGTAGCCTTCGCCGGCGGCCTGTGCGGCAAGCTCGCCCAGCGGGCTGTCGTCGCCGGGCCAGTAGAGGCCGTCTTTCTTGCCTGTGGTGCTGACGATGCGCTGCGCATAGACGCCGGCGCCCTGGCCGCGATCCTTCTCGGCATATTCGTTCTGCGCGTCGACAAAGGCGAGACAGGTCTGGATCGCGTCGAGCTCGTTGCGCCCGATGCGCCGGTACAGGATTTCAAGGCGGCCCGCGGCCGTATCAAACTCCCATCCGGTTTTCTTCTTCATCAGCGGGATCGGGAACGGGAAGTCGTCATTGCCCAAAATCACCACGGCCTTCTTGTCGCCATCGACCTTCACCGAATGCTTTGCGTCATAGGCGGAGGTAAAGCGCGCACGTGACTCGGCATCGGAAACGGCGTCGCCGGACGAGATGATGTCCTCACCGTCGGAGCCGAGCACGCGCAGCATGTCCCTGCGGGCGCCGGATTTGACCGCCGATGCCAGCGCGCTTGCCGCTTCATCCGGCGACGGGAACGCCTGCTGTGCACGGGCGTGCGGCGCCGCGAGGCAAAGCATGCCGGCGAGCAGCAAGGATGCAGGCACGGTGCGAGCGAGGGGGAGCGAATGATGGCTGGTCATCGTCAAATCCTCGATCGCGTGGGGATCTGCCCGCCCGCGGCGAGCCAGTCGCGGTAGGTGCGGAATTTCAGGCCGAGCCTGTCGTAGTAGACGCGCAGATAACCGTCGCTGCCGCGCGTCACGGCTTGCGGCATCACCGCCTGCACCTCCTGCGCCATCACGCCGACATAGGCCTTCTGGCTGCCGAGATAGCTGAAGCGGTAGTAACCGAGGCCATTGTCGAGATGGCCGAGCAGCACCACGTCGTGCTTCAGCGCGATGTCGGAACGCCGGCCTCCACCGCCGCCTCCGCCGCCACGGCCACCGCCGCCACCGGAGAAACCACCGCCGCCACCGCGACCTCCACCGCCGGCGGCGAAACCGCCGCCACCGCCACGACCGCCGCCGCCGGCGAAAGCGGGAGCGCCGCCACCACCGCGGCCGCCCATGCTCATCTGGCCGCGCGCGGACGCAGCATTGGCGGCGCGTCCGGACGAGACGCCGCCGAGTGCGCTGTCGCGCCCGCCGCCACCGCCGCGATTGCCAGCACTCTTGGCCCGATCACCGCCTCCGGCGCGGTCGCCACCACCTTTGGCGCGGTCGCCGCCCTTGGAACGATCAGCCGCACCGGCGCGATCTCCACCCTTGGAGCGATCAGCCGCGCCTGCGCGATCGCCGCCCTTGGAGCGATCACCGGCCTCGATCGCCTGCACGATCGCCCGCCCGATCGCCTGCCCGATCGCCTGCGCGATCCCCGGCTCGATCACCTGCTCGGTCGCCGTCGCGGCCACGGTGGTCCATACGATCGGCGGCGCCCGCCTTCAGATTGTTGTTGCCGAAGCGGTTGGCGACGTTGGCGTTGTTGTATCTAACGCCCTGGCGATGGGCGGCGTTGTGCTGCCAGTTGTTGCCGATGTTGTTGATGTTGGTGCGGTTGACATAGAAGTTGTTGTTGCCCCAGCGGCAGCCGCCGCCCCAGTAGTTGCCCCAGCGCCCGATCGCCCAGGCCGCGCCGAAGGCGACACCGGCCGCGATCACGCCGGCGCCGATATAGGATGGATAGCCGAAATAGTACGGCGGATAGGTCGCGTAGGGCCATTCGCCATAGACGGTGGCGGGGTCGTAATAAGGCACGTACATCGTGTCGGCTACCGCCGGCTCGATCACGATCACCTCCCTGTTTTCCTGCTTCTGGACGCTGACCTTCTGCTGCTTGGTGGTGACGAGCTTGTTGTTCTTCTGCGCTTTGGCGCGCAGCCGCTGGATCGCGTCCATCACGTCAGGCTGCTGCGCCAGCACGGCGTCGCCGAGATCCTTGGTCCAGTCGATCTTGTCGCTCATCATGGCAAGAACGTCAGCGGTAGAAACCAGCGCCTTGACGCTGTCGTCCCAGGCCTGCTTGTCGACTGCCGCCTTCAGCGCATCGCCCTTCAGGGTCTTGTTCGCCTTGGCCCAGCGGTCCGCCTGCACGATCTCCAGCGGATAGGTCGAGGCCGCCAGCAAATTGGCGAGCAGTTCGTCCGGATAGAGCGCGATCGGCGCGACCAGCGCCTCGAGCTGCTCGGGCTTGAGCAACTCGGCCTGTGGCTGGGCGGGAGGAGACGCGGCAGGCGCCGGAGCCGCTGCCGCCGGGGCTGCCGGCTGGGTCTGCGCGGGCTGATTGTCCTGTGTTTGCGCCATCGCGGCGAGCGGCGCCGCGTCAGAACAAGCGCAAGCAAGGCTCTTGCTGCAACCAAGCATCGTCGTCTCCATCCCAATGTCCGGCGAGCTTCCCGTGTCCGGACCGGCGGAGGTTTGACAAAGATCAAGGAAACCCGCCTCCCGTGGCGGGCGTCCCACGCAGCCGCAACAGGTGGCCGCGCTGGACAGGGTAGACCTTCCATGATCCAGATCAAGACAGTCGGGCTTTCCTGGCAAAGCTTCGTCGAAGGCATCTCGCAACCGTCCGATGTGGGCAACCGCCTGAGGGGCAAGCATGCACAGACTAGTCGTCGTCACCGCGATCATCGTGTCGCTGGCCGTACCCGCTGCTGCCGAGGACAAGATGGTGGTCGACATGAGCAAATTGACCTGTAGCGAGCTCACAAAGCTCGGCTTTCAGGACTTTGCCGGAGTCACGATGTGGCTGAGCGGATACTACAATGCCAGCGTCCGCAACACGACCATCGACCTCAACCAGTTCGCGCTGGCCGCCAAGACCGTGAAGGACTATTGCGCGTCAACTCCGCGCGCCACCGTGATGTCGGCCGCCGAACGGGCGCTTGGCATCAAGATGCCACGGCCGCGCTGACAGGCGCCGGATCGCGCGATCCGACGCCTCGCGGACAGCGTCAGCCTTCAGCAGCGCGTGACGAGCTGGCCGTAGGCATCGACGACCTGGACGCAACCCGATCCGTAATAGGCGCCGGCAGCGACTGCGCCCGCGCCCACCGCCCCCGACGGCCCGTCGCGTGGTCCGGCGCGCAACGCCGGCATAGCTCATCGGCGTCAACGGACGTCCGATGCGCGCTTCGGCCGAGGAAATCAGGCCGCCGGTCACGGTGGTCTCCCCGTTCCAGAGCAGGCCTGCGGCCAAGGTTACGCTGGCGGCGGCGAGCATGATCAGTCTGTGCGACGAGGTCTTCATTTCTTGGCTCCTGCGGGTGTACCGGGGGGAAGTTCGTCGAATTCGATCATGACGACGGAATCGAGCGCGACTTTGGTCGTGTCGGCGGGCGCCTTGAACGCAAAATCGCCGTCGGCGTTGGCGTCCGTCTTCCAGTCCCTGATCTTCAGCGTGTACTGCGGCGCGCCGGTGACCGTCTTGCTGGTGATCACATATTTGCGCGGCACCGGCTTTGCGCCGGGCTCGATCCAGATCTGCCAGTCGGTCTCGGGGCCGCGAAAGGCGAGATGCTCGCATTCGACGCCATCAACCACGCCCTGACCGATATGCTTGGCATCGATCACGTTGGCCATCAGCTCGTCGTAGGAATTGGACAGCAAGAGGTCGGCACCCGGCAAGCCGGCACCCGATTTCCCCTGCAGCGAATTGATCATCTGGTCGACCGTGCCGGCGAGCTCGGTCTGTACATAGGACTTCGCGTTGTTGCCGTAGAGCGAGACGGTCTTGCCGTCATAGACCAGCTCGACATCGGCATAGCCGCCGGTGCGGCGGATGCGCAGCTTGTCGGGCCGGTTCATCTTCATCTCGCCGGAGCTGGTGAACTGGATCTTTTGCAGTTCCGGCGTGACGGCCTCGATGTCGCTGTCGAATTTCGCCGAAAGCGACTTCTGGCCGGCCAGATAGTCCGACATGCCTTTCAGGATCTTGCCGGGATCGTCGGCGCGAGCGCCTTGGGTCGTCGCAAGAGAGAGAACGGCGATCGAGGCTGATGTCGCCGCAATCCGGATCAGTGTCCGAAGTTGTGTCATGTGGTCCTCCATGGATGCGCGCCATTCAGCGCGCTCGGCGGAGCGTTGCCTTGACTTGAATCAAGCCGCTTGCTGCAAGGCCGCTCCGCTACGGCGCGGGACAGCGCGCGTATTTGATTTCCATACCATCCATGTCTGGAAACAGGCGGATCACGGCATTGGCATCCACTTCCCTGAGGCTGAACTGCACGCTGGAGAGCATGATGTCGGAGGCGCAGGCCGCGACCAGATTGATCGTCTTGCCGTCATCCTTCTTCGCCTTGATGCGGCATCGTGCGAACTTGCCGATGATCTGGTCACCTTCGACGATGAAGCCGCCGCCATAGACGTCAGACATGTCGGTGAAGGAAACCTGCGCGCCTTTGCGCACGAACACCTTCGCGCAGTTTTCGGCGTCGGTCGCCCACGCGCCGTTCAGGTCGAAGGCGGCGGCGCTTCCCGCAAACGCCATGCTCGCGCCGATGACGAGCGCCGCGAACGCGGCACTGCCGGATGAAATTCCCATTTCGCTTCCCCTTTTTCGATGCACGGTGGGCTCGGTGGCCGTTCCTCACATGGTGTGAGGACCCTGCTCCGACAATGCTTGATCTGGATCAACGAGTACATACTGGCTGCGTCTCACCCTTTGTGAAGCAACGCAACGATAGATGTTTTCAGGAGGCACTGTCATGCGCGCAAAGATCGACGAACTGATCCCAAACGCGAAGGAAATCCAGAAGCAAGCCGCCCTGAAGGAGACCCAAAAAGCTGACGAGCACGCCAAGCGGATGGCAGCAGCCGAAGCCGAGAAACGGGCCCTGACCGACAAGCTCAGCAAGCCATCGGGCCTGTCGGAGGACGAGAAGGTCCAATTGGCGTCGACCGTAATCCAGCGTGCGGTGCGCAACGGGCTCTCCGAAGTGCAGCTCTACCGCTTCCCGAATTCGCTGTGCGCCGATCATGGCCGCGCCATCAACCAGATGGAAAAAGGCTGGGAAAAGACGCTGAACGGGATTCCAAAGGAAATCTACCAGCTCTGGAGCGATTATCTGAAGCCACGCGGCTATCGTATTCGCTATCAGATCGTCGATTTCCCCGGTGGCGTGCCCGGCGATATCAGTATTACTATCAGCTGGGACGGCTAGCCGTTCCGCATCCACTGGCGATCACACGGGGGATCATTGCGCATGGCAAAGGACGAAGCTGCGTCGAAGATGAAGCGCAAGGAGTATGAGAAGGAGCTGCGCAAGCTGCAGGTGCAGCTCTGCCATTTGCAGGAATGGGTCAAGGCGAAAAAGCTTCGGGTCATCATCCTGTTCGAGGGCCGCGACGCCGCCGGCAAGGGCGGCACCATCAAGGCCCTCACCGAAAAGGTAAGCCCGCGGGTGTTCCGCGTGATCGCTCTGCCAGCACCATCCGACCGGCAGAAAGCTCAGATGTTCATTCAGCGCTATATCGAGCAGTTTCCAGCCGGCGGCGAGATCGTGATCTTCGACCGCAGCTGGTATAACCGCGCCGGCGTTGAATACGTCATGGGGTTCTGCACACCGGAAGAGCACAAGCGGTTCCTGGAACTATGCCCCCAAGTCGAAAAATTCGCGGTCGACGGCGGCGCCATCCTGATCAAGCTATGGCTCGAGGTCGGAATGGAGGAGCAAGAGCGCCGCTTTGAGGCACGCATCGAGGATCCATTACGGCAGTGGAAGCTGAGTCCGATGGACACCGAGTCCTTCGATCGCTGGTACGACTATTCCCGGGCCCGCGATATAATGTTCGAGGCGACCGACACAAAATCTGCACCGTGGCGCCTGATCCGCTCCGACGACAAGCGGCGGGCGCGGCTGAACGTCATTTCGCATATCATCAAGACGATTGGCTACAAGAAGGTCGCGCGCGACAAGGTGAAACTGCCGAAGCGTACCCACAAGGGCCGCTATAACGACCAGGCAAGCCTTCGCCGGATGAAATTCGTCGAAGAGCAGTACTAGCCGGGTCCGATGCAAAGGGAGCCGCACAAGGCGGCTCCCTGGCAATGCCTCATTGCATCGTGATGGTGACGCCTCCAACTGCGGCAGAGGCTTCCAGGCCCACTTTGGGACCGCTGAGCTGCAGGATGACACCGTTGGCATTTTGCAATTGCACGCCGCCGGCCCCGGCTGCGAGCGCCCCGCCCGCCCCACCGGCCGCATAGCTGCCGGCGAGATCGCCGGGGCTGCGCAGGTTGAGCGCCCTGCCCACGAACTTGGTGGTCGAGGCGCCGATGGTAAAGCCCACACTCATGCCCGACACGGTGAATGGGTACTTCTGGCCGCGGAAGACGAGCACGCCTTGCCCGCCGCCTACGCCGACGATGAACCCGCCCTTGGTGAAGACAACGGCCACCTGGCCCGTTTCAGCATGGCTCGGCGTCGGCAGGCCGGATGAAGCCAGAAATCCCAATGCGGCGGCCAGCATCATCCCTGTCCGGATTTTCTTCATAACGTTTCCTTTTCAGTTTCTCTTCCGTTTCGAGCCCGGACCACCATGGTCCGGGCTCGAAATGTGCGGGCGGTCTATTGCGCGAGGATCATCGCGAAGTAACCGAACACGGTGAGCAGGATGCCGGAGACGGCATAGGCGACCGGGAAGCCGATCCAGGGCACCGAGCTCTGGATTTCCACCGCGGCCTCACGGCACGGGCCGGAATGAGACCGCGCGCCGGCAACGCCACCCATCAAGACCGCCGGATTGATCTTGAAGAAGTGGAAGCCGATCGCCCAGACGACGAAGGGTGGAATGGTGCAGGCGATGAAGCCGGCAATGAAGATCTTCGCCGCGACCGCACCGGTGAGCTGCGCGAGCAGCCCCGCGCCTGCATTGACGCCGACGATGGCGACGAACACGACGAGGCCGAGATCCTCGAGCACGTTGCGCGCTGCATTCGGCGTATTGCCGAAGAAGCGCAGCCGCGACACGGCCGAGGACACGATCACGCCTGACAGCAGCAGTCCGCCGGCATTGCCGAGGCCGATCTTGGCACCGAAGGCCGGAAACTCGATCTGGCCAATCAGGAAGCCGAGGATCATGCCGGCCGCGAGCGTCAACAGGTCGGTGGACGTGTTGGTGCGGGCGATGCGCCCCCACATTTCCGCGAGCTCGTTGACCGCGGATTTCAGGCCGGCAACGGTGACGATGTCCATGCGCTGCAGTTCGGTCTTGAGGCCCGCCGGGAACGGCACGCCGCCGCGCTCGACTTTTGTGATCTGGAGCTGGCCGGCAATGTTGGAATCGCGGAACGACTCGAAAGTACGCCCGACATACTCCTTGTTGGTGACAAGGATTTCCGCCTGATCGAGGGGCACGCTGAGCGCCTTGGGATCGGAGACCTCGGTCCCAATCAACCCCATCTTGATCGTAAGGTTTTCCGTGGTGCCGCCGAGCGCAACGAT